>NZ_JADKYM010000033.1 GCF_015475875.1 Sphingopyxis solisilvae | reverse complement strand
CCAGGCGTGGGACAAGGAAACGCCGGGCATGTTCGACGCGCTGGTCCAGATGGAGGAGGCCACGACGCTGCCCACCCCCGACCCCTCCCGCTTGCGGGAGGGGAGAAGAAACGTCCGCAATCGGTCGTTACCTGCCCTGGTCGTCAGTTCGGATAGGCTAACGGCGGCCGCCACACGCTTTGATCGACCTCGTCGCGGACCTTGTAGACCAGTCCCTTGCTGTTCAGGAACAGCTTCTCCATCTCGGGCCGGGTGAACGGCCGCGAGCCAAGGCGCCCGAACACCGCCATCTGGCCGCCGGTCTCGTCGACCCCCCGGTCGCGGTCGAGCCCCTTCGACAGCGCGAGCGCCGGTGACGGGGTTTTCGCCCAGGCGATCAGTTCGGGGGTCGGCTTGGGCGAGAAACCGTAAAGACCGGGATTGTCGGGGCTGGTCAGCTGGATCACCTTGATCCCCCCGCGCCCGTCGGCGACGTAACCGAACAGCGACGCGTTGGTCGATGCGACGATCACGTCCTCGGCATCGGTCATGGTGCCGCCAAAGGTCAGGCCGGGCCAGACGATTGGCGCCGCGGGGCGCGTGACATCGACGATGACCAGCCCGTCTGCCTTCGCCGCGACATACATATAGGTGCGCGCGAGATAGATTTTGCGCGCGTTGGCGAGCCGGACCGTTCCCTCGGGCACGGAGGTCGGCCGCGCCAGATTGGTGACGTCGAACAGCTTCACTCCGTCGGCATCGGTGACCCAGAGGTAACGGAACTGCACCGCGCTGGCGCGCGCGTCGGTCAGCGGCAGCTGAGCGGTGACCTTCGGCGCGAGCGGGGTCGAGAGGTCGAGCACGATCAGCCCGGCGTCGGTGGTGATATAGGCGATGCTGCCCGCCAGCGTGACGTGCCGCGCGCCCGCGAGCACATTGCCCTCGTTCCAGGTCAGCGCGCGTTTCAGCTTGTTGTTGCGGAACTCGCCGTCGGCCAGCGTATCGACATCGACCAGTACCAGCCCCTCGACGCTGTCGGTGATGACCGCGTAGCGATAGATTTCGTGCATCACCTGTTCGTGGTTTTCGGGGAAGTCGCGCACGATCGCCTCGTTGCGGCTGACGCTGATCGGCTGGGTGGTCGCCAGCGCCATGCAGGTCGCATTCTTCGTCTTCACATGCGTGTTGTGCCCGAGCGCCGAGAAGGGGGCGCGGACGATGCGTTCGGAGAAACCTTTATTGCCGATCGACGCGATGTCATAGACGCGGAAGCCACCGCGACCTTCGGCGACGAACATATATTCGCCGCGCTGTTGCAGGCAGTTCACGCGACCGCTGGTCCCCTGGACGATATTGGCGAATTCTTCGAGGGCGCGCGTCTCGCCCGAACCCTTTTTGTCGAAGGTCTTGCCGCGCACCCAGTTTTTCAGTTCCTTCCCGTTCTGATCGACGTGCAGCTTCCAATAATCGGGGTAGCTATATTTGTGCAGATAACTGCCGATCACCGCCTGCGGTTCGTCCCATTCGGTGACGCGCGTCGCCTGGAAGCTGTTCTCCTGCCCCGACCAGACATTGAGACCGACGAAGTTGACGAAGTTGGTACCGAGCAGCATCAGCTGCGACATGATCGCATTGTTGTCGTCATTCGCCGCGACGTGGCAGTCGCTGCATTGCTTGGTTTCCTGGCGGCGCACCGTGTGCGGGAAATGCGGGGCGAAGGCCTGGCTCGAATAGCCCGCCGACGAAATCGGCGGCTGCTGGATATAGATGCGCTCGCGGTTGATGTTCGTCGACGACAGGATCAACGCCGAGGTCGAGCGGACCGGGGTGATGATGCCGCGTACTTCGCCGTTCGGACCGGGCTCGCCGGGTTTGGTCAGCTGGTGACGGCCGAGCTGGAACATTTCGTCGCGCGCCACCTGCGGGTTGTAGGTCGCGAAATTGCGCGTCTCCTCACCCTCGAAATGGTGCATTTTGGTCTTCCAGTTCGCCTCGATCGGCAAATGGCACCCGCCGCAGCTCGTCGTCCACGACAGGTGACAGGTGAAACAGGTCAGCTTGTCGTCGCCGTGGGCGCGGTCTTCCTTCGCGACCCCCGGACCCCATTCATATTTGCCGTCCTCGCTACCCGCGCGCGCCATCAGCTTGGCGCGCGCCGCTTTGGCGTTGAAATGCGGCCCCTCGGTCACCGACTGCTTGACCAGGCTGACCTGCCATTCGAGCTTGGGATCGACGATCGACCGCTGGATCAGGCCGATAACCTCGGCATCGTCATTATACTGGAACTCGAAGCGGCGGCGCCCGTCGGGGTTACGCAGCAGCGCGAGATTATTGCCCTGCGGCCGTGCCGCGACGTTCGAGGTGAGCAGGTTCGGGAAGGCGTCGGCGGTGCCGTGGCAATCCTTGCAGCTGATCTCGACCGCGTTGGCAACCTCGCCCTGGATATAGCCGTTGCCGTGGCTGTCCTGCGCGAAGTGGCAGTCGGCGCACTGCATCCCCTTTTCGGCATGAATGTCCATCAAATGGACCGACTTGCCGGGGTTGATGCCCGGCGCGACGAACTTGCCCTCGACCCCCGGTTTGCCGGGGTCGGCACTCGACAGGCAGAGGTCGCGTTGCTTGGGGTCGGTGTAATGGCTACAGCTTTTGCGCCATTTTTCCGGATCCTTCGGATCGATGATGTTCGCGGTGTCGGTGCCATAGGTCGACATATTGCCGTCGGCGTTCAGCAGATTGCCGTTCCGGTCGCGCTTGAAAATGCCGCGGAAGTTCCAGCCATGGCCGTGATAGTCGGCGAACTGCGTGTCCTTGTTCGTATCGTTGACGTCATAGACGTCGCGCAGGAATTCGACATCGGCCCACAGCCCCCGCGTCGCCGCCCCTTCGGGATTGCGTTCGAGCACCGCATGCGCCTCGGCGGCGGTCGGGTAACGCTGTTGCTTGTATTTCTTCTGATAGTCTTCGTCGCTCATCCCCGGCGGGCGCGGCGCGCTATTGTCGGGGCCGGGCCACAGCTGCGGCGCGTCCGATTCATAATCCCACATCGTGTAGCCGAGGTACGAGTTCAGGAAGATGTTCGGCTGGTGCATGTGGCACGTCATGCACTGCGACGTCGGGATCGCGCGGGTGAAGGCGTGGCTGATCGGATGCCCCGATTCGCGGCGCGGCCGGGGTTCGCGCTGCGGCGCGCCGGGCGCCGCGGCGGCGGGGTCGATCAAGCCGCCATGGCCGGTGCCGCCGATAAAGCCGTCGTCGGGGGCCATATGCGACGCGTCCGCATGACCGCCGCCCGCGGATTTCTTGCCGCCGCCATAGCCGCCCTCGGTCCATAATTTCTCGCGGATCGTCGGATCGACCGTATCGGTCTCGCCGTCACGGCCATATTTGGCGTAGGTCAGGCTGTGGCGCGGCTCGCGGTCGTTGGCATAGACGACGTGGCAGCCCGAGCAGCCCGAATGGCGATAATCGCCCGGCTGGTCGTTGGTCCCCATGAACCACATGAGCGGATCGTTGAGGCGCGTCTTGTGGATGTTGAGCACGGGGATCGCGACGCGCAGCCCGGTGCCGGGGCCGCGGTTCGACTGTTTGAGGTCGGGGCGCCCCGGTTCCTCGAGCCGCTGTATCTGGCCTGTCGGGTTGGGCAGTCCGATCTCGGGGAATTGCGTGTTGATGTTGCGCCCGCCGCGTTCAAAAACGCGGAACACGTCGCCCGGCGGGATGACGCTCCAGCGCGGCAGCGGATACATTTTGGCGAGCGCGCCGCGCTTTTTCTCTTCGTCGGTCAGAATCTTGTCGAAGCCGAAGCTCGGCTTGCACGCCTCGGCATATTCTTCCTTGGTCAGCCGCGACGAGGGGGAGAGGATGCACGCGGGCTTGCCGTCGCGCGTATAAGCCTCGCCGAACACGTAATTTTTATACGGAACGATGCCGTTGTTATACGCCGCGCCGCCCCACAGCATCGCCGAGGTCGACATCAGCGAGCGTTCGGTCGCCTCGATCACCTCGAGGTGGCAGGCGCCGCACGCCTCGCGCGCGACGCGGTAATCGCTGGGGTTCACGAAGCGGATGAATTCGGGCGATTCCTTGTTGAGCAGAGTATAGCTGCGCACCGGGTTCGCCGAGCTATCGTGCCAGGCACCGGGCAGGGTCGGCTGCGGGTGCGCGAGCGCCATCACCGCCTTGTTCGTCGGGTGTTTGTAACCGAGTGAGGGGGTACCGACCTGGCTCGCATCGCCGCCGTGGCAGTCGGTGCAGCCGAGCCGCACCGCGGGGGTCGCGTGCATCGACGGCTGATCGGTGCGGGTGTGGCAGCTGTAGCAACCCTCCGACTTGGCGGCGACATCGGCCTCGCTCTGCTCGCGCGGCGCGGGCGGGGTGAAGCGATAGGTGATCTTGAGCGGTTTCTCTTCCTCGGCCGCGCGCGTCACGCTGGCGCCGAAGGCGGCGCACATCGCGATAAAGGCCAACAGGGCAAAGAGTTTGCGCATCAGCATCTCAAAAACTCAAAATCACATTGGCGAGGATCGACACATAGGCGTCGTTTTGTTTCTTGTTGTCGAACAGGTCCTTGAAGCCCTTGCCGGGCAACAGAACCGCGCCGCTCAGCCGCCCGACGATGTTCTGCGTCGCCTTTGGCCGCCAGATCGCGGCGACCGACAGGTCGAACCCGATATCCTTGGGGATCGAGCCCTCCATGCGCAGCGCCTGCAACGATGCGGTATTTTCGAACCACAGATGATTGGCGTTGGCGCTGACGCGAAATTCGGGGGTCAGGTCGAAATCGGCGCCGACCCCGACAAACACCGTGCCGGGATTGTTGAAGTTCGACTGCCCCTCTTCCTTCGACGAACGCAGCGAATTGAGGATCCCGTTACGGCCGTTGACCGAAATGACGCGCCCGCCGCCCGCAAAGGGAATCGTCTGGCGGATCCAGTAGCTGGTGTCGGCGCCGCCGAAGATCGGGTTCTCGAAGATCGCGTCGAAGCCGCCCTCGGTCTTGTTATAGGGGTCGCCGTCGCCGGTGGCGTAAAGGCCCGAGAGGCGGAAGCGCATCCAGTCATGGTCGTAACTGAGCTCGACCGCGCCAAAACCTGCCCGAATCTGCGCCGGTTTGCTGGTGAAGAAACTGTTCCGGTCCTCGCCCAGCGCCGCATAGAAGCTCGCGGTCAGGTTGATCCGCCCGATCCGTCCGTCGGCGCTATAGCCCAGATAAACGACATCATATTCGCGCCCGCGCAGGTCGCCGAGCAGCGCCGGACGCACGGGAAAGCCGTTGTGGTCGATCTGCACGTCGTTCTTTTCGCGGTTCATATTATAGGTCACGCTGACCTGGCTGGTCAGCCCGACGACCGGGAAATCCTGACGATACAGGTTGGCGGTCAGCACGAAATCGTCGCGCGGGGTCTGGGTGATGTCGTTCAGGCCCGAATTCGTGTCCTTTTCGAGCCGCCAGAAGGCCGCGAAATTATACTGGAAGCGGTTGTTGTCGCGGTTGCCGAAGAAGCGCAGCCCGAGCTGGCTGTCGTTGAACAGAAAGCCGCGAAAATCGCTCTGGAACGGCTGGATGCCGAGGCGCACCGAGTAAAAATCATAGCGATCCGACGTGTTGCCGAGATGCTTGTCGACGAACAATTCCTGCACCCCCAGGAACGCGTCATAACGATGGCTTGCCTTCGACGGGCGCACGTCGAGCACGCGCCGTTCGGGGACATCGACATAGTTGGCCTGATAGGCGAGGGTGATGCGATATTCGATGTCGGGCGGCTTGAACGCGGTCGACCCCTTGATCAGCGCCGCACCGACGATGAAGGTCTGGGCAAAGACAAAGCTGCGATCCTTGCCGAACACGTCGAGGCTGCCCGGCCGTTCGGTGGTCTGGACCCCGACCGGGATCGGGAAGGTGCGCGGTTCGAACACGGTGTCGGACACCGCATTGGCGACAATGAACCAGTCGTCGCCCTTGATCGGCAGCCACGGCACCTTGCTCCGGTCGATCGCGCGGTCGCCCTTGTAGGTATTCTGGTGGTAGGGATCGAACCAGCGTTCCTTGACCACCCCCAGGCTCTCGATCAGGCGCCAGCGGTCGGGAACCGGCAACTGGTCCTCCATCCCCGGAAACGCCTGCGGCGGCGGCGGGCGCAGCGCGCCCACATTGTCCTGCGTGAGCGCATCGGGCAGGTCGGGGCGATAGCCGGGGCGGCGGCGGCCTTCGATGATCTGCGTCACCAGATCATCCTTGATCATGTCCTGCCAGCCAACCGGCGGCGGTGGCGGGATCAGTTCGTCGCCCGGCTGTTCGGCGGCTGCGGCGCCACCGGCAACCGGCGGATCGTCGGGCGCTGGCGGCGGCGGCGTCACCTCGCCGCCCGGCGCGCCCTGCGCCGCGAGCGTCGCGATGATCGGCCACAGGCTGCCCCCCGCCATCATCGCCTATAGCCCGTCGCAGACATTTTGCTGCGCCGTGTCGAGGAAGGGCGCGAACGGGCAGCTGATATAGCGCAGCCGGACGGTGCGGTTGTCGGCCAAAGTCACGACGACCCGGTCCGAGCGGATGGCGCCCGGTGCATTGCCGATCCCGCCGGCGCGCGCACCGCCGTTATGCGCGCCTAGGAAGCTGATCATGTCGTCCTGATCAATGCCGTCGCCCGACACGCCGATCGCCCCGACCAACTGGTTCCCGCGATAGATGGGGACCGATCCGGGGAAAATCTGGATGCCGTTCTGTAGCCGGTTCTGTCCCGGCGCGATATCGGGCAGGGTCGTGCAGCGTTGCGGCGTGTCGGTCGGACTGGCGCCCGACACAAACCCCAGATGGGCGCCGAGATTACCAATGATCAGCGCCGATTGCAGCCCGGTCGAGAAAGGATTGAACTGCGCGATCGGACGCGACAGCGGCCCCGGCGGGCGCCCGACCTCGCCGTCGGGGAAATAGGGGCGCGCCAGGTTGCCGATCGCACGGTCGGCATAGGCGACATTGCCAGACAGCGCCGCCGGGTCGTTCAGGAAGCTGCGCGTCGCGGGGACGAACTGGCGGATGTCGGCGCTGGCGTTGGCGCCGAGCTCGGTTGCGGCCTGCGCGCTCGAGAAGTACGCGGCGGTGCGCGCCTTTTGCAGGCTGACATCGGTGCCGAAGATCGGCGCGTCGGGCGAGCGGACGATGCCGAGTACCGAACCATGGGTATCGACGATGCTGATCGTCACCTGCGCGCGGCTGTCGAGCGGGCGGCGGATTTGGGCGCGGGCGCGGCTCATCACCGTGAAAGCTTCCTCCAGCACCGCGCGCGCTTCGGCCAGCGACAGCGGCGACGGGTTGCTTGCGCCGTCGGTTCCGGCGCGCAGCGGATAGCGGTTGGCGCCGTTGCCGTCGGTGAGCACAAAGGCGTCACGATTGGAAAATTCGGCGGCGGTCGCGGCGCGGATGCCCGACGCTTCGCTGCCATAGGCCACCCCTGCGATGATCGCGGCATTGGCATAGCCGATGACCGCGACAAGGCTGCCCGCGGCGCCGTTGAGGCTGGCGAAACTTGCGCTGCCGCTGGTCTGCACCCCGGCAAAGGTCGCGTCGGAAAAGCGCAGCGACGTGCCGTCGACGGTGATCTTGTCGGCGGTGATCGTCGACGGCGCCTCGAACCCGCGTGTCCCCGCGAGCGCGATAAACTCTTCGGCGTCATTGTCGATGTCGAGGATATTGGGATCGCTGCCATAGACGCCGTCGCCCATCACCCCGACGCCGCCGACCAGCACGCCATTCTTGTAGAGCGGCAACCCGCCCGGATCGGCGGCGAGGCCGAGCGGCGAGCGTTTCGGGCCGATCAGCGCCGCACTGCCCGCCGCGCCGAATCGCGCCGACAGGTCGCTGCACGGCAGCTGGCTGAACTGCACCCCGAACAGCGGCCCGCTTTCCAGCCCGACGGTCGTCGGCGCGGGCGGGAAATGCTGCTGGACGATCTGGCTGGCGGTGCGCGTCGAAAAGGCGTTGCCGCCGCTCGAGAGGTACGCGCCGGTCACCGCCTTGGCGATCGCGCCGCCCTCGGCCGGGAAAGTCACATTCTGCGCGTCGATGCTGACGCCGTTTGGCGCCGCCGAGGTCGTCGCGGTGGCGCGCGCGCCGGTCATGCGGAACACGCCGAGCACATTGCCGACGCGGTCGGTCACCGCGATCACCGACGGCAGATTTCGCGCCTGCGCTTCGGCGATCGCTTGCGCAAGTACCCGTTCGACATCGGCGACGGTCAGCGCTTCGGCGGCGGGCGGGGTGTAGAGGCCGCCGGTCGGGGTCGGCGTCGGTGCGGGCGCCGGGCTGGGGGTCGGCGTACTGCCGCCGCCCCCGCCACCGCCGCACGATGTCAGCAGCAGCGCCCCCACCGCGGCAAAGGCCGCCGAGCGGAAGAGATGGCTCTGGCCCTGCATGACCTTACCGCAGCGCCCGGATCGCGCGTACCGCGCTGCCGAAAGAGGCCTGGAATTCGGCGGGCTTATAGGCATTGGGGTCTTTCACCGCGGCATAGGCGCGGTCGATGTCGCTGCGGATGCCCGCCGCGGCGCCGACCGTCACGCGGCCCGAGGAAACCAGCGCGTTGAGCAGGGTGTCGACCCCCATCACCGCCTGCTGCGATCCCGAAAAATCGGTGAAACGGTCGCCGATCGCCTTGGCCGAGATCGCCTCGACCATCGCAAAGGCGTCGGCGCCGGAAAAGCTGCGCGCGGCAAACGCGCTTTTGAGCGCTGCTACCGTCTGCGATAATTGCGCCGCCGCCGCGACCGCGCTCGCGCGGTCGGTCGCCATCGCCTTGTGGAACGCCGCGGTGCGCGCCGCGAGCTGGTCGGCGAGCGCGGGCGACGCCATGCGGGCGGCGGCGGCGAGCATGATCAGATTTTCGTCATTATAGGGCGGCATCCCCTCGGGGATCTGGCGCCCCGGATTGTCGATGCCGGTGCGCACCGGCTTCGCCTGGTCGAAGATACGGCGGTGGCAGCTGTGGCAATCGAGGAAATAAAATTCGGGGAACATTCCCTCGGTCCCGCGGCGCGACTGGAACAATGTCAGGCTGCGCTCGATCGCGGTCGCCTGCCCCACCGCCCACATCTGGACATGGTCGGTGCGCCCATTGGCGGCGCCGAACTTGCGCCAGCCATAATCGGCGTCCTCCTGATGATGCGCCTGCATCGAGGAAAACAGGTCGAGTTCGAACGCGATCCGCGGATGCCCCGCCGCCATGATGCGGTGGGTGACGAACTGCCCGTCGCTCGCCGACCCGAAATGGCAATCGACGCAAACCCCCGCGCGGACCACCGGATCCTCGAGCTTCTTGAGACCCGCCGACAGGTTGGCGAGATGTTTCTGCCGCATTTCGGCGTCGGGATTGGCGTTGGTGCCGACCCCGGCATAATGGCTCGCCAGCCAGCCGCCCGCCGGGCCGTGACACGATTCGCAGCCAACCCCGTCTTCGAGCGGCACGGTGCCGCGCACCGCGCCCTTTGCGGCGACCGCCCCCGCCGTCGCATGACAGCCGATGCACATCTGCGCCGTCGCGGGATCGCCGATCCCCAGATTGCGCGCGATGAACCGGCTGCGGCTGTTGTTCAGTACCGCCCAGGCGCGGCTGTGCGCGCCGCCGGGGGTCGAGGGTTCCTGCCATTTCATCAGCTCGTCCTGGCGGACGACGGTGCCGTCGCCCTCCATCCGACCGTGACAGGTCGATCCGGCGCACGACGCGACGCCGGTGTAGCGCGCGCCGACGTCGCCTTGCGACCGGGCCGGCGGAGCGAGCACGAACGCCGCGATCGCCAGCGCCAGCAGCATCGCCGCGAACGCCGATATGGCCGCCCACGGTCGCTCGCCGCGCCCTGAACCCGCGTCGGTGGTCATGCCCGAACCCCCTTTACCCTGCCGGCTATTCTGCCTTCAAACGACGCCAAATGCCAGCATCGCGTCGGCTACCTTCTTGAAACCGGCGATATTTGCGCCCTTCACATAGTCGATATAGCCGCCGCCGCGGTCGCCGTACGTCAGGCAGCTTTTGTGGATGCCGTCCATGATATCCTTCAGCATCTGCTGCAACTCGGCCTCGCTCCAGCTGCGCCGCCCGCTGTTCTGGCTCATTTCCAGGCCCGACACCGCTACCCCGCCGGCGTTGGCGGCCTTGCCCGGCGCGAACATGATCTTTGCATCCTTGAACACATGCACGCCGTCGAGGTTGGTCGGCATGTTCGCGCCTTCCGAAACCGCGATACAGCCATTGGCGACCAGCGTCCTGGCATCCTCGCCGAGCAATTCGTTCTGCGTCGCGCACGGCAAGGCGACATCGCATTTAACGCCCCACGGGGTCTTGCCCGCGGTGAAGCTCGCGTTCTTAAACTCGTCGCAATATTCCTCGATCCGGCCGCGGCGATGCGTCTTGTGCGCCTTCACCCAGTCGATCTTTTCCTGATCGATGCCGTCGGGATCATGGATGAACCCACCCGAATCGGACAGCGTCAGCACCTTGCCGCCCAGCTGGACGATCTTTTCGGCCGCGTGGGTCGCGACATTGCCCGAACCCGAAATCACCGCGGTCTTGCCGGTGAGGTCCTGACCCTTGGCGGCAAGCATGTTGGCGAGGAAATAGACCGCACCATAGCCGGTTGCCTCGGTACGGATCAGCGAGCCGCCCCATTCCAGCCCCTTGCCGGTGAGTACGCCGGTAAATTCGTTGGTGATCCGCTTGTACTGGCCGAACATGAAGCCGATTTCGCGCCCGCCGACCCCGATGTCGCCCGCCGGAACATCGACGTCGGCGCCGATGTGGCGATAGAGTTCGGTCATGAAGCTCTGACAAAAGCGCATGATCTCGCGCACGCTCTTGCCCTTGGGGTTGAAGTTCGACCCGCCCTTGCCGCCGCCCATCGGCAGCCCGGTCAGCGCATTTTTGAACGTCTGTTCGAACGCCAGGAATTTGAGCACCGATTCGGTGACCGACGGGTGGAAACGGATGCCGCCCTTGTACGGCCCGATGGCATTGTTGTTCTGGACGCGCCAGCCGCGCTGGACGCGGACATTGCCATTGTCATCTTCCCAGCAGACACGGAATGACACCACCCGGTCGGGTTCGGCGATCCGCCGCAAAATCTGTTGCGCGTGATATTCTTCCTTGTCGGCGATGAAATCGAAGATGTCCTCGGACACCTCCTGCACCGCCTGGACGAACTCGGGTTGCCCCGGGTTGCGCCGTTTGACGCCTTCCATGAATGTCGAAAAATCGACATGATCCGATACTGCCATGCACCCCTCCCCAAAAAACCGGGAAAGCCGGTGCGACCCCTGACGATTTTATCGTTGACCGACCTTGTAGGGGAAAGGCTACACCATCGCGGGGCAAAGGCAATATGGCAGCGCCGCGGCGACCGATATTTTTCGGGTCCGGCCAAAAGGGGTGGAAATGAACGAAACCAAGGGCGTCACGCGCGGCATGAGCGCCACCAATCGCGCGATCCTGGTCGCGGCTTTTGTCCTGCTCGCGGCGGCCGTCGGCTACGCTATCTGGCGCGATTCGGCGCCCCCGGCCGCCGATAGCGCGGCAGCATTGGCCGCGCCGACCGACCAGCTGGCGGCGCTGGAGGCGCGAACCCGCAGCGAGCCGAACAGCGCCGAAGCCTGGTCGGCGCTCGGCGCCGCACGCTTCGACACCGGCGATTTCGGCGGCGCGGCCGCGGCGTTTGAAAAGGCGACGGCGCTGGCGCCCGACTCGGCCGGCCTGTGGTCGGCGCTGGGCGAGGCGCGGGTGATGGGCAGCGACAGCGACCCGATGCCCGCTGCGGCGCTGACCGCATTTGAAAAGGCGATCGCGCTCAACCCCAGGGATCCGCGCGCGCGCTATTTCCTTGCGGTAAAGAAGGACATTGCCAAGGATCACCGCGGCGCGATCGAGGACTGGTTCGCGCTGCTCGCGGACACGCCGCAGGGCGCGCCGTGGGAGGTCGACCTGCGCCGGACGATCGAGCAGGTCGGCGCCATCCGCCAGATCGACGTCGCCGACCGGCTCGCGCGCACGCAGGCGCGCCCGCTCACCGCCGACGAAATGCCCGTCGCGGCGCGCGGCATTCCGGGGCCGAGCCGCGCCGACATG
Organism: Sphingopyxis solisilvae; assembly: GCF_015475875.1. Classification (GTDB taxonomy): domain Bacteria; phylum Pseudomonadota; class Alphaproteobacteria; order Sphingomonadales; family Sphingomonadaceae; genus Sphingopyxis; species Sphingopyxis solisilvae. The sequence goes on along the minus strand of NZ_JADKYM010000033.1, from coordinate 14,272 downwards.
GAAGCCGCGTCGCAGCTACCCAAGGGCCAGCAGGATCAGATGATCCAGGGCATGGTCGACGGGCTGGAGGCGAAGCTGAAAGCCGATCCCGCCGACGTCGATCGCTGGATCATGCTGATGCGCAGCCGGATGACGCTGGGCGAAACCGCGAAAGCGGCGCAGGCACTGAAGGACGGGATTGCGGCGAATCCGGCGGCAGCGGGGCGCTTGAAGGCGCAGGCGCAGTTGCTGGGCGTGCCGGGGGCGTAACCCCACGTCACCCCCGCGCAGGCGGGGGCGACGTATGGTTCACCCCGCCATCAGCGCCGCATTGCCGCCCGCCGCGGTGATGTCGGTGCTGATCGTCTTTTCCTCGGCAAAGCGGTGCAGATAATGCGGGCCGCCCGCCTTGGGTCCGGTTCCCGACAGGCCGCGGCCGCCGAAGGGTTGCGACCCAACGATCGCGCCGATCTGGTTGCGGTTGACATAAACATTGCCGACCTGCGCGCGCGCCGCAATATGCGCCGCGACCCCGTCGATGCGCGTGTGGACGCCCAAAGTAAGGCCGTAACCCGACGCGTTGATCGCGTCGATCAGCGCGTCGAGCTCGCCGCCCTTCCACGTCGCGACGTGCAGCACCGGGCCGAAAATCTCGCGCTTCAGGTCGGTGACATGGTTGAGGCGGATCACGACGGGCGGCACGAAATGGCCGCCCGCGGGCAGGTTCGTCCGCGCTGCCTCGGCAATCACGCGTCCCGCGGCGCGCGCTTCGGCGACATAGGCGGCGATGTTCGCCCGCGCCTCGTCGTCGATGATCGGGCCGACGTCGGTCTCCAGCAGCGCCGGATCGCCGACGTTGAGCTCGGCCATCGCGCCCGCGACCATCGCGATCATCGTATCGGCGACATCTTCCTGCACGCAAAGCAGCCGCAGCGCCGAACAGCGCTGCCCCGCCGACTGGAACGCACTGGCAACCGCGTCGCGCGCGACCTGTTCGGGCAGCGCGGTCGAATCGACGATCATCGCGTTGGCGCCGCCGGTTTCGGCGATCAGCGTCGCGATCGGCCCGTCGCGCATCGCCAGCCCGCGGTTGATCGCGCGCGCGACCGCGGTCGATCCGGTAAAAGCGACGCCGATGATGTCGGGGTGGCCGGTCAGCGCCGCCCCCACCGTCTCGCCGCGACCGGGGAGGTAATGCAGCACATCGCCAGGGATCCCCGCCTCAAGCAGCAGCTCGACCGCGGCGTGCGCGATCAACGGCGTCTGTTCGGCGGGCTTGGCGAGCACGCTGTTCCCCGCGGCGAGCGCCGCCGCGACCTGCCCAAGGAAGATTGCGAGCGGGAAGTTCCACGGGCTGATGCACACGAACACGCCCTTGCCCTCGAGCATCAGCTCGTTACGCTCGCCGGTCGGGCCGGGCAGCGCCACGGGATAGGTGAAATCGGCGCGCGCTTGCCCCGCATAATAGTGCAGGAAATCGACCGCCTCGCGCACCTCGGCAATCGCGTCGACCAGCGTTTTGCCCGCTTCGTCGATCGCAAGGCCCAGGAAGAGCGCGTCATTTTCTTCGAGCAGGTCGGCGGCGCGTTCGAGCCGTTCGGCGCGGAAATCACCTCCGGCTAGGCTCCAATTGCCCTGCGCGGCGCGCGCTGCGGCGACAGCATCGGCAACAGTGGCCGCTTCGGCCTCGATTACCTGACCAACGACCGCGCCTGTCGCGGGGTTGCGCACCGGATCGGCCGCACCCGTCCGCGCCACGCCGCCGACCATCGGCGCCGCGACCCGGTCACTGCGCCGCGCTGCGCGGATTGCGGCGACCAATGCTTCGGGGACGCCGGGTTCGCCCAGATCATAGCCGCGCGAATTGCGCCGCGCCGGATCGAACAGGCCGAGGCCGGTCGCAATGTTCGGCGCCGCCGCGCTCGCGACGCTGCGCGGGTCGACCGCGAGCTGTTCGGCGCTGACATCGGGATCCGAAAACTGATGAACAAAGCTGGAGTTGGCGCCATTTTCGAGCAGGCGGCGGACAAGATAGGCGAGCAGGTCGCGGTGCGTCCCAACCGGCGCATAAACGCGCACCGGGCGCGGCGGCGGGAACAGCGCGACGAGCGCGTCATGCGCGCCTTCGCCCATGCCGTGAAGCCGTTGCAGTTCGTAATCAGCTCCCGCGAACAGTTCGGTGACGAACGCCAGCGTCATCGCATTGTGGCTCGCGAACGCCGGGTAGATGTAATCTTGCGCGTTCCGCAGCAGCTGGGCGCAACGCATATAATTGAGGTCGGTGTGCAGCTTCGCGGTGAACACCGGAAAATCGCTTAAGCCCAGCGTCTGCGCGCGCTTGATCTCGGTATCCCAATAGGCGCCCTTGACCAGCCGCATCGACAGCTTGACCCCGCGCGCGCGGGCGCGCTCGGCCAGCCATTCGATCACCGCGGGCGCGCGTTTCTGATACGCCTGGATCACGATGCCCAGCCCGGTCCAGCCGTCGGCGATCCCCGCGTCGACCAGCGCCGCGAATACGTCCATATGCGGTTCGAGCCGGTCGCTTTCCTCGGCGTCGATCATCAGCGGGATGTTCACCGCGCGCGCCGCCTTGGCGAGTTCGATCACCCGCGGCACCAGTTCACCGATCACCCGCGACCGCTGGAGATATTCGTAGCGCGGGTGGAGCGCCGACAGCTTGATCGAGATGCCATGGTTGGCGTGCGGGTCGCCGGGCTTCGCATCGCGGCCGATGCGCGTGATCGCGTCGGCATAGCTGTCATAATAGCGCGCCGCATCCTCGGCGGTGCGCGCCGCTTCGCCGAGCATGTCGAAGCTGGCAAGCTCCGACTTCTCCTTGTCGGCGCGCTTGACTGCGGCGTCGATCGTCTCGCCCATCACGAACTGCTGGCCGAGCAGCTTCATTGCCGCGAGCGCCGCCTGACGGATCACCGGCTCGCCCGAGCGGCGCACCATCGATTTGAGCAGGCTCAGCGGGTTCGCCTTGCTACCCATCGCATCGAGCATCAAGGTCGCCGACCCCAGCGACAACCCGTGTGCCGACAAGGCAACGATCAGCGGGCTGTCCTCGTCGTCGCCTTCCTTCCAGTGGCGCCCGGCGATCTTGTCGCGGATCAGCGCATTGGCGGTCGCGCTGTCGGGGACACGCAGCAGCGCCTCGGCAAGGCACATCAGCACAACGCCTTCCTCGGTCGACAGGCGGTAGCGGTTCATCAGCTGCGCGACGAGCGTCTCGCGGTCGCCCTCGGCCTTTGCCTTGCGGATCAGGTCCAGCCCGCGGCGGGTCACCGCGTCGACGCTGGCGGGAGACGCGGCAAGCGCCGCGCGCAGGTCGGCGACGATATCGGCTTCGCTGCGGCGGGCGAGGGCACGGATGGCGGCGCGGTCGTTGGTCTGGGTCATACGCGCAGCATATCGCAGGATCGCACGACGATCTGACCGATTATGCGTCTGTAGATTTATATTTTGACCTATTTTCGGATCAGTTTTAGTCGAATATGATGAAAGATATGCCCTTTGCAGTCGATCTGGACGATTTCGATCGAAAAATCCTGGCGATTCTGCGCCGTGACGGCCGCATCACCTTTACCGATCTCGCGCAGCAGGTCGGCCTGTCCAAGACGCCGTGCCAACAGCGCGTCCGCCGCCTCGTCGAAAAGGGCGTGATCACGGGCTTCGCCGCCATCGTCGATCCGGCGAAGGTCGGCCTCGACCATGTCGCCTTTGCCGAGGTCAAGCTGTCCGACACGCGCGAAGCGGCGCTGAAGCAATTCAACGCGGCGGTGCGCGCGATCCCCGAGGTCGAGGAATGCCATATGATCGCGAGCAGCTTCGATTATCTGCTCAAGGTCCGCACCGTCGACATCCGCCGCTATCGCATCGTGCTCGGCGAAAAAATCTCCAGCCTGCCGCACGTCGCCAGCACCTCGACCTTCGTCGCGATGGAAACGATCAGCGAAACCGCGCGCTGAACGCGATATTGACCGCCGCGCGCGCCTGTGCCAATCGCGCAGCCCCGGGCGGGTGTAGCTCAATGGTAGAGCAGAAGCTTCCCAAGCTTACGACGAGGGTTCGATTCCCTTCACCCGCTCCACTTCCTGCCATAGAACTCCGTCAGAGCGCCGCGCGCTTTACTATACGGGGGAATGGGGCGCCCGTAACGGGACGGCGAAACAGCCGCCGCGATGCGCGATGTCAGCCCGGCACGCACCATTTTGGTGCCAGTGTCGACAGGCAATTGCTGGCTGCGCCAGGCGCCAGATTGCACCAGAGCCGAGTGAGCGAAGCCGGCGGCCATATCCATCTTGTCCTGCCCGACCCGATCGAGCGCGCTGCCTGTTTTCGGGCGCTGACATCGCGCAACCGCATCGTGCGCAGCTTTGCGAACGCCGACGACTGGCTGGCCGCGGTGGCGGACGACGATCGTGGCAGCATGATCCTGCTCCGCCAATGGCGACAGCCGGGACGCACGAACGCTGCCGAGCTGTTGGCGCATGCGGCGAAACGCGAGCATGTTTGCATCCTGGTCGCGGCCGACACGCTGGAAGTTGGCGAAGCCGCGACAATATTGCGCAGCGGTGCATGCGACCTGCTGCCGGCCCCGCTCGACCCGCGACGGGTTCGCGCCCGGGTCGACGCCGCGCTGGACGCGTGGCGGCGGCAATGCTTCGTGTTCGACCAGCGCCGCGAGGCTGAGGTGCGGCTGGCGGCGCTGACCCCGCGCGAGCGCAGCATATTGGGCGCGATCGCGGCGGGGCTGGGCAACAAGGCGATCGCGCGGCAGCTGGATCTGAGCCCGCGCACGGTCGAGGTTCACCGCGCCAAGCTGATGCGCCGCGCCGGGGCAGGCAATGTTGCAGAGCTGCTGCGTTGGCAGTTCATCGCCGAACAAGCGCGCGGCGCGACGGCCAATCCGGTCCATTTCGGTGCATGATCGCCGGTGCGCGCGGCCAAGGTTATGCGCGCGCGCCTATAAGGATCATGAACGGCGCACCGCTCTTGCGTTGGTCCCCAGGGGCGCTGCCGTTCACCCGTGCGGGGTCAACCCCACCTGATCGCGCGCGACCGGCAGGGCCGGCAGGGGAGGTTCCTTTCCCTGTCGGCCCTAATCGTTTCCGGTGACGCCTCAGCCGGTGACCAGCGCGCGCTGTTCGGCGCGGCCCATCGACAGCAGGATCGGATCCGACGCCTGCCGCGCCATGAAGTCGGCCTTGCCCGCGATGCCCTGCCAGCCGATGGCGATCAGCGATTGCGCGATCGCACCGCCCAGTGTGTCGCCGGGACCGGGCAGGATGATGGCGTCGGGGGCAAATTCCTTGACCGCAACCTGCACCGACAGCGCGAAGTCGTAGGGCGCGAGGATCTGATGACCGAAGGTGTAATCCCACATGATTCCCGGGTCGCTGGACAGGGGGCGCCAGATGTGGCCGCGACCATCGACCATCGGCAGTGTCGGCGCGCCGAACAGCGTGGGCGGCAGCTCGGCCCTTGCCTTGTCCGAACTGCCGAACATCAAGGACGTGTGGAACGGGCCATGGCCCGCGAGGCGCAGCGGGTCGCGCCCGGGCGTCGGCGGCGCTTCGGCGAGCAGTGCGGCGAGGCCCGCTTCGTCGCCCGCGAAAACGAGCATCCCGGCGAGATCGATCGACAGCGCCAGATCGTGATCGGCGCGCGCGTCGATGGCGGCGACCAAGGCGAGCAGCGTTTCGCGTAGGCCCGGCACCGGGCGCCAGTCCTCGTCGACGACCTGCAGCAAAATCTGGCCGCCGGGACCGTGGGTCTGGCTGTTGAGGCCCATCGCGTTCGAGATGCGGAATCCATCCGCGACCGACACCGCCCCGCCGAGCGCGAGCGCGCTGTACCAGCCCATCGAATTGCCCGCGACCGCGACGACGTCGTATTTTTCGCGGTCGATGCTGAGGTAATCGAGCGCGGTCGCGGTATAGATCAGCGGCGCTGCGACGTCGCCGCGCATGTGCGTCGCGACGCTGAAGCGATCGGCGCCGTCGAGTTCGCTCACCGTCGGCTGGCCGCGGTCGCGGCGCTGGCCATCGAAATTTGCGATCAGATCGGCAAAGCGCGCGCCGTGCAGCCGCGCGATGCTGCCGAGTTCGCCCTTGCCATAGGTGCCGCGGCCGGGCGCGACGACGAGCGCGGTTTTGCGCGCGGTCATGCCAACAGCTCCTTCGCCGCGGCGACGATGCTGTCGCGGCTGGGTAGAGTCAGCGTTGCGGCTTTGCCCAAGGGAATGAAGCTGTCGTCGGCGGCAATGCGGGCGAGCTTCTTGTCCGGCGTGCGCTCGACAAAGGTCGCCATCAGTGCCTCGCTCTGCGAGCCGGTGATGCGGCATTCGTCGACGATCAGGATGCGCTTTGCATCGCCGACCGCGGCGACGAGCTTGTCTTCGTCGACCGGGCCGAGCCAGCGCAAGTCGATCACGCGCGCGTTGACGCCGTCGGCGGCAAGCAGCTTTTCGGCCTGCCGCGACAGATAATAGCCATTGCCATATGTGACGATCGCCAGGTCGGTGCCGTCCCCGTGAACGCCCACGTCGCCGAAACCGATCGGCGACCCTTCGCCGGGCGCCTCGTAGACGCTCGTCCACAGGCCGTCGCCCTCTTCGTGGAGGTCGCGGGTCATATAGAGCGCGATCGGTTCGACGAACACGACGACGCGCTGTTCTTCGCGCGCCAACCGCACGCATTCGCGTAGCATCGCCACCGCGTCGCGGCCGTTCGACGGCACCGCGAGGATGACGCCGGGAATGTCGCGGAACACCGCCAAGCTGTTGTCGTTGTGGAAATGTCCGCCGAAACCCTTCTGGTACCCCAGCCCCGCGATGCGGATGACCATCGGGTTGGTATATTGGCCGTTCGAGAAGAAGCTGAGCGTCGCTGCCTCGCCGCGGATCTGGTCCTCGGCATTGTGGACATAGGCGAGGAACTGGATTTCGGGCATCGGCACGAAACCGTTGTGTGCCATGCCGATCGCGAGCCCCAGGATCGCCTGTTCGTCGAGCAAAGTGTTGATCACGCGGGCCGACCCGAAGCGCTGATGCAGCTTCGCGGTGACGTTATAGACCCCGCCCTTCGGCCCGACATCCTCCCCCATCACCGCGATTTCGGGATAGGCAAGCATCAGGTCGGCAAGCGCCCAGCTGAGCAGCCGCGCCATATGTTGCGGCTTGTCCATCGCACCCGCGTCGCTGCCGAACATCGCGCGGCGATCCTCGTCCGACGGGGTGTTGGTGCGGGTTAGCTCGCGTTTCGGCGGCACGATGCTCTGCATCACATGCGCCGGGGTGGTGATCTTGGGGCGCTGGATCGCGGCCTCGGCCTGCCGCGCCAGCGTGGCGCCAATGTCTTCATAGGCGTCGGCAATCTCGACGGGGCTCATCCAGCCCTGCTCGGCCATCAGCGCCGCACCTTTCAGCAACGGGTCGCGCGCCTCGTCGGCTTCGATCAGCGCCTTGGGCAGATAGGCGCCCTGTACGTCCGACCCGGCGTGGCCATAGAGCCGCACCGTCGCCATATGGAGGAATATGGGCTTGCGATAGCGTCGGGCATAGTCGGCGGCCTGGCATGCCCCGGCATAGGCCGCGGCCAGGTCGGTGCCGTCGCACTGGATATAATGCAGCCCGGCGCGGTGGCGGAACTGCGCCTCGATCCAGCCGGTCGGCGTGCGCGTCGAAATGCCGATGCCATTGTCTTCGCAGAGGAAAATCAGCGGCATCGGCGAACCCTGGAACGCCGCCCAGCCCGCGGTGTTGAACGCGCCCTGCGCAGTCGAGTGGTTCGCCGACGCGTCGCCGAAGCTGGTCAGCACGATCGCATCGTCGGGCAGCGGCAGGTCCTTCATCCCCAGACGGCGCGCGATGCCGATCGAAAAGGCGGCGCCGACCGCTTTCGGCAGGTGCGACGCGATCGTCGATGTCTGCGGCGGGATATTGAGCGGTTTCGATCCGATCACCTTGTGCCGCCCGCCCGAAATCGGGTCTTCGCTCGACGCGGCAAAGCTCAGCAGCATGTCCCAGGTCGGCGTCTGCCCCGGCACCTGCCGCGCGCGGTGCAGCTGGAACGCGTTCGAGCGATAATGCAGGAACGCCATGTCGGTGACGCGCAGCGCCGCGGCGACCGCGGCATTGCCCTCGTGCCCCGACGAACCGATCGTGTAATAGCCCTCACCGCGCGCCTGCAACGTGCGCGACAGCCGGTCCATCTGGCGGCTGGTCAGCTGCGACAGGAAAATATCGGTGGCGTCGGCGCGCGACAGGCCGATCGCGGCGGGGTCCGGCGCATCGGTGCGATCGGGCAACGCGCGCCCCGCCAGCGCCGCGAGGAATTTTTGATGTACCGCCTGCGCCGCGTCCACTTGTCTCTCCTGTTGCGCGGCCGCGCGGTTACCATCGTAACGATCGGGCCGGTTTGCCGCGCGCTATAAAGGGGGCAGTCTGGCGCGCAAGCATCTCTTGCCTTGCCGCGCCCGCTCGCGCTACCACCATGGCGATGCACGATCGCGGCGGGGCCATCTTTTCAGCATGATATCCTTATGGATCGCGCAAGCATCGACCGTCGCCGGGTCGCAGGAGCAGGGCTGGCTGCTTGATCCCGAGCTCGTCGACCATGGCTACACGCAAACAGTGGCAGGCGGCGAGATCCAGACGGCTTTCCCCCCGCCGCCCCCGCCGCCCCCGCCGACCCCCGAATGGTTGAAATCGCTGTTCGACATGATCGCCAGCTTTTTCCAGTGGAGCGCCCCCGCCGCCAAGCCTTTGTTGTGGATCGGCGCCGCGCTGTTCGCGCTGTTCCTGCTCTATCATTTTGTCCCCGCCTTTGCGCGCTGGGTCGACAATCTGCCGTTCCGGCGCAAGTCGGGCGACGACGATGCCGCGGACGATGTCGGGCTGGCCGAAGCCGGCGCGGCCCGCGCGCTACTGAGCGAGGCCGATGCGCTGGCCGCCGAGGGCCGCTTTGCCGAGGCGGTCCATCTGCTGCTCTATCGCAGCGTCGAGGATATCGACGGCCGCCGTCCGGGGCTGGTCAAGCCTGCCATGACTTCGCGCGATCTGGCCGAGGCACGCGATCTGCCCGGCGTCGCCCGCGACGCGTTCAGCCGCATTGCGCGCGCGGTCGAGATCAGCCTGTTCGGCGGGCGGTCGATCGACGCGAGCGCGTGGGAGCAATGTCGCAGCGCTTATGCCGAGCTGACGGTGCCCAAGAATTGGGCGCGGGCATGAGCGCCGGGGCGGCGAGCGACGGTGGGTTCAACCCGCGGCTGATCGCGGGGGTCGTGGTGATCGGGGTGATCGCGTTCGTCGCGCTGTGGGCGCTGATCGCGCTCGGGCCGCAGCTCAGCAGCGGCAATGATGGCGGCGGCCATGCGCTTTCGAAAGCGGCGCCGGGCTATGCCGGGATCGTCGATCTGCTCGAACGCAGCAACGCCGACGTCGACTTGAGGCGCCGGGTCGAAACGACGCAAGATGACGATTATACGCAGCTCACCATCCTGACCCCAACGGCGCGCACCCGTCCCGAGGAGATGAAGGAACTTCTCGTCGCCCAGGGCGATGCGCCAGTCTTGGTCGTGCTTCCCAAATGGCAGGCGATGGCCATTCCCGGCCAGACACCAAAGCCCGGCTGGGTCAGCGGCGGTATGGCCGTTCTGCCCCCGGCGCGGCTGCTGCCCGAGGAAGTTTTCGGCAAGGTCCGCGTCGGCCGCGCCAAATCGGCCAATGAAAACGCGCGCGGCTGGGTGGGCGGGCGGGAAATACGTCTGATTGACCCTGGCCAGCTTCACATGATCACGGGCGATGGCCTCGATCCGTTGATTGTCGCGGCCGATGGCAGTGTCATATTGGCGCGTGCGCGCGATCGTGATCGCTATATTCTCGCCGACCCCGACCTCATCAATAACCTCGCCTTTTCCACCCGCGAAAAGGCGGTGACCGCGGCGAGGCTGATCGATGCCATCGCCGAGGACGCCGCCGCCGACGGGATTGCCTTCGACCTGACACTGAATGGCTTCGGCAGCCAACGCTCGCTGTTGCGCTTTGCCTTTGTGCCGCCGTTCATCGGCATCACTTTGTGCCTGATCGCCGCCGGATTGCTCGCGCTGTGGCAGGCGTGGATGCGCTTCGGCCCGGCGCTGAAACCGGCGCGCGCGATTGCGGTGTCGAAGGCGGCGCTGATCGCCAACAGCGCCGACCTGATCAAACAGGCGCGGCGCGAGCTCGACGGCGCCGAAGCCTATGTGCGCAGCCAGCGCAGCGCGATAGCGCGGCGGCTGCACGCGCCCGGCGGCCTCGACGACGCCGAAACGGACGCGTGGATCGACCGGCATCTGCCGAGCGGCAGCGACCTTTTCTCTGCGATCGCGCGGCGCCTGCCGTTCGCCCGCAACACCCACGAATTCCTTGCAGACGCACAGGCGCTGCACGACATCAGGAAGGATCTATTGCGTGACAGCTAATCCCATCGAGAGCGTTCAGGCGCTCGGCGCCGCGATCGAGGGCGAGGTCGCCAAGGTCGTGTTCGGTCAGACCGAGCTGACGCGGATGGTGACGATCGCGCTGCTCGCGGGCGGCCATGTGCTGCTTGAAGGGCCGCCGGGCACCGCCAAGACGCTGCTGGCACAGGCGTTCGCGCGCGCCACCGGGCTGGGTTTCGGGCGCATCCAGTTCACCCCCGACCTGATGCCCGGCGACATTCTGGGATCGAACCTGTTCAACTTCCAGACCTCGAGCTTCACCCTGACCAAGGGACCGATCTTTACCGAGCTGCTGCTCGCCGACGAAATCAACCGCACCCCTCCGAAGACGCAGGCGGCGCTGCTCGAGGCGATGCAGGAGCGGCGGGTGACGATCAACGGCGAGGCGCATGTGATGAGCCCGCGTTTCACCGTGCTGGCGACGCAGAATCCGATCGAACAGCAGGGCGTCTATCCGCTCCCCGAGGCGCAGCTCGACCGCTTCCTGTTCAAGCTGGTCGTCGATTATCCCGCCGCCGACGAGGAGCGGCGCATCGTTGCTGAGCATGGCGGGCGTTTCAAAAGCCCTGCGGTCGGGGATTTCGGGGTGACCGAGGTTGCGAACGCGGCGACGATCGCGGCAGTGATCGACACGATCGCCACGGTGCGATTGGCCGACGAGATCGTCGATTATATCGTCCGCCTGGTCCGCGCGACGCGCGAAAGCGCCGATCTGGAATGCGGGGCCAGCCCGCGCGCCGCGACGCTGCTCGCGCGCGCCGCCTGCGCCGCGGCGGCGCTCGACGGGCGCGACTATGTGATCCCCGACGATGTCCAGCGCCTCGCCGCCGGGGTGCTGCGCCACCGCGTCATCCTGTCGGCGGCGGCGGAAATCGAAGGGCGCAGCGTCGAACAGGTCGTTGCGGCGCTGCTCGACCGAGAGGAAGTGCCGCGGTGATCGGAGTCCAATCTTTTAATCATCACCGCGTCATTGCGAGCGCAGCGAAGCAATCCAGGGCGTGGCAAGCCGCTCTGGATTGCTTCGCTGCGCTCGCAATGACGAGAAAATATGTGGCAGGCTGAGATGATCTACCCGACCCGCCGCGCGATCTATCTGCTGCTGCTCGGCGCCCCGATGGCGCTCGCGCTCGGGCTGGTGCGGCCCGAGCTGTGGCTGGTCGCGCCCGGCTGGATCGGGGTGATCGTCGCGTGCCTGATCCTTGATACGATCGCGGGTGCCAGTCCGCGCCACCTCAGCCTCGATGCGCGTTTTCCGCATCAGGTCGGGGTGGGCGATCCGTTCGACCTGGTGCTTACCGCGACCGGACCCGCGGTGCCGCCGCGCGCCGAATTGGCGGTCGCGCTCGACGAGCGCTTTGTCGAGGGCGGGCGGCTGGCGGGCGATATGCGCCGGGCGAACGGGAGCGAAGCCCTTTCCCGCAACCTGCCGCTCGCCGCATCGCGGCGCGGGCAAGCGGCGATCGAGGCGCTGTGGATCCGCTGGGCGGGACCGCTCGGGCTGGTCTGGAAACAGCGCAAATTTGCCATCGACGGCACGATCAGCGTCGTTCCCAGCCTGCGCGCGGTGACCGACGAGGGCAGCCGGCTGTTCCAGCGCAACAGCTGGTTCGGGCTGCGCCAGCAGCGCCTGCGCGGTGAAGGCACCGAGTTTGAAGCACTCGCCGAATATCAGCCGGGGATGGACCGCCGCGCGATCGACTGGAACGCGTCGGCACGCCACGTCAAACTGCTGGCCAAGGAATATCGCGTCGAGCGCGACAACCGCGTGGTCCTCGCCATCGACAGCGGACGGACGATGGCCGAGCCCGTCGGCGGCATGCCGCGCGTCGACCGCGCGGTGTCGGCGGCGCTGCTGCTCGCCTATGTCGGGCTGAAACTCAACGACCGGATCAGCCTGTTTTCGTTCGCCGCAAAACCGCACACGCTGACCCCCGCCTATATGCACACGCAGGATTTCCCGGCGTTGCAGCGCGCAGCCAGCCTGATCGACTATGCGCATGTCGAAAGCAATTTCACCCTCGCGCTGACGACGCTCGGCGCGCAGCTCAACCGCCGCTCACTGATCATCCTGTTCACCGAATTCACCGACGCGACGAGCGCCGACCTGATGATCCGCGCCGCGGGACGGCTGGTGAAGAAGCACCGGTTGCTGTTCGTCGTCATCCGCGACGAAGAGGTCGAGGGCGAGGAGCGCCGCCGTCCCGAAACCGGCGCCGATGTCACGCGGTCGAACGTCGCCGCGGCGATGCTGCGCGACCGGCAGCTGGTGATCGCGCGGCTCCAGCGCCTCGGCGCCGACGTGATCGAAGTACCCGCCGACGCGATGGGTGCCAGCGCGGTCGAGGCCTATCTGGGCATCAAGCGGGCGGGGACGCTGTGATTCCATCGCCCGCCCCCGCCCGCGCGCCCGATGCCCCGAGTTTTTCGACCGGCCGCTTTCGCGCCGAACGCGAAGCCGACTGGATCGCGTTTGACCTGTTGCTCACCAAGCTGGAGAAAAAGGGCGCCAAGGCGCTGACCAGCGACGAGTTGCTGCAACTGCCTTTGCTCTACCGCGCCACCCTGTCGTCGCTGTCGATCGCGCGCGCGACGAGCCTCGACAAGGCGTTGCTCGATCATCTCGAGGCGCTTTCGATCCGCGGCTATTTCCTCGTCTATGGCGTGCGCGAGACGCGCTGGAGCCGCATCCGCCGCTTTTTCCTTTACGACTGGCCCGCCGCGGTGCGGTCGGTGTGGAAAGAGACGATCATCATTTCGCTGATCATCCTGCTCGGGGCGATCACCAGCTATTCGCTCGTCGCGAGCAACCCCGAATGGTATTATAATTTTGTCGGCGAAGACATGGCGGGCGGGCGTGACCCGCGCGCCACTGCCGAATATCTGCAATCGACGCTGGGGCATGGCAAGGCGGCGAGCGAGAGCGAAAGCGGGCTGCACGTGTTTGCGACCTATCTCTTCACCCACAACAGTCGCGTGTCGATCCTCTCCTTCGCGCTGGGCTTTGCCTTCGGCGTACCGACGATGATGCTCGAATATTATCAGGGCATCGGGCTGGGCGCGATGATGGCGGTGTTTGCGGGCAAGGGGCTGGGTTTCGACTTCGGCGGCTGGCTGTTCATCCATGGCACGACCGAACTGTTCGCCGCGGCGCTGTCGGGCGCCGCCGGGCTGCGCATCGGCGCCGCGGTCGTCTTCCCCGGCGCGCGCAGCCGGTTGCAGGCGGCATCGCAGGCCGGGAGAACCGCGGGCAAGGTGATGATCGGGGTCATATTGATGCTGTTCATGGCTGGGCTGCTCGAAGGCTTCGGGCGCCAGCTGATCACCGACACGATGCTGCGCTACGGCATCGGTACGTTGATGCTGCTGTTCTGGCTTGCCTATTATTACCTTCCGCGGCGCGAGGATGTCACATGAGCGCCACCGCCGCACAGGCCAATGCGAAGTCGCGCGCAGCACGCGCAAAAAAGGTCCGCCAGTTCGTCACCCCCGAAGGGGTCGACCTCGAGCTCAAGATCGCGAGTTCGGGGCTGCGGTTCGGCGCGCTGCTGGTCGACCTGATCCTGATCGTCCTGGCACTGTTCCTGTTCTCGCTGGTCATGCTGTGGATCGGCTTTGCGTCGCAATCGGACATCACCATCGTCGTGTGGATGCTCGGCGCCTTCCTGCTGCGCACCTTCTGGTTCATCGGCTTCGAGCTGGGATCGCGCGCCGCTGATGCGATCCTGCGGGATGCCGGTGCGCGACAGCGCATATTCGGCGGCAAAGAAGGGGGTCGCGAAATCATACCAACCCTGTGCGACGAGCA
>NZ_JADKYM010000032.1 GCF_015475875.1 Sphingopyxis solisilvae | reverse complement strand
ATCGTTCGCCAGCCGGACCGGATCGAAGCCGCGACCCGTTTGCCAGGTGCGCAGCGCGCCTATGTCTATGCCTCGCGCGATTTCAACGTGCCGGGGTTTCACCATGGCTTCGCCACAGGGAGGATCAGGCTAATCACCCCAATGCCGCAGCAGCCGCCACGATCGGCACAAATTTCGCCGCCGTCAGGCTCGCGCCACCCACCAGCGCCCCGTCGACATCCCCTGCCCCCAGCAATTCGGCGGCATTGTCGCCATTCACCGATCCGCCGTAAAGCAGCCGCATCTGCTGCGCCGCATCGCCGAACCGCTCCGCCAGCGCGCCGCGGATCGCGCCGTGCATCGCCGCGACATCGGCGACCGTCGGCACCAGCCCGGTGCCGATCGCCCAGATCGGTTCGTAAGCGATCGCCAGCCGGTCCGCGGCAAAATCATCGGGAACCGATCCCGCAATCTGCGCCAGCACATAATCGATCGCTCCGCCCGCTTCGCGCACCGTGCGCGGCTCGCCGACGCACAGGATCGCCGTCAGGCCCGCCGCGAGCGCGGCCTCGGCCTTCGCCCGCACATCCGCGTCGCTTTCTCCGCATCCTTCGCGCCGCTCGCTATGCCCGACAATCACCAGACTGGCCCCGGCATCCGCCAACATGTCCGCCGCAACCGATCCGGTAAAGGCGCCCGACGCGGCACTGTGGCAATCCTGTCCGCCGACCGCGGCGCCGGGAACTGCGCCCGCCATCGCCCCGATCAGCGTGAACGGCGGGCATAGCGCAACGTCGACGCCGGGGTGTTCGCCGGCGGCGGCAAAAATCGCCCGCGCCTCGGCCAGCGCCGTCGTCGTCCCGTTCATTTTCCAGTTGCCGACCACATATTTGCGCCGTGCCATCGCCCGTTTACTCCCGTTGTCCTTGCCGATGTCTTTGCCCTAGCGGCGCGCGGGGGCGCTGCGCAAGGCATGTCATGGGTCCGCGAAAACCCCCTTTCGCGCCTTGATGCCGTGCCGCGACGCCTCTAAAGCAGCGCGCGACCGCGCATTCCCGCGCCCCGCCGAAAGATCGCCTGCCCCATGATTACCGCCATCCGCCGCATGTTTTCCTCGACCATCGGCAAGTTCCTTGCGCTCGCCTTTGTGGTGCTGGTCGGCGTGGCCTTTGCGCTCAGCGATGTTACCGGAAATTCGACGTTCGGCGGCATCGGCGGCGCCAATGTGGCCAAGGTCGGCAGCGAGGAAATCGGGCTCGGCGAACTGCGCGACCGCGTCCGCCTTGCCTATAACCAGGCGCGACAGGATCAGCCGACGCTGACGATGGCGGCCTTTGTCGAATCGGGTGGCCTCGACCGCGTGCTCGACCAGCTGATCGAGGGAATGGCGTTCGAACAGCTCGCGACCGACATGGGCCTTGGCGTCAGCAAGCGATTGATCGACGGACGTATCGCCGACATTCCTGCGTTTGCGGGCGTTTCGGGCAGTTTTGACCAGACCCGCTTCCAGAGCTTCCTGCGCGAAAACGGGCTGACCGAGGCGCAGCTGCGCCGCGACCTGCGCCAGCAATTGCTGCTCGAACAGCTTGCCGGGCCGATCGCCTCGATGCCGCGCCTCGCGACCGGAATGGCCCAGCCTTATGCCGCGCTGCTCCTCGAACAGCGGCGCGGACAGGCCGCCTTCATCCCGGCGAGCCCCTTCGCCCCGGCAACCGATCCCGGCGACGCAGCCCTGCAAACCCATCTGTCGCAAAACCGGGGCAAGTTCACCATCCCCGAACGCCGTGTCATCCAATATGCGCTGTTCGATGCGGCAAGCGCGCCCGTTCCGGCGGTGACCGACGCCGAAATCGCCAGGGTCTACAAGGATAATGCCAGCCAGTTCGCCGCCAGCGAAACCCGCCGCTTTGCGCAGGTCATCGCCCCCGACCAGGCGGCCGCCAACGCCCTTGCCGCAAAGGTTCGCGGCGGCACCGCGCTTGCCGCTGCGGCCCAGGCTGCGGGACTGGCGCCTTCGATGTCGGGCGAGCTGACCTTGTCGTCCTATGCCGCAACGACCAGCGACGCAGCCGCCAAAACCGCCTTCGCGGCAAAGCGTGGCGACGTCATCGGACCGTTCCAGACCGGGCTTGGCTGGGTCGTGGCGCGGGTCGAGGATATCACCGCCCGCCCCGCGCGCAGCCTGGCCGATGCCACCCCTGAAATCCGCGCCGAACTCGCCAAAAACAAAGCGAACGAGGCCATCGTCGATTATTACAACACGATTCAGGACGCGGTGAACAGCGGCGCGTCGATCGAGGAAATTGCCGCCGACCGCAAACTGGCGCTCGCCACGACCCCGCCACTGCTCGCCAGCGGCCGGGCGCCCGGCCAGCCGGGATACAGCCTGTCGCCCGAACTCGCACCGTTGGTCAGCCAGGCGTTCCAAGGCGCCGCCGAGGGCGAGGGGCAGCTCGCCACGCTGGTCGAGAATGAAAAATTCGCGATCTACGCCGTCAAAAACATCATCGCCGCCGCACCGCCGCCGTTTGCCCAGATCCGGCCCGATCTGCTCGCCGACTGGCGGCTCGCGCAGGGGCAAAAAATCGCGCGCGACAAGGCGCGCGCCATCGCAAAGGCGGTGGAAGGCGGGCAAAGCCTTGGCGCGGCGGTCGCGGCAGCGGGGCCGAACATCGGCAGCGTCCAGACCATCGGCGGGCGGCGCGGCGAATTGGGCCAGGACGGCCAGCCGGTGCCGCCGGAAGTGGCCCTGTTGTTCTCGATGGCGCAGAACAGCGTCAAGACGCTCGAAATCCCCGGCAATCGCGGCTGGTTGGTCATCGCGCTCGCCGACGTCCAGCGCCCCGATCCCAAGTCGATCGAACCCGCGCGCGTCGCCGCGATCGCGCAGCCGCTCGCGCCCGCTTTCGGCAACGAATTGGTCGAACAGCTCGCGGCCGAGGCCAAACGCCGCATCGGCGTCACGATCAACAAGAAACTGGTCGACCAGCTGCGCCAGGAACTGACCGGCAACGCGCCGGTCGCCGAATAACGCCGCGGTGGCGCTGGAAGGCAAAGCCGCAGCGCTGGAGGCGCTGGCGCAGGGTCGTGGCGCGGTTGTCTGGCAGCGGCTGATCGCCGATGTCGAAACCCCAGTTTCCGCGGCGCTCAAGCTGATCGAGCCCGGGCGCGGCGACTGGGTACTCGAATCGGTCGAAAGCGGCGAGACGCGCGGGCGCTACAGCCTGATCGGGCTCGACCCCGACCTGATGTTCGAAGTGACCGGTGACGCCGCGCGGATCAACCGCGACTGGCGGCACGACCGCGGCGCCTTCAAACCGCTCGCCACCCCGGCATTGCAGGCGCTGCGCGATCTTGTCGCCGAATGCCGCTTTGACGTCCCCGACGGCCTGCCCAAGGCGCTGGCGACGCTCGTCGGCTTCTTCGCTTACGAAACCATCGGCCTTGTCGAGCGCATCCCGCGCGCGCTGGGCGCCGGACTCGGCCTGCCCGACATGGTGTTCGTCCGCCCGACGACGATCCTCGTCTTCGACCGCCTTGCCGACGAATTGTTCCTGATCGCGCCGATCTGGCCCGATGCGAGCGGCGCGCTCGACCGGATGATCGAGACAGCGCAGGACCGGCTCGACACCATCGCCGCGCGTCTGTCGATCGCCAGCGTGTCGGCCGACCGCGCCCTGACCGACGCGCTGCCCGACGCCATCGCGGCCAACCCCGCAACCCCGCCCGCGCAATTCGCCGCGATGGTCGCCAAGGCCAAGGATTACATCGCCGCAGGCGACATTTTTCAGGTCGTGCTGTCGCAGCGTTTCTCGACCCCCTTCGACCTGCCGCCCTTTGATCTCTACCGCGCGCTCCGCCGCATCAACCCCTCACCCTTCCTCTATTTCCTCGACCTGCCGGGCTTCGCGCTGATTGGTTCGTCGCCCGAAATCCTGGTGCGCGTCCGCGACGGCGAGATCACGATCCGCCCGATCGCGGGCACCCGCCCGCGCGGGCGCACCAGTGCCGAGGATGCCGAAAACCGCGAAAGCCTGCTCGTCGATCCCAAGGAACGCGCCGAACATCTGATGCTGCTCGATCTCGGCCGCAACGATGTCGGCCGCGCCGCCATTGGAGGTTCGGTCACCGTCACCGACAGCTACACGGTCGAATTCTACAGCCACGTCATGCACATCGTCTCGAACGTGATCGGCCGCATCGCGCCGGGCAAGGACGCGATCGACGCGCTGTTCGCCGGCTTCCCGGCGGGCACCGTCAGCGGCGCCCCCAAGGTGCGCGCCTGCCAGATCATCGCCGAGCTGGAGGCCGACGCGCGCGGGCCTTATGCGGGCGGCGTCGGCTATTTCGGCCCCGACGGCAATATGGACAGCTGCATCGTGCTGCGCACCGCGATTGTCCAGGACGGCGTCATGCACGTCCAGGCGGGCGCCGGCATCGTCGCCGACAGCGACCCCGCCTATGAACAGCGCGAGTGCGAGGCCAAGGCGGGCGCGCTGTTCGCCGCCGCGCGCGAAGCGGTGCGACTGGCGGGCACGCCGGGATATGGGCAATAGCCGAGGCGCGATCCGCCAACACGTCGTCATTGCGAGCGCAGCGAAGCAATCCAGAGCGGTGTACGCAGGCTCCGGATTGCTTCGCTGCGCTCGCAATGACGGATTGGATATTGGAAAGCCCGGCCCTGCCCGCTAGCGTCGCGCCATGCGCAAACTGATCGCCCCGCTCGCCCTGCTGCTCGCCAGCGTTCCCGCCCACGCCCAAACCCCCGCGGGCTCGGTCGAAGGCGACGCGATCCTTCAGGATTTCGCCTTCACCAGCGGAGAAAAACTGCCCGAATTGAGGATGCACTACACCACGCTCGGTACGCCGCAGCGCGACGCAAAGGGCGAAATCACCAACGCGGTGATGATCCTTCACGGCACTGGCGGCACCGGCAAGCAATTCTTTCAGCCGCAGTTTGCCAATGAATTGTTCGGCCCCGGTCAACCGCTCGACACCGCGAAATATTACATCATCCTGCCCGACAATCTTGGCCACGGCGCCTCGTCGAAACCCAGCGACGGGCTGCGCATGAAATTCCCGCGCTACGACTATGACGACATGGTCAGCGCGCAATACCGGATGCTCACCGAAAAGCTCGGCGTCAAGAAACTCAAGCTGATCCTCGGCACCTCGATGGGCTGCATGCACGCCTTTGTCTGGGCCCAGACGTACCCCGATTTCGCCGAAAAGCTTGCCCCTTTCGCGTGTCTGCCGGTCGAGATCGCGGGTCAGAACCGCATGTGGCGCACGCTGTCAATCGACGCGATCAAGGCCGATCCGCTGTGGCAGGACGGCAATTACACCAGCCCGCCCGCCGCGGGCCTGCGCACCGCCGCTTCGCTCAGCCTGATCGCGGGCGCCAATCCCTATGCGCTCCAAGTCCAATATCCGACACGCGAAGCCGCGGAGAAGTACAAGGACGAAGCGTTCGCCCGCACCTATGGCCGCAACGACGCCAACGACATCATCTACCAGCTCGACGCCTCGCGCACCTACAACCCGTGGCCACACCTCGAAAAAATCGATGTGCCGGTGCTCTGGATCAACAGCGCCGACGATTTCATCAACCCGCCCGCTTACGGCATCACCGAACAGGCAGCAGCGCGGATGCCGACGACGCGCTTCATCCTGATCCCCGCCAGCCCCGAAACCAAGGGCCACAGCACCCACACATGGGCGAAATTCTGGAAAGACGATCTGGCCAAGCTGATGGCGAAATAATCAATCCTCCCTGTGGCGAAGCCATGGGGAGGTGGCAGCGCGAAGCGCTGACGGAGGGGCCAAACGCACCGCCGCCGCCCCTCCACCATCGCCTGCGGCGACGGTCCCCCTCCCCATCGCTTTGCGACGGGCAGGATCGCAACCCGCAAATCCCGCCTCGTCCGCGCAAAAGGACTTATTGCTTCACTCGCGCCCCTTCACCCATTACGGCGCACCCCCATGATCCTCGTCATCGACAATTACGACAGCTTCACTTTCAACCTCGTTCATTATCTGATCGAGCTCGGCGCCGACGTGCGCGTCGAACGCAACGACGCGCTGACCGCGTCGCAAGCCCTCGCAACCGGCGCCGAGGCGATCCTGATCTCGCCCGGCCCGTGCACCCCCAATGAAGCCGGGATCAGCCTCGACCTCGTCGCCGCCTGCGCCGACGCGCGCCGCCCGCTGCTCGGCGTCTGCCTCGGCCATCAGGCGATCGGCCAGCATTTCGGCGGCACCGTCCAGCGCGGCCATCTGATGCACGGCAAGACCTCGCCCGTCTGCCACGACGGCAGCGGGCTCTACGCTGGCCTGCCCTCGCCGTTTCAAGCGACGCGCTACCACAGCCTCGAAGTCGTCGACATTCCCGCCAGCCTCATCATCAACGCCACCAGCGACGACGGCGCCGTCATGGGCTTCCGCCACGTCGATCTGCCGATCCACGGCGTCCAGTTCCACCCCGAAAGCATCGCCACCGAACATGGCCACGCCATGCTCGCCAACTTCATGGCGGTCGCCGGACTGCCCGTAGCAGCGCGGCAAGCCGCATGAGCCGCTTCGGCCCGCTGCCCGATCCCGCGCATCTGCTGGATCATGACGAGGCTGCGCAGGCCTTCGCCGACATTCTCGACGCGCGCACCAGCGAGGACGAGATCGCCGAATTCCTCACCGCCCTGTCCGACCGCGGCGAGACGATGGTCGAAATCGCCGCCGCGGCGCAGGCGCTGCGCGACCGGCTGCTCCCTATCAATGCGCCCGCGGGCGCGATCGACGTCTGCGGCACCGGCGGCGACGGCCATCACACGCTCAACGTCTCGACCGCCGTCGCGATTGTTGTCGCGGCCTGCGAAGTCCCCGTCGCAAAACACGGAAATCGCGCCGCTTCATCGAAATCGGGCGCCGCCGACACGCTCGAAGTCCTCGGCCTCGACATGGAGCGCGCCGGACGTCTCGCCGAAGCCACCCTCGCCGATCTCGGCATCTGCTTCCTGTTCGCCGCCAACCATCATCCGGCGATGAAGCGTATTCAGCCGATCCGCCAAAAGCTCGCCCGCCGCACCATCTTCAACCTGATGGGACCGCTCGCCAACCCCGCGCATGTCACGCGCCAGCTGATCGGCATCGCGCGCCCCGCCTATGTCCCCGTCTATGCCGAGGCGCTGCACCGGCTCGGCACCGACCATTCGCGCGTCGTGTCGGGCGACGAAGGCATCGACGAACTGTCGCTCGCCGGCGGCAACGAGGTTGCGGTGGTCAATGCCGAGGGCGTGTTCATGCAGCGCAGCTATGCCAGCGACGCGGGCCTCCCCACGTACCCGATCGAGGCCATCCGCGGCGGTGACGCCACCGACAACGCCAAAGCGCTGCGCGAGCTACTGCAAGGCGCCCCGGGCGCCTATCGCGACGCGGTGCTGTACAATGCCGCCGAGGCGCTCGTCATCGCTGGCGCCGCCGCAACGCTGACCGACGGCGTCGAGGAAGCCGCCGAAGCGATCGACAAGGGGCTCGCCAACGCGCTGCTCAACTGCTGGATCGCCTATAAATGATATTCCCACGTCGTCATTGCGAGGAGCCGAAGGCGACGCGGCAATCCAGAGCGGCACAGGCCCACTCTGGATTGCTTCGCTGCGCTCGCAATGACGAAAATATGGGAAGTCTCAAATGAACAAACTCACCCAAATCCTCGCTACCAAAGCCGAAGAAGTCGCCGCGCGCCGCGCGCTGCGCTCGCTCTCCGACCTCGACGCCATCGACGCAGGCCCGGTGCGCGGCTTCCACGCCGCGTTGCAGGCAAAAATCGACGCAGGCGGCTTCGCCCTCATCGCCGAAGTTAAGAAAGCCTCGCCCTCCAAGGGACTGATCCGGAACGACTTCAACCCCGCCGACCACGCCCGCGCCTATGCCGCGGGCGGCGCCGCCTGCCTCTCGGTCCTCACCGACGCCCCCTGGTTTCAGGGGCATGAAGATTATCTCGTCGCCGCCCGCACCGCCTGCGCCCTGCCCGCGCTGCGCAAGGATTTCATGATCGACCCCTGGCAGGTCGCCGAAGCCCGCGCGATCGGCGCCGACGCAATACTGATCATCGTCGCCGCGCTGGACGACAGCGCGATGCAAGAGATCGAGGCCGCCGCGATCGAGCGCGGCATGGACGTGCTCGTCGAGGTCCATGACGAAGCCGAACTCGACCGCGCGCTCAGCAAGCTCAAATCGCGCCTGATTGGCGTCAACAACCGCGACCTCCGCACCTTCGAAACCGACCTCGCCGTCACCGAACGCCTCGCCAAACTGGTTCCCGCGGGCACGCTGCTCGTCGGCGAAAGCGGCATCGCCACCCACGCCGACTGCCAGCGCTTGGCCGCCAGCGGCGTCAAAACCTTCCTCGTCGGCGAAAGCCTGATGCGCCAGCCTGACGTCACGGCGGCAACGAAAGCGCTTCTCGAAGGCTGAGCGTCCGCTTTGGGGTGGGAAGCGGACATGGATGCCATGCGTGCGACTTCTATATTTCGAGCTCGTACGCGGAAAATTTGCCGTCGGTTTAGCGCCAATCCCCCGCCCCCCACTTCCCTTCTCCCCTTGCCTTTCCCCCCTCACCTTGCTTCGCTCGCGCCATGACACTCAAACCGACTCATCTCGACGACACCGGCGCCGCGCATATGGTCGATGTCGGCGCCAAGCCCGCGACCCAGCGCCGCGCCGTCGCCAGCGGCCGCATCACCATGTCCGCGGATGCGCTAGCAGCTATCCGCAGCGGCAACGCGCCGAAGGGCGACGTCCTCTCGACCGCGCGGATCGCCGGGATCATGGCGGCCAAGCGCACCCCCGACCTCATCCCGCTCTGTCATCCGCTCGCGCTCACCAAGGTCGGCATCAACTTTGCGTGGGAAGCCAATGGCATCGCCGTCACTGCTACCGCCGCGACCAATGGCACGACCGGGGTCGAAATGGAGGCGCTCACCGCCGCCTCGGTCGCGCTGCTCACCCTTTACGACATGGCGAAGGCGCTCGACCGCGCGATGGTGATCGGCGACATCCGCCTGCTCGAAAAGAGCGGTGGCCGCTCCGGCGACTGGCGCGCCGGATGAGCGGCCTGCTGCCGGTCGAGGAAGCGCAGGCGCGTTTGCTGGCGCTCCGCGCGCCGCTTCTGCCCGAGAAAATATCCTTTTCCGAATGTGTTGGCCGCTATACCTCGGATGATATCCTCGCGCTGCGCGACCAACCCGCCGCGGCCCTGTCGGCGATGGACGGTTATGCGATTCGTTTTGAAGACCTGCCCGGCCCCTGGACGATCACCGGCGAAAGCGCCGCGGGGGCCGCACCCGACCGCATGGTCGGCGCGGGAGAGGCGATGCGCATCTTCACCGGCGCGATTCTTCCCGACGGCGCCGATGCCATCGTGGTTCAGGAAGATGTCGCCGACGATGGCGCGATGCTGACGCTGACCGGCGAAGGCCCGGGCGCCCGCGGTCGCCATATCCGCGCGCGCGCCGACGATTTTGCCGAGGGCGAATGCCTGCTCCCCGCCGGAACGCGCCTCACCCCCGGCGCGATTGCCGCCGCCGCGATGAGCGGTGCAGGCCAGCTCGCGGTCGGCCGCCGCCCCCGCGTTGCGATCCTGACCACCGGCGACGAGCTCGTACCGGCCGGACGCGCCCTTGCCCCCGGCCAAATCCCCGACAGCAACAGCCCGATGCTCGCCGCGATGCTCGCCGGCGAACCTGCTATCGTCAGCCTGCCGCATCACGTCCGCGACGACCGCGCTATACTAGCCAAGCTTTTGAAAGAGTTGGCGCGACGTCACGACGCCATCGTCACCGTCGGCGGCGCATCGGTCGGCGATCACGACCATGTCCGCGGCGCGCTGCAAGACGCGGGCGGACAGATCGATTTCTGGAAGATCGCGATGCGCCCCGGCAAGCCGCTGATGGCCGGGACCATCGGCGACGCGGTGCTGCTCGGCCTGCCCGGCAACCCGTCGTCGGCGTTCGTCACCGCAACGCTGTTCCTGCTCCCCCTCGTCCGCCATCTCGCGGGCGCGCGCGATCCGCTCCCTACGGTTCACCGGGCACCGCTCGAAATCGCCTTGGACGGTGGCGACGGGCGCCGCGATTATCTGCGCGCGCGGCTCAAAAACGGGCGCCTGACCCCGCTGATCGGGCAGGACAGCGGCAGGACCATGCCGCTCGCCGCCGCGAACGCGCTGCTGATCCGCGACATCGGCGCACCCCCCTGCGATGCAGGCGCGACGGCGGACTATATCGTCATCGCTTGACAAGTCCCGCTCTGTTCCACTATCGTTCTCATTATGTCCGGTATCAGCCCTGACGGAGAATGATCGATGTTGACCGCCAAGCAGCATGAACTGCTTCATTTCATTCAGCAAAAGCTCGACGCGGGCGGCATTTCGCCCTCGTTCGAGGAAATGAAGGAAGCACTCGGACTCAAGTCGAAATCGGGCATCCATCGCCTCATAAGTGCCTTGGAAGAAAGGGGTTTTCTCCGCCGCCTGCCCAACCGCGCTCGCGCTTTGGAAGTCATCAAACTGCCGGAAGGCAGCAAGCCCGCGGTGCGCAACGATAGCGACAATGTCGTCGCGCTGCGCAAGCCCGCGCCCGCAATGCGGCCGATCGCCGCGAACGACATCGTCGAAGTACCGCTGCACGGCAAGATCGCCGCGGGCGTCCCGATCGAGGCGTTCGAGGATTACAACAATCTCGCCGTCCCCGCCGCGCTGCTCGGCGCGGGCGAACATTATGCGCTCGAGGTATCGGGCGACTCAATGGTCGAGGCGGGGATCTTCGACGGCGATTACGCGCTGATCCAGAAAGCCAGCACCGCGCGCGAGGGCGACATCGTCGTCGCGCTGGTCGACGGACAGGACGCGACGCTCAAATATTTCCGCCGCGAAGGGCCGATGATCCGCCTCGACCCCGCGAACAGCGCCTATGAGCCGCAACGCTACCCTGCCGACCGGGTCATTGTGCAGGGACGGCTGTCGGGATTGCTTCGTCGTTACCACTAAGCTGTTGCGGGCGGCGCCACGGATGTTCGTCGCCGCTGCGTAGCGCGGTGACCGCCCGCGGCGGTTCGTCCAGATAGAGCGCAAGGCCGCCCGTCGCGGCCAGGCTGTCGCGGTCGATCGTCATCCACCGTGCCACGCATTCACGCGGCAACCAACGGTCGGCGATGACGACATCGGCCGCGGCACAGGCAGCCGCCATATCGGCGCCCGCAACCCGGTCGCGCCCGTACGCGGCGAGCATGACGCGGTCGCGCTGTGTCCAGCGACAGAAATCGACGTTGCATTCGACATGGTCGAGATCGGCAAGCGCGGCGAGCGGGGCATCGATTCCCGCCGCCTCCGCCATCGTCTGGCGGACATAATCGCCGGCCCGGGCGCGCAGCATCGCATAGCCGCCGTCGCCGGTAGCGGCAGCCACATGGCGCCCGTCGCCCGTGACCAGCACATCGGGTGACGGCTGCCACGCGAGTATCGCCATGCCCGCCAACGCCGGCCCCAGCCCGGCCCAGCGCATCCGGCCACTCCAGAGCAAAATCCACAAACCGCCGACGACCGTTACGCCGAAAGCCCATGGCGGAAACACGGGCAAGGTCGCCACCGCGCCCGGCGTATCGGCGACCCGGTGCGCCAGTGCGATCAACAGGTCCAGCGCGTTCCCTGTCACCCACCAGAAAGGCGCGCCGAGCCCGACGCTGTCCAACAGCAACGCCGCCGCCTCGGCGGGCATGATGACAAAAGTGGTGAGCGGGATCGCCACGACATTGGCCAGCGCGCCATAGAGACCCGCCTTGTGAAAATGAAACAGCGCGATCGGGGCCAGCGTGATTTCGATCACCAGACCGGTCAGAAACAGGGCAACGACGCCGCGAACGAAGCGCCGGGCCCTGGCCTCCTCGCGCCGCACCAGAAACGCCCGCATCCGCGAATTTTCGTGCAGTGCCACGATCGCCGCAACCGCTGCAAAACTCATCTGGAAGCTCGGTCCGGCCAGCGATTCGGGTCGCCACAGCATGACGATCATCGCGCCCGCCGCGACCAGACGCAGCGTTACCGCTTCGCGGCCCAACTGGAGCGCGACCAGGATCAGCAACGCGGCGATGCACGACCGCACCGTCGGCACCGCCGCCCCGGTCAGCCAGGTATAGCCGACGCCGGCCAAGGCGGCGCCTGCCGCGGCCAACACCATCACCTGGCCGGTCAGCGCGAGGCGCGGACTGAGTGCCAGAAGCCGGAGCAGAACCAACATCGTGAATCCGACCACCGCGGTGACATGCAGCCCGCTGATCGCCAGCAGATGCGCCAGCCCGCTGCGCCGCATCGCCTCGGCATCGGTGTCGGTGATACCGCCACGGTCGCCGCTCGCAAGGGCGGCCGCAATGCCGCCCGCCGAGCCCGGCAATTGTGCCTGAACATGCGCGCTGAGCCGCGCGCGTAGCGGCTTTTCCTCTGTCCCGGCGCGGGGACTGCGCGCCACGTCACCCAGCACAGTGCCCACGGCGCCGATGCCGTCAAACCACGCCCGCCGCGCGAAATCATAGCCGCCGGGCAGGCTGGCGGTGGGCGGCGGCATCAAACGCGCACGCACCCCGATCCGTTCGCCCGCCACAATGCCCGCGTCCTGCGCGCGGCGCAGCGTCAACCGCAATCGTGGCGGCAGGTCGGACCGCGCGAGCGGCCGCAAGATCAAGCGGACTTGGTCCCGCGCTGGAAGCGGTTCGACCCGCTCGACCTTCGCCGAAAAAGAGGTCACGACCGGCTGCGCCAACACCGGCGCGGCGACCCACAACGCGCGACCCCACACCAGCAAGACACCCAACGCCATGGTCAAACAGCCGATCGCAACCATCCGGCCGAGGCGGCGATGCCAGCCGATCGCCAGCCCGAGCAGCACACCTGCGGCAAGTAGCAACAGCAATCCCGTCCAGTGCATCACCGTCGGCAACGCCAGCCACGACGCAATACCGGCGCCCAGAGCAACGGGAAGCCACAGGGCAATCCGTTCACGTTCGCGCTCGAGCCGCATTTCCGACGCCGCGACCAGCCGCGCCGCGGCGCCGGTCCAGCGCGGGAAAATGGGCGTTTGAAGCTGCCTTGTCGCCATGCTAGGGGCTGCCCCCAATCCCCGCTCCGCCGGTTGTGCCGGCGGCGGCAAAGTGAGTGAAAGAGGCCTTGGTGGCAACCGAAAACCCGACCGAATTGGCAACAGCCCCGACCGAAGCCACCGGCGCCGATGTGGTGACACGCTTCGCCCCGTCGCCGACCGGTTTCCTGCATATCGGCGGCGCGCGCACTGCGCTGTTCAACTGGCTGTTCGCGCGCCATCACGGCGGCAAATTCCTGCTGCGGATCGAGGATACCGACCGCGCGCGATCGACCGACGCGGCGATCGACGCGATCATCGACGGGATGCAGTGGCTCGAGCTCAACTGGGATGGCGAAACGGTGTTCCAGTTTGCGCGCGCCGACCGCCATGCCGCGGTGGCAGCTGAGCTGCTGGCCAAGGGCGAGGCCTATCGCTGTTACCTCAGCCAGGACGAACTCGCCGCGATGCGCGCCGAAGCGCAGGAGAAGCGCCTGCCCTTCCGCGTCCGCAGCCCGTGGCGCGACCGGACCGACGGCGATCCGTTGGTCCCTCACGTCGTCCGCCTGCGCGCGCCACAGGACGGCGCGGTCACGATTTCCGACAAGGTGCAGGGCGACGTCACCGTCCAGAACGCCGAACTCGACGATTTCGTTTTGCTGCGCAGCGACGGTACCCCGACCTATATGCTCAGCGTCGTCGTCGACGATAACGACATGGGCGTCACGCATGTGATCCGCGGCGACGACCACCTCAACAACGCCTTCCGCCAGCTCGCGCTGATCCGCGCGATGGGCTGGCGCGAACCCGCCTATGCCCATGTGCCATTGATCCACGGCGCCGACGGCGCGAAACTGTCAAAGCGCCACGGCGCGCTGGGCGTCGATGCCTATCGCGACGAAATGGGCTATCTGCCCGAGGCGGTGAACAATTACCTCCTCCGCCTCGGCTGGGGGCATGGCGACGACGAAATCATCAGTCGCGCGCAGGCGGTGGAATGGTTCGACCTCGCCCATGTCGGCCGGTCGCCATCGCGTTTCGACTTCAAAAAGCTGGAAAATCTGAACGGCCATTATCTGCGCGAAGCCGACGATGCGTGGCTGGCCGGGCTTGTGGCGCCACGCGTCGAGCGGCTCGTCGGCCGTGCCTTGAGCGATGCAGAAGGCGATGTCCTGACCCGCGCGATGGAATCGCTGAAACCGCGCGCCAAAACGCTCGATGAAATCGCCGACGGTGCAACCTTTCTGTTCCAAGCCGACCCGTTGCCGGTGGACGAAAAGGCCGCCGAGGTGCTAAAGGCAGCGCCCGAAGGCTTGCTGGCCGCCGTAGCAGAGCGGCTGCGCGGGCTGGATAATTGGACGACAGAAGAGCTGGATGCCGCCGTGCGCGCCGAAGCCGAAGCCGCCGAACTGGGGCTCGGCAAATTGGCGGGACCGTTACGCGCGGCACTAACCGGCCGGACCGTTTCCCCGGGGATTTTCGACGTGCTGTTGTTGCTCGGGCGCGATGTCAGCCTGGCCCGACTTGACGCAGCGCAACATTATCCGGCAGGGGCTTGATCACGCTCTCCGCCGACCAAACAGGGAAAAACATATGACCGACACCGCAAAGATTACCCTGGGCGACACCACCGTCGAAAGCCCTGTCCTGTCGGGCACCGTCGGCCCCGATGTCGTCGATATCCGCAAATTCTATGCCCAGACCGGCGCCTTCACCTATGATCCCGGCTTCACTTCGACCGCCAGCTGCGAATCGAAACTGACTTATATCGACGGCGACGAAGGCGTGCTGCTCCACCGGGGATATGCGATCGGCGATCTCGCCGAACATTCGTCGTTCATGGAGGTGTGCTACCTGCTGCTCAACGGCGAGTTGCCGACCGCTGACGAACTGGCGAATTTCGACAACACGATCACCCGCCACACGATGCTGCATGAACAGCTGGCGACCTTTTATCGGGGTTTCCGCCGCGACGCGCATCCGATGGCGATCATGTGCGGCGTCGTCGGCGCGCTGAGCGCCTTTTATCACGACTCGACCGAGATCCATGATCCGCACCAGCGGATGATCGCCAGCCACCGGCTGATTGCGAAAATGCCGACGATCGCGGCGATGGCGTATAAATATTCGGTCGGCCAGCCGTTCGTCTATCCGCGCAACGACCTCAGCTACACGGGCAATTTCCTGCGCATGACATTTGGTGTTCCCGCCGAGGAATATGAGGTTGTTCCCGCTGTCGAGCGCGCGCTCGACCGTATCTTCATCCTCCACGCCGATCATGAGCAGAATGCGTCGACCTCGACTGTCCGCCTCGCGGGTTCGTCGGGCGCCAATCCCTTTGCGTGCATCGCCGCCGGCATCGCCTGTCTGTGGGGTCCGGCGCATGGCGGCGCCAACGAAGCGGCGCTCAACATGCTGCGCGAAATCGGCCGCCCCGAACGCATTCCCGAATATATCGCGCGCGCGAAGGACAAGGACGACCCGTTCCGGCTGATGGGTTTTGGCCACCGCGTCTATAAAAACTACGACCCGCGCGCGACGGTGATGCAGAAAACCGTTCGCGAAGTGTTCGACGCGCTGAAGGTCGACGACCCGGTGTTCGAAGTCGCGTTGCAGCTCGAGGAAATGGCACTCAACGACAGCTATTTCGTCGAGAAGAAGCTGTTCCCGAACGTCGATTTCTATTCGGGCGTCATCCTGTCGGCGATCGGGTTCCCGACGACGATGTTCACCGCGCTGTTCGCCCTCGCGCGCACCGTCGGCTGGGTTGCGCAGTGGAACGAAATGATCTCCGACCCCGCCCAGAAAATCGGCCGTCCGCGCCAGCTCTACACGGGGCCGACGCACCGGCCCTATGTGCCGGTGGGTCAGCGTTAAAAAGAACTTGCGCGCAGAGGCGCAGAGAAGAGGATGGGGGCCGCAATTGCGGCCCCTTTTCGTTGGTGGCTAGGTCAAACCGAATGTCGGCTTTGGGGTGGGTGAGCGGCCATTGCGAAACCTCAAAAGAGGTGCGATGCAAATACAATGCTCCGAGTGTTACTCTCCTTGGCGTTCTTGATTGTTGCTATTTCTGGCTGTTCGAGAGACGGCGATGAGAGCTCGCGCGCCAAAGAGGCATGCGTCGTGGCCAGTGCACATATCGCTAACTTTAAGCGTGATGCAGGCAGACCAATTGCAGTTGTGACAGATGTCCCATCGATAACCCCGAGGGTCGATGAGCTTGATGCGCTGCTGATGGAAAAGCCCCGACTTCGCGAAGATCCGGACCTCCCGTTGATACTTGCTGTGGCAGAAGCACGAGAAATCAGCGTCTTTGATCAATGCCCGTCGCTGAAGAAATGGCTATCGATGAATGGCATTATTCACGATGGACAAGCGATAGAACGGCTTACGCGTAAGGAACCTTGGTCAGTCGCTACATTGGGAATATCCCTGCCTGCGATTTCGAAAGATGGATCAAAGGCTCTGTTCTACGCCAGCGAGTACTGGGGCTCTCTTGGTGGCGGACAGGATTTGCTGATCTACACAAAAAACAAGAGTGGCGCTTGGATATTGCAACGGCGCGATGGCCTAACAATTAGCTAGATAATCGTCCGCAATCGGTCGAAACCAGACATCATGGTCCTCTGCGCGAAATGAAAAAGCACTACCCAACATCCCGCGCCGGCAGGCTCATCGTAAACCTCGCCCCCTGCCCCGGCGCGCTATCCACCGTCAGGTCGCCGTCCATTGCCCGCGCCAGTCGCCGCGCGATGTAGAGCCCCAGCCCCGAACCACCGCTGTCGGTGCGGCCGAGCCGTTCGAATTTCTCGAACACCACCGCCTGCTGGTCGGCATCGATTCCCTGCCCCTGGTCGGCGACGGTCACCATCGCGCGGTCGCCGTCGCGGTCGACGCGGATCCATATCTGCGAATTGTCGGGGGAATAGCGGATCGCGTTGCCCAGCAGGTTGAGCAGCACCTGCAACACCCGGCGGAATTCGCCGGTCGCGGGCGCCTTGTCGTCAGTGCGCGGGGCGTCGATCCGGATACCCTTTTCCTCGGCCTTCATGCCGAGCAGGCCGACCGCACGGCGCGCCAGATCGCCCAGGTCGATTTCGTCGGCCGCCGCCTTGAACCCCGGCCGCTCGATATTCTGCAGATCGGCCAGATCGTCGACCAGCCCCAGCAAATGCCGTCCGGCGTGGGCAATATCGCCCGCATAGCGCGCATAATCCGCGCGGATCGGACCATCGAACTGGCCCGAAATCGTCTCGGCGGTCGCAATGATGCGGCTGAGCGGACCGCGCAGCGCCCCGTCGATGCGCCGACCGAACTGCGGATCCGACAGTGGCAGTGACCCGAATGCCGGGTCGACCAGCACCGCCTCCGGCGCCGGATCGCCCGCCTCGCCGGGGTCGGCCGGGGTTGCGGAACCGCGAAAGCCGGTAAAATTCCCGATCGCATCGAACATGGCATCGCCCGACAACAGCATCGCAACCCGCACCCCAGCCTCACCGGCCTCGACGCGCTGGCGATCGAAACGCGACTGGCGCGCGAGCGCTCGCAACACCGGAAACCGCCCGTCGGGGTCGGGCTGCAACTCGAACAATTCGGACAGTGAACGTCCTTCCCAGTCGGCAGGCAGAGGCGGTGCTCCGGTCGCGGCGCGCAATGCCACCATCCGCAACTGCTGATCGCATTCCCACGTCCATCCATGCGCGGGCATTTCGGGCAGCACCGGCATCTGGGGCGGCACGACGGGTCGCGGTCGCCAGTCGCTGATTTCCAGGCTGGCGCCATCGGCGTCGGGTACAATGCGGACCACCGCATGAATGTCGCTATGGTCATCGGCGGCGTAAAGCGGACGACTGATGTCGCGATGCAATCGCTGCGCCAGTGCCACCAGCCGCGCCAGTTGCGGTAGCGCGAGCGGCTTGCCCAGCCCCCCGCCCGCGCGCTGTTGCAGGCGTGCCAGCGGTGCATCGGCGCTGACCAGCGCCCCCGACCGGTCGATCCGGCCGCGAATGATCCGGTCCGCGATCACCACTGCCCGTCCCGCGATGGCGGTTCCCCGCCAACCTCTGCACCGTCAGCGGCAACCGCGCGCGCGGGCAACATGGCGAGCGATGCTTCAAGCGGCGCCAGTGCCGCCCGGTCGATCCGCAAGGGCGCCAACAGGGACGGCAGCGCCGCCGTTTGCGCCGAGAGCAACGCGAGCGCCATATCGGCATAAGCGCGTCCCCATGCGGCGGCGGCGAGCGCGATCAGGGTCGGCCAGTCATGCCGCGCGATGGCTTCGGCAGCCGCCCGGGGCATGTCCTTGCCCAAAATTTTTGCATAGGCCGCGCCCGCATCGGCCATGCCGCTCTCGCCCTTGTGGTCGTCGGTGGCCGCTCGCACCCTATCGCCCAGCGCTGCCGCGCGCACCGGGTCGCCTCCGATCGTGTCGAGCCGCCATGCCGCTATGTCGCGCAGCAAGTCACGATACAGGTCATGGTCGACATCGGCCACGGCGAGCGCGGGATGCCCCGCCGCGTCGAACCGGCGGCGGTCGGCGATGCGAAGCGCCAGTTGCGCTCTGTCGGTCGCCGATATTGAAAGCGTGGCCGCCGACTCGCCCGGCGCTTCGTCGCCGTCCGCGAGTATCGGCGGCGGCGCGACACGCTGTGCCGATTGCTCGCGCCAGCGATGTTCCTCGGCGCGGGCAAAACAGGCTTTGGCGAGCGCGACACCGCCCGGTATTCCTGCGTTCAGCCATGCGCTCCAAAGGTCACCGGTGTCCATCGCCGGGTCGATCCGGGCCGCGACGTCGGCGACCAAGCGCCGCGCGATGGCCAGCGACAGCGCCCGCTGTTCCTCGGTCAACCGGCCTGCGGTCGGCGCGGCGAAGTGTCCGGCCAGCTCGTGCAGGCGCACGGACAGCGGATCGATGCCGGTCGAGGGGACGGATTCAGTCATGCACGATCGCGCATAGCAGGATGGCGTTAATAGGCGTTAAACCTTGAAGCGCTTTGTTTTAACGGGGTTCCGGGCGCCGCGCCAACCGCAGCCACAGCAGGATCTGGAGCAAGGCGAGCAATGGCAGGATCGCGAACATCAGCGGTGAAAAGCCGAACAGCAGCGCGGGAGCCAGCATGATCCACGCCTGGTCGGCGTCGGGCAGCAGCCAGTGAAAGCGCCGCCGCTCGCCCCCATCCTCGTACAAGGCCCGCGCGAGAAGGATGGTCGCGGCCAGACATGGCGCCAGCGCCGCTTCGGCGAACGGCGGCATGACGTGCTCCGAACCTGCGAGCGATACCAGCCACGGAAAGGTCGCGAGCAAGACCAGCGCAAAATTGCGGATCACTTCGCGCGCCCGGTCCTGCGCGGCACTTTCGGCTCGGAACGACGACAGGAACCGCATCGCGGCGAGGCCGAGCCCGCCCGGTATCGCGACGAGCGCGCCTGCCGCCGCGAGACCGCTGGCCGCGAGCAAGCCCACCGCTGCCCACAGCATGGCGGTGATATAGGGCAGATATTTCGCCGTCTTGGCCGATTTGACGAGCAACGGACCGAACAGCCGCACCACGGGCATCATGATCGCCGACCGGCCCAAGCCCATGCCGCCATATTCGACTTGTTGCAGGCTGGACTGTTCGATCAGCGCCGCGGTCGGCCGGTCCGCGACGATGGCGATCTCGCCCTGTTCGAACAATGCCGGTTCGCAATACAGGCGCCGCGCGCCGGCCTGGACCGCCAGGCGCAGCAAGGTCAGCATCATGTCCCATTCGCCCGGCATCGCGGCGAGTTCGGTGACCATTTCGCTCGATATTGCGGCGAGTCCGCCCCAGCGCCGCGTCGCGTCGATGCGCTCGAACCCCTGGGTCAACGGCGTATCGCCGGTCACCAGAATCGCCGGGGCACCCGGCCGGGCGATCGCCGCATAATGGGTGCCGCCGGCGCGCAGTCCATCGGCGACCAGCATGAGCCGGTCATCGCCCTGCACCAATGCGGTAAGGTCGGCGGCATCGCGCACCGGGGTGACTTTGACGCCGCGGCGGCGGATTCGGTCACAGGTTGCCAGCAGATCGGCGGGCACGGCCGCCACCGCGACCGCGATGTGGGTGACGCCGACATCGGCCAACCGCGCCGCCTGCCGCTCGATCAAGGTCTCGCCCGCCACCGTCACCAGCGCGCGCAGACCGCCGTCCGGCAGGGTTTCGCTGGCGCCGACAAGCGCGATCAGGGCCACCGGCACCCCCCAGGCAGGCTCTTGGTCATTGCGACCAGCTTTAGGGGCGGAGCGGCGATTGGCAAGCACCGCTTGTCGCGGTGCGGCGGCGCTGATACGCCGCCGCGATGTCAGATGCAGGATCGGCGGTCATCATCGGCGCAGCGGGCGGTATCGGCGCCGCGCTGGCCGACGCGATCGCCGCCGACGGCCGTTATCGCGTCGTTCACCGTCTGGCGCGATCGGCATCGCCGCCCTGGCAGATCGACCTGACCGACGAAGCGTCGGTCGCGGCGGCAGCGCAGCATGTTCAAGCGGCGGGCGTTCCGCCGCGACTGCTGGTCATCGCCACCGGCCTGCTGCATCGCGGCGAGCGGCGCCCCGAACGCAGCCCGGCGGATCTTGACCCCGACTGGATGGCCGAAAATTTCGCGATCAACGCGATCGGACCGGCACTCGTCGCAAAGCATTTCCTGCCGCTGATGCCGCGGCGCGGTTGCACCGTCTTTGCCGCATTGTCGGCGCGCGTCGGTAGCATCGGCGACAATCGCAGCGGCGGCTGGCACAGCTATCGCGCGTCGAAGGCAGCGCTCAACCAGCTGATCCGCAGCGTCGCGATCAGCGAGACCCGCCGCAACGATCAGGCGGTCGTCGTCGCGCTGCATCCCGGCACGGTCGACACCCCAATGTCGGCCCCGTTCCAGCGGTCTGTACCGGCCGGAAACCTGGTCACTCCTGCCATCGCCGCGAACAATCTGCTGCGCGTGATCGAGGCGCTGACCCCGGCGCAGACGGGGCGGATTTTCGCGTGGGACGGCGCCGAAATTACCCCCTGAAAATTGACCGAATCGCTGGCAATTCGCCGCGCCTTGGGCTAGGCCAAATCCATCTCCCGATAAGCAGAAAAAAGGCCGGGTCTTGACCGAAGAAAATACGCCTGCGCAGCCGTCCGAGGACGGCGTTTCGCCGATCAATATCGTCGACGAAATGAAGACAAGTTACCTCGATTACGCGATGAGCGTGATCGTCAGCCGCGCGCTGCCCGACGTGCGCGACGGCCTGAAGCCCGTCCACCGCCGTATCCTCTATGCGGCGCAGGAAGGCGGCTTTGTCCCCGGCCGCCCGTACAAGAAATCGGCGAAGATCGTCGGCGACGTCATGGGTAATTATCACCCGCACGGCGACAGCGCGATCTACGACGCGCTCGCGCGCATGACTCAGGACTGGTCGCTGCGCGTGCCGCTGATCGACGGTCAGGGCAATTTCGGCTCGATGGACCCCGACCCGCCGGCGTCGATGCGTTATACCGAAGCGCGCCTTGCCAAGACCGCGATGGTCCTGCTGAACGATCTCGACAAGGATACGGTCGACTTCCAGCCGAACTATGACGCGAGCCGCGAGGAGCCAACCGTGCTCCCGGCGCGCTTCCCCAACCTGCTCGTCAACGGCGCGGGCGGCATCGCGGTCGGCATGGCGACCAACATCCCGCCGCACAATCTTGGCGAAGTCGTCGACGCGACGCTCGCGATGATCGACCGCCAGCTCGAAGGCGGCGAGCCGCTGACGCTCGAAGAGCTGATGGCGATCGTCCCCGGCCCCGATTTCCCGACCGGCGCGATGATGCTGGGCCAGGGCGGCGCCCGCAACGCCTATGCCACCGGTCGCGGATCGATCATGATGCGCGCGACGCACATTATCGAGGAAGGCAGGAACGACCGACAGTCGATTGTTTTGACGTCTATTCCTTTTCAGGTCGGCAAATCCGGCCTGGTCGAGAAGATTGCCGAAGCGGCGCGCGACAAGCGCATCGAGGGCGTCGCCGACATTCGCGACGAATCAAACCGCGAGGGCGTCCGCGTCGTTATCGAGCTGAAGCGCGACGCGACTGCCGAGGTGGTGCTCAACCAGCTGTGGCGACACACCCCCGCGCAGTCGAGCTTCCCCGCAAACATGCTCGCGATCCGCGGCGGCCGTCCCGAAATGATGGGGCTGAAGGACATTCTGTCGGCCTTCATCACCTTCCGCGAAGAGGTCATCACCCGCCGCTGCAAGTTCGAGCTCGCGAAAGCGCGCGACCGCGCGCACATCTTGCTCGGCCTTGTCGTCGCGGTGAGCAACCTCGACGAAGTCGTCCGCATCATCCGCGGCTCGAACTCGCCCGCCGCCGCCCGCGAAGCGCTGCTCGCGCGCGAATGGCCGATCGGCGAGATCGCGCCCTACATCCGCCTCGTCGAAGCAATCGAAGGCGAGATGGAGGAAGCCGCGACCTATCGCCTGTCCGAAGTGCAGGTGAAGGCAATCCTCGACCTTCGCCTCCATCGCCTGACCGCGCTCGGCCGCGACGAAATCGGCAAGGAACTCGGGGAGTTGGCGACTGAAATTGAGGAACTGCTTTCGATCCTCGCCGACCGCGTAAAACTCTATGGGGTGATGCGCGAGGAACTGGTCGCGGTGCGCGACGAATTTGCGACGCCGCGCAAGACGCTCGTCGCCCCCGCCGCCGACGGCATCGACGACGAGGATCTGATCGAGCGCGAGGAGATGGTGGTCACCGTCACCCTCGACGGTTATATCAAGCGCACTCCACTCGACACCTTCCGCGCGCAGCGCCGCGGCGGCAAGGGTCGCGCGGGCATGGCGACCAAGGACGAAGATGTCGTCACCGAATTGTTCGTCACCTCGACGCACACGCCCGTTCTCTTCTTCTCGACCGCGGGCAAGGTTTACCGCATGAAAGTATGGCGACTGCCCGAAGGCGGACCGGCCACCCGCGGGCGCCCGATGGTCAACCTGCTGCCGCTGGCGACGGGCGAGACGATTTCGACCGTGCTCCCGCTGCCCGAGGACGAGGCCGAATGGGGCAAGCTGCACGTGATGTTTGCAACCGCCAAGGGCAGCGTGCGTCGTAACAGCATGGATGCCTTCACCAACATCCCCTCGAACGGCAAGATCGCCATGAAGTTCGAGGGCGAGGACGAGGACGACCGGCTGATCGGCGTCGCGTTGCTCGACGAAAGCGACGATGTGCTGCTCGCAACGCGGCAGGGCAAGGCGATCCGCTTTGCCGGCGACGATGTTCGCGAATTCCAGAGCCGCAATTCGACCGGCGTGCGTGGGATGCGTCTTGCCGACGGCGACGCGGTCATCTCGCTGTCGATCCTCCACCGCGTCGGCACCACCGGCGACGAACGCGAAGCCTATCTCCGCGCCGCGCCGTGGAAGGATAACGAGAATGAGCCGACATTGCCCGCCGAGCGAATGGCCGAGCTTGCGGCGCGCGAACAGTTCATCCTGACCGTCTGCGCCAACGGCTATGGCAAGCTGTCGTCGGCCTATGAATATCGCCGCACCGGGCGCGGCGGCCAGGGGATCACCAACATCGACAATATCGCCCGTAACGGACCGGTTGTCGCGAGCTTCCCGGCGACGAAGGTGCACCAGTTGATGCTCGTCACCGATCAGGCCAAGCTGATCCGCATGGGGCTCGATTCGATGCGCGTCATCGGCCGCGGCAGCGCGGGTGTCCGACTGTTCGACGTTGCCGAAGGGGAGCATGTCGTCTCGGCGGCGCTGATCGACGAAGGCGACGACGAAACCGCCGAGGATGTCGCGACCGACGCCGCGGCAGCTGCGACGGAACCACCCCCGGCATGACCGCGGCCACCGCCTTCAAAGTGCTGACGGTCCAGCAATGGACCGACTTCGAACGCGAGCGCGTTTTTCGCGGCGCGCCGGTGGATATCGCCGACGGTTACATCCATCTGTCGACCGCCGGACAGCTGGAAGCGACGATCGCCAAATATTTCGCCGATTGCGGCGAATTGATGATCGCCGAGGTGGATTTGGGTAGCCTCGGTGACGCGGTGCGCTGGGAACCCGCGCGCGGGGGCGATCTGTTCCCGCATGTCTATGCCGAACTGCCGTTTCACGCGGTCGTCAGTCTGGAAAAGCGCGGCTGAGCCCGCCGGTCGCGCCGAACCCGCGATCGGCGTTCGTCGATTCCTGTTCGGTGCCGGTCGTATCTTGCTACACCGGTCCCCGGGCGCCTACCATTGTGGCGCAAGTACTATAACTGGGGAATTTGACGATGCGCCTGATCCTGACCGCTGCCCTTCTGCTTTCCACCGCAGCCCCTGCCGCACTGGCGCATGAAACCGCTCCTCCGGCGCCGGTCTCCGCC
Source organism: Sphingopyxis solisilvae (assembly GCF_015475875.1). Lineage (GTDB taxonomy): Bacteria > Pseudomonadota > Alphaproteobacteria > Sphingomonadales > Sphingomonadaceae > Sphingopyxis > Sphingopyxis solisilvae. The sequence goes on along the minus strand of NZ_JADKYM010000032.1, from coordinate 2,179 downwards.
TCGACCCCGGTTCCCAAGGAACAGTTGCTCGTCCCGCCCGCCGATGCCCAGCATTATGTCGTCGTGTCGGAAGCCGGCAAGCACGGCGACCAATGGCAATGGCAATTGCCCGACGGGCGTACGGCCTATCGCTGGTCGCAGGAACTGCGCGGCTGGATCACCGAAATCGATCAAGTCACCAGCTTTGCGTCCGACGGCACGGTGGCGGCAACGACCGTGCGCGGCATCACCATCGCGGGCGACGCCGCCGAGGATTATCGCGTCGCCAATGGTCGCGCGACCTGGAAGACCGCAACCGACGCGGGCGAAGCCGCCGCAGGAGGGTGGTATATTCCGGCGGGCGGCGTCAGTGTGGCCAATGCACCACTGTTCAACGCGCTCGCCGCCGCCGGCGACGCGGGGGTCGATTTCCTGCCGAGTGGCAAGAACCGGATGACCTTTGGCCCGACCCAGACCATTCAGGGGCCGGGCGGGGCCAAAACGGTGCAGCTTGCCTTTATCAGCGGCATCCTTCCCTCGCCTTACCCGGTCTGGCTCGACGAACAGAAACGCTATTTCGCAGACGTCAGCTTCCTGTCGGTGATGCCGGCCGGATATGAGGGTGCACTTCGTCAACTCCGCGATGCGCAGGATGCCGCAACCGCCGAAGTGATCGCCGGGATCGCGGAGCGTTTCCTGGCGCCGGCGGCGCGGGCGCCCGTCCTGTTCGACAACGTCCGGCTGTTCGACGCCGACAAGGGCGAATTTTTGTCCAACCGCGCCGTGCTGGCACGCGACGGCAAGATCGCGGCGATCGGCGCCGCCGACAAGCTGAAGGCTCCGCGCGGCGCTCGCGTGATCGACGGCAGCGGCAAGACGCTGGTGCCGGGCATCTGGGACAGCCACCTGCATATCGGCGACGACTGGAGCGTGCTGTCGAACATGGCGAACGGCATCACCAGTTTCCGCAGTCCGGGCACCACCTTCGATCGCGCGGTCGACGCAACGAAGCGCCGCGCCGCGGGGACGCTGCTCATGGGCGAACCCTTTATTTCGGTCATTATCGACAAAAAGGACCCGCTCGCCGCGCAAGGGGCCGAAGTGGTCAGCAGCGAAGCCGAAACCATTGCCGCGGTGCGCCGGGTCAAGGACGCTGGGCTGTGGGGGATCAAATTCTATACCTCGATGAACCCGGCGTGGATCGCGCCTGCGGCGGCCGAGGCGCACAAACTGGGCCTGCACGTCCACGGCCACGTCCCCGCGACGATGAAGCCCAGCGAAGCCGTCGCGGCAGGCTATGACGAGCTCACCCACCTAAACTTTGTGGTGATGGAATCGATGCCGCGCGACGTCATCGACAAATCGAACACGCGCCAGCGAATGGAAGGTCCGGCTCGCTACTTCAAGGACGTCGACCTCGACGCCCCGCCAATGGCGGGCTTCATCGCCGACCTGGCGAAACGCAAGACGCTGGTCGACCCGACGATCGTCATTTTCGAAGGCATGCTGACGCAGGACGGCGGCAAACCGCATCCGGCCTATGCCCCCTATATGGGCATCGTCTCGCCGGTCATCGAACGCTCGAATTTCACCGCGGGCGGCTATCCGCTCGTCGAGGGACTGACGCGCGACGATTACCGCAAAAGCTATGCCAAGATGGTCGAACTGGTCGGCCGCCTGCACAAGGCAGGCGTCCCGATCGTGGCCGGGACCGATGGCTGGGGCATCGAACTCGTCCGCGAACTCGAAATCTATCAACAGGCCGGCTTCACCCCCGCCGAAGCGCTCCAGAGCGCGACGATCATCCCCGCCCGCGTCGTTGGCGCCGACAAACGCACCGGCTCGATCGCGGTCGGCAAGGAAGCCGACATGGTGCTGGTCGATGGCGACCCCTCGACCGACCTCGGCGCGCTCCGCCGCGTGGTGACGGTGGTCAGCGACGGCTATGTGATGGATGCCGACGAACTGCGGCAGGCGGCGGGGTTCAGCGGGCGGCCGAAGTAGCAGCCCTGCCCCCTGGAGCCAGCCCGCCAATCCAAATAAGTTGATGGCCACTTTAGGGTGGGGAGCTGCCATAAGATCCTCCCCATCGACTTGCGATGGGGAGGTGGCAGCCCGCAGGGCTGACGGAGGGGTCGAGCGCGCAGCGCTCGCTGACGCTCGCGGCCCCTCCACCACCGCTTCGCGGCGGTCCCCCTCC
>NZ_JADKYM010000031.1 GCF_015475875.1 Sphingopyxis solisilvae | reverse complement strand
GGCGGCCCCGACGTCACGAGGGTGATGCGCGACAGCGCACAGCGGCGCCCGCCGCCGCGCCGGCCGCCAAGAATTAACAAGGGGTCCGACAGATGACCGATATTGCTGCAACCGCACCCGCCCATGGCCATGCCGATCACGCGCATGACGATCATGACACGCCGGGCTTTTTCGTCCGCTGGTTCATGTCGACGAACCACAAGGACATCGGCACCCTCTATCTGATCTTCGCGATCATCGCCGGCATCGTCGGCGGGGTGATTTCGGGGATGATGCGCTGGGAACTCGCCGAGCCGGGTATCCAGTATCTCACGGGCTGGGCGCAGTTTTTCGATCCCGCCGCGGGCGACGTGCAAGGCAAGCATTTCTGGAACGTGATGATCACCGCACACGGTCTGATCATGGTGTTCTTCATGGTCATGCCGGCGATGATCGGCGGCTTCGGCAACTGGTTCGTGCCGCTGATGATCGGCGCGCCCGACATGGCGTTCCCGCGCATGAACAATGTCAGCTTCTGGCTCACCGCCGTCGCGTTCGTGATGCTGGTGGGGTCGATGTTTGTTCCGGGCGGCAGCGGCCTTGGCGCGGGCACCGGCTGGACGGTTTACGCGCCGCTGTCGACCAGCGGGTCGGCAGGCCCGGCGGTCGATATGGCGATCTTCTCGCTCCACCTTGCCGGTGCGGCGTCGATCCTGGGTGCGATCAACTTCATCACCACCATCTTCAACATGCGCGCGCCGGGCATGACGCTGCACAAGATGCCGTTGTTCGTGTGGTCGGTGCTCGTCACCGCCTTCCTGCTGCTGCTCGCGCTGCCCGTGCTCGCCGCGGCGATCACGATGCTGCTGACCGACCGCAACTTCGGCACCACCTTCTATGATGCGGCAGGCGGTGGCGATCCCGTCCTCTACCAGCATCTGTTCTGGTTCTTCGGCCACCCCGAAGTCTACATCATGATCCTGCCGGGCTTCGGTATTGTCAGCCAGGTGATTTCGACCTTCAGCCGCAAGCCGGTGTTCGGTTACCTCGGCATGGCCTATGCCATGGTCGCGATCGGCGTCGTCGGCTTTATCGTGTGGGCGCACCACATGTTCACCGTCGGTATGAGCGTGAACCTGAAGATGTATTTCACCGCGGCGACGATGGTCATCGCGGTCCCCACCGGCATCAAGATCTTCAGCTGGATCGCGACGATGTGGGGCGGGTCGATGAGCTTCAAGACCCCGATGGTCTGGTCGCTCGGCTTTATCTTCATGTTCACCGTCGGCGGCGTGACAGGTGTCGTGCTCGCCAACGGCGGGGTCGATACCAACCTGCACGACACCTATTATGTCGTCGCCCACTTCCACTATGTGCTCTCGCTGGGCGCCGTGTTCTCGCTGTTCGCCGGTTTCTATTACTGGTTCCCGAAGATGTCGGGGCGGATGTACAACGAGTTCCTGGGCCAGCTGCACTTCTGGATCTTCTTCATCGGCGTGAACGTCCTGTTCTTCCCCCAGCACTTCCTGGGCCAGCAGGGCATGCCGCGCCGTTATCCGGACTATCCCGAAGCCTATGCCTTCTGGCACCTGATCTCGTCCTACGGCTATGTCATCATGGCGGTCGGCGTGCTCATCTTCTTCGTGAACATCCTGTGGTCGCTGGTCGCGGGCAAGAAGGCTGCCGACAATCCGTGGGGCGAAGGGGCAACGACGCTGGAATGGACCTTGTCCAGCCCGCCGCCGTTCCACCAGTTCAACGAACTGCCGCGTATCGCCTGACCCGTATCGCCCCCTGCTGACATCCGGCAGGGGGCTTTGCCGGTCCGGCCGGAGGAAATGATCCCGTCATGGCGCAAAGCCTGACCCACGGCGAAACGGCGCTTCCCGCCGACTGGCGCGACCTGTTCGCGCTGACCAAGCCGCGCGTCATGTCGCTGGTGGTGTTCACCGCGCTGTGCGGGCTGCTTGCCGCGCCGGTTTCGGTGCCGCCGGTGCTGGGTTTTGCGTCGATCCTCGCGATCGCGCTTGGGGCCGGGGCGTCGGGGGCGCTCAACCAATGGTATGAGGCGGGGCTCGACGCCAAGATGAAGCGCACCGCCGGGCGCCCGCTGCCCGCCGGGCGGCTCGATCCGCAGACGGCGTTGCAGTTCGGCATCGGCCTTGCGGCTTTCTCGCTGTTTCTGATGCTGTTCGCATCGAACTGGCAGGCGACACTGCTGCTGGCGGTCTCGATCCTCTTCTATGTCTTTGTCTATACGATGTGGCTGAAGCCGCGGACGCCGCAGAATATCGTCATCGGCGGCGCGGCGGGGGCGTTTCCGCCGCTGATCGGCTGGGTCGCCGCGACGGGTAGCGTCGCGCCGCTGCCGGTGATGCTGTTCCTGCTCATCTTCCTGTGGACTCCGCCGCATTTCTGGGCGCTCGCGCTGTTCGTGCGCTCCGACTATGCCGCCGCAGGCATTCCGATGATGCCGGTCGTTGCAGGCGAGCAATCGACGCGTCGCCAGATCCTGTTTTACGCCATCATCATGGCCGCGGCGGCAATCGCACCCTGGCCGCTTGGGTACACCGGCGCGCTTTATGGCTGGGCAGCGGTCATCCTGTCGCTCATATTTGTCGCGCTGTCGGTGCAGGTCGGCACGCGCCGCACCGGCGAAGGTGATTTGATGCAGCCCGAAAAACGGCTATTCGCCTTTTCGATCGCCTATCTGTTCATTCTGTTCGGCGCGGTTGTCGCCGACCAATGGTGGCCGTTATGACCGACGAAAACTCCAACCTGCCCCCGGGCCGCGAGCCTTTCGACGAGGCCGAATATCGCCGTCGCCAACGCAGCCGCGCCAATATGATGGCGTGGATGCTCGGCGCGCTCGCGATCCTGTTCTTTTTCATCACCATCGCCAAGATGGAGATATTTGCATGATCGCACGCCTGTCCCCCAAAGCCAAAACTGCCAGCCTTGCATCGGCGCTCGCTCTTTCGATGGTCGGGCTCGGCTTCGCCGCGGTGCCGCTTTACGACTTGTTCTGCCGCGTGACCGGTTTCGGCGGAACGACGCAGCGCTTCGACCCTGTTGCCGCCGCGGCGGAGCCGGTGGTCCTGTCGAACACCGTCTCGGTCCGTTTCGACGCCAATGTGTCGCCCGGCCTGCCGTGGAAATTCTATCCCGAACATCCCCGCGACACGGTCAGCATCGGCGCGCGCGACATGGCGATCTTTATCGCCGAGAATAATTCGTCAAAGCCGGTGGTCGGTACCGCGGGCTTCAACGTCACGCCGACGCAGGCGGGCAAATATTTCACCAAGATCCAGTGCTTCTGCTTCACCGAACAGCGTTTGGAGCCGGGGCAGCAGATGCGCATGCCGGTATTGTTCTTTGTCGATCCCAAGATCATGGAGGATCCCGACGCGCGCGACGTGCAGGAAATCACCCTCAGCTATACCTTCCACCCTGTAGACGAGGGTAAAAAGGCGAGCTAAGGCCGCGATCAGAGTCTTATTCAACGACTGGCAGGCGATGGGGAATCGCGATGCCGGGGCTGCAAAACGGGAACATAGCAATGGCCGGTGCCAAACATCATGACTATCACCTGGTAAATCCCAGTGTCTGGCCGCTGATCGGCTCGGTCGCGGCGATGGTGATGTTCTTCGGGCTCGTCATGTTCATGCACGAGGATTATTTCGGCGCCGCGGGCAAATGGGTGCTGGGCCTCGGCTTCATGGGCGTGATCGCCACCTTCTTCAGCTGGTGGGCCGATGTGATCAACGAGGCGCATGCCGGCGACCATACCCCGGTGGTGCAGCTGCACCTGCGGTACGGGATGATCCTGTTCATCGCGTCCGAAGTCATGTTCTTCGTCGGCTGGTTCTGGGCCTGGTTCGATTTCTCGCTGTTTCCGGTCCCGATCGAATATGCCGACGGTGCTGTGACATCGCTGTTCGGGCAGGAAGGCGCAGAAGCGATCACCATGTGGCCGCCCAAGGGCATCGAGGTCATCGATCCCTTTTCGCTGCCTTTGCTCAACACGTTGATCCTGCTCTGCTCGGGCACGACGATCACCTGGGCGCACCATTCGCTGATCCACGGCGACCGCGAAGGCCTGAAAAAGGGCTTGTGGCTGACGATCATCCTGGGCGTCGTGTTCTCGGCCATCCAGGCCTATGAATATGCCCATGCTCCCTGGGGTTTCGGCCAGAGCAACTACAGCTCGGCCTTTTACATGGCGACCGGGTTCCATGGCTTCCACGTTCTTGTCGGCACGATCTTCCTGATCGTCTGCTTGGTCCGCACCTATAAGGGTCACTTCACGCCGAAGCAGCATTTCGGCTTCGAGGCGGCCGCCTGGTACTGGCACTTCGTCGACGTCGTGTGGCTGTTCCTCTTCATCATCATCTATGTCTGGGGCGGCTGGGGCGCGCCGATCGCCGCGCACTAAATTGCCCGAAGGCGACACCATTGCGAAAGGGCAGCCGCCGGTCTGGCGCGCTGCCCTTTCTGGTCTTTGCCCCGAATGCGGCGCGCCGGCGCTGTTCGATGGTCCGGTGCGCTTTCGCGACCGCTGCGCCGCCTGCGGCCTCGACTATTCGCGCTACAATGTCGGCGATGGCCCTGCGGCTTTCCTGACCCTGATCATCGGCGCGCTGCTGATCGTGCTGGCGCTGGCGCTCGACTTTGCCGTCGAGCCACCCTTGTGGGTCCATGTCCTGCTGTGGGTACCCCTCACCGCCGCGGCGGTCGTCTATGGCCTGCGCGTCGCGAAAGGCGCGCTGATCGCCAGCGAGCACCAGCGGCAGGCCGCCGAAGGACGACAGGTGGACCAGGGCGATGACTGATCCTGCCGCGCCGCAGCCCGCGATGCGCTGGCCGCTTGTCCCGACCCTGCTCGTCGCGATCGCGGTCGCGGCGATGGTCGGCCTCGGCATCTGGCAATTGCAGCGCAAGGCCGACAAGGAAGCGCTGATCACGCTCTACCAGCGGAATATGGCGATGTCGGCGCTGGTGACCTATCCCAAGCTGCCGCCGGTTCCCGACGCGATGCTGTACCGCAAGAGCAGCGTCGTCTGCCTCGAGCCGATACGCTGGGACCCGCGCAGCGGCGCCGACCGCCGGGGCCGCGCCGGCTTTCGGATGATCGCCGATTGCCTCACGGGGGCAGAGGGTCCGGGGGTGCTCGTCGACGTCGGGATCGGCGACGATTTTACGCCGCCCGAATGGCCGGGCGGCACGGTGCAGGGGACGATCGTTCCCGGCCCCGAACAGCCGACGATGATCGAACGGCTGGCGGGCAAGGCCGCCCCGGCGCGGGCGATGCTGATCGCCGATATCCCCGCCGCGGGGTTGCGCGCGAGCGCGGTGCCGTCGGCGGATGACACGCCGAACAACCATCTCGCCTATGCCGTGCAATGGTTCCTGTTCGCCGCGGCGGCGCTGCTGATCTATATCCTCGCGCTACGCCGCCGCTTGCGACCTTGACCGCCGCCCGCTAGGCGCTGGGCCGCCATGGAATATATCAGCACCCGCGGCTCCGCGCCGACCCTCGACTTTCGCGCCGCCACGCTGGCCGGCCTCGCCGGCGACGGCGGCCTCTATCTGCCCGCGCACTGGCCGCAGATGTCGGAAGGCGAGATCCGCGCGCTCGCCGGGCTCGACTATGCCGAAACCGCGGTGCGCGTCATGCTGCCGTTCGTGGCGGGGGCGCTGGGCGAGGATGACCTCCGCCGCCTGTGCCGCGCCGCCTATGGCAGTTTCAGCCATGACGCGGTGACCCCGCTGGTCCAGCTCGACCATCGCCACTGGCTGCTCGAACTGTTCCACGGCCCGACGCTGGCGTTCAAGGATGTCGCGCTGCAATTGCTCGGCCAGCTGTTCGAGACATTCCTCGCGGGCGGCGACACCGACATCACCATCGTCGGTGCGACGTCGGGCGACACCGGTTCGGCGGCGATCGAGGCGGTGGCGGGGCGCGAACATATCCGCATCTTCATGCTCCACCCCGAAGGGCGGGTCAGCGACGTCCAGCGGCGCCAGATGACGACAGTGCTGGCGCCCAACGTCCACAATATCGCGATCGATGGCAGCTTCGACGACGCGCAGGCGATGGTGAAGCGGCTGTTCGGCGATGACGAGGCCCGTGCCCAGGTCAATTTGTCGGCGGTGAATAGCATCAACTGGGCGCGGTTGATGGCGCAGGTGGTTTATTATTTCTATGCCGCGGTACGGCTCGGCGGACCCGACCGCCCGGTTGCCTTCTCTGTGCCGACGGGCAATTTCGGCGATGTGTTTGCGGGTTATGTCGCGGCGCAGATGGGGCTACCGATCGCGCGGCTCGTCGTTGCGACCAACGTCAACGACATCCTCCACCGTGCGCTGACCCGCGGCGACTATAGCGCCGGAATGGTGACGCCGACCGCGACCCCCAGCATGGACATTCAGGTCAGCAGCAATTTCGAACGCTTGCTGTTCGACCTGTCAGGCCGCGACGGCGCCGCGATCACTGCCATGATGGACGAGTTCGACCGGACGCGCGCGATGACCATCCCCGCCGACATGCTGACCAGCGCCCGCGGGCTTTTCTCGAGCGCCAGCATCGACGGCGACGCGATGGCGCTTGCGCTGCGCTGGGCGCAGGAAAAGGGCGGGCAGATCATCGACCCGCACAGCGCGGTGGGGCTGGCCGCGGCGCGGGCACTCGAGATCGACGCCGACATCCCGGTCGTCACGCTCGCCACCGCGCATCCGGCCAAGTTCCGCGAGGCGGTCGAGCGAGCGACGGGCGTCCGTCCGGCGCTTCCGCCGCGGCTGGGCAATCTGTTCGAGCGCGAAGAGCGCTTCACGAAGCTGCCCGGCGACTATACCGCGGTGAAAGCCTTCGTCCTGGCGGAAGCCGCGCGTGGCTGACCTGTTGCCGCTCGTCACCCTCGCTGGCGAGGCGTGGGACGATTACGGGCTGGTCGACAGCGGCAACGGGCGCAAGCTCGAACGCTATGGCCGCTATCGCTTCATCCGCCCCGAGCCACAGGCGATGTGGGCGCCCGCGCTGCCTGCCAGCGAGTGGGAAGCGGCGGACGGTGAGTTTATCCCGGCGTCGGATGACGATGGCGGCGGCCGCTGGTACTACAACAAACCGGTGCCGCCGGAAGGTTGGCCGCTGGCGTGGCGCGAGACGCGCTTCACCGCGTCCTGCACCCCATTCCGGCATCTGGGTTTCTTTCCTGACATGGCGCCGGTGTGGGACTGGCTACGCACGCAGGTCGCGGGCAAGGCCGATCCGGCATTTCTGAACTTGTTCGGGTACACCGGGGTCGGCAGTCAGGCTTTGGCCGCAACGGGTGCCTCGGTGACGCACGTAGATGCTTCCAAGAAATCGGTCGGACAGGCGCGCGAAAATGCCGCGCTCGCGGGGATGGCGGACAAGCCGGTACGCTGGATCGTCGACGATGCCGGCAAATTCACCGCGCGCGAAGTGCGGCGTGGGCGGCGCTACGACGCGATCCTGCTTGATCCACCCAAATTCGGCCGCGGCCCCGGCGGCGAGCGCTGGCAGCTGGAGGAAGGGCTGGCGCCGCTGCTTGCCGATTGCCGCCAGCTGCTCGATGCCGACAGCCGCGCGCTGTTCCTTACCGTCTATGCCGTCCGGATGTCGGCGCTGGCGATCGGCGAACTGCTGGCGCAACTGTTTGCCGACTTGCCCGGCAGGGTCGAATGCGGCGAGCTGGCGGTGCGCGAGGAGGCGAGGGGGCTGCTGCTGCCGACCGCGATCTTCGCGCGCTGGAGCCGCGGCGAATAATCAAATCGCCGCGGTCGCCACAGGCATCCCGTGATGACCGCGGCGCCCCGCCCCGTTGCGGAAAGCGGTGCCGTTCGGGTGTTCAGGACGCCGGATCGGCGATCTCGATGCGATTGCGGCCGCCGGCTTTGGCCTTGTACAGCGCCTCGTCGGCAGCCTTCAGTGCGCCGCGCGTTTCGCCATAGCCGAACACATCGGCAACGCCGCCCGAAAAGGTGATCTGCCCGAACGGCTCGTCGGTCTTGCGGTTGATCAGCCGTCGCCCGGCCAGCGCCTCGCGCGCGTCGTCCAGCCGCTCGGCGGCCTGCGTCGGGGTCAGCCCGCGGAACAGCATCACAAACTCCTCGCCGCCGTGGCGCGCGACGTGGCAACGGTCGTCGGAAATGCGCGCCAGCGTGTCGGCGATTGCCTTGATGACGCGGTCGCCCGCTTCGTGGCCGTGAAGGTCGTTGACCTTCTTGAACTCGTCGATGTCGCAAAAGGCGACGCTCAAGGGTTCGCACGCGGCGCGCGCCTCCTTGTAATGGCGGTCGAGCAGGATTTCAAAGGCACGGCGGTTCGGCAGGCCAGTCAGGAAATCGAGCTCGGCGTCGCGTTTGGCGCGTTCGAGGCTGCGGCGCAGCGCCTTGGCCTCGTCCTCGCTCTTGCGCATATTATCCTCGGCCTTGCGCGTGCGTTCGAGCATCACGCGGGTGAGGTCGGCCAGGCTGGACACGATCCGCCCCGTCTTTTGCAGCTGCTCCAGATCATCGACATGCTGTTCGAGTTCGGACCCGTAATCGCTGGTGACGGTGCGCGCTTCCTTGGCGTGAACCTGAAAGGCTTCGAGATTGGTTTCCAGCCGCGTCATCAGCCGGTCGAGATCGGCGTGGTCGGCGCGGCTGCCGCTTTGCTCGCCCAGTTCGTTCAACCATTGCTGGGTGATCCCTTCGGCCGACTGCGAGCGCGCGGTGATCTGGCGCGCCAGCGGCGGGTTCATGCCCGAAAAGGCGGCGTGCGCGATCAGCAGATTGCCGGGCGACACATCGAGGTCATTGTCGATCAGAAACGCCATGATCGTCCCGATCAACTGGTGGCGGGCAAGCTGCGCGAGATCGCGCGTGGCGCTGCCGTCGGGCGGAGCGTTCTGCCCTGCAACGGGCGCGCCTTGTCCGCGACGAAGCCCTAGCCAGTCCAGAAGCCGTCCTACCGGCTCGGTCGATCGTGTAGCATTGCTGGTCATGCGCCAATTAACGGCCCGTGACCGCCCCATTTAAGCCGGATTCGACGGTTTTGCGGGGGCGGTGGCATATCCCGTTGCACTAGTATGGCGAAAGCGGTGCCAAATCAGGCGGTTATGGCCGACGGCTCTGGGAAAAGGCTGGATCCCGCACGACATCTGGCGGCCGTGGGGCGGCATTTCCGTTACGGAAACGGTTGCTCGTGGCGGATTCTCCATCACCAGCCGTTGCGCCGATGTGACCTAGTACATTTCCTCTCCTAGTGGCGCGTGTTGCGGACCCCTAGATTCCGCGGTGGACGCACTGCCACCGGGCGAGGCGGCGCTGGGGAACGGGATATCATGAATCTGGCGGTTTTGCGCATCGCGATGGCGCGGTGGATGGCGATTGCGGCGCTGGTCGTTTTTGGCGCGATGCTGCCGGGCACGGCCAGCGCGCAGCACAACGCGACCTTGTGCCCCCCGCAGACGGCTACCGTTGCGGCCGGCGGCGCCGTAACGATCGACATCACCGCCTGTGCTTCCGACATTGGCCTTGTCGGAACTGGCCCCGTCGATGGCGGAAGTTCTCCACCCGGCGGCCCCTATAATTTACCCGACCACGGCTCGGCTGTTACGCGCCGTGTGGGTAACCAGTGGTTCCTCGATTATAGTCACAATGGTACGACCGGTATCGGCTCGACCGACGTATTTGAGTTTACCGAGGCCACCTGGGCCAACGACCGCGACGTTTTGGTGACGATCACGATCACGCCCGCGGCGTCGCCCCTGACCGTGACGCCAGGGACTCTGCCGACATTGACCGCTGGGACGCCCTTCTCGCAAACGCTGACGACGACGGGTGGGGTCACGCCTTACACTTATGCCTTGCAAGCCGGCGCGCTTCCTGCCGGCTTGTCGCTCTCGTCCGGCGGGGTCTTGAGCGGGACGCCGACCCAGCGCGGCGGTTATTCGTTCAGCGTGCGCGCGACCGACAGCACGACGCCCACGGCCCACACGGTCGATAAAGGCTACACCGGGACGGTCCAGAACCCCAGCCTGGCGCTGGCAACGCCGACCGTCACGCTGGTGTCGGGGCAGGCGGCATCGGCACAGCTCGCCACCAATGGCGGCGTTTCACCCTACACCTATGCGACCGAGCCGCCTGGTACGCCAATGCCGTTCGGGCTGAGTCTTTCAACGGGCGGGCTAATCACCGGCACACCGACGGGTACGGGGACCGCCAACATATCATTGCGTGTCACCGATGCCAGTACCGGTCCCGGGCTGTATTTCGAGTTGGAAACGCTCACCATCAACGTCATTGCGGCGCCGACCGTCACCATTGCGGTTGCGCCCGCGGCGGTGGCCGAGGACGGCGCGACCAATCTGGTCTATACCGTGACGCGCAGCGCCGCGAGCGCCAGCCCGCTGACGGTCAACCTGACGACGTCGGGCACCGCGACGGCGGGGACCGATTATGCGGGCAATGTCGCTTCGGTGACGATTCCCGCCAACGCGACCAGCGCCACCGTCACCATCGATCCCACCGCCGACAGCGTTGTCGAGCCTGACGAAACCGTCATCCTGACCATTGCTGCCGGTGCCGGATATGTGATCGGCGCCCCCGCTTCGGCGACCGGCACGATCCTGAACGACGATGTTCCGGTCGCATCGATCAGCGTTTCGCCTGCCAGCGTGCTGGAAAACGGGCCTGACAATCTGGTCTTTACCGTGGCGCTGAATGCGGCCTCGGCATCGCCGGTAACGGTCAACTACACCGTTGGCGGTAGCGCGGCGAACGGCACCGACTATGCACCGATCGGGACATCGGTCGTCATTCCCGCCGGTTCGACGAGCCAGACGATCATTGTCGATCCCAACGGCGACGGGACGATCGAGCCCGACGAGACCGTTATCCTGACGCTGGCCGCGGGAGCCGGATATACTGTGGGGACGCCGTCGAGCGCCACCGGCACGATCCTGAACGACGACTTTCCCAGCGTTACGGTCAGCAGCGTAACCGTGGCCGAGGGCAACAGCGGCACGACCAACGCTGTCTTTACCGTCGATCTGTCGGCACCCGCGACCGCGTCGGGGGTGACATTCGATATCGCGACGTTCAACGGCACCGCCACGGCAGGGTCCGATTATGTCGCCAATAGCCAGACCGGCATGGTCATTCCCGCCGGCGCGACGTCGGCATCCTTCACCGTGCTCGTCAACGGCGATACGCTGAACGAGGCCGACGAGACATTCTTTGTCCGGATCACCAATGTCGTCGGCGCCTTTGTCAACGGGTCGCAGGGCACCGGCACGATCACCAACGACGATCCGCTGCCGGTTTTGTCGATCAACAGCCCGTCGATCGTCGAAGGGGATGTCGGGACGCGCATTCTGAACTTCCTGCTCACCCTCGACACGCCAAGCGGCAGGGCGGTATCGGTGAACGTCGCGACCGCGAACGGCACCGCGACCGCAGGCAGCGACTATGTCGCGGCGACGGGCGGTTTCAGCTTTGCTCCCGGCGAAACCAGCAAGACGTTTCCGGTGCAGATCATTGGCGACACCAATCCCGAAGCCGACGAGACGTTCACCGTTACCATGTCCGGTGTGAACAACGCCACGGTGGGCACCAACCCCGGCACCGGTACGATCATCAACGACGACGTGCCGCTCGATATCCAGCCGGCCAACCTGCCGAGCGGGACTGTCGGTGTCCTCTACAGCGCGATCCTGACCACCGATGGCGGGGTTGCACCCTACAGCTATACGGTCACTGCGGGCACCATCCCGACCGGCCTGACGTTCCAGTCTGACGGCCGCTTGTCGGGTACGCCGGTCGCCGCGGGCAGTTTCAGCTTTACGATAACCTCACAGGACAGCAGTGGCGCACCCGGCCCGTACAGCGCGAGCCGCGCCTATACCGTGGTGATCGCGGCGCCGACGATTGAACTCGACCCGCTGACCCTTCCCAATGCGACTTTTGGTGTCCCCTACAGCCAGACGATCACCGCCGACGGATCGATCGCGCCGTACAGCTTTGCGGTGACGTCGGGAGCACTGCCGCCCGGACTGACGTTGACGTCCGGCGGGACCCTGTCGGGAACGCCGAGCCTGAGCGGCACCTGGGGCTTTACGATCACCGCGACCGACGCGACCGCGGCGCCCGGACCCTATGCCGGTGCGCGCGCCTATTCGATCACCGTTGCGCAAGTGCCGCTGGTCCTGCCGCCGACGACGCTGCCGGGCGGCGCGACCGACGTCGCTTACTCGGCACAGATCGGATCGGCGACCGGCGGCGTCGCGCCCTATAGCTATGTCGTGACCTCGGGCGAATTGCCCTATGGCCTGACCATGTCGTCAACGGGCGCGATCACCGGAACCCCGACGACCGCCAATCTGTTCAGCTTTGTCGTCACGGCGACCGACAGTGACGGCGGTGTCGGGCCGCAAGTCGTTCAGCAAAGCTATTCGATCAATATCGTCAACACGCCGCCCGTCGTCGGACCGGTCACGGCGAATGTGCCATATGGGGCGGGGCTGACGCCGATCCCGCTGGTCATTACCGGCACGGCCACATCGGTGGCGGTGGTGACCCCGCCTGCCAACGGACAGGCGATCGTCGACCGGATGACGATCAGCTATATCCCCAACACCGGTTTCGCCGGGGCGGACAGCTTCACGTATCTCGCCAGCAACAACGACGCCGATTCGGCTCCGGCCACGGTGACGATCAGTGTCGCAAACCCGACGATAACCGTTGGTGCGGGCGGTTCGCTGACGGCGACCGTGGGTGTTCCCTATGGGGAGACCTTTACCTTCAACGGCGGTACCCAGCCCTTCACCGGCTATCAGGTCACTGGATTGCCCGACGGCATCCAGCTGGGTAGCAGCGGCGCGAACACGATTGCGATCATCGGGACGCCGACCAGCGCGGGCAGCTTCGCGCTGACCGTATCGGCGACCGATGCCTCGACCGGCACGGGGCCGTTCGGCGCCAGCCAGACCTTCACGCTCACCGTTGCCGCCCCGACGCTGGCCATGACGCCGGGCGCTGGTACGCTGACTGCGGCCTACAACACCCCCTTCACGCAGGACTTTACCGCCAGCGGCGGGGTCGGGCCGTTCGCTTACACGCTCACCGGCGCGTTGCCCGCCGGGCTCACCTTTACCGGTAACAGTCTCGGCGGCACCGCGACGGCGCCGGGCAGCTATCCCGTAACCGTCACCGCGACCGATACCGGAGCGACCGGCACCGGCTCGCCCTTCACCATCGCGCAGAATTACATCATCAACGTGCCCGCACCGACGATCATGATTTCGCCGGAAAACCTGCCGAACGGGACCGTCGGCGCCGGTTACAGCCAGACCGCCACCGCATCGGGCGGGGTTGCGGCTTATGGCTATGCCGTGACCGCCGGTACGCTGCCGCCCGGACTGACCTTGTCGGCTGGCGGCGTGATCGCGGGCACCCCGACCGCAGGTGGCACCTATAATTTCACGCTGACCGCCACCGACGCCAACGCCCAGACCGGAAGCCGCGCCTACACGCTGACGATTGGCGCGGCGGTGGTGTCGCTGCCGCCGACGACGCTCGCGGGCGGGCAGGTCGGTTTTGCCTATAGCGCGCCGCTCAATCCGGCGAGCGGCGGTACCGCGCCCTACAGCTATGCGGTGACCGGCGGCGCATTGCCTAGCGGGTTGACCCTCTCGGCAGGCGGAACACTGGCGGGGACGCCGACCGCCTTTGGCACCTTCAACTTCGCCGTGACCGCGACCGACAGCAGCACGGGCAGCGGGCCTTATGCGGCAACACAGAACTACACGCTGCTGATCGAACAACCGGCGCCGATCGCCAATCCGGTGTCGGCAACGGTCGCTTATGGCAGCACCGCCAACCCGGTTGCGCTGAATGTCACCGGCGGCGTCGCGGCGAGCGTCGCGATTGTGACACCGCCAACGAACGGGGCCGCGGTCGCCAGCGGCACCGGCATCACCTACACCCCGAACGCCGGTTATGCGGGCGGTGACAGCTTCACCTACACCGCGACCAACGCGGGCGGCACATCGGCACCGGCGACCGTTACGCTGACGGTCGGCGATCCGGTGATTTCGATCGCGGCCGACGGACCGCTGACCGCGACGGCGGGGACGGCATACAGCCGGACCTTCACCTTCAGCGGCGGTGCCCAGCCCTTTTCGGGCTATCAGGTCGCCAACCTGCCGTCCGGTCTGGCGATCAGCGGCAGCAGCGCGAACAGCGTGACCATTGCAGGCACGCCGACGGCGGCGGGCAGCTTTGCGCTCGCGGTGTCGGGCACCGATGCCTCGACCGGCAGCGGGCCGTTCGGCACCAGCCAGACGTTTACCCTTGTTGTCAACGCGCCGATGCTGGCGCTGACCCCCGCAACGGGCAGCTTCACCGCCAATTATGCGGCGGCGTACAGCCAGGCGATCACCGCGACCGGCGGGGTCGGCCCATACAGCTACAGCCTGACCGGCAATCTGCCGGCGGGCGTCACGCTCGATCCCTCGACCGGGCTGCTCTCCGGGTCGCCGACAGCGTCGGGGACCTTCAACTTCGCGGTCACCGCGACCGATACCGGATCGACCGGGGCAGGCGCGCCGTTCACGGTGCAGGGCAGCTATAGCCTGACCGTCGCTGCGCCGCAGCTGACGGTAACACCAACGGCCTTGCCGGTGGCCACGGCGGGAACAGCCTATACTTCGACATTGGCCGCAGCCGGGGGTGTCGGACCCTATGGCTTTACGCTCGCCAGCGGGGCGCTGCCGAACGGGCTGTCGCTGTCATCCGGCGGCATTCTCAGCGGCACGCCGACCGCGACGGGAGCGTTCGCCTTCGCCGTCAATGTCACCGACGCCAACGGCCAGACGGGTAGCGCCAGCCTGACCTTGACCGTCGACAACGCTGCGCTGACCATTACGCCTGCGACGCTGCCGCGCGGCACGCAGGGGATTGCTTACAGCCAGCGGCTGACCGCCACCGGCGGCGTTGCGCCCTACAGCTTCGCCGTCAGTGCGGGCGCGCTGCCGCCCGGCCTGACGCTGAACGCTGCGACCGGTGTGATTGCCGGGACGCCAACCGGTTCCGGTGACAGCAGCTTTGCGATCACCGTCACTGACAGCACCGGCGGAACCCCGTCGACCGCGACGATCAGCTATGTGTTGCAAATCGTGGCAAGACCGAATCCGGCGAACGACCCCGAAGTACGCGGACTGGTGCAGGCGCAGGTCAATTCGGCGCGTCGCTTCGTCGATGTCCAGATCGGCAATTTCCATCGCCGATTGGAAGGCATGCGACGCGGCGGTGGCGGCGGCGGGTTCAGCAATTCGCTGCGGATCAGTGCATCCGACCATTGCGTCGATACGCTGGCCGCGTGGACGAACCCGGTGTGCGCCAATGGCGGCGGACAGGCCGGCGGTACGAATCGGCAGCCCGGCGGCTTTGGTGCCAATAACCAGGGCGGGCTGTTGTCGGGCGTCACGCTCGGCGGCGGCGCGATCGGCGGCACCGCACCGTCCGACGGGACATCGACACGGACCGGCGCGGCGGGGTCGGGCGATGTCGCCAATCCGCTGACCATCTGGGCCGGCGGGACGATCCGCTGGGGCAGCCGCGACCAGCAGACCGGTCGTCCGGCGGAGCGGTTTGAATCGGAAGGTGTGACGTTTGGCGCCGACTATCGTTTCAACCCCGACTTCGCTGCGGGGATTGGGCTCGGGCTCGGCCGCGACACCACCGACGTCGGCCGCAACGGGTCGCAGAGCAAGGGCGAGGCAAAAACGATTGCCCTTTACGGCAGTCATTTGCTGGGCGGCGGTTTTTACCTCGACTGGTTGGCGGGGTACCAGTGGCTCGACTTCGATCTCCGTCGTTATGTCACGCTGTCGGGCGCGATGGTCAATTCGACCCGCAGCGGACGCCAGTGGTTCGGTTCGATGTCGGCGGGCGCCGACATCGAAAGCGGCAACCTGCGCGTCACTCCCTATGGCCGCATCGACGCGCAGCGCGGGACGCTGAATGGCTATACCGAAAACAGCGGCTCGGTGTTCGACCTGACCTATTTGGACCAGGACGTGGCGTTCACTTCGGTCGCCGCGGGCACAAAAATGGATTATCGCTTCGCGGTCGACAACGGGTTCTTCCTGCCGCGCCTGCGGCTGGAATATCAGCGGGACATCGAACGGCGCAGCGAGGCGCTGGTCACCTATTTCGACCAGATATCGGGACCCTATAATGCCGTGCCGCTGATCGGATATTCCCGCAACCGCCTGTTGATGGGGATCGGGGTCGAGATGGTCATCGGCGACCGCACGACCGTCGATGTCGAATATTCGCAGCGCCAGAACAATGGCGCGGGCGCCGACCGCGGGGTGCTGATCAACGTCAGGCAGGAGTTTTAGAGCGTGATGACATGATATGGACCCGCCGTGATTATCCTGGGGCGTCTGTCGGCCAGGAGCGGCGCGGCGCAGGGGCTGGTTGGCCCTGCCAGCGATGCGACGAAGTCCGGCGGGCGCCCCGGGACAACCCCGAAGGGGCGGGCCGATTTTAGCCCATTGCCGCGTCGCTCGTCGGTTGCGATCTCCCGCATCGCGCCCTCCTCGCTTCTTGCACTGGGCCAAAATCGGCTCCGTCCCGGCGGGTCCATATCATGTCATCACGCTCTAGAGCGCGACGCCATTGCCGGACCGGGGCGGCAGCACTGATGGCAGGTTTCTTCCGGTGATGACCAGGCTCGGCGAAACGGCAAGCAACAAACCTGCGGCAATCCTGTGGCACCACGCGAACAGCACCCCGGCGGAGGATGCGTCGGAAAAGGCGCAGGCCGGAATCAGGCTCGCTCTGCTGGTTCTGGTCTCCGGCTATGTCGCTATTGCGAGCGTCGCAATCTCGCCGACCCGCTCGCTCGAACCATGGGCGATCTCCATACTCGGCTGTTTGGTCGCCTTTGGGTCGGTTGCGGTCGGGCTGTTCTGGTTGGTCAGCCGCTATCCGGGC
Organism: Sphingopyxis solisilvae; assembly: GCF_015475875.1. Classification (GTDB taxonomy): domain Bacteria; phylum Pseudomonadota; class Alphaproteobacteria; order Sphingomonadales; family Sphingomonadaceae; genus Sphingopyxis; species Sphingopyxis solisilvae. Next base: position 9,934 of record NZ_JADKYM010000031.1, on the reverse strand, counting down.
CACTATCCCGCGCGGCGACTATTTTCGATGACCATCGATTATGCCGCGCTGGCTTTCTGTGTCATCGCGGGAGGCAAGGTCATGCTGCCCGTCTGTGCGCTCATCATGTGGGTGACGGTCGGCAACGGATTGCGTTTCGGATCGCGCTACATGGTGGTCGCCGCGATCATGGCGCAGGTGACGCTCGCCGTGATAACCGCGTTCACCACATATTGGCAGCAGGATCCGGCGCTGGTCCTGACCTTTTCCCTGACCGCGCTCGTCGTCCCGGCCTACACCCGGACCTTGCTGCACGACATCGAGCAAGCCCGCCGCGATGCCGAGGAGGCGAACACCGCAAAGTCGCGTTTTCTGGCCCAAGCCAGCCACGACCTGCGCCAGCCGGTCCACGCGATCGGCCTGTTCCTCAACAGCCTCACGCAAACAGGGCTGGCTGCCGATCAGCGCGCAATCGTCGACCGGATCGACCGCTCGCTGCAAGGGGTGGCGGAGCTGTTTCGCTCGCTGCTCGACATTTCGACGCTCGACAGCGGCGCGGTAACGCCAAACCCGGAGGTCGTGTCGGTTGCCCGGCTGTTCCGCACGCTTGAACAACAGAATCAAGCGGCGGCACAATGGGCCGGGACCCGGATGCGGTTCGCCGCGGGCAAAGGCCATGTCGTTGCGGACCGGGCGCTACTGCTCACCATGCTGCAGAACCTGCTGTCCAATGCGATCAAATATGCGCCCCGCGCGCGGATTTTGGTCGGATGTCGCCCGCACCGCGGCACCGTGTCGATCTGGGTTGTCGACACCGGTCCGGGCATCCCCGCCGACCATTTGCCACGACTGTTCGATGAATTTTACCGGGTACGCAGAGCGGGCGATGCCGATATTCAGGGTGCCGGGCTTGGGCTGTCGATCGTCAAGCGCCTTGCCGCTCTGGCCGGTCTGCGGGTGGAGCTCCGTTCGCGGCCGGGCCGCGGAACCGGGGCCGCGATCCACGGCCTGTTGCCGGCCGCCGTGCCGCCGTCGCCCCCCAAGTCCGACACGGATGGAGTGGCGCGTCCGCTAACCGGTCTGCGGATTCTGCTGGTCGAGGACAATATGGACGTGCTCGACGCCACCGCCGACCTGCTGCGATCATGGGGGGGTGACGTTACGGCCCGGTCAACCGTTCCTTCCCGCGCGATACCCTGTGACCTGATCCTGACCGATTTCGACATCGGTGGCGGGCGGACCGGTACCGATTGCCTTGCGCTCTATCGCGGCGCGAAGCCGCCGCCGATGGCGATCGTGATGACCGGGCACGACGAAAGCATGATCGATGACGCGATCGGCAATCATGGCGGTTTGATCCTGAAAAAGCCCGTACGCCCGGCCGAACTGCGCTCCGCGATCGCAACCCTGCGCCGTCGGCGCGGGCGGCTCGGCGCACCCTAACCGGCCCGTTCGAGCCCCATCGCGCGGGCCTTGACGGCCGCTTCTGCGCGCGATTGGGCGCCCAAGGTGCGGAGCAGCGCCGACACATGAATGCGCACGGTGAACGGCGAAATGTCGAGACACCGTCCGATTTCCTTGTTTGTCTTACCCATTGCCAGTTGCGACAGCACGTCGCGCTGGCGCGGCGTGATGGTGCGGATAGACGGCGGCGCACGTCGCGAGGCGGCAATCGCGGGCGCGGCGGGAGCCAGCACCGCGGTTTCGCCCGCGCTCACCGATCGGATCGCGGCCAGCATCGCCGCGGGTTCGACGCTCTTGGCGATATAGCCGTCGGCGCCCTGCCGGATGACGCCGTCGATGGTGGCGGGGTCGTCGCTCATCGAAATGACAACCAGCGACGATGTCGGAAAATCGGACCGGATTTGCGCGATCGTCGCTTCCGGGTCCATGCCCGGGAACATCAGGTCGAGAATGAACAAACTGGGCGCTTCGCCCGATGCGACCAGCGCCCGCAATTCGTCGAGGGTGCCGGCCTGTAAGATGTCCGCGTCGGGAAAGGCTCCGCCGACCAGGCGGCACAGGCCCTCGCGGAACAGCGGATGATCGTCGGCAATCACGATCCGTTCGGCGGACAATGTCGACATGACGGGCTGGCACCTCCACAGATGCCCGGGGTGTTTGCCGACAACGTCGCCCCGGACAGGAACGTCGTTGGCGATTCCTGTTGTCCGATGCCAGCCTGACGGCGTACCGGTGCGCCTTTTCAGCGGGTAAGGAAGGGGCTCGCATTGCTGCGAGCCCCTCCGCCACCAAGCGACCCTTTGGCGGACTTGTCGCGTTGCCCGCAGGGGGGGATGCGGGCAAATCGGTTGCCGCCGCACAATGTCCGGCCTGCCGGTCAGGATGCAAGGCTGCGGATGTGCTAGGCCGCCATCGGCGCCGGGCGTTGCAGTGGTGTACCGGTGCAAGTGTCGGCCTTGCGCGCTATGCTTTTTGCGCGCGACCATGGCGCATGACTGCGAAGACGATTCTGGCCCCCCTTGTTCTGGCCGTGTGCGGGCAGGCGCTTCCCGTCGCCGCGACTTTGCCGCCGCCGCCGCCGGTGGAATATGGCGCCTACGGTCCGCTTGCCGTGTGCGAAGGCGAATTGAGGATTGCGGTCGCAGAGGACGAGGCGCTGCATATCGTCGGCCCGATTTTCCGGATCATCAACGACGATTATCTGATTGCGGCGACGCCGATGCTCCTCCCGCACCAGACATTGGGCGCGGTGACGGGAGGGGTGTCCGGCAGCATGATCGCGCTTCCCGGACCGATCATGGTCTTCCGTTACTCCGGCGAACTGACCGCGGACACCGCGCGATATGTCCCCTACGCGCCCGAGGGTTTCGGGGCAGCATCGGTGCGCTACGCCGTCCAGAGCCGGACCGTCACGGCGTCGACCGACATGATCCCGGTGCTCGTTATCGCGTCGCCATCGTTCGATGGCACCGACGCTGACCGGGCGATACTGGCGCGTGTGACGGACGGCGACAGCGATGCGACAGACTGCTTCCGCCCGGCCGATGGGATGGCCGATCCCAAGGCAGCGGGGTTGGTGAGCGCGTTCGACGATCCGCGCTATCCCGGTCTCTATCCCCGGCGCCCCGACGTCGGGCCGGGCTTTTATTGTCGCGACGGCGTCGGTTTCGCCGTGCGTCCGGGCGAACAGCTTCACCGGCCGTGGCGATCGCAGCGGCGAGGGCACAGTTTTCTGCTGGCGGACGGCGCCATGGTGACAATGGAGGGTGCCGACACGCCGATGCGGCGCGCCGATCCTGCGAGTGCCACCGACCACCCCGCAGGTCTTTTGCACCAGAGCAGGCTGATATTTTACCCGGGCCGCGGGGTCGAGCCACCCTATGCACCCCCCGCTGTTCACGAGGAGGGCAGTTGGGAGGTCGATCTGGGCCGGGACCGCGGCAATTCGTTGCGGTTTCGTTTTCCTGCGGGTGACAAGGCGCATATCGGCTTCGGGTTGATCGAGCGGCTGGAATTTGTCGCGCCGGACGACCCGCGATGTGGTGCGACGGGGCGCTGAGGCTGGTGTCGCGAGGCCCGTCGGCGACGGCATGCGTCGCGCTGTACCGGTTCACGCCGGAGATTGGGTTCGCGTGCCGACGCGGCTAGAGCGCGATGACATGATATGGACCCGCCGGGACGGAGCCGATTTTGGCCCAGTGCAAGAAGCGAGGAGGGCGCGATGCGGGACATCGTAATCGACGAGCGACGCGGCAATGGGCTAAAATCGGCCCGCCCCTTCGGGGTTATCCTGGGGCGCCCGCCGGACTTCGTCGCGTTGCTGGCAGGGGCAACCAGCCTCTGCGGCGCGCCGCTCCTGGCCGACAGACGCCCCAGGATAATCACGGCGGGTCCATATCATGTCATCACGCTCTAATGTCGCAGCATCGACAGATTCCTTGGGGGCGGGATCGATGCGGGGGCTGACCTTCGACCGGATGGCACGAATGCGTTGCGTACCCGATGACCGGCTCGCTGGGCGCCGGTCAGGCGACCAGGCTGGCCGGATAGGGGGCGGATCGTCTTTCGACCGTGAGCGCGCGGCGCATCGTGCGGCGGCAGCTGTGCCCCGTCATGCGCAGGATATTCGACACATGGTTGCGAACGGTGAAATGCGACAGGCCGAGCTTGCGGGCAATTTCTTTATTGGACAGCCCGTCGAGCAGATGGTCCAGAATTTCGCGCTGGCGGTGGGTCAGCACAGCGGGAGTGATGGCGGCGGCATCGCGCGCCTGCGCTACGCAGCTTGGCGACAGGTCGGCGATTTCCGCGCCGGGCAGGGCGGCCTGAATCCGCGCCATGGCATCGGCGGCGCCGTGATGCAATATGGTGACCAGCAGTACGGTGCGACCCGCGCGATCGAACCGGATTACACCGGCATCGGGATCAAGATATGACGACGGGTCGATATGCTTCATGGCCCAGTGATGCTATCGCAATCGCCGCGAACGATGAGGGGGAAAGCGGCGATTGGTTGGCAGCGGGTAATGAACGGGTGGATTTTTCTACCAATGGCTTGTCCGGCATGACGGGCGTTGACGATCGCGATGTGCAAGCGTCGATGCGACCGCGCGTCGGCGGCGCCGCGCCGGTGCTGGGCGCGACTCCGCGGCGCCGGGCGATCACCCTGACGACGGTCAAGCTGGCGGCGCTGTTCTGGCTCTGCGTCTTTGTATCAGACAGTATTTTGTGGGGCATTGCCGGCGTCGATCCCGTGAAGTCCGCGCTGGGCAAGCTGGTGCTGAACAGCTTCGGTGCCGCGCTGACCCTGGTGATAACCGCGCTGTTGTTCCTGCTGCAGTCGCGAACGATTTATGTGAAGGGCGTCGTCGCCTTCATCTTCTCGCTATTGGCCGCGGCGGCTTACAGCGTCTTCGATCTCGCGATCTTTCTGTGGATGACCCGTCCGCCGGTCTGGCTGTTCGACAATGTCCAGTTCGGCCATACGATGATTTCCAGCACCGCGATGTTTTTTGGCTGGTCGTGCCTTTATATCGCAACGATCTACAGCTTCGAGGTGCGTGACCATGAACGCAGTCTGGCGCAGGCGCGCGAAGAGGCGCTGGCGGCGCAGATGCAAGCGCTGCGCTACCAGATCAATCCGCATTTCCTGTTCAACACGCTGAATTCCGCCGTCGGACTGGTCGAAGAGGGCGCAACGGTACGGGCGCAGCGCATGATGATGTCGCTCTCGACCTTTCTGCGCCAGACGCTCGAACTCGACCCGCTGATGGACGTAACGCTGGCGGCCGAGCTTGCGTTGCAGGAAGATTATCTCGAGATCGAGCGCGAACGCTTCGCCGACCGGATGCGCTTTACCATCGACGTCGAAGAGACGGCGCTGCTTGCCATGGTACCGAATCTGATTCTGCAGCCGCTTGTCGAAAACGCCGTCAAACACGGCGTCGAACCCAGTTTGCACGAGGTCGAGATCCGGATCATTGCGTGGCGGGATGGCGACGAGCTGCGTATTGCCGTTGAAAATGACCGGACGCCGGGGGGCAGCCACCCGACCCGTGCGGGCAGCCGGATCGGGCTTCGCAATGTGGCCGATCGCCTGGCGGCGCGCTTCGGGTCGGCGAGCGGGTTCGACACCGTGCTGACGCCCGAATTGTTCCGCGCCGAAATTCGGCTACCTTGGACAAAATGTTGTCAGGTCTCGTAATCCTGGTCGTTGATGACGAGCCGCTGGCGCGGCGCCGGGCGATACGCCTGGCGCAGCAACTGCCGTGGGTCGGAGAGGTTGGCGAGGCGGGAAATGTCGCGCAGGCGATCGAATGGCTGGCGCGCTCCACCTGCCACATCATCCTGCTCGATATCCGGATGCCGGGTGGCAGCGGTTTCGACCTGCTGCGCCATTTGCCCGAACCTGCGCCGGCGGTGATCTTTGTGACCGCGTTCGGCGACCAGGCGCTGCGCGCCTTTGACGCACAGGCGATCGATTATATTACCAAGCCGATAGAGGCTGGACGGTTCCAGACCGCGATGGAGCGCGCGCGCATGGCGGTCGAGCAAGCGCAAAGCGCGGACCGCATCCGCGAACTGGAAGAAGTCGTCGCAAATTTGCGCGCCGCCGAGCCGGAAACGCGCAATCAGTTGGGCGAATTATGGGTTCGCGCGAGCGGCGAACATATCCGCATCAAACCCGAAAGCATCTCGCATATCAGCGCCGAACGCGATTATGTCCGCATCCATGCCGACGGAAACAGCTATTTGTACAACGAAAATCTGGCCACGCTCGAACGGCTGTTGCCGGCGCTGCAGTTTCAGCGAATCCACCGCAGTACAATGGTCCGCATCGATGCCGTCGAACGCGTCAAGGGAGGGCAGTTCCACTCGCTGATCGCGGTGCTCAACGATGGCACCGAATTGCGCGTCGGCCGTACCTATACCCCGGCAATCCGCGCGCGGCTTGCGCGCCGCGGCTGACGCATCCGGTACTTGCTTGCTAGCATGGCGCCAAGTTTTTCTTGGCCGCGCCGCACGCCGAACCGCCTTGTTTCGCCCGCCGCTTGCGGGCAAGGGACGCGCAGGAAAGCGGGAGAGCGGTGGTGCGTTTCGACGTGGTGATTGTTGGCGGCGGCCACGGCGGGGCTCAGACCGCAATCATGCTGCGGACACAGAAGTTCGAGGGCAGTATCGCGATCGTCGGCGACGAACCCGAGCTCCCCTATGAGCGTCCGCCTCTGTCGAAGGAATATTTCGCAGGCGAAAAGGAATTCGAGCGCATCCAGCTCCGCCCGGCCAAATATTGGGCCGAACGCGAGGTGACGATGCTGCTCGGCCAGCGCGTCGTGGCCGTCGATCCGGCGGACCGCACGGTCAGCACGGATAGTGGCGCTACAATCGGCTACGGCAAGCTGGTGTGGGCCACCGGCGGCGCCCCGCGGATGCTGCCGATTCCCGGCGGCAACCTGCCGGGGGTTCAGGGGGTGCGCACGCGCGCCGATGCCGACGCGATGAAGGCGGCGTCGGAGACCGCGCGGCAGATCGTGGTGATCGGCGGCGGCTACATCGGGCTCGAAGCCGCGGCGGTGCTGCGCAAGGCAGGCAAGCCGGTCGTGCTGCTGGAGGCGCAGGACCGGGTGCTCGCGCGGGTTGCCGGCACCGACCTGTCGCGCTTCTACGAAAATGAGCATCGCGCCCAGGGTGTCGACCTGCGGCTGGGCGTGTCGGTGGTCGCGATCGAGGGCGAGCAGCATGTCACTGGCGTCAGGCTGGCGGACGGCGAGGTTGTTCCCGCCGACCTCGTCATCGTCGGCATCGGGATCGCCCCGGCGGTCGAGCCGTTGATCGCGGCGGGGGCCGAGGGCGGCAACGGCGTGCTCGTCGACCGCCTGTGCCGGACGAGCCTGCCTGACATCTACGCGATCGGCGATTGCGCCGCGCACGAGAATGATTTTGCCGAAGGTCTCGTGATCCGGCTGGAATCGGTGCAGAACGCCAATGATCAGGCCAATGTCGTGGCCAAGGGGATTTGCGGCGACGAGGCGCCCTATCATGCGATCCCGTGGTTCTGGTCGAATCAATATGACCTGAAGCTCCAGACCGCCGGACTGTCGGCGGGTTACGACCGCGCGGTGCTGCGCGGCGATCCGGCAACGCGCAGCTTTTCGGTCGTTTACCTGAAAGCGGGCAGGGTGATCGCGATCGACTGCGTCAACGCGACAAGGGATTATGTCCAGGGCCGGATGATCGTCACCGCGGGTTTGCAGGCAACCCCCGAGCAACTCGCCGACCCCGACACGCCGCTCAAATCGCTGCTCCCCGTCGCTGCCTAAGCCGGCGGTGCGGCGTCGGGCTGGGGCGGGGCGTCTCCCAATGCACGTTTCAGGCCGGCCTTGATATTGCGCAGCAGGCGGCGCAGCGCGATGATGACCACGACCGCCGCGATCGCCAGCAGGATCGCAATGACGATCGCGAGCGGCGGGAAGGCGATCACGAGCGCCAGCAGGCCGCCGGTCACCACATCCTCGCCCGTCGAAACCACCGCGTTGCTGACCGGTTCGGGGCTGGCATTGACCACCGCGCGCGTCGTCGCCTTGGCGCCGTGGCTGAGCAGCGCACCGCCGCCGCCGAGCAGGAAGGCGATCACCTGCCACGTCGGGTCCGACGCATCGACCAGCGCCAGCGCGAGCAGCGCCCCGCCCAGCGGGCGGATGACGCTGTGGATCATGTCCCAGATCGAATCGACCCATGCAATCTTGTCGGCCAGAAACTCGGCGACCGTCCCGACTGCGGCCACAGCCAACACCCACGGGTTCGCCAGTACCTGCAACGCCGCAAGATGGTCGGGCAGCGGCAGCCAGCCGAAGTGCATCGCGGTGCCGGTGGCCAGGATCGTCAGATAGAGCCGCCAACCGGCCAGCAGGCTCAGGCTGCCGGCAACGCCCAAGATTTCGACAATTCCCATGCTCCGGCTCCCATCCTGCCTTTGCCCATCTTGCACCCGCATTCGCAGCGCCGCAATGGCGGGATGACAAGTGCGCACGGCGCGGTTATCGCTGGGCATATGAGCGGCACCGCAATCCCGTCCTCGGCCCAGGAAACGCTGCCCGAAGGCGCGATTCCCGCCGCGACGCTGGTCATCATGCGCCCGGCGCCGGATAGCGGTCCCGACGAGATTTTGATGGTCAAGCGGTCGACCAATATGGCGTTTGCCGCCGGGGCGGTCGTATTTCCCGGCGGCCGCGTCGACCCCGACGACTATGTGGTTGCGCAGCAACAAGCGCCCGATGTCGACCCGGCCGACGGCGCCGCGCGCGTCGCGGCCTTGCGTGAAACGCTCGAGGAAACGGGGCTTGCGGTCGGCTGGCCCGCGCTCGGCGAGCGCGATCTCGATGACGTGCGGCGCGCCTTGTTGTCCGGAACGCTGCTGTCGGACATTCTGGCCGCGCGCGGCGACCGAATCGCGTTGGATTCATTCGTGCCTTTCGCGCGCTGGTGTCCGAACTTCAAAGAGGCGCGGACGTTCGACACCCGCTTCTATGCCGTCGCCGCGCCGCCGCACAGCCACGAGCTGACGGTCGAGGCAGCGGAGCACAGCCATATCTTCTGGGCGAGCGCGAGCCGGACGCTGGCGATGGCGGACGCGGGCGAGGTGTCGGTGATCTTCCCGACCCGCCGCAATCTCGAACGACTGGCGCACGCACCTGATTTCGACCGGTTTTCGGCGCATTCCTGTCAGTTTCCGGTCGAACTGGTGACGCCCTGGATCGAGGAGCGCGACGGCCGCTCTTTCCTCTGCATCCCCGATCACCTCGGCTATCCGGTCACCAGCGAACCCTTTGATCGCGTACGGCGCGGTTAGGGTCATGGGCCGCGATTTTCTCGTGATTTAGCAATTTGGTAAGAATTGCCCGGCTAGGGCAAATCGTCGTTGCAATTGCTGAACGCTGTGCCTAAGAAGGCCGGGCAGAAGCAGACCGAAGGGCAGCCTTGGGTGTGATTCGACAAGACTATTCCAGTGGACGGAGAATAAGATGAACCTGCTTAAGAAGGCTGCGATCTCCCTCGCAGCGACCTCGATGATCGCAGCCCCGGTTGCCGCATCGGCCGCTCCCGCAGCTCGTGCCGCCTCGGCCGTCGAAGGCCAGAGCGAACTCGAAGGCAGCAGCAGCTGGATCATCGCGATCATCGCTCTTGCGGCCATCATTGGCGGCATCATCATCGCGTCGGACAACAACGACGACTCGCCGACCAGCCCGTAATTTCGGCTGATCGCTAAAGTTACCAAAAGGCTCCGGGCTTGCCCGGGGCCTTTTGCGCGTCCAGCGTCGGGTGCTGGTCGATGCAATTGCTGCGACCCTTCGGCGGGGCGGATGGCCCGCTCACAAACCGCGATGTCCTTGGGTTTGTCCTGCTCTGGATGAATCCCGTCACCGTAGCCCTGAGCCTGTCGAAGGGCGCTTATCCGGGAAGCGCCCCTCGACAGGCTCGGGGCTACGGTGGC
>NZ_JADKYM010000030.1 GCF_015475875.1 Sphingopyxis solisilvae | reverse complement strand
GCGACGTCGCGATCAACCCACCCCGCTGCGGCTAACGAGCATGCTCGTAAGCCTCGCCGCCCCTCCCGCTTGCGGGAGGGGAAATCAGCTCAATACCGATATGTCCGCTAACCACCCCGAAGCAGATGTCGCTTCCCCGCCTAAAGCCGCTCGGCTTGCACCACGCTGTCCGACGCGCGCAGCGCCGACAGGATGCGCATCACATGCTGGACGTCGCGCACCTCGACGACGACGTCATAGGTATGAAAATCGCCCTCGCGGTTCGACAGGCGCAAATTGGTGATGTTCGCCATATTGGCGGCAAGAATGCCCGACATTTCGGCCAACGTGCCGGGTTCGTTGAGGATGACGATGCAAAGCCGCGCGTTGCCACCCTCGCTGTCTTCCTGCCACCTTAGGTCGATCCAGTCGGCATCGACCCCGTCGGCCAGGCTGGGGCAGTCGATCACATGCACCTCGATCCCTTCGCCCGGACGCGCAAGGCCGACGATGCGGTCGCCGGGCACGGGGTGGCAGCAATCCGCGAGCTGATAGGCAACCCCGGGGGTCAGCCCGGCGATCGACACGGCGGCGCCCTGCGCCAGCTTGCCGGGCTTTGCTTTCATCTCGGCGGTGATGCCGGGGACCAGCGCTTCAAGCACCATATTGTCGGTCAGCCGTTGCTTGGCGATCGCCACATACAGCGCGGCATCATTCTCCAGCTTCAAACGGGTCAGCGCCGCGGCGCGCGCCTTGTCGCCGACTTTGTTGGGCAGGCGCGCGACAATCTCGTCGTACATTTTGCGGCCGAGCGCGGCGAGCTCGACCTTTTCCTTTGACCGGACATGGCGGCGGATCGCGGCGCGCGCCTTGCCGGTGACGGCAAAGCCCAGCCACGCCGGCTGCGGTGTCTGTTTGTCCGACGACAGGATTTCGACGGTATCACCGTTCGCCAGCTGGGTGCGTAGCGGTACCAGCCGCCCGTTGACCTTGGCCCCGACGGTGCGGTCGCCGAGACCGGTATGAACGGCGTAAGCGAAATCGACCGGGGTTGCGCCTTTGGGAAGCTGGTGCAGGCTGCCCTTGGGAGTAAAGGCAAAGATGCGGTCCTGATACATCGCGATCCGCGTATTTTCGAGCAGCTCGTCGGGATCGTGCGTCTGTTCCAGGATTTCGATCAGGTCGCGGATCCATCCCGCCTGCCCGTCGGGCGCGGCGCCGCCCTGTTTGTACGCCCAGTGCGCGGCAAAACCGAATTCGGACTGCTGGTGCATCCCCAGGCTGCGGATCTGGATTTCGATCCGCATATTCTGCTGGTGCATGATCGTGGTGTGGAGCGAGCGATAGCCATTGCGCTTGGGCGTCGAGATATAATCCTTGAACCGGCCCGGGACCATTTTCCACTTGCGGTGGATGAGGCCCAGCGCGGCGTAACAATCGGCATCGGTCGGGGTGATGATGCGAAAGGCGATGATGTCGGTGACCTGCTCGAAACTGACGTGCCGCTCCTGCATCTTGCGCCAGATCGAATAGGGGTGTTTTTCGCGGCCCGACACCTCGGCCTCGATGCCGTTCTTTGCCAGCAATTCCTTGAAATCACGGCTGATCTGGGCAACCTTGTCCTTGCCGCCGGCGGTCAGTTTCGCAAGGCGCCCGGTAATCGTCGCATAAGCTTCGGGCTCAAGCTCGCGGAACGCCAAGAGCTGCATCTCGCGCATATATTCATACATGCCGATCCGCTCAGCGAGCGGGGCATAGATGTCCATCGTCTCCTTGGCGATGCGGCGCCGCTTGTCGGGATTCTGGATGAAATGCAGCGTGCGCATATTGTGCAGCCGGTCGGCCAGCTTGACCAGAAGCACCCGGATATCGTCGGACATCGCGAGCAGGAACTTGCGCAGATTTTCGGCAGCGCGCTCGTTTTCGGTCTGCGCCTCGATCTTGCTGAGCTTGGTCACGCCGTCGACGAGCCGTCCGACATCGGCACCGAACAATCGCTCGATCTCCTCGGGCGTGGTCAGCGTATCCTCCAGCGTGTCGTGGAGCAGCGCGGTGACGATCGTCTCGCTGTCGAGATGCAGGTCGGTCAAAATCCCCGCCACCTCGACCGGATGGCTGAAATAGGGGTCGCCCGAGGCGCGTTTCTGGCTGCCATGCTTCTGGACGGTGAAGACATAGGCGCGGTTGAGCAGCGCCTCGTCGACGTCGGGATCATAAGCGCGGACGCGCTCGACAAGTTCATATTGCCTCAGCATTGCGTTCAATGTCGTTCATGTCGGCGCAATTGCAATGTGAAATTTGATTGCGCGCTCCACCAAGGCGTTAGCAACATTGGTAAAGGCGATTGGAAGCTTCGGTCGCGGCGGTTAGGACAGCTATCCAATGGGGACCGAACCACTCGATTCGGCCACGCCACCGCGGGTGTCGATGGTCATGCCGGTGCATAATGGCGCGCGCTGGCTGTCCGATGCCATCAATTCGGTGCTGGCGCAGGATTATGGCGATTTTGAGCTGATCCTGGTCGACGACGCGTCGAGCGACGAATCGCCGGCCATCATGGCCGATGCCGCCGCACGCGATCCGCGTGTCCGCCTGATCCGGCTCGACACGAATATCGGCCTGCCCGCGGCGCTCAATGCCGGGTTTGCTGCGGCGCGCGGCGAACTGCACAGCTGGACCTCCGACGACAATCTGTTGCGGCCGCACATGCTGAGGCGCCTGGTCGAGGTGCTCGACGACCATCCCGATGCCGATGTCGTCCACGCCGATTTCACGCTGATCGACGAATGCGGCACCGAAACCGGCCGGTCGCACGTCGGGCCGGTCGACCGGCTGTTGTTCGGCAACAATATCGGCGCCTGCTTCCTTTATCGCGCCCGCGTGACCGAGGCGCTTGGCGGTTATGACATCGGCCTGTTCGGGGTCGAGGATTATGATTTCTGGCTGCGCGCGGCGCAGAAATTCGCCTTTGTGACCCTGAACGAAGACCTTTATCTTTACCGCAAGCACGGCGGCAGCCTGACCAGCCAGCGCGGCGACCAGATCCAGGACCTGACCGCGCGCATTGTCGAACGCTCGCTGCCCGATACGCTTTCGCCGCGCCGCCGCAGCGAGATACTGCTGGGGCTGGTGCTGCGCAGCCACTGGCGCTGGCGGGGCGATCTGGTGCGCCGCGCCTTTCGTGCCGACCCATGGCACGTCGCGGCGCGGCTGCCGTTCCTCGCGCGCTGGTGGATCATCGTCGCGCGCAACCGTCTTACATCCTGAGGTCATCGGCCTCTCGCCCGTTGCCCGTTGCCCGTTGCCGTAGCGGCAATCTATCCCGTTGCGAAACGCAACGCAGGCTCTATATTTTTATGATGCGCGCGCCGACTTTTACGTTAGGGCTGGGTTATGGGAAAATTACGCGAAGTTCTGAACGACATGGACGGGGGCAATTGCGCCCTGCCGCTGGCCCTCGAAGCCATGGGCGAGCGCTGGTCGTTCATGATCCTGCGCGCTGCCTTTAACGGCGTTCACCATTTCGAGGAGTTCCAGCAGGAACTGAACATCGCGCGCAACATATTGTCCAACCGGCTGTCGCGACTGGTCGATCATGGCATCATGGCGCGCGAGGTGATGACCGAGGATCGTCGCAAGGTGCGGTACCAGCTGACCCAAAAGGGTATTGAGCTGCTGCCCGCGATGATCGCGCTGCGCCAATGGGGTGAAAAATGGGGCGCCGGCGTGCCATCGACCCCGGTGCTGGTCGATGCCCGCGACGAACAGCCGATCGGCCCGGTGACGCTGACCGCGCACGACGGCCGCGTAATCGGGTACAAGGAACTGCTGTGGAAGCATCGCGCCGAACTGCAGCCGCTGGGGCAGGCGCGCGCGCGCGCCGACGGCGGGCTTGCGTCCGTGGCCGCTGAATGAGCGGCGTCGGGATCTGTTCTCTCACCGCCGCCCACCGCTTACCCGCATAGCTTTGCGCCAGCCGATGCCGCTGTTCCACCTGTCCTCGCCAGGCCCGTTTTTCGACAACAAGGTCCGGGCGTTCTGGAACCTCCAGATCCTGGGCTGGACCGCCTGGCTGGGTCTGCGCGGCGTATCGGGCCTTGCCTATGGCCAGCCCTTTACCTTTCTGATTCCGCAGACAATTTCGGCGATCACCGGCTTTTCGCTGACGCTGATCCTTGCGGTCTGTTACCGCGCGCTGATCAGCCGCCGCCCGCTGCTGATGTGGGGGGTCAGTTTTGGTCTGGCGGGGCTGGCAACAGCGCTCTGGGCGTTTATCGACGCGTGGGTCGCGCAGATCCAGAACCCCGCCAGCACCGTCGGTTTCACCAGCCTGTTGCTGGGCGCGATGTATATCAATGCCACCTCGCTCGCCGCCTGGTCGGCGCTCTATTTCGCGATCAACTACTTCCTCCAGCTCGAGGAACAGAATGACCGCGTCATCCGGCTCGAGGCGCAGGCGGCGTCGGCGCAGCTCGCGATGCTGCGTTACCAGCTCAATCCGCATTTCCTGTTCAATACGCTGAACAGTATTTCGACATTGGTGCTGCTCAAACAGACCGAACCCGCCAATGCGATGCTGTCGCGCCTGTCGGCGTTTCTGCGCTATACGCTGGCCAACGAACCGACGGCGCAGGTCACACTGGCGCAGGAAATCGAGACGCTGAAGCTCTATCTCGACATCGAAAAGATGCGGTTCGAGGAGCGGCTGCGCCCGCATTTCGAGATCGACCCGGTTGTGGCACGCGCGCGGTTGCCCTCGCTGTTGCTGCAACCTCTGGTCGAAAACGCGATCAAATATGCCGTCACCCCGCAGGAAGACGGGGCCGATATCACGGTTTCGGCGCAACTGGCCGGTCAAAATGTTCGGATTACCGTGTCCGACACCGGCGCGGGATTGTCAGCCGACCGCGCGGACCCCACCACGGGCCTTGCAACGGAATCGACCGGCGTGGGTTTAGCCAATATCAGGGACCGTCTGGCGCAGGCTTTTGCCGACCAGCACCGGTTCGATGCCCAAAGGGGCGCTGATGGCGGATTCACGGTGGTCATCGAGTTTCCGTTTCAGCCCGACGGGCAGATGACGATTGGAACCGAACGGACATGACAATCAGAACCATCCTGGTGGATGACGAAAAATTGGCGACCCAGGGCCTGCAACTGCGGCTCGAAGCGCACAGCGATGTCGAAATCGTCGATACCGCGCAAAATGGCCGCGAAGCGATCCGCAAGATCAAGACGCACAAGCCCGACCTGGTTTTCCTCGACATCCAGATGCCCGGGTTTGACGGCTTTTCGGTGATTCAGGGGTTGATGGAGGTCGAACCGCCGCTGGTGGTCTTCGTGACCGCCTATTCGGACCATGCGATCCGGGCGTTTGAAGCGCAGGCGGTCGATTATCTCGTGAAGCCCGTCGAACCCGAACGGCTGGCCGATGCGCTCGACCGCGTCCGCCAGCGGCTCACCGAAAAACGCGGCGCCGCCGAGGTCGAACGGCTGAAGACGGTGCTGGCCGAGGTCGCGCCCGATGCGGTCGACGATTATGACGCCGAGGCGCAGCCCGACGCGCACGCCGCCGACCGCTATGAAAAGATGATCAATATCAAGGATCGCGGCCAGATTTTCCGTGTCGACGTCGACAGCATCGAACGCATCGACGCGGCGGGCGACTATATGTGCATTTACACCGCCGACAACAGCCTGATCCTGCGCGAAACGATGAAGGATCTGGAAAAGCGGCTTGACCCGCGAAACTTCCAGCGCGTCCACCGCTCGACGATCGTCAACCTGTCACAGGTCAAGCAGGTCAAGCCGCACACCAATGGCGAGTGCTTTCTCGTGCTCGGATCGGGTGCGCAGGTGAAGGTCAGCCGTAGCTATCGCGACGTCGTGGCAAGGTTCGTTCACTAAGCCAGCAGTAATAAACGGCGTCATTGCGAGCGAAGCGAAGCAATCCAGGGCGGTTTACGCGGACTCTGGATTGCCGTGTCGCTTCGCTCCTCGCAATGACGAGGTTAAAGCTGGTGCCCCGTCCTGTCTCGCTTCGTGGCGAGATATTGTTCGTTATGCGGATTGGTCGGTAGCGCCAATGGCAAGCGCTCAACCACCGCAACGCCTTCCTTCTCCAGCCGCGCGACCTTCTCGGGGTTGTTCGTCATCAGGCGGATGCACGGGATGTTGAGCAACTCCAGCATCCGTCCGGCAATCGCAAAATCGCGCGCCTCGACCGGAAAGCCGAGCCGCAGATTGGCGTCGACCGTATCATAGCCCTGATCCTGCAGCGCATAGGCGCGCAGCTTGTTGACCAGGCCGATGCCGCGGCCTTCCTGCCGCAGATACAACAGCACCCCCCACGGCGCGTCGGCCATCGCGTGGAGCGCAGCGTGGAGCTGCGGCCCGCAATCGCATTTCAGGCTGCCGAGCACGTCGCCCGTCAGGCATTCGCTGTGCAGCCGCACCACCGGCGGATTTCCGTCGCGCTGGCCGATGACCAGTGCGACATGGTCGGACGCCTCCTCGGGCGAGCGGAAGGCAATGATTTCGGCGCCTTCGCTGGCCGCAACGGGCAGGCGCGCGCGCGCGGCGATCTCCAACCGCGTGGGGTCGAGCAACGACGCAACATCGTCGGCGGTACAGCAAGTCTCGGCTTCGCCGACGGCTGCCCGGACAAAAAAGGCGGGAAGCAGGCCCGCGTGGCGCGCCATCGTCATCGCGGCGTCCGCGGCGCTGTCGCCGCCGGTCGCGACGGTGCGGAACGGTCCCTTGAGCGGGTTGGCAAGGTCGAGCGCGGGGTCGGCGATCGCCAGCGCCGCTGCAACGTCACGAGCTGCCTTTTCCAGCCGAACCGGACCGGGGGCGGCTGCCGCGCGCTGATTGGTAAGCTTCAGCGTCACCGCGCGTTCGCCCGACAACAGAATGTCGCAAGCGCCAAAATCGGCCAGCGCGGCGTCGCGCGCGCTTTCGACCGCGAGCAGGTCGAGCGCGCCGTCGCTGCCGATGACGCGAAACGGCCAGCCGCGGCGCAACGCGTCGATCGCACGCGCCGCCCGGCGGGCGCCGCGCCCCTGTTCGCTATCGCTCAAAAGGCAAATTCCGTGACCAGCGGGATGTGGTCCGACGGCCGTTCCCAGCTCCGCGCCGGCTGGACGATGCGGTGCGATACCGCTTTGTCGAGCAGGTCGGGGGTCACCCACATATGGTCGAGACGGCGACCGCGGTTCGATGCTTCCCAATCCTTGGCGCGGTAACTCCACCAGGTGAACAGCGGCGTGGGTGCGGCGATGAAATGGCGGCCCAGATCGACCCAGTTCGACGCCGCCTGCAAGCGGGCAAGCGTTTCGACCTCGACCGGCGTGTGGCTGACGACGTCGAGCAACGCCTTGTGATTCCACACGTCGCTTTCCAGCGGCGCGACGTTGAAGTCGCCGGTCAGGACAGTCGGCGTGCCGTTCAGCGCGCCCGACCATTCGGTCATGCGGCCAAAAAAATCGAGCTTCTGCCCGAATTTGGGGTTGAGATCGCGGTCGGGAATGTCCCCGCCCGCCGGGATATAGACATTGTCGAGCCGCACCCCCGACGGCAAGGTCACGCCAACATGGCGCGCCTCGCCATTCGCCTGCCAGTCATATTTGCGCACGTCGGCCAGCGGCACCTTGCTGACGATCGCGACACCGTGGTGCATCCGCTGGCCGTGGGTGACGATGTAGGTGTAGCCCAGCGCCTTGAACATATCCTGCGGAAAGGTGCCGCATTCGACCTTTGTCTCCTGCAGACACAAAATGTCGGGCGCTTCTTCGCGCAGGAATTTCTCGACGATACCGATGCGGGCGCGAACGCTGTTGATATTCCACGAAGCGATGCTGGTACGAGTCATGGGGTGGCTCTATCGGCGCCGCGCATTGTTCGCAATGCGATTGCGGCACCGGCGCGTTCCCCCATCCAGCCTCCCTACAGCGTATCCTGAAATGGGAGGCTGGGTGGGAGAGCGGGCTGGTGCCGCAAAGCCGCGTTAGCGGCAAAAGACGCCCGGAATCATAAACCCCCGTCCCAGGGGCGGTGGAACGGGGGTTCAAGGTCAGCGTTCGTCACGCTCTTGAAAGAAGACACCGGGCGTTCCGGGTGGGGCAACAGGGGGAAACCCAAATCCGGGGCCGTGTTGGCGTCTTCGGGAGTTGAAATAGCCCGCCTTCCCTGTCGCCAAGCTGAACAGAAATTGGCCGCAAAGCGTCGATTTTGCAGTTCGTCGATGCCAGGCGACGGTTCAGCGGAAAAAGGCCGGGGATTTTTGATCAAACAATCCCCGGTCCGAAATTTTTGTTCAGCTTCGTTCAGCGGCCGCGCTTGGTCGGGCGCGGATCGGTCCAGCGGAACGCCGAATCGGCAACCGCGACGTTGAATTTCTGGTTGCTGAGGTCGATCCGGGTTCGGTTGTTCTGCGAATCGAGCGCGACCCAGCCGCGCAGGCGCAGACCCGCGGGCGCCGCCGCGTCGCGCACGAACACCATGGTGATCGTGCCATATTCGGGGCGCGCCGGATCCTTGACCTCCACGCTCAGCACCTCGTTGCTGCCGGTCGGCAAGACCCTGGCATATTTGGTGAGGTCGCGGTCGGGGTCGAGCAGCGCACCGAGCGGCGAATTTTTCACCGGCCAGCGCTGCACCTGCCGCACCTCATAGTCGATCATCGTCAGCGAACTACCGTCGCCGACGATCAGCAGCGGCACGCCTTTTTGATACTGGAAGCGGATCTTGCCGGGACGTTTCAGGGTCAGCTGCCCCGACAGGCGCTGGCCGTTACGGTCGGTCTGCACAAAGTCCGCGGTCATCGAACTGGTGAGCTTCAGGTGCGACTGCACCGACGCCAGCGTCGACGACGATTGCGCGGCGGCGGGAACGACAATCGCAAGCCCGGCGACGGCCAAAGGGGTCAACGTCCAGGCGGCGAGGCGGGTGAGCGGATTCTTCAGGGTCATGGGACTCTCATTCTGTTCTATATTTGCTCGGCTCCTCGCAGGCAGGCGTTGAACCCGCCGTGAACCTGCTCGTCAGACGCCGTTCAAACCGCGAGACGGGTGAAGGTTCCTCACCGCGGCTGGCCATATTGATCGGTGAGCACGTCGCGGCGGCCGACATGGTTGGGCGGGCTGACCAGCCCTTCCTCCTCCATTCGCTCGATCAGGCGGGCGGCGCTGTTGTACCCGATGCGCAGCTGGCGTTGCAGCCAGCTCGTCGATGCCTTCTGGCTTTCGACGACGATCTGGCACGCCTTGGCATACATGCGATCCTCGGCGCTGTCGCCGCCGGCGGGGGCGCCCTCCATTGCGAAACCGCCATCCTCGGGATCTTCGGTGACGCTCTCGATATAGTCGGGGCGACCCTGCCCGCGCCAATGGTCGGCGACCGCGCGCACTTCGTCGTCGGACACGAAGGGGCCGTGGATGCGCGTGATCTGCTTGCCGCCCGGAACATAGAGCATGTCGCCCTTGCCGAGCAGCTGTTCGGCGCCCGCTTCGCCCAAAATGGTCCGGCTGTCGATCTTCGACGTCACGTTGAAGCTGATGCGCGTCGGCAAATTCGCCTTGATCACGCCGGTGATGACGTCGACCGAGGGGCGCTGCGTCGCGAGAATGAGGTGGATGCCCGCCGCACGCGCCTTTTGCGCGAGCCGCTGGATCAGGAATTCGACCTCCTTGCCCGCGGTCATCATCAGGTCGGCGAGTTCATCGACCACCACGACGATCTGCGGCAGCGGCGCATAATCGAGCGTCTCTTCCTCATAGACCGGCTGGCCGGTGTCGGGGTCGTAGCCGGTCTGGACGCGGCGGCCGAGCGACTTGCCCTTGGCAAGCGCGGCGCGCACCTTGTCGTTGTACGAGGCGAGGTTGCGCACCGACAGCGACGACATCATCCGGTAGCGGTCCTCCATCTGCTCGACCGCCCACTTCAGCGCCCGGATCGCCTTTTTGGGTTCGGTGACGACGGGGGCGAGCAGGTGCGGAATATCGTCATAGACGCTGAGTTCGAGCATCTTGGGATCGATCATGATCATCTTCACCTGATCGGGACCGAGGCGATAGAGCAGCGACAGGATCATCGCGTTGAGCCCGACCGACTTGCCCGAGCCGGTCGTACCCGCGATCAGCAGGTGCGGCATCGGCGCGAGATCGGCGATCATCGGGTCGCCGCTGATATTCTTGCCAAGGATGATCGGCAGTGCGCCGGTCTGATCCTGAAACAAGGCGCTGCCGATGATTTCGTGCAGCACCACCGCCTCGCGGTGCGCGTTGGGCAGTTCGATGCCGATGACAGTGCGGCCCGGGATCGGCGCGATGCGCGCCGACAGAGCCGACATGTTGCGCGCGATGTCGTCGGCCAGGTTCGACACGCGGCTCGCCTTGGTGCCGGGCGCGGGTTCGAGTTCGTACATGGTGACGACCGGGCCGGGGCGCACCGCGGTGACCACACCCTTGACCTGAAAATCCTCGAGCACCGATTCGAGCAGCCGGGCGTTGCGCTCCAGCCCCGCCTTGTCGATCTGGCCGGTCGGCCCCGGCGGCGGCGGCGCGAGCAGGTCGATCGACGGCAGCTGGTAATTGGTGAACAGCTCGGTCTGCGGCTTCGGCCTCGGCTTCGAGGGCGCGGTGCGCTGCGCCGGGTCGGCGATTTCGGGCGGCGCGCGATCGCTCGGCTCGGCGATCGCGCGCGGGCGCACGACGCGTTCCATCAAGTTCGGCGTTCTGCTGCCGTCATCGACGGCGCGCGCCGGTTCGGCGATGCGACTGCGCTCGGCGGCGGGCAGACGAAGGCGCGATGCCCAGCCCTTTTCCAGTCGCAGCGCGCGCCACGCGAGCCACAGCCCGACGACGATCAGCAGCAGGATCGCGGCGATACGAATCAGCGCTGCCGCGGGCTCGCCGGCGGCCGCAAATAATGGCGTGATCGCACCGCCAACGAGCAGCGCGATCAGGCCACCCCAGCCTGCGGGCATCGGCGCGCTGGTCGCGGGTGCCCATAATTCGACCCCCAGACCGACCAGCAGGATGCCGACGAAGCTGTAGGCGAGCTGGCGCGGCCAATAGGGTTGCGGTTCGCCCAGCCACAGCCGCCAGGCGAGCACGCCGAGCAGTGGTAGCAGCAACGCGATCCCGACGCCGCCGATCGACAGCCCCAGATCAGCAAACCATGCCCCGACGCTGCCCATCCAGTTCGCCGCGGCGCCGTGCGCGGCGGTGTTGAGCGCCGCGTCGGTGCTGTCGTAAGTCGCGAGCGCGAGCGCCAGAAACAGCGTGAACAGCCCGAGCGCCGCCGCCGCGCCGATCACCAGCGATCGCGCGATGCTCTGGCGGAAAACGGTGCGCCAATCGGCCTTTGCCGGGGCGCCCTTGCGGCTGGCCATGCTGTCTACGGTCCCTATCAATGTACCACGGCGATATGCACATGCGCCGGACTCGCCGTCAAGCGCGGGGCGGCGCGCGTCCATGGTCTTTCCAACCGCCGCGCCGCCCGCTAATGCCACGCCATGAGTGAAACGCTGCGCAGCGATGTCCTGATCTCCGGCGGCGGCCTTGTCGGCCAGGCGCTCGCCCTCGCCCTGTCGCACCATGGCCTGTCAGTGCAGATTGTCGATCCCGCCGACCCGGTGGCGACGATCGCGCCGGGCTTCGACGGCCGCGCCTCGGCGATCGCCAGCGCGACCTGGCAGATGTTCGAGGTGCTGGGAATCGCCGAGCGTATTGCGGGTCATGGCTGCCCGATCCGGGCGATCAAGGTCGGCGATGGCGCGCCCGACAGCGGCCGCGGCGGCGAGCTCGATTTCGTCACCGCCGACGGCGATCCGCCGCTGGGCACGATGGTCGAGAACCGCCAGCTCCGCCTCGCGCTCGCCGCGGCACTCGCCGATGCGCCGCTGGTCCGGCTGCATATGCCCGCCGCCGTCACATCGCGCGATATCGATGTGCATGGCGTCACGCTGACCCTCGCCGACGGCACGCGGCTGGCCGCGCCGCTGCTGATCGTCGCCGAAGGGCGCCGTTCGCCGACGCGCGATGCGGCGGGGTTCAGCATCGCCAACTGGTCGTACCATCATCACGCGATGATCGGTGCGGTGGCGCACGAACGTCCACACGGCAATGTCGCGCACGAAATCTTCTACCCCTCCGGCCCCTTCGCGCTGCTGCCGCTCGTCGATGACGGCGAAGAGCGGCATCGTTCGGCCTTTGTGTGGACCGTCGCCGAAAAGGACGGCCCCGGATTTGCCAAACTTGGAGACCGCGGCTTCGTCGCCGAACTCGAAAAGCGCGCCGGCGGGGTGCTCGGGGCGATGGAACTCGTCGCGCCGCGGATGACCTATCCGCTCGGCTTTCATCACAGCGCGTCGATCGTTGCACAGCGGATCGCGCTCGTCGGCGACGCCGCCCACGGCATCCACCCAATCGCGGGGCAGGGGCTGAACCTCGGTCTGCGCGACGTCGCGGCGCTCACCGAAGTGCTCGTCGAAGGGGCGCGGCTCGGGCTCGACCTCGGCGATGCGGCGCTGCTCGCTCGCTATCAACGCTGGCGCGGGCTCGACAATATGATGGTCAGCTTGGCCACCGATGGGCTGACCCGCCTGTTCGGCATTCCGGGCCGCACCGCCGCTGCGGTGCGCCGCACCGGGCTCGGCGCGGTGCAGCGCCTGCCGCTGCTCAAGCGTTTCTTCATGGACGAAGCGCGCGGCGAGGCGGGCGATCTGCCGAGGTTGCTTGCGGGGGCAGAGGTTTAGACGCACCCTATTGGTCCGTTCGTGTCGAGCGAAGTCGAGACACGCTGCGGGATTGAGCGCCATCGGGGGGCATCTCGACTTCGCTCGATGCGAACGCGTTTGGGATAAGTATTTCTACCTATCCCCCGATCAGCCCGCCGCTCACCCTATTCCCCTATCCCCATCACCGCGGCACCCCCGCCGCGGCACGATGGGGACGGACCATGTCGGCAAAAAGCAATGCGCTTGAAGGAGCAGTGACGGACTATATCCGGGCGCGAACCGCGCTTGAAGCGGTGCCGAGCGCGCGAGCGCGGGTGCTCGCCGACCGGGCGTTTGCTCGGCTTGCGGCGCTGGCGGCGCCGCGCATCCGTTACTTCACCCGCAGCTATGGCCTGAGCGATGTCGCCGACGATGCGGCGCAGGTGTGCGCCATTGCACTCCATCGTGCCGCCGAGCGCTATGACCCGGCGCGCGCGCGCTTCACCACCTATGTGAACTGGCAGCTGCGCGCCGAACTCCAGGCGTTGCGACTGCGGCTGCACGGCGACCAGCGTTCAGCTGGACGGCGGCACGTCACCGCAACGCTGTCGCTCGATGCGTTACAGGCCGACGGTGCCGACGACTGGCTGATCGATCCCGCCGCCGAAGCGGCGACCGAACAGGCAGCGCGCGACAGTCTTGCCGCCCTCGTCACCGACCGCCTGGTCGCCGAATGGGCGGCGCGGCGTCGCACCACGCTGTCGCGCGCCTCGCGAGCGGACAATGATCGCATCGAGGCACGCCTCGCCGCCGAAAAGGTGCTGGTCCGCGATCAGCTCCGGGTCAACGAGGCAGCGGATCGGCTACGCGAAAGCGACCGCCACATCGTGCGCCGCGCCCTCGCCGACATCACCCGCCATATGGCGCACCGCAAATTGAACTAAACGCCGCCTATTGCAGCGTGGCGCGCCCGTCGTCGCTGTCGTAGCGCCCGAAAAACTGCATCAGCTGGACGACCAGCTCGGCGCGCGCGTCGATCGGTGTCGCTTCCAGCAGTGCCTGTTTTGCGGCAGCGTCAAAGGGCGCGACCTGCGCGATGCCGTTGACCAGCGTCGCATCGTCGAGCTGGCCGACCGAATCCCAGTCGACGACATAGCCCTGCCGCGCCGCAAAGCGCTTCGCCTCGCGTTCCAGGCTGGCGCGCTCGATGCTCGACAGAACCGCGTCATCCTCGGTCTCGGCCTCGATCTCGGCTTCGACCTGTCTGAACGGAGTGGTGACGTCGAGCTCGCGGCGGACGCGAAAGCGCGCAACGCCTTCGAGCACCAGGTTGAAGCGCCCCTCGTCGAGCGCCTCGACATCGACGATCCGCCCGACGCAGCCGACGTCATAAAGCGCGGGCGGCTCGCGGCTTTCCTCGCCGGGCAGGACGCGTGGCTGGATCATCCCGATCTGGCGGTCGCGCGCCAGCACTTCCTGCACCATCGCCGAATAGCGCGGCTCGAATATATGCAGCGGCAGGTGCAGCCCGGGAAACAGCACCGCGCCGGGCAGCGGAAAGATCGCGATCCGCTGGATGGTCAGGGGCGCGGTGTCGCCCATCAGCCGAACAGGATCAGCGACAGGCGCCGCCGCTGCGCCGCGACCCACGGGTCTTCCAGCCCGACGGCTTCGAACAGCGACAGCAGTTTGGCGCGCGCCGCATCCTCCTGCCATTCGCGGTCGGCGGCGACGATGTGGAGCAGATTGTCGGCGGCGGCATCGCGCTGGCCCGCACCAATCTGCGCGCTGGCAAGGTCGAAGCGCGCCTGATGGTCGTCGGGATTGGCGGCGACCGCGGCCTCGAACGCCGCGAGTTCGCCCGCGTCGGGCGCATCGACAGCGAGCGCAAGCGCGCTTTTCGCCTGCGCGATCGCCGGGTCGTCGGCCATTTCGGCGGGCACCATGTCGAGCACGCCCTGCGCGCTCGTCAGGTCGCCCGCGAGCACAAAGGCGCGGATCAACCCGCCATGCGCCGCGGCGTTGTCGGGCGCCATCTCAAGGATCTGCCCAAAGATACCCGCAGCCCGTTCGCCGTCGCCCTCGGTGAGCACGCTTTCACCCATGTCGATCAGCGGCGCGATCTCGACCGCCCGCGCCGTCGCCTCGCTTTCGATCGGCAGCTGCGCGAGCAGCTGGTCGAGCATCGTCTTCAACTGGCTTTCGGTGCGCGCGTTGGTCAGGTTGGCGACCGGTTGGCCCTGGAAAATCGCATAGACGGTCGGGATCGACTGCACCTGGAACTGGCTGGCGATGAAGCGATTCGCATCGACATCGATCTTGGCGAGTACGACGCCCTTGTCGGCATAATCGGCGGCGACCTTTTCCAGAACCGGCGTCAGCTGCTTGCACGGCCCGCACCATTCCGCCCAGAAATCGAGGATCACCAATTTGGTCATCGACGGTTCGACGACATCGCGGCGGAACGCTTCGACGGCTTCCTTCTCGGTGGGGTTCAGACCCAAAGTGGCCACGCGTCATGCTCCTGCTCAAGATGCCAAGCCATCTATGTGGGAATTGCGGGCAATATGCCAACCCTTCGCCCGCGATAAGATGCGAAAAGCATGATGGGGGGTTGCCGACTCAAAAACCCGATGCTAAGCGCCCGCCTCACCCGCTGGAACCGACCGGTTTCAGCCGCCAGAGCGGGCGTAGCTCAGGGGTAGAGCACAACCTTGCCAAGGTTGGGGTCGAGGGTTCGAATCCCTTCGCCCGCTCCAGTTTTCCACAGAAAATCAGTCACTTAGTGTCGCGCGGTCAGCGCATTTTGTGGTGACACGGGCAATGATACGCCGCTTTGTCTCCACAATGTCTCCAAAAAATATCGCAGATACGGATAGGCGCGGCAGCTTTAGGGTGGCCAGCTTGTCTCGCGCGCGGCATGCGCCGCGCCAGCCCGAGGGCCCGGCGCGCTACGCCAGCTGGCCCATAGAGTGAGAGGGGAACGGGGAAACCCGTGACGGGCAAGGGCTTGGAGAGAGGCTCCGGGCGCTCGTCGCGGAGATTTGCCATGACCCACCCTATCCAAGCGGCGCCCGCCGATCACGCGCCGGGCTACAAGATCGATATTTCGCGCGGTCAGCGCATTGGCCGCGTTTCATCCGAATGGTTCTCGCGCCCCGAGGACGAGCGCTACCTTTCCTTGAACGAGCTTTTTGACGTCGTCCGCGCGCGTGCCGAGGCCGCAACGGCCCGGACAGTCGAGACGCGCGCGATCCGCGTAGAGGCTGCCACCGACAATCCGGAGCGCCTCGCTCTCGTGCTTCCTGACCACGACGCGCCTGTGGCGCCGACCCATTGGTCCTTCGGCCAGCTCTGCAGCCTTGTGGGCGCACCATCGGGCTATTTGCGCCAGCTGCCTGCGGCCCTGGCGGGGATCAACATGCAGCACGGGTTGCTCGCGCATCGCGGCGAGTTGGTGAAAACCCTCGAGACGGGCGACGGCCGCACCGAACTGCGTGCCGTCACCGGCCCGGATTATGGGCGCATCTGGGACCATGAGCTGGTGTCGGCGGTTATGAAGATCGCGGGCAATGGAACGGGCGACACGCGCTGGAAAGTGCCGGGCATGCTCGACTGGTCGACGATGCGGCACAATCCATTGGTCGAGGTCACAAAGGACACGACGACGCTCTATGCGAGCGACCGCGACGTGTTTCTCTTTCTCGTCGACGATATGAACCCGATCGAGGCGGGGCGACTGCCCAACGGGGATCCCGATCTCTTCTTTCGCGGCTTCTACTGCTGGAACAGCGAAGTTGGGTCGAAAACGCTCGGCATGGCGACCTTCTACCTTCGGGCTGTTTGCATGAACCGGAATATCTGGGGCGCGGAAGGCTTTGAGGAAATCAGCATCCGCCACAGCAAGTTCGCCGCGGGACGATTCGCGCAGGAGGCTGCGCCAGCTCTTGAGCGCTTCGCGTCGTCATCGCCAGGTTCATTCCTGGACGGAATCAAAGCGTCTCGGGCTGCCATCGTTGCACGCGATGCCGACGAGCGACAGAATTTCCTGCGCAAGCGGGGTTTCTCGAAAGGCGAGACCGAAAAGATCATCGCCACCGTCCTTCAGGAAGAAGGGCATCCCCCTTCGTCGATTTTCGATTTCGTGCAGGGCATCAACGCTGTGGCCCGTGACCGCCCGCATCAGGACGCGCGGCTGGAGCTTGAAGGAAAGGGAGCAAAACTGCTCGCGTCGGTGCGCTGATCCGGCGTCGACTCTTCGTCCGGCGTGGTCCGCTTCCCTTGAGGAAGAGGGCTGCGCCGGAACCATGGCGGGTTGAAAGCCGGGAGAGAGTCTCGCGGCGGCCCGTCATGGAGACGAATCATGACGAAACATGCGAAGATCACGCTCAGTGGCGCGCGGGACATCCCGTTCAGTGCCCTCATGCTGAGCCAGGCCAATGTGCGGCGCGTCAAGGCCGGCGTGTCGATCGACGGCCTTGCGAGTGACATCGAACGGCGCGGCCTGCTCCAGAGCCTGACAGTTCGGGCGCAGCGCGACGATGAGGGCAACGAGACGGGGCGCTACGAAGTCCCTGCCGGCGGGCGCCGCTTCCGGGCGCTGCAGCAACTCGTGAAGCAGCGCCGCATGGCCAAGACGGAACCGGTGCCCTGTATCGTGCGCGACGATGACGCCGTGTCGGCCGAAGAAGATTCGCTGGCCGAGAATGTCCATCGCGAGCCTTTGCACCCGCTCGACCAATTTCGCGCCATGCAGAAGCTCGTGGAACAGGGCAGCGACATCGAAACCGTCGCGGCGACCTTCATGGTCACACCGGCAGTCGTGAAGCAGCGGCTCAAGCTCGCCGACGTGTCGCCGAAGCTGCACGACATCTATGCCGAAGACGGCATGACCCTCGATCAGTTGATGGCCTTCTCGGTTGCGAGCGATCATGCGCGGCAGGAACAGGTCTGGGACATGCTCCAGACGAGTCACAATCAGCAGCCCTGGTTCATTCGCGCTCGCCTCACCGAAGACAAGGTGCGCGCGTCGGACAAGCGGGTGCGCTTCGTGACGCTCGAAGCCTATCTCGCGGCGGGCGGTCATGTCCTGCGCGATCTCTTCGAATCCGATGACGGCGGCTGGCTCGAGGATGTCGCACTGCTCGATCGCTTGCAGACCGAAAAGTTTGAAACAGAGCTTGCGGCGATTGCGGCGGAGGGCTGGAAGTGGGTCGAGGCCGCGGTCGACTTTCCCTACGGGCACACCTTCGGGCTCCGTCCGCTCGATGGCGAGGAGCCTGCTTCGAGCGAGGACGACGAGACGCGGCTCGAGGCGCTCCGCGAGGAAGCCGACCGGCTCGAAGATCAGTGGGCCGGTGAAGACGAAATCCCCGATGAAGTCGCCGCCCGCATCCAGGCGATCGATGAGGAGATCGCGCCGCTCGTGTCGAAGCCGCTCATCTACGATGCCGCCGAGGTTGCCATCGCAGGCGCTTTCGTCAGCATCGATGTGGACGGATCGCTTCATGTCGAACGCGGTTTCGTTCGGCCCGAGGACGAGCCCGCCGAGGTGACCGACGATGCCGAGGTGGCCGCCGAAGAAGGCGAGAGCGATCAGGATCGCGGGGGCGAGGACGAAGAAGCTGGTTCGGCAGAAGGCAGTGCCGACGAAGACCATCCCGACGATCTCCTTCGCCCGCTGCCGGACAGGCTCGTCACCGACTTGACGGCACACCGGACGCTTGCGCTCCGCGATGCCGTGGCGTCGAGCCCGCTGGTCGCTTTCGCTGCGATGCTGCACGCGCTGGTTCTCGAGACCTTCTACACTTACGCGACGTCGGGGAGCTGTCTTGGCATCGCAATGCGCAGCAATCGGCTGATCGGCTATGGGACAGGCCTCAACGATACGGCGTCGGCAAAGGCAATCCATGAGCGGCACGAAAGCTGGTCGACGCGGCTGCCCGACGACACGACCGAACTCTGGACGGCACTGACGGCCTTCAATGCCGATGAGCAGGCCGCGATTTTCGCGCACTGTGTGTCGTTCGGCATCGATGCGGTGTGGGAGCCGGCGACCCAACATAATCAGGGTCGCGTCTCGGCGCGCGCGGTCGCGAACCGCATCGAGCACTCGCATATCCTCGCGCGGGCGGCGAACCTCGACATGGTGGCGGCAGGTTGGACGGCGACTGTCGCCAATTATCTCGGCCGCGTGACCAAGCCGCAAATCCTCGCGGCGGTTGACGAAGCCTGCGGAGCGGACGTCGCGGTTCGTCTCGGCGGCATGAAGAAGCCCGAGATGGCAAGCGCTGCCGAAGAGCTCCTGCAGGGCAAGGGGTGGCTCGCCAAGCCGCTCCGCACGCCGGAACCGGCAATTGCGGCGGATCAAGATCCGGCAAATGACGACGAGGCGGCTGATACCGACGGTCACGATGGCGAAGCCATCGACGCCGTGGCAGCCGAATAGGCCCCGTCCCCTGAAAACCTTTCGGGAAGTTCGGCCGCGTGCTGGACTTCCCTTTTTTCTGCCCCAGCCTTGAATTTTCAGGTCTCGCAACGAACATTCGATGCTCGTCACGGCAGGGGCTGCTGGGACGGCCCGCTATACGTCGTTCCAAGGAGAGCCGGCGCGCGGGCCGCGATGCAAAGGAGCCCCGCATGTCCAGTTCCACTGTCGATATCGTTCGCCGTCTCGGCGAAAATGCCGAAGCCGTCTGTCGACGCTACCTCGGCAACGGCCGGCGCGAAGGCCATTATTGGATGGTCGGCAATATCCATAATGAGCGCGGTCGCAGCCTCTATGTGCGGCTTCCCTCCCATCACGACGGAGCGCTATCGGCCGGCAAATGGACCGACGCCGAAAGCGGGGACCATGGCGACCTCCTCGACATCATCGCAGCGAGCTGCGGACATGCCAGCTTTCGCGAAACGCTAGAAGAGGCACGGCGCTTCCTGAGCCTGCCCATGGAACCGCCTGCAGCCAGAAACCCCGCGCCGCGCAAGCATCCGGCTGGAACGCCCCAAGCCGCCCGGCGGCTCTGGGCCGGGTCGAAACCTGTCGCTGGCAGTCTCGGTCAAGCCTACTTTCTTGGCCGACGCCTCCTGGACGCTGCCTGCGCCGACGCGCTTCGGTTTCACCCGAACTGCTATTACCGCGTCTCCGAGGACGATGCCGCCAATTGCCGGCCTGCCTGGCCTGCGATTATCGCAGCCGTCACCGATGACGCCGGCGCGATCACCGGAGTCCACCGTACCTGGCTCGACCCCGCAGGCGGCAAGGCACCCGTCGCCTATCCGCGCCGCGCCATGGGGCATCTGCTCGGGTCTGGCGTCCGATTCGGGCGGGCCGCTCCGATGATGGTATTTGGCGAGGGGCTGGAAACATTGCTCTCTGTCCGCGAGGTCCTGCCGGCAATGCCGATGATCGCGGGCCTGTCGGCAGCGCATCTCGCAGCGATCGCATTTCCGGATGGACTGAGACGCCTCTACATTGCGCGTGATAACGATGACGCTGGCCGGATTGCCTTCGAGACGCTTGCCGAGCGCGCAAGTGGCACAGACATCGAGCTGCTTCCCCTTGATTCCGAACTTGGCGACTTCAATGCCGATCTGACCACATTTGGGCACGACCGGGTCAGGAACGCTATCAAAGCGCAGCTGTGTCGAACCGACCGAATTGAGCAATTCTGACGACATTCGTGGGGCCGGAACAGGCAGGCATTGGCAGCGCCGCACCGACGCTTCATCCGCCCAGCGGCCGCGTCCCGGCCTTCGAGAGGGCGACTGCGGCAGGCGCCCCGGGCGCCGCAATGGCAACCGCGCGGCTATTTTCCGCCGGGACCCTTGGTCCCTTTGCATCGCGAAGCAAAATAGCCTTCGGCCGCCATCCTCCGCTGTCGCTCCGGCCCCGGCGCTCCCGCGCCGTGGTGCGGTCCCGCAGCGCCTGCCGCCCATGTCGCCGCGAAGGCCGCGAGAGCGCGGCGCAACGAGCGGAGACATCAGATGACCGATGCAAGCGACAGCTTTGACGATTGCCAGGCCGAAACCGGGCCGACCCATATGCTTCTTCAGGAGATGCAGCTTTTTGGACATCGACCCTTCGAGGACGAGCCCGATCCCCGTCCATTGCCTGACGCGCGGCTAGCATCCGGTGCGATCGCCGACATATTCGATGCGCTGGCGGGATGCCTGCAGCACACGCGCATCGAGCCCGATTTGGACGATTTGCTCTGGAACCTCGTCAATATCTTCCACCGCGCCGGCACCCAGGCCGATCGGAAACTCGACGACAATGAGCAACTGCAGCGTCGACTGCAGCGCGAACAGGATGGAAGCGAAATCCGCTCGGTCGAGCTGGAACGCGCGATCCGCGAAGGCATTTCGCTGATCGAGCGGCGCGACGCGATGGAATTTTTCCGCGAAGCCGCTTCCGACCATTATCGCGCGTTGCTGCGCAAAGCCTGGATGCCGCGCACTGGCTCGCGGGCCAATCAAAAGGCGCTGACGGCCACCTTGATCGATAGCCGCGACTTTCTCGACGCCCGCCTTCGGCAGAAAGCGGCGTCACTCATACCCGAGGGCACGCGCATCGCTTTCACTGGCGGTACAGATGCGGATCACCGCGCGGTCTGGGATAGTCTCGACCGGGCGCGAAATCGCCATCCCGACATGATCTTGCTGCATGGCGCGACGCCGACGGGCGCCGAGCGTGCAGCGGCATGCTGGGCCGAAAGCCGGGGCGTGGTTCAGGTCGCCTTTCGGCCCGACTGGAACCGCCACGGAAAGGCGGCGCCGTTCAAGCGGAACGACCGGATACTCGACGCACTGCCGGTGGGGGTCATCATCTTTCCCGGCACCGGCATTCAGGACAATTTCGCCGACAAGGCGCGCAAGATGGGAATTCCGACCTGGGATTTTCGGAACAGATCGAGCTGAAGCCGCGCTGCGAGCCGCTTTGAGAATTAGCCTCAATCTGGTTCTATCTCTCGAATATAGTAGGAATATATGCGCTTAGCCGCCATTTTGAGATCCTCCCAAGATCGCCTGGACCAGCGGCGGTCACGCCGTCGGCGGCCGGCCTTGTAAGAGGGCGGGGCTTGCCGGCCCTTACGAGGGGCACGCGGATCGGCTGGTTCGGAAACGGCGGTCGGCGCGCCATGGTTCGTAATGCCGACGATCGACGCCGCCCACGCCTTCGAGCTTGAATTCGCGCGTGCAAAGACCCGAGCCGAGCTTGCCGATCTGCTGCGCGAGGCCTGCGCCTTGATGGGCTGCGCCTGGTTCGCGCTCAGTCACCATCTGGATTTTCTCGCCGCGCCCGACAAGGGCGTGCGTGTTCACAATTATCCGGAGGAATGGGCCTATTGGTTCGATCAGAACCGACTGGGGCCATCGGATCCGGTGCACCGGGCGAGCCAGCGCAGCAGAGCTGGCTTTCTCTGGCACGATATGCGTCGCTACGACGCACCGCGCCCGGGCGACGAGACCATCCTCGCTGAGGCCGAGCGCCATGGCATCGGCGACGGGCTAACGGTGCCGGCGCATATTCCGGGTGACGCCCATGGCTCGGTGTCCTTTGCATGGCGGCCGGGATGTGCTGCCGAACCGGATGCGCTGCAATTTGCCCGCATGATCGGCGGCGCTGCCTTCGAAGCGGCGGACAGCATCGCCAATCCCGACCGCATGCATATTGGTCCGCGCCTGACCAGCCGGCAGCGGCAATGTCTGATCCGGGCCGCCCAAGGCAATCCGATCTGGCGGATCGGACGCCATCTCGAACTCTCGCCCGACACCGTGCGCGAGCATTTGCGCAACGCCCGGCAGCGCTATGGCGTCAACGGTGGCACCATGCTTGCGGTGCGGGCGCTTTACGATGGCGACATCAGTTTCGTCGACATCGCTCGCCGTTAAAAAAACGCCGCACCCCCCTATCATGCTATGGTGCGACCGAAAAAAGCGGTTCAATTGGATCGCCTCTTTGAAAGGAGGCGTCCATGTTGCGTATCATCGATCACCAAAACCGCGCGAGCGAACATCGGGCCCTTCGCTCGATGTTCGAGGCGCGAAAGCGCGTCTTCATCGACCTTCTCAAATGGGATATTCCGGCGCTCGCGGGCCGGTTCGAACTCGATCATTTCGACGATGTCGATGCCACCTATCTCATCGTGACCGATGCCGATGGCGAGCATCTTGCCTCGGCGCGGCTGCTTCTCACCACGCGGCCGGCGCTTCTCGACAGCCTGTTCCCCGAGCTCGTCGACGGACCGGTGCCGCGGGGCGCGGACGTCCTGGAAATCACGCGCTTCTGCCTTTCGCCGGGGATTGGCGCGCGGCAGCGGAGGATAGCGCGTGATTCCCTTCTAGTCGGTCTCGCTGAATTCGCGCTCGCCAATGGAATCCGGACTTTTACCGGTGTCGCCGAACTTGCCTGGTTCCGTCAGGTCGAGGGCTTCGGTTGGGATTGCCGCCCGCTCGGCCCGCCACAGTTGCACAGCGGCGCGGCGCTCGTGGCGCTGCGCATCGACATCGACGGTTCGACAATCTCGCGGCTCGCGGCGGCGGGCATCATCAGCAAGGCGGTCGCGGTCTCCGCGGCGCGCGCAGCGTGAGGAGGCTGGGATGTTGGTTCATACGGACCTGGCGGGACGGCCCGCCCCCCATTCGACCGCCGGACGTGAGCTGCTCCGGCATGGCTATACCATCCTGCGCGGGGCAGCACCCGCGTCGCTGATCAACGGTGTAGCGCACGACCTCGAACCACGGTTCGCCGCGACGCCCTTTTGCGAAGGCAGCTTTTACGGCGAGCGCACGAAGCGCTTCGGGCGCTTGCTCATCCGCTCGCCGCTTATTGGAGAGCTCGTGATGCACAAAGCGATCCTCGATCTCGCCGAACTCGCGCTCGGCAATTGGTGCGAGCGGATCCAGCTCAACCTCGCCCAGGCGATCGAGCTCCATCCAGGCGCGCTGGCGCAATTTCCGCATCGCGATCAGGACATGTGGCAGGGGTCCCTCGGCGAGGTAGAATATCTCGTCAATGTCATGTGGCCGCTGACCGAATTCACCGAATCGAACGGGGCGACACTGATCTGGCCGCGGAGCCACGGGCTTGAGGCGCTCGTCGAAGAGCCGGCCGAGCCTCCGATCGTCGCGGAGGCGGAGCCGGGCGATGCGATCGTCTTTCTCGGCTCGACCCTTCACGGCGCGGGTGAAAACCGGAGCAGCGCGGTTCGGCGCGGCATTATCGTCAGCTACTGTCTTGGCTGGCTGAAGCCCTACGAGAATCAATGGCTCGCTTATCCCCCCGAGGTGGCGAAGCAATTCCCGGCAGATCTCGCGGCGCTCGCGGGCTATGTCCAGCACCGGCCCAATCTCGGTAATTTCGAGGGCCAATGCCCCTCGGTCCTGTTCGGCGGCTATCCGACCGAACCTCTGGCCGCAATCGATGCTCTTCGTCCCGATCAGGACGCGTTGCTTGCAGATTATGTGGCCGGTCAACGAGACGGTGGCGAGGACCTTGCGGCATGAACGCGGGCTCGACAATGGAGCGGGTCTATCTCGACCTCAAGGCGAGAATTGTCGGCGGCGCCTATCCGCCCGGCACGCGCCTCGATCCCTTCCACCTTGCCAAGCGGCTCGCGGCGAGTCCGACCCCAGTGCGCGAGGCGCTCCACCGCCTGTCGGGTGAGCGCATTGTCGATAGCTGGCACCAGGAAGGCTTTCGCCAGCCGATCTTCGCCGAGTCCGATCTTTGCGATCTTTATCGTTGGTCCGGAGCACTTCTCGCGCTCGCGCTTCGCGATCCGGCACTTCAAAAGTCCGAGACCGCGGCAATGCTTCCGACAATGGAAATTGAGGACTATCCGGCGCGAGTCGCCCGGCTGTACCGTGCCGTCGCTCTCCTCAACGGCAATCGCGAGATTCGCTTCGCAATCGCCAATATGATCGACCGAAGCGAGTTTTTCCGCGCGGCAGAGGCGCGCACCGACCCCGTTGCAAGCGAGGAAATCGCCTCGATGGAGACGGCCTTTCTGCAAGAACGCTGGGCCGATCTTCGCAGGAAAAGTGCGGCTTTTCACCGCCGGCGCGTAGCTCGCGCGGGACGGGTCGCCGCCGAGCTCCGGCCCCGGTCGCAAACAATCGAATGATATTCTTCGTATCGTGAAAGCACATAAATTCTATTTTTTTCAAGGGCGTAAGATCGTGCCGCCGCAATCCCGCGGCATTTTTGGAGGTAGCGACATGAACCGCGAAACCAATGACATCGTCGAACTGGGCTCGGTGAGCACCGAAACCGCCGGCGACTTCGGTCCGCCCGTCGAAATCGGCGGCAAGGACCTGCAGAACGGCATCAGCCTCGACTGAACCGTCGGTTCGGGTGTCGGCGTTCGCGCCGGCACCCGCATCGAGGAGGGATATCTATGGGATGGACACTGGCACCAGGCGTTGGCTTCTGTCTCGCCGGCGGCGACCTCATTTTTCTCGACGTTCGAACCGACCGCTATCTTCAGCTTTGCGGCGAACGACGCGCGGCGTTCGAGCGGCTTTGCGCACGCGAGCCAAATGACAGCGACGCGATGGAGAGCCTGATCGGCACCGGGCTCTTTGCACGCAGCGAAACTCCTACGGCGATTGCCCCGATCGAAATGGAAGTGCCCGAAACGGATCTGGCCGCGGCACCTATCCCACGGACGGGCCTCCCGTTCATCACAGCGGCGGCGCGTTCGCTCTATTGGGCGCGCAAGGCGCTTCTTCCCGAACGTCTTGCCGCCACCCTCGACGGATTTACGGCGGCGAAGCGGGCAGCGGCGGGGGACGCCGACGACATGGCGCTCGCCGCGCTGGCATCGGCTTATGCCGACGCGCGCCGGTGGGTTCCGATCCCGCCGCGCTGTCTGGTCGATGCGCTCGCGCTCTATCGGCTGTCACTTCGCAAAGGCTTTGCGCCGACCCTCGTCTTCGGCGTGCGCTCCCAACCCTTTGCCGCCCATTGCTGGCTCCAGTCGCATTCGGCCGTTCTGACGGGAACCGCCGAGGAGGCGAGCAATTTTCGCCCGTTGCTCGCCATATGATGGACCGCGGCATCTTGGGGATAGCGGGCGCGCCGGGGCTTGAGTCCGCGGTGTTACAGGCCGTGACCGAACATGGCCTCGACCAAATCGACAAATTCGACGGTCTCACCCTTTATGCCGGCGCGGGACTTAAGAGATCACGCGCGCGGGCGTCGAGCGTCATTCTCGGCGATTATTTCTCGGATGGTTCGTTCAGCGTTGACTGGGGCAGTTACCTCAAATTCTCTGCGGAACCCGGAAAGCCGGTCGAAATCAGTCGTGCCCCGCTCACCGGTCTGCCGCTCTACTATTTTCGCACACACGGCGGACTGCTGTTCTTTTCGCATCTCGAACTGGTGCGCGGGCTCGAAATCAAGGTCGGCTTGGATGTTGATTTCCTCCGCCATCTGCTCGCCTACAGCAATCGTCGCACCGCGCGGACGGGGCTCGCGGGGGTAGAAGAATTGCTGCCCGGTACGCGCCTCGCCTTCGACGGCCATGTGACTCAGGTCAGGCCGACCTGGTCGCCATGGCCGCACACGCGCAAGGGAATCTACGACCGCGATGCCGTGCCGCTGCTCAATAGCACGATCCGGAAATGCGTCTCGACCTGGGCGAGCGAGCGAAAGCAGATCATGCTCGAATTGTCCGGCGGCCTCGACAGTTCGATCGTCGCCGCAGCGCTTGCCGCGGAAGGTCATGGGTTCGCCGCGGCGACGATTGCCACTTCCAGCCCGGACGGTGACGAACGACGCTATGCTCGCGCGGTGGCCGAGCGCTGCGGCGCCGCGCTTGCCGAATATCTTCACGATGACAGCGAGCTCGATCTCGCTGCGGGCCCGCGGTTCTTATCGCCACGCCCGGCGACATATGGCGTGCTTGCCGGAATCGATGCGGCGCTCGGCGCCGCGACGGCGCAGCTGCCCGGCGCGAGCATCTTCACCGGGATCGGCGGCGACAATGTCTTCGCCATCACCCGCTCGATCCTTCCGGTGATCGATGCGCTCAAGATTCACGAGCCAATCCGGCGGCCCGCTACCGCGCTGCGCGATTGCGCGCGGCTGTGCGACGTGACCATCTGGCACGCGGCGCGCTCGGTGTATCGTCAATGGCGCCGGCCACCAGCCGCCGGTTGGCCGCGCGACGATGATTATGCCTGTCATTCGGCGTTGCCCGACGTCCCCTTGCCGCACGTCTGGGACCATGGGGGCGAGCGCATCCCTCCCGGCAAGATCCGGCACGTCCAGTCGATCCAGCGCATTCTTGATTTTCTCGATCGGCCGGGGCGCTGGTATGGCCGCGATGTCGTCGCGCCGCTGCTGTCGCAGCCGGTGGTTGAGCTTTGCCTGTCGATACCGGGCTGGCAGTGGGTGGCGGGCGGTAGCGACCGCGCCGTCGCACGCCAAGCCTTCGCATCGCGCCTCCCTGAATTTGTCGTCTGGCGCCGCAACAAGGGGCGCCTCGAGACGCTCTGCGCCAGAGCCTTCATTGAGCAGCGCGCCAGACTGCGCCCCATCCTGCTCGAAGGCCAGCTCGCCCGCGAGGGGCTGCTTGATCGCGAACGGATCGAAGCCTATCTCGCGCGCGAGCGCCTCGCGGGCGATTATGATTATTTCCGGTTGCTCGAGCTCGCCGATATCGAACTCTGGATCGCGTCGATCGAAGGCTTCGGGCGCGTGCCGGCGAGCCTCGCCCAGCGGGCATATTGATCGGCCTTGTTCGGGTCGGGGTCGATATCGCCCTGCAGCCAGTAGCGAAACCAGTCGAGGTTGCGCTGATAGACGGCCCGCTTCTGTCGCGGCTCGACCTTGATGTGCGGTGCGAAGGGGAAGACATGCAGTTCGCCCTTGCCCGCCGCGGTGAGCCTTGCCTGCAGTTCGGGCGATTGCCGCGCCTCCTGCTCGGGGAGCTGCATCAGAACCGGAGCGTCGATGCGGTCGACCTGAAGCGACGGCGAGCGGCGACGCCAGTCCGCAAGATCGGTGTCGGGTGGACCCAGCCCCCAAACCTTCTCTAGATTCTGGCGGAAGAAATCGCGGCCGATCCCCGCGTTGAACCAATAATAGGCTGGCTCGGCTTGGACCGAAGCGATCGACACCGCTTTGAGAAGCTTGCTGTGCGTCGCGGCCCACATCGCGACCTCGCTCCCGAAACTGAGACCGCCCATGCCAACACGCCCGGGGTCGGCGAACCCGCGGCGATCGAGCTCGGCAATCGCGGCGCGCACCGCGGCGAGCCCGAGGTCGTAACGCGCCTCGCCGGTCGCATTGGATGTCGGCAGCTGGTTGATGCACAACGCCGCGATGCCGCTTCGTGCGAGGGCGCGCAGCGGCCACTCATTACCGAGGCCTCCGCGCAAATAGCCCGCGCAGCGATAGTAAGTGATGAAGAGCGGCAGCCGTCCGGGGATCTTCGGGCGGACGAGCCAGCCCGACGCACGGCTGCCGCCCACCCGCCACTCGACCGCCTCGGTGAGAAGATCGTCGCGGTCGGGAACATCGTTCGGCTTGTCGAGGATTTGTGTTGCGCCGTCGGCAAGCGCGATGCGCAGGAGATGCGGCGGCGTCGCCGCGCTTTCCGCCACGCAGAAAAGTGCCGCGCGCGTTCCGGCGCAGGGCGCATTTTCGCCGCCGCCGCCGAGCAGGCCCTCGGTCGTCAGCAAAGGTCGAAGACCTATCGCGGGATCCCAGAGCAGCGCATTCTGGCGGATGCGCCGGTCGCGCGTCATAAGGCCGAAGCGCCCGTCGCCGAGCGCGACGTGGGTCCACAATCTGGTGCCGCTATCGCTGTCGCAGCGTGCGGCCGTGGCACAGATGCTTTGAGCCACGGCCGCGTGCTCTGCCGCTTGGGGTAACGTCGACTGCGCTGCTGTCAGCAGCGCAGCCTCTTCGGCGGTGGCGAGGCGATCCTCGCCGGTTGCGATAAGGCG
>NZ_JADKYM010000003.1:26632-198816 GCF_015475875.1 Sphingopyxis solisilvae | reverse complement strand
GGCAGCGTTTCAGGCCGATACCCCCCCCCACCCCCGCCTGCGGCGGCGGTCCCCCTCCCCGCAAGCGGGGAGGATTTTGATGTCCGCAATCGGTCGATAACCGCCACGGAAGCGAGGCACAGCAAAACGCCCGCGGAAATCCGCGGGCGCTCTGTTATCCGACGGCAGCGGCAGACTTAGCCTTTGGCAACGCCCGCAATCGCCTGATCGACCAGTGCCTTGTCGGCGGCGGCGTCATGCTTGTCGGCAATCAGCATCGCAGCGGCCTCGGTCGCGGCCTTGGCGGCGGCGGTGCGCACCTCAACAAGCGCGCTGGCCTCGGCAGCCGCAATGCGGTCTTCGGCCATCTGTTTGCGGCGCGCGATCAGCGCGGTCGCGTCGGCCTTGGCCTTGGCAACCAGCGCTTCGGCCTCGGCATCGGCGCGGGCGCGCATGTCGTCGGCCTCTTTCGCCGCCGACGCGAGCTTCGCTTCATACTCCGCCTTCAGCGATTCGGCTTC
The DNA here is from genome assembly GCF_015475875.1 of Sphingopyxis solisilvae. Classification (GTDB taxonomy): domain Bacteria; phylum Pseudomonadota; class Alphaproteobacteria; order Sphingomonadales; family Sphingomonadaceae; genus Sphingopyxis; species Sphingopyxis solisilvae. The sequence continues at coordinate 198,316 of NZ_JADKYM010000003.1, read as the reverse complement.
GAGCCGCAACGCTTCGGCCTCGTTCAGCTGGCGCGAAATCTCGGCAATCTTGTTGTCGAGCATGCCCGCAACGATCGCCGGCACCTTCTTCCACAGAAGAATTGCGATGAAGAGCGCCATCGCGATCGACACCCAGCCGGTTGCCGTGATGAAACCGAAAGACGCCGGTTCGGTCGTCCCTTCGGCGAGGATCAGTGCAAAATCAGCCATGGATCACCGCCTTCACCGCTGCCTTGGCGTCAGCCGCTGCAATCTTCACCCCAGACAACCGTGCAACGAGGTCGCCCGCAGCGTCGGCCGCAACTGACTCGATTTCCGCCATCGCCGATGTGCGCGCTGCGCTGACCTCGGCCTCGGCCGCGGCAAGCTTGTCGGCAAGCTCGGCATCGACCTTCGCAAGGCGCTTTTCGGCGTCCTTAGCGGCCTTGTCCTTCGCGTCGGTCACAGCCTGTTGCGCAGCAGCGCGACTTGCCTCGCTCTGCTGGCGATAACTTTCTTCCAGCGCATCGGCGGCAGCATGCGCCGCCTTGGCCGCCGCCAGATCGTCGGCCACCTTGCGGTCGCGCGCGTCAACCGTCGCCTCGATCTTCGGCAGCATACCGCGGCCGATAACGAAAAAGACGAAGCCGAAGGTCAGCAGCACCCAGAAAATCTGCGATGCGGCGTACCAGCTTTCAGCGAATTGGCTGATTTGAGGCATGGATGTACTCGACCGGCTAAGAAAATTTCAGTCGCGGAGCCGAACCGTCAGGATCGGCTCCGCAAACGGGATCAGGCTGCCTTAAGGTACAGCAAGATCGCGATAAGGAACGACAGCAGGCCGAGAAGTTCGGCAGCCGCGAAGCCGATGAACAGGCGGCCCTGCTGGCCATCGGCAGCAGCAGGGTTACGCAGCGCGCTTTCGAGGAAACTACCGAAGACGTTGCCCACACCGATGGCGGCCATACCGGCACCGATAGCGGCCAGACCGGCGCCGATGAGCGAAGCAGCTTGAACGTCCATTTTATACTCCTTGGGAAAAACGTAGATTATACAGTTGAAAAATCAGTGCAGATTGATCGCGTCGTTCAGGTAGAGCGAGGTAAGCAGCGCGAACACATAGGCTTGGATGCCTGCCACCAGCAGCTCGAGGCCGCTGATTCCGACCATCAGTGCCATGGCGGGGATGCCGACGCCAATTCCGATCGCTGGGCTGGCAGCAAGGCCGTCGATGATAAACGAGGCGAACACCTTCATCAACACGTGCCCCGCCGTCATCGCGACGAAGAGCCGCAGCGCGAGGCTGAACGGGCGGACGAGGAACGACACCAGTTCGATCACCGGGATCAGCCACATTAGCCAGATCGGGGTACCGTGCGGAACAAAGAGCGAGAAGAAATGCAGGCCGTGGCGCCAGAAACCCACAATCAGCACGATCGCAAAGCTCAGGATCGCGAGCACACCGGTGATTGTGAAATGGCTCGTCACGGTAAAGGGATGCGCCCCGAACAGGCCGATCGGCATCAGGCCGAGCACGTTCAGCATCAGGATGAACATGAACAGCGAAAAGACATAAGGCGTGTACTTGCGGCCCTCGGGGCCGATATTCGCATTCATCATCCCCGAAATAAAACCGGTAAAGCCCTCGACGGCGACCTGCCAGCGGCCGGGAACGAGCTGGCGTTTCATTCCCCCGATCATGAAGACCCAGAGCAGTAGGCCCGCAATCACCATCCACATCGCGCTCGTGGTAAAAGCCACCTCGTGATTGCCGACATGAAACATGTCGAACATCTTCTGCACCTCGAACTGGTGCATCGGGTCCACTTTGCCTTGATCCGCCACGCGATACCTCGCCTAAAATCCAGTCATTCCGGCTTCGTGGGCCGGGCGTTCGCAATCCGAAATATGTTCCTGAAGGCGACCACTATTCCAAGGAACAGCACCACCAACAGACCCCAAGGGGCCGTGCCGGCAAACCGGTCGATTACCCAACCGACCAGCGCGCCACCACCGATCCCGCCCAGCAGCTCGGCCAGAACGCGGTTGCCGAGCCGGTAATTGGCATCGGATTCCGGTCCGGCGTTCACCGCGGTCCGCTTCGCTTCTGCGGCTTCGGCCCGGTCCAATCGCTCGGTGAGCGAGACCAGGCGCGAATCCTCTGAAGCTGCTTCCGGATCGCTGCCGTTCTCCGTCATTTTCTGCCATCCTCCTGAAACAGAACCGGAAAGCCCCGATTCCGCCTGCGAAAAAAGGCCCGAAAAATCGGGAGACCCCTAAGGCGCGGTCCGTTTAGGAATGACGTCCGATTAAGTCAATGCTTGTGGTGCTGCGCACAAAAATGCCGCCGCGTTTAGGGAGCGCGGCGGCATGTCGCGCCCGCGGGCGCGCTTGAACTTGGGTGATCGTTACGGACAGCTGGGGTTGCGCACCGGCGGGCTGCTGTCGCGCGTCAGCCAGCGGCCGTCGGGCGCCTGATATTTTTCCCCCGGCTTCGTGTTCGCGATCAGGTTGCAACCGCTGGTGAACGCAAACTGCTGCACCGTGCTGCCGGTCGCCTGCGCGCGCTCGGTATAGGCGGCCTTGCGCTTGATGTTGATATCCTCGACCAGCGCGCGGATTGCCGGGGTCGGCGCCGTCGCAAAGCCGAGATAGCCGTCGGGCTGCTCGCCGACCTGGCCCGCCGCCCGCGCTGCGGCATAGGCGGGGTCGCGCTGCGCCATCGCCGACGGCACGGCCAGCGCAATCGCGGCGGTCGCGGCCACGGCTGCCAGCGCCAGGCCGGTCGGTTTCCACATTTTCACACGCATCTTGTCATTCCCTGTCATCAGAATATCTCGCTATTCTGCTCGATGAGCTTCTTGGCATCGCCATCCAGCCTGTACACCACTTCCTGACGAATGTTGATGTTCAGGTTGATCTCGATCGGCTTGTCGGGGGTGTCGATCTGCACACAGGCCGCGAGGGTCGCCGCGCAGGTCATCACCGCCAGACTGCGAGCGATAATGGCACGCCTCCTTGCTCGGTTCTTGCTCTCGTTCATCGCATAGGCTCGCTTTCTGGAGGCTGAACGGTTGGATTCGGACGGTTGCGCGCCGCCTCCGCTTCTTCCTGGGCGCGGATCAGCGCGGGCAGATTCTGCTCGATCAGCAGAGACGGGTCATAAAATCCCTTCGCAGAGGTGAGCAACTGGCGGAAGGGCGCGGTGATCTTGACGTTGAAGACAAGCGGCAACTTTGCAATCTGGTTGGTCAGGAAATTGCGCGCCGCCCCTTCCCCCTGCCCCACGCCGCCAAAGCGGATATCGGTCACCATTTCGCCGTCAAGATCCCCGTTCAAAATGATCGTCAAATCGTCATATTTCAGGCTGCGCAGCGCGCCAAAAGCAAAATTGGCGATCACGCCGAGATTGCGGTTCGACAATTCGCCGACATAGGCGAGCGTCCCGCCGCCCTCGCGCGAATCGATGCGCCCGCCGACGATGCGGCCGCCAAGGCCGCTGAACTCGACCGGCAACGTCCCGTCGAACTTGCCCGTCGCATTGATATTCTCGAACCCGAAGCTCTGCAGAAACACCGCGGCGTCGACCCCGACAATGTCGAACGACAACCGCCGCGTCTGGTCCGCCCCGAAATCGAGCGTTGTCGGGTGGAGCAGCAATTGCCCCCCGGCAAAGGGCCAGCTGCCACCCTCGACCCGCACGCGATTGTCGCCGAGCAGCTGATATTCGATTTCGCCGTCGAGCACCGGGATGCCGGGATTGATTTCTTTGATCCGCGCGATCTGGCCGGGCGCCGAGCGCAGACCGATCAAATCGTCGAAGGTCAGCGTCGAGGTCAGTCCGCTCACCGGCCCGAACGCGGCGGCCAGGCTTGCGTCGGCGGTCGCAAAGGTGCCGCGGCTGGTTACGCCATTGGCGGTCCACTCGATGCGCCCGTCGCCGACGACCGATCCCTGTACATTGGCGACGACGCCGAGCGCGAGGCTGGTCAGCCGATCGGGCTGAAACCGCTCGTCGAACCGCAGTTCCTTGACCAGCAAGTCCGCTGAACCGCTGCCATCGGCCAACCGGTGCCGAATGACGGTATCGAGGACTTTCGTGCCGGTCGTTCGTTCGTTGAAGCCTGCCTTGGCGTCGATCACCCCATCGGCAAAGCGCAGCGTCGCATCGCTGCTGATCAGCGGGGCAAAGCGCGCCTCGGGCGCAGCGTCCGTCAGGAGAAGCCCGCCATCGAGCGTCAGCGCGCCATCCACCCAGCGCCATGCGCCCCCGATCTCGCTCATATTCAGCGGTACCGCGCCGATCTTGCCGCTGGCGCCAACCAGCTCGCCGGCCATGCCCTGCGCGGTAGCGCGTCCGGCGATGGTCCGGGCGCCGAAGCGAGTGAAGCTCTCGCCCTCCCCCAGCCGGAAATCGGCGAGCGCGAGCGACCAGCGCATCGAAGTCAGGTCGATATTCGCCGGGCCACTCGTCATCGCGAACGGCGAACGGCCACTGGTGCCGCGCAGATTGATGCCGGGGATGCGAATATAGCCGCGCAGCCCGCCCGGCCCCGCGCTGAGCAGCGGCGCTCCGGGACGGCTGCACAGGTCGATCGCGCTGCGGCCAAGCTGGAAACCCGACGCGGTGATGCCGCCCGCGCTCACCCGGCTGCATCCGCCGTCGAGCGCAAGCGCGCCGGTCGGCGTCAGAAAGCCGTTCAGCGGGACGCTCAGCCGTTCGATTCGGCCACCGGCCAACGGCCCCGACAACTCGGCGCGCGTCGCAAAGCGCAGCAGGCCGGTGCGGTCGCCCGAAAAGCGCACCGGCGCTAGTGCGAGCCGTGCGCCGCCCGCCTGATAGGGATCGAGGTTGGCAAATCCCGTGATCGACCCGTCGCCGCGGCGATCGAGGTTGACCGAACCCGTTGGCAAGTCGGCACCGCCAAAACTCCATCGGCCCGCGGCGAGAACGGCGGGCTGCGCGGCTCCGTAAACATAGCTGATGCGGCTGTCCGGGCTGCCGGTAAAGCGCGCCCCGCTCGCGCTCGCCAGTTGCGGCGCGATCAGGTCGATGCGCGCCAAATCGCCTGCGCCAGCCAGCGCGAAACCGGCGCTGCCGCCGACATCGGCCAGCATCCGGCTGAGCGCCGCACTGGCTTTTGTCGCCATCGGCCCGAGCGGCGTTTCCGCAAAGCCGCTCATGCTGTCCACCAGCGCGCGCCGCATCGCCGCGCTGCCGCTGGCGCGCGCGAAGCGGACTTGGCCGTCAAATTTCGGGGCTGATCGACCCACGACCCCCTTGGCATCGATGCTCACCGTCTCGGCAGCGAAGTCGGCGCCGCGTACCCTTGCCATATCGGCGCCTACGTCCAGCTTCGTAGCAGCGGTGGTGCCATCAAGCCGTGCCAGAACGCCCAAACGCTCGGCCTGCACTGGCCCCGCCACCAACTGCGCAATGCTGGCGTCAGCCTCGCCTTTCCAGCTTTGCAGATCTTCGGCCAGCGATACGTCGAGGGCGATTTGCGGCGATGCCGCCGAAAAGCCCGCGTCATGGCAGGCCATGCTCCGACCGCGCAGCGGGCCGACCAACTGCGGGCGCACGTTCCGGACCAGCAGCGTACCATAGAAACTGACCTCTTCGCCGCGACACCCCGCCACATCGAGTTCGGGCGCCACGAGCGCCAGTTTGCCGGTGAAGTCGCGGCGTAAATTGCCGCCCCCGTTCAGGGCCGCGCCGACGTTGCCCCACGGGGTTTCGACGCGCGCGCGCGCGTCGCGCAGCTGGACTGTGACATCGGGCAAGGCAATGGGGTCAGTGCTGGTCGGGTCGCGAAACTTGTCGAGCGCGCCGAGCGACAGGCGCCCATCGACCACGCGCCCGTAGAGCCGCACGCCCTCGGCGCGAATCTCGCTGACATAGGGTCCGGACCAGCCATAACCCAACAGCAGCTCGACCTTTTTAGCCACCAGGTCGGGACGCGCCGGGTCGCCGATGACCAGATTCGACAGGCGTTCCGATCGAAAGCCGATCGCGTCGATCTGATAGCGCGCCGGCACGCCCAGATTGTCGAGTTCACCCTCGATGAACTGGTCGGCGATCGGTTCGCGGGCGATCCACGCCCCGGCAACGACCACGACCACGGCCCCTGCCGTCATCCAGCGCTTCTTGAACAACAGCGTCCGGCGCCGCCATCGCCGTCGCGGTGGATCCTCGCCCTCGTTCATCGCGGGACCGCGTGTGGCGTCATGGCGTTGTTCGATCCCTTGATCTGGCGAAACTCAGGGGAACAACGCTACGCATCCTACTTTGCTGCAAGAAACTGCTCCGGATCGCCATCATTCGGTTCCTATGACCGTTGAGTAGCGCTCACAAGCCGGTTATTTGGCACCCATGGATGCGCCCGCCTCGCCGCCCGATCATGTGGGTCACCGCGCGCGGCTGCGCGGGCGCCTGCTCGGTGGCGACGCCGATGGGATGGCCGATTATGAACTGGTCGAATATCTGCTCGCACTCGCAATTCCACGCCGCGACACCAAGCCGCTGGCCAAGGCGCTGTTGCGCGAGTTCGGGTCGTTGGCACAGCTGGTCAGTGCCGATCCCGAATCGCTGCGCCGGGTCGACGGGCTGGGCGACACGGGCATCGCCGCGCTCAAAATCGTCCAGGCGACCAGCCTGCGTTTGCTGAAGGGTGGATTTCGCGACAAGCCTCTGCTTTCCAGCTGGGACGCGCTGCTCGACTGGCTGCGCGCCGATATGGCGCCGATCGATATAGAACGTGTCCGCGTCCTGTACCTCAATTCGCGCAACATGCTGATCCGCGACGAGCTGGTCAGCGAGGGATCAATCGACCAGTCGGCGATTTATGTGCGCGAGATCGTCAAACGCGCCCTGGAACTCGGCGCATCGGCGATCATTCTCGTCCACAATCATCCCAGTGGCAGCCCCGAACCCAGCCGACAGGATATCGCGATTACACGCGATATCGCCGATGCCGCAGGCCGGCTCGGCATCACTCTCCACGACCATATCATTGTTGGCGGTACCGAAACGCGCAGCTTCCGCGCAATGGGACTTTTGTAGCGCGCAAAAAGATACAGCCGCCGGATCGCTCCGACGGCTGTACCACCCCGCGGGTCACCCGATCAGGCGCCGCGCGAAAGGAACCCGGTCAGTTCGGCCTTGTCGACACCGCCCGACTTGTCGGCATCGGCAGCGGCGAAAGCCTGGCCAATCCACGATTTCACGTCGGCCGACTCGGGATCGACGCTCGGGTCGGTCGCCACGCGCAGCTTTTTCATCCACGCGGCGAATTCGGCTTCGTTGAGATTACCGTCGGCATCGGCATCATAGGCGGGAAATTCCTGATCGACGATTTGCGCGATCTGGGTCGGGCTGGCCGCCGCGCTCGTCGGGGCCGGCTCGCTTGCCGCGGGCGGGGTCGCGGTGTCGGGCATCGGTTCCGACGGCGGCATCGTTGATTCGGGCATCGGCGCGGGCTCGGCGGCCGTCGGTGGCGTCATCGGGTCCGTAGCGGGATCGGCGGTCTGGGCCAGTGCCGGAAAACTCATAGCCGCGGCGCCAATCATAAGCATTTGCTTCAACATCTTTTATCTCCTGATGGGTTTAGGTGGGTTATTCAGGTTCCGAACCGGGGGTGGGCTCCGTTTCCAAAGCAGGTTCGTCAGTCGGTGGGGTGGGTTCGGCTGAAGGCGCCGTGTCGTCCGGCCAGCCGTCCTCCGTCGGCGCCACATCACCCGCGGGCGCATAGTCTTCGGCCGGCTCACCGTCGGGCGCGGGAGGCGGCGCCGTCGCATCGTCCGGACTAGTGGGCGACTGCGTCGTCGGCGCCGGTTCCTGTTCGGTTGGCGGCGTGGTCTGCGCCATCGCGGGCAGGCTCATTGCTGCGGCGCCAACCAGAAGCATATGTTTCAACACTGGAAATCTCCTTTCGGGGCGACCTTTGATCGTTTCATGTTCGGTCGCTGGATGGATGGGGCATCAAAACAACCCGCCGCGTTTCGCCATGGTTGCCGTCAGGCGGCATTTGGCGAAACGCCTTGTCCCTGCTACGGGGCGCCCCGGCCCGGTTGCGCTGCGATTCCGCGGCGGACCGCCCGCAATCGGAAAGGAAATTCGATGGTTCCGCGTTACGCCAGACCGGAAATGACCGCGATCTGGTCGGCCGAAAACCGGTTTCGCATCTGGTTCGAGATTGAAGCCCATGCGACCGATGCGCTTGCCGAACTCGGAACCGTTCCGCAATCAGCCGCCAAGGCCTTGTGGGATTGGTGGGCGACGAATCCCGCGATCGACGTTGCCGCGATCGACGCGATCGAGGCAGTCACGAAACATGACGTCATCGCCTTCCTGACCTGGGTCGCAGAAAATGTCGGCGACGAAGCGCGCTTCATGCACCAAGGCATGACCAGTTCGGACGTGCTCGACACCTGCCTCGCGGTCCAGCTGGCGCAGGCCGCCGACATCCTCCTCACCGACCTCGACTCGCTGCTCGAAGCGATCAAGCGCCGTGCTTTCGAACATAAGCTGACTCCGACGATCGGGCGCAGCCACGGCATTCACGCCGAGCCGGTCACCTTCGGGCTGAAACTGGCCGAAGCCTACGCCGAATTTTCGCGCTGCAAGGCGCGGCTTCAGGGCGCGCGCACCGAGATTGCCACCTGCGCGATCTCCGGCGCGGTCGGCACCTTTGCCAACATCGACCCGCGTGTCGAGGCGCATGTCGCGGCGAAGCTCGGTCTGTCGGTCGAGCCCGTCTCAACCCAGGTCATCCCGCGCGACCGCCATGCGATGTTCTTCGCCGTGCTGGGTGTCATCGCTTCGTCGATCGAACGCCTCGCGGTCGAGGTGCGCCACCTCCAGCGCACCGAAGTGCTGGAAGCCGAAGAATATTTCTCGCCCGGCCAAAAGGGGTCATCGGCGATGCCGCACAAGCGGAACCCCATTCTCACCGAAAATCTCACCGGCCTCGCCCGCATGGTGCGTAGCGCGGTCACGCCAGCGATGGAAAATGTCGCGCTGTGGCACGAACGCGACATCAGCCATTCGTCGGTCGAACGCTTCATCGGCCCCGACGCGACGATCACGCTCGATTTCGCGCTCGCGCGGCTCACCGGCGTCATTGACAAATTGCTCGTCTATCCCGAACGGATGCAGAAGAACCTCGACCGCATGGGCGGCCTGGTCCATTCGCAGCGGGTGTTGCTTGCGCTGACCCAAGCGGGCGCCAGCCGCGAGGACAGCTATCATCTGGTGCAGCGCAACGCGATGAAAGTGTGGGAAAGCGACGGCCAGCTGTCACTGCTCGAACTGTTAAAGGCCGACAAAGACGTCACCGCGCGCCTGTCGACCGAGCAACTCACGGAACTTTTCGACCTCGGTTACCATATGAAGCATGTCGACACGATTTTCGATCGCGTGTTCGGCGCTGGATAGGCCGGACTGGAAAGCCGTGCCGATCTGGCTTAGGGTCGAACCCGACCGACAGAGGAGCATGATATAGTGGGCATCTTGCGGACAATCATCTGGGTCTTGCTGACCGCGGTGCTGGTTATTTTCGCGATGGCGAATTGGCTTGCGGTGACCGTCACCATCTGGCCCGGACAGGTGCTCGACACCAAATTGCCGGTGTTGATCCTCGCATCCTTCCTGATCGGCAGCGTGCCGATGTGGATCGCGCTGCGTACCACGCGCTGGTCGTTGAAACGCCGCCTCGATGCCAGCGAGCGCCAGCTTGCCGACATGCGCGCGCTCGCCAACCGTCCGGCCGATCCGGCACCCGCCGCCACCGCCCCCGTCAACGATATTCCGCCCTCGCCGCTGGAGACCCCATGAGCTCGCCGCTTTATCTCGCCATCGACCACCCGCATCTCGACGCCGCGCAGACGCTGGCGCAAAAGGTGCGGCACCATGTCGGCGGGTTGAAGCTGGGCCTCGAATTTTTCTGCGCCAACGGGCATCATGGCGTCCATGAAATGGCGAAGATCGGTCTGCCCATCTTCCTCGACCTGAAACTGCACGACATTCCGAATACGGTGGCCAAGGCGATCCAGGCGCTGCGTCCGCTCGAACCGGCGATCCTGACCGTCCATGCCGCGGGCGGCCGCGCGATGCTGGAAGAAGCAAAGGCTTCAGCGGGGCTGAATACCAAGGTCGTGGCGGTCACCGTCCTCACCAGCCTCGACGCACCCGATCTGGACGACATCGGAGTCGGCGGCACCCCGCACGACCAGGTTGTCCGGCTGGCGGCGCTGGCGCGCGAATCCGGCCTCGACGGGATCGTCTGTTCCGGACAGGAGGTCAAGGCGGCGCGTAAGGCCTGGCCGGGCGGTTTCTTTGTCGTCCCCGGCGTCCGCCCCGCCAATGGCAAGGCGGGAGACCAGAAACGGGTTGTGACCCCGGCGCAGGCCATGGCCGACGGCGCGTCGATCCTGGTCGTCGGACGCCCGATCAGCCAGTCGCCCGACCCCGATCTGGCAGCCCGCGAGATCGAAGCGACGCTTTAGTCACCCACACATCCGTCATCCCGGCGCAGACCGGGATCTTCGCCGGTGCGCCCTTTCGCACCGCGGAGATCCCGGTCTGCGCAGGAACAGCGACAGGAAAAGATGCCCATGCCCCCATTCGTCAAAATCTGCGGTCTCTCCACGCCTGAAACGGTCGATGCCGCGATCGAATATGGCGCGACGCACATCGGCCTTGTGCATTACGAACCCAGCCCGCGCCACGTCGATCTCAAGACCGCGGCGGAACTGCGCAAGCGCGCCGGGCGGCACGTCCAGGTGGCGCTGCTGCTCGTCAACGCCTCGCAGCAACTGACCGGCGAGGCGCTGGCGACGGTGCGGCCCGACATCGTCCAGTTTCACGGCGGCGAGACCGCCGAATGGCTGGCGGTCGTCAAACGTCTGGTGCCTGCCGAAATCTGGAAGGCGGTCGGGCTGAAGGATGCCGGAACGCTCGAGCGGATCCGCAAATATGAAGGGGCGGCCGACCGCATCCTGTTCGATGCCCCGGCGGCCGCACTCCCGGGCGGCACCGGCACCCGGTTCGACTGGACGCTGCTCCAGAACCATCGTCACACCATCGACTGGGGCATCGCCGGCGGCCTGACCCCCGCCAACGTCGGCGAAGCGCTCGCCGCGACCGGCGCGCCGCTGGTCGATGTGTCGTCGGGCGTCGAAAGCGCCCCGGGCGTCAAGGATGTGGACAAGATCGCCGCTTTCCTTAAAGCGGTCGGTCGATGACCACGGCACACCCCCTCGTCCTGCACACCGGAAAACGATGGCGCTGATCGCTTGAGACCTGATCTTCAAGTGAATGCCCACCCGTAACCGATGGATATGACGATGACCGACGCCCCGACCCTGCCCAACAGCCTTCGCTCCGGCCCCGACGACCGCGGCCATTTCGGCCAGTTCGGTGGCCGCTATGTCGCCGAAACGCTGATGCCGCTGATCCTCGACCTCGAACGCCATTATCGCGCCGCGCAGGCCGACCCCGCGTTCAAGGCCCAGTTCGATTACCTGCTGAAAAACTATGTCGGCCGCCCCAGCCCGCTGTGGCTGGCGCAGCGCCTCACCGACCATCTCGGCGGCGCGAAAATCTATCTGAAGCGCGAGGACCTGAACCACACCGGCGCGCACAAGATCAACAATTGCATCGGCCAGATCCTGCTCGCCAAGCGGATGGGCAAGACCAAGATCATCGCCGAGACCGGCGCGGGCCAGCATGGCGTTGCAACCGCGACCGTCGCGGCGCTGTTCGGCCTGCCCTGCACCATCTTCATGGGCGCGGTCGACGTTGCGCGACAGCAGCCAAACGTGTTCCGCATGAAATTGCTCGGCGCCGAAGTTGTCGCAGTGGAATCGGGCGCAAAGACGCTGAAGGACGCGATGAACGAGGCGCTGCGCCACTGGGTCGCGAACGTCCACGACACTTTCTACATCATCGGCACCGTCGCGGGGCCGCACCCCTATCCGCAGCTCGTGCGCGATTTTCAGTCGGTGATCGGCGACGAGGCGCGCGAACAGATTTTGGAAGCCGAGGGCCGCCTGCCCGACATGCTGATCGCACCGGTCGGCGGCGGGTCGAACGCGATCGGGCTGTTCCACCCGTTCCTCGATGACACGGACGTCGAGATCGTCGGCGTGGAAGCCGCGGGCGAAGGGCTGGACGGCAAGCACGCTGCCAGCCTTGCGGGCGGGAGGCCCGGCATCCTCCACGGCAACAGGACCTACCTGCTTCAGGACGAGGACGGCCAGATCACCGAAGCGCACAGCATCTCGGCAGGCCTCGACTATCCGGGCATCGGCCCCGAACATAGCTGGCTCCACGACATCGGCCGCGTCCGCTACGAACCCGTCACTGACGAGGAGGCGTTGACGAGCTTCCAGAAGCTGACGAAACTCGAAGGCATCATCCCCGCGCTCGAAAGCGCGCACGCGATCGCCGCCGCCGAACGCATCGCGCCAACGCTGGGCAAGGACAAGATCATCATCGTCAATTGCTCGGGGCGCGGGGATAAGGATATCTTCACGGTGGCCGACGCGCTGGGGGTGAAACTATGAGCGCCCGCGTAATCCCTTCTCCCTTGACGGGAGAAGGATACGAAGCCTTGCCGCCGCAGGCGGTTAGGCGCAGTTGGATGAGGGTGAGCGAGCCAAAGGCTCGCGCGATCGTATTGCGATCGCAAACCCCTCACCCAGCCACGACTAGCCAGCAAGCTGGCAAGTCTGCGCAACCCTCTCCCGCAAGGGGAGAGGGGAAATGAGCACCCGCTTCGCCGCCGCCTTCGCCAAACCCCACCCCGCGCTCGTCGCCTTCATCACCGCAGGCGACGGCAACACCGCTGCGAATCTCGACGCGCTCGTTGCGGGTGGCGCCGATGTGATCGAGCTTGGCATGCCGTTTACCGATCCGATGGCCGATGGCCCCGCAATCCAGCAAGCGAACCTGCGCAGTCTCGCCAAGGGCACGACTACCGCCGACATTTTCGCCACTGCCGCCGCCTTCCGCCAGCGTCACCCCGATACCCCGCTTGTCCTGATGGGTTATGCCAATCCGATGACGATCCGCGGCGGCGACTGGTTCGCGGCCGAATGCGCCAAGGCGGGCGTCGATGGCGTCATCTGCGTCGATGTTCCCGCCGAGGAAGACCCCGAACTCGGGCCCGCGCTCCGTGCCGCGGGCATCGACCTGATCCGCCTCGCTACGCCGACCACCGACACCGCGCGCCTGCCCGCCGTGCTGAATGGCGCGGGCGGCTTCCTCTATTATGTCTCGGTCGCCGGCATCACCGGCCAGCAGCAGGCCGCACAGGCGAGCATCGACGAAGCCGTCGCGCGGCTCAAGGCCGCAACCGACCTGCCCGTTGCCGTGGGCTTCGGCGTCCGGACCCCGCAACAGGCTGCCGAAATCGCCAAGGTCGCCGATGGCGTCGTCGTCGGCTCGGCGCTGGTCGAACTCGTCGCGCAGCATGGCGACGCCGCGGCCCCGCATGTCGAGGCTTTCACCCGCACCCTCGCCAATGCTATCCATAGCGCCAAGGAGATCGCCGCATGAGCTGGCTCGACCGCGTTCGCAACGCCCTGCCCTTCACCGCCAAGCGCGATACCGCCGATAATCTGTGGCACAAATGCCGCCAGTGTCAGCAGATGGTGTTCGTCAAGGAATGGGAAGATAATCTGAACGTCTGCCCGCGCTGCGACCATCACGACCGCATCGGCGCCAAGGAACGCTTCGCGCAATTGTTCGACGGCGGGCTGCACGAAATGATCGCCGCCCCCGCCGCGCCGGAAGATCCGCTCAAATTCCGCGACACCAAAAAATATGTCGACCGCATCAAGGCGGCGCGCGCGCAGACCGGCGACCGCGACGCCTATCAGAATGCCTTTGGCCGTATTTCGGGCCAGGGCGTCGTGATCGGCGTGCAGGATTTCGCTTTCATGGGCGGATCGATGGGCGTCGCTGTGGGTGAAGCCTTTGTGGCGGGCGTCGAAAATGCGATCAAACGCGGCGTCCCCTATATCGCGATCACCGCGGCGGGTGGCGCGCGGATGCAGGAAGGCACGCTGTCGCTGATGCAGATGCCGCGCGCGACCGTCGCCTTGGCGCGCCTCCGCCGCGCCGGCCTGCCCTATATCGTCCTCTTGACCGACCCGACCACCGGCGGCGTCACCGCCAGCTATGCGATGCTCGGCGACGTGCAGATCAGCGAACCCAAGGCGCTGATCGGCTTCGCGGGCCAGCGCGTGATCGAAAACACGATCCGCGAAAAACTGCCCGAGGGCTTCCAGCGCGCTGAATATCTGCTCGATCACGGGATGATCGACATGGTGGTGCATCGCAAGGAGCTGCCGGAGACGCTGGGCCGGTTGATCGGCTATCTGGCGCCCGAGAAGGCTGCCTGACTTTCCAACCTCGTCATTGCGAGCGGAGCGAAGCAATCCAGAGCCTGCGTAAACCGCCCTGGATTGCTTCGCTCCGCTCGCAATGACGGACCCAATTAGGCACACGGCCATGCCCGACCACGCCCACAGCACCGACCCCGCCGTCCAGGCCCAGCTCGATCGCCTGACCGCGCTGTCGCCGGGACGCGACATCCTCGGCCTCGAACGCATTGCCGAACTTTGCCGCCGCCTCGGCGATCCGCAGCACCATCTGCCACCCGTGTTCCATGTTGCCGGAACCAACGGCAAGGGTTCGACCTGCGCCTTCCTGCGCGCCGCCATTGAAGCACAAGGCCTGACCGCGCATGTCTATTCCAGCCCGCACCTCGTCCGCTTCAATGAGCGCATTCGCCTCGCCGGAACATTGATCGACGACGCGCTGCTCACGGCGCTGCTCACCGAAGTCCTCGACGCCGCGCACGACCTGCAAGCCAGCTTCTTCGAAGTCACGACCGCCGCCGCCTTCCTCGCCTTCGCGCGCGCACCCGTCGACGCCTGTATCGTCGAAGTCGGGCTTGGCGGGCGGCTCGACGCCACGAACGTCATCGCCGCGCCGACCGTATGCGGCATCGCCTCGCTCGGCATCGACCATGAGGCCTTTCTGCTCGCGCCCGAAGCCGATGTGCCTGCGCCGCCGCACGACCGCATCGCCTTTGAAAAGGCGGGGATCGCCAAGCCGGGCGCGCCGCTGGTAACGCAGGCCTATCCAGCGTCGATGCGCGCGGTGATCGCCGCGCGCGCGGCGGCGGTTGGCGCATCACTCGTCGATCGCGGCACGGCGTGGGACGCCCGCGTCGTCGACGGCCGCCTCGCCTATCGCGATGCCCGCGGCGCGCTCGATCTGCCACTCCCCGCAATGGCGGGCGCGCATCAGGCCGACAATGCTGCGCTCGCGGTCGCGATGCTCCGTCATCAGCACGCCGTCCGCATTGACGAAGCCGCGCTCTCCGCCGCCATGACACGTGCGACTTGGCCCGCTCGAATGCAGCAGCTCGGCGCCGGGCCGCTCACCGCCCTGCTTCCGCCGTCCACGACGGTCTGGCTCGACGGCGGTCACAACCCCGACGCGGGCGTCGCCCTTTCGCGCGCACTGGAAGGCGTGGCGACGCTCCACATCGTCTGCGGCCTGCTCTCAAACAAGAATGCGATGGGCTTCCTGCGCCCCTTCGCCGACCGCATCGCCACGTTCAGCGCGGTGCCGATCCGCGGTCACGAGCATCATGACCCGAAGGATCTGTGCTGGTGGGTGCAGGACGGGCTCGGCATCGTCGATGCCCGCCCGTGCGACAATGTGCCGACCGCGCTGCGCCAGCTTGCGGACGCGCCCGGCGACGTCCTCATCTGCGGCTCGCTCTATCTCGCGGGCGAGGTGCTCGCGGCGAATGACGAGATACCCGCCTGACCCATCAGGCCGCCGGCTCTTTCGCAGCGCTCCCTGCGCGGCCCGCCGTGCCCACTGACAGTTCGACCAGCCCGCTGCGCATCATCAGCCAGAAAAGGATGATACCCGGCAGTGCGGCGACCACGGTGAGCAGATAGAAATTGACGTTGCCGAATGCGTCCATCATCGCGCCCGCGGTCGTGCCGGTCAGGAAGCGCCCGACGATGCTGGCAGCCGAACTGATGAGCGCATAATGAGCAGCGGTGAAACGCAGATCGCATAGCGCCGAGAAATAGGCGACGACGACGACGCCGCCGATCCCGCTGGCGATATTTTCGAACGCGATCGCGCCCGCAAGGCCCCAATTGCTGTGCCCGGCGGCAGCCAGCAGCGCGAAGCTGAAATTGCTGACCGCCATCAGGATCAGGCTGAGCAGCACCGATTTTTTCATGCCAAGCCGCGCGTAGAGCGCGCCGCCGATGAAAATGCCGATCAGATAGGCCCAGAAGCCGATACCGACGTCATAGATGGCGATCTCGTCATTGCTGAAGCCCAGATCGTCGAGCAGCAGGCGCAGCGTCAAATTGGCGAGCGTGTCGCCGATTTTGTGAAGCAGGATGAAGAGCAGCACCAGCCACGCGCCATGGCGGCTGAAAAATTCGGTGAAGGGGCCGACGATGCCCGCGAGGATGCCCGGCCGTCCTTCGCGCTGCACCGCCTCGCGGTGGCGTTCGGGTTCTCCGACCCACAGCGCGGCGATCACCGCCGGAAGCGCGAGCAGCGCGCAGACGAAATAAGCGGCCTCCCAGCCCTGGCGCGCCGCCATGAACAGCGCGATGGCGCCCGCGCCTGCCGATCCGATGCGCCAGCCATATTGCGACATGCCCGACCCGACGCCCAGCTGTTCGGGCTTCAATATCTCGATGCGATAGGCGTCGATCACGATGTCGAACGTCGCACCCATCAGCCCGACGAGCACCGCACCCATCGCCATTTCGAAGAGCGCCGCAAATTCGCCCTCGCGCCCAAGGCCGAACCATATCATCAACTGCCCGACCGGCGACTGGCCGACCCGCGCGGGATCGACCATCGCAAGATTCGCGACCGCCAGCATGACAAGCGCGGCGGCCAGGATCATCCAGCTCACGCGCTGGCCGACGAATCGGGCGCCAGGCAGCCGGACGGCATCGACCACCCACGCCCAAAGCGGCTTTAGATTATAGGCAAGAAAAGCGAGCGAGAAGGCGGTGATCGACGATTTCTGAAACCCGTCCTGCGACAATCGCGTCGTCAGCGTTGCGCCGATCATCGCGTAGGGAAAGCCCGACGAAATGCCGAGCAACAGCGCCGCCAGCGGCGCGCGTTCCAGATAGGGGCGAAAGCTGTGCCACCAGCTATGCGGCGGCGGCGTTGTCACATCCTGCGGCAAGTCGTTCGTCTCCCCGGCGCGGCCGAGGACCGGCGCGGCGCCCAAGTGATGGGCCTAAAGCCTCCCTGCCAAATTGGAAGCGGGTAATTGACCCGCCCGCCGGTCCGCCGTGCTCAGGCCGCGGCGGGGCGCCACCAGGTCGTCAGGCCAGCGACCTTGCGCGGCGCCTGATTCTTGCAGATCATCGTTTCGAGCGCCTTCAGTGCGGCAACCAGCGCCGACGGGCTGTGCGGCTTGTCGAGGCAGGCCATGGCAATGTCGCTTGCGTCTTCGGGGCATTGACCGGTTACCAACAGCACCGCGATGCCGCGGTCGCGCGCCAAGCGGGCAACCTCGCGTCCGGTCATATGTCCGGCAAGCCCCAGGTCGAGCACCAGCGCGTCGATCTGTTCGTCAGCGATAATCGGGACCGCGGCCTCGCCCGAATCGACCGTCGCGACGATATCGTAACCGCTGTGTTTCAGCGTCCGCTCGTTGTCGAACGCCACCAGCGGATCATCCTCGATGATCAGCAGCCGCTTGATGCAGGACGGGCGGGATGCGAAGAGCATAGGGTCTCCCTTTGATCGCGCCATGACGTGCCCGACGCCGTCGTGCAAGATTGCTTCGGCTTCCCATCGACGAAGCGACACGTTTCCGGCTATGAGCGTGGCTACAGAGCAACAGTCGTTGCCACATAACGATACGAAAGCCGCACCCGTTCCCATGACCACCCGCCGACCTCCCCGCACCACCTCGCGGAACGCCGCCAAGCCCGCGGGCGACCGCGATGCGCCAAAGGGGCGCCGCGCCGCGCGCGGTTCTGTATCAGCACTCAAGGCGAAACCCGCCGGTGCCGAACGCGACGAGGACGGACCGCAGCGGATCGCCAAGCTGCTCGCGCGTGCCGGGGTCGGTTCGCGCCGCGACGTCGAACGGATGATCGAGGAAGGCCGCATCGCGCTCAATGGCGAAGTTATCGCGCAGCCCGCGCCGTTGCTCGCCTCGCTCGACGGCCTCACCGTCGACGGCAATCCGGTGGCCAAGCCGGTCTCGACGCGGCTCTATCGTTTTCATAAGCCCGCGGGCTGCATCACCGCGGCGCGCGACCCGAAAGGCCGCAAGACGATCTACGACCTGCTCCCCAAAGATCTGCCGCGGCTGATGCCGGTCGGGCGCCTCGACTATAATACCGAGGGGCTGTTGCTGCTCACCAACGACGGCGCCTTCAAGCGTCAACTCGAACTGCCCGCCAGCGGCGTCGAGCGCACCTACCGCGCGCGGGCGTTTGGCGACATCAGCCAGGAACAGCTCGAAGAACTGGTGATGGGGATCGAGATCGACGGGGTCCGCTATGGCAAGATCGACGCCAACCTCGAACGCCGCACGGGGCGCAACCAGTGGATCGAAATGACGCTGACCGAAGGCAAGAACCGCGAAGTGCGCAAGGTGCTCGAACATTTCGGTTTGCAGGTCAGCCGCCTCATTCGCACCCGCTATGGCGCGTTCGAACTCGGTGATCTGCCGCTCGGCGCGGTCGATGTCGTGCCGCGCGACGAATTGTTCAAATTTCGCCGACACCTGAAATGAGGGTCATTTCGGGGGAATGGCGCGGACGCAAATTGGTCGCGCCCAAGGGCGACGCGACGCGGCCGACGGCGGACCGGACGCGCGAAACCCTCTTCTCGATGCTGACCAGCCGCCTTGGCAGCTTCGAGGGGTTGATGGTCGCCGACCTGTTTGCCGGGTCGGGTGCGCTGGGGATCGAAGCACTGTCGCGCGGTGCCGCTGCCTGCCTGTTCGCCGAGCAGGACCACGCCGCGCTCGACGCGCTGCGAGCCAACCTGTCCAGCCTCGGCGCAACCGCGCGCGCCGACGTGCGCGCCGGGTCGGTGCTCGGCCTCGGTCCGGCGCCGCGCGCCTACGATCTGCTGATGCTCGATCCGCCCTATGGCACCGGCGCCGCCAGCGTTGCGCTCGACAAGCTGCGCCGCCTCGGCTGGATCGGCCCCGACAGCTGGGTTTCGGTCGAAACCGGGCATGGAGAAAACGTCGAGGTCGCAGGCTTCGCCATCGATGTCGACCGCAAGGTCGGCAAGGCGCGGCTGACGTTGCTGCGGCTCGCATAACAACCCACCGCGCCAAGCTGGACAGCGCCGCCACTGTTCCCTAATCGTTCGCGCGTGAACGATGCCCCTGCCTTGCTGCCCGATCCTTCGGACCCGCCCTATCTTCAGGGCTTGAACGGGCCGCAGCGGCAGGCGGTGCTGACGACCGAGGGGCCGGTACTGATGCTCGCGGGGGCGGGCACGGGCAAGACCGCCGCGCTCACCGCGCGGCTCGCGCATATCATCGCGACGCGGCGCGCCTGGCCGTCCGAGATCCTTGCGGTGACCTTCACCAACAAGGCGGCGCGCGAGATGCGCGAGCGGATCGGGCGGATGATCGGCGACGCGGTCGAGGGGATGCCATGGCTGGGTACCTTTCACAGCATCGCGGCCAAGATGCTGCGCCGCCATGCCGAACTGGTGGGGCTCCAGAGCAATTTCACAATCCTCGACACCGACGACCAGCTGCGCGTCCTTAAACAGCTGATCCAGGCCGAGGGACTCGACGAAAAGCGCTGGCCCGCGCGTCAGCTCGCCGGGCTGATCGACAAGTGGAAGAACCGCGGCCTCACCCCCGCCGACCTCGATGCCGCCGACAAGGAAGCCTATGCCGACGGCAAGGGACAGCATTTCTACGCGCTCTATCAGGCGCGGCTGAAGACGCTCAACGCCTGCGACTTCGGCGATCTGCTGCTGCACATGCTGGTAATCCTGAAAACCCACCGCGACGTGCTCGAACAATATCAGGAGCGCTTCAAATATATCCTCGTCGACGAATATCAGGACACCAACGCCAGCCAGTATCTCTGGCTCCGCCTGCTCGCGCAGCAGCGCAAAAATATCTGCTGCGTTGGCGACGATGACCAGTCGATCTATTCATGGCGCGGCGCCGAGGTTGCGAATATCCTGCGCTTCGAAAAGGATTTTCCCGGCGCGACGGTTATCCGGCTTGAACAAAATTACCGCTCCACGCCGCAGATCCTCGCCGCGGCGTCGGCGCTGATCGCGCAGAACAGCGACCGGCTCGGCAAGACACTCTGGACCGAGCTCGATGCGGGCGACAAGGTCCGCGTCGTCGGCGTCTGGGATGGCCCCGAAGAAGCGCGGCGGATCGGTGAGGAGCTCGAAGACCTCCAGCGGCAGCGCATCTCGCTCGACCGCGCCGCGATCCTTGTCCGCGCACAGTTCCAGACGCGCGAGTTCGAGGACCGCTTTATTGCGATCGGCATGCGGTACCGCATCGTCGGTGGTTTCCGTTTTTATGAGCGCGCCGAAATCCGCGACGCGCTTGCCTATCTCCGCCTCGTCCAGTCGCCCGCCGACGACCTCGCGTTTGAACGTATCGTCAACGTCCCCAAACGCGGGCTGGGCGACAAAGCGCTGGCGCGCATCCACCAATTCGCCCGTCACGAACGCGCGCCGCTCTTTCACGCGGCGTCACGGATTACCGAAACCGACGAACTCACCCCGCAGGCGCGCCGCCAGCTGGCCAATTTCGTCGCGCAGATGCGCGGTTGGCAGGCAAAGGCCAACGCGCTGTCGCACCCCGAACTCACTCAGCTGATCCTCGACGAATCAGGCTATACGACGATGCTCCAGGCCGATCGCAGCGTCGAAGCCGCAGGACGGCTGGAAAACCTTTCCGAACTCGTTCGCGCGATGGAGGAATATGAATCGCTCGAGGCGTTCCTTGAGCATGTCAGCCTCGTCATGGATCGCGACCAGAATGACGACAGCGAAACCGTCACCATCATGACGATCCATGCCGCCAAGGGTCTCGAATTCGATCATGTCTTCCTCGCCGGCTGGGAGGACGGCGTTTTCCCCTCGCAGCGTTCGATGGACGAGGGCGGCACCGCCAGCCTCGAGGAAGAACGCCGCCTCGCCTATGTCGCGATCACCCGCGCCCGCCAGCGCGCGAGCATCTATCACGCCGCGAACCGCCGCATCTACGGCCAGTGGATGAGCAGCATCCCCAGCCGCTTCATCGGCGAAATCCCGCCCGAGCATGTCGACAGCGAAAACAGCTTCGGCGGCGGACAGAGCCTGTGGCGCGCCAACTGGTCGGCGCAGGGCGACCCCTTCGCGCATGTCGCGGAGCGCCAGCCGTCACGCATCATGACGCGCGGCCCGGCATGGCAGCGCGCGGTGGCCGCATCGAACACCGTCACCCACGCGCCCGCGCCCTCCGAGCGCGGCCCCGCTGCGTCGGTCGGCGCCAAGCCGCGCGCCGACCTGGCGATCGGGATGCGCGTGTTCCACGAAAAATTCGGCTATGGCGAAATCATCGACATCGACGGCAACAAGCTGGAGGTGGAGTTCGACCAGGCAGGCAGCAAGCGCGTACTCGACAGCTTCGTGCGCGCCGGTTGAAGCGCGAGGGGCGTTCGCTTGCAAAGACCGGATGCCGCGTTATGGCATAAGCGATGACGGCACCGACGACATGGCTCGACCAGGCGCGCGACGCACACCGCCGCGGTGATATCGTGGCGGAGACGACAGCGCTGGATGGTGCGATCCGCGCCGACCGCAGCAATATCGCTGCGCTGCTTGCAATGGCCGAGCTCAAACGGCGAATCATGGACGATCGTGCAGCGGGCAGTTTTTATCGACTTGCTCTCGCCACCGCGGCGCAGGCACGCAGCGTCCATGCAGCACTCCATCCCGGTCTCCAGCGCGCCGAGGCTTTTGTCGCTGCGACCGAGCGCGCCTTCGCCGATCATTTGCTTGCGCAGCTGGGCGCAGCGGGCATCGATCGGGGCACTGCACCGCCACGCGTCGCCCAAGCGCTCCGGATGCTTGCGGGCGAACAGGCACTTTACCTGCAACAGCCGGGCATGTTCTATTTTCCCGGTCTCGCGCAGCGGCCCTTTTTCGATCGTTCCGAGTTCGAATGGGCACCCGTGCTCGAGGCGGCGACCGACACCATCCGGAACGAACTCTTGGCGTTGATCGAGGGGGCAGCCGACCGCTTTGCCCCTTATGTCACCGCCAGCGCCGACCGGCCGCCACCGAACAACCCGCTCCTCGATAAGCCCGACTGGGGTGCCGCCTGGCTATGGAAAGACGGTGCCGTAGCAGACGGTATGGACCGGCTCTGCCCCGCGACCCTCGCCGCGCTCGAATTGACGCCACAGCCCGTCATTCCCAACCGCGCGCCGATTGCCTTCTTTTCGCGGCTCATGCCCGGCACGCATATCCAGCCGCACCACGGGCTGCTGAATACGCGTCTGATTTGTCACCTGCCGCTGATCATCCCCACCGGCTGCGGCCTGCGGGTCGGTGCCGAAATGCGCGAGTGGCGCGAGGGCGAGCTGCTGATTTTCGACGACAGCATTGAGCATGAAGCGTGGAACCGCGGCACCGACGACCGTACCATCCTGCTTTTCGAAATCTGGCGCCCCGACATCGACACCGACGAACGCGAACAATTGACGCGCATTTTCGCGGCGATCGACACTTATGGCGAACAATAGACAGGAACGGGAATAGGATGACCAACGCAGGCATGGACGCCGACATCTACGACGCCTTTATCGAACAGCTGCAACGCTACGTGCGTGAGCGGCTGATCCCTGCCGAGGATCAGCTTGAAGAACTTGGCCGCGTTCCGGACGACATCCTCGCCGAAATGCGCGACATGGGGCTATTCGGGGTGACGATGCCCGAGGAATATGGCGGCGCTGGCATGAACATCAGCCAATATGTTGGCTTCATTCGCGAACTCGCCTATGCTGCGCCCGCCTATCGCTCGATCGTCTCGATCAATATCGGCATGGTGTGCAAATCGATCCTCGGGTTCGGAACGCAGCAGCAAAAGGACCATTGGCTGCCGAAGCTCGCGACCGGCAGCATCGCCGCCTTCGGCCTCACCGAACCCGACAGCGGCTCGGACAGCGCGGCGATGAAGACCCGCGCGGTGCCGAGCGGCAACGGCTATGTGCTGAACGGCACCAAGCGTTACATCACCAACGCGCCCTTCGCTGACGTCATCCTGGTGATGGCGCGCACCAACGCGGAGGCGCTCCCCAAGAATGCGCATGTCAGCGCATTCCTTGTGCCCCGAGACGCGCCGGGTGTCTCGATCGGCAAGCCCGACGGCAAGATGGGCCAAGCGGGATCGCAGATCGCCGACGTGATCTTGGAAGATGTCCATGTCGACGGCGACGCCCTGCTCGGCGGCGAGGAAGGCATCGGTTTCCGCGCCGCGATGCAGAGCCTCGACAACGGCCGCCTTTCGGTCGCCGCGGCGAGCGTCGGCTATGCCAAGCGGATGCTCGACACGGGCCTTCAATATGCGATCGAGCGCAAGGCGTTCGGCGAACCCATCGCCAATTTCCAGCTGATCCAGGCGATGCTCGCCGACAGCAAGGCCGAAATCTATGCGGCTGACTGTATGCTCAACGACGCCTGCGCGCGCGCCGACCGCGGAGAGAAAATCCTCGTCGAGGCCGCGGCGACCAAGATGTTCGCCAGCGAAATGTGCGGCCGCGTCGCCGACCGCGTGGTGCAGATTCACGGCGGCGCGGGCTATCTCAAGGAATATCTGGCCGAACGCTTTTATCGCGATTGCCGCATTTACCGCATTTACGAAGGGACGACGCAGATCCAGCAGCTCGTCATCGCGAAGAATATGATTCGCGACTACGCGGGCTAGATCGGGGGTCGTGATTACCCCATCCTAAGCCTTTTCATCTAGGTCGGGATCATCATGGGGATCAGCCGGGTCGACATCACGCTGGAGAAAGGCTTCGCAACCGCGATCGACGCGGTTGCGGATCGCGGCTACGAGGCGCGGTCCTTTCTGCGTACGGCGTGGTATGCCGGAACCTCGCCCGACACCGACGGCGCCTCGACGCTGCTCCTGCACCGCGCGGACGGCACGCCGCTCGCCGCGCTGCCCACCCTGCCCGTTGGGCCAACGATCCTTGGCGCGCGGCGCATTCCCGGAAGTTACTGGCCGTTCCGCAGCATCCCGTTAGCCGCCGACGTCACGGCGGAGGAAATCGAGGCGCTGGTCGCGCATCCGCCGATGCGGCGGATCGTGTCGCCCTTTCTGCGAATTGGTCCGGTTTACGACGACGATCCCGCGCTCGCGGCGCTGACCGGCGCGGCTCGCAAGATGGGCTGGACGGTGCTGCGCCGGACCCTCGGCACCAGCTACCGGATTGACGTCGCGGGGCAGCTTGCGGCGGGACCATGGCCGCGAAAATCGTCGCAGCGGCGCCTGCGCACCTATGAAAAACAGCTCGCCGCCATCGGCCAACTCACCATCAGGCATATCACCGGATCGGACTGGTCACTCGAGGTGCTGCGCGATCTCGCGACGATCGAGGCCAAAAGCTGGATCGGGCAGGATACCGACGGTAGCGGCGCCAAGTTCCTGACCGAATCGATGCGCGCAGGCTGGCTTCGCGGCGCGGCTGATCGCGCGCTCGCCGACATGCTCACCGCAACGATCCTGTACGTCGGTGACCGCCCGGTCGCCTTCACCTTCGACATGCTGTGCGGCGACATGCAATATGGCATCGCGGGCAGCTACGATAAAGAATTCGCCGCGCACAGCCCGGGCAAGCTCGTCGCCTATCGCCAATATGACGTCGCGCTGGAACGCGGGATCACAACAATCGACTTGGGAGCCGGTGACAGCGGCTACAAGCGCGCCCAAGGCGCGGTGCCGGGACCGGAGATCGTCGATTGCCTGATCGTCCGCCATCGCGCGCTCGCCGCGCTGTTGCGCCGCAAATGGGAAGGCGGCGGGCAAACACCCGCGCAGGAATGAAACCGTTCCGAATGGAAACAGGGCGCGGGGGCCGACGTCAGGTCGCTGGTGGAGCCGAGGGGAATCGAACCCCTGACCTCTGCAGTGCGATTGCAGCGCTCTCCCATCTGAGCTACGGCCCCGCGACGGCGGCGTCTTAAACGCACCGCAGGATGGTGGCAACGGCTTTTCTGACGTCCTCTAAGCACACCGCGCGATTTCAGGGAATGGGGGTTCCATGAACAAAGCCTGGCATTTGATCAGCCGCCCGCAGGGGCTTCCGACGATCGACAATTTCGCGTTGCGCGACCTGCCCGATGTGCCG
This sequence comes from Sphingopyxis solisilvae, assembly GCF_015475875.1. Classification (GTDB taxonomy): domain Bacteria; phylum Pseudomonadota; class Alphaproteobacteria; order Sphingomonadales; family Sphingomonadaceae; genus Sphingopyxis; species Sphingopyxis solisilvae. Next base: position 172,906 of record NZ_JADKYM010000003.1, on the reverse strand, counting down.
TTGGAAAATGATCAGCTGCGCGTTCGCAACCTGTGGCTGTCAGTCGATCCCTATATGCGCGGGCGGATGAACGACGCCAAAAGCTACGCCGCGAGTTTCCAGATCGACCAGCCGATGACCGGCGGGGCGATCGGCGAAGTCCTAGAAAGCCGGATGGACGGCTTTGCGGCGGGCGATTTGATCCTGCATATGGGCGGCTGGCGCGAGGGCGGCGTGATCGGGCTGGACATGATGCCGAACAAGCTGCCGGCGCACGCGCTCGACGCGGGCCTCTCCCCGCAGACATTCCTTCACAATATGGGGCTGACCGGCGGCACCGCATGGATCGGTCTGCTCCGCGTTGCTGCGGCCAAGCCGGGGGATACGGTGTTCGTCTCGGCGGCGGCGGGCGCGGTAGGGTCGGCGGTGGTCCAGATCGCCAAGGCGCGTGAAATGACCGTGATCGGTTCCGCAGGCGGGCCGGAAAAAGCGGCATGGGTACGAGAGCTCGGTGCCGATGCGGTTGTCGATTACAAAGCGGGACCGGTCCTACCCCAGCTTGCCGGGGCGCTCGATATGCTCGGCAAGCCCGGCATCGATGTCTATTTCGACAATGTCGGCGGCGAACATCTCGACGCCGCCTTTGCGACCGCGAATGATTTCGCGCGCTTCGCCATCTGCGGCATGATCGACGTCTATAACGACGGCAAGTCGCAGGAGATGAAATTTCTGATCCGCACGATCCCGGCGCGCATCCGCATGGAAGGCTTTATCTACACCGACCAGTTCATCGACTGCATGGAAGAATTTTATGCCGACATGGGCGCACTGATCGCCAGCCGCGCGGTCACGATGCGCGAAACGGTGTATGAAGGGCTCGAGGCGGCACCGGACGCCTTCCTCGGCCTGTTTGCAGGCGCCAATATGGGCAAGATGCTGGTCCGGATCTGACCGGACCGCCGCGCGCCTCAGCTCCCGAAACCGACCATCAGAAAGCCGGGCGTCGGGCCGTTCCAGCCGTCATCGGGGCCGTCATCGTCCCGCGGCTGCGGTTTTGGCTTTGAGGGTTTGCGATCGTCGGGCTTGCGATCCTCCGCCTTGCGCGCGGGCTTCGCGGCGGGCGCGTAGGCCGCGGCGCGTTTCGTCCGCCCGCCGCGTCTCGCCTTTTCGTCCCGCGGCGCGCGCTCGGCTTCCGGTTCGGCTTCGGCGCCGGCCTTGTCGGCGTTGTGAACGGGAATATTATAGCCGGTCAGCTTCTGGATATTGTCGATCGCTTCATCGTCCGCTGACGTTGCGAGCGTGAAGGCGCGGCCCTTGGCGCCCGCACGGCCCGTGCGGCCGATGCGGTGGACATAATCGTCTGGGTGCCAAGGCGCGTCAAAGTTGAACACATGGCTGACGCCCTTGACGTCCAGCCCGCGCGCCGCGACGTCCGACGCCACCAAAATGTTGATGTCGCCGCGCTTGAAACGCTCCAGCTCGGCGGTGCGGCTCGACTGGTCCATGTCGCCCTGGATCTCGCCCGCATTGTAGCCCGATCGTTGCAGCGCTTTGGCAAGTTCGCGCACCGTCGTCTTGCGGTTGCAAAAGATGATCGCGGTGTGGACCTTCTCGGATTCGATCAGGCTACGCAGCGTGTCGCGCTTGCCCCGCTCGGACGTCTTGACCAGAAACTGCTCGATATTTTCGTTCCGGCTCGCCGGGCGCGCGACTTCGACCGTTTTCGGGTTCGACAGGAATTTGTCGGCCAGCTTCTTGATCGGCGGCGGCATCGTTGCCGAAAACAGCAACGTCTGCCGATTCGCGGGCAGTTTCGTACAGATATTCTCGATGTCGGGAATGAAACCCATGTCGAGCATCCGGTCCGCCTCGTCGATGACCAGCAGCGTACAGCCGGTCAGCAGGATCTTGCCGCGCTCGAACAGATCCATCAGCCGCCCCGGCGTCGCGATGAGCACATCGACGCCCTTTTCCAGCGCCTTGACCTGGTCACCCATCTGGACTCCGCCGATCAGCAGCGCCATCGACAGCTTGTGATACTTGCCATATTTCTCGAAATTCTCGGCAACCTGCGCCGCCAGTTCGCGGGTGGGTGCCAGGATCAGCGATCGCGGCATCCGCGCGCGGGCGCGTCCGTGCGCCAGGATGTCGATCATCGGCAGCACAAAGGACGCCGTCTTGCCAGTGCCGGTCTGCGCAATGCCGATAATGTCGCGCATCATCAGCACGGAAGGAATGACGCCCGCCTGGATCGGGGTCGCCTCGGTGTAACCGGACTCGTCGATAGCGCGCAAAAGTTCGTCGGAAAGGCCGATGTCGGCAAATTTCATATGATTGTCATGTCCGGAAATAAAAGCCACGCCCAGCCTCCCACGCAGGCGGCGCTGCGCGGGCCTTGGGCAAAGGACGGCGAAAAGTCAAGAAAAGGCGACGAACTGTGCGATCAGTCGTCGTCACGAACCGGCACCATCAGCCGGAATTTGTCGATCTCGCACTTGGCACCCGTCCGCGCATGGATCTGGTCGCGATCCGCGCATAGTCGGCCGTCCTTGCTGCCCTGCATGTAAAAGCCGGCATAAAAGTCGAGCGCGCGGCACCCGCGGTTGAGTTGTGCCCGCAAACGCTCGTTCTGCCGGGTGATGATGTCGATGCTGTCGCGCTGGACGGCCTGCATTCCCATGATGTTGCGCATCGCGACACATTTCGGCGCCTTTTTTTCCTTCCAGACCAAAGGTATTTCGGTCGCCCTGCGATTCTGCGGCGAGCCCGCGGCAAAATTGTTGAGCTGCGAACGCTGGGCCGGAACACGGATAATCAGCCGTTCTTCTATAACGACCTGCCAAAAGGGTGCGAGTTGCTCGAGTGTGGGCACGGCTACGGACGTCAGCGGTTCGGGCGCGGCCACCGGCGGTGGCGCGGAGCCAGGCACCGCTTGCGCAACCGGCGCAGCCGCCGACAGCCACAGGATCGCTGCGGTCAGCACGGACGAGTGGTCACCTGACCGTCCAAAAAACAAGCTGCTCCGTTCACCCGTCGCTCCAATGTGCCGAATCCCTCGACGAAATGCCGACATTCGTTCATTGTCCGGCTTACCACCACTGATTGAATATCAAATGAACTACATCGACACAGCCCCGCCCCTTTCTCCGAAAACGTGCAATCGATGCCCCGAATGATCTGCCAGCCGTCTCCCGAGCTGCTCTCGCGACTGGCCGAATTGCTCGGACCCAAAGGCTATACTGCCGATACCGACATCATGGCGCCTTGGCTGACCGACTGGCGCGGAAAATATGTGGGGCGCGCCGCAGCCATGTTGTCGCCTGACAACACCCAGGACGTCGCCGCAATTGTTCGCCTGTGCGCAGAGGAACGCGTCGCGCTCGTGCCGCAGGGAGGCAACAGCGGGATGGTCGGGGGCGCAACCCCCAGCGGCGACGGCAGCCAGCTATTGCTCAGCCTGCGCCGGATGAACCGCGTTCGCACCATCGACTCCGCCGCGAAAATTGGCGTGGCGGAAGCGGGCGTCATTCTTGAAAATTTCCACCATGCGGTGCTCGCACAGGGACTGCGATTCCCGCTGACGTTGGGCGGCAAGGGGTCGGCGACGATCGGCGGACTGGTGTCGACCAACGCCGGCGGGACGCAGGTGCTGCGCCACGGCACGATGCGCGCGCTGGTTGCCGGGATCGAAGCGGTGCTTCCTGACGGCAGCATCTTCGACGGCCTGGCGCCGCTCAAAAAGGACAATCGCGGCTATGACCTGCGCCACCTGCTTTGCGGGGCCGAAGGAACCTTGGGGATCGTTACCGCGGCCAGCCTCCATCTTGTGCCCGCCGTCGCGGCGCGGCGCACTGCGTGGATCGCCGTCGATTCGCCCGAAGGCGCGCTGCTCCTTCTCCGCCGGCTCGACGCCAGCATCGGGCGCGAGCTTGAGGGCTTCGAACTCATCCCGCGCGCGTGCCTCGACGCGGTGCTGCGTCATATCCCGCAAACCCGGGCGCCGATCGCTGCGTCGTATCCCTGGTACGTGCTGGCCGAATTGGCGGGCGACGGCGATGAGGCGCTGGGACAAGCGCTGGAAACCCAGCTCGCCGCCGCGCTCGACGCCGGGCTGATCCGCGACGTCGTCATCGCCAAGAACGACAGCGAAAGCGAAGCGTTCTGGCGCCTGCGCGACTCCATTTCAGAGGCCGAACGCGCCGAGGGGCCGGCACTGCAACATGACATCAGCGTCCCCGTCGATCTGATGCCTACCTTTATCGCCGACAATCCTCTGCGGCTGGAACGGGCATTCCCCGGCGCCCGCGCTTTGTCCTTCGGGCATCTCGGCGACGGCAACGTCCACCACCATATCCAGCCCCCGAAGGACAGCGACGGCGCGGCGTGGCTGGCGCGCCACGGCACGGCGGTCAGCCATATGGTCTATGCGCACGTCATCGAACTCGGCGGATCGATTTCGGCGGAACATGGTATCGGCCAGATCAAACGCGACGTGATGGCCGCGCTTGACAGCCCGGCGCGGCTTGCGGCGCTGCGCGCGATCAAGGCCGGGCTGGACCCGGCGGGGATATTCAATCCGGGCAAGCTGATCGACTGACGCTTTCATACCGCAGGGCGATCGCCCCCTTGCGCCACGGTGCTGAGGTCAATAAGGCGCGCTGTTATCATTGCGCTCCGGCTGGTCGGGGCATCTACCGGAGTTTCATTATGGCCACAGCGCCCGCCCCCGCCAACCTGCCCCTGTTCTACAAGGACCTCGTTCCGCTTTCGAGCGTCGATCATGCGGATTTCCATGCCCGTTCGCTGGATCAGGCCGATTTTCTGATCAACCAACACGCTGTGCCGCTGACGTCCGATGAATTTGTGTCGGCCTGCCGCCACTATCCGATCGTGTTTTCGGCGGGCGACAATCCGGTGCCGCTGGCGCTGATGGGCCTTAACGAAGGCGTGAACACCTTCGTCGATGCCGACGGCAAGCTGATCAATCCGGTGTATGTGCCGGCCTATATTCGCCGCTACCCCTTCCTGCTCGCCCGTCTGCAACCCGATTCGGAAGAATTGTCGTTGTGCTTTGACCCGACCTCGGGCGCTGTCGGCAAGTTCGAAGACGGTGAAGCCATGTTCGAGAACGGGCAGCCGACCGCTCCGGTGCAGGCCATTCTGGAATTCTGTAAAATGTTCGAGGAGGCCGGACAGCGCACGGGCCAGTTCATGGACGAGCTGAAAAAGGCCGACCTCTTGATGGAAGGCGAAGTGAGCATCCAGCAGGATGGCAACGACCAGCCCTATATCTACCGCGGTTTCCAGATGGTCGATGAAACAAAGCTGCGCGAACTGCGCGGCGACGTCTTGCGCAAGATGATGCAGAACGGCATCTTGGCGCTGATCTTCGCCCATCTTTTCTCGCTCCAACTCATGCGCGAAGTCTTTGCCGAGCAGGTCAAGGCGGGCAAGGTGCCGGAGATTCAGGCAGTGCCGACCGTCTGAGGGGATTAAACGCCATGGCCATCAGGGAAGCAGACGCCGGCTCCGCCGGATCGCACTATACCCCGGTGGCCATCTGGCTTCACTGGCTGATCGGCCTGGCGGTTATCGCCAATATCGCGCTTGCCATGCTGACCGAAGGCCTGCCCCGCGAAACACGGGGTGCGGCGATGGACATCCACAAGGCGCTGGGGATCGCCGTCCTGGCATTGACGGTCGTCCGTATCGGCTGGCGACTCGGCCATCGTCCCCCGCCCCTGCCCGCCGCGATTCCGGGGTGGCAGCGGCTGCTCGGCCGTATCACCCACGCGCTGTTCTATGTGCTGCTGATCTTGCTGCCGCTGTCCGGATGGGTCTGGATGTCGGCGGCAGGCAGGCCGATCGATTTCTTCGGGCTGTTTGCCGTTCCTGTCATTGTCGCGCCGAACGAGGCGCTCGCCGATGTGATGCACGACCGGCACGAGGTGTTGGGGCTGACGATGCTGGCGCTGGCGGCGATCCACATTCTGGCGGCGCTCAAACATCAGTTTGTCGATCGGGCAGGGTTTATTGGCCGGATGAACCCGTTTTGACGCTGCGTTCTGGCGCTGCGTCAAAAATCGACGGCAATGCCTTTCAGCTCCCAGTCGCCGTAGCGCACCGGGTTTCGTCCGCCCGGCTGTTCGTCGGGCTTGTCCTCGCGGATCGGCGCCGGCGGCGGCACCGGACTGTTGGTCCAGCCGGCGGGCGCGATGACATGCGCGGGGCGCTTGGCAGCACGGGGGGTGCCCCCGATCGTCGAGTTGTCGGTGCGGTCAGTCATCGTGCCGCCTATATAGGATTGTTCATGCCCTACGCCAAGTTCGCCAGGATCCGACATGATTGATCGGCCGCGTCGCGGCAGGCAACGCCCGCACAACGAGCCCGATCCCGCGGGTACGGCGCCGCGCCGCGCCGCGCTGCGGCTGGTCGACGCCATCCTCCGCCGCGGCGACCCCCTCGATGTCGCGATGCACGCCGCGGCACAAGGGTTGACCGGCCCCGATCGCGCCTTCGCGGTCGCGATCGCCTCCGAAACGCTGCGCTGGATGGTCGACATCGACGCGCTGGTCGACGGCGCGACCGCACAGATTCTGCCCGATGACGTCAAATCGCGCGCAGTGCTGCGGATCGCGCTCGCGCAGTTGCTCGTCCTCAAAAGCCCGGCCCACGCTGTCGTATCGACCGCGCTGCCGCTCGTTGCAGGCGGCCCGCGGCGGCTTGTCCACGCCATCCTGTCGCGCGCGCAGCAGGAACAATGGCAACTCCCCGAACGCGCAACCTTGCCCTTGCCGACAGCCGAGCGATGGGCCGAGCAATGGGGACTGCCAATAGTCGAGGCTGCCGAGGCAGCCTGGAGCGCGCCGCCCCCGATCGACCTCAGCTTTGCCGTCGAGCCCGACGCTGATGAGTGGCCCGATGCGATGCCGCTCGCCCCCCGCCACCGCCGCCTGCCGCGCGGCCAGGCGGTCGAGGCGATGCCGGGATTTGCCGCAGGCGGCTGGTGGGTGCAGGATCTCGCCGCCAGCCTGCCCGCGCGGCTGCTCGGTGCCGGCGACGGGCGCACGGTGCTCGACCTTTGCGCGGCGCCCGGCGGCAAGACGATGCAGCTCGCCGCGGCGGGCTGGAACGTCGTGGCCGTCGATGCCAGCGCCAAGCGCCTCGAACGGCTCGGTGCCAACCTCGCGCGCACGGCACTGGACGCCGAGATTATCCACGCCGATATCCGCAGCTGGGCACCCGCGGCGCCCGCCGACGCGGTGCTGCTTGATGCGCCCTGTTCGGCGACCGGCATCTTCCGCCGCCATCCCGACGTGCTGCACCGGATCGAACAGCGCCAGATCGACGAGATGGCGGCGCTCCAGCGCGATCTCCTCCAGCGGGCCGCGACGTGGGTCAAACCGGGCGGAACGCTGGTCTACGCGACCTGCTCGCTCGAGCGTGCCGAGGGTGAAGAACAGGTAGCGGCATTTCTGGACCGGCACCCGGCATGGCGTGTCGTCCCCGTGGACCCGATCGAACTGCCGAACGGCATCGATCCCGACACCAACGGTTGCGTCCGCACCCTGCCCGGCCTGCTTGCCGAAGCGGGTGGCCTCGACGGCTTCTTTGTCGCCCGGCTGCTGGCGCCCTAGCCGCGGCCGCAGTCGAAGCTGGACAGCGCGCAAAAGCCGTTTAGGGGGCAAGGCCGATGGCGACGATACCACCTCCCGAGGGCGAAGAGCCGGTGATGCCCGAAGCGGCGTCCAAAGCCCCCTCGCCGCTCAGCTTTCCCGACTTCCGCTATTTCTGGATCGCGCGCTTCACCGCGGTGATGGCGACCATCGCGATGGTCGTCGTCATCGGTTACCAGCTGTATGACACCGCCCGCACCGATTATGGCATGTCGATCCGCGAGGCGTCGTTCCAACTCGGCCTGCTCGGGCTGTTTCAGTTCGTCCCGCTCGCCATTCTGACCCCGGTCGCCGGTTGGGCCGCCGACCGCTTCGAACGGCGGAGCGTCGCGATATTTTCGAACCTGATCGACCTGCTGATCGCGGCCGCGCTCGGCTGGTTCACCTGGACGGACGCGCTGACCCTGCCGCTGCTGTTCGGCCTCGCCGCGCTCCACGGCGTGGCGCGCGTCTTTTCGGGTCCGGCGATGAGCGCAATCGCGCCCAATATCGTGCCGCCCGCCGTGCTGCCGCGCGCGATCGCGATGAGCAGCATCGCCTGGCAGTCGGCGTCGGTGATCGGCCCCGCCGCCGGCGGCCTGATCTATGCCGCCCACCCCGCCGCGGTCTATGTTTTCGCCGCGGCCCTGCTGGCGCTGTCGGCCTTTACGCTCAGCCGCGTCCGCCGCGTCCAGCCGCCGCCCGCCGAAGTGCGCCGCCATCCGCTGCGCGAAATGGTCGACGGGTTGCAGTTCGTCTGGACCGAGCGCTTCCTGCTCGGCACGATCACGCTCGACCTTTTTGCGGTGTTGCTCGCCGGGGCGACGGCGATGTTCCCGGTGTTCGCGCGCGACATCCTGGATGCCGGTCCCGAGGGCGCGGGGCTGATGCGCGCCGCGGTTGCCTTTGGTTCGGTCGCGGTCGCGGTCGGTCTCGCGATCCGCCCGATCGAGCGCAACGTCGGGGTCAAGATGCTGTGGGCGGTCGCGGTGTTCGGCGCCACGACCGTCGCCTTCGGTTATTCGACCAGCCTCCTCCTGTCGCTCGCCCTGCTCGTCGTGATGGGCGCCGCCGACATGTTCTCGGTCTTCGTGCGCGGTACGCTCATCCAGCTCAACACCCCCGACCATATGCGCGGCCGGGTCAGCGCCGCATCGGGGCTCGCCATCTCGGCATCGAACGAGCTTGGCGAGATGCGCGCCGGCGCCATGGCCGCGGCGCTGGGTCCGGTCGGCGCGGTGGTGATCGGCGGCGCCGGCGCGATCGGCGTGACGGCGCTTTGGGCTTGGCTGTTTCCGGAGCTTCGCCGCGCGCGCACCTTCGAACCGCAGTTCCGGCAGGGCCGCTGAACATTTCGTCGCAACCGGTCCACCATTGATCGCAGGCCTATTGTCAATCAATTAAGTTGATTTATATCGGATGCACCCGTCACCGCGGTTCTCTCTGTCCTCTGAGTGGAGCAACCGTCATGCAACGCAGCATATTCCGTCACAAAATTCTGACCATCCCCGGCCTCAACAACAGCGGCCCGACCCATTGGCAAAGCCTTTGGGAACATAAGTTTCCGCTCAGCGAGCGCGTCGACCTTGGCCTTTGGGACAAACCCGACCGCGACCAATGGGTCGATCGGATCGCGGCCGCCGTTGCCGCCGAACCCGAACCGGTGCTCGTCGCCGCGCACAGCCTGGGCTGCCACGCCTTTGCCCACTGGTTCAGCGGCGCCAGCGCGGTATCGCGCACACAGATCGCGGGCGCCTTGCTGGTCGCTCCCCCGGACCTGTCGCGTTTGCGCCAGAATCACGAGGTCGCCGGTTTCGGCGCGGCACCGTCCTTCTCCAGCCGCGTCCCCATGATCGTCGTCGCCAGCGACAATGATCCTTACGCCAAATCCGCGCATGTCTGGCATCTGTCGCGAAAATGGGATGCGCGCTTCGTCAACGCCGGTCCGTTCGGCCATATCAACGCCGACTCGCGGATCGGGGACTGGCCTTATGGACAGTATCTGCTCGCCTCGTTACAACCCGCGCCGACGCCGGTCCTGGCGGACGAGGCCCGCTGGCTCCGCGCCGGCGACTGGCCAAATCGCGTCCGCCGCGACCCGCGGTTCGAATTCAATGAAAGAGCGCACCGACCATGAAAGCCAATTCGATCCTCGATACCATCGGCAACACCCCGCACATCCGCGTGGCCAGGCTTTTCCCCGATGCCGAAGTCTGGGTTAAGTCGGAACGCAGCAATCCCGGCGGGTCGATCAAGGATCGCATCGGGCTGGCGATGATCGAGGCGGCCGAACGCGATGGCAGCCTGAAGGAAGGCGGCACGATCGTCGAGCCGACGTCGGGCAATACCGGCATCGGCCTCGCGATGGCCGCCGCGGTCAAGGGCTACAAGCTCGTCCTCGTCATGCCCGAATCGATGTCGCTCGAACGCCGCCGGTTGATGCTCGCTTATGGTGCGACCTTTGACCTGACGCCGCGCGAAAAGGGGATGAAGGGCGCGATCGAACGCGCGATCGAGCTCGTCGAAACCACCCCCGGCGCGTGGATGCCGCAGCAGTTTGAAAATGAAGCCAATGTCGACGTCCATGTCCGCACGACCGGACCCGAAATTCTGGCCGACTTCAAGGACACCCCGATCGACATCCTCATCACCGGCGTCGGCACCGGCGGCCACATCACCGGCTGCGCGCAGTTCCTCAAGGCACATTGGCCGAACCTGAAAGTCTTTGCGGTCGAGCCCGAGGCATCGCCGGTTATCTCAGGCGGCCAGCCCGCGCCGCACCCGATCCAGGGCATCGGCGCCGGCTTCATCCCGCGCAACCTCCACACCGACCTGCTCGACGGGGTGATCAAGGTCGATGCCGCCGACGCCAAAAACTTTGCGCGCCGCGCCGCGACCGAAGAAGGCATGCTCGTCGGCATCTCGTCGGGCGCCACCCTCGCCGCGATCGCGCAGAAGCTCGCCGAATTGCCCGCGGGCAGCCGCGTGCTCGGCTTCAACTACGACACCGGCGAGCGTTATCTGTCGGTCCCCGATTTCCTCCCGGAGATCTGAGGCGGGACCATGCGCCCCGACGGCGATCAAACGGCGTTGCCGACAAGGCGCGACTGGACCGGCTGGCTGTTCGTGCTGCTGGCGGCGCTCGCCGTCGGGCTCGTGCTCTACGCCAGCGACCGCAGCGCCGATCGCACGCTTGGCGCGCGCCCGCATCCCGTCGCGCCGCCCCCCGACGTCGTCCCCGACGTGCTGCCGATGGAGTTCGCCCCGGTGCCAGAGGACGACGCCCGCGCCGCCAATGCGCGCATCGCGCTCGTCACCAAGGGTTTCGTCGCCCCGCGCCCCTTCATTTATGCTGGAAACGGCGATGCCAAGGCGCGCGCGCGCGACTGCCTCGCCGCGGCGATGCTGTATGAAGCGGGCGATGACGCGAAGGGGCAGCAGGCGGTGGGCCAGGTCGTCATCAACCGCGCCCGCCATCCGGCCTTCCCCAAATCGATCTGCGGCGTGGTGTTCCAGGGGTCCGAACGCGTCACCGGCTGTCAGTTCACCTTCACCTGCGACGGCGCCCTGAACCGCCGCTATTCGGACGCGGCGTGGCAGCGCGCGCGCAATAATGCCGACCTGATGCTGTCGGGCGGCACCTACCCGCCCGTCGGCCTCGCCACCCATTATCACACCGACTGGGTGCGCCCCTATTGGAGCGACAGCCTGGAAAAGATCGCGATTGTCGACACGCATCTGTTTTTCCGCTGGCCGGGCTATTGGGGCACCCCCGGCGCGTTCCGCGGTGCCGTTTCGGGCAGTGACGGCCCCGTCGCAAAGCTCGCCGCCATTTCGCCGCTGCACGCCATGGCGCTCGGGCTGCCGACCGAGTTCGCAGCCGGGGTCGATGCCAATGCCGCGGTCGGCGAAGCGCGCGTCGTGGCCGGCGCGGGCGAAGCAACAGGCCGCGACACCATCTATACCCAGCTCGACCGCCGCGCCGCCCCCGAAAGCTTCGTCACCACCGCGCTCAGGCTGTGCGGCGACAAGCCCTATTGCAAATTCATGGGCTGGACCAACCCGGTGCTGAAACCCGACAGCGACGCGATGACCGACACCCAGCGCGCCGCGATGACCTTTTCGTACCTGCGCGACGACAAGGCGGGGTTCGAAAAGGCGTTGTGGAATTGCAGCGAATACAAGCGCGACGATGCGCGGCAGTGCATGAAGCGGTAGGTGGCGGTAACCTTGATCGATGGCGTTAAGGTCAGAAGCGCCATGCTTCCTCTCCCCTTGTGGGAGAGGATAGCGCAGCTTGCTCCGTCAGGAGCTAGCGAAGCTTGGTGAGGGGGTTGGACGCCAGCGGGCGCGAGAACCCCTCTCAACTGCGGCTAGGCAGCAAGCTGCCAAGCCTCCGTATCTCTCCCACGAGGGGAGAGAGAAAGATGCGCGACGCCCGCAACCGTGGTTAGCGCCCCTATCGCCTCCCCCCTACGGCCGGATCAGATACTTCTCGCCCGTCCGCTTGGCATTATACGCATGCGCGACATCCAGCGACAGCGCCTCGGTCAGCGAAATCTCGTGGCTGTAATGGCTCTTGAACGTCGTCGTCAGTTCATCGACAACGCGCTTGCGCAACCGCATATTGGTTTCCATCCCCGCCTTTTGCAGGAAGGGCGTCAGCAGGAAGCCCGACAGCGACCAGGTCAGGCCGAACGACCGGTTGAGGATCGTCGGCCCCAGATCGAGCGCGCCGTAAATATAGACCTGCTTGAACGTGTCCGACCCATAACGGCTGTATGTCGTCATCCGCTTCACTGCGGCGACTTCCATCGCGGAAAGAATCTGGCCCGCCAGCTTGCCGCCGCCGATCGCGTCGAAACCGATCGTCGCACCCGTCGCCACGATCGCGGCTACCAACTGATCGACGAAATCATCGGCGCTGCTGTTGACGATATGCGTCGCGCCAATGCCCTTCAAGATGTCGACCTGCGCGTCGCTGCGCACGATATTGACCAGCGGGATGCCGTCCTTCGCGCAAATCTTGACCAGCATCTGGCCCAGGTTCGATGCCGCGGCGGTGTGGACGATCGCGCTATGCCCTTCATTCTTCATCGTTTCGGTGAAGGCCAGGCTGGTCAGCGGATTGACGAAGCATGATGCCCCGTCCTTGGGGTCGGTGCCGTCGGGCAGCACCATGCACATCTGCGCGGGCAGGCAGCGATACTCGGCATAGATTTCGCCGCCGATCAGCGCGACGGTCTTACCCAGCAGCGCCTGTGCCTCGGGCGAATCGCCCGCCGCGACGACGGTGCCGCAGCCTTCGTTCCCGATCGCCAACGCCTCGCCGATGCGGCCCGTCATCGCGCGCATTCCGGCCGGAGGAATATCGGCGGTAATCACTGGCAGCCCGTCGCGGGTCGAGGCGCGCGCGGTCGACATATCGGCGCCGCCGAACAACAGGCCCAGGTCCGACGGGTTGATCGGGGTGGCGAGGATCTTGACCAGCACTTCGTGCGATTGCGGCGTCGGCATCGGCCGCCGTTCGAGCGACACCTCCAGCTCGCCCTCGGGCTTCACCAAGGTCAGCATGGTCAGGTTGGTGTCAGGCAGGTCGGTCATCGTGCGTCTCCCGTGTTCGGTTTCTCGATGAAACGGAAGTAGGGCGCCAGAATGACACTGGCAATCGCCGGTTGCGAAAAATGCGACCGGAATAGCGAAACATGCTGCGCGATCCCATTAAGTCAACCGAACCGAGACCCCTCCATCGGCGATCATCGGGCTTCCCGTCATGAAACTCGACCGGTGCGACAACAGAAACAGCGCCGCTTGGGCGATCTCGATGGCAACCGCCATCCGCTTCATTGGATGCAATCCGGCGATAAATTCCTGCGCGACAGGATCGTTTTCGCCTCCCATTGGCGTGATCGTGCCGCCGGGCAACAGCGCATTGACCCTAATACCCTCGGCGGCATGGTCCGATGCCAGCGACCGGGTAAAGCCGATCAGCCCCGCCTTGGACGCCGCGTAGGCCCCCATGCCGGGCAGGCCGCCGTTGCTGAAGCCCACGAACGACGAGGTGAAAACGATCGAGCCGCGGCCACGCGCCCTCATCGCCGGTATCTGGGCCTTGGCGGCCAGAAAGGCTGCCGTCAGATTGACCGAAATCACGTTGGTCCAGTTGCCGATGGTCATATCGGGGACAGGCTGCATTTCGCCGACGATGCCAGCATTGTTGAACGCGCCGTCCAGTCCGCCGAACGCCTCTTCGGCCAGATCGACAAGCGCCCCGGCGTATCCCTCATCCCTCACGTCGCCGGCGAGGAACACCGCCCGCCCATCGGTTTGGCGGATCGAATGTGCAAGGGCCTCGAGTTCGGTGTCTCGGCGCGCACCCAGCACCACATTCGCTCCTTCCGATGCAAACAGCTTCGCCGCCGCCGCGCCGATCCCGCTGCTCGCGCCGGTGATGATGATGGTCTTGCCTTCCAGCTCCATGACTTGCCTTTCCTGACATTGGTCATGGCCGTTTATCGACGCGGCGCGGGGCGTAGCGACCCGATTCTTGCGCTCAAATCACCTATTTACATAAACAGGGCCGCGACGCCCGGCGTCATGACGCGGGCGAATATTCTGCGGCGAGATCCAGCACCTCTTTGGCGAGCTCCTTGCGGCAGATCAGCAAATCGGGCAAATAGGTATCCGCGCAATTATAGCGGATCGCCGATCCATCGACGCGGCTGACGTGCAGCCCCGCCGCCTGTGCAACGGCAACCGGCGCGCAATTGTCCCATTCATACTGCCCGCCGGTATGCAGATAAATGTCGGCCTCGCCGCGCACCACCGCCATCGCCTTCGCGCCCGCCGACCCCATCGCTAGCAATTCGGCGCCGATCCGTTCGGCCACGAAAACCGCCTCCGCCGCAGGGCGTGTCCGACTGACCAGCATTCTCAGGGGCTGGTTCGCGGGCTGCAGCGGCATCGGCGCGCCCGACGTCAGCGTCACCCCCAACCCTGGCAGCGCGACCGCGCCAACACTCGCAACGCCATCGACCGCCAGCGCGACATGCACCGCCCAATCGTCGCGCCCCTCGCCATACTCTCGAGTCCCGTCGAGCGGATCGATGATCCACACCCGGCGGTACGCCAGCCGCGCCGCGCTATCCTTTTCTTCTTCGGACAGGATAGCATCATCGGGGCGCGCCGCGCGCAATTCGCGGCACAGCATCGCGTTGGCGGCTTCGTCGCCTGCCTGCCCCAGTGCCTTGCCTTCCAGTCCTTCGGCCCGCAGCGCCAGCAGGATCGCGCCTGCCGCCGTCGCGAGCCGCTCGGCGAGCCGGTCGTCGCTTTCGGTCATGTCAGCCAAGCAGCCGGTCGATGATCAGGTCAGCCGCTTCCTCGGGCGACATCACCGTCGTGTCGATCCGGATCTCGGGAGTCTCGGGCGCCTCATACGGGCTGTCGATGCCGGTGAAATTCTTGAGCTGCCCGGCGCGCGCCTTTTTATACAGGCCTTTGACGTCGCGGCGCTCGGCTTCCTCCAGCGGCGTGTCGATAAATATCTCGATGAACTCGCCCTCAGGCAGCATCGCACGCACCATCTCGCGCTCGGCCCGGAACGGCGAGATGAAGGCGGTGATGACGATCAACCCGGCGTCCGTCATCAGTTTGGCGACCTCGCCGACTCGGCGGATATTCTCGATCCGGTCGGCCTCGGTAAAGCCCAGGTCTCGGTTCAACCCGTGCCGCACATTATCGCCATCGAGCAGGAAGCTGTGCCGGTTCATCCGGTGCAGCTTCTTTTCGACCAGATTGGCGATCGTCGATTTGCCCGATCCCGACAGCCCGGTGAACCACAGCAGTGCAGGACGCTGGTTCTTCAGGTTCGCGCGCATGTCGCGGTCGACGTCGCTCGCCTGCCAATGGACATTCTGCGCACGGCGCAGGCTGAAATGCAGCATCCCCGCGGCGACCGTCGCGTTGGTCAGCTTGTCGATCAGGATGAAGCCGCCCAGCGTGCGATTGTCGGCATAGGCCTCGAACACGATTGGCTTGTCAGTCGATAGCTCGACGACCCCGATGCCGTTCAGTTCGAGCGTCTTGGCCGCGAGATGGTCGAGCGTGTTGACGTTGATCTCATATTTCGGTTGCTGGATCGTCGCTGAAACGCTCTGCGTCGCAAGCTTGAGCCAATAAGCGCGGCCAGCGATCATCGCCTCGTCGGCCATCCACACCAAAGTCGCCTCGAACTGGTCGGCGGCCTCGGGCGGCGCATCGGCCGCGGCGACGACATCACCGCGCGAGCAGTCAACCTCGTCGGAAAGTGTCAGCGTCACCGACTGCCCCGCGACGGCTTCCTCAAGGTCACCATCGAGCGTCACAATTCGGTCAATCGTCGTCGTTTTACCGCTCGGCAGGATACGCACAGCATCCCCCGGCTTAACCGCGCCGCTCGCGATCTGGCCCGAGAAGCCGCGGAAATCGAGATTGGGGCGATTGACCCACTGTACCGGCAGGCGGAACGGTTTCGCCTCATCGGCGGCGGCGGCGATCTCGACATTTTCCAGATGCTCGATCAGCGCCGGCCCCTTGAACCACGGCATATTGTCCGACAGTGCGGTAATATTGTCGCCCTTGAACCCCGAAATCGGAATCGCGGTGAAGTTGGTGATGCCGATCTCACTCGCGAAAGAGCGATAGCTGAGCAAAATGCGCTCAAAGACAGTCTTGTCATAACCGACAAGGTCCATCTTGTTCACCGCCAGCACGATATGCTTGATGCCAATGAGGTGCGCTAGGAAACTGTGCCGCCGCGTCTGCGTCAGCACGCCCTTTCGCGCGTCGATCAGGATGACGGCAAGGTCGGCGGTCGACGCACCGGTGACCATGTTGCGCGTATATTGCTCGTGCCCCGGGGTGTCAGCGACAATGAACTTGCGCTTCTCGGTGGTGAAAAAGCGGTAGGCGACATCGATCGTGATCCCTTGCTCACGCTCGGCGGCCAGGCCGTCCACCAGCAGCGCGAAATCGATCTCCTGCCCCTGCGAACCGACGCGTTTGCTGTCGGCTTCCAGCGCCGCAAGCTGATCCTCGAAGATCATCTTGCTGTCATAGAGCAGACGGCCGATCAGCGTCGACTTGCCGTCGTCGACCGACCCGCAGGTGATGAAACGCAGCAACGATTTCTGCTGATGCTGCGCCAGATAGGCGTCGATGTCCTCGGCGATGAGCGCGTCGGTGACGTAAACAGGATCGGTGGTCATCAGAAATACCCCTCCTGCTTCTTCTTCTCCATCGATGCATCGCCGCCATCCTTGTCGATGATCCGGCCCTGCCTTTCGCTGGTCGTCGTCAGCAGCATTTCCTGAATGACCTCGGACAATGTCTTGGCCTCGCTCTCGACCGCGCCGGTCAACGGATAGCAACCGAGGGTGCGGAAACGCACCGAACGCTCGACCGGCGTCTCGCCGGGCAGCAGCGGAAAGCGATCGTCATCGACCATCAACAGCAACCCATCGCGCTCCACCGTCGGGCGCGGCGCGGCGAAATAGAGCGGGACGATCGGAATATTTTCGCGCGCGATATATTGCCAGATGTCGAGCTCGGTCCAGTTCGAGATCGGGAACACCCGGATGCTTTCACCCTTGGCCTTCTTGGCATTGTAGAGATTCCACAGCTCAGGTCGCTGCTTCTTCGGATCCCAACCATGGGTGCCGGTGCGGAACGAAAAGATGCGCTCCTTCGCCCGACTCTTTTCCTCGTCGCGCCGCGCGCCGCCAAAGGCGACATCGAACCCATGAAGGTCAAGCGCCTGCTTCAGTCCTTCAGTCTTCCACATATCTGTGTGCAGCGGGCCGTGGTCGAACGGGTTGATCCCGCGTTCCTTCGCCTCGGGATTCTGATAGACGATCAGCTCCATGCCGCTTTCCGCGGCCATCCGGTCGCGCAGTTCGTACATCGCTTGGAATTTCCACGTGGTGTCGACGTGGAGCAGCGGGAACGGCGGCGGCGAGGGATAGAAGGCCTTGCGCGCCAGATGCAGCATCACGGCGCTGTCCTTGCCGACGCTATAGAGCATCACCGGCTTGACCGCGTCGGCCATCACTTCGCGCATGATATGGATGCTCTCGGCCTCGAGCCGGTCGAGATGGGTCAGCGTATCGGTCATGCCCCGCCCTTGCCGCCGCGGCGTGTCGCGATCAAGCTGTATGGCCTTTTGCCCATGCAAGCCAGACTTGCAAGGCGCGGGGTCATGCGGCGACGTCGACCCGGGTCCGGCGCCATTCGGCGGCGATGGCGGTCACCGTGTCGCGGGCATAGGCTAGCCGCGGATCGACGTCGGGCAATGCCGCCCACGCCGGATCGACGATCAAGCCCAGTTCGCGTCGGAAATCATAACCCGCGACCTTGAGCGGAACGATCCCCTCGATCGCCAGCGACACCGGCGCGGTCGTAATTCCGATCCCGGCAGCAACCATGCGCAGGCACCGCTCATCGCTCTCGCTGCGCAGGGCAAAGCGCGGGCGCACGCCGTGCCGCGTGAAGAAGCGGCTGGTGGCATCCAGAAATTCGCACGAGCGGCGCGCGATCATCGTCTCGGCGGCGAGCTCCTCGGGGCCAACCTCGATCCGCCCCGCGAGCGGATGATCGGCGGCGATGAACATCGCCAACGGCTCTTCGTACAATGGCATCACCTGATCGCCGCGCTCGCCCGAGCGCAGCGGGACCAGCGCGAGGTTGATGCGCCCACTGCCCAGCGCTGCGCGGAGTTCGGATTCGCTGTTTTCGATCAGTTCGATGGCGAAGCTTGGTCGCAGCGCCGTGACGATCGCCTGCAAAAACTCCCCCGAAACCGAACGGATCACGCCCAGCTTGAGTTCGGTCGCCTGCCGGTCGTCTTCGCGACCGAAATCGTCGGCGGCGCGAAACCCGCGTTCCAGATCGCGCGCGATCGGCAGGAACCGCCCGCCCGCTTCGGTCAGCCGAACCTGGCGGCGGTTGCGGATGAACAGCGGTGTGCCGACCAGCTTTTCCAGTTCGGCGACCCCGCTCGACAACGCCGGCTGCGTCACCCGGATCCGCGCTGCCGCTTGGGTGAAACTGCCCGCATCGACGACGGCGAGAAACTGGCGAACATGGGCGCGCTTAATCATAGATTTTGCTTATGCTATAACCCCTATCGTTTCAATTTCCATATGCCCGATTTTTGGCGCAGTATCGCGGCCAGTCCCGCCCTCGATCGATAGGCCCATCCATGCGCGCAACCCCCGACTTCGATTTCGCGCTCGGCGAAACCGCCGACATGATCCGCGACACCACCGCCCGCTTCGCCGACGAACAGGTCGCGCCGCTGGCCGCCAAGGCTGACGCCGACGACTGGTTCCCGCGCGACGAATTGTGGACGCAGATGGGCGAACTCGGCCTGCACGGCATCACCGTCGAGGAAGAGTTCGGCGGGCTTGGCCTCGGTTATCTCGAGCATGTCATTGCTGTCGAAGAAGTCAGCCGCGCCAGCGCTGCGATCGGCCTCAGCTACGGCGCGCATTCGAACCTTTGCGTCAATCAAATCCGCCGCTGGGGCAATGCCGAGCAAAAGGCGAAGTATCTCCCCAAGCTGATCAGCGGCCAGCATGTCGGCAGCCTTGCGATGTCCGAAGCCGGTGCGGGCAGCGATGTGGTGTCGATGAAGCT
This sequence comes from Sphingopyxis solisilvae, assembly GCF_015475875.1. Taxonomy (GTDB): domain Bacteria; phylum Pseudomonadota; class Alphaproteobacteria; order Sphingomonadales; family Sphingomonadaceae; genus Sphingopyxis; species Sphingopyxis solisilvae. The sequence continues at coordinate 153,599 of NZ_JADKYM010000003.1, read as the reverse complement.
GAAGGCCGACCGCGTGCAGGGCGGCTATGTCCTCAACGGCACGAAGTTCTGGATCACCAACGCGAGCCACGCCGACACGCTCGTCGTCTATGCCAAGACCAGCCCCGAGGCGGCTTCGCGCGGCATCACCGCCTTTTTAATCGAAAAGGACATGCCGGGGTTCAGCATCGGGCAAAAGATCGACAAGCTCGGGATGCGCGGCAGCCCGACCGCCGAGCTGGTGTTCACCGATTGCGAAGTGTCCGAAGAACAGGTGATGGGCCCCGAAAATGGCGGCGTCGGCGTGCTGATGTCGGGACTCGATTATGAGCGCGTCGTGCTCGCGGGGCTTCAGCTCGGCATCATGCAGGCGTGCCTCGACACCGTCATTCCCTATGTTCGCGAGCGCAAACAGTTCGGCAAACCGATCGGGTCGTTCCAGCTGATGCAGGCGAAGGTCGCCGACATGTATGTGATGCTCCAGTCGGCGCGATCCTATGTCTATAACGTCGCCAAGGCGTGCGACGCCGGACAGACGACGCGTTTCGACGCCGCGGGCGCGATCCTGCTCGCGAGCGAAAGCGCGGTGAAGGTCGCGGGCGAAGCGATCCAGGCGCTCGGCGGCGCGGGTTACACAAAAGACTGGCCGGTCGAGCGTTACTGGCGCGATGCCAAGCTGCTCGACATCGGCGCAGGGACGAACGAGATCCGCCGCATGCTGATCGGCCGCGAACTGATCGGCGCCGGGGCATGATCTGGCTCTGGCTGTCGGCTGCCTTTATGGCGACGACGGCCTTGGTGCATGGCGCGCTGGGCGAGAAAAGATTGATCCAGCCGCTGCTCGCGCTCGATCAGGGGATTATGGCGGTCGATCTGGCGCGCAAGGTGTTTCGCTTTGCCTGGCATGCAATGTCGCTGCTGATGCTGGTGTCGGCGGCGACCGTTATCTGGCCCGGTACGCCGCGCGCGTTGATCCTGCTGGTCGGTGGGGTATGGACCGCAGTGGGATTGTTCGACGCCGTCTATACGCGCGGACGTCACATCGGCTGGCCGATCCTGACCGCATCAGGCGTGTTCGCGATCTTGGGCGCGGCGGCGTGAACGACACGCTGCTCACCGCCCTTCAGTACTACGGCGCGGGCGCCTCGACGCTCGCGGCGCTGATCGTGTCGCTGAACCTCGGTCGCCGCCGCACAGGCTGGGCCTTTGTCATCTTTGTCACCAGCAGCATCGCACTGATCGCATGGGGCTTTTTGCAGCCCAACAGCGAGGGTATCGGCTGGCAGAATATCGCGCTGCTGATCATCAACGCGATCGGCGTCTATCGTTACCTGATCCTGAAAGATAAACCGTGCAATCCGGACGACAAACGGGGAGAGACTTTACAGTGAGCGCACCGGTTCTTGGTACCAATGTCGATCCCGACAGCGACGAGTTTCGTACCCGCGCCGCGCACAATCGCGCGCTGAAGGACGAACTGTACGCGCGCGTCGCCGAGGCGGCGCTTGGCGGCAACGAAAAGTCGCGCGAGCGGCACACCAGCCGCGGCAAGCTGCTGCCGCGCGAACGCGTCGAGCGGTTGCTCGATCCGGGCTCGCCATTCCTCGAAATCGGCCAGCTGGCAGCGAACGACCTTTACGACGGCGAGGTCCCGGGCGCGGGGCTGATCTGCGGCATCGGGCGAGTATCGGGGCGCCAGTGCATGATCGTGTGCAATGATGCGACGGTGAAGGGCGGCACCTACTATCCACTGACCGTGAAAAAGCATCTGCGGGCGCAGGAGATCGCGCTCGAAAACCGCCTGCCGTGCATCTACCTCGTCGACAGCGGCGGCGCGAACCTGCCGCATCAAGATCAGGTGTTTCCCGACCGCGACCATTTCGGCCGCATCTTTTTCAACCAGGCGAATATGTCGGCGCGGCGCATTCCGCAGATTGCGTGCGTGATGGGCAGCTGCACCGCGGGCGGCGCCTATGTCCCCGCGATGAGCGATGAAACCGTCATCGTTCGCAATCAGGGCACGATCTTCCTCGCCGGCCCGCCGCTGGTCAAAGCTGCAACGGGCGAAGAAATCAGCGCCGAGGATCTGGGCGGTGGCGACCTACATGCGCGCAAGTCCGGCGTCGTCGATCATCTGGCCGAGAATGACGAACATGCGCTGACCATCGTGCGTGATATCGTCAGCCATCTGGGCGCCGACACCGGGTTCGACGTCGCGCTGAAAGGCCCGCGCCCGCCCAAATATGACCCCGAGCAGCTCTACGGCGTCGTCCCCGACGACGTCCGCGCGCCCTATGACGTGCACGAGGTGATTGCGCGCATCGTCGACGGCAGCGAATTTCATGAATTCAAGGCCAATTATGGCAGCACATTGGTGTGCGGCTTTGCGCATATCTGGGGCATCCCAGTCGCGATCCTCGCCAACAATGGCGTGCTGTTCAGCGAGTCTGCGGTCAAGGGCGCGCATTTCATCGAACTGGCGCAGCAACGCCGCATCCCCCTGCTCTTCTTGCAGAATATCAGCGGCTTCATGGTCGGCGGCAAATATGAGGCCGAGGGGATCGCCAAACATGGCGCCAAGCTGGTCACCGCGGTTGCGACTGCGACGGTGCCCAAGGTCACGGTGCTGATCGGTGGCAGCTTCGGCGCGGGCAATTACGGCATGTGCGGCCGCGCCTACTCGCCGCGTTTTCTGTTCACTTGGCCCAACGCGCGGATCAGCGTGATGGGCGGCGAGCAAGCGGCGAGCGTGCTGGCCACGGTCCACCGCGACGCCGACAAATGGACGCCCGAGGAAGCCGAAGCCTTCAAGGCGCCGATCCGCCAGAAATATGAGGATGAGGGCAATCCATACCACGCGACCGCGCGCCTATGGGACGACGGCATCATCGACCCCGCCCAGACGCGCGACGTGCTAGGGCTGGCCTTCACCGCAACACTGAACGCCGCGGTCGAACACCGCGGGTTCGGCGTGTTCAGGATGTGATGATGAAGCAAAAAATCATGTTGGCGCTCGGTCATTTCGCAACGGTGAGTGACATGGACACCTTGGGCTATCTCGGAAGCGAGGAACTGGCAGCTGCGCAGCGCGCACGACTTGATTCGGCCGGGCAGCAGCAAAGATTGGCCGCGGAATATCTGCACAAATGCCGTGACAGCCAGTTGGCTAAGCAAAAACTTCGGCGGGATATCGCCGAAATAGAGGCGGATACTGTCGACGGAAAATTCTCGGATGAAGAGGCTAATTTATTCGAAAGATTCGCGACGGAGCTTGATCTTGAAATCGATCGATTAAGCCAGAAGTCCGAATCGTATCGTGCCGCCCTGAGACTGTTCCACAAAGTGCCCACCCAGATTTGGGTTCTGAGTTTCATTGCAACCGTCGTGGTTGTTGCCGCCTTGATAGCGAAGATGTTCAAAGCATGATCCAATCTCTCCTCATCGCCAATCGCGGCGAGATCGCCTGCCGTATCATCCGCACCGCGCGCGAGATGGGCATTCGGACCGTTGCGGTCTATTCGGACGCCGATGCCAAGGCACTGCATGTGCGCGAGGCCGACGAGGCGGTGCATATCGGGCCGTCGCCGGCGCGCGAATCCTATCTCGTCGGCGAAAAGGTCATTGCCGCGGCCAAAGCCACAGGTGCCGAGGCGATCCATCCGGGTTATGGTTTCTTGTCCGAAAATGCCGAGTTCGCGCAAGCCGTCATCGACGCCGGGCTGATTTGGGTCGGCCCCAATCCCGCGTCGATCACTGCGATGGGGCTGAAGGATGCCGCCAAGAAGTTGATGGCCGAGGCCGGCGTGCCGGTGACCCCCGGCTATATGGGCGAGAACCAAGACCCCGCCTTCCTCGCCGAACGCGCCGCCGAAATCGGCTATCCGGTTCTGATCAAGGCTGTCGCGGGAGGCGGCGGCAAGGGGATGCGCAAGGTCGATGCCGCCCCCGACTTCATCGACGCGCTCGCCTCGTGCCAACGCGAGGCGGCGGCGTCGTTCGGCAACGACCATGTGCTGATCGAGAAATATATCCTGACCCCGCGCCATATCGAAGTGCAGGTGTTCGGCGACACCCACGGCAATGTCGTCCACCTGTTCGAACGCGACTGCTCGCTGCAACGCCGCCACCAGAAGGTGATCGAGGAAGCCCCCGCCCCCGGCATGGACGAGATCACCCGCGAGGCGCTGTGCGCCGCCGCAGTGCGCGCCGCAAAGGCGGTCGACTATGTCGGCGCGGGTACGATCGAGTTCATCGCCGACGCATCGGAAGGCCTGCGCGCCGATCGCATCTGGTTCATGGAAATGAACACGCGGCTGCAGGTCGAGCATCCGGTGACCGAAGAAATCACCGGGGTCGACCTGGTCGAATGGCAGTTGCGGGTGGCGAGCGGCGAGCCACTGCCGCTGCGGCAGGAGGAACTGTCGATCAACGGCTGGGCGATGGAAGCGCGGCTTTATGCCGAGGATCCGGCCAGTGGTTTTCTGCCAAGCGTAGGAAAACTTTCGACGCTAAATATAGCCAAGCATGACCTGAGGACGGAAAGTGGCGTTAAAGAAGGTGATACGATCAGCCCCTTTTACGACCCAATGATCGCCAAAAGCATCGCGCATGCTGACGATCGCGAAACGGCCATCGCCAAATTGGTCGACGGCATATCGGGATTTGAGACTTGGCCGGTGAAGACCAACGCCGGCTTCTTGGCAAGATGCCTCAACAATGAAAGCTTCAAAGCGGGGAACGTCTCGACGGGTTTGATCTCCGAGCACTTGGAAAGCCTATCGAAACCAAGCGCCGCTCTCGCGGAATCCCTTCTCGACGACGCGGCCACTGGTTTGATCGCTTCCGAGCTGAGCCAGATTGTTTCGGTATACGGAACGCTTCGCGACGAACTAGATACCCGCTTTGGCGGAAACCCCTTTAAATATGCCCTTAACTTCCGCCTGAACGCTCCACGTCGGGGCGAGGTGTCGATGATTGTAGATGGTCAGTCGATCCGGCGTTCCTTGCCATCCGATTATCTCGATCGATACATATCAGTTGAACCAGCAGACGGCGGGTTGGTGGTCTTCGATGAAGGTGAGGCTTTGTTTGTTGCAACGCGGGTGAACGCTGGTGCAGGCGGCGCAGCATCGTCTGGATCAATCTTCTCGCCGATGCCCGGCAAGGTCATTGCGGTCGAAGTCGCCGCGGGCGACGCGGTGACCAAAGGTCAGAAACTACTAACCCTTGAAGCGATGAAGATGGAGCACAGCCTGACCGCGCCGTTCGATGGCGTGGTGGCCGAGCTTAATGCGGCTGCGGGCGCGCAGGTGCAGGTCGAGGCGCTGCTGGTGCGGATTGAAGCGGCGGCGGAATAATATCCCTTCTCCCTTGAGGGGAGAAGGATATGGAGCCTTGCTGCTTTAGCAGCTAGGCGGAGTTGGATGAGGGTGAGCGAGCCATCGGCTCGCGCGGCTGCGGAGCAGCCGATTTACCCCTCACCCAGCTGCGACTAGCGAACAAGTTCGCAAGTCTGTGCATCCCTCTCCCGCAAGGGGAGAGGGATAAGCAAGTTGAAGGATCATTGATGGCCGGCAAATATTTCGACGAATGGACCATCGGCGACACGCTGACCCACGACATCCGCCGCACGGTGACCGAGACCGACAATCTGCTGTTCACGGTGATGACGCACAATCCGCAGCCGCTGCACCTCGATATCGAGGCGGCGAAGGCGTCCGAATTCGGCCAAATCCTCGTCAACGGCACCTTCACCTTCAGCCTGATGGTCGGGCTGTCGGTCGGCGACACCACGCTCGGGACGCTCGTCGCCAACCTCGGCTATGACAAGCTGGTGATGCCCAAGCCGGTGTTCATCGGCGACACGCTTCGCGCGGAGAGCGAAGTCATCGGGCTGAAGGAATCGAAATCGCGGCCGAACGCCGGGATCGTCACCTTCCTCCACCGCTGCCTCAACCAGCGCGATGAACTTGTCTGCCAGTGCGAGCGTTCTGCGCTGGTCCAGCGGAAACCGTAGATACCCGTTCGGTTCGAGCGAAGTCGAGAACCGTTGGCCCCTTGCGTGTCTCGACTTCGCTCGACACGAACGGCATAGGTAATGACATGCGATTACGCTCGCTCCTCTTCGTCCCCGGCGACCGGCCCGAACGCTTTGCCAAGGCGGCGTCGTCGGGTGCCGATGCGATCATCCTCGACCTGGAGGATTCCGTGTCGCCCGCGAACAAGGACGCGGCGCGCCACGCCATCGCCGACTATCTGTTGGGGGAGCGCGAAGTCGTGACGCTGGTGCGCGTCAACCCGCTCGACGGGCATATGACCGCCGCCGACGTGGCGGCGATCGCCGCGGCGCGGCCCGACGCGATCATGCTGCCCAAGGCCGAAGGCGCGCCGAGCATTCAGCAACTCGACACGATCATGCGCAGCGAGGCGGCGGATGACGCGTCGCTGCCCGCCATCCTGCCCATTGCCACCGAAACGCCCGCGGCGATCTTCACGCTCGGCAGTTACCGCGAAGTGAAAGACCGCCTGCTCGGCCTGACGTGGGGTGCCGAAGACCTGCCCGCCGCGATCGGTGCCGCGACCAGCCGCGAAACCGACGGCAGCTACACCGCGCCCTATGACGTCGCCCGCGCGCTGACGCTGTTCGCCGCGCACGCCGCGGGCGTTGCCGCGATCGACACGGTGTTCCCGGCGATCAAGGACGAGGCAGGCCTCGCCGCTTACGCCGCGCGCGCGCGCCGCGACGGTTTTACCGGAATGATGGCGATCCATCCGTCACAGGTCGCCGCGATCAACGCCGCCTTTACCCCCAGCGCCGACGAGGTCGCCCGCGCGCAGGCAATCGTCGATGCCTTTGCCGCCAATCCGGGCGTCGGAGTGCTGCAAGTCGACGGCAAGATGGTCGATGCCCCGCATCTGAAACAGGCCAGGCATATTCTGTCCTTGGCGGACTGAACCCCCTCATCATTGCGAGCGCAGCGAAGCAATCCAGAGCGGTTTCGCCACTCTGGATTGCTTCGCTGCGCTCGCAATGACGGCCTACGTCAGCGAACCTTACGCCGGAAAGGCCGATGGCGCTTCATCCAGTCGCGCCCGCGGTGCCAGCTCTTTTTCAGCCCGCGTTCGGCGATGTTCTCGAACATCGCATCGGGGCTTGTCGGGTCGAGCACTTCATTGTCGGCGATAAATTCGTCCAGCGGGCCGGGTGCGACCAGGTCGAGCAGTTCGAGCGACCGCCCCTCCCCGCGCAGCGCCTCGATCGTCTCGATCAGCGATCCGCTGCGCTTGAACGTCGCCGCGACATCCTCGTCCGCCACCCCCAGATGCTCGGCCATCAACGACTCGCGCAGCCGTGCAATCACCGGCTCGACGCCCCTGTTCGCCGCCAACGCTGCATCGATCGTAACGTCGCATTCGCTGTCGAGCCCCATCGACCGGTTGTTGAGGTTCGACGATCCGATCCGGATCAGCCGGTCGTCGACGATCGCGGTCTTGGCGTGGACATAAATCGGCTCGCCGCCTTTGGTGTGCGGAACATAGATCTTCAGCCGGTCGCCATGCCGCGACTTGGCAATCGAACGGACCAGTTGCACCCGCGCCGCGTCCATCGCCATCTGTTCCAGCCAGCCGTCGGCGGTCTTGGGCATCACCATCACAAATTCGGGCGGATCGTCCTCGTCCAGCCGCGCCGCAATCGCCGCGGCTATCGCGCCGCTGGTGAAATACTGATTCTCGAAATAGATGAAGCGCTGCGCCCCGGCGATCATATCCAGATAAAGCTGTTCATTCTCGCGCACTTCTGCACGACCATCATATTCGGCGCTGGTGCGCGAAATCGCGATATCGACGTCCGTGAAATCGGGTTCAAGATCGTCGGGCCAATTCTCGCCCGTACCACTCAGGTCGCGCAACGGTTTCTTCGTCGCGCGCTGCCAACGCTCGTTGCCGAGATCGGCGAGCGCCGCGCCGATCGGCCCCGACAGGATCATCGTCGAATCGTGCCAGGGCATATAAGCTTTGCCGTCGGGGCCGGTGCGCCGCGGGTCGCCGTCGACATGGTCGCGCGTATCCCAGCGCGCCGAACTGACGTCAATGCCGCCGCACACCGCCAGATGATCGTCGAACACCGCCACTTTCTGGTGGTGGCTGCACCCGACCGGATGCGCGCTGTCGAGTCGGAAACTGATCGACCGCGTCATTTTCCAGCGCAGCACCATCGCGACGATCGAAGGCACGAACCAGTGTTTCAGCCCACCGAAATTCCAGCGCAATATGTCGATGTCCCGCCGCGGCTTGGCCTTCGCCAAGCGCAGCAGGTAGTGGCCCAGCGACGTGCCGCGGCCCTTGGCGTCGGGGATCAACGGGATGCGCGGATCGAAGTCCCACCCGATCAGCAGGATGCGTTCCTTCGCGTCCGCCATCAACCGTTCGAGCAGCGCGTAATAATCGGCGGCATCGACGATCATGCGGGCGTTGTTCGCGCGTTCGATGCGCCAGCAGTTGCGCCCGGTGGCGACGATCGGGACCATATCCCCCTGGCTTACCCGCGCGGTCATCGCCCACGCCACGCACGGCGCGGGCGATGGTTCCCCGCGATGTCGTCAGGCAGCGTGGAACTGCTCCGGCGTCAGCGCCATCATCGCCTCGCTGCCCGCCTCGATCTTGCGGCGCAGGGCACCGGCATCGGGCAGAAAACGCTCGGCAAAGTGCCGCGCGGTGACCAGCTTGGCTTCCATAAACGCCTTGTCGCCGCGGCCTTCGGCCAGCGCCTTCTGGGCCGCTTCGGCCATCATCAGCCACATCGATCCGAGAGCGACGATGCCCATGATGTGCATATAATGATGCGCACCGGCGCCGATATTATTGGGATTCGCCATGCCGTTCTGCATGAACCACATCGTCGCGGCCTTCAGTTCGCCGTTCGCCTTTTCCAGCCGGCCCGCGAAATCGGCGAGGTCCGCGTTGTCCTTGGCGCGCGCGCATTCGCCGTCGATGACCGCAAAGAACGCCTGGATGGCACGCCCGCCATTCTGCGCCAGCTTGCGCCCGACCAGGTCCATCGCCTGGACGCCGTTGGCGCCTTCGTAAATCATCGTGATGCGAGCATCGCGGACATATTGGCTCATGCCCCATTCCTCGATGTAGCCATGGCCACCGAACACCTGCTGCGCATTGGTCGCGACGTCATAGCCCTTGTCGGTGCCATAGCCCTTGATCACCGGGGTCAGCAGGCTGACGAGGTCGTCGGCGCGCTGGCGCTCCTCCTCGGTCTCGGCCACATGCGCCAGATCGACCTGCAACGCACCCCACAGGCACAGCGCGCGCAGTCCCTCGACGGTTGCCTTGGCATCCATCAGCATCCGGCGCACGTCGGGGTGAACGAACAGCGGGTCGGCCTTTTCCTGCGGGTCTTGCGGCCCGGTCAGCGCCCGCCCCTGACGGCGGTCCTGCGCATAGGCGACCGCATTCTGGAACGCGATGTCGGCTTGCCCCAGCCCCTGGATACCGACGCCAAGGCGCGCCGCATTCATCATCACGAACATCGCGGCGAGGCCCTTGTTCTCCTCGCCGACCATCCAGCCTTTGGCGCCGTCATAGTTCATGACGCAGGTCGAATTGGCGTGGATGCCCATCTTGTGCTCGATCGACCCGCATTGCAGCGTGTTGCGGTCGCCCAGCGATCCGTCCTCGTTCACAAGATACTTGGGCACGATGAACAGCGAAATGCCCTTGACGCTGTCGGGCGCGTCGGGGGTTTTGGCGAGGACAAGATGGACGATGTTGTCGGTCAGGTCATGCTCGCCCGACGAAATGAAGATCTTGGTCCCGGTGATCGCATAGCTGCCGTCGCCATTGGGCACGGCGCGGGTGCGGATCAGCCCCAGGTCGGTGCCGCAATGCGGTTCGGTCAGGTTCATCGTCCCGCCCCACTCGCCCGAAATCATCTTGGGGCAATAGGTCGCCTTTTGCTTGTCCGATCCCTTGACCAGGATCGCCGCGACCGCGGCCTGCGTCAGCCCCGGATACATGGCAAAGGCCTGGTTCGCCGCCATGCGATATTCCTCGACTGGAAAACCGACGACGTGCGGCAGCGCCTGTCCGCCAAATTCCTCGGGCTGGGTCAGTAGCGTCCAGCCCGCCTCGCAATAGGCCTTGTACGCCTCCTTGAAGCCCTTGGGCGTTGTCACCGATCCGTCGTCGTGGCGTTTGCAGCCCTCCAGATCGCCCGACTGGTTGATCGGGAACAGCACCTCTTCACAGAATTTGCCGGCTTCGGTAAGAACCGCCTCGATCATGTCGGGAGTGGCGTTGGCGAAACCCGGCAGGTTCGCATAACGCTCGACCCCCAGTACATCGTTGAGAAGAAACAGGCTGTCCTGCACAGGTGCGCGATAGACGGGCATGGGAAATCCTTCTGAAAATCGGGTTGGCAATGGTAACTTGCCCGGGGCGAGGCTCAACCGGCCTTTTGGCTGGCGTCGACTTTCTTCACCATAGCGATGAATCGCGACAATTCTTCGACAGCGCTGTCGATATCCTCGCGCTGGCGTTGCAGCAAGGCGATGCGCTGCTCGCATTTCTCGATCGTGACCTGGCGTTGCAGCTTGCGGCCGTCGCCGACGTCGTACAGGTCGATCATCTCGCGGATGTCGGCCAGACTGAATCCCGTCCGTTTTGCGCGTAATATCCACGCCAGCCGGGCGCGGTCACGCTTTGAATAGATCCGCGATAACCCCTTGCGCGACGGACTGATCAGCCCTTCGTCCTCGTAAAAACGCAACGCGCGGGCGGTGACGCCGAACTCGGTCGACAGGTCGGTAATGCTGAACTGTTCGCGCCCGAGATGATCGGGGGTGTCGATATGCGAGTGGCCGTAAGGTTCGGTCATGCCGCCGAAACTAGTTTCCGTTGACGTGAACGTCAATAGCGCCAAATCGCACTGCTGTGCTGCGGCTCAACCTGCACAGGGCCGATTCATAATGCCGCGTTCGTCGCCAATCTGCAAGCCTCTTGCATCCGCCGCCGACCAGCTGGCCCGCGGCAAGCGCAGGCCCGAAAGCGAAGCGCGCGAGGGACACAGGCTGGCGCATTCCGGCGGCAGTTGCCCCGGCAGGCGCAATTCTTCCTCCTCCTCTCGCACGGATGCTTCACAGCCTTCGTGACCGGCAAAGCGCATGCGCCAGCCGTCGCGGTCCCGAACGATCGTTCCCTTTGCCGCGCAGGACAGGCTTGTTCCAAAGGATGCCGTCATCGCAAACCGCCACTGCCCGGCACCGTCAGGAACAACGCACATCGCGTCGCGGCCCAGATCGTGCGCACGCTCGAACACGCCCACCGGCGATGTCGCGTCGCCGCGGACGACCCCGCGTTCGCGCGCGGCCATCTCCAGCGGATTGTCGGCGTCGATCTGCGCATCGGCTGTGCCGGTCCCGTGTCGGTCACAACCCGACACGAGCAACAGTGCCGCCGCAATCAATCGCTTAGCTATGGGCATCATCATCCAGGAAAACCAGCGAGCCGTCGGCTTCGACGCGCCGGTAAAAGCAGCTGCGCCGCCCCGTGTGGCACGCCGGCCCCGCTGGCCGGACCCGCAGCAACAGGGCGTCCTGATCGCAATCGACCCGCATTTCGACCAGCGTCAGTTCGTTCCCCGACGTTTCGCCCTTGCGCCACAGCGCCGATCGCGACCGCGACCAGAAATGCGCCTTGCCGGTCGCCTGCGTCCGCTCGATCGCGTCGGCATTCATATGTGCGACCATCAACAGCACGCCTGTACTGGCGTCGGTGACAATTGCCGTCACCAGACCCGCCCCGTCGAAACGGGGCAAAAAACGGTCGGCAGTGTCGCGTTGGTCGGCCATGGCCAGTGTCTTAGAGCAGGTAATGAGCCGCTGTCACCCCATCGCCAAGGTCCGCGATGACATTATCGTGAATAGGGGGCGACAACTGCGATTGCCCTCCCTATATGCGCGCCAGTCACTGCCCTCGCTGCTGGACCGTCATGCTCACGACACATCCTTTCGACGACGACAAACTCCGCGAGGAGTGCGGCGTCTTTGGCATTCACGGCGCCGACAGCGCCGCTGCGGTCGTGGCGCTGGGCCTTCACGCCCTCCAGCATCGTGGACAGGAAGCCGCCGGCATCACCGCTTTTGACGGCAAGGAATTTCACACCCACCGCGCGATGGGCCATGTCGCCGGCAATTTCGATCGCGACGAGATCATGCGCCAATTGCAGGGCGGTTCGTCGGTCGGCCATGTTCGCTATTCGACGACCGGCGAAACCGCGCTGCGCAACGTCCAGCCGTTGTTCGCCGATCTATCCACCGGCGGCTTCGCCGTGGCGCATAATGGCAATATTTCCAATGCAGCGGCGCTCAAAAAAGTGCTCGTTCGCCGCGGTTCGATCTTCCAATCGACCAGCGACACCGAAGTCATCATCCATCTGGTCGCGACGTCGAGCTATCGGTCGCTGCTCGACCGGTTCATCGACGCGCTGAAACAGGTCGAAGGCGCCTATTCGCTGATCTGCCTGACTGCGGAGGGCATGATCGGCTGCCGCGACCCGCTCGGTATCCGTCCGCTGGTGATCGGCAAACTCGGCGACGCACATATCCTGGCATCGGAAACCGTCGCGCTCGACGTCGTCGGCGCGGAATTTGTCCGCTCGGTCGATCCGGGCGAACTTGTCATTGTCCGCGACGGCAAGCTGACGTCACACCGTCCCTTTGCTGACCATAGTCCCCGGCCCTGCATCTTCGAATATGTCTATTTCTCGCGCCCCGATTCGATCGTCGACGGCACCAGCGTCTATTCGGTGCGCAAGGCGATCGGCGCCGAACTGGCGCGCGAAAACCCGGTCGACGCCGATCTGGTCATTCCAGTGCCCGACTCGGGAACCCCTGCGGCGATCGGCTATGCGCAGGAATCGGGTATTCCGTTCGAGCTGGGCATCATCCGCTCGCACTATGTCGGACGCACCTTCATCCAGCCGGGTGACAAGGTCCGTCATCTGGGCGTCAAGCTGAAGCACAACGCCAACCGCGCGCTGATCGCGGGCCAACGGATCGTGCTCATTGACGATTCGATCGTCCGCGGTACGACCAGCCTGAAGATCGTCCAGATGATGCGCGACGCAGGTGCGGCCGAGGTTCACATGCGCATCGCCAGCCCGCCGACCTCGCACAGCTGCTTTTACGGCGTCGATACGCCCGAGCGCGCCAAGCTGCTCGCGGCACAGATGACGGTCGGCCAGATGGCGAATTTCATCAATGCCGACAGCCTCGCCTTCCTGACAATCGACGGATTGTACCGCGCGCTGGGTGAAAGCGACCGCAATCACAACGCGCCACAATATTGCGATGCCTGCTTCACCGGCGACTATCCGACCGCGCTCACCGATTTCGACGAGCATGGGCTGGATGACCAATTTTCACTGCTTGCCGAACGGGTTGTCTGACTCAATGATTACAAGGTCTGAAGAACTGGCGGGACAGGTCGCGCTCGTCACCGGCGCTAGCCGTGGCATCGGCGAGGCCATCGCCGAATCGCTCGCAGCACGCGGCGCGCATGTTGTGATCACCGCGCGCACCGCGGGCGGGCTTGAGGCGCTCGAGGACCGCATCCACGCGGCAGGCGGCAGTGCGACGATCGCCCCGCTCGACCTGACCGACGGCGACAGCATCGCGCGGCTGGCGAGCGCGATGGCCGAGCGCTGGCAGCAACTCGACATGCTGGTGCTCAACGCCGCCATGCTCGGCACCTTGACCCCCGTCGCGGCGATCGACGGCAAGGAATTCAACAAGCTGCTGACGCTCAACCTCATCGCGCAGCAGGCACTCATCGCCAATTTCGACCCGCTGCTGCGCCGCGCCGCGAACGGCCGCTTGCTGGCGCTGTCGAGCAGCGTGGCGCGCGAACCGCGCGCCTATTGGGGCGCCTATGCGGCGTCGAAGGCGGCGCTGGAGGTGCTGGTAACCAGCTATGGCGCCGAAATGCGCAACATTTCGACCGTGCGGACCGCGATCCTCGATCCCGGCGGAACGCGCACCCAGATGCGCGCGCGCGCTTATCCCGGCGAAGATGCGGGCAGCATCAAGGAACCCGCCGCGGTAGGCGAATTCGTCGCGAAGCTGATGGTCGACGGTTTCGACAGCACCGCGATCCACGCGCTGCCCAAGGTCATGGAAAAGGCTTAACGCCATCTTTGTTTTCCGGCACTAGAGCAACCCGACCACGGATTTGCAAGGGTTCAGCTATGACCGGAAACATTGTGCGGACAGTAATTGCAGCGGCGATCGGCATCGCGGTGGCGTTCGGGCTGGTCTGGCTGGCACAATATGTCGGCAGCGAAATTTCCCCCGCCGAATATGATACGGCGACCGGCGAGATATTGATCCCGATCGGATCCACCGTCGCGCTGATCATCGGCTGGTTCCTTGCCACCTTCGCCGGCAGCTGGCTTGCCATGCGCGTCTCCGGCGGAACGGGCGCGGGATGGGTCGTCGCAGGCGCCGTGATCGGCGCTGCGCTCTATACCGCCGTCGACTTTGCCGACACATGGTGGATCATGGCGCTGGGCGTCGCCGTTCCGCTTGCAGCCGCGTGGCTCGCGCAGCGGGCCGCAGCGACCGTTACCGCATAATCCGTCGCCACCGCCGGGGCGACACTTTTCCCTATTTCGCTTCGCGATCCACTGCCGCCTGTACGCTCTTGTAGAACGCCTCGCGCGCCGCGCCGACGCCTTCGGGATCGGTTGCGGTGGGCCAGTTGCCGTTCGACGCGATCACCAGCTTGCGCTTCGGGTCGATGAAGATGCCTTGGCCGAAGATGCCTTGCGCGGCAAAGCTGCCATCGTCATTGGTCCACCATTGATAGCCGTATCCACGGCCTGGCAGGCCGATATCGGCCTGCTTTGTCGTCGCGGCGCCGAACCAGCCATCCGGGACGATCCTGACCCCGTCCACAACGCCGTCGTTAAGCACAAACTGGCCGAGGCGCGCGTAATCCTTAAGGCTTGCAGAGATGCAGCATCCGCTGATTTCGTGCCCGGTCGCCCCCAGCATCCAGACCGCATCCTGCTCCATCCCGAACGGTTTCCAGATTTTTTCCGACAGATACGCCGACAAGCTTTTACCCGTCGCGCTCGACACCAGCACGCCGATCAAATTTGTTTCGCCGGTGCTGTACAGCCATTTCGACCCTGCCGGAACATCGCGCGGCAAGGTCTTCATATAGCTGACGGTTACATCCTCGCCCGCCACGGGTTTTTGCAGGTTGAACAGTGCGACGTCGGATTTCGGATCGGTATAATCCTCGTTCCATTTGACGCCGGATGTCATGGTCAGCAACTGGCGCACCGACACGTCGTCATAGGCCGAGCCCCTCAGCCCCGGAATATAGACGGTCACCTTGTCGTCCAGGCTCTTGATATAGCCGTCCTTCACCGCCGCCCCGACCAGCGTCGAGGTGAAACTCTTGGCGACCGAAAAGCTGGTCCAGCGGCCAGCGGCACCATAGCCCAACGCATATTTCTCGAGCCGGATCTTGCCGTCCTGGACAATGATCAGCCCGGCGTGGCGCTGTCTGGCCATATAGGCATCGACGTCGGCACCCAGTTCGATCGGTTGCCCCTGTGGCAACGGATAGACGGCATCGCTTGCTTCGATGGTGTTGACGACCACTTTCGGGACCGTCTCCATCGTCCGGAAAGCAAGGTCGCGTTGATCTTGGGTCCAGAACAGCACATTCATGTCCTTTGGCAGCGTGTCGGTGGTTTGGGTGGGCGCCGGTGCCGTGCAGGCGGTCGCCGCCGCGCACAAAAGCACCGCTGCCAGATATCGTCGCATAGCTTTCCTCTCCCCTGTTTTCAGGCTGATTTTTCCAGCGTCACTTGCGCGACGTCGATGCCGCCGCCGCGAAACCCACCCTCGCAATATTGCAGGTAATAACGCCACAAGCGCACAAACCGATCGTCGAAGCCTGCCGGCAACTGGCCATTGACGACGGCCACGTCGAAGCGCTCGCGCCATTGGCGCAAGGTTTCGGCATAATCGCCGCCAAAGTGCCGGACATCGCGCCAGACAAGCCCGCGTTCCTCCGCCAGCGCGCGGAGCCGGCTTTCCGAAATCAGGCAGCCACCCGGAAAGATATAGGCCTGGATAAAATCGCTGCTCGCCGCATAGCGCTCGAACAGCGCATCATCGATCAGGATATACTGAATCGCCGCCTTGCCGCCGGGCCGCAGAAGCCGCGCGATCGCGTCGAGATAGGCGGGCCAATAGGCCTGGCCCACGGCTTCGACCATCTCGACGCTGGCAATGGCGTCATACGGACCCCGCGCATCGCGATAATCGCAAAGCTCGATGCGTGAGCGACCCGACAGATCGACCGCGGCAAGCCGCGCGTCGGCGATCTCGGCTTGTGACGGCGACAGCGTGATGCCGGTGTAGATGACATCGTGACGCTCGACTGCGCGCTCCGCCAGCGCGCCCCAGCCGCAACCGATTTCGAGCAACCGGCTACCCGATCGCAGATCGAGCCGGTCGAGGATCGCATCGATCTTGACCGTCTGTGCTTCCTCGAGCGATTGCGCCGGGTCGGCGAACAGAGCGCTTGAATAATTCATCGCCTGATCGAGCCACAAGCGATAGAAATCATTGCCCAAATCATAATGGGCATGGATGTTCCGCTTCGCGCCGCGGCGATCGTTGCGACGGAGCATATGGACCAGCTTGTTCACCCAGCGCAGCGGCCCGCGCGCGCGCGCGACGTCGCCCAGCGCCCGCGCGTTGCGCATGAACAGGTCGAACAGCGGCACCGGGTCGGGCGAACTCCATTCGCCCGCCGCCCACGCGCGGTACCAACCGACGGAGCCCGACATTGCCAGTCGCGCCAGTGCTGCCCAGCTGTGCAGATGCACGACGGCTGTCGGCCCGCTGCCGCGCCCGCCGATCAGGCGGACGCTGCCGTCGGGCGTGTGCGCTTCGATCGTGCCGGACATCAGCCCCGTGTCGATGCGATCGAGCAACCGGTGATAAAGGCCCGCCGGCGCCAGCGCCATCAGCCGTGCCAGCGTAGCGCCGCTGCGATAGGCACGGTCGGCGCTGAGCAGTTGCTGGCCGCGGCGCGGGCTGACATGCGTGTTCATCATCACGTCCTGCCCCAAAGTCGGGCGGCTGACAATCAGTTGCCTCGCGCCTTCATGACGTCATACGCCGCCAAAGCGCGTTCCCGCCCCTCGCGATGCCCGATGATCTTTTCCGGATAGGTCCGGGGACGGCATCCGAAGCTGTCGGGATCGTGGATAGCCGGTTCGGTCAAAGTCGCCAGTTCGGGCACCCATTGCCGGATATAGTCCGCCGCATCGAATTTTTCCGACTGCGTCAGCGGCGCCATGATGCGCGGGAACATATTGCTATCGACCCCGCTGCCCGCCACCCATTGCCAGTTGACCGCATTCGACGCGTAGTCGGCGTCGACGAGCGTGTCCCAGAACCATTGCTCGCCGCGGCGCCAGTCGATCAGCAGATGCTTGATCAGGAAACTGGCGGCGATCATCCGCACCCGGTTGTGCATCCACCCCGTCGCCCATAACTGGCGCATCCCGGCATCGACGATCGGATAGCCGGTGCGGCCCTGTTGCCAGGCGCGCACATCCGCGTCCGCAGCGGCGCCGCTGCGCCACGGCAAGTCGGTGTCGAAGGCGTCCCGCGCGCTGCGGGCGCCATAATCCGGGAATTGCAGAATGATATTCTGCGCATAATCCCGCCAGCCGAGCTCGCCGAGGAATATGTCCACCGAACCGCCGGCGTCGGCGGTCCGGTGCCAGACGGTTGCCGGCGACACCTCGCCGAAATGCAGATGCGGCGACAGCCGCGAACTGCCCTCGCGTGACGGCAGGTTGCGTTGGCGGTCGTAATCGGCCGCCTCGTCGACAAAGGCTGCAATCCGCTTGCGCGCGCCCGCCTCCCCCGGTTCCCATTCGGCCCCAAAACCGGTGGCCCAGTCCGGCTTGGTCGGCATCAGGTTCCAGTCGGCCAGCGCGTCCGATGCGGGCCACCGCGTCAGCGCCCCAATATCGCGCGGACGGTTGCGCGGTGCGGCGGGCGGCATCTGCTCTTTCAACGCGCGCCAGAAAGGGGTGTAGATCTTGTACGGCGTCCCGCCGCCGGTCGTTAGCGACCCCGGTGGCAGCAGGAAATTGCCGTCATGGCAGACCAGATCGAGCCGCTTTGCGACCGCCCTTTCGGCATTGCGCCACCACGGCTCGTAATGCCGCAGGCAATGGACCCGCGTGGCGCCCGTTTCTTGCGCGATTTGGGTGAGTTGGTCGTCGCACTTGCCGCGCCGCAGGATCAGCCGCGACCCTTTTTCGCGCAGGCTGGCATCCAGGCTGGTCAGGCTATGGTGCAGCCACCACCGCGATGCGCCGCCCATGCGGCGATGTTTGGGCGTCTCGTCGTCCAGAATGAAAACCGGGATCACCGGCCCTTCGGCTGCCGCCGCGACGACGGCCGCCTGATCCGACAGACGTAAGTCGCGCCGGAACCACAGGATGACGGGCGCGGTCATTCGTAGTGCGTCGCAGTGTCAGGCGCGGTGAGACGAACCTGAAAGCGGTCCTGCGCCAGCGGGTGCATGAACCGCTGGTCGCGGAGCAGGATGGCATCGCCGTCGCGCTGCGCCACCGGCATCCGCGCCCAGAACAGAAAGGCGCGCGCATTGGGATCACCCATCAGCCAGAGCGGCAGCCGCGCGTCGTCCATGCCGGTCGGCCGTCCGCTGAGGTCGATGGTGCCGCCAACGCCGGGCGTGAAGCTGCCCGCGCCATATCGATCGGCGGTGCGCCAGAAAATGTCGCGCCGCCAGAAAGTCAGTGGCGGCGGACTGGCAACCACCAGCGGTTCGCGATGCCCGCCGGCCACGAGCGCGTCCTTGCCCATGCGCTCGGCCGCTCCCGTGATCAGACCGTTGGCGAAAATATAACCGCAAACAGCGAAAAATCCGACCCAGGCAGGGCGTGTCCAATGCGCAGCACCGGCCCGCTCGCGGCGCAGCGACAGCCACAGGGACAAGCCCAGCGCGACCCATACCCACAGGTCAATGATGAAGATGCTGTCGCCATAGAACCAGCGCGACGAAAAAGGTTCGCGCAGCCGGATCCCGTAATTGTTCAGCCAGTCGAGCGCCGGATGGCTGAGGCAGCCGATATAGGCGAGCGACAGCAGCCAAGCCTTGTCAATCGGCAACCGCGCGGCGGGCCGCGTGCCGCGCCGCGTCTGCCAGCCGTCGAACGCCAGCATCGCCCCCCACAGCAGGACGGGCAGCACCAGCATCGCAATCGGGCCATGGGTGATACCGCGCCGAAAGCCCAGATGCTGGTCGCCGTCGAGCCAGAACAGACACGCGGCGTCGATGTCGGGCAGGTTTGCCGCCAGGATCAGGGTGGGGATCGCCAGCCCGGTCTTTTTCTTCAATCCCAACTGGCCGACCAGCGCGCCGACCATGCTATGCGTCAGATTATCCATCGCCGCTTGGTGGCGCGGATCGCGCGGCATTGCAATCGGCGATGCGGACCGGTGCATGGTCCGCCGGAAATTGCGCCGCTAAAGGTCCGGACCGCCCTCGGCTACCGTCCAGGTTTGTCCCTTTTTCAGCAGGCTCTGCAGATCGGCGGTCTTGCCCTCGGCGGCTGCGGCATTTTGACGCCAGACATCGGCTTCGAAGGTCGGACGGGGGTCGTCATAAAGGACGCCGAGCGCCATCGGGAACTCCCCGAAACGCATTTCGACCAGCATATGCGCGACGCCGCGGTTGGTGACGTCATGGACGATCACCCCCGCGGCCTGCCAGTCGCCATCGACGACATCGACGGTCTTGAGGTGCAGCGCCTCGGCGTCGAGCGCGATGCCCTTGGTGCCTTTGGCATAGAGCATCGGTTCGCCATTCTCGAGCCAGAGCTGGCGATCCTCGGCGCCCTTGGGGGCCGCAAAATCCACGAACACGTCTTTGTTATAGACGATACAGTTCTGGAAAATCTCGATAAAGGCGGCGCCCTTGTGCGAATGGGCGGCTTTCAGCACCTCGGGCAGCTTCTTCGACACGTCGAAGCCGCGCGCCACGAAGCGCGATCCGGCGCCCAGCGCAAACGCCGCGGGCTGCGCCGGGCGATCAACCGAGCCATAAGGGGTCGACGGGCTGGTCGTGCCGACCCGGCTCGTCGGCGAATATTGCCCCTTGGTCAGCCCGTAAATCTCGTTGTTGAACAGCATGATCTGGCAATCGAGGTTGCGGCGGATCAGGTGCATCGTGTGGTTCCCGCCGATCGACAGTCCGTCGCCGTCGCCGGTAACAATCCACACATCAAGGTTCGGATTGGCCAGTTTCAACCCCGTCGCGAACGCCGGCGCACGGCCGTGGATCGTATGGAAGCCATAGGTCTCCATATAATAGGGGAAACGCGACGAGCAGCCGATGCCGCTGATGAACACGGTGTTTTCGGGCGCGGTGCCGATCTCGGGCATCGTGCGCTGCACCGCCTTCAGGATCGCATAGTCCCCGCACCCGGGGCACCAGCGCACTTCCTGATCGGTTTCCCAGTCTTTGAGCGTCGTGGCGCGGGTGATCGGAGTAACCTGGTTCACTTCAATGCCTCCTCGATGGCGGCTTCGATTTCGGCGATGGTGAAGGGCTGGCCCGACACCTTGTTCACCGGCCGCGCATCGACCAGATACTGGTCGCGCAGCACGGTCTTGAGCTGCCCCGTATTCATTTCGGGCACGATCACCTTGTCATAGCTCTTCAAAAGCTCACCCAGATTTGCAGGCATTGGCCAGATGTGACGGATATGGACATGGCTGACGTCCGCGCCTTCGGCGCGCTTGCGGCGTACCGCCTGATGGATCGGGCCGAAAGTCGAGCCCCAGCCGACGACCGCCAGCTTGCCGCCCTCGGCGCCCAGCTCTACGACCTGATCGGGGACCTTGATGCCGTCAATCTTGTCCTTGCGGATATCGGTCATCGCCTGATGGTTGGCGGGCGCATAGTTGATGTGGCCGGTGTCGACTTCCTTCTCGATCCCGCCGATGCGGTGGAGCAGCCCCGGCGTGCCGGGTTTGACCCACGGACGCGCGAGCTTTTCGTCGCGGCCATAGGGCTTGAAGCCGCCCTCCGGCACCTCGGTCAGGAACTCGACCGGAAAAGCTTCATAGGCGGTGAGGTCGGGCACTTTCCACGGTTCGGCGGCGTTGGCGATATAACCGTCGGTCAGCAGCATCACCGGCGTCATATATTGCACCGCGATCCGCACTGCCTCGATCGCGCATTCGAACGCGTCCCCGGGCGAGCGCGCGGCGATCACCGGCATTGGCGCGTCGCCGTTGCGGCCATAGACCGCCTGATACAGATCCGACTGTTCGGTCTTGGTCGGAAGGCCCGTCGAGGGACCGCCGCGCTGCGAATTGACAATGACCAGCGGCAGCTCGGTCATGATCGCAAGGCCCATCGCCTCGCCCTTCAAGGCGATACCCGGCCCGGACGAGCTGGTCACGCCGAGCGAGCCGCCATAGCTGGCGCCGATCGCCGAACAGATCGCCGCGATTTCATCCTCGGCCTGGAAGGTCGTGACGTCATATTCCTTGAGCCGCGACAGGTGATGCAGGATCGCCGATGCCGGGGTGATCGGATAGCCGCCGAAAAACATCGGCAGCTTGGCCAGTTGCGCCCCGGCGACAAGACCGAGCGCGACGCCCTCGGCGCCCGTCAGCGTGCGATAAAGGCCCGGTGCCGCGGGCGCGGGATCGACATGATGCTGTTTCAACGGCCCCGCCAGCTCGGCGGTCTCGCCATAGGCGTGCCCCGCGTTGAGCGCCGCCACGTTCGCCGCCGCCAAGTCGGGAGCCTTCGCGAATTTCGCGTTGAGCCAGTCGATCAGCGGCGCACGGTCGCGGTCAAACATCCAGAGCGCCAGCCCCAGCGTCCACATATTCTTGCAGCGTAGCGCCTCCTTATTGCCAAGGCCAAAGGGCTTCACCGCATCCATCGTCAGCTGGCTGATATTCAGCTTCAGCAGCTGCCATTTCGCGAGGCTGCCATCCTCAAGCGGGTTCGCGTCATACTTCGCTTTGGCGAGGTTGCGGTCGTTGAACTCGCCCTCGTCGGCGATGATCAACCCGCCCTGCTTCAGCGACGGGACATTGGTCTTGAGCGCCGCCGGGTTCATCGCGACCAGCACATCGGGTGCGTCGCCCGCGGTATCGATCGCCGACGATCCAAAATTGATCTGGAAAGCCGACACGCCGAACAGCGTCCCTTGCGGGGCGCGGATCTCTGCCGGAAAATCGGGGAAGGTCGCAAAATCATTGCCCGCAAGCGCCGAGGACAGGGTAAACTGACCACCGGTCAATTGCATTCCGTCGCCGCTATCGCCTGCAAATCTGACTACTACCGCATCCGAGAGGGGGGACTGCCGCTTGTCGGCTTCGTCCACTACCGCTGTCGCCATCTTATCTTCTGCCTTGAATCTTGCGAACCTGTGACGCTGGCCTAGGCCTGTGGGCGCCACGCCGCAATTGAGAAAAAATTGTGCGCCGCAAACTTCAACCGTCGAATGGGTTGCGAATTGCGATTGAATTATCCGCGACGATGCCGAATAGCTGCGCGAACAACAGGCCGCAGAAGCGGAAAAAGGGGATCACAGGATGACCGACGGCACCACCCATTTCACCCGCCCTGACGTGGCAATGTTCCTCGCGTTCCTGAACGCGCAGGAAGGCCCCAAGATGGAAGAACTGCCGCCCGAGGGCGCGCGCGAGATGTTCCGCGTCATGGCCCAGATGGCCGATGCTCCGCGCGGCGAGATTGCGCATGTCGAGGACCGGAGCATTCCCGGCCCTGCCGGCGAGATTCCCGTCCGTATCTATGACAATCGACCCGATCGCGACCCCGGCCCGGTCATGGTCTTCTACCACGGCGGCGGCTGGGTCATCGGCGACCTCGATACCCACGACGGCTATTGTGCCGAAGCCGCGCGCTTGCTCGACATACCGGTGATTGCGGTCGATTATCGCCTCGCGCCCGAGCACCCCTTCCCCGCCGCACCCGACGATTGCGAAGCGGCAACACGCTGGGTCGCGGACCATGTCCCCTGCACCGGGCTGGTTCTGTCGGGTGAAAGCGCCGGCGGCAACCTGACCATTGCGACGGCGCTTACGCTTCGCGACAAGCCCGCATCAAAGCCGGTGATTGCAATCCACCCCATCTATCCCGCCGTGACCACGCACGACGACTGGCAAAGCTACCGCGATTTCGGCGAAGGCCATTTGCTTACCAAAGGCAGCATGACCTGGTTCGGCAACCATTATGCCGCGGATCCCGCCGACTATCGCGCCTCGCCGCTCGATTTTCCTGCCGAGGGGCTGCCGCCAACGCTGCTGGTGACGGCGGGGCTGGACCCGTTGCGCGACCAGGGCCGTGCCTATGCCGCCAAGCTGATCGAGGCGGGTGTCCCCACAACTTACCGCGAGGCGGCGGGCAGCATCCACGGCTATATCAACCTGGCGCAAGGCATCCCGAGCGCCAAAGACGATATCCGAGGTGCGCTGACCGTCTTGAAAGCGATCGTGAGCGAAGCTACCGGCGCGGCATGATCGATCATGACAAACTGCCCTATCGCCCCTGCGCCGGGGTGATGCTTGCGAACCGCGACGGCCGCGTCTTTGTCGGCCAGCGGCTCGATACGTCGGCCGAGGCGTGGCAGATGCCGCAGGGCGGTATCGACGACGGCGAAGATGCCGAGGAAGCCGCGATCCGCGAACTGGGCGAAGAAACCGGCGTCCACGGCGGGCTGGTCGAAATCATCGCGCGCAGCCGCGAGGAATATTTCTATGACCTGCCCGACCATCTGATCGGCAAGATGTGGGGCGGCAAATATCGCGGTCAGCGCCAGCACTGGTTCCTGATGCGTTTCATGGGCACCGACAGCGACATCAACATTCATACCAAGCATCAGGAATTTCGTGCGTGGCGCTGGGCCGAGCTGAACGAGATCGAGAAACTGATCGTGCCGTTCAAGCGTGTGCTTTATCGCGGGCTGGTCGAGGAATTCGGGCCGCTCGTCTGATCGCGGAGCACAAACGCGGTCCGGAATACGTCGGCGAACATGGACGGGGTCAATCGGCCGGTGTTCGTGTTGTATCGCGAGCAATGATAGCTATCGACCAGAAAGTGGCCGGCGGGAAGCCGATGGACCGCGCCATGAGCGAACGGATACGCGGCAAGGCGCAGGCCGACCGCTCGCAGAACCGCATCATGGGCAATGCGGCCCAACGCGATGATGACGCGCATATTCGTGAGCGCGGCAAGTTGGGATTCGAAATAGGGACGACAGTTGGCGATTTCGGCTGGCAGCGGCTTGTTCTGCGGCGGCAGGCATTTGACGCTGTTGACGATGACGGTGCCCTTCAGCATCAGCCCGTCGTCGATCCGCCCATCATATCTGCCCTTGCTCAGCCCGAACTTGGCCAGCGTCGCGAACAGCAGGTCGCCCGCATAGTCACCGGTGAACGGGCGTCCAGTCCGGTTGGCGCCATGTTTGCCGGGGGCTAGTCCCGCCAACACCAGCCAGGCATCAGGGTCGCCAAACGCATGGACCGGCGCGTTCCACCAATCGGGATGCTCGGCCTGACATTCGCGCCGCAGGGCGACCAATCGCGGGCAGCGCGGGCAATCGCGCGGCGGCTCGGTACCGGGCAACGGGCTGGGAATCTCCACATATCTGCGATAGGCGCGAGAGCATGCGCAACGCAACGCCGCTTCCTTTATACGCTATCGGTCTCGGGTCGAATCGCCGCCATGCGCGCTTCGGCGATCCGCGCGCGGTGCTGATGGCGGCGCTCGCCGCGCTCGAAAGCGACGATATCGAACCGGTCGATGCCAGCCCTATCATCGCAAGCAACCCGCTCGGCCCCTCGCGGCGACGTTATGCCAATGCGGTGGCGCTGGTCGCCTCCCCGCTTGATCCGCCGGAGATGCTCGAGCGGTTACAACAGATCGAAAACAGCTTCGGCCGCCGCACCGGCCAGCGCTGGAGCGCGCGAACGCTCGATCTCGATATATTGCTCTGGTCGGGCGGCGTCTGGTCGGGTGCCATGGTAACTATTCCGCATCCGGCACTGGCCGACCGGGATTTCGTGCTCGGGCCGCTGCGCGCCATCGCTCCCGACTGGCGCCACCCGCTCCGCCTACGCAGCATCCGGCAACTCGCAGCTCGTCTGGTGCGGCCAAAGCCGGTTGACCGCGGCGCCGCGCGGCACTAGGGCGGCGGCTCATTTTGACGCTGCACCGGCAGCGCCGGGATGGGCCCTTAGCTCAGTCGGTAGAGCAACTGACTTTTAATCAGTAGGTCGCTGGTTCGAACCCAGCAGGGCTCACCACTTTTCTCCAATAACTTCCATTAACCTGTGCCGAGCGATCACTATCGCGTGCAACTCTTTGGTCGGTGAGTCGCAACGCCGCAAGCCGCAGTGCAGGACGAATGGGCGGTGGAAAGTCAGGGTCCACCTCATTAGAAGTGCAGCAAGCCGCATCATCGGGAGGTTTGAAATGTTGGGCAAGGCAGTATTGGCCATGGCATTGTTGACCGCCGCGTCCCCTGCCCCCGTTGCTCCCCCCGAACAGCGGGCGCGCGAGGCCGGGGTGGTGATCGGCGTCCTGCCGCCCGGGCCGCGAAACGCGATCACCGATGTTGACGGCGTGCGCGTGGGCCATGTCACGATCGAGGAAGGCAAGGATATCCACACCGGCGTCACGGCGATCCTGCCGCATGGCGGGAATGTCTTTCGCTCGCGCGTCCCCGCCGGCTTCGTCGCCTTCAATGCCTATGGCAAATTTGCCGGCTCGACGCAGGTTACGGAGCTGGGCGAGATCGAGACCCCGGTGCTTCTGACCAACACGCTGAATGTCCCGGAAGCCGCGGCCGCCGCCGTCGAATGGACATTGGCGCAGCCGGGCAACGAGGCGGTTCGCTCGGTCAACGCCGTGGTTGGCGAGACCAATGACGGTGTCCTCAACGACATTCGCCGGCGGCGCGTCACAATCGCCGACGCCAGGCGCGCGATCGAAAGTGCCGCAGGCGGAGCGGTGCCGGAAGGATCGGTGGGTGCGGGGACCGGCACGGTCGCGTTCGGCTTCAAGGGCGGCATCGGCACCTCATCACGCAAATTGCCTGCCGCGCAGGGCGGGTGGACGCTCGGCGTGCTGGTCCAGAGCAACTACGGCGGTGTGCTGACGATCGCCGGAGTACCCGTCGGCGTCCGGCTGGGCCGCCACGCGTTCAGCCGCGAAGGCACTCGCGATACCGCCGACGGCTCGGTCATCATCGTCATCGCGACCGACGCGCCGCTGTCCGACCGCAATCTGCGCCGAATCGCCGAGCGGGCGTTTGTCGGCATCGGCCGCACCGGCTCGTCCTTTTCCAACGGATCGGGCGATTATGCGATCGCCTTTTCCACCCATCCCGGTGTCCGGCGCGAAGAGGGGATCTCGCCGGTCGCGGCGATTGACGATCTGCGCAACGAAGCCCTCTCGCCGCTGTTTCAGGCGGTGGCAGAAGCGACCGAGGAGGCCGTCATCAACTCGCTGTTCGCCGGCAAAACCGTCGAGGGGCATCGCGACACGGTGAAGCGCTTGCCGACCGAGAAGATATTGCCGTGGCTGACCGCGACGGACAAATGACGTCCTGACGTTTCGGCGGCCCGCGGGAAAGACGCGTTCGCCGTCGTTCAGGATGGCGCCGCCGCGCGCAACAAGCGCCCCGGCGCGCCGACCCTTTCGCCATTTTCCCAAGCGGGCCGTCCGTTCACGATAACCATGTCGAACCCGTCGGCTTTCGCCAGCGGATCGACGAAGGTCGAACGGGCGCGCACCCGTTCGGGGGCGAACAGGACCATGTCCGCCTTCGCGCCCGGTCGAATCACCCCGCGGTCGGGAAGCCGCAGGAGCCGGGCAGGCAGGCCGCTCGCCTTGCGGACGGCCTGCTCGATCGGCAGGCGGCCGCCACCCACGACATAATGTTCGATCAGCTTGGCGTAGGTGCCGGTCGCGCGCGGGTGACGCATGCCGGGTCCGCCATCGGTCGCGATCGCGACGTCGGGATCGATGATCAGGACATCCTGCAACGCCTCGTCCATGGTGAAATGCGCACCCGAAGCGCCGCCAGGCCCGATCTTGATCAGGAAATCGGCAAAGTGAAGACCGGCTTCGCGGGCGGCTTGCCCGAGCGTTTTTCCCGCATAGGGCGCGGTACCGATCAAGAGCGCCTCCGGCCCGCCGCGCCGCGTCATCCGCGCGACCAGATGATCGTACAGTTCCTGCCGCCGCGACGTCACCACCGCGGCATAGTCGCTGGGGGGCAGCGCCCATTCGGGAAACAGGAGGGCGATGCCGGTAAAGCTCGCGTTGTAGGGATAGGCATCGGCGGACAGGTCGATACCCGCGCGGCGTTTGGCGGCGATCAGCGCCAGCAGTTCGCGCGCGCGGTCTTCGCCTTTGCCGAACACCACTTTGAGATGCGAGATATGCGGCCGCGCCGGCAGCGCCGACGCGATCAGCTCTTCGATCGACGCTTCGATATCCTCGTCATTTTCGGAACGCATATGGCTCATCACGACGCCGTTGCGGTCGGCAACCGCGCGGCCCAGGCGCGCCAGTTCGGCGGGCTCGGCGTAGATGCCCGGAACATATTCGAGGCCATAGGACAGCCCGAACGCGCCCGCGGCCAGTTCGGCGTCGAGCCGCGCCGCCATGCGCTCGAGTGCCGCATCGTCGGGGCGCCGCACCGAGTCGGCGATGCCCGAAGCGCGGCGCAAGGTGCCGTGGCTTGCCAGTGCCGCGACGTTCAGCGGTAGCGCCGCGCGGTCGATGGCCGCAAGCCACGGCCGCAGGTCGAGATCGTCCCCGATGCGCGGCCCGCTGCCGTCCATTCCGAGCAGGATAGTGGTGACACCCATCGCGAGGAAGGCGTCATAGGATTGCGTCAGCGGGTCGCCATGCGTGTGCGTATCGACAAAACCCGGAGCAAGGACGCGCCCCTCGCCTTCCACCACCCGCGTCGCGGCCGGCGCAGGCGCGCCGGGCGGAAGGATCGCGGCGATACGGTCGCCCGCAACCGCGACATCGGCCCGCCGCGGCGCGGCGCCAGTGCCGTCGACGAGCAGCACGTCGCGGACATGGATCGACGCTCGCTCCGATCCGCTCGCGATCATCGGCATCGCGGCCAACGCGCCCCCGGCAAGGCTTCCGCCGACAAGCTGGCGACGCGTAAGTCTGTGCAAGCCGTATCTCCCGTTCTCATCGAAAGTGCCAGACTGCGCAAACGCCGTGTTGAAAGCAAATGCCAAGCGGCGCGGCGGCGATAAACACAGGATATGGCCGAACGCAGGCGGAATATGCGCGTATGGCGATCGTGGCCGCCCGAGCCCTCTGGCTGTTACCGCTGAATTTACCCTTCGGGTTTAAAGCGCTAAGCCATTCGCCGGGCAACGCCCGGGAGACCAACGGCAGCGACAAGGACGAGCATTGACCATCATCGTAACAGGTGCTGCGGGTTTTATCGGAATGCACGTCGCCGCCGCCTTGCTCGCGCGCGGCGAGCGCGTGGTCGGGATCGATAATTTCACGCCCTATTATTCGGTGGCCCTCAAACAGGCCCGCGTCGCGCATCTGGCGGCAACCGGCGGTGACGCTTTCACCTTTGCCGACGTCGATTTTGGCGATGCCGACGCGCTGGCCGCGGCGCTGGCCGATGTGGCGGTCGACCGCATCGTGCATCTTGGTGCGCAGCCCGGCGTGCGCTATTCGCTCGAAAATCCTGCCGCCTATGTCCACTCCAACATTGCAGGGCACGTCAACATATTGGAGCTGGCACGCCACCGCGGCGTTCGCCATCTTGTCTATGCGTCCTCGTCGTCGGTTTACGGAATGCGAAGCGACACGCCGTTCCGCGTCGCTGACCGCGCCGACACGCCGATTTCGCTCTATGCGGCGACCAAGCGCGCCGACGAATTGATGAGCGAAACCTATGCCCATCTGTTCCGCCTGCCGCAAACGGGGCTCCGTTTCTTCACCGTCTATGGCCCGTGGGGACGCCCCGATATGGCGGTGTGGAAATTCACCGAAGCGGTGCTGCAGGGACGGCCGATCGACGTGTATAACCACGGCGACATGCTGCGCGACTTTACCTTCATCGACGATATCGTGAACGGGGTCGTGCTGGCACTCGATCAGCCACCGGTCGACGACGGTCGCGAAAAGCCCGGCGGTTTTTCGACCCCGCACCGGCTTTACAACATCGGCAACAACCGTCCCGAGCAACTGACCGCCCTGATTCGCGAAATCGAGGCCGCGTGCGGCCGCCAGGCTGGAATCAACCTGCTGCCGATGCAGGACGGCGACGTCTATCAGACCTTTGCCGACATCGACGACATCGCCCGCGACCTGGGTTTCGCGCCGACGACGCCGCTGTCGGTCGGCATTCCGGCCTTCGTTGACTGGTATCGCAACGATTGGCTTGCAACCCCGACACACCAATAGCCGCTGAAGACAGGATTGATTGGCCGCGTCGCACCTCTATAGCCATGACGCAGCCCACATCGCCATCAAGGAGAATACCCCGTGACAATCATGCTCACCGGTGGCACCGGCTATATCGGCAGCCATGTCGCCGCCACGCTGTTGTCCACAGGGCAACCGATTGTCTGTTTCGACAATCTGGCCAACAGCGATGCCAGCGTGATAGATCGGCTCGAGGCAATCACCGGCGCGTCGGTTCCGCTCGTCGTCGGCGATATTCGTGACGGTCAAGCGCTGCGGCAGGCGATGACGGACCATGCGGTCACGGCGGTGATCCATTTCGCCGGTTTGAAGGCGGTTGGCGAATCGGTCGCCGAACCGATGAAATATTATAACAACAACGTCGGTGGCACGCTGTCGCTGGTCGAGGCAATGGCGGATTGCGGCGCCAAGACGCTCGTTTTTTCGTCAAGCGCTACGGTCTATGGGCAGCCCCAATATCTCCCGCTCGACGAAGATCATCCGACATCGGCAACCAATCCCTATGGCCGCACAAAACTGATGATCGAGGAAATGCTGGCCGACATCGCCGCCGCCGATCCCGCGTGGCGTATCGCGATACTGCGCTATTTCAACCCGGTCGGTGCGCATGACAGCGGGCTGATCGGCGAGAATCCGAACGGCATTCCGAACAATCTCATGCCCTTCATCACGCGCGTCGCCGCCGGACGCCTTGCCGAACTGTCCGTTTTCGGTGCCGACTACGACACCCCCGACGGTACCGGGGTGCGCGACTATATCCATGTGCTCGATCTGGCTGATGGCCATGTTGTCGCACTCGACGCAATCGGCCAAGCCGAACCGGCGCTTTCGACATGGAACCTTGGCACCGGCCAGGGCTATTCGGTGCTCGACATGGTCAAGGCGTTCGAGCGCGTGAACGGCGTCAGCATCCCCTATCGCATCGCGCCGCGCCGCGACGGCGATGTCGCGAGTTGCTACGCCAGCCCCGAGCGCGCCGCACGCGAGCTGGGCTGGACCGCCAGCCGTGATCTGGATGCCATGTGCGCATCGAGCTGGCGCTTCGAACAAACGCTGGCGATGCGCAATTCGGCTTAGCCGAACCAGCCCGCCGTCTGGGCCAGCACCCACAGGCCGATCAACAGAAATAGTCCCGCCGCGATCAGTCGCACTTTCGCGAGATCGACCCGCTTGAGCAATTCATGCCCCAGGAAAATCGCCGGCACGTTGGCGATCATCATGCCGAGCGTCGTGCCGGCGGTGACCGCCACGACGTCATGATATTGCGCTCCCAGCGCAATCGTCGCGATTTGCGTCTTGTCGCCCATTTCGACGAGGAAGAAGGCGACCAGTGTTGTCAAGAACGCGCCAAAACGCGGCTTCGGCGCATCCCCGTCTTCGAACTTGTCGGGGATGAGTGTCCACGCTGCCATCGCGATAAACGACAGGCCGACCGCATAGCGGAAGATCGCGCTATCGAGAAAACTGGCCGCCGACGCCCCCAGCAGCGCCGCGAGCGCATGATTGGCCAGCGTTGCGACCAGGATGCCCAGGATGATCGGCAGCGGCCGGTTGAACCGGGTTGCGAGCAGGATCGCGAGCAGCTGCGTCTTGTCACCGATTTCGGCGAGCGCAACGACCGCGGTCGAGGTGAGCATGGCTTCCATGAAAAAACTCCGGGGCCGGGCGGCGTTGCGATTCCAATAGACATCAAACCCGCCGCCCGGCCCGGACGAAGGTCGATGCCATTGGTCTCGCCCAAGCGGTGTCCCGCTTCCACCGTACCATGACCTCTCGGCCAAGTATGTTGATACGGCGGCCCGTCGCGCGCGACGGCTGGCTACTCCCCAGATGACGCGGCTGCGTTAGGGGGCACTTCGGCGTCTGGCAAGTCCGAAGCGGCGGCAGCGGCCTTTTCCGCCGCAGCGATATCAGCGTCCATTGCCTTCGCCCGCGCCTCAATTTCGTTCGACGCCTTTTCGTACCGCGTCTCGAAATCGGGTTCGTCCTTGCACGCGGCGACAAGCAACAAGGGCAAGGCAAGGGCGACCCGGCAACGCATCAATAATCCTTGCGATACCGGATGCTGAGGTTCGACTGCCCCGAACCCCCGGCCTGGCTGAGCAACGACAACGCCGGCGTCAGGCTGATTTCCAGCTGCGTCGCGGTGTAGCCGCGGGCGTCGGTGATCACCTCGAGATAAATGTCCTTGGTGATATATTGCCCGGCGGCGAGCGCGGCGCCGCGACCCACGGTGTCGTCGGGTCCGAGCACGCGCAACCGGTCGATGCCCGTTGCCGACTGAAGCGCCCCGAGCGGGCTCAGGCCACCGCCGCCGCTGCTCAGCGTATTCAACGACGAGGCGAGCTGCACCGCCTGCAACGGCGACAGCGACGTAATCGAATCGCCGAACAATATCCGCGAGACAATCTCGTCCTGCGGAAGTCCCGGGACGCTGGAAAAGGCAATTTGCGGATTGCTCGCGCGTCCCGACACGCTGATGTTCACCGTCACCGCTTCGATCGTGTCGCTCGCGAGAAGGCGGATTGCCGGGTCGAACGCGTCACCGGTCGGAAAGTTTACCCGCCCTTCCTGCAGGTCAAAGGAACGGCCCGCAAAACCGAGCGTCCCGCGGATCAACTCGATTTCCCCCGTCACCCGGGGCGCTTCGGTCGTACCGCGCAGCACGACGTCGGCTTTCCACTCCGATTCGAGTCCCATGCCGGTGACGTAAATTTCGTCGGGCGCCTTCAGCGCAATGTCGAGACGAACGAGATCGAACAGGCTGCCGCCGACGGCGGCCAGTCCGTCACCGCTGACGCGCTGGCGCCCCGTCGGCGGTTTGCGGCGAACCCCGGTCAGCACCGGCACCTGGGCGGCGCCCTCGCGCACGATGCGATAACGGGTTTCGGGCAATCTCAGGCTTCCCGACAAAAGTGCGGTCTGTCCCGCCGTCTTTTCGAGCGTCAGGTTCCCCGTCGCGCGCGCCGCGATATTCTCGCTGCGTGCCAGCCGTGCGTTGTCGAGAACCATGGCGATATTCATCGGATAGCCATCGGCTTGCGCCAGACTGATAAAGCCTTTTGCCTGGACGGTGCCGTCGCCTGCGGTTGCGGCGAGCTGGTCGATCTCCAGCCGGTTGCCGCTGAAGCGTCCGTTGACGGTCATATTGCTCAACCGCGTCCCATAAGTCTGGTTTTCATAGACCAGTTCTTTGCCCCGCACGACGCCGGTCAGGCATGGGTCGGCAACACTGCAACTGAAATCGGCCGCTACCGCGATCGGCCCGGCAAGCCGCTGATTGGCCGGGCCGGCAAAGGAATAGAGCGTGTCGGCAGGCCCGTTGTAACGGATGCCGCCGCCAAGCGGCGCGGCCCGCAGCCGCGCCATCCAGTCGCCCGCTCCCGGTCCCAGCGGGCGCAGCGATGCCTGCAAGCGGCCGATGACGCTGCCGCGTTTGCGCATCACGACCCGGGCCTCTCCCCCGTCCGCCAACAATTTTCCAGCAAAATTGACATCGACCGGCTGACTGACCGACGCGGCGGTAGTCCGGGTAAAGCCGGTGATGGACAGCCGCGCGTCGGCCCGTGGAAAGCTGTCGGGGCTGGCTTGTTCGAAATCCACGCTTCCTGTCGCGCGGCCGCCGAGGCCCATATCAGGATAAACGGCGTTCAGGATCGCCATATTGACCCGGTCCAGTCGGCTCTGGATCATGATTCCTTCACCGAAGCGCCCTGCTAACCGCGCACTGCTGCCGCGGCCAAGGTCGATCGTCGTGGGAAGCAGTTCATAATCGTCGCGGCCCGGGATGATCCTGGCCGGGGAAGCGGTACGGAAATTGATGCCGGTCGCCCTGCCCTGCACCGTCGCGCGCCACAATTCAGGGGTCAGATCGGCATTGGCCGCGATCCGGAACGGCACGCCGCTGTTCCCTTCGACCAGCGCCTGCGCCTTGCCGCGACCGTCGCGATAGTCGATCTTCACGCGGCCAACGGCAATGTCATAATCGCGTATCCGCGTCGACGCGATCTGGACGTCGGCAACGACATGTGGCGAATCGTAAAGGGTGACATCGGCATCGACAATCGCCGAACCAACCGCCAGTCGGGCAGGTCCGGGCAGGACAAGATCATTGGCACGCGCGTTGATCGCCGCAGCCTGATACGCCCCGTTCGCGCTCAGACGCACAAGGCCGCCCAGCCCCTGGCCTGCCGCTGCAAGTTGTCCGACAAAGGGGCCGGCGTCGCTGCGAACCAGGCGGCCGCTAAAACCGATCCCCGACAAATCCCCGCGTTCCACGTCGATCGTCAGCGGACCGGTCGCGGTAAGCAGGACAACGTCAGCTGCCAGCGGGCCATAGTCCGTGTCGCCGGTTGCGGCGAGGCGATAGCCGTTCGGCGCACCGGTGATGCGCGCGACCAGATTGGCAAGCCCGATCCCCAATCCCGGGCGCTCGGCGGTGACTTCCGCGCGCGGGTCGCTGATTGTTCCTGCAAGCTGAACCCCGACCGGTCCGTAATCGGTCGAGTTTGCCCGCGCGGTCAGACGGATCTGCCCGTTCGGCGCATAACTCCCCTGCCCGCCCGTAACCTGCAACCGTGGCGCGGTCAGCCGAAGAGCGGAAAACCGCACGATACCGTCGGTGCCATATCGCACGTCGCTCGACACCGTGGCGTTGCCGCCCAGAAAATCGCGAACACCCGAATTGAACAAGCGGGTCGATCGCCCGCGAAGGCGTCCACCGATCTCGAAACCGCCGCGCGGTGCGGTCTTCAGATCGACGTCGGTCGTCACATCGAAAATGCCGACACTCTCGACCCGGTAATCGTTGATCCGCCCGTCAATGGCACCGGTGTAAAATCCGCGATTGAGGTCGGCGATGACGATGGCCTTGGCGTCGATGCGCGGCGATCGCAGCCGCAAATTGTCGCTCAGGATCCGGCCCTGGCTATAGGCCAGATCGCCATCGAGCCGCACCGACACCAAAGTGCCCCCGGCGACCGTGTCCAGGCCGCGAATGCGCGATGCTTGCCCTGCCACAGGAACAAGAATCTGGTCGGCGTCGACGCGCGCCCGGCCCGAAAGCGTCAGCCCTTCGACCAGAATGTCGTTGACCGCCAGGCTGGCGGCATCGGCCCGGTATGCGACCGTCGGCAAGGCAAAAGCTCCGTCCAGGGTGGCGGTCGCCCGCAGACCATTGGCGCGCAGCGCGGGTGCAATCGCACCCGGCCGCAGAATGTTCACCGCCAGGCGCAGTTCCTCGTAGCGGTTCGTCCCCAGATCGACCCCGCCGCTGATCCCCAGCCGCGCCGCGTCCGATGCCAACCGCCCGTCGATCGCGGCCTTGCGCTGGTCGAGCGCTGCGGTCAGGTCGACCGCCGTCTCGGCACCGAGCAGTTCCGCGGCAGGACCGGTCAATAGGCGCGATGCCTGCGTCGTCCCCTTGATCGCGAATACGCCGTCGCGGGCCGTCAACGCCATTCGTGCGAGCGGCGCGTTGCCCAGCGCGGCATCAAGCCTGCCGTTCCAGACCTTCCAATCGCCGCGTCCTTCGAGCTTTGCCGTCATCGTGTCGTCGAAACCGCCCATCGCCGCCAGCACGCCACCTCGTGGCGCGACGAGGTTGACGTTCACGGCCAGCCGGTTTTGCTCGGGCACCGCATCGAGCAACAACTTCACCGAGTCGCCCTGCCCCGCCCCGCCCGCGATGGTCGCGGCATCCACAGTAATCTGCGCGCGACGGTCGGCGATGGCGACTTTGCCCGTCAACGTGGCGACCTGCCGCTCGCCGGCCACCGCCGGCTCAAAGACAAAACGGTCGACGCGCAAAAGGCCGATATCGATGTCGAGATCGGGTAGCAGTGGCTCGCCGGTATCCGGCACCGGTGTGAACGCCGGCACCTTCTCCATCACCAACGTCCTGGCCGTCGCCGACCGGATATCGACATGATTTGCAAGATAGCGCACCGGGCGCCAGTCGATCCGAAGTTCGGGCGAGCGCAGGAACACCCCTTCTGTATCGGATAATGTCAAATCGCGCACGATCATCTGGCCATAAAGCGATCCGTCGAGACGACCGATCCCGATCTTCATGCCGTTTTCGAACTGGTATTTCTCGATCTGGGTCACGACAAAACGCCGCCCGGCATCGCTGTTCAGGCCCACCAGAAACAGCGCAAATATCAGGACAATACCAAGCAGGCCGTACCCAACGCCGCGCAGCAGTGTCTGCGGCCAGCGACGCGCCTGGGGAGGCAAAGGACCATTTTCCCGGGCGGGTGACTTTTCCGTCATCAGAAAGCCTGACCGATCGAGACATAGACGCTCACCCAAGGCTCGCCCGGCTTGCGCCCGATCGGCGTCGCCAGATCCAGGCGCATCGGGCCGAAGTTGGTGTAATAGCGCGCGCCAATCCCGGCACCGAAGCGCAGGTCGGAAAATGTCGGTGCCGAACCACGATAGACTTGTCCGGCGTCGACGAAGCCAACAACGCCGAAATTGCCGAAACGGTAGCGCGCCTCGACTGCCGCTTCGTTGACGGAACGCCCCCCGATCGGGTCGTTGTTCGGGTCGCGCGGCCCCAGCCCCTGATAACCGAAGCCGCGAACCGATCCGCCACCGCCGGCATAGAAACGCCGCGAAGGCGCCAGTCGTTCACGCGCTGCGCCCAGGATCGATCCGACCCGGACGCGCCCCGCGACGACGATGTCGTCGGTCACCGGGTAATAGCCGCTGATGTCGAAACGTGTCCGCGCATAGGGCGAGAACTGACCGGACACCGAGCCTTCGGGCTGGATCAGGGTCGTGATGCGATAGCCCTTGGTCGGATCGAGCAGACTGTCGGTGCGGTCCATTCCGACCTGTCCGGTCAGACCGAAAATCGTGTAAAAGTCGCGCTGCCGGACGCCGCGGGTGAAATTATAGTCATCCTCGCTGGTTGCGATCAGCTCCGCGCCATAGGCATAGGTGAATTTCTTTTGCCATATCGGCGTCGAATCAAAGCTGACGCGCGCCGCGACGCGTCCGGTAATTGCCTCGAAAGCATTGTAGTCGCTGCGTTTTGCTTCGGCGATCAACTCGAAAGTCCGGTCGCGCCGTCCGGCGTTCGACCGACGCAACGTCGCACCAACCCCCTGCTCCTGCGTTCCCAGGACGCCGCGAAAGATCAGCGCGCCTTCGGGTGGCAGCAGGTTGCGGTGGGTCCAGCTTCCTTCCAGGCGGATCCCCTCGCCCGTACCATAACCCGCGCTGGCGGCCAGCGTACGGGGCGGGCCGGCCTGCTGCGTTACTAGCATCGTCACATATTCGGTATCGTCGCCGGCGCTTTCCCCGGTGGGTTGCGGCTCGGCGGCGACAGTCGCGAACAGCCCGGTTGCGACGAGCGCCTGGCGCAGATCGTCGACCTTGCGGCTGTCATAAAGTTCGCCGCGTTTGAAACGGGCGAGCCTCGCGACATGCTCGGCGTCGAAAGCCAGGTCGCCCGTCGTTTCGATCCCGCCGAACCGCGCACGGCGGCCGATATCGACCGGCAGCGTATAGACACCATCGCCGGTTGCCCCGTCGAGCAGGATGTCGCGCTGCCCGACCTTGGCAAAAGCATAGCCTTCTTCGGGCAGTTTCAGCGCAATCGCCGCCTCGGCGCCCTGAACGCGCTGTGCCACAATCGGCTCGCCGACCGTCAGTGGAAAATTGTCGGCAATCAGCGTGGGCGGCACCGTCGGGTCCGCCTGGACGTTGATTTCGGCAAGCCGGTATCGGATTCCCGGCGTCACATCGATGATCGCGATAACCGGCTGGCCGCGACGCTGCGTCTCGCCCCCCCGATCGATGCGGGTATCGATGACCGAATCGTAATAACCCTCGGATGCCAAAATGCGCTGCATCAGCTCGCCATCGGCGGCCAACCGGGCGCGCACCATCGCGATATTGTCAGCCTTGCCGTCACCATCGTACAACGCCGACAAATCCCCGAACAGGTCAGAGAGATCGACGTCGGTGCTGTCATCGGCAGGAGCCAGCCCGTTGACCTGGACCGAATAGGCGACGCTGACATTGTCGCGCTCGGTTTCGGCTTCGGCGAACTCGACCGGGTTGACGTCGAAATTCTCGAGCGGCGGCAGCGGCGCCGCCAGCTCGACATCGCTGATCGGCGCATCGCCGATGGCTTCGACTGCGTCCCCGTCGGCCAATGCCGGCAGCGCCACGCCGGACGCCGTCGCGAGAGCGGATGTGTCGGCATCGGGATCGGAAGCTTCGCCTGCGGCCTGCCGCCGCTCGAACTCGGCAATTGATTCCAACGGGCGGTTCAGTTCCGGGTCGTCCTCGGCGCTGATCGGCGGGATGGCGGCGTCGAACTCGTCATCGCCGATGATCGGCGCGACTTCAGGAAAGACAGCATCAGCCGGTGGCGGCGACGGCGCGGCGATCTTGCCATCCTCGCCTGCGGCAACGGTGGGCACGACTGCGGGCGGCTCAACCTGCTGAGCCCGCGCGGCAACGCTCCATCCCAATCCGCAAAGCGATGCCGACAGCGCCAACACGCCACGCAGGGATCGCGAGCGATTGCGGGGCGAATGGCAGGAAGTTTCAGATATTTGCATCGATAAGCCGCCGAAAGCGCATCTCTGGGCGGCAAGGACCGTGCGTGCAACCGGATTTTGCCGGATATCCCGGCCAATCCCCTTCAGTTCGTCGCATATTCGCTGCCCCACGTATCCCGTCGTCGATCAACGAACAGGCGGCAGTCCGGTTCCGCGGCTCAGCTATCGACGCCGAAAAGATCGCGGCTGTACACTTTGTCG
The DNA here is from genome assembly GCF_015475875.1 of Sphingopyxis solisilvae. GTDB lineage: Bacteria > Pseudomonadota > Alphaproteobacteria > Sphingomonadales > Sphingomonadaceae > Sphingopyxis > Sphingopyxis solisilvae. The sequence goes on along the minus strand of NZ_JADKYM010000003.1, from coordinate 115,230 downwards.
GCCACGTCGGCGAGTTCGTCGGCGACGCGATTGGCGATGATCACGTCGGCCTCGGCCTTGAACGTGTCGAGGTCGCGGACAACGCGCGAATTGAACAGCCGCTCGTCGGCGATCAGCGGCTCATAGACGATGACCTCGATACCCTTGGCCTTGATGCGCTTCATCACACCCAGGATGCTGCTCGCGCGAAAATTGTCCGAACCGGCCTTCATTGCCAGGCGGTGAATGCCCACAACGCGCGGGTTCTTCCTCAGGATCTCTGCCGCGATGAAATCCTTTCGCGTCGTGTTCGACGACACGATCGCCTGGATCAGGTTTTGCGGCACCTCGCGATAATTGGCGAGCATCTGCTTGGTGTCCTTGGGCAGGCAATAGCCGCCATAGCCGAACGACGGGTTGTTATAGAAACTGCCGATCCGCGGATCGAGACACACGCCCTCGATGATCTGCCGCGAATCGGCACCGTGCATCGCGGCATAAGTGTCGAGTTCGTTGAAGAAGGCGACGCGCATCGCGAGGTAGGTGTTCGCGAACAGCTTGATCGCCTCGGCCTCTGTATTGCCCGTCTGCAGAACGGGCGTATCCGCGTTGAGCGACGCGGCGAGCAGGAGCTGCGCAAAATCGGCGGCACGCGGATGCGTATTACCCACGACGATCCGCGAAGGATGCAGATTGTCGTAAAGCGCCCGTCCTTCGCGCAGGAACTCGGGCGAAAAGACGATCGCGTCGCTGCCATGTTTGGCGCGCATCCGGTCGGTGAACCCGACCGGCACGGTCGATTTCACGACGATCACCGCATCGGGCGCCATCGCCAACGCGTCGGCAATCACCGATTCGACGCTGTTGGTGTTGAAATAATTGGTGTCGGGATCGTAATCGGTCGGGGTCGCAACGACGACGAAATCGGCGTCCTGATACGCGACAAGCTTGTCGGTCGTTGCGACCAGATCGAGCGGCCGGGTGGCCAGATAATCCTCGATTTCGGGATCGACGATGGGCGAGCGCTTCGCATTGATCTGCTCGACCTTACGCGCGTCGATGTCGAGCGCGACGACATGGTTGCGCTGCGCGAGCAGCACCGCGTTCGAAATCCCGACATAGCCGGTGCCGACCACGGCGATCTTGGTTGCCGCACTCGGCGACGCATGTTCTGACGGCAATGAATTGTCCCTCGCTGGATGATCCGCCGTCCCTAGCAACTGGCGCGCAACCACTCAACCGGCGTCCGGCCAACCTGGGCGGCAACTCAAGTGCCGCAGAAGGTCCGGTAGGGTGCAGCATCGATCGGCCCCGGCTCGGCAAAGCGTTCGAGGCCGGGCCGCTCGACAAAGGGCTGCTGCACCACCGCCAGAAACTCCCGCCACGGGCCAATATCGCCGGCCTCGGCTGCTTCCAGCGCCGGTTCGATGATGTGATTGCGCGGGATATACAGCGGATTGACCGCGTCCATCGCATCCGCGCGGGCAAGCGGGCTTACCCCGTCGCTTTCGATATGCTCCCACCACCGCGCAACCCAGGGCGCCATTGCATCGGGCGTCGGAAGCAACTGCTCGAGCCGAGCGCCGTCACCGCGCAGCAACATGGCGAGCGCGCAAAAAAAGGATGTGAAATCCACGCTGTGCATTTCAAGTTCGGCGAACAGATCATCGACCAGCGCACGATCATCGGCGCCGCCTTCGGCAAGCCCCAGCTTGGCGCGCATCCGCGAGGCCCAATGCGCGCGAAAGCGTCCGGGTATCGCATCGACCAATGCCTTTGCGGCTTCGACATCGTCCGGCGACACGCTGTGAATGGCCGGCAACAGCGCTTCGGCAAAGCGCGCCATGTTCCAGTGCATGATCTGCGGCTGGCGACCATAGGCATAGCGCCCGTGCGTATCGATCGAACTGAACACCGTGTTCGCGGCAAAGCGGTCCATAAAGGCGCAGGGTCCGTAATCGAGCGTCTCGCCGCTGACCGCGACATTGTCGGTGTTCATCACCCCGTGGATGAAACCCACTCCCATCCAGTGCGCAATCAGCTCACATTGCAGGCCGATGACGCGATCGAGCATCGCAAGGTGCGGATTCGGCGCCTCCGCCAGTTTGGGCCAGTGCCGCCAGATGGTGTAATTCGACAATTTGACCACATGATCGACACCGAAATGCGCCGCAAAAAATTGAAATGTGCCAACCCGAATATGGCTGCTCGCCACCCGCGTCAGCACCGCACCGGGATGCGCGCGTTCGCGTTGCACCACATCCCCCGTCGCCACCGCCGCAAGGGAACGCGTCGTCGGCACACCCATGGCAGCCATCGCCTCGGAGACGAGATACTCACGCAGCACCGGCCCCATCGCGGCCTTGCCGTCGCCGCCGCGGGAAAAGGGCGTGGGGCCGGATCCCTTCAGCTGAATATCGAAACGGGCGCCATCGGGCGCGATGATTTCACCCAGCAACAGCGCGCGCCCGTCGCCGAGTTGGGGGGAGAAGTGGCCGAACTGGTGGCCGGCGTAAGGGAGCGCGATGGGGCCAGAGCCCTCGGGCATTTCCTGGCCGGAGAAGATGCGCGCGAACTCGTCGTCGCCGGCGTGAGTCACGTCGATCCCAAGACGATGGGCCAGCCGCCGATTGAAGACCAGCAGCCGCGGCGCCGACGGTTTCATGGCTTCAGCGGGCGCGAAAAGCCCTTCCATCCTGTCGTAAAAGCTGTTGTCCAATGTAGAAACCAAGACACGACCCCCATCTCAAAAATTTTAGCATTGTTGGCGCGATTACAAGCTATCTAGCCTGACCCTAGGCTCAGGACCTAATTAATAGCTTGCGGAGAGTTTGAAGAGTTGATTCAAGGTAGCCGGAGGTGCTGCCATGAGTGATTTGTTGCTGCTGAGCGAAGCGCAGATGCGCCGTATCGAGCCCCATTTTCCCTTGTCGCATGGCGTTCCGCGGGTCGATGACCGGCGCATATTGAGCGGGATCCTGTTCATGATCCGGAACGGACTGCGCTGGCGCAATGCGCCTCCTGCCTATGGTCTGCACAAGACGATCTTCAACCGCTTCATCCGCTGGAGCCGACTGGGGGTATTCGACCGCATCTTCGCCGAGCTGGCGCAGAACGGCGACGGCACGCTGATGATCGACGCGACCCACCTCAAGGCGCACCGAACGGCAGCAAGCCTCCTCAAAATGAGGCTCTACCCCGCGCTATCGGCCGAAGCCGAGGCGGGCTGACGACCAAGCGGCATGTGCTGTGCGACGGGCAGGGACGCCCCTTGCGGCTTCACCTGACCGAGGGACAGCGCAGCGACCACAAAGGCGCGAAGCATTGGTCAAAACCATGCCCGAAGCCCATTTCCTCATCGGCGATCGCGCCTATGCCTCACGCTGGTTCCGCAAAACCCTGGCCGATCGGGGCATCGCCGCCTGCATCCCGCCACATCCCAGTCACAAAATCCAGGACTGTTACGACAAGACCCTGTATCGGCAGCGGCACAAGCTCGAAAATCTCTTCGCCCGCCTCAAGGACTGGCGACGCATCCACACAAGATACGACCGATGCGCCGACATCTTCCTCGCCACAATCACTCTCGCCGCCATCTTCCTCTTTTGGGCTTAATGAGTCCTGACCCTAGTCGCAGCGGGGTTCAGGTCAGGCAGGATCGCGTCACCTCAATGAAGGGTGTGGTTTAGGTCACGACGTCCAATCGAATCGAGTCGATCAGAAGTTTACCCTTCGCCCGAATCATCGGTTGCGCCCGCGGATTGATCTGTTGCGGAAATAGGACGACCAAGATCATCGAAAGGAATGTCCCGTCCATCGCTCGCCGGATCGGAGCGGTTGAATAGGTGTCCGTCCCGCCCGGGCCATTACCGCGCAGAACGCTGGTCGAAAGCGGTTGCCAGAAGGCATCGTCGGGAATGAAGCGCACCGAAAAATCGAACCAGCCGCTATCCGCGACGGACGGCTTCAGGTGCGGCCAGCTGATGCCGCTGTCGGGACCAATGCCAAAGCCGGCCGCGTCGCTAACCAGCCTGTCAACGTTGATGTAATTCACCGGCTTGCCCGACCCGCCCGGCGCGTCGTCGATGGTCTGGAAATGCCAAGCCAGCACAGCACCCGGCGGCAACTCGAAATCGACTAGCCGCAGCCGTGCCGTCAGGATCGCGTTTTTGAGGGGCGTCGTATCGCCTAGCGCAGAGTGCCATCCAGGATGCAGGACGAGCGGCAACTGCAGGAAACCAGGGCCAGGCCAGATATGATTCGCGTCCCACCAAAGCCCGTCGTTACTGGACATATCCTTCTCGATATAGCCTCCGGAATTCCAGTCATAGGGATCGTACTGCTCGGTCACACCGTCCCCGCCAAGCCGAGCACGATATTTGCCGGTATCGGCCTCGGTCGCGAAATCATGGTCAAAGAGCGTCGTGCGCGGAATGGCATCGAACGCCGCGAGATTGTCGTCGCGCCAGCGTTCGCGAAGAGAGAGCATGGCCTGCTCCGCAATCTGGACCGCGGCGAGCGCCTGTCGCTGGCCCAGATCTTCCGGCGGATCGAGGATGATCCAGTACGGCGCACCGCCGACATCGTCAGGATCGCCAGCCTCGACATATTGAAGCGAGTAAAGTGTACCTGCCTGAATACGCCCGACCGCTGGCACCCCTCCGTTCAGTTCGTAAACCGACCGCGCCGGTGAACTGTTCACCTGCAGCGAAAGGTGCGGAGCATTCTGGGTGCTGTTGAAGCGGGCCAGGTATATCTGCTTGTTGTCGGGCAGGTGATCGAGGTTACGGGTCCGCGTCACATAGGCGTTGTTGCTACTCGACAAGGTGTCGACCAGCCTGATCGGGGGCGACGCGTGGGACTTGGCCGGCGACACGATGCTGAAGATCCCGCCGAACGCTGTGCGATATTGCAACGTGACATATTGCAACGCCTTGAGCTGTTCGTGATCGATGAACTGGCCGACGTGGTCATAAACGGGTATCGGCGTCCCGCCGTTGAGCGAGACCGTGGGCACATTCACTGACGGCCCCGGATAGGTGGAATTCAATTGGAAGCGATACAGGCGATAGATATCGGGCGTAGTCTCCATACCGTATGCGGTTTGCAGCGAAATTTGCGAGCCAGTGGATGCGACAACCCCGGAATAGACGACCTCTTGGCTCTTCATACTGTCAAGCGTCGTCTCGATTTCGGCGAACTGGCCGTCGACTGCATGGACAAGGTCGCTGACCGCCGTCGATAGGGCGTTCGCGATCCACGGCGCCTCGATCCAGTCGATCGCCGAGCTATCCCAGACATAGAAACCGTTGGCGTCGTCGTCGGGATCGTCGTTGTTGTTCCAGACATAGCCGAGCGTACCATTCGGCTGACCCGTGTCGGCATCGCGCGCGGCAGCCGTCTCGTAGCGCTGGAATCCGAAAGCGGCCGACGAAATGAGCGCCAGCACATCGTTCATGTCGACGCGCGCGAAGCTGTCGGGCGACCCAGTCTTGACGGCCAGCAATTTTGCAAGCGCCAGATCGGCCGGGGAAAGAAGAGGGGCGGTTGCAGTTTGACATGACATTCGATTCTCCTTGCGAAAGGACGAGGAATCATCGTCCGGAAACCCCCATGGAACAGTCACTGAAAGTAGGAAATAGCCCGGCAATCCTATTTTATCCGCCATTTTTGCCGTTGCCGGAACGCCCGATCACTTGGTTTCGAGATCAAATGGTTGCGCGCTGTCGAGGGAGCTCTTATGAGCGCCGTCACTGCGTCCGCCCTCTCTCGATCGCTGCCCGACGGATCTCCATGAAACGCCTTTTCGATGTTGTGCTCGGTCTGGCCCTCGCCCCCGTCGCCGTCATCGCCTGCCTCGCCGCCGCAATTCCTATCGCGATTGAGGCGAAGGCCTCGCCACTGTTCTTCCAGACACGGCTTGGCCTTCGCGAACGGCCCTTCCGACTGTTGAAGCTGCGCACCATGCATGTCGCCACGCCCAGCGTCGCGTCGCACGAGGTCAGCGCGAACAGCATCCTCGCGACCGGCCGCCTCCTGCGCCGCCTGAAGATAGACGAATTGCCGCAAATCTGGAACGTACTCAACGGAAGCATGTCTTTCGTCGGCCCCCGACCGGGACTCCCGAGCCAGGCCGAATTGATCGAAGCGCGGAGAAAACAGGGCGTGTTCGATCTCGTCCCCGGCATCACGGGCGTGGCACAGATCCGGGGAATCGATATGTCGACACCGGAAAAACTGGCGCTGGTCGATAAAAGCTATGACCGGCCCTGGTCGCTGGCACAGGATCTCCGCATCCTCTGGGCCACCGCCACTGGCGCCGGATCGGGAGACGCCGCGTCGGCGCCGGACGGACGATGACGCGCGATAAGACTCTCGTGATCGGCGCCAACGGCGAACTCGGGCAAGCCCTGCTTCGCGAACTGGGGCCCGACAAGGCTATCGCGGTCACCCGGACCCCGCGCGCGCCACTGCCGGGCTTCGACCATGTGCGAATCGGGCCGGATACCGCCCTGCCTGCCGCGGTACTCGGACGCTGCGCCGCCATCGTCAACGCCGCCGGAAGGGTGACCGGTGAGGGTCCGGCACTGCGATCGGCAAACATCGACCTGCCGCGGGCGGTCGCACGCGCCGCCAAAGACGCCGGCGTCCCCCGCCTCGTTCAGGTCAGCAGTTTTTCCATCCTAGGAACCGCCGAATATATCGACCACACGACCGAAGAGCGGCCGATCAACGCCTATGGCCGCTCGAAGGCCGAGGCCGAACAAATGTTGCTCAGATTGTCCGGCCACGGCTTCACGGTCGAATGCGTGCGGTTTCCCTTCCTCTTCTCCGCATCGAAGCCCGGCCTCTTGTCGCCGCTGCTATCGCTGGCGAAGCGATTCAGGAACCTGCCGACATCGGCCGGAAAGCCGCTGCGCCGGTCGATGATCACCTATGCCGATGCGGCGCAGCAATTGGCGTTGGCGGCGAAGCCCGGATCGAGCGGCATCTCCTTCGCCGCGGACCCACGACTTTTCGACTATGCGCTGCTCGCCGCGGTCCTCACCGAGGAGGCCGACCTCAGAATCCGGATTCTTCCGGTCCCGAGAATCATTGCAGCGGGAATCGACCGCCTACTTCCCGCGATCGGGCGGCGGCTGTTCCGGTCGAGCGTCCTCGATCCGCGAGCCAATCGCGCCGGCGACCAGCCACTCGGCCTCGAAGCGGAATTGCGCAAGCTGGTAAGATCGGCTCCCGGCTCTTAGGCGCTACGGCTTGGCGACACCGCCTCGACAAGCCAAATCCTCTCGGATATGGGCGGCCCCCTGCAAACCTTAAGGACGTTTATGACCCCGTTCCAGCTTGACGACGCTTCGATATTTCTCACGGGCGGCACCGGCTCGTTCGGCAAGGCTTTTGTTCGGCACGTTGTCCAGACTGCGAAGCCCCGGCGAATGGTCATATTTTCGCGCGATGAACTGAAACAGTTTGAAATGGCTCAGGAGTTTCCCGAATCGAAATATCCTTTCCTCCGCTATTTCATCGGCGACGTCCGCGATGTCGACCGCGTCCGCCGGGCAATGGAGGGCACCGATACGGTCATTCATGCCGCCGCGCTGAAACAGGTTCCGGCAGCCGAGTATAATCCGTTCGAATGTATCAAGACCAATATCATCGGCGCCCAGAACATCATTGAAGCCTGCCTCGACGCAGGCGTGAAGCGCGTCGTTGCGCTTTCGACCGACAAGGCGGCAGCACCCGTCAATCTCTATGGTGCGACGAAGCTCTGCTCGGACAAGCTATTCATCGCCGCCAACAATATCCGCGGTAGCCGCGATATCCGCTTCAGCGTGGTCCGCTATGGCAATGTCATGGGCAGCCGCGGTTCGGTCATTCCTTTCTTCCTTGGCCGCCGAGACCACGACAGCCTGCCAATCACCGACGCGTCGATGACGCGTTTCAACATCTCGCTCGACGGCGGTGTTTCGCTGGTGATGTGGGCTCTGAATCATGCCGAGGGTGGGGAAATTTTCGTACCCAAGATTCCGTCCTATCGAGTCACGGATGTCGCGACGGCGGTCGCCCCGGACGCGAAGCAGGAAATCATCGGCATTCGCCCGGGAGAAAAGATTCACGAGGAAATGATCACCGCGAGCGACAGCCCCAATACGGTCGATCTCGGCAGCTATTTCGCCATCCTGCCGCCCGGTGACCCGGGCGCCATCGACCGCTATTGCGACCGAGCGGGCGCGAAGCTGGTTCCGGCCGGCTTTTCGTACGACAGCGGTACGAACGAGGACTTCCTGTCGGTCGACGACATCCGCAACCTCATCCGGCAGCATGTCGATCCCGACTTTGCCGTTGACCGGCAATAATGAACCCCATCCCTTACAGCCGGCAGGAAATCAGCGACGCCGACATCGCTGCCGTCGTTGACATCCTCCGGTCGCCTTTCCTGACGCAGGGTCCAGCGGTCGAGGGTTTCGAGGCAGAGTTTGCAGCGCTGCACAAGGGCAAGCATGCTGTTGCGGTGTGCAACGCAACTGCCGCACTTCATCTCGCCTGCCTCGCGCTCGACGTCGGTCCCGGCGACATGGTGTGGACGTCTCCTATCAGCTTCGTCGCGTCAGCCAACTGCGCGCTCTATTGTGGCGCGGACGTCGGCTTCGTCGACATCGACCCCGTGACCCGTAACATGTCGGTCGAGGCACTCGCCGAGCGGCTTGCCGCGGCCGAACGCGACGGAGGGCTGCCAAAAGTCGTGATACCCGTCGATTTTTCCGGTCTGCCCTGCGATCTCGAAGCAATTCGTTCGCTCGCCGACCGCTACGGTTTCAAGATCGTTTCGGACAGCTCGCACGCCGTCGGCGCGACCTATCGCGGCTATCCGATCGGTCGTCACGCCGATATCAGTGTTTTCTCCTTCCATCCGGTGAAGATCGTGACGACGGGCGAAGGCGGTCTGTGCCTGACCGACGATGCGACGCTCGCGGACCGTATTCGGCTGCTGCGCAGCCACGGGGTCACCCGAGACGCGGCACAGATGCAAGGCAGCAGCGAAGGCGGCTGGTACTACGAGCAGGTCGATCTCGGTTTCAACTATCGCATGACTGACATCCAGGCGGCACTCGGCAGTTCGCAACTGACCGGTCTCGAAGAAAAGTTCCGCCGCCGCGACTGTGCTGCGCGCCGCTACGACGACAAACTCGCCGGACTGCCGCTGAAACTTCCTGTTCGCCTCAACGACCGACAATCGGCACACCATCTTTACATCGTGGAAGTCGTCGAAGGAACTTCGCGTAGCGACGTATTCGCCGCGCTGCGCATCGACGGGATATTGGTGAACGTTCACTATATCCCGATCCATCTCCAGCCTTACTATCGCATGCTCGGCTTCGCGGCGGGCGATTTCCCGGCCAGCGAGGCCTATTATGCCGGCGCGATCACGCTTCCGCTGTTCCCGTCGCTCAACCCGTCCGAACAAGATTATGTCGTCGAACGACTCAGCCGCGCGATCGGCGCCTGAAAGCGAAATCCATGGAACTCGCGCTCGGTACGGTGCAGTTCGGCCTCGGCTATGGCGTTGCGGGTAGCGACCAGCCAATTTCGGAATCCGAAGCGCGGACAATATTGGCGGCGGCTTATGAAGGCGGCATCCGTCGCCTAGACACTGCGCCGGTCTATGGCGACATCGAAGAACGGCTCGGCGCGCTCTGCGGCCGGCTGGATTTCAGCATCGTCTCGAAGATTCCAGCAATGCCCGATGGACTCGATAGCACCGAGGCGGTGTCGTGGCTGCGCGCATCGGTCGACCTCAGTCGCCGACGGCTAGGCGACCGGCTGTGCGGGATCATCTTCCACGACGCGTCGCTGCCGATCGGGCCCCATGGCGCCGCGCTCCGCGAGGCCTTGGCCGACACGTTGGTAGGAAGCAGAATCCGCGTCGGGGCATCGCATTATTCAGCGGAAACGCTGCCCGGCGCGGCACTATGGCCGGACCATCTTATGGCTCAATTGCCCGGCAACGCCTACGATCAGCGGATCGATGGCCTCGCCGAAGCACTCGCGGACACCGAGGTATCGATGCGCTCGGCGTTCCTGCAAGGCCTGCTCCTCGTTGACCGCGACCGGGCCGTCGCGCGCGTGCCCGAGGCGGCAGGCTGGCTCGCCCGCTGGGATCGATGGTGTACGGAAGCCGGCCTGTCGTCCCTCGCAGCTGCCTTGGCCATTGCGAAAAGCTTCGACACGGTCGATTATTGTCTCGTCGGCGTCGACAGCACGGCGCAGTTGCGCGATATTATCTCGGCGTGGAATGCGACATCGGCTGTCAAGGCCCCCGAACTGGCGGGCGCCGACCCGCACGTTTTTGATCCTAGGCAGTGGCGGAGCTGAAATGTCCGATACCGTAGCGCTCATTCAGGCCCGCATGTCGAGCAGCCGCTTGCCTGGAAAGGTGCTCGCTGATCTCGGCGGCCTGCCGATGATCTGCTTTATGGCCGAACGCGTCCGCCGGGCTCCGGGAATCGACCTCGTCGCGGTGCTAACCAGCGACGACCCATCCGACGATCCGCTCGCGGCCGCAGCGGAGGCCCATGGCGTACCCGTAGTGCGCGGGCCACTGAACGACGTTCTCGCACGCTATGTCGTCGGCGCCGACGCCTTCGACGCCAGAACCATTCTCCGGCTGACCGGCGATTGCCCGTTGATCGATCCGGCCCTGATTGCACAAGTGGTCGCGCTGCATCGCTCGGCCGGAGTCGACTATGCCAGCAATATCGACCCGCCCGGCTTTGCCGACGGGATGGACACCGAATGCTTCACACGCAACCTGCTCGACCGCGCAGACCGGCTCGCCGTTTCCGGGCCCGAACGCGAACATGTGACGCTCTGGATGCGGGCTCCGGAAAGCGGTGCCTCGCGCGCAAACCTGACGGCCGCCGTCCCCGCTTCGCATCTCCGGCTGACCGTCGACTATCCCGACGATCTGGCGCTCGTTCGCCGGATCGCCGGGGCACTTGGCGACGAATGCGATTATTTCGACATTTTGCGGCTACTGCAACAGGATGCCAGCTTGTTGGAAGCCAACCGGCACGACCGAAACGAAGCCTTGAAAAGCTGATATCGGCTGTTTAGAGAACCGCCGACTGCCCTCCCCCCGCACCCCATATTCCGGAGACTTTCCGATGCAACGCTGCAGCAAATGTGGCCTCCCCGAAACCCACGAAACCATTGCCTTCGACGATGAGGGCGTGTGCAACGTGTGCCGCCAGATCGAATTCAAGGAAAACCGGATCGATTGGGGACAGAAGAAGGCCGAACTCGACGCGCTGATCGCCGAGCATCGCGGCAAATACGACTATGACTGCATCGTGCCCTTTAGCGGTGGCAAGGACAGCACCTGGACGCTCTACTATCTGGTGAAGGAATATGGGATCAAGCCGCTGGTCGTCCGCTTCGACCATGGCTTCTTCCGTCCCGGCCTTGAGGAAAACACCAAGAAGGTCTGTCGTGAGCTCGGCGTCGACATCATGACCTTCACCCCGAACTGGAAGGTCGTGCAGCGGCTGATGCTCCAGTCCTTCCTCGAAAAAGGCGACTTTTGCTGGCATTGTCACACCGGCATCTTTTCTTACCCTATGTGGGTTGCGCTGGAGAAGAAGGTTCCGCTGATCTTCTGGGGTGAGCCCTCCTCCGAATATACCGCCTATTTCAGCTACGAACAGGAAGAGGAAGTCGACGAGAAGCGGTTCAACCGCTACGTTAATCTCGGTATCAGCGCGGACGACATGTTCGTACGCCTCGGTGGCAAGGTCGATCCGCGCGACCTCAAATGCTTCTCCTATCCGCCGCTCAAGGACCTGCGCGCACTCAGTTATCGGTCCGTCTGCCTCGGCTCGTACATTCCGTGGGATGTACCGAAGCAGTCGAAGATCATCATGGAAGAACTGGATTGGCAGGGCGACGAGGTCGAGAACGTCCCTCCGCAATACCAGTATGAGAAGATCGAATGCCAGATGCAGGGCGTTCGCGATTACATCAAATATATCAAGCGCGGCTACACTCGCCCGTCGCATCTGGTGGCGATCGACGTCCGGCAGGGCAATATCACCCTGAACGAGGGCCAGCACCTGATCGACGAGTTCGAAAACCGCCGTCCGCCCAGCCTCGACAATTTCCTCAATTTCGTCGGCCTCAGCGAGGCGGAATTCAACCGCATCGCGATGGAGCACATGGTCTCGCCCTATCAGCACGATCCCGACGCGGTCCGCCCGGGCAAGAAGACCCACGACTTTGAACGCTGGTCGCGCGTCGGCGCGATGCCCAAGGAGGTGCGGGACGAAATGCTGGCGCGCTACGAAATGCGTATCGGCAAATCGTTCACCTTCGCCGACGACGAGGCCTGAGCACCCTGATGACGGTTGTCGGCATCATCGATTATCGCGCAGGCAACATCCGGTCGATCCGAAACGCTTTCGAGCATATCGGTTGCGAGACGAGTCTCGTCACAGACGCGGCCCAGCTGGATGGCGTCAGCCATGTCGTCCTGCCCGGCGTGGGCGCTTTCGCCTTCTGCATGCAACGGCTTTCCGAAAGCGGGATGCTGCCAGCGCTGGAACAATGGGCGCTTGTCAAACATCGCCCTCTGCTCGGCATTTGCGTCGGAATGCAATTGATGGCTCGCTGCGGGCTTGAGCTTGGCGGTCATGAAGGACTGAACTGGATGGGCGGCAAAGTGCTGCCGCTGATCGCCAATGGCGCGCGGGTCCGCGTCCCGCACGTCGGCTGGAACGACGTGATGTTCGACGAGCCGTTTGGGACTTTCGCCGCGGGCGACAAGGCGGATTTCTATTTCGACCACAGTTTCGCGTTCTTCGATCCCGAGTTCGGTGAGACGATCGGCCGTTGCACCCATGGCCAGGATTTCGCCGCGGTCGTTCGCCGCGGCAACGTCGTCGCGGCGCAGTTCCATCCAGAGAAGAGCCAGGATGCCGGGATTCGGTTCCTCCAAGGCTTCCTTGCGTTGTAATTGCAATGTTGAAGAAACGCCTCATCCCCAAGCTGCTGATCCAGCACCGCCAGATCGGATCAATGATTCGGCCGGTCCTCGTTACGACGCGCAAGTTCGATCAGTCGTTCGACGTAGGTGACCCAGTCTCGCAAGCGAAGATCTATCAGGCCCAGATGGCCGATGAACTGATCGTTCTCAACATCGATCGGACCCCGATCGGCTCCGACGTACTTCTGCTCGGTCTCATCGAACGGCTCGCTAGCGAAACTTTCATGCCCCTCGCAGTCGGCGGGGGCGTGCGCAGCGTCGAGGATTTCGGGCGGCTGCTCGATCATGGCGCCGACAAGGTGGTGATCAACTCCATCGCAGCGGACAATCCGGATATCATCGACACCGCCGCGAGCCAGTTCGGCGCGCAATGCGTCGTCGTCTCGATCGACTACCGCCGCCACGTCGATGGCACGCCGCGAGTCTATACCGACCGGGCCTCGCATCGCACCCAGCGCAGTGTCGTCGAATGGGCGCACGAAGCGGCGCAGCGCGGCGCGGGCGAGATCGTGCTGGTCGATGCCGACCGCGACGGCACGGGGCGCGGTCTCGACTGCACGCTGTGCGCCGAAGTAGCCCACAGCCTGCCCATCCCCGTCATCCTGTCCGGCGGCTGCGGCATCGCCAGCCATTTTTCGGACGGCATCTTGGACGGCGGCGCCGAAGCAATAGCGGCGGGCACCTTTTTCGCGTTTCGCGACCAGAACCCGATCCAGACCCGCTCGCATGTCCGCAACAGCGGCATCGACATCCGCGTGGAAACCTGATGCGGATCGACCCGGACACCCACTGGGAAAACGACATCGTCCGGCTCGCGGTACTGACGCCCGACGATGTCGGCGACGCCTATGTCGGATGGCTCAACGATCCCGAAGTCAACCGCTATCTTGAAAGCCGTTTCGCGGTTCATGACCGGGCCGCCGTCGCGGCCTATGTCAAATCGATGTTCGCTAGCCCCGTGTCGCTGTTCCTTGCGATCCATTCGAAGGCGCTCGGCCGGCATGTCGGCAATATCAAGATCGGGCCGATCGACCGCCATCACGGACTTGGCGAGATCGGCCTGATGATCGGCGCGCGCGACGCTTGGGGCCGCGGTATAGCGACCCACGCCATCGCGGCGGTCGCCCAAATCGGGTTCCGCGACCTTGGCCTGCGCAAGCTCACCGCGGGCTGCTATGCGGACAACAGGGGCAGCCGGATCGCATTCGAGCGCGCCGGCTTCACGGTCGAGGGCATTCGCCGCGCGCATTTCGTTTCGGACGGTCGCTTCGAAGATCTCGTGCTGCTCGCCCGCTTCGCCGACAATTGACGGGCATCGGGCCCGGCTACCACAGGAGTATCGACAATGCGCCGTTTCGACCGTTCGGAAGCCATGCTTGCCCGGGCGGAGGATGTCATCCCGCTGGGAAGCCAGACGTTCAGCAAGAGCCGGACGCAATTCCCGGTAGGCGTGTCGCCGCTCTACCTCGAACGGGGCAAGGGCAGTCACGTCTGGGACGTCGACGGAAATGAATATGTCGATTTCATCAGCAGCCTCTGCTCGGTGACGCTCGGCTATGGCGATCCCGACGTCGACGACGCGGTCCGCGACCAGCTCGACCGCGGCGTCATCCTGTCGCTCCCGGCTCTGCTGGAGGCCGAGGTCGCCGAGCTGATCTGCGATATGGTGCCCAGCGCCGAAAAGGTGCGCTTCGGCAAGAATGGCTCAGACGCAACCTCGGGCGCTATCCGCATCGCGCGCGCCTTCACCGGCCGCGACCATGTCGCCGTGTGCGGCTATCACGGCTGGCAGGACTGGTACATCGGCACCACGGCGCGCAACCGCGGCGTGCCGCAGGCGACGCGCGATCTCTCGCACCCGTTCCTGTACAATGACCTCGCGTCACTCGAACGCATCTTCGTCGATTGGCCGGGCCAGATCGCCGCCGTTATCCTCGAACCGATGAACGTCGAATATCCCGCGCCCGGCTTCCTCGAAGGGGTGCGCGAGCTTGCGACGCGGCACGGCGCGATCCTCGTTTTCGACGAAACGATCACCGGCTTCCGCTATGCCAACGGCGGCGCGCAGGAACTATTTGGTGTCATCCCCGATCTCGCGACCTTCGGCAAGGGGCTGGCGAATGGCTATCCGGTGTCGGCCATCGCCGGGCGCTCAGATGTGATGCAGATGATGGAAGAAGTCTTCTTCTCCTTCACCTTCGGCGGCGAACTCCTCTCGCTCGCGGCGGCGAAGGCGACGCTCGAAAAGCTGAAGCGCGAACCCGTCATCGCGCAGATCTGCGCACGCGGCGAAGCGCTGAAATCGGCAGTACGCTCGATCATCGACGAAACGCAAACGGCGCACGTCTTCGATATAAAAGGGCATCCGAGCTGGTCGTTCCTGACAATCGCCGACCAGCCCGGCGCCTCCAGTTTCACGATCAAGACCTGGCTGATGCAGGAATGGCACCAGCGCGGCATGCTGAGCTACGGTACCCACAACCTCAATTTCGCGCATGACGATGCGGATGTGGCGGCGCTGCTCGACACCTATCGCACGCTTTTCCCGCAGCTCTGCGACCTAAATGCCGCCGGCACGCTCCTCGAAGCGCTGCGCTGCCCGCCGCTCGAACCCCTCTTCAAGGTTCGCTGAACGGATCGGAGCACGCCGTGCAGATCACCATCCGCGCCGACGCGTCTCCCCGCATCGGGATCGGTCATGTTCGCAGGTGCCGGACGCTCGCGCGCGCGCTTCGAAAATTCGGCGCGGATGTCCGGTTCGCCGTCCACGAATGGGGCGCCGACCTCTCACCGCTTCTTGCCGAATTCGCCGACGGCGCGCTGCGCCTACCATCGCCCCGCCCCGAACAAGATGCCGATCCGGCAAGCTGGCTACCGCACGGACAGGCCCATGATTACCGGGAACTTCTGGCCGCACTCGCCGGCGAGCGGCCGGACTGGATTATCGTCGATCATTATGCGCTGGATGCCGAATGGCACGATCTGGCCCGCCGCGAACTCGGCTGCCGGATACTCGCGATCGACGATCTTGCCGATCGTCCGCTCCGTGCCGACCTCGTCGTCGACCCCAACTGGAATCGCGATCACCAGATCAAATATCGCGATGTGATCGGTGAGGCCGAATTGCTCGGCGGCCCGGGCTATGCGCTGATCGATCCGCGCTACGCGACCGGCGAGCCGCGCGAACAATCGAACGGCGTGGCATCGATCGGCCTGTTCATGGGCGGGACCGACCCGGCCCGCGCGACGATCCCCGTCCTCGAAACGGTGCGCGCTGCCGGATTCAGCGGCAACGTCGGTATCATCACGTCGGGGATGAATCCCGACATCGCCTCGATTCACGCTGCCGCCAGCACCGATGGCCATGTCGCCGTCCACGTCGACCTTCCCGATCTAACCCTCTTTTTCCGGCATCACGACCTCTTCATTCTCGCGGCGGGCGGCACGACGTGGGAACGCATGGCCAGCGCTGCCCCCGCTATCGCGGTCATCACAGCGGACAACCAGCGCGAAATCGCCACCCAGCTTGCGGACGAGGGTCTGCAATGGCTGGTCGAAGCCGGCGACTGGGCGTCGCTGCGCGAAATGCTGCCTGCGATCCTTGCCGATGGGGCCGGCCGACTGACGCAGGCCCGGCGCGGTCAGGAACTCGTCGATGCCAGAGGCGCGGAGCGTGTGGCGGCGGTGTTGTTGACCCTCGGCGACGCCCCCGTGACGACGCGGCGCGCGACACGCGACGATGCGGCGGCGATCCTCGCGTGGCGGAACGATCCCTATGTCCGGTCGGTATCGCGCGATGATCGCATGATCGAATGGGAGGCGCATAGCGCATGGTTCGAACGCATCGCGGCATCGCCCGACCATCTCCTGCTGATCGCAGAGAAGAACGGCGTTTCGGTCGGCGTCGTCCGATTCGATCGCCTTGCCGATCGGCGCCATGAAATTTCGCTCTATCTCAACCCGTTCGTCGCTGGCCGACGGCTCGGCCTTCCGATGATAGAGGCGGCACAGCAGGCGCTCAGCCGCGAGGTGAGGCGCGATCTCGTCATTCTGGCCGAAACGTTGCCCGGAAACGCCGTTTCGCAGCGCCTGTTCCACAATGCCGGCTATGTGCAGTCAGGCGATCACTTCGAACTGCAGCTTCCCTTTCGGCCCTGAGCGATGCTTGTCCCGCCGGGCGGAGCGGGATAGGGAGCGGTCAGCCCTGCGGCTACCGCGAGCAGCGCCTCCGCTTTTGATATCTGGATAACAGGAACAGCGAGATGAAAATTGGCAACCGGGAGATTGGTGCGGACCACCGCCCCTATCTGATCGCCGAAATGTCGGGCAATCATAATAACTCGCTCGATCGCGCCTTGGAAATCGTCGACGCCGCGGCGTCGTCGGGTGCCGACGCGATCAAGCTGCAAACCTATACCGCCGACACGATGACCCTGGACCTGCACACGCCGGATTTCGTCATCGACGACCCCAAGAGCCTGTGGAACGGGCGCAATCTCTACGACCTTTATGACGAAGCGCATACGCCGTGGGACTGGCATGCGCCGATCATGGAGCGGGCAAAGTCGCTCGGGATCGCGTGCTTCTCTTCGCCCTTCGACCATAGCGCCGTCGACTTCCTCGAAACGCTTGACGTGCCGGCCTACAAGATCGCCTCGTTCGAACTCGTCGACATTCCGCTGATCGAGCGCGTCGCAGCGACGGGAAAACCGCTGATCATGTCGACCGGGATGGCAACCGTGGCCGAGATCGGCGAAGCCGTGCTTGTCGCGCGGCGGGCGGGCGCCGAGGATATCATCCTACTCAAATGCACCAGCACCTATCCTGCCGAACCGGTGAACACGAACCTCGCCACCATTCCGACGATGCGGCAGACTTTCCAATGCGAGGTCGGCCTGTCGGATCACACCATGGGCACTGGCGTTTCGGTCGCGTCGGTCGCGCTCGGCGCGCCGCTGATCGAAAAGCATTTCACGCTGGCGCGCGCCGATGGCGGCGTCGACAGCGCCTTCTCGATGGAGCCGGCGGAATTTCACGCCCTGCGCGTCGAATGCGACCGCGCTTGGCAGGCGATCGGCGGCATCGCCTTTGGCGGGACACCCGCCGAAGAGGGCTCGCGCACCTTCCGCCGCTCGCTCTACATCGCCAGAGACATGCGCGCCGGCGACGTTCTGACGCCCGAGAACCTGCGGGCGGTACGGCCCGGATACGGCCTGCCTCCCAAATATCTCACCCAGTTACTTGGACAGCGCGTGGCGCGCGATGTCGCTCGCGGAACGGCGGCAAGCTGGGCCCTGTTCACCGGTGCGGATTAACACGAATACGCTCGGCGAAGGATAGATTATGCACTGGAAAACCAAGAGCGCGGCGTTCCGCATCTTGTCGGCGATTCCGTTTGGCGACACGATCCATCACCTATTGCAGCGCCATGTGACCCGCGAGTGGCCGCGGTCGGAACCCGTTCTCGACCAGTTGATCGTCGCCGCGCGCGACATATTGGCAGCCGCCGCGATCGATGGCGACCTCGGTGAGACGCGCTTCCTTGAAATCGGCGCCGGCCGGGACCTCGCAACGGCGCTGGCGCTGCGCCTGCTGGGCGTCGGCTCGGTCACCACGCTCGACATCGACCGGCTGGCGCGCATCGACCTCGTCAACCATGCTGCGCAATATATCGCCCGGCGGGTAGGCGTGTCCGTTCCTTCTATCGCCGGTTTCGACGATCTGGCCGCTTTCGGGATCGATTATCGCGCACCGATGAGGATCACCGACATCGGCGAGGAACGCTTCGATTGCTTCTACTCGGTCGATACGCTGGAACATATTCCGCCGGCTCCGCTGGCCCAAGTGCTGGGCACCTCACGAGAGCGGCTGAAACCCGACGGCGTCGCCGTCCACATCATCGACTATAGCGACCATTATGCGCGCGAGGACGGTGCTTCGAGGATCAATTTCCTGCGGTACAGCGATCGCGACTGGGAACCGCACAACAGCCGGTTCCTCTATATGAACCGGCTGCGCCACAGCCAGTTTCTGGAGATGTTCGAGAAAGCCGGATTCCGGTCGATCGACGCGGATCCGTTCCGCCTCGATGCGGCGGAGATTCCGCTGGACGAGCTCGATCCAAAGTTTCGGGGCATGCCGATCGACGACATCGCGACGTTGCGGGCGCGGGTCGCGGCCCGCCCCTGACCCGGATCAGAGCAGGCGATAGGCGGCCCGGCGGACCAGCACATACCACAGGGCGGAGGTCGCCGCCGATGCGATAACGAGATAGGAACTGTCGAAGCTGAACAACGCGAGCGCAAAGAACAACGCCACGACCAGGGCATTGTAGCGCGCGATCGTCCCGAACCGCCCCGAAGCCTGCAACAGGATAGCGAACGGATTGAAGAAGAAGACGATAGCGAGGACCATCGCGGCGATCGCGACGGCGTAGCTCAGCTCTATCCCGTAAAAGGCGCGATAGGCCATCTGGACCGGGATCGTCATCAGAAGGCAGAGCGCCGCGAGCGCCGGATAGGCATAACGCTCGTAACGGCGAATGACGGCAAAGGTGTCCACCCGCCCCGCATGGTCCGACCCGACGACGTGGCGGTGGAAATAGGTTCCGAAGATGAACGCCGACTGCCCCCCGATGATCTTGATCAGGATGATCTTCGTGATGACGCCCATCTGCGCGAGCGTCAGGAAGAAGGCGCCTGCCATTCGCTCCTGATTGAGGAAAAGGAGCGCCGACATAGAGGACATGACAGCCCAGAAGGCGACGCGCCAGTGAATCGTGACGATGCCGCGAACCTTGCGGAGGAACGACCACCGCGGCCGCAGGATCCCTTGCCGCCAAGCATAGAGGAACAGCACCGGCGTCGCGAGTATCTCGCCCCACAACATGATCGATCCGATCTCGAAATGACCCGATCCCAGCACCGCGATATCGACAAGTACGATCAGCGATTTCAAGAAATAGCCGGTGGGATGCGTGAACTTGTTGTTCGAGGCGCGGCACGCGGCCAGAATCATCACATTCGCCGCGGCACAGATCAGCGTGACGAACAGCGTCCAGAAACCAAAGGGGCCGACCACCGAAATCGCTAGCGCTGTCACCACTCCCATGGCGCTGATGATCGACAATCCGGTG
Organism: Sphingopyxis solisilvae; assembly: GCF_015475875.1. Classification (GTDB taxonomy): domain Bacteria; phylum Pseudomonadota; class Alphaproteobacteria; order Sphingomonadales; family Sphingomonadaceae; genus Sphingopyxis; species Sphingopyxis solisilvae. The sequence goes on along the minus strand of NZ_JADKYM010000003.1, from coordinate 95,077 downwards.
AGAAGGAAGCAGCTCACATTCACCGATGCACGGCTGACGGCTCGAGGCGCGAAGAGGCGCTGATTATAGATGAGCTGCGAAAAGCCAAGCGTCCCGAATTCGGCGAACAGGGTCGAAATTAACAGGATCGTCGAGACCGCGCCGAAATCGTGGTTTCCCAGCAGGAACGACAGGATGATGACGCGCAGCGCATGGATGAACGATCCGACACCGAGCAGCAGGATGGAACCAAAAAGCGCCCGCATCGGCATCGACCCTAGCGGTCGCCATATTTCACGAGCTTGCGCGCGCGCTCGACCATCGACGGACGCCGTTCGATTGGCGCGCCGACAGGCGCCGTGTTCTTGCCCGGCGCCGTCAGCGTATCATGATGGAGTTGGCGCACGACATCATCGAAGTCGGCTCCCTCGAAAGCCTGCTGCTCTCCCGAGGACAAAGCCTTGAGATGGTTTACAAAGGTCGGCGCGATCCGATCCATCGCATGAACAAACTTCACAATCTGGCGGCGGCGCGTCGCGTCGTCGGGCAGATCGAAAGTTTGCCCTGGGCCGAGCAGGGTTGGGCAGACCCCCACCGTCTGATAAGTGCTCGCCGCAAGCGAGATCACCGGCTTGCCTCGCCACACCGCCTCCATGACCGAGCTGCCGGCGTTCAGGACGACAAGGTCCGACGCCTCGATCAGCGCCGAAGTATGGATCGCGGACGTGGGTTCGACGTAGCGGATGCCGCGGCGCGCGCAATAGGTTCGATAATGCTCGTCGGCCCGGCTCCCGAAACTGACGCCGACCCGCTGCGCCCATATCGGATGGCCGCGGATCAGGAAATGCTCGAAAGGGATGGCGAGCGCCGACTGCAGATAGTCGATCGCCTCGAAATTGTCGGCCCATTCGACCCGCCAGTCGCTATGCCCCCATATTTCATAGTTGCTCGATGGAAGCACCAGCACCTTCGGCGCTTTCCCGATCTGACCGAACAGATCCGAATAAGTCCCCTCGCCCCGTTTCTGGAAGTCGCGCCATTCGTTGCTGCCGGTCCGGTCGACACGGCTGGCGATGATCCGCTCGGCGCGCATCCGGTCCTCGTCGGCAAGCTCGCTTCCCCCGATTGTCCTGCACATGTCGTGGATATGGCGAAGGCCGAGGCAGTTTTCGCGCGGCAGCAGCATCAGTCCGTCCCCGAACCACGACCGTTCATAGGACATGAAATCGACGCCGCAGGCGACCGCCGCATCGACTACGCCCTTCAATATGTCGATACGCCCGTTGAAGAGAAGGACGAGGTCGACACCGCAGCTCTCGATCCAGCGCACGGTCGAATGATAGCCCGCGCGATAGGCATGCAGCAGGCCGCGCCCCCCGATCCGGGGGCCGACGTCGCTCGCAACCTCGGCGCGGACCAGCGCCGCGCGGTTCGAGATGATTGCCTGTTCCTCACCTTCGACCGGAATGTCCCTCGTCGACCAGTCGATCGCGAACTGCCGGTGCGAACGCGCCGTCGCGCTGCGCCCCAGGCGGCATTTGACGCAATGGTCGACTGAACCGAAGCCGACCGTCTGATATTGCTTGTCATAGCATTTTTCGAGCGAGCCTTTGCACATGAGTTCGCTGGTTTCGAGCCCGCTTTGCCGCGCCAGCGTCAAGAGATAGTCGCGCTGAAACGCATGCGGCCGCCAAGGATAGATTTGGGCAACCCCCACATGTCGGTATTGGGGATAGCCCCTGAGGTTAGTCATCGCTTCGTCTCGCGTGCTAAGACCTTATTCAGAAATACGAGCTCAATGCCCGCCGACCTCGCGAAGGTGGTGGTGCCGGCGATGGCCGTGATCGCCATGATCGAAAGCAACAGCACCGGCAGGTTGGCTGGGCTGATCAGCACGCAGATCAGCAACGCCGCGGCGACGTAGCAAAAGGCCACACGCCCAAGGTACAGATTGCCGGCAAGCATCGACCGCCGAAACAGGCCCAGCATGAATCCGAGCAGCGCGAATCCAATGATCATCGCAAGATAGCCGAAGTCATAGACCACGCTTGCCGCAGCTGGGATAAAATATCCGTCGTAGTCAGTGGCAGTAAGCTGATAGCCGAAGCGGCCCAGAAACATTTCCTGGAAGCCCGAGAACGCAGTCGAAACGCCGGGATTGGCGTCGACGATGATTACATTGCCAACCCACGCCACGTGGAAGGCGTACAGGAGAACGGCGGTTCCGAAATTCGCAAGCTCATCGACTCCTTCTACGCCACTTGAATAAGGTATCGAATAGCATTGCGCCATGATCTCGATCGCCGGCTGTGCAAGGTGGATGCAGAGCTGGCTGAGATAATCGCCAGCGCTTGCCGCGCCGAACGCAGTCGCCCGCAGCGCGAAGATGCCGCCGAAAACGACTGCAACTACTATACCGCCGATGATCAGTCGAAGCCGACTCAAGAAGCTCGGCAGCCGCGGAAGCCCAATCGCGCCCCGCCCCAATATGGCCGCAGCAACCAGCGAGACCCCGATCAGCAGCGCAGTCCGTCCGCCGGTGATATAGGTCAGTCCCAGCATCCCGACGACCACGAGCGCGGCGACGAGATAACGCTCCCGTCCCCATTTTTCCCAGTCGAAGATCATATTTATCATTGGCAAGTACACCGCCGCCGAAAAGATGTTTCCGGCGATGCTTAGCAGTCCTCCGCGCTCGCCGACGCGGGTAAATTCGGCGCGGGCGGCCGCGATCCCGAGGTTCACATAATCAATGCCGCGATTTGTAGTGCGGTCGTAGAACATGGCCCAAAGGCCAAGCAACGCGATCACCGCTACGATGATATTGAACAACGCCGAGGTCGGCCGCTCATTGACGTTATCAGTCGACCGCAGTGATCCGATGGCATAGCCGCCGAGCGCCGCATAGCTCGCCCCGGTTAGGAGCAGGACGAAACCGATCGCCCAGAACTGGAACATCAGCCCAGTGTAAAGGGCCGCAAGCAGGGCGAAACCGATCGTGAACCACACGATCGACAGCATCGGCGAGCGCATCGCCGCCCCCCTCTGAACCGGATTGACGGTGCGCCCCCAATTCACTTGCTTTGACGTTCGTTTATCAACGACCGGAAATAATCGATCGTTTTACCAAGGCCGTCCTCCAGCACGATCGTCGGCTGCCAGTTGAGCAACGACATCGCCTTGCCGATGTCCGGTTTGCGCTGCATCGGATCGTTGACGGGCAGGTCTTTGAATACCAATTCGGCATCGGCACCGACCATCTCGACGATCTTTTCGGCCAACTGGCGGATCGTGAACTCCCCCGGATTGCCGATATTGATCGGCCCCGTCACCTCGTCGGGCGAATTCATCAGCCGGATCATGCCTTCGATCAGGTCATCGACATAACAGAAAGAGCGCGTCTGCGAGCCGTCGCCATAGATCGTAATCGGCTGGCCGGTCAGGGCCTGCATGATGAAATTCGACACGACCCGGCCATCCTCGGGATGCATCCGCGGGCCATAGGTGTTGAAAATGCGCATAACCTTGATGCGGACGTTGTTCTGGCGATAATAGTCGAAGAACAGCGTCTCGGCGCAGCGCTTCCCCTCGTCATAGCAGGATCGCGGGCCGATCGGGTTCACATTGCCCCAATATTCCTCGGTCTGGGGGTGTTGCTCGGGGTCGCCATAAACCTCCGATGTCGATGCTTGCAGGATCTTCGCACCCGTCCGCTTGGCCAGGCCCAGCATATTGATGGCGCCATGGACGCTGGTCTTCGTCGTTTGCACCGGATCATATTGATAATGTACGGGTGACGCCGGGCAGGCGAGGTTATAGATTTCGTCGACCTCGACGAAGAGGGGAAAGGTCACGTCGTGACGCATCATTTCGAAGTTCGGCTTGCCGAGAAGATGAGCGACGTTCGCCCGGCGGCCCGTAAAATAATTGTCGATGCCCAGCACCTCATGCCCCTGATCGACCAGCCGCTCGCACAGGTGGCTGCCCAGAAAACCCGCGGCCCCGGTCACCAGTATCCTTTTGGAGTCATAGGGGGACATCATTTCACATTCTCCTTAGCGCCGGCGTTCAGCCGTCAAAGCTCGCGCCGAACGGCGCGCATCCAGGCCGAGGTGCCGACATACAAGACCCAGTGGACCGGACGCAGCATCTTGAACAGTGCACCTTTCCCGCGTCGCGCATAATCGTCCCCAATTATGTTCAGCGCCTTGCGTATCATCATCGTCTTACTTGCCGAAATCGACGTCGGAAGTTTCCGGTAGTGGACCAGAGGGACGCCCACTCTCACGACGAGCCCGCCGTTATGGGTGATGCGGAGCCACATGTCGAAATCCTCAACTGCGACATGCGTTCGCGCCGCGTTAAACGGCCCGGCAGCGGAGAGCGCGGAGCGGCGCGCGACGACGCTGGAAAGCGCAATCCAGTTCTTCAGCAACAAACGCGCGTGCGAGATTTCGGAACGCGGCACTGCGCCCGAAGGCGCCGCGACGGGTTCGCGTTCCTCGCCGTCGTGAAAATCTCTGACGATAGCCGACACGACATCGGCTCCCGTTTCGTCGGCGACGGCCAGTTGTGTCTCCAGCTTGTGGGCCACCCACACATCGTCAGCATCGCAGAAGGCGACATATTCGCCGGACGACTTCTCGATCCCCAGGTTTCGCGGCCCCGCGGGGCCGCCGAAGTTGCTTGGCGAACGATGGTAAGAAAACCGACCGTCCGCGGCGCAAAAAGCCTGGACGATCTCGGCGGAGCCGTCCGTCGAACAATCGTCGACGACGTGGACATCGAAATCGGCAAAGGTTTGGCTGCTGATCGAGCGCAACGTCTCGCCGATATACTTCTCGGCATTATACACTGGGACAACAACCGAAACGCGAGGCATCTGCCATTCCATTAAGCTACGGCCAACGGCCGGGAAAAACTGGGAATCCCGAATTATTAGCGCGACAACCCGATATCCGACAGGACGACGCGTGTCGGATCGCGGCGCATCGCGCCATCGACGACCACCTCTATCTGCGCTGCACGGCAGCCCACAGGAAACGGGAGGCTCAGGACGGTGCCGTCCGGCACTTCGAGCAGATTGCGGCTCTGAACCGACGATTTAGCCACGCGGCCGAGGACACAGGTGACGCGCCAGAACGCCGCCGCGCCATCGCCGACAGTCCCTTCCTTCTTCCGGAAGCGCAGTGCCTGCCCGTCGGATTTCAGAAAAACCGCCTTGCTCGCGGCAACCCCGCGAACGTCGGTCATCGCAAAAAACTCCGCCTCGTCCGGCCCAAGCATTGCCGCGCCGCGGTCCGATCGCGAACCAAAATCCCATATCACGGGGCGATAACCCTTGGGATCGACGGCCGATCGCAAGCTGACATCATATAGGTCGCGGGCGCGCGCGGCGGGCAACTTCGTATAGACCTTGCGCATCAGGTCATATTGCTGCTCCCCCGCCAGACGATAGACGAGCGAGGCATAGCTGCCCTCCAGCCGATCGACGCGGGGACCTTCGCGCAGCGACGCCACCAGTTCGGCCAGCGGCACCATGGTCGGCGACCGGTCGACCGCGATCGCGAAGAAGGATTCAATCCACGGCGTGTCAGCGACTATCATCGGCTTGATCGCCGCCCTCGCCTCGGGAAGCGCCAGCGCGCCAGCCAGGCGTTCGAGCAACGGCGCCTGCGCCTCGGGGCTGGTTCGCAGCAGCACGTCGATATGACGCAAGGCGTCGCCGATCCGGCCCTGACGTCCGCGCCGGTCGGCGAGCCACAACTGGGTCGCACCGTCACGACGCGACAGGCGGTCCGCCATCACCATCTTGCCTTCCGCAAGATCGGCCCTCCCGCCCTGGACGTCGGCAATGGCAAGAATCCGCAGCGCGCGGGGATTCATCGGCGATTGACGCAAAGCAGCCCTCGCCAGCGCGATCGCTGCAGCTTGGTCCTTGAAGCCAGGCTCCGCCTGCCGCTTCTCAAGCGCAGAGAGCCGCGATCGCATCGGGTCGAAGCCAGCGCCCATAGCTGTGTCCGGCATCAGCTGAAGCCTGACACCAACGCGGGCATTCATGAAAGCAAGCCAAGCGAGGGCGATAGCAACGGTCAGCACCACGACGGTCGCGGGTGTCAGACCCTGTCGAATCGCAAGAAGGAGCGGAACGACGCTCGCTCGCTTGCCCACCCGGCTCCGGAACGAATATCCCTTTCGCACCGATCAATTTTCCTCAGCGTCGGCTTTGTCCCGAGCGTCGGAACCGTAGCCATAGCCATAGCCATAGCCATAGGCATAGCCTGCCTGATTGACACGATATTTCGTAAGCACGACACCAAATACACGGGCGTGAGCTTCCGCGAGCCGACGCAGCGCCAGCGTCGCGCCGCGCACGGGCGTCCGCTGCGATTCGACGACATAGACCACGCCCTCGACGGCGTTCGCGACCAGCGGTGCGTCGGCGAAGCCCAGCATGGGCGGGCTATCGACGATAACATGATCGAAACGCTTGCGGAGTTCCGCTATCAACTGCTGCAGGCGACGCCCACCAAGCAGTTCCGCTGGGTTCGGCGGCTGCGGCCCCGATGCCATGAAGCTCAGGTTCGCATGCGTGGTCGGCTGGATCAGAACGTCTAGATTGTCGTCGCCTGCTAGATAGTTACTAGTACCGAACTCGTTTTCCGCATCAAAATATTTGTTAATCGTAGGCTTGCGTAAGTCGGCGTCGATCAGGATTACCTTGCGTCCGGTGCGCCCCAGAATCGTCGCCAGCGCAAAACTGGTCGTCGACTTGCCTTCCGACGGCGACGTACTCGTTGTCATCAGAGACTGCGGCACGCCATGATCGGTCGAGAAACCAAGGTTCGTCCGAACCGTAAAATAGGCGTCCGATTGCGAAGATTTCGGATTGGCAAGCAGGTCGCGGACATTGCCGTCCTCGATTATCGGCACTGCACCGAGCAGCGGCAGGCCGAGGCGCTGGCGAACCTGGTCGGGTTCGCGCAGGCCTTCGTCGAGGTTTTCAAGGACGAACACGGCGGCGGCGGCAAGCGCTAAACCGGCGGCCAGCGCCATCAGCAGGTTGATAGCCAGCCGCGGTGACGACGGGCGCTCGGGCACCGTCGCGGCATCGACGACCGAGATATTGTTTGCGCCGACGCCCGCGACGCCGATTTCCTTGTAGCGCTGCAGCAAGCCGTCATACAGCTGGCGATTGGTATCCGCCTCGCGCTGGTAGATATTATATTGGATGCTGTCGCGCTGTTCCCGGTTGAGCTGGTCGAGCAGCTTGTCGAGACGCGCCTTCAGCGCGTCTTCACGCTTCGCAGCTGCTTCGTAATTGCTCACATAGCTTTCGACCGCGCGGCCTTCCTGGGCCGCTATGCTGCGCTTCAGCGAGTCCGCCTTTTCGCGCAGCGCCTTCGCCGCCGGATATTCAGGCTCGAATTGGACCAGCGCCCGCGAATATTCGCTTTCGACTTCGGCCAGCTGCTTCCGCAATTCGTTGAGCGCCGGGTTCTGCAGCGCCGCTTCGTTGGCGCGCCGCACGCGCGCCGCATCGAGCTTTCCTTCGGCATCGACGCGCGCAACTGTGGCCTGCGCCAGCGCATTGCTGATCTGGCGCACGTTGCTGCCCGCCAGCGTATCCATGTTCCGGCTAGGTCCATCGGACTCCTGCGGCAGGCGGACGATGCCGCGCCGCGACGCATAGTTTACCAGATCGCGCTCGGACTGTTCGACCCGCTGCCGCAGGCCGTCCAGCCGCGTCTCAAGGAAGCGACGCGCATCGGCCGTCGATTCGAACCGCCGGTCCATGCTTTGCGCGATGAACTGCTGAACCCACGCATTGGCAATCTGGGCCGAAAGCGACGGCGACGCACTCGAATAGCTGACGTCGACGAGCGCCGAACTGCGGATCGGATTGACCCCGACGTGGTTGAGCAGCGTCTCGACCACCAGATTCTGCCGCTCGGCGAGTGCCGCACTGTCAAGCGGGCGGTCGCCGCCAATATTCAGCAGCGCCCCGCCTTCAGGCTCGACGCCATGCGCCGCGAAAAAGGCTTCGTTGCGCGGCAGGTTGAGCTGGCGCGACACGCGTTCGGCGAGCGAGCGCGCTTCGAGGAGCGAATATTGAGTGAAATAGAATTCGAGGTCGCGGCCGGTCTCTTCGGATTCCACGCCCTGCACGTTGGTGATGCGTTGCTGCTGGCGCGAAATCTCGATGCGCGACGTCGCCGAATATTGCGGCGTCGCAAGCAGGGTCGCGAGAATTCCGACGACGATCGAACCGATGATGATGCCGAGCACGACCCAGCGATGGCGCAGCGCCATGCTCCAATATTGGAGCACCAGCGGCGGCTCGACCGATTCCGCGCCGGATTTCGTAACCGCGGCCTCCTGACCCGGCAATTCGAAGGGGATTCGGTTCATTGTATTGCTCATTCCGACAAGGCCATGGTGCAGGATGGTGCGGGACTAAAGGGCATTGCTGCTAACCAGCGCGATGATCGGCGCGGTGATCAGCGAAGAGGCCTGTACGATTCGCGTGAAAAGCCTGCGGCCCGGCGAGTCTCCCACCACGACGACATCCTTCGCATAGAGCTGCGGATCGCCATAGTGACCGCGACGGATAGCCGCCAAGTTATAAAGCGCAACCATCCGCTTGTCGTCAACCGTGCGGAAAACGACGACGTCGTCAAGCTTGGCGAATTCCGAGGGGCCTTTCGCCGCGGCGACCGCGCGCATCAGCGTCATGTCATCGACCAGCGGATAATTACCGGGCTCCGCCACCTGCCCCTCAACGGTGACATATTGGCTCGTCGACTGGAACAGGTTCACCGAAACTTGCGGATTGCGGATATAGCCCACGCGCATCTTCGTCACGATATCCTGCGCGACCTCATCCGGCGTACGGCCGGCGGCGCGTACCGCTCCGGCGATCGGAAGCGAGATATTGCCCGCGGCATCGACCTGAAACTCGCGCTTGCTCAATTCCTCGAAACCCAGCACGTCGACCAGCAGGCGATCATATAAGCCGATCCGGTACCCGCTTTCCATATGGGCTGCGACCGGCGGTGGAAGCTCCGCGGCGTCCACAACCTGGATAAATTCGTTCGACTGAAGCCGCGGGATTGACGCGCAGCCGCCCGCCGCAGCGAGAAGAACAGCCGCGAAAATGGCACGCATCATGGTCAAATTTCTCCGGTATCACGATTCCGGTTCGACGCGGTCCGACGATCGCGAGAGGAACCGTCCGTGTCGATTTTGCGGACACCGCTCAGGGCGGCCGCACACAATGCCCCAAGCACGGCCAGCGAGGGTGTCCGTGCCGGGTACTCGGCAATGCTGCCAATGGCAAGCAACAGTAAAATCGCGATCGCACAACGGGCCGAGATCAGCATCCGGCGGCGCGAAAGCCCCCTCTCCTTCTGCCTCAGCACGGCGATTGCGGCGACGGCGAACAGGATGATCGCGATCCCCGAAAGCAGCACCGCCGGCAAACCGCCGGTCATCAAAATCTCCAGCCAGTCGTTGTGGGCGTGATTAAAGTAATTAGGCGACAATAATCGCGAGGGCTCATATTGCCGATACACCTCGTCGAAGCTCCCGAGGCCGCTTCCCCAAGGGAAGGTGTCGCGCGCGATCTGGACGACTGTCGGCAGTGCCTTCAGGCGCAGATCCTGCGACGCGTCAAGGCTGACGAGCCGTTGGAACGCGACGCCGCGCGCTGCGACCACCGTCAGCAGCGACAGTCCGACCAACATAGCGACAACGCCATAGGGCGCCCATCGGCGCCAGCGCGCCGTCGCGGGCTTGCCGGAAAGCTTTTCCGCCCCTCTGCCATACACCCAGATTGCGAGAACCAAGCCGATGACGCCGAGCATGAGGCCGTTTCGTGACCCGGTCACGAGGATCATCGGCGTAATAAACATGGCGGCCGCAATAGCGATGCCACGGTGGAACTGCAGCCGCCCGCGCGAATTGTCCGCGAGCGTCGCATACATGGCCAAAAGCGGAAACAGGCTCGCCATAAGGATAGCCTGATGATTGCGGTTGGCGAAAAAACCGACCGCGGCGCCCGTGTTGGTCACCTTGTAGAAATAGAGCGGCCCGCGCGGCGGCCCCAAAATCTGAAGCAAGCCGATAAAGCCGCTAACGAGGCCGATCACCATCACCCATTTGAGGGCGCGAAGCCGGTCGTCGGGATTAGCCGCAAGCGCGAGGATCAACGCGGCGAGCGGCAACATCAGGCTGAACAGGGCATTCCATGCGGCCGCAGGTGACATCGACAGCGGCAGCCAAGGCAGTGGCATGCCCGCCACCTCAAAAGCTTGGACGACGATCTGTCGCCCCGGTAGCGCCGACCACAGCGTGGGGGGAAGCGGCACGACATGCGCGATGGCCAGCAGCAGGATGCCGCCCGCCAAGGTCATCAGCCCCGGCGACCGCCGCCAGGCCGCACCGCAGTGACGATAGACGGCGTAAACAAATAGCAGAGCCGACAGCGGTCGCAGGATCAGAAGCGACAGGATGTCGGCCCGCGACGAACCACCCAAGAGCATCGCAAGCAGCACCGTCGCCGGCAAAAGCCAGCGTAGCGCGTCGCGTTCCCCTTGGCCCGTGGCCGAAATCGTCTTCGCAATCAGCATGGAAATCCGTGAAACGCCTTCTCTATTTTGTTGTTTGGATGACCCGCCGAGGGATGCGGGGAGGGCAGCCCATAGGATATAGTTTCAGGAGGCGCCAGCATGTTTTTGGATCGTTGTGACGGGTCGCAAAGCCTGTCAATCCTACCCCGCCATCGCCTGGATCGCCGGATGGCCGGATGGCGGCGCATACTCCGGCACCAGTTCGCGAAGGATATCGAGTGCCTCAGCCGCATCGCCGCGCTCCAGATGGCCGGACAAGGCCAACAGCGCGCGATCGAGATCGTCCCAATCTAACATCGTTTCGCTCGCACGGATGATGCGCTCGTGCATCGTCGGCTGCGGACTTTCGCCGATCAGCAATTCTTCGTAGAGCTTTTCGCCCGGCCGCATCCCGATTTCGCAAATTTCGATGTCGCCGTCGGGATGGGTGTCGTCACGTACCGAAAGGCCCGACAGGCGAACCATCGACACGGCAAGGTCGCGGATGCGCACCGGCTGACCCATGTCGAGCACAAACACTTCCCCGCCCTTCGCCATCGCGCCCGCCTGGATCACGAGTTGTGCCGCCTCCGGAATGGTCATGAAATATCGAGTAATGTCCCGGTGCGTGAGCGTAACCGGCCCCCCGGCGCGAATTTGCGCCATGAAACGAGGCACGACCGACCCACTCGACCCCAGGACGTTGCCGAACCGGACCATCGTGAAAACCGTCGAGCTCGGCCTGGCGGACCGTGCCTGCAGGATAAGTTCGCAGACGCGCTTGGATGCCCCCATGATGTTTGTCGGCCGCACGGCCTTATCGGTGCTGATCAGGATGAAGGTGGCGACGCCCACCTCCTCCGCAGTGAGGCAACTGTAGAGCGTGCCGAAGATATTATTGCGCAAGCCGGCGATAGGATTGGCCTCGACCAACGGGACATGTTTGTACGCCGCTGCATGAAAGACCGTATCCGGCTTCCAGCGCAAATAGATGCGCGAAATGGAATGCCGATCGGTGACATTCCCCAGTTCGGGGATGATCTCGATGGCCGGACCGTCAACCTGCGCCGCAGCGGCCGTGAGTTCGTCGTTGATGGCATAGAGCGCGAATTCGGACTGATCGACAAGGATCAGGCGATGCGGCAGAAAGCTCAGTATCTGCCGGCACAGTTCGCTGCCGATCGACCCGCCCGCCCCCGAAACGAGCACGGTCTTGCCCGCAATGTTGCGCCCCATCAGCAGCGTATTCGGCGCCACCGGATCGCGCCCGAGCAAGTCCTCGATCTGGACGGCCCGCAAGTCGTTGACCGAAACCTCGCCGTCGATGATCCTGCTGAGGCTCGGCAGCACGCGCACTTGCACCTGGAAATTCTGGAGCGCATCGATGATTTCCCTGCGGCGCGCCCTCGAAATGCGCGGGAGGCCGATCAGCACTTCGTCGATCATCAGCGTCCGGATCGCCCAGGCAAGGCGGTCGGATGAATAGATCGGAATGCCGTCGAGCCGCTGCCCGTTCAAGCGGGCATCGTCGTCGATATAGCCCAGCACCTGGACATGCGGTTCGTGGCGCAGCGAAAGCGAGAGTTGCTGCCCGGCCCTTCCCGCCCCATAGATCAGTACGCGGCGCAGGTCGCGGCCGCCGTTGGCCCGATGCAATATGTCGACCAGCGCGAACCGGATCGCCATCCGGCTGACGGCAAGGAGCGCGAGAAAGATGATAGGATGCAGCAAACCCATCGTGCGAGGAATCCCGGAGATACCGACTACCATGAATATCAGCACCATCGGAATCGCGAATATTCCGGACGCGATCGCCAGCCCCATCATAGTCCGGCCGCCCGAAAAACGGATGAGCGAGAGATAGACCCCCCATCGCCATGCGACGGGAAACCATAAGCTCAGGCCGACAGCAGACAGAATGAACACAGGTCTGGTAAACAACTCCCATTCGCCGACCCGCAGCGAAAGAGCGATCCAAACCGCGACGACACACAGAACGGCATCCACCAGTATCGCCACTTGCTGGCGGCGACGGCGCGGCAGGTCCGCGAGCCAGGCAAGCCACTGTGTCACCTGGACCATGGCGCGTTCGCGCAGCACAAGGGGCTGACCCTCCCAAATATCCATTCTCAACCCTTTCGAACCCTGCATCAGGCGGGGCGAATGTTCAGTTTGTGCAAAGGGTTAATAGTGGCAACCTGCATCATTCCCAAGGACAAACATGATACCGGGGACAGTCCGGGTAATCCGTGAACCTTTTGCGGCGAGCGGGACGTCCCCGGTTTGGCCGGCCGCCTAGTGACGAAAAAGCCACGATTCAAGCGGCCTGCCGCCCTAACAAGCCGGATCGACAAATTGTCGCGATGGAAAGACCAGCGCTCCGTCATTCGCTCGTCGTTTTCAAATAGCGACGCTCCCTTCCTTCCAGAGCGATCGCGGTAAGGACGCCTGATTTATAGGCGCCGGTATCAATCCCGATGCGATTGGGCCACTCGTCGACGTCATCGTAGATCGTGTGACCGTGGATGATCATCGCCCCATGGTCGCGCTCGTCATCGAGGAATTCGTGCCGGATCCAGCGCAAGTCGCCGAGCGCCTGTTTCTCGATCGGCACGCCGGGGCGGATACCCGCGTGAACGAAGATGTAGTCGCCGATCTCGATAACATCCTCGCCGCTCCCCAGAAATTGCACATGCTCCGGCGGCACCATGTCAGGCAGCCGCTCCGCAACCTGCTCGAAACTGGCTTCGAAAAAGCTGACGTCGTCTTTCCAATAGCTTCGCACGGTCGCTTCGCCCCCGATGCGCATGAAATAGCGTAAACGGCGAACATCGCCCGTCAAGGCCGCCAGGAAACATTCCTCATGATTGCCGATAAGCAACCGCAACTCGTCGAATTCGCCACGCAGGCCGAGCGCGCGTTCGACCACTTCGGCCGACTGGGGGCCACGGTCGACCAGATCGCCGAGCAGAATGAGGCTGACGTGCGCCGACCCGAGGGCGGCATTGTCGGCGCGGATCAGCGCAATCAATTCGCCGAACAGGTCGTCGCGCCCGTGGATATCGCCGATCGCATAGACGCGCTGCCCTGCCGGGATGGAGAAACTGGCCGGGGGCGGCGGGACCGGCTTACTCTTACGCTTCCAGAACATGAAAATCAACAACTTCCAAATATTTATCGAGCGCAGGATCAGCGGCCACCGCGTCGCGGACCACCTAGCCTCCGCCGTTCCGCGAGGCAATATACAGCTTTATTGCGCAATTGTTGCATTGATGTCGTCAATTCGGAAAATCGGCCGCGATGATCGTAGGTTAAGGGTGTTACAAGCTTTGCCGACTACGGCGCGATCGCGTATCGATAACCGTCGCCGGTCGCGGCCGCGCTTTCAGTCAGGAGATTTGGTATGAAGGTGATGACCGTTTTCGGTACGCGTCCGGAAGCGATAAAGATGTTCCCGGTTGTCCACGCACTCCGTGCGCAGAGCGGACTCGACGCGCGCGTCTGCGTCACTGCGCAGCACCGCGAGATGCTCGATCAGGTGCTCGAAATCACACAGATACGGCCCGATGTCGACCTTGACGTCATGCAGGCCAAACAATCGCTAGACGGGCTGCTAGCAAGGCTCGTCGTCGGGCTTGGCGAAACATTTGACGCCGAAAAGCCCCACCGCATTCTCGTGCATGGCGATACGCTGACGACGATGGCCGCGACGCTCGCAGCCTATTTCCGCAAGATTCCTGTTGGCCATGTCGAAGCGGGACTGCGGAGCGGCAATATCTACCACCCTTGGCCCGAAGAGGTGAACCGCAAGGTTACTGGTGCTGTCGCGGACCTACATTTTGCGCCGACTGAGACCGCCGCCGCCGCGCTGCGTGCTGAAAATGTGTCGGCGGATCATATCCATGTCACCGGGAACACCGTCATCGACGCCTTGCTCGCGACCAAAGCGCGGATCGACGAGGAGCCGTCGCTCGCCGCGGGCCTCGACCCACTCGCCCGCCGCTTCGCCGGCAAGCGTATCATCGCCGTCACGTCGCACCGCCGCGAGAATTTCGGCGACGGCATGAAAGCCATCGCCGAAGCCATCGCCGGAATCGCCGCCCGGCCCGACGTCGCGGTGATTTTCCCGGTCCATCCCAACCCCCAAGTGCGCAGCGCGATGGAGCCGATTCTCGGCGGTCTCGACAATGTCGCGCTGATCGATCCGCTCGATTATCCGCACTTTGTCCGGCTGCTGAGCGAATCGACGCTGGTGCTGACCGACAGCGGCGGGGTGCAGGAAGAAGCGCCTTCGCTCGGCAAGCCAGTGCTTGTGATGCGCGAGACGACCGAGCGGCCCGAGGGGATTGCGGCCGGTACGGCGCGGCTCGTCGGCACCGACAAAAATCGGATAGTTTCCGAAATTTTCAGCCTTTTGGACGATGAAGCGGCCTATAACGCCATGGCGCGCGCCCATAATCCCTTTGGCGACGGCCGCGCGGCGGAGCGAATTGCGGAGATTGTAGCGCGTGCCCATCGATAGCGAGCAGAATGTCACCGTCCTCGGCCTGGGCTATATCGGTCTGCCGACCGCGGCGCTGATTGCACGATCGGGGAGCCGCGTCACCGGCGTCGACGTCAGCGAGCATGTCGTCGGCACCGTCAACAGCGGCAAGGTACATATCGAGGAGGTCGATCTCGACGGGCTCGTCCAGGGTGTCGTTGCGCGCGGCACGCTTGTGGCCTCGACCGAAGTTGCGCCCGCCGACGTGTTCGTGATCGCGGTGCCGACCCCGCACGACGACGAGCATCGCCCCGACATCAGCCATGTCCTGTCGGCGGCGCGTGCGATCGCGCCGAAGCTCAAGACGGGCAATCTCGTCATCCTCGAATCGACTTCCCCCGTCGGCACCACCGAAAAAGTCGCCGCGCTGATCGCCGAGTTGCGTCCCGACCTCAAAGTCCCCGGCGCTTGCGCCGGCGCCGCCGACATCTTTGTCGCCTATTGCCCCGAGCGCGTGCTGCCCGGGCGCATCCTCGTCGAGCTGGTCGACAACGACCGTTGCATCGGCGGCATCACCCCCCGTTGCGCGCGCCGCGCGATGACCTTTTACCGCCAGTTCGTGCGCGGTGCCTGCGTCACCACCTCGGCGCGCGCCGCCGAAATGGTGAAGCTGGTCGAGAACAGCTACCGCGACGTCAACATCGCCTTTGCCAACGAGCTGTCGATGATGGCCGAGCATATGGGTGTCGACGTGTGGGAGGTTATCCGTCTCGCCAACCGTCACCCGCGCGTCAACATCCTGCAGCCCGGTCCCGGCGTCGGCGGCCACTGTATCGCGGTCGATCCCTGGTTCCTCGTCCACGGCGCGCCCAACCACAGCCGGCTGATCCGCACCGCGCGCGAGGTCAATCTCGCCAAGACCGCGCATGTCATCGGCGCCGCCGAAATGCTGGTGTCGCAGCATCCGCAGGCGCGGGTCGCCTGCCTGGGCCTCGCCTTCAAGCCCAATATCGACGATTTCCGCGAAAGCCCGGCGGTCGAGGTTGCCGCCGCGCTCGCGCGCCGATTCGGCCCGCAGATCCGCATCGTCGAGCCTTACGCCCGCGGCCTGCCGATGGAATTTGCGGGCACCGGCGCCGAACTGATCGATCTCGACAGCGCGCTCGCGAGCTGCGACCTGCTCATCGTGCTCGTCGATCACGACCTGTTCAAATCGATCCCGCTCGAGGAACGCGGCGACAAGATCGTCTACGACACGCGCGGGCTGTGGCTCGACCAGCCGAACGGCAATGGCAGCAACCGCTTGCATCGCGCGGCTTGATGATCTTCGCTTGACCCTCGCGCGGCCCGGCCGCATCGGGAACGCATGCTGACCCGCCTCGAAACCATCATCATCGAAAAGCCGTGGGGCCGCACCGATATCCCGCGCGCTTTTGGCGATTTCGGCGGTCGCCGGATCGGCGAAATCTGGTTTGCGAATCCCGCCGGCGACGACGCGCCGATCATGGTCAAATTTCTTTTCACGTCGGAGCGGCTTTCGATTCAGGTCCATCCCGACGATGAAGCGGCGCAAGCGGCGGGTTTTCCGCGCGGCAAGGAGGAATGCTGGCTCATCCTCGACGCGCAGCCCGGCGCCGAACTCGGCGTCGGCCTTAATCGCGCGAGCAGCCTCGCCGAACTTCACGCCGCCGCGCTTGACGGCAGCATCGTCGATCTGATCGACTGGCGCCCGTCGCAGGCCGATGATTTCGTCTACAACCGGGCGGGCACGATCCACGCGATCGGCCCCGGGCTCAGGGTGGTCGAGGTGCAGCAGAATGTCGACTGCACCTATCGCCTCTATGATTATGGTCGCCCGCGCGAACTGCATCTGGACGAGGGGCTGAAGGTCGCGAACCCGGCTCCGGTCCATGATTCGCGCGATGCCACGATCGACCCGCGGGCCAATCGGATGCTGGTCAGCGGCCCGCATTTCCACCTTGCGCATCTCGCGGCGCCCGTCGATCCCGCCATTCGTGCGCAGGCGCAGGGCGAGCTGACCTTCGTTCCGTTATCCGCCGGTTGCCGCGTTGCGGGTGAAGCCGTCGCGCTGGGCGAAGCGGTGCTGCTCGATGATCCGTCGACCATCGAAATCGACGCAGGCGGCCGCGCGCTGCTGACCTGGCCCGCCTGATCGGCACCCCCTCCCCTTGCGGCTCCGCCGCCCATCGCCCATATCGCGGGCCATGACCCAACCCCATGCGCACAGTGCCGCACCCTGGCACGGAACCACCATCCTTTCCGCCCGCACCCCTGACAAGGTCGTCATCATCGGCGATGGCCAGGTGTCGATGGGCCAGACGGTGATGAAGCCCAATGCGCGCAAGGTCCGCCGCCTCCACGACGGCAGCGTCATCGGCGGCTTCGCAGGCGCCACGGCGGATGCCTTCACCTTGTTCGAGCGGCTCGAAGCCAAGCTCGAACGCCACAACGGCCAGTTGCTGCGCGCCGCGGTCGAACTCGCCAAGGATTGGCGCACCGACAAATATCTCCGCAATCTGGAAGCGATGATGATCGTCGCCGACAAGGAGGTGACGCTCGTCATCACCGGTAATGGCGACGTGCTCGAGCCCAAGGGCGGCATTGCGGCGATCGGATCGGGCGGCAATTACGCCCTCGCCGCCGCCACCGCGCTCGCCGAATATGAACAGGATGCCGAGGTGCTGGTGCGCAAGGCGATGCAGGTCGCCGCCGACATCTGCGTCTATACCAACGACCAGTTCACCCAAGAAACCATCGAAATTCAGGCGTAAAACAGATGAACAAGGACCTGACGCCCAAGGCGATCGTCGCCGCGCTCGACACGCATATCATCGGCCAGGACGCCGCCAAGCGTGCGGTCGCGGTGGCGCTGCGTAATCGCTGGCGCCGCCAGCAACTGTCAGCCGAATTGCGCGACGAGGTGACACCGAAGAATATCCTGATGATCGGCCCCACCGGCTGCGGCAAGACCGAGATTTCACGCCGGCTGGCGAAGCTCGCCGACGCCCCCTTCATTAAGGTCGAAGCGACCAAGTTCACCGAGGTCGGCTACGTCGGCCGCGACGTCGAACAGATCGCGCGCGACCTCGTCGAGGAAGCGGTGCGGTTGGAGAAGGACCGCCGCCGCGAGGCGGTGCGCGCCGCCGCAGAGGAAGCCGCGATGGAACGGCTGCTCGATGCACTGACCGGCAAGGGCGCGAGCGAGGCGACGCGCCAAAGCTTTCGCCAGCGTATTCGCGAAGGCCATCTCGACGACACCGAGATCGAAATCGAAATCGCCGACGCGCCGTCGATGCCATTCGACCTCCCCGGCCAGCCCGGCCAGATGAGCATGATCAACCTGTCCGAAATGCTCGGCAAGGCGATGGGCGGCCCGCCCAAGAAGCGCCGCAAGCTGAAGGTGATCGAGGCGGCGACGCGGCTGATCGAGGAGGAGCAGGACAAGCGCCTCGATCAGGATGACGTCGCGCGCGTCGCGCTCGCCGACGCCGAAGCCAATGGCATCGTTTTCCTCGACGAGATCGACAAGATCGCGGTCAGCGACGTGCGCGGCGGATCGGTCAGCCGCGAAGGCGTACAGCGCGACCTGCTGCCGCTGATCGAGGGAACGACGGTGGCGACCAAATATGGCCCGATGAAGACCGACCATATCCTGTTCATCGCATCGGGCGCCTTTCACGTTGCCAAACCCAGCGACCTGCTGCCCGAGCTGCAAGGCCGCCTGCCGATCCGGGTCGAGCTGAGCGCGCTGACCGAGGGCGATTTCGTTCGGATCCTGCGCGAAACGCGCGCCGGGCTCCCCGAACAATATGTCGCGCTGCTCGAGACCGAAAATGTCGCGCTGTCGTTCACCGACGATGCCATCGCGCGGGTCGCAAGGCTGGCGGCCGAGGTCAACGAGCGGGTCGAGAATATCGGCGCGCGGCGGCTTCAGACGATCATGGAGCGGCTGGTCGAAGAGGTCAGCTTCGGCGCCGAAGATATGACGGGTACGACGCTCGCGATCGACGCCGCCTATGTGGACAAGCAGCTCGCCGATGTCGTCGGCGACACCGACCTCAGCAAATATGTCCTCTGACCCACGGTTGTTCAAACGGGCGTATTAGCGCTTCTTTTCAGCCGTCCGTCCGCCGAACTTCATTTGACTTTCGCCCGTGCCCAATGCGATGAACGGCTGACACGGTCGAACCGGGTTGCAAACGACCGGCACGGAGACAGCAATGACGGACGAGGATGTCGCCCCGGAGCAGGGCGAGCTGGCGATCACGCGTACCGGCGACCGGCTGCGGCTGGCGCGCGAGGCCGCGGGGCTGTCGCTCGCCGATGTGGCGACGCGGACGCGGATTACCCAGCGCCACCTTGCCGCGATCGAAAAGTCGGATTTCTCCGAACTTCCGGGGCGCACCTATGTCACCGGCTTTGCGCGCGCCTACGCCCGCGCCGTCGATCTGCCCGAAGCAGAGATCGGCGCCGCGGTGCGCCGCGAGATCGAGGAGGACGCTTACGGCGCCCGCCCGCTCTACGAAGCCTATGAACCGACCGATCCGGCACGACTGCCGACGGCGCGGCTGACCTGGACGCTGGTCATCATCGCCCTCCTCCTCGCGTCGGCTTATGGCGTCTGGCGTTTCCTGTCGGTCGAACCCGGCGAGGCGTTGATCGCGGCGCAGAACCGCGCCGCCGATGCGTCGGAAGCGCCCGAAGGCGCGGCGCCCGAGCCGTCCGCCCGAGGGGCAGCAAGCGGCGCCGGCGCGATTGCGAGCGATGCCCCCGTCGTGCTGACGGCGCAGTCGGAGGTATGGATCGGATTCGACGATGCGGCCGGCAAGACCGAAAACTGGCGAACGCTCGACGCCGGCGAAACCTATCAGGTGCCGGCTGCCTACGCCGAACAATTCACCCTGCGTACCAGCATCCCGCAGGCGCTTAAGGTGACGGTCGGCGGCCGCGATGTCGGGGCGATCGGTCCGGCCGATACGCTGGTCAAGGGCGTGTCGCTGAAACCCGCCGACCTGCTCGCCCGGGCCGAGGGCAATGTTGCACAAAATCCCGCAGCGGCTGCGAGCAAGGCATCCCCGAAAGGCTGAAACGTCAGGATTTCAGGGTGGCGGGAGCTGTGCGGGCCGAAATGGGTTTGCGCTGCGCCGCGTTGGCGCGTTATGAACGGCAAAATGGTTAATTGGTGGGGGCCGAACGGCAGATGAAGATGCGGCAGATTATTTTCCTTGGCGCAGCAACGGGAGCGCTGGTGACAGCGATGCCGACGGCAGCGCAAAGCGGCGCGATCGACAAGCGGGTCGAGCGGCTGGAAAAGGAAATGCGGGCGGTGCAGCGGTCGGTTTTTCCCGGCGGCAGCCCGACCTTTTTCGAAGGCGAGATCACCCCAGACAACACCCCCGGCGAACGCGCCCGCACCAACGCGCCGGTGATCGACCTGACGGCCCGCGTCGATGCATTGGAAAGCCAGCTCCAGACGCTGACCGCTCAAACCGAACAGAACAGCTTTCAATTGCGCGAGCTTGAAAAGCAGTTCGCCGCGTACAAGGCCGAGGTAAACCGGCGGCTCGCCGACCCGGCCGCCACCGCGACACCTGCGAGCAGCATCGCGGCATCCCCGGTTCGGCCACCTGCCACCACACCGACCGCCTCGGCGACCCCGGCCGCCAAGCCGCCGGCAATTGCCGAGACCAAGCCCGCCGCCGCGGCAACGACCAGCGCCGCGCGGCTGGCACAGGTCAAGAAGGTCGAAATTCCGTCAACCGGCAACGAGACCAAGGACGCCTATGACTATGGCTTTCGCCTGTGGGAAGCCAAGCTGTACCCCGAAGCGCAGGCGCAGCTGAAACAGGTCGTCACCAAATGGCCGAACAGCAGCCACGCCAGTTTCGCGCAGAATCTGCTGGGCCGCGCCTATCTTGACGAAGGCAAGCCCAGCCTGGCGGCGGTCGCTTTCTACAACAATTACAAGGACCGCCCCAGCGGGCCACGCGCACCGCACAGCCTGATGTACATGGGCGTCGCGCTCGACAAGCTTGGCCGCAAGGCCGACGCCTGCAAGGCGTTCCGCGAGATCGAAGAAGTCTATGGCGACAAGGCGCCGCAGGATGTCCGCACCGATGCTGCCGCCGCAAAAGCAAAAGCAGGCTGCTGACCGCGACAGCGCGGACCGGCTTGCCGGGGATCTTCGCGCGCTTGCCGGCGCCGACTGGCACCGCCTCCATTATGGCGTCGCCGTCTCGGGCGGGCCCGACAGCATGGCGCTGCTCTGGCTGATGGCGACGGTGCTGCCCGGCCAGGTGTGGGCCGCGACGATCGATCACGGGTTGCGCCAGGGTTCGGACGAGGAAGCGCGCATGGTCGCGAGCTTTTGTCGCCGCGAGCATATTCCCCATTCGACGCTGCGACCGGCTGCGCCGATCAGCGGTTCGTTGCAAGCCGCCGCCCGCGCCGAGCGATACCGCCTGCTCGACCAGTGGCGCCGCGCCAACGCGCTCGACCATATTGTCACGGCGCACCACGCCGACGACCAGCTCGAAACGATCGTCATGCGGCTCAACCGCGGCAGCGGGGTCGGCGGCCTCGCGGCGGTCCGCGCGCGCAACGGCGTCGTCCTGCGCCCGATGTTGCACTGGCGTCGGCGCGATCTGGTCAATGTCGCGCTCGAACATGACCTGCCTTTTGTCGACGACCCGTCGAACAGCGACGATCGTTTCGACCGGGCGCGGTTGCGGCGGGCGCTGAAGTCGCAGACTTTCATCGATCCCGCCGCAGCAGCGCGCTCGGCCGCCTGGCTCGCCGAGGCCGACGAGGCGCTCGACTGGGCGGTAGACCGGGCGATTGCCGGCTGGCCCGATAACGCCGACATCGCGGTCATCCGCGATGAAGCCTATCCGGCCGAAATGTTCCGCCGCATCGTCGCCCGGCGTCTGCGGGCAAATGCGCCGCAACTCTCCGTGCGCGGCGCCGCGCTCGACGGCGTCATCGCCGCGATGCGGGATGGCAAGCGCGCGATGGTCGGCGCGCTGCTGATTGACCCGGCGGACGGGCCGGCAAGGTCGATCTGGCGGATTTCCGCTGCGCCGCGCCGGAATCGAGCCAAAAAGACCTGATTGGCTCATTGTCATTTAACGCGATCGCCCTATCTTGTAACGGACAGAGGCGCGGCACAGCGCCGTTGAAGAAAGATTCCGTATGCAGGACGACAAGGAACCGCAGGGCAACCCCTGGATGAAGAGCGTGATGATCTGGAGCGGCATCCTGCTGGCCATGCTCCTCGTCGCCTCGATGTTCGGCGGTGCCGCGCAGCCTGCGGGTGGCGCCATGGCCTATTCGGAGTTCCGCCAGAAAGTCGAGGAAGGCGCCGTCAAGGATGTCGTGCTGTCCGACGACAAGGTCACGGGCACATTGTCGAACGGCGACCGGTTCACCGCCAATGTCGTGCGCGATCCCGAACTGCTGAAGATGCTCAACGACAACAATGTCAAATATGACGGCAAGGCGACCGAAGCCCCGAACTTCTGGATGTACATGCTCATCCAGTCCCTGCCCTTCATTCTCATTCTTGGCATTGCTTTTTTCGTGTTCCGGCAGGTTCAGAAAAATAATGGCTCGGGCGCGATGGGTTTCGGCAAATCGCGCGCCAAAATGCTGACCGAAAAACAGGGCAAAGTGACGTTTGACGACGTTGCCGGGATCGACGAAGCGCGCGAAGAACTGGAGGAAATCGTCGAGTTTCTGAAAGACCCCACGAAATTCTCCAAGCTCGGCGGCCAGATTCCGAAGGGCGCGCTGCTCGTCGGCTCGCCCGGCACCGGCAAGACCTTGCTTGCCCGCGCGATCGCAGGTGAAGCGGGCGTCCCCTTCTTCACCATTTCGGGTTCGGACTTCGTCGAAATGTTCGTCGGTGTCGGCGCCAGCCGTGTCCGCGACATGTTCGAACAGGCCAAACGCAACGCGCCGTGCATCGTCTTCATCGACGAAATCGACGCGGTCGGCCGCCATCGCGGCGCCGGGCTCGGCAATGGCAATGACGAGCGCGAGCAGACGCTCAATCAGCTGCTCGTCGAAATGGACGGGTTCGAGGCGAACGAAGGCATCATCATCGTCGCGGCGACGAATCGCCCCGACGTGCTTGACCCCGCGCTGCTGCGTCCGGGCCGCTTCGACCGCCAGGTCGTCGTGCCGCGCCCCGACATCGAGGGGCGCCAGAAAATTCTGGAAGTCCACACCCGCAAGAAACCGCTCGCCCCCGACGTCGACCTGCGTCGCGTCGCGCGCGGTACGCCGGGCTTCTCGGGCGCCGATCTGGCCAATCTTTGCAACGAGGCGGCGCTGCTCGCCGCACGCAGAGGCAAGCGCCTGATCGCCTCCAACGAGTTTGAGGAAGCCAAGGACAAGGTCATGATGGGCGCCGAACGCCGCTCGATGGTCATGACCGAAGACGAGAAGAAATCGACCGCCTATCACGAGGCAGGTCATGCGCTCGTCTCGCTGCATGTCGATGGTTGCGATCCGCTCCACAAGGTGACGATTATCCCGCGCGGCCGCGCGCTGGGCGTGACGTGGAACCTGCCCGAACGCGACCGCTATTCGATGAGCATGAAGCAGATGAAAGCGCGGCTTGCGCTCTGCTTCGGCGGTCGCATCGCGGAACAGCTGATCTACGGCAAGGACGAGCTCAACACCGGTGCGTCGAACGACATCCAGCAGGCCACCGACATGGCGCGGTCGATGGTCATGGAATATGGCATGTCGGAAAAGCTCGGCTGGCTGCGCTATCGCGACAATCAGGACGAGGTGTTTCTGGGCCACAGCGTCTCGCGCGCGCAGAACATGTCCGAAGAGACCGCCAAGCTGATCGACGCCGAAGTGCGCCGCCTGGTCGAGGAAGGCGAAAAGACCGCCCGCAAGGTGCTGACCGATCACCTCGACGAACTGCACCTTCTCGCCGGGGCGCTGCTCGAGTATGAAACGCTGTCGGGCGAAGAAGCCAAGCGCGCGATCAAGGGCGAGGACATCGGCCGCCAAGACGACGCCGACAAGGGCAACAAACCGCTGGTCGGCCATGCCGGTTCGCTGCCGCAGATCAAGCGCAAGCCGCGCGGTCCGTTCGGCGACGCAAGGCCGCAGGGCGCCTAGGGTTTCGGCCGCGATGGTGGATTCAGCCACCATTCATTACCGGCGGGCATGGATCGCGGGATGCTTGCAATGAACCGCCGCGTCCTGCCCGCACTCTGCGCCGCGCCCTTGTTATGCGCGATGGCGCCCGGCGACATGAGCGTTGCGGCTTTTCTGGCGCAGGCCGATACGCTGAGCCGCCTCGGCCCCCTCGCAATGGCCACGCCGCAGGCTGGCGTTCTGCGCAGCGAGGTGATTGCAGCCGGAAAGCGTTATAAGGCGCGCATTGACGCCGATCGTCGCGCGGGCCGCAAAACAAGCAGTTGCCCGCCCGAAACCGGAACGCTGACCCCGGATCAATGGCTGACCCATCTGCGTTCCTATCCGCCGCCGGCGCGCAAAACAGTCAATATCCATATGGCATTCGACGCACTGATGAAGAAGCGCTATCCCTGCCCGGCGGCCTGACCAGCCAGATGGGGCAGCGGATGCAAAGGGAGGCGCAAATGAATCAAAAGCATTGGATGTCGCTGGCACTGATGGTCGCCGCCACGATCGCCGCGCCGCCCGTCGGCGCGCAGGGCGGCGGCGTACTGACCAACAAAATCGAGCTTGAAAAGCGGGTTGCGGGAGCCGACGGCGCCCCCGATTCGATCAGCTACACGGCGCCGGAAACGGTGGTGCCCGGCGATCGCGTCCGCGTTACGCTGACTTTCACCAACAACGGGGCCGCCCCCGCCACCGGGATCAACTTGGTCAACCCGGTTCCGGACGCCCTGGTTTTCGACGGAGCCGACGAGTCGGCGGGCTTTGGTGTATCGGTCGATGGCGCCAAGACATTCGGCGCGCTCGGCGACCTTCGGGTGCCAGATCCGAACGCCGAACCGCGCCCGGCGACCAACGCCGACGTGACCCATGTCCGCTGGCTGTGGCCGGACGCCGTACCGGTCGGCGGCAGCCGGACGGTCGCTTTTTTCGGTCGCGTCCGCTGACCGCGCGGCGCCTGCGCCCATGACCATCTATTGCGACGAATCGGGCGGCCTCAACGCCGGGGCGATGACCTTCGCTGCCGCAATGCTGACCCCCGACGCGGCCGCCGATATCCATCGCCGCTTCAGGGCGGTCACCGGGCTCCGCGGCGAGCTCAAGGGCAGCCGCATCAGCCTCGTCGAGCGCGCCTACCTGCTCGAACTGTTCGATCGCGCCGGTGGCCGCGCCTGGGTAGCGGTCGCGACGCGTGATTCATGGGATGGGACACCCGGCGACGCCCTTCCCAGCGACCTCGCGCTCTATGCGGCGCTGCTCAATCTGGCGGTCGGGCGCTGGCTGCCCGAGACCGGGGGCGTGTGCACCGATGTTGTCATCGACGACGGGCGTTACGATGCCGGGATATTGAGCAGGGTGCGGACCGAAATCCAGGCCGGGCTTGGCCATTGGGGGACCGCGTCGCTGGCCGACAGCCAGCGGAGCGAGGGTGTCCAGATCGCCGACGTTATCGCCAACAGCCTGTTCAACATCGCGGTAAAATCGCCGCGCGCCCATCGTATCGAGCAGATTATCGAGCCGATGCTGGCATCGAAAGCGATACGGGTAGCCGAGCTGACACAGGTTTCGTAGTTGGGGAGGTCGGTTTTGGGGTCGAAAGCTGTCGTTCAAACAGGAGAACGCCCTCCCCTGAAGGGGAGGGGCTTTAAAGCCACAATCGGTCGAAACGCGGCATTCTATAAAATTCGCGCAGAGGCGCAGAGGTCGCAGAGCTGAAGCGCACGCCCCTTTGCGATCTCTGCGCCTCTGCGCGAATCCTGTTCAAACTCGGCCCTTCGGTCAAAAGCCCGCAACCGATCACAAGTAGACATCCCGCCAACCTCGCCGCACAAAAAAGGGCCGCAGTTTCCTGCGGCCCCTTATCGCTTCAAGCGCTTCGCTTATTCGAAGTCGCCGCCGCCACCGGCGGGGCTGCGCGGCGGGGCTGCGGCGGTCAGGCGCAGCGCTTCGGCGGAGCGGCTGATCGAGCTGATTTCGTCGGGCGTGTCGTCGTCGTCGATCACCACCTTTTGCAGCGTCGAAACGAGCGTTTCGGTCAGATCTTTCGGCCGCACTGTCTGTTCGGCGATTTCGCGGAGCGCGACGACCGGGTTCTTGTCGCGGTCGCGGTCGACGGTCAGTTCCGATCCGCCCGAGATTTCGCGCGCGCGATGCGCCGACAGCAGCACGAGGTCAAAACGGTTGGGAATCTTGTCGACGCAATCTTCGACGGTAACGCGGGCCATGTGTTTTCCTTGATCGAGGAGAGGCCAGCCAGAGGCATGGCAGCAAGCGCTGCGCGCTAGCAGCACCGCGGCTTGCTGTCAATCAAAGCGCCGCGCTTGCCCCCGCCGCCGCGACCCGCCTATGAGCGGGCGATGAGCGAAGCGACCTGTCTTGCCGGCCACCCCGATGCGCTGACAGCCGAGGTTGCCGGCCACCGGCTTGAGGTCATTACCGACGGCAACCTTCGTATCGACCGCATCCTGGCGCTCGTCAACGGCGCCGCGCGCAGCATCGACCTGGTCATGTACATATTCGATCACGACGAGGCCGGAACGCGCGTGCTCGATGCGATGACGGCGGCGGCGCAGCGCGGCGTACGCGTGCGCGCGGTCATCGACAGCTTCGGTTCGTCGGATTTGACCGACGACATCTTCGCCGCGCTGCGCGCCGCGGGCGGCAGCGTCACCTTTTTCTCGCGGCGCTGGCGATCGAGCTATCTGATCCGCAACCATCAAAAGCTGTTGGTCGTCGACGACGAAGTCGCGGTGACCGGCGGCTTCAATATCGCGTCGGCCTATCTGTCGGGCGATCGCAGCCTTTGTTGGTTCGACCTTGGCATCGTCGTGCGCGGGCCGTCGGTGGCGCGGATGGTCGCCTGGTTTGCTGAAATCCACGATTATACGGCGCATCACGACGGCAAGCTGTTCCTGCTGCGCCGTTTGATCCGCGAATGGCCGGTCGACAAGGGACCGGTCACCTGGCTGGTCGGCGGCCCGACACAGCGTCTGTCCCCATGGGCGCAGGCGGTGCGGAGCGACCTTACCGGCGCGTGCCAGCTCGACATGGCGATGGCCTATTTCTCGCCGGGGCAAGGCATGCTGCGGCGTCTCGGCCGCGTCGCGCGGCTTGGCCGCGCGCGCTTCATCATGGCCGCCAAGTCGGACAATGCCGCAACGATCGGCGCATCGCGCCTGCTGTACGGTTATCTGCTGCGCAAGGGCGCGACGATCTGGGAATATCGCCCGTGTAAGCTGCACATGAAGCTGATCGTGATCGACGATGTCGTTTACATCGGCACCGCCAATTTCGACATGCGCAGCCTGTTCGTCAACGTCGAGCTGATGCTGCGCGTCGC
Organism: Sphingopyxis solisilvae; assembly: GCF_015475875.1. Taxonomy (GTDB): domain Bacteria; phylum Pseudomonadota; class Alphaproteobacteria; order Sphingomonadales; family Sphingomonadaceae; genus Sphingopyxis; species Sphingopyxis solisilvae. The sequence continues at coordinate 67,482 of NZ_JADKYM010000003.1, read as the reverse complement.
CGATGCGGGTTTCGCCGAGCAGATGCGCGGATTTATCGCGGCGCAGCGTGAGGATTGCGACAATATCACCGCCGCGGCGCACAAGGCGCGCGCCGGATGGCTGACGCGCCTGCGCTGGACGCTCGCCTGGTTCGTGGTCGGCGTGGCGGACTATACGGTGTCGCGGCGGCTCAACTTCGGGCTCGGCGAAACCGACCCTGATCTGGAAGTTTAGGTTGTATCGCCATTCAGCTCAGGGCGAGCCGAAAATGGTGATTTTTCGTGACCCGGAGCGCAGCGTACTTAACGTACGTGAGCACCGGAAGCGCGGGAAATCGCCATTTGCAGGCCGCCATGGGGTGAATGGTGGTACAACCTAGTCTTTCCAGCCCCAGAACAGGAAGCATGGCGGCACGTTCACCCATTCGAACGCGTGGTCGATGCGCGCAAAATGCGGGGCGAGGAAATCGCGCGCGCGGGCGCGAAACTGATAGACCAGAAAGGCGCCGCCGGGCCGCAGCACCTTATGTGTCGCCGCGGCAATCGCCGGCCCGACACCCGCTGGCAGGGTCGAAAAAGGCAAGCCCGACAGAACATAATCGGCCTGGTCGAAGCCGTGCGCGGCGATGATGTCCTCGACGTCGGCGGCCGACCCATGCACCGCAATGAAGCGGCTGTCGCGGATGTCTTTCCGCAGATAGTCGATAAAATCCTCGTTGGTGTCGATCGCGATCAACGTCGCATCGCCCGCCATTTTTTCGAGCACCGGGCGGCAGAATGTCCCGACGCCGGGGCCATATTCGACGAACAGCTTGGTGTTCTTCCAGTCGACGGGTTTCAGCATGTGGCGGATCAGCGTCGGCGACGACGGAACGATCGATCCCACCATGACCGGATGCTTGATGAAGCCGCGGACGAACATGCCCCACGGCCCGAAAAAGCGTTTGAGCCTCATCCGAACCCTGCGGGCGAGCGGCGCTTTGGTTTCTTGGGCGTGCGCCCGCGGATTGGTCATGGTCGCTTTCGCATTGTTGCCGTTGGCAAGGGCGTGGCAAAATCGGCGCGGGCGCGCAAGGAAAGAGTGTGTCTTGACTCTGGACAGCCTTGCGACCGCGTGTAGGGAAAGGCGCGGGTTGCGGACCTCTGGACGAAAAGGGCACAGGCGGCATGGCGACGATATCGCGCTCGATTCCGGCGGATCGCATGGCCGTGCTCTTTTCGGTGATGCTTGTCGCCGCGGCGGGCAACACCGCGATGCAATCGATCCTGCCCGCGATCGGCGCCAAGCTGCACATCCCCGACGTCTGGGTCAGCCTGGCGTTCAGCTGGTCCGCGCTGCTGTGGGTGCTGACCGCGCCGCACTGGGCGCGCCAGTCCGACAAGCGCGGGCGCAAGGCGCTGATGGCGCTGGGCGTCGTCGGGTTCATGGCGTCAATGGCGCTGTGCGGGCTGACCTTGTGGGCGGGGTTGCAGGGTTATGTCGCGGCGGGCGTGACTTTCATCATTTTCGCCGTGTTTCGTAGCCTCTACGGCGGCTTCGGATCGGCCGCGCCGCCCGCGGTCCAGGCCTATGTCGCATCGCGGACCGACCCCGAGGAACGCACCCAGGCGCTGTCGCTCGTTTCGTCGTCGTTCGGGCTCGGCACGGTGATCGGCCCGGCGATCGCGCCCTTTTTCATCCTGCCCTTCGTCGGGCTGTCGGGTCCGCTGCTGGTATTCGCACTGATCGGCCTGCTGGTGCTGATCATGTTGCGCTGGCGGCTGCCCGACGATATGCCGCGCTTTGCCGCGCGCGGCGCGATCGTCGCCTATCCGACCGCCGCCGGCTCGCCCGCGAGTGCTACCGAGGAAGGCGAGAATGACGGCGTTCCCGCCGAGGACGCCCCCGGCCCGGCGCGGCTGCGCTGGACCGACAAAAGGGTGCGGCCGTGGCTGCTCGCGGGCTTTTACGGCGGTCAGGCGCAGGCGATGATGCTCGGCGTCATCGGCTTCCTCATCCTCGACCGGCTCGACATGCGGCTCCGCCCCGACGAGGGCGCGGCGATGACGGGCATCGTCCTGATGGCGGGCGCGTTCGCGACCTTGCTAGCGCAATGGGGACTGATCCCGCTGCTCAAGCTTTCGGCGCGGACCGCAGTACTGGTCGGGTCGGCGCTCGGGGCAGGCGGATTGCTGATGACCGGGCTGTCGTTCGACCTCCACGGGATCATCATCGGCTTTGCCCTCGCCTCGCTCGGCTTTGGCCTGTTCCGACCCGGCTTCACCGCCGGAGCATCGCTGTCGGTGCCGCGCCGCGATCAGGGCAGCGTCGCCGGGATGACCGCGTCGATCAACGGGTCGGCCTATATCGTCTCGCCCGCGGTCGGCGTCCTGCTCTACAATTGGCACCCGATGGTCGCCTATGGCCTGATGGCGGGCTTTTGCGGCTGGCTGGTGCTGTGGGGCTGGTCGGCGCTGCGGTTGGACCAGCCCGTAGCGCGTTAGTCCTTCACCGAATCCCCGGCATGTTTCTGGTCGCGCACCGGCTTCAACATGCCGGGCGCGAAGAAGCCGATCGGGTTGACGCTCATCGCCTGTTGCTTGATCTCGCCCTGGATTTTTTCATAATCCTTTTCCATCGCTTCGGTGACCGACGCCCGCGTGTCTTTCAGCGCCGCGTCGAAATCGGCCATCGTCACCGTATCGCTGTTGATCGACCGCTTGAGCGCCGCCAGACCGGCGCGGCGCGTCAGATCTTCGAGGTCGGCGCCGGTGAAGCGATCCGACTTTTCTGCCAGCACCGCCAGATCGACATCGTCGGCGAGCGGCATCTTGCCGGTCTGGATCTCCAATATCCGGCGGCGACCTTCCTTGTCCGGCACCGAGACATAGATCAGCTCGTCGAGCCGTCCGGGCCGCAGGAGCGCCGGATCGATCAGGTTCGGGCGGTTCGTCGCCCCGATCACCACGACCGACTGCATTTCCTCGATCCCGTCCATTTCCGCGAGGATCGTGTTGACCACGCGTTCGGTCACCTGCGGCTCGCCCGACGCCCCGCCGCCGCGGGCGGGCACAAGGCTGTCGAGCTCGTCGATAAAGATGATCGTCGGCGCCACGGCGCGGGCGCGGGCAAACAGGCGGGCGATCTGCTGCTCGCTCTCGCCATACCATTTCGACAGCAGGTCTGACGATTTGATCGCGATGAAATTGGCGTCCGACTCGCGTGCCGCCGCCTTGGCGAGCAGCGTTTTGCCGGTCCCCGGCGGGCCATAGAGTAGAAAGCCCTTCGCCGGACGGATGCCGAGCCGCCGGAACGCTTCGGGATGCTTGAGCGGCAGTTCGATACCCTCGATCAGCTTGTCGCGCGCCGCGTCGAGTCCGCCGATGTCGCTCCACCGCGTTTTCGGTGCCTGCACCATCACCTCGCGCATCGCCGACGGCTGGATGCGTTTCAGGGCATTGTTGAAATCGTCGCGCGTGACGCGCAGTTCGTCGAGCACTTCGGGCGGGATCGTCCCGTCCTCCAGATTGAGTTTCGGCATGATCCGGCGCACCGCTTCGATCGCCGCCTCGCGCGTCAGCGCCGCCATATCGGCGCCGACAAAGCCAAAGGTGGTGCGCGCCAGTTCGGCAAGGTCGACATCGTCCGCCAGCGGCATACCGCGCGTGTGGATGCCCAGTATCTCTCGCCGCCCGCTTTCATCGGGCACCCCGATGACGATTTCGCGGTCGAACCGGCCCGGGCGGCGCAACGCCTCGTCGATCGCATCGGGGCGGTTGGTCGCGGCGATCACCACCAGATTGGTGCGCGGTTCCAGCCCGTCCATCAGCGTCAGCAGCTGTGCGACCAACCGCTTCTCGGCCTCGCCCGTCACCTGCCCCCGCTTCGGCGCGATCGAATCGATTTCGTCGATGAACAGGATCGACGGCGCCGCCTTGGCCGCCTGCTCGAAAATATCGCGCAGCCGCTTTTCGGATTCGCCATAGGCCGACCCCATGATTTCGGGGCCGTTGATCAGGAAAAATTGCGCTTCGCTTTCGTTGGCGACCGCGCGCGCCAGCCGCGTCTTGCCGGTGCCCGGCGGCCCGTGCAGCAGCACCCCGCGCGGCGGATCGACGCCCAGGCGGCGGAACAGTTCGGGGTAACGCAACGGCAGCTCGACCATCTCGCGCAATTGGTCGATCGTCTCGCCCAGCCCGCCCAGATCGTCATAGGTGACGTCGGTGCGCCGCGCGTCCTGCGGCTCCTGAAATTCGGGCAGCAGCTCGACTTCGGTATTTTCGTCGATGAATACTATGCCTTTGGGGCTCGCCGACACGACCAGCAGGCGCACTTCGGCGAGCGCGTAGGCAGGCGCGTTCAGCATCTGGCGCAGCTGCGGCGGCATATTGCCCGATTCGAGCCGCTGTTGTCCGGCGGTCGCCACCGTGTCGCCCGCGACGAGCGGCCGCCCGAAAAAACTGCGCTTCAACGCATTCGCCGAGCCCTGCAACCGGAGGTTTTCCTGCGCCGGAGCAAACACCACGCGCGTGGCAGGGCGCGGATCGGCGCGGCTCAGCACGACCATATCCCCCGCCCCGGCGCCCGCATTCGCGCGCTGCAAGCCGTCGAGGCGGATCACGTCCAGCCCTTCGTCCTCGGGATAAGGCGCCACGACCCGCGACGCCGTCTGGCGCTTGCCGCTGATCTGGACGATGTCGCCCTCGGTCAGACCCAGTTCTGCCATGGCGGCGCGCGGTATCCGCGCAATCCCGCCGCCGCTTTCCTCGGCGCGCGCGTTTGCGACCTGCAATTTCACCTGTTTTTCTTTTACCGCCGCATCGGCCAAGGCGCATCTCCCTCAAAAAGGTCAGAATGCGAAAGATAGGGCGGTCGTTCCCGATTTGCGACCCCTCTGCCGCTTCGGCGCTTTGACGCACTGCACAAATTTGTGGCAAGTCGCGCCGCGGCATGTATCATCGGCGCCCGATATGCCCCGCCTTCCTCCCCTCAGCAGCATGGAGGCCTTTCTCGAGGTCGCGCGCCACGGCACGGTGAAGGCGGCTGCGATCGAGCTGGGGCTGTCGATGCCGGCGCTGTCGCGGCGCATCCAGACCCTCGAACATGCGGTCGGGCGCCCGCTGTTCAACCGCCATCATCACGGGCTCAGCCTGACCGAGGCGGGACGCGCGCTACAGGAACAGCTCGCGCCGATCCTCGACGAACTGCGCGGCGTGATCGGACGCGTCGGCAGCCCCGACGCCGCTCTGCGTCTCCACCTCAACGTGCTGCCGCTGTTCGCGCAGCAGCGCCTGTTTCCGCGCCTGCCCGAACTCCGCCGCGAACATCCCGAACTGCACATCGACATCGACACCATGTCGCACGCCGAAGCGCGGCTGGGCGACGGGATCGACGCCGCGATCGCGCTCGCCCGAACGATCGACCCGGCACTGTACGCCGCGCGGCTCGATCAGGACAAGGTCTTCCCGATCGCCGCGCGGACACTCACCGACGGCGATCGCGCGATTACCGTGCCCGAACAATTGCAGCGCATGACCGTGCTGCTCCACCGCGAAATGCCCGAAACCTTTACCGAATGGCGCAAGGCGATCGGTATGCCCTATCTGGAGCCCGCTGGGATCGATTATTTCGATTCGGGACCGCTGATGCTGGAAGCGGCGGCGCAGGGCATCGGCATCGCCTTCATGCACGGCCATCATTTCGACGACGCCCACGATCCGCGCCTGATCCGCCTGTTCGATTTCGACGTCGACAGCCCGTACAGCTATTGGTTCGTGTGCCGCCCGCGCGCACTACGCCAGCCCGCCGTGAAGCTCTTCCACGACTGGCTGCTGGGGGCGAAAATCTAAAGCCTGCCGCAAAGGCGCATTTAAACAATCACTTCGGCGCGTCCTCGGCATCCGCCCTATCGCGATGAAGTTGATCCTCACGCGCGCGCCTTCGTGCGATTTTTTGGTCGTGTCGATTATACCTCGCGTAGAAAACGACGCAGACTGCCGCAACGAGCATAAGGGTGATGAGGCCGTAGGCGATCCACAATCTCGTTTCGATGTCATGAACTCCCTCGAGGCGCCAGAGCCTGCCTCGACTCCCTATACCGTCGACAGGCACAAAGGTTCCGTGCCGGAGAGCTAATCATCGATATACCCGCCGTCGACGCCAGCTATCGATCCGCCACAATGGCGACACGTCCAAAGATAGCGAGCAATGGAGGAAATGGTGCTGCTGGACAGGATTGAACTGTCGACCTCGTCATTACCAATGACGCGCTCTACCACTGAGCTACAGCAGCAACCGGGCGCCCGGCGAACCTCTGTTCGGTGGGCAGGCGCGGCCTATGGCGGGGCGCCCCGCGCCTGTCAAGGTGCGAGGGTTGACGCTGGGGCGATTTCGCGGGCATGGCCGCATCCGTGACCAAGCCACCCTCCCCCGCCGACATCGAACGCGAACGCCGTCTGGCCGAGGCGCTGCGCGAAAATCTGCGTAAACGCAAGGCGCAGGCGCGCGATGCCAAGGCCGCGACACCGCCTAGAGACTGATCGTCACCGTCACATCGTCGCCCTCGGCCAGTCCCTCCGCCTTGCGCACCGCGGCCTTCACCGGCAGCAGCCAGCCGCCGCTTTCCTTGTGCGGGAACACCGATGTCTGCCAGCTTGTCTCGCCGATCGTCACATCGACCCGCGCCGAGCCGAATCCCTTGCGGACGCCCAGCCACTGGCCGCTGATCGCCGCGATCCGGATGCCGTCGGCGGCGTCGCCGGTAATGGTGACGAAGAACCACGCCGCGGGCGCCGTCGCGGACTGCCAGCGCCAGAGCGGGGCCGTGACGGTAAAACTTTCCATCACCGTAGCGCTGAGCCTGTCGAAGGGCGCCTATAGATCATTCACCGACATCATTTCCCATCACCGGCAACGCGAACCGGGACCGGGATGTTACAGATGTCCGCCCCGCCCGCCGGCCTGATGAAAAACGGATCGCGGCGATTGGCGCGGGCATCGGCGTAGCGCGCGAAGCTGTCGCTTTCGGTCGACAGATATTCGAACCGCGGGTGGCCGGCGGCGGGCAGTTCGGTAGCGATACGGACCGATGCGATCGGAACCCGCTCGGCCTCGGTCTCGTAGAAGCCCAGCGCACCGGTGCCGCGCGGCAAACTCGACAAATGTTCGATCCCGCTGATCACGCGGCCGACGAGCGCTATATTTTGGTCAAGGTGGCGCGGAGCATGGCCGATGACGGTGTAAAGCTCGGCGCCCGTTCCGGTATCGGGCGACAGATTGCGGCCGACGCCGACCATGCCGTAGCAATGGACGGGCCAAAATTCAAACTGCGGCCCGGCGGCCATAGGAAAGCCTGCCGCGAAACCAACGACACCAGTATACACATCTTCCGGTTTGTCCAAAGGCGGAGCTGGGGGCGGGCCCTTGAGTCCCTTTGTCACCATAAAAGCACGCGCGTTCACCGACGAGACGTTCTCAAAATTGGGGATCGATTTGGAAACATATTCGTCCTCCGCCACCGTCACCAACCCCTCCGGCAGCGCCTTCTTCTCCGTCGCATCGCCCCATTGCACGACATAATTGTCCTGCACCCGGTTGACGCTCGTCCCGTCCCACCAATGCGCGGCGGCGAGCTTGCGGATATTACCGATCCACCCCTGGCTGAACGGCGCGGGCATCAGCTGGATCACGACGCGGCGCGGCTTGCCTTTGGCATCTGGCGCCAGGTCCATCACCAGCAGGTCGGAGGGCGCGATCGCGATCCAGTCGCTCGCGGGCGCCGCCGCCGCAATCTCGCCCGGTGACGGAATCGGCGCAGGCTCCTGCGCGGTAACCGGAAGGGCGAGCGAAGCGGCCGCTGCGGCCAGAAGCAGATGTTTCATTGCGCGTGTGTGCCACGCTCAACCGACTTGCGAAAGCCCTGCCCAGCGATTAGGGCGCGCGTTCCAAGCATGCGGAGCGGTGGCCGAGTGGTCGAAGGCGCTCGCCTGGAAAGTGAGTATGGGTCAAAAGCCCATCGAGGGTTCGAATCCCTCCCGCTCCGCCACTATTTCAAGCAAAATGCAGGCGCCGGTATTTGCCGCGGAAGTAGAGCAGCGGATCGCGATGCGGTTCGAACTGCGCACGCACGACCCGGCCAACCAGGATGAAGTGATCGCCCGCTTCGTGCAGCGATTCGCGCTGGCATTCGAATGACACCAGCGAACTGCCGAGCAGCGGGACGCCGGTCTGCCCCGGCGCCCACGGCAGGTTCGCGAAGCGATCCTCGCCGCGGGTGGCAAAGCGGTTCGATGCAGGCTGCTGCCCGATCTGGAGCACATTGACCCCGAAATGCTCCGCGCCGCGCAGCGCGGGCGCCGTCCCCGCCGAGTTGGCGATACACACGAGGAGTAATGGCGGGTCGAGCGAGACCGAGGTGAAGCTGTTCGCGGTCAACCCGACCGGCGTTCCCGCAGGGTCCAGCGCGGTCACGATGGTGACGCCCGTCGCGAAACAACCCATCGCATCGCGCAGCGTCCGCGGGTCCGATCCCGCTTGAAACTCGGTCGCCTCGCGCGGCTGGCGGCGTTCGAGAAAATCGAGCAACTGCCCCAGCAACGCTTCGGTCCGGTCGGTGTCGAGCGCCAGGTCGCCATCGTCGATATCGACGCGTTCGCCGATCGGCAGCGCGGAGGTGAAAGCATCGGCTGCGCTCCCGGTCGGCGCGGCAGCAAAGCCGCCGCGCACAACGAGCGTCGGCAGCGCCTGCCGGGCTGCGATGCCGTCCGCGATCGCATCGGCATCGTCGGGCATATCGACCAGCACCAGCCCGCCCGCGAGCAAAATGCCGTCGGTCGCCAGCGCGCGCGTCGCGATCCAGCCGCCGTGCCGCGCGGCAACCACCACCGGGCGCGACCCCATTTGCGCAAGCACCAGCCGCAAATCTTCGACATGGGCGGCGAGCTGGTCAACGCCGCCGGGCGCGCGCAGGTCGAGATTGACCACCCGGCGCCCCGACAGCACCAAACCGTCCGCCACGGCCCGCCACGCCGCGCGCGACTCCCCGAAGTCTGGAATCAACAGCACCGCCGGGTCATTGTCGTCGCCCAGCACATCGGCGGTCAGCGGGACGCCGCCAAAACCCTTATATTCGATGAGGCTCAAACATCCCCCCTGGCGCACCGGCGGGCGATAACGCCGTGGGCAACGAGCTGATCAGATTGCGAAGAATCGGATCATATCGAAAGCCCGCGCGGCGCGCCAGCATATCGGCCTAGCGCCGCATCGCAGCTAGCCGCTGGTCGACGATCGCGTCGGCGTCGGCGATGATCCGGTCGATCAGCTGCTGGCAGGTCGGGATATCGTGGATCAGCCCCTGCACCATCCCGGCCCAGAATACGCCCTTGGACAAGTCGCCGGTTTCGAGCAGTTCGCGCCCCGCCTTGCCGTTCACCAGTTCGGCGACATCGGCAAAGGTCGCATCGGGCTGGGCCAGGCGGCGCACCACCTCTTCGCTCACCGCGCTCTTGCCGACGCGCGCCGTGTTCTTGAGGCTGCGGAAGATCAGGAAGCTGCCGCGCTCGTCATTGTCGATATAGGCCTGTTTCACATTGTCGTGGATCGGCGCCTCGACCGTCGCGCAAAAACGCGTACCCATGTTGATCCCCTCGGCGCCGAGCGCGAGCGCCGCGACGAGCCCACGCCCGTCGCCGAAGCCGCCCGAGGCCAGCATCGGGATCTTCACCTTGTCGGCCGCGGCGGGGATCAGGATCAGGCCCGGAATATCGTCCTCGCCGGGATGCCCCGCGCACTCGAAGCCATCGATCGAGATGATGTCGCATCCCGCGCGCTGGGCCGACAGCGCATGGCGCACCGCCGTGCATTTGTGGAGGATGGTGACGCCGTGCGGCTTCAGCATCTCCCAGATTTCGCGCACCGCCTGCGTCCCTGCGGTCTCGACGATCTTGACGCCGCCATCGATGATCGCCTGCGCATAGGCTTTGTAATCGGGGGCATTGATCGTTGGAAAAACGGTCATGTTCACCCCGAACGGCTTGCCGGTCATCGCGCGGCAGCGCTCGATCTCGGCGCTGAGCGCCGCAGGGGTCGGTTGGGTCAGCGCGGTCAATATGCCAAGCCCGCCGGCATTCGACACCGCGCTGGCCAGTTCGGCATAGCCGACGCTCTGCATGCCGCCCTGAACGATCGGATGCTCGATCCCCAGCATGTCGGTGATACGTGTCTTGAAAGCCATCTCGATCTCTCCTGTCCGGTGCTGCCCTTACGGCATCGTTGTTCCAATCCATGAAATAACTTGACGCTTACGTCAACGTCGGGTTGAGAAACGGGAAAGTTAGATAGCAAAGGGAATCGCGATGACGGCACAGCAGGGAATTTCGGCCCGCGCGCTGGCTATCGCCGCAAAGGTCGAGGCCTTTGTCCGCGAAACGATCATTCCCTATGAACGCGATCAGCGCCGCGACCATCATGGCGCCCCGACCGACGAACTGGTCATGGAGATGCGCGAGCATGCCCGCGCCGCGGGGGTGCTCACCCCGCACATCCTGAACGACGGCATCCACCTCAACCAGCGCGAGACCGCGGTAGTGCTCATCAAAAGCGGGCTGTCGCCGCTCGGTCCGCTCGCGTGCAACACGATGGCTCCCGACGAGGGCAATATGTATCTACTCGGCAAAGAAGGCAGCCCCGAACTCAAGGCACGCTTCCTGAAGCCGATGGTCGAAGGGCGCGTCCGTTCGGCCTTTTTCATGACCGAGCCGGCCGAAGAGGGCGGCGCGGGATCCGACCCGTCGATGATGAAGACGACGTGCCACCTTGACGGCAACCACTGGGTCATCAACGGCCGCAAGAGCTTCATAACCGGCGCCCAGGGCGCCCGCGTCGGCATCGTGATGGCGAAGGCGGCCGAAGGCGCGTGCATGTTCCTCGTCGACCTGCCCGATCCGGCGATCCGCATCGACGACGTCCCGAACACGATCGACAGCTCGATGCCCGGCGGCCATGCGACGATCACCATCGACAATCTGCGCATTCCCGCCGACCAGATGCTGGGCACGGCAGGCGAAGGTTTTCGCTATGCGCAGGTGCGCCTGTCGCCTGCCCGCCTGTCGCACTGCATGCGCTGGCTGGGTGCGTGCATCCGCGCGCACGAAATCGCAACCGACTATGCAAACCGCCGCGAAGCCTTTGGCAAGGCGCTGATCGATCATGAAGGCGTCGGCTTCATGCTGGCCGAGAATATGATCGATCTGAAGCAGGCCGAGCTGATGATCGACTGGTGCGCGGGCGTGCTCGACACCGGCTCGCTCGGCACCGTCGAAAGCTCGATGGCGAAGGTCGCGGTGTCGGAGGCGCTGATGCGGATCGCCGACCGCTGCGTCCAGGTGATGGGCGGCACCGGCGTCACCGACAAGACGATCGTCGAACAGATATTCCGCGAGGTTCGCGCTTTCCGCATCTACGACGGCCCGACCGAGGTCCATAAATGGAGCCTCGCGAAGAAGATCAAACGCGACTGGAAGGCGGCGTGCAGCTGACACGCCTGCCAGTTGCCGGGCAGGATTCGTAGCGTCAAAACGCTTGACGTTTACGTCAACGTCCGGTTCACTGGCCAGAACGAAATATGGGAGAAGGACGGGTACGCGAATGACCATCCTCTATGACGAAGGCCAACAGGCGATCGCCACCGAATCGCGCCGGGTGCTCGAGGCGCGGGTGAGCAAGGACGCATTGCTGCCGCTGCTGGAAACCGTCGGCGAATATCATCGACCTTTCTGGGACACGGCAAAGGAACAAGGGTGGACCGCGCTCGCCTTGCCCGAGGCGCATGGCGGACTCGGCCTCGGACTCGTCGAACTCGGGCTGATCGCGCATCAGGCCGGGCGCAGCGTCAGCGGCGCGCCATTTCTGACTTCGAACTTTGGCGCCGCCAAGGCGATCGAACTTTATGGAACCGACGCACAAAAAGCGCGGTGGTTGCCTGGGCTGGCTTCGGGTGAGACGATCGGCGCCATCGCCTTCGCAGGTGGCCCCGACGCATTGCCCCGCCAGCCCGAGGTGACGTTGACCGGCGATCTCCTCGACGGTTTCGCGCGCGGCGTTTCGGGCGGGCTGGCCGCCGATGTGGCGATCGTCCTTGCCAACGGTCCCGGCATGGCCGCGCTTGTGCTTGTCGATCTGGCGGGAGTCGAACGCTCGGCGATCGCAAGCTTCGACAACAGTCGCTGCCTGGCCGATCTTCACTTTGCCGCAACGCCCGCCGAATCCCTCGCAGTCGGCAGCGTGGCGCGTGACGCCGCGCTCCACATCCTGGCGCTGCAAGCGGTCGTCACCGCGCACGAACAGACCGGCGGCGCCGAGGTCCTGATGGAAATCGCCCGTGACTATGCCCTGACCCGCCGCGCCTTTGGCCAGCCGATCGGCGCCTTCCAGTCGGTGAAGCACCGCATTGCCGAGCTTTACGGGCTCGTCGAACTCGCCCGCGCCAATTGCATCCACGCCGCCGCCCGCGAAGGCCAGGCCGATTTCATCACCGCCGCGGCCGCCGCACGGCTGTCGGCGACCGAAGCCTATGACACCGCGGCGCGCGACTGCATCCAGATCCACGGCGGTATCGGCGTGACGTGGGAGCTCGGCCTGCACCTCCATATGCGCCGCGCGCGCAGCCTGGCGATCGAACAGGGCAGCAGCCTGTTCTGGGAGGATGTGCTGGTCGACCGTCTGGCAGGAGAAGCCGCATGAGCGATCTCGAAATTTACCGCGCCAAGGCGGCCGCGTGGCTCGAATCGATGGCGCCGACCTATGGCCGCGCGGCGCGCAAGGGATTGTCGGAAGCCGACGACCTCGCGCTCGGACGCCGCTATCAGAAGGCGAAGTTCGAAGCGGGCTATGCCGGGATCAACTGGCCGACCGAATATGGCGGCCAGGGGCTGACCCATCTCGAAAAGGTCACCTTCGACGCCGAGGAGATGAAACACGGCTTCCCGAACTTCTATTTCGGCATCTCGCTCGGCATGCCCGTCCCGGTGCTGATGCAGTTCGGCAGCGACAAGGAGTTCGTCAAGGAACGCGTGCTGAAAGCGCTGCAGGGCGAGGAAATCTGGTGCCAGCTGTTCTCCGAACCCTCGGGCGGTTCCGACCTTGCGGGGCTGCGCACCCGCGCCGAACCCGACGGCAACGGGTGGAAGATCAACGGCCAGAAAGTGTGGACCAGCTGGGCGCATTATAGCGATTATGGCGTCATCGTCGTGCGCACCGACCCCACCGTCCCCAAGCATAAAGGCCTGACCTATTTCTGGGTGGACATGAAAGCGCCGGGGGTCACCGTGCGCCCGATCAAGCTGGCGGGCGGCGACAGCCACGTCAACGAGGTGTTTTTCGACGATGTGAAGATCAGCGATGATCATCGCATGTCGCCGGTCGGCGGCGGCTTTGCGGTCGCGATCACCACGCTGATGATTGAACGCTATGTCGCAACCGACAGCGCGGGTTTCGGCCCGCACCTCGACCTGTTTGTCGATCTGGCCAAAGAAACGCTGCTCAATGGCAAGCCCGCGATCGAGGACGGCCGCATCCGGCAGCAGATTGCGCGCAACCATGCGATGCGGTCGGGGCTCGATTCGATCAACGTCCGCGCGCGCCTGATGATGCAGGCGGGGATGATCCCGGGCGCGGAAGGATCGCTCAACAAGCTGGTGGCGGTGCGATCGCGTCAGAAGCTCTCCGAGCTCGCGATCGACCTGCAGGGCACCGACGGTTTTACCTTCGACGAACATGCCTCGCAAAAGGAGGATTGGGCGTCGAGCTGGATCAACGCCCCGACGGGCCGCATCGCGGGCGGATCGGACGAGACATTGCTCAACACGATCGCCGAAAAAGTGCTCGGCCTGCCGCAGGATCATCGCCCCGACAAGGGCATCCCGTTCAACCAGATTCCGGCCTGAGGAGCCCCCGATGAAGATTGATTCCACCGTTTCGGCCGTTGTCACCGGCGGCGCCTCGGGTCTCGGCCGCGCCACCGCGGAGGCGCTCGCCGCCGCAGGGGTCAAGGTCGCGATTTTCGACATCAACGACGCGCTCGGGGAAGAGGTCGCTTCCTCGATCGGCGGCCTGTTCGTTCATGTGGATATTACCGACGAACAATCGGTGCTCGACGGCTATGCTAAAGCGCGCGCAGCGCATGGCCAGGAACGCGTCTGCGTCCATTGCGCGATGACGTCGCGGCGCGGCAAGACGCTCGCCTATGACAAAGCAACCGGCGGATATCGTCGCACCCCGACCGCGGATTACGCGTTCGGCGTCGAAGGCATCCTCACCGCCAGCTACCGTGTCGCCTCGATCGCTGCCGAGGGCATGGCAACCCTCCCCGAACTGGAGGACGGCGAACGCGGCGCAATCATCCTCACCGCGTCGGTCGCCGCGCAGGACGGCCAGATCGGCCAGGTCATCTATGGCTCGGCGAAAGCGGGGGTGAATGGCCTCGTCCTGCCGATGGCGCGCGACCTGATGGACCTTGGCATTCGCGTCAACGCGATCATGCCCGGCGTGTTCGGTACGCCGCTGCTCAACAATATGAACCCCAAGGTCAAGGAAAGCCTCGAAGCGTCGGTCCCCTTCCCCAAACGGCTCGGCAAGGCCGAGGAATATGCGAGCCTCGCGATGGAGATGGTCCGCAACACCTATTTCAACGGCCAGGCCGTCCGCCTCGACGGCGCGATCCGCATGGCCCCCCGGTGAGATATGGCACCGTCCCCTTTCCGTTCGTGTCGAGCGAAGTCGAGACACGTGAAGGCACGCACGAACTCGGCGTGTCTCGACTTCGCTCGACACGAACGGGGTAAGAGGCACGTTAAGCCATCAAATCATTCCGTTTCCGAAATTTCGCTCTGAAAGGACATCCCATGCCCGAAGCCTATATCATCGACGCCGTCCGCACCCCTCGCGGGATCGGCAAGCCCGGCAAGGGCGCGCTGTCGCACCTCCACCCGCAGCATCTGGCCGCAACGGTGCTGAAGGCGATCAAGGACCGCAATAATCTCGACACCGCGACGGTCGACGACATCATCTGGTCGACGTCGAGCCAGAATGGCAAGCAAGGTGGCGACCTTGGCCGCATGGCCGCGCTGTCGGCGGGGTACGACACCAAGGCATCGGGGACGACGCTCGACCGGTTCTGCGGCGGCGGCATCACCTCGGTCAACCTCGCCGCCGCGAGCGTGATGAGCGGCATGGAAGATTGCGTCATCGCGGGCGGCACCGAAATGATGAGCTACACCAGCGCCTTCGCCGCCGAACAGGCGAATGCCGGCCTGCCCCCGCGCCTGATGGGATCGGGGCACGACGCGCTCGACGAACTCCACCCGCAATCGCATCAGGGCGTGTGCGGCGACGCGATCGCGACGATTGAGGGGATCAGCCGCGAGGCGCTCGACGCGCTCGCGCTCGTCAGCCAGCAGCGCGCCGACCGCGCGATCAAGGAAGGCCGCTTCGCCAAATCGGTCGTCCCCGTGCACAACCCCGATGGCAGCTTGGCGCTCGACCGCGAGGAATTCCCACGTCCCGAAACGACCGCCGAAGGCCTTGCAGCGCTCAAGCCCAGCTTTGCCGGCCTCGCTGACTTCGACATGGGCGGCGGCTTCACCTTCCGCAAGCAGATCAACCGGCGTTACCCGGACCTCGAAATCCAGCATTTCCATCATGCCGGAAACTCGTCGGGCGTGGTTGACGGCGCCGCCGCGCTGCTCATCACGTCAAAGGAATATGCCGACAAGCACGGCCTGAAGCCGCGTGCGCGCGTCGTCGCCTATGCCAATATCGGCGACGACCCGACCTTGATGCTCAACGCCCCCGTCCCCGCCGCAAGGAAGGTGCTGGAAAAGGCGGGGCTGACCAAGGACGACATCGACGTCTGGGAAATCAACGAAGCCTTTGCCGTCGTCGCCGAAAAATTCATCCGCGACCTCGACCTCGACCGCGAGAAGGTCAACATCAACGGCGGCGCAATGGCGCTCGGTCATCCGATCGGCGCCACCGGGTCGATCCTGATCGGCACCGCGCTCGACGAGCTGGAATGCTCGGGCGGTCGCTACGGCCTCGTCACCATGTGCGCTGCGGGCGGCATGGCGCCTGCGATCATCATCGAACGGCTCTGACCCGCGTCGGATCAGAACGGGCCGCGGATCGCCAGCGTCTTGGTCGGGCTGTACAGGTTGACGAACATCGTCTTGCCGTCGGGGGCGAAACACACCCCCGCCGGCTCGGCCTGCGTCCGGATCCGGGCAAAGGCATAAACCTCGCCATAGGGAGTGACCCCGCGCAGATGATTGTCGACGGTATCGCCATATTGATCCTCGCAGACGATCAGATGGCCGTTCGGCGCGACGGTCAGATTGTCGCCAAAGCTGTATTGCCGCGGATCGGTCGATTCCAGGAACAGCTGGATGCGGCCGGGCGCCCCCTTTTCGCGCGACCTGCCTTCGTGGCGCGACGGGCGATAGCGCATGATCTGCCCCTGTTTTGCGCGGCCG
This sequence comes from Sphingopyxis solisilvae, assembly GCF_015475875.1. GTDB lineage: Bacteria > Pseudomonadota > Alphaproteobacteria > Sphingomonadales > Sphingomonadaceae > Sphingopyxis > Sphingopyxis solisilvae. Next base: position 51,000 of record NZ_JADKYM010000003.1, on the reverse strand, counting down.
CCCGACGTGCAGGTGAAATACAGCTCGTTGTCGCCCCAATGCACCCCCTCGCCGCGCGCAAAGACCGCCGCACCCTTCTTGGCGCCGCGGGTCCGCAGGTCGTCGAGCGGGCTTTCGGGGTCGTCGAGGTCGATCCAGCGCACGAACTGCCAGCTTCCCGGCGCCCATTTTGCGCCGTTCCAGTTGCGGCTGTCGCGCAGCCATTTGTCGTCGAACGCCAGCGCCTGCAAGCGCCCGCCCTTGTGCAGCGAACCCGCATCGTCGGGCAGAAAGCGATAGAACAGGCTGTCGTCGCGGTCCTCGGTCATATAGACGATGCCGGTGCGCGGATCGACCGCCGCCGCCTCGCGCATGAAGCGCCCCATTGCCTTCAGCGGTTCGGCCTTGACCAGCTTGCCGGCGTCCGCAGGCACGTCGAACATCCAGCCGTGCGGCTTGCCGACGCCCTGCGCCGGCCCGTCGACGCTTTCCTCGCAGCTCAGCCAACTGCCCCACGGTGTCACCCCGCCCGCGCAATTGCGGATCGTGCCGAGCAGGCTCAGATATTGCTGCTCGACCGCCAGCGTGTCGGGGTCGAGCACCAGCGTCGTCGTCCCGCCCGGAATCGCAGCCCCGCCGATCGTGTCGAACGTGCCCTCGGGCACCGCCGCCCCCGCGGCGAGCGGACCGTCGGCCAGATGCCGCGGCTGCAATTCATGATTGCGGACCAGCGCGATGCGACCGCCGTCGAGCTTGATGCAGCCCATGCCGTCGGCGCGGTCGGGAACGCGCAGCCCGTCGCTCATCGTGTCGCCCAGTTGCGAGACGACGCGGTAGGAAAAACCGGGCGGCAGGTCGATCAACCCGGCCGGGTCGCTCTCCAACGGACCATAGCCGGGATCGATCGCCATCATCCCGCCCGCGACCGCGCGGCTTTGCACCGCAAGGCCGGTGAAAGCGAGGGCGGTCATGGCAAATCGGCGACGGTCAAGCATGGTTATGACTCCGCGAATCCAGCGTTACGGCGTCCGATACGGGGCGTTTGTGACAGGCGTACTGCACCGCTGTGGCATGCTTTGCCACGATCCGCATCGAGCTTGCCGGGCCTTCGCGGCCGCGGCAACAGCATCTGACAATCAGGGAGAACACAGACATGGCCGGACCGCTCAAGGGTATCCGCATCATCGAATTCGCCGGGATCGGGCCTGGCCCCTTTTGCGGCATGATGCTCGCCGACCATGGCGCCGAGGTGATCCGCATCGACCGCCCCGGCGGCTTCATGGACCCGCGCGACCCGCTCAGCCGCAACCGCACCTCGATCGCGCTCGACATGAAAAACCCCGACGCGGTGCGGATCGCGCGCGACCTGTGCAAAAACGCCGACGGCATCATCGAGGGCTATCGCCCCGGCGTGATGGAACGTCTTGGGCTCGGTCCCGACGTGCTGCTCGCCGACAATCCGCGGCTGATCTACGGCCGGATGACCGGTTGGGGGCAGTATGGGCCTTACGCGCAGTCGGCGGGCCACGACATCAACTATATCGCGCTCTCGGGCGTCCTCCACGGCATCGGGCGCGCGGGCGAGAAACCGGTGCCGCCGGTCAATTATGTCGGCGATTTCGGCGGCGGCGGGATGATGCTGGCGTTCGGCATGGCGAGCGCGCTGGTCCACGCCGCGCGCACGGGTGAAGGTCAGGTGATCGACTGCGCAATGACCGATGGCTCGGCGCTGCTCGCGGGGATGACGTGGGGGTTCAAGGCGCTGGGACGGCTGAAGGACGAAGCGGGCGTCAACATGCTCGACGGCGCGGCGCATTTCTATGACAGCTATGCCTGCGCCGACGGCAAGTTCATCTCGATCGGGTCGATCGAGCCGCAATTTTATGCGCTGCTGCGCGAAAAGACCGGCCTCGCCGACGATCCCGATTTCGACGCGCAGCTCGATCCGTCGCAATGGCCACTGCTGAAGGCCAAGCTGACGGCGTTGTTCAAGACCAAGACGCGCGACGAATGGTGCGCAATCATGGAGATGACCGACGTCTGCTTCGCGCCGATCCTGTCGCTGGCCGAAGCGCCGATGCATCCGCACAATGTAGCGCGCGAGACGTTTCTGGAGGTCGGCGGCGCGATCCAGCCCGCTCCCGCGCCGCGCTATTCGGCGACGGTCACTGACACCCCGCGTCCGGCTCCCGTGGTCGGCGGTGACGGGGATTCTGTGTTGGCGGGGCTTGGCTATGACGCCGGCAAGATTGCGGCGCTGCGCGAAGGCGGCGCGGTGCGCTAGAAAATCGTCATTGCGAGCGAAGCGAAGCAATCCAGAGCCGCGTAAGACCGCCCTGGATTGCTTCGCTTCGCTCGCAATGACGACGGTTTTCGAGCAGGTCGATCACCGCGCGGTCATCGCTCCCCACAGCCCCTGCCCGCCAAGCCCGGCCACCTGCCGCCCCAGCCGCGCCGCCCAATAAGCATCATTTCCATGCTCGCCGCGCCAGCGCATCAGCGGGATCGTCACGCGGTTGAGGTCATATTCGCGGGTAAAGCCGATCGCGCCATGCACCTGATGCGCGATTGCGGTGACGACCCCGACCGCCCGATTGGCGCGCAGCTTCGCCGCAGCCATCTCAAAATCCGCCGCAGCGGGATCAAGACCCACCGCATCGAGTCGCGCCGCCAATGCCGCCGCCGCCGCCTCGACCGCGCGCACTTCGCACGCCATCACCGCCAGCGATTGCTGCACCGCCTGAAACTTGCCCAGCGGCCGCCCGAATTGCTGGCGGGTGCTCACATGCTCGATCGACAGCGCCAGCGCCTGCCCCATCGCGCCCGCCATCAGGCTGACAGTGGCGGCAGGCAGCAGAGCGTCGCTCACCATCGACTCGGCTACCGGCAGGCCCGGAACCGTGACACCCGCGATCTGCAGCACGGCATTCACGTCTTCCCAGTCGCCGCCAAAACCGCCCTCGGCCTCCGGCACCAGCAACAGCGCGAAGCCGGCTTCCTCGACGGGCGCCATCCCCGCGGTGGCCGCCTCGGCGAACACCGCGCGCGCGGTGTCGCACAGCATTGCGCGCGCCGCGCTCATCGCAGGCCCAATCCGCGCGCGATGATCCCGCGGATCACCTCGCGCGTCCCGCCGCGTAGCGAAAAGCTGGGCGATGCGATCAGCAGCGCGCGCAGCAAGCGGCCGAGATCACTTGGATCGTCCCATGGACCATCGACGATCGCCTGCACCCGGCGCGGCATATCCTGTTCGAACGCATTGCCGAGTTCCTTGACCACCGACGCCTCGACCATCGGATCCTCGCCCGCCGCCAATTTCGCCGCCGTCGACATCGACAATTGCCGCAGCGTCCACATCTCGGCGGTCAGCTCGCCGACCAGCACCGCCACCGCCGGGCCAGGATCGGCGCCCGCTGCATCGATCAGCGCCGCAAGCAACGCGTGGCTCGACAGATAGCGTTCCGGCCCCGACCGTTCGAGGCCGAGTTCGGCGGTGACCTGTTGCCACCCCTGCCCGCGCGTCCCGACCAGCGCACCATGCGGCACCAGCACATCGTCGAAAAACACCTCGTTGAAGTCATGGTGCCCCGCCATGTCGATGATCGGGCGGATCGTGATGCCAGGCGTATCGAGGTCGATGAGCAACTGGCTCAATCCCGCGTTGCGCTCGCTGCCCTCCTCGGTGCGGACGAGCGCGAGCATGATGTGCGAGAAATGGGCGCCGGTGGTCCAGATCTTCTGGCCATTGATCCGCCAGCCTTCGGCGGTTTCGCGCGCGCTCGTTCGCACCGCGGCCAGGTCGGACCCCGCTCCCGGCTCGGACAGGCCGATGCAGGCATAAAGCTCGCCGCGCGCAATCCCCGGCAGATAGCGTTCACGCTGCTCCTCGCTACCGTAGCGCACGATCAACGGTCCCGTCTGCCGGTCGGCGATCCAGTGCGCGCCGACCGGGGCTCCCGCCGCGAGCAGTTCCTCGATCACCACATAGCGTTCCAGCGGATGCCGATCACCGCCGCCATAGCGGATCGGTAAGGTCATCCCGACATAGCCCGCAGCACCAAGCGCGCGACTGAAATCTGCATCGAAGCTTGCCCAGCAATTGGCGCGCGCGACGATGTCGCGCTGCGGTTGATTCACCGCAAGCCATGCCCGCAATTCGGCGCGCAGTGCGCCGATGTCGCCGGGTGGATCGAAGGGATAGAGCGCAAAGCCTTGCATGTCGGCCCAGCCATGCAATAGCTTTTCCCGAGCAGCAAAAGGATTTTCACATGGGCGAGTTTTTGAGTGTCGAGCGGCGGGGCAAGATCGCGATCCTGACCATGATCAAGCCCGAGAGCATGAACGCGATCGGCACCCACGAAGACTGCCAGGACATCATCGACACGCTCCGCACCCTTGGCGACGACCGCGGCGTCAGCGCGATCATTCTGACGGGCAGCGGCAAGGCGTTCAGCGCCGGCGGCAACCTCAAAGGCATGCAGGACCGCACCGGCATCGGCGTGCTCGACCAGCCCGACTCCACGCGCGCCAATTATCGCAAAGGCGTGCAGGCGGTGATCCGCGCGCTCATGGACTGCGAAGTGCCGATGATCGCCGCAGTCAATGGCCACGCCATCGGTCTTGGCGCCGACCTTGCCTGCACCTGCGACATCCGCATCGCCGCCGAAAGCGCCAAATTCGCGTGCAGTTTCATCAAGGTCGGCATCGTCCCCGGCGACGGCGGCGCCTGGCTGCTGCAAAAGATTCTCGGCTATCCGCGCGCCGCCGAACTGTTCCTGACCGGCGACCGCTTTGACGCGCGCCAGGCAAAGGAATATGGTCTGGTGACGGAGGTCGTCCCCGACGCGGAACTGCTCGATCGCGCCGTCGCGATTGCCGAACGGATCGTGTGCAATCCGCCGCGCGCGCTGCGCCTGACCAAAAGGTTGCTGCGCGAGGCGCAGCATAGCCGGATGAGCGACATTTTGGAGCTCAGCGCCGCCTATCAGGCGATCGTGCACGAAACGGCCGACAATCGCGAGGCGATCAACGCCTTTGTCGAAAAGCGCCCGCCGGTGTTTACAGGAGAATGACCATGATTGCCGAGCGCGTCCTGCCCCTGTCCGGCATCCACAATTTCCGCGATTACGGCGGCTATGCGGTCGAGGGCGGCGGGCGGCTCCGCGACGGGATGCTGTGGCGCTCGGCGCACCATGAAGCGGCTACCGACGAGGATCTGGCGGCGCTCGACGCGCTCGGCCTCGAAACCATCGTCGACCTGCGCGGCGACGACGAGCGGGAGATGCACCCGTGCCGCCGCAGCGAGAATTTCTCGGCGCGCGTGCTGTTCGCGGGCGGGGTGACGGCAGGGCTTGCGCCGCATCTTCAGGCGGCGGGCGGGACGATCGACGTCGAGACGGCGCGGGCGCGGATGATCGATACCTATGCCGGCATGCCGTACCGCCCCGCGCTGGTCGCGACGCTGCGCCTCTATCTCGCCGCGCTCGCCGAATATGACGCGCCCAGCCTTGTCCACTGCGTCGCGGGCAAGGACCGCACCGGCTTTGCCGTCGCGATCGTCCACCGGCTGCTTGGCGTCCATGAGGACGATCTGATGCACGATTATCTCCTCACCAACACCGCGGGCAAGATCGAGGAACGGATCGCGCAGGGCGCGGCGCATATCCGCGCGCGCTATGGCGCCGAGATTCATGACGACGCGATCCGCGCGCTGATGTCGGTCAACCCCGCCTATCTCGACGCCGCCCTCGCCACCGTGCGCCGCGATCATGGCGATGTGCCAAGCTATGCCGAAGCGGTGCTGAACTTCACGCCCGACATGCGTGAGGCGTTGGTCGATCGGTTGGTCGTCTGACTTATTTTGTCATTGCGAGGAGCCGAAGGCGACGCAGCAATCCAGAGTAGCGCAAGGCCGCTTCTGGATTGTTTCGCTTCGCTCGCAATGACGAGGGGGGTTACTCCCCCTTCACCAGCACCCCGCCCTTGACCACCGCATCGACGCTTTCCAGCTCGCGCACATTGGCCAGCGGATCGCCATCGACTGCCACGATGTCGGCATAACGCCCCACCGCAATCGCGCCGACGTCCTTTTCGCGTCCCAGCGCTTCGGCGGCGTTCTTCGTCGCCGCCTGGATCGCCTGCATTGGCGTCATTCCATATTCGACCATGACACGGAACTGGCCGCCGACCTGACCGTGCGGCATCACCCCGGCGTCGGACGCGAACACCATCCGCACCCCGGCGCGGTGCGCCTTGCGGAAATTGTCGCGCTGGATCTGCGCGATCTCGCGGTCCTTGCGCAGATTATCCTCGAGCACGCCGTTCTTCGCGCCCTCGGCCTGCGTATATTCGGTGTTGAAGATGTCCATCGCGAACCACACCGGCTGCTTGCGCGCCACCGCCATGCGGATGCCCTCGTCATCGACCAGGCTCGCATGCTCGATCGTGTCGACGCCCGCCGCAATCGCGGCGCGGATGCCCGCCCCGCCGTGCGCGTGCGCCGCGACGCGCAGCCCCCATTGATGCGCTTCGTCGGCGATCGCGCGCAGTTCGTTCTCGGGTACTTGCAATTGGCCCGGCTCGGTGTTGCGCGAGAACACGCCGCCGGTGGCGCAGACCTTGATCACCTCGGCGCCATATTTGCGCTGGCGGCGCACCTGATAACGCAGCTCGTCGGGCGTATCGCCGATCCCTTCCTCCTTGCCGTCCTTCTTCTCGAGGCTCGGTGGCAAGAAGGTGCTGTCGCAATGCCCGCCGGTTGCGCCAAGCGCATAGCCCGCCGGCACGATCCGCGGCCCGACGGCATAACCCGCGTCGATCGCCTGCTTCAGCCCGATGTCGTTGCGGTCGCCCGATCCGACGTTGCGCACGGTGGTGAACCCGGCGTCGAGCATGTCGCGCGCGTTCTTGACCGCGGTCATGCCCCAGAAGCTGTCGGTGAACTCCAGCCCGCGATAGCCCCCGATGTCGGCGGGTCCGTCGAGGTGGACGTGCATGTCGATCAGCCCGGGCAGCAGCGTCTTTTGCCCCAGGTCGATATGCTGGACGTCGCTGCCCCAGCGCACCGTCCGCGCGTCGGCGATATTGGTGATGCGGCCATCGGGACCGACGAAGATCGCCGGAAACTCGACCGTCCTGCCGCTCAGCACGTCGATGTAGCGCGCGGCGGTGATGACCGTCTGGCCGGCACCGTCCTGCGCCTGCGCCGGAACCGCCAGAGCCGCCGTCGCCGCCAACGCGATTCCCCGCGGAAATGCGCCGAACTTCACTCGTGATTGCATCATCGTCCCGCCCGTTGTTGCTGCCCGAGTCGGGTGATGCCAAAACAAAAAAAGGTAGGACAGCGAAAAATGGCGCGTGGCGGAAAACTGCGCCTTTCGCGGCTAATTCGCTGTCACCGGATCGCGCCCCGCTCGCGGTGAAGCGCCACCCACCACGCGCCGAGCAAGGCAAAGGCCGTGCCCAGCAACGTCCCGCCGACAATGTCGCTCGCCCAATGCACCCCCAGCATCATCCGCGACAGCGCGTTGAGCAGGATCATCGTCCCGGCCAATGCCCACGCCCACGGCCGCCAGCGCGGCGGCGCCAGCCAGGCGAGCAGCAGGTACACGACCGCCGCGCTCGTCGCATGGCCACTCGGATAGGCAAAGCTCGATTGCTGGTCCAGATGCTCGATCAGGTCGGGGCGCGGATGGCTGAACCCGCGCTTGAGCAGGCTCGACACCAGATTGGCGACCAGCGACGCCCCGCCCAGCGCCACCGCGCAGCGCGGCCCGCACCAGTGCCACACCAGCCCGCTCAGCAGGATGACGATGACCCAGCGCGGAATGCCGCCGCCGATCCAGCTTACCGCCTGCATGAACCTCACCAGCGCCGGATCGACCGCCTCGACGCGCAGCGCGAGCGCGGCGGAAACCGCCCGGTCGATGCCTTCGGTCCATCCCGCGCCGACCGCAAAGCCCAGCAGGATCATCGCCACCAGCATCAGCGCCGCCATCGTCGGCGCCTGCCGTCCCGTCATACTCACCGGCCCGTCTCCCTTGTCATACCGCCGCCGACCGGCGCCATGCGTCCAGCTGTCCGGCAAAGCGCCGCAATTGATCGACCCCGCCCTCGACGTCATTGTCAAGCAATCGCACCTCGCCGTCGCCGTCCGCGCTGCGGTAGCGAAGGTACAGCCCGTGCCGCAAACGCGCGCCGATCCGCGCCGCTCCGCCGCCACCCTCGCCGGGCAGGCGATCGGCGCGATCGACGATCATCTCCGCAATATCGCTGACGAGCACCGGGCTCGCCGCGCCATAGCTACCATGAAGGTGCAGCGCATGGCCCTCGATCCGCGCCGCAACGCCGCCGCGCACGACACGCAAGCCGAACCGCCCGACATAGAACAGGCTGGCGCTGCCCAGCAGCAAGAGGAACGGGATTTGCAGCGGCCCGAGCACGCCGTTGTCGCGCGGGGCTGGCGCAGGAAACTCCATGCCCGGCAGTCCGATGGTCGGCGGCGGCGCAACGCGCTCGGCATGTTCGAACCACGCCAGGGCGAGCGCCGCAGCGGCGAATAGCGCGAACAGCAGCGCCTTGCGCAGGTTACCCGCGCGCGAGAAATACAGGGTCGACGGGTTCACGCCGCGGTGCCGGATCGCGGAGCGCGATCAGATATGCAGCGGCCGCCCGAACGCCGCCAGCACCCCCTCGTGCATCGTCTCGCTCAATGTCGGATGCGGGAAGACGGTGCCGATGAAATCATCCTCGACCAGCTCGGCGGTCTTGCCGATCGTGTAGCCCTGGATCAGTTCGGTGACCTCGGCGCCGATCATGTGCGCGCCGAGCAGCTCTCCGGTCTTGGCGTCGAACACCGTCTTGGTGAAGCCCTCGGCCTCGCCCAGCGCAATCGCCTTGCCGTTGCCGATGAAAGGGAAGGTTCCGGCCTTGACCTCGTAACCCAGTTCCTTGGCCTTTGCTTCGGTCAGGCCGACACTGGCGATCTGCGGGCGGCAATAGGTGCAGCCGGGGATGTTACGCGGGTCCATCGCGTGCGGATGATTGCCCGCGATCGCCTCGACCGAAATCACCGATTCGTGCATCGCCTTGTGCGCAAGCCACGGCGGCGCGGTGACGTCGCCGATCGCCCATATGCCGGGGACATTGGTGCGGCACATCGCGTCGGTGTCGATATGGCCCTTGGTCGTCTTTACGCCGAGCGCTTCGAGGCCAATATTCTCCGTGTTCGGAACGATACCGATCGCGACGATCGCGTGGCTGAATTCGGCAGATTCGGTCTTGCCGTCCTTGGTCTTGATCTTCGCGGTGACGCCGCTCGCGGTTGCCTTAAGTTCTTCGACCCCGGCGCCGGTGAAGATCGTCATGCCCTGCTTCTTGAGCTGCTTTTCGAGGAAGGCCGAGACATCGGCATCCTCGACGGGAACCAGACGGTCGAGCATCTCGACCACCGTCACTTCGGCACCCATGTCGCTGTAGAAGCTCGCGAATTCGATCCCGATAGCGCCCGACCCGATGACGAGCAATTTCTTCGGCATTTCGGGCGGGACGAGCGCGTGGCGATAGGTCCAGATGCGCTTGCCGTCGGCGGGCGCGAACGGCAGGTCGCGCGCGCGGGCGCCGGTCGCGACGATGATATTCTTGGCAGTCAGGGTTTCAGTTTTACCGTCGTTCGTGACCGTCAGCTTCCCCGGACTCGCGAGCTTGCCCTCGCCCATATGGACGCTGATCTTGTGCTTCTTCATCAGGAAGGCGACGCCCTGGCTCAGCTGTTTCGCGACGCCGCGGCTGCGCTTTACCACCGCGTCGATGTCGGCGCTGATCTGCTGCGCGATCAGGCCGTAGTCGCCCGCGTGCTGCATATAATGATAGATTTCGGCCGAGCGCAGCAGCGCCTTGGTCGGGATGCACCCCCAGTTGAGGCAGATGCCGCCGAGATTCTCGCGCTCGACAATCGCGGTTTTCAGGCCAAGCTGCGCCGCGCGGATGGCGGCGACATAGCCGCCGGGGCCCGAGCCGAGCACGATGAGGTCGTAGTTTGTGTCAGCCATCTACTTCTTATCCTTTAGGGATTCTTTGTACGCCCTCACTTCGTCGTTCGTCCGAAACCAATTGGAAGAGCGTTGATTTAACAGCTTTCGAGTCTGCTTTAGGTTTTCGTCAAGCACATCTCGATCTTGACGAGCGGCATCGGCCGCGATTTCACTGCTTACGTCTGGCAATCCCTTAGGGAGTTTCGTCTTCGACCAATCAATCTTAGCCATCGAAACTACGCCACCAACCCCAACGGGCTTTCCACCAGTTCTTTGAACGTCTTCATCAGCAGCGCGCCGTCGGCGCCATCAATCGCGCGGTGGTCGAAGCTGCCGGTCGCCGACATGACCGTGGCGATCGCCAGCGCGTCGTCGACGACATAGGGGCGCTTCTCGCCCGCGCCGATCGCCATGATCATCGCCTGCGGGGGGTTGATCACCGCGGTGAATTGCTTGATCCCCATCATTCCCATGTTCGAGATGCTGGCGGTGCCGCCCTGATATTCCTCGGGCTTCAGCTTGCCTTCCTTGGCGCGGCCCGCAAGTTCGGCCATTTCGGTCGAGATTTTCGACAGCGACTTGGCCCCCGCATCGGTGATGATCGGAGTGATCAGCCCGCCCGGAATGCTGACCGCGACCGAGATGTCGGCGCGGCTGTATTTGCGCATCACATCGCCGCCGAAGCTGACGTTGCACGACGGCACACGTTCGAGCGCGACCGCGAGCGCCTTGATCAGCATGTCGTTGACGCTGAGCTTGACCCCGCGGCTTTCGAGGCTGGCATTGAACTCGCCGCGCAGCTTCAGCAGCGCGTCGAGGCGGATGTCGACGGTCAGGTAGATGTGCGGAGCTTCCTGCATCGACTGGCTCAGACGGCGCGCGATCGTCTTGCGCATCCCCGACAGTTTCTCGTCCTCGTGCGGGATGCCGAAATCGGGGATCGGGTCGGCGGCTGCGGGCGCGGCAGCCGAAGCAGGTGCAGGCGCGGCCGGCGCCGACGCGGCCGCGGGTGCAGCAGCACCCTTCGGAGCGCTTTCGAGGTCGGCCTTGACGATGCGGCCGCCCGGGCCGGTGCCGGTCAGGGCTTTAAGGTCGATGCCTTGTTCGGCGGCGAGGCGTTTTGCGAGCGGGCTGGCTTTGATCCTGTCTCCCTTCTCCGTTTGTCCTGAGCTTGTCGAAGGACCGTCCTTCTTCGCTTCTGCTGCAGAAGCGGAGGACGGCGCTTCGACAGGCTCAGCGCGAACGGGTTGAGAGGTAGGCGCCTCTTCCTTCGCAGCCGTAGCCGGTGCGGCGGCGACCGGCGCCGCCTTCGCGCCAGCATTCTCACCCTCGCCCGTAATCACCGCAATCACGGTGCCGACCTTCACCCCGTCGGTGCCCTCGGCGACCAGGATCTGGCTGACCACACCCTCGTCGATCGCTTCGAACTCCATCGTCGCCTTGTCGGTCTCGATCTCGGCGAGCAGGTCGCCCGACTTGACCTCGTCGCCCTCCTTCACCAGCCATTTGGCGAGCGTGCCCTCCTCCATCGTCGGCGAGAGCGCGGGCATCTTGAGTTCGATTGGCATGTCTGGACGTGTCCCTGTCAGTCTTGCAGGCCGCGCCTGCCGCTACGGATTCTTCCTCGCCATAAGCCGCGCGCCGGTCAAGGTCCAGCGGGGCAAACTTGCCTTTCATACGAATGTGACGCAGTCTCCACCGACAAAAGCACAGGGGGTCGGGGCGATGCGGACATATCTGGTGGTGATTGACGACAGCCCGGAATCGTCGCTGGCGCTGCGCTTTGCCGCGCGCCGCGCCGGACGCACGGGCGGCGGACTGATCGTGCTGGCGATCATCGCCCCGCAGGATTTTGTTGCGTTCGGCGGCGTTCAGGCGACAATCGAGGCCGAAGCGCGCGAACATGCCGAGGAACTGGTGGCGGCGGCGGCCGAGGCGGTGGTGCAGGAAAGCGGCATCACGCCGCAAACGCTGATCCGCTCGGGCAAGCCCGCCGAAGTGGTGCGCGAGGTGATCGGCACCAACGATGAAATCGCGGCGCTGGTGCTGGCAACGGCGGCCTCGGGCGCGCCCGGGCCGCTCGTCGCGCATTTCACCGGGCATGATGCGGGCACACTGCCCTGTCCGGTGATGATCGTGCCGGGCGCGATCGATCTCGCCCGGCTCGATGCCCTGAGCTGAGCTCAGGCGGCCGCAGCGGCCACCGGCGCGCCCGCGGCCTTCCATTCGAGGATGGCAAAGGCCAGCACGCCGAGCGCCTGCGCGGTGACGATGGCGATGCCGAGCCCGGTCATCTGCCCGGCAAAGGCGGCGATGACGCCAAAGCTCGCCGCGACCCAGCCCAGATTGCCGATCGCGATCAGCTTGACGAGGGCGGCGCCCGGTACTGCCTGCCGTGCGGCGACGATCATCAGCAGCGCCGCGGCGAGGCAGATCCAGCCCCCGATCGCGACGACCCCGGCGGGCAGGCCCAGCAGCGCCCCGACGGGCTCGGCGGCCAGCAGCCCGATGGCGAAAACACCGCCACAGGTGACGGCATCGGCGACGAGAATGGCCTTCAGATTGCGGATCGACATAGTGATTCTCCTTTCGACCCGCCCCGATTGAACCCGAAAGCGAATGGCGTCGATTACGCCGCAGGTAATGGAAAAGCCGAAGGCCGGGGTATAGCTCTCCGGACAAAGGAGACAGGCCATGACCCCCGCACCCGTTGGCGAACAGCTGCGCGAATGGCGCGTCCGGCGCCGGATGAGCCAGATGGACCTGGCGCTCGATACCGCGATTTCGACCCGGCATTTAAGCTTTATCGAAACGGGACGCTCGCGGCCGAGCGCACTGATGCTCCAGCGCATCGCCGATTGCCTGGAGGTGCCGAATCGCGCGCGCAACGCGATGCTGCTCGCCGCCGGCTATGCCCCCGATTACCGCGAACGCGACCTCGATAGCCCCGAAATGGCGGGCATGAAGGCGATCGTCGAGCATGTGCTGAAGGGCCACGAGCCCTATCCGGCGCTCGCTGTCGACCGCCACTGGAACATGGTCGTCGCCAACGGCGCGGTCGCGCTGCTGACACAACTCGCGGCGCCCGAACTGCTTGTACCGCCCGTCAATGTGCTCCGCGTCGCGCTGCATCCCGACGGGCTGGCCACCCACATCGCCAATCTGGGCGAATGGCGCGCGCACCTGCTCGAACGGCTCGATCACCAGATCGACGCGAGCGCCGATGCGGGGCTGATCCAGCTACGGGCGGAACTCGCCGGATATGGCGACGGTGCGACCCGGCACGAGGGCAGCGCCGCAAACGGGATCGCTGTGCCGCTGGTCCTCGACACGCCGCTGGGCCAGATCCGGTTCGTGTCGACCATGACGATCTTTGGTACCCCCGTCGATATCACCCTGTCCGAACTCGCGATCGAGGCGTTTTTTCCGGCGGATGCGGAAAGCGCGGGGCTGTTGCGGGAAATGGCTGGGCAACAATAAGGTCGTCATTGCGAGTGTAGCGAAGCAATCCAGTGCGGTTTACGCAGGCTCTGGATTGCCGCGTCCCTTCGCTCCTCGCAATGACGGGATGATCAGCGCTTCCGCCCCTTATGCTTGATATTCGCCGGCCGCCCGCGTTTGCCGGCCATATGCTTGCCCGCCTTCTTGACCCCGTCGCGGCGCGGCGGACGATTGCCAAAACCGCCTTCGGGCGCGTCGGGCAGTTCAAAGCGCAGCGCGCCGCTCACCGGATTGGCTTCCATCAGCCGCAGGTCGATCCGCTGGCCCACCCCATAGCTGACGCGGCCATGCTCGCTGTCGAGCGTCCGCGCCGCCTCGTCGCAAAAGAACCGCTCGCTGCCCAGCGTCGACACCGGCACCAGCCCGTCGCCGCCCAAGCCATCGACCGTCGCGAAAAAACCGAACGGCTGCACCCCCGTAATCCGCGCCGCCACGATCTCGCCGGTCTTGGTTGCCAGATAGGCGGCGACATAGCGATCGACCGTCTCGCGCTCGGCCTCCATCGCGCGGCGTTCCAATGCGCTGATCGCCTCGCCGATGCGCGACAGCCCCTTGGCGTCGGCTTCGCCGAGCCCGGTACGTGCCGGCAGGTTCTTCGGCTTGCCCGGTACTTCGAGCTTGTAACTGTCGACCAGCGCGCGGTGGACGATCAGGTCGGCGTAGCGGCGGATCGGCGAAGTGAAATGTGCATAGCTGCCGAGCGCGAGGCCGAAATGGCCCGCGTTGGCGGGGCCATAATAGGCCTGCGTCTGGCTGCGCAGAATCGCCTGCATGATCTCGGGCAGCCGGTCGTCTTCGGAAAAGCCGTCGATCAGCCGGTTGAACACCGCGGGCGTGATGACCTGCCCCAGCGCGAAACTCTGTTCGAAGGTTTCGAGATAGTCCTTCAGGCTGACCAGCTTCTCGCGACTCGGCGGCTCGTGGATGCGGTACATCACCGGCGATTTCTTTGCCTCGAGCGCTTTTGCCGCCGCGACATTCGCCGCGATCATATAATCCTCGATCAGCCGCATCGAATCGAGCCGCTCGCGGACGCGAATCTCGGCAATGCCGCCCTGTTCGTCGAGGATCACCTGCCGCTCGGGCAGATCGAGGTCGAGCGGCGCGCGCGCCGCCCGGGCCTTGGCGAGCAGCGCCCAGCACGCCCACAGGTTGCGGAGCGTCGCGAGAACATCGGCATCCCAGTCATCGCGCGCTTCTTCGGCGTCATAGGCCGCCTGCGCATGTTCATAGGCGATATTCGCGCGCAGCCGAACCAGCGCCCTTGCGAAGCGCCATGACGTCACTTTACCATGTCTGTCGATCACCAGATGGCACGCCATCGCGGCACGGTCCTGCCCGGCTTTCAGCGAGCAGACCCCCGCGGACAGGGTTTCGGGCAGCATCGGCACGACCCGGTCGGGGAAGTAGACGCTGTTGCCGCGCCGCCGCGCTTCCCGATCGAGCGCGCCGTCGGGGCGGACATAATAGCTGACATCGGCGATCGCGACGATCGCGCGGAATCCCCCCTTGTTCGCCGGATCGTCATCGCGCGCCGCCCACACCGCGTCGTCATGGTCGCGCGCGTCGATCGGATCGATCGCGACGATCGGGACGTCGCGCAAATCCTCGCGCCCGTCGGGGGTCAGCGGCAGTTTCGCGGCGCGTTCGGCCTCTTCGATCACCTCGTCGCCGAAGACATGCGGAATATCATGGCGGGCGATCGCGATCATGCTCAGCGACTTCGGCGCGAAGGGGTCGCCGATGCGGTCGATCACCTTGGCCCTGGTCGCGGGGCCGCGGCCGGTCAGTTCAGCGCGCACCAGATCGTCGATACCGGCGTCGCCCTTGTCGGCCACCGCAAAATCGAACCGCGCGCGCTTGTCCGCCGAACGCAGCCAAACCATCGGCTTGCCGCCCGGTCCCATTTCCTCGACCAGCACCCCGATCACCGTTTCGGCGCTCGCCGCCAGCCGCTTCATCGGGTGCGCGACATGGCCGCTACCGCGCTCTTCGGTGCGCGCCAAGATGCGGTCGCCGACGCCCAGCGCGCCCCTTCGCCCCTGCTCCATCACCCGCAGCCGCGGCGGCGGCGCGGTTCCTTCCCACCGGTCGGGGACCGCCCAGACGCTGCTGCCCTCGATCGCCGCGACGCGCAGCACCGTCACCCGCGGCAGCCCGCCATGCTTGTGAAACGCGCGCCCCGGCGCCAGATCGACCAGCCCCTCGTCGGTCATGTCCTTGAGCAGCGCCTTGAGCGCGATCTTGTCGTTGCCGTGCAACGCAAAATGCTTGGCAATCTCGCGCTTGCCGACGGGCTGATCGGACGCGGTAATGAAATCGATGATTTGCTGACTGCTGGGCAGGCCGGGCGAGCTGGACGGACGGTTTTTCATGTCCCGGCGGCTATAGGCGCACCCGCCCATATTGCCAAACGACCCCCGGGGCGGGCGGAAGGTCAGGCATAGGCGATCCAGCGCCCCAGCGCGCCGGCGCTCAGCCACAGCAGCAACGACAGTGCCGCCATGGCGCGCGCGGCCACAGGTACGCTACCCGTCCACCCCGCCTGCCGGTCGCGCCAAAGGACGCGAAACGCCACCGCATTCGCCAGCGCCGCGCCGATCAGCACGAGCTTGCGCAAAAAAATGTCCGACCTCGCCAACGCTGTACCGTCGGCCGCGAATAAAATCGCGCCGCTGCCCACCATCAGGATCAGGCCGCCGACCGCGACCGGGGTCAAGGCGCGCGACAGCGCGTCAATCGGCAGGCTCGGCCACGCCCCGACGATCCGCAGGTCAACAATGCCGATCCCGCCAACCAGCATCACCAGCCCCAACAGGTGCAAGGTGTTCACGACAGGATAGACCAGCGACGATCCGCGCGCCCATGGCCCTATCCCGACGGCATCGAGCCAGGCGGCGGCAGTCAACAGCGGTTCCACGCCGCCTTTCTCAGCGCAGCTCGACCGTCTTTTTGCCGATCATGATCCGTTCGATCCGCATTTCGGGGGTGCCGTCGCGCCGGACATAGCCGGTCAGGCGGATGCGCTTGCCCGGCTCGACCTCGGCGCGCGTCAATCCGCGCGCTTCCATGCGGCCGGTCGGCGCCAGGATTACGTCCCACGTCTTGCCCTTCCAGCGCATCTTGGCGGCGCCGTGGGGGTTGCCCCACGACAGTTCGGCAAAGGTGCCGTTCAACGTCACGGGCTTGCTTTCGTCATACGACGACCAGCCATGGTGTGCGGCAACGGGAACCGCGGTGGCGGCGAACGCGGCCGCCGCAACCAGCATGGGAAAACGCATCGCGAGCCTCCTTCTGCCCCTCTGCGTTCAGGCTAGGAGGAGGACGACGTCGATGCAAGGCGCACGCGCCGGAGCTGCGCAAATCCCGATCAGCCGAGCGACCGGCGCAGGAAAACCGTGCCAGCCACCGGCGTATCGTAATAGGGCGCCGTGGGCTCGAACCCTTCGGCGCGGTACAGCTTCTGCGCCGCCGTCATCGAGGCGAGCGTATCGAGCCGCATTTCGCGATAGCCCAGCGCCTGCGCATCGGCGAGCAAGCGCCGGACCATCAAGCGCCCGAGCCCCTGCCCCCGTCCCGCCGGTGCAACGAAAAGGCGCTTCATCTCGCAGACATCCTCGTCCAGCGGCCGGCACGCGACGCACCCCAGCGGCACTCCGTCGATATCGCTGGCAAGCAGCAGTAGTCCGCGCGGCGCGGCATAATGACCAGGCAACCCGGCCAGCTCCGCCTCGAAATCCTGATACGCCAGATCGACGTCGAGCGACGCCGCATAGGCGCGAAACAGCGATGCGACGACCGCGAGATCGACATCGCTTTCGGCGCGGGAAATCGTTATCTCCGCCACCGCAGACCTCAATAGGTCCGCCCGATCAGCACGCGCTCGACCGCAGGTTCGCCGGTAAATATGCAGCTGCCGTTGGCGGGCGCGGCGTCCATCGGCGTGTTGCGCATCGTCAGCTTCAGCGCCTTCAACTGCTCGACGATCTTGTCGAGCGCGGCGCCGGTCGGGCGCGACCATTGCACTTCGGCCCAGCCGACGAATTTGTCCTCCCCCTTGAAATGCGCGGCCAGGTCGGTGACGTCGCGGCGGATGTTGGCATCAAGCCGCTGTTTCGCTTCGGCATGAAGACTCGCCTGAATGCCCTCGAGCGTCGCCACCGCGTCGGCGACAAAATCGCCCTTCGCGATGAACGCCGAATTGAGCTTGCCGTCGTCCTTGTACAGCCGGTCGCGGCGGATCACCGCGACATTGCCGCCCGCGACGTCGCGCGGGCCGACCTCGACGATGATCGGCGCGCCCTTCTTGACCCAGCCCCAGCGTTTCGTCTGCGCCTTCGCGCCGCCGGTATCGAGCAGTACGCGCACCGGTTCGCGAAACGCATCGAGCGCCTTCAGCTGGGCCTCAAGGTCGCGGCAATAGTCGAGGATCGCGCAATCCTCCTCATTGTCGCGCAGCATCGGAACGATGACGATCTGGTGCGGCGCTATGCGCGGCGGGCAGCGCAGCCCGTCGTCGTCGCCGTGCGTCATGATGACGCCGCCGATCATCCGCGTCGACACGCCCCAACTGGTCGTGTGACAGAGCGTGTGACCGCCGTCCTTGTCCTGATAGCGAATCCCCGCGGCTTCGGCGAACCCGGTGCCGAGATAATGCGACGTGCCGGCTTGCAGCGCCTTGCCGTCCTGCATCATCGCCTCGATCGAATAGGTGGCGACCGCGCCGGGAAACCGCTCGTTCTCGGGCTTTTCTCCGGCGACGACGGGCATCGCCAGCACGTCCTCGGCAAAGGCGCGGTACATTTCGAGCGCGCGCAAGGTTTCGGCCATCGCGTCGTCCTTGTCGGCGTGCGCGGTATGCCCTTCCTGCCACAGAAATTCGCTGGTGCGCAGGAACATACGGGTGCGCATTTCCCAACGCACGACATTCGCCCACTGGTTGACTTTCAGCGGCAGGTCGCGCCAGCTTTGCACCCAGCGGCTCATCGCGGCGCCGATCACCGTTTCCGACGTCGGGCGGACGATCAGCGGTTCCTCCAGCTTCGCCTCGGGATCGGGAACCAGCTTGCCCTTGCCGTCGCCGATCAACCGGTGATGGGTGACGACCGCCATTTCCTTCGCGAAACCATCGACATGGTCGGCTTCCTTTTCAAAGAAGCTCAAGGGTATGAACAGCGGGAAGTAGCAATTCTGGACCCCGGCGTCCTTGATCGCCGCGTCCATCACCGCCTGGATGCGTTCCCAGATGCCGTAGCCCCACGGCTTGATCACCATGCAGCCGCGCACGCCCGACTCCTCGGCCAGGTCGGCCTCGGCAATCACATCCTGATACCAGGCCGCGAAGTCGGCCTGCCGGGTTACGCTCAGCGCATGTTTGACCATGTGTCTCGATTTTCCGTGTTTACGGGCGCGGTCGCGCCGGTCGTCATTTCTTCGCCAACTCGGCCTTGAGGTCGGCGATCTCGGCTTTCAGCGCCGCAATCTCGGCATCCTTGGCTTTGGTCGTACCCGCGCCGGGGATGAAGGCGCCCGCGGCCTGCTGGAATATCTCCATATTGCGGCGCGCCATTTCCGCCAGCGGGTTGGTGCCCAGCGCCCCTTCGAACGCCGCGCGGACGTCCTGCTGGTTCTTGCGGAACGCCGCCATCGACGCTTCCAGATATTGCGGGACCATCGATTGCATCTTATCGCCGTACATGCCGATCAGGTGGCGCAGGAAATTGACCGGCAACAGCGTCTCGCCGCGCGTTTCAGTGTCCATGATGATCTGCGTCAGCACATTGTGCGTGATATCGTCGCCGCTCTTGGCGTCGACAACGCGAAACTCGCGCCCGTCGCGCACCATCGCCCCCAGATCCTCCAGCGTGATGTAACAGCTGCGTTCAGTGTCGTAGAGCCGCCGGTTGGCGTATTTCTTGATCGTGACGACGCCATCGTCCGCCGCCGCTTTGGACTTCGCCATCGTAACGCTTGCTCCTGGTGGGCGTCCGGCGAGCGGACATCGCCGCCCTGCGCCAAAAATAACCGCGCCGGTCCTAGCATCAATTCATGACGCACCGCAACATGGCGCAGTCGACGGCAGCAAAACGAAGCGCGATAGCCAAAAAATCGCTAGTGATCCCGTTCGCCGCGCGACCGCCACGCGGCGGCGCCAATGTGTACTAGTACCGAATACACGCCCTCCCGGGCTTGTGCCATTTGGGCATTTTGTCAATTTAGTGACGAACCTGATCCGGCGTTCGCTGGACAGCAAACCGGGGAAATTAGATGAAAAAAACACGCCTGCTGGTCCGGGGCTCTGCCCTGACCGTCGCTCTGTTCAGCGCCATGCCTGCGGTCGCGCAGACCGAGACGGTTGCGGCGGACGAAGAATCGGCCACCGAAGCTGCGGCATCGGGCACGATCGTGGTCACCGGATCGCGCATCCGCCGTCCGAATCTCGTTTCGACCGTGCCGATTACCTCGATCACGGGCGACAGCGTGTTTCAGGGCGGTGAAGTCAATATCGCCGAAACGCTGAACGATCTGCCGCAGCTGCGCAGCACCTTTGCACAGCAGAACCCCGGCCTCGGCATCGGCATCGCCGGCCTCAACCTCCTCGATCTGCGCGGCCTCGGCACGCAGCGGACGCTGGTTCTCGTCAACGGTCGCCGTCACGTCCCCGCCGACATCCTCAACAATGCGGTGTCGCCCGACGTCAACACCATCCCGAACGACCTGATCGAACGCGTCGATATCGTCACCGGCGGCAACTCCGCCATCTACGGCTCCGACGCCATCGCCGGCGTCGTCAACTTCGTCCTGCGCCGTGACTATCAGGGCGTCCAGCTCCGCGCCCAGGCCGGCATCACCGAAGAAGGCTTTGGTGGCAACCAATATGTCTCGGGCATGGTCGGCAAAAACTTCGCAGACGGCCGCGGCAACATCACCCTCCACGGCGAATATTCGCGCTCCGACCGTATCTTTGGTTCCGACGTACCCTGGTTCCGCAGCAATGACGGACTTCTCGTCGTCGATGTCGATCCGGCAGGGCTGCCGAACAACAGCGACGGCTTCCCGGATCGCAGCTTCTTCCGTGATATTCGTTCGGCGAGTATTCACGTGCATGGATTGGTGCCAATTACGCAGCGCGTCGGTGCCGGACAATGCGGCACCGGTATCGGGTCGACCAACGGCGCGCCAACCCCGACGGGCAATCCCTACAATTGCACCTATATATTCACGCCCGAAGGCCGCCTGGTTCCGCAGACCGGCACCCGCGTCGGCCAGGGCATCATCGGCGGCATTGTCGGCGGCAACGGCCAGACCGGCCGCGAAGGCAAGCTGCTCTCGGTCCAGCCGTTCCTGGAACGCTACAACTTCAACCTGCTGTCGCGCTATGAATTCAGCGCGGCCGCAGAGGTATTTGTCGAAGCCAAGTGGAACCGGGTCAACGCGCTTGGCAACAATGCCGGTCCGTCGTTCAACCAAGGGACGCGCGGCACAGGTGACTTTCGTGAACGGGTTCGCCTCGACAACCCCTTCTTGAACCCGGCCGATCGCGCCACGCTGACCAATCTGATCCTGGCATCCAACTGCAACACCGACTTGCAGGTATCCTGCCCCGCCCAAACCAACATCGGCACGGCCGATGCGCCGGTGTTCATTGTGGGCAATCTGACGGACGCCCAGCGTGCGCAGGTGATCGCCGGCACCTACCGCTTCGTCAACGCACGTTCGCTGTCGGATGTGGGCCTTCGCGACGAGCGATTCCAGCGCGACACCTACCGGATCGTTGCCGGTTTGCGCGGCAGCTTCTGGGACGACTGGAACTACGAGATTTCCGTCAACTACGGCAAGTTCCGCGAAAATATCACCACCAACGGCTTCATCGACCGCCAACGCTTCTCGCTTGCGATGGATGCTGGCCGCAACCCGGTAACCGGTCAGATCCAGTGCCGTTCGCAGTTTGATCCGGCAGCCGCTCTGCCCAGCCAACGTGGCGAAACCGGATCGCTCGCCGCCCGCAACCTGGCACGGCTTGCTGCCGACATCGCAGCCTGCGTTCCCTACAATCCGTTTGGTGCGCCGGATAACAGCGCGTCGGTCAACTATTTCGCACGGACATTCACAGCCAGCTCGGGTCTTGAACAGCTGATCTTCTCGGGCTTTGTCGGTGGTGACACCAGCGGATTTCTGACGCTGCCGGGCGGTCCGGTCAGCTTTGCACTCGGTGCGGAATATCGCCGCGAAAAAGCTTTTTACGAACAAGATCCTTTCGTAACCGACGGTTTCACTAACGGCGTGTCAATCCCCAGCTTCCGTCCGGATCCGTTCGAGGTAAAGGAGCTATTCGGCGAAGCCCGCATCCCGTTGCTCCGCGACGCCCCATTTGCGGAAGAACTCACGGTGAGCGGTGCAGCGCGCGTTGCCGACTACGGCTCGGGCGCCGGGACGGTCTGGTCTTACAACGCGGGTCTCGATTGGGCGCCACTCCGCGATATTCGTTTCCGCGGCAACTATGGTCGCGCCGTCCGTGCGCCCAACGTCTCGGAAACCGCATTCCCGTTGGTTCCCAACTTTGCACCGGGCTTTATCGATCCGTGCAGCCCTGGCGGCCTTGCCCAGGGATCGGCGACGCGGGCCGCCAACTGCCTGGCAGATCTTGGACCGGCGTTGTTGGCCGGCCTGCCGTCGCGCGCCTACTCGCTCCCTGTGATCAGCGGCAGCAATACCGCGCTGCAGGCGGAAAAGTCGGATTCATGGACGGTCGGGGCCGTTATCCAGCCACGCTTCCTTCCGGGCTTTTCGCTGTCAATCGACTGGTATGATATCACGGTGAAAAATGTCATCGTCCAGCCGACCGCACAGGTGATCGCCAACAGCTGCTATGACTCGGCGACGCTCGACAACCAGTTTTGCCGCCAGTTTACGCGTTGGCGCGGTCCGGGCCTCGGCCCTGGCGCTGGGGCTTCCCCGGAAAATCCGGGCGAAATCCTGAACAACTCGCTTGTTCAACAGCCTCTCAACTTCGCGAGCCGCAAGCGCGAGGGCATTGATGCGAACATGAACTACCGCATCACTCTGGATGACAAGACCACGCTGAACACCAACCTGATTTACACTCACAATCTGAAAATCAGCAACTTCCAGGATCCGGCCGATCCGCGGTTTGAAAACCGGCTTCTGGGCGAAGTCGGGGATCCCAAGGACGAGTTTCGTCTGGACGTCGATCTGTCGCATGGCCCGTTCACGCTGGGCTATCGCATGCGCTACATCGGCGGTGCCTACATCAGCACCTATGAGGATCAGAACAGCCTCAACGGTTTGCCGCCGGCAAATGCCGACTTCGCCGACATCCTGCGCGTTCCCGCGGTATCCTATCATGATCTGCGGTTTGAATGGAACCTGAGCACCGGCCGCGGACCGTCGGATGACCTGAAATTCTACTTCGGCGTCGACAATCTGTTCGACAAACTGCCGCCGCTTGGCTCGACGGCTACCGGCCTCGGTCCGGGAGGGGTCGGCACCGCGGCAATCTACGATTTCCGTGGTCGAAGCTATTATGCCGGGGTGCGCGCCCGTTTTTGAAGATGATCGAGGGCGCAGGCTTCGCCGTCGCCCTCGTTCGCCGACGTTAGTGCGTCCGACTGCTGTCGTCAGATTCTGCCAAGGAAGGAAGCCCGGGTGATCGCCTGGGCTTCTTTCTTGGGTGCGCAACCGAACAATGACGATTGCGACGGCACGGCGACGGGAAAGCGCGCCTGAACCTCGGTTGCCGATTGATAAGTCAGGCTGAATTGCTGATTTCGGCTTTACGGCGCGATCGCGCTCACGGGTGCTGGTGCGGGTGGCGCCGATGATATGATGTTGATTCGGCGTCGGCCTGCATCATCCGCAGATACCGCTTGTCGAACTGCCCTGTCGCAGGTCAGGCTGACGAATGGCGCCCAACGGCGTGATTTCCTCACGCCCTTTTGGCCAAGGGCAATTTGCGGTCGCGGTTTTTCGGTTTGACGAACATTTCTTACATGACAGGGGCCCCCTGCATCGCATGACGCAGCGCTCTGATAATTTTCTTACTTTTGCGCCGTTCAGCACCGGCCCCGATGACTGTTGCCGAAATGGCACAGCTTCGCCGCTTTGCGGTCAATTATGAAAAAAACTGTCACACGGGGGTTGTACTAGTACACTTTTCTGGTCTTTCTTACCGGCAATCCGTTCACTTCACCCTTTTGAACGGCAACCGGGGAAACATATTATGAAGAAGACTAGCCTGCTGGTCCGGGGCTCTGCCCTGACCGTCGCTCTGTTCGGCGCCATGCCTGCGGTCGCGCAGACCGAGACGGTTGCGGCGGACGAAGAATCGGCCACCGAAGCTGCGGCATCGGGCACGATCGTGGTCACCGGATCGCGCATCCGCCGTCCGAATCTCGAATCGACGGTGCCGATCACCTCGATCGCGGGCGAGAGCTTCCTGAAACAGGGCCAGACCAATATCGGCGACACGCTGAACGATCTGCCGCAGCTGCGCAGCACCTTTGCACAGCAGAACCCCGGCCTCGGCATCGGTATCGCCGGCCTCAACCTCCTCGATCTGCGCGGCCTCGGCACGCAGCGGACGCTGGTTCTCGTCAACGGTCGCCGTCACGTCCCCGCCGACATCCTCAACAATGCGGTGTCACCCGACGTCAACACCATCCCGAACGACCTGATCGAACGCGTCGACATCGTCACCGGCGGCAACTCTGCCATCTACGGCTCCGACGCCATCGCCGGCGTCGTCAACTTCGTCCTGCGCCGTGACTATCAGGGCGTCCAGCTCCGCGCCCAGGCCGGCATCACCGAAGAAGGCTTTGGTGGCAACCAATATGTCTC
>NZ_JADKYM010000003.1:0-26535 GCF_015475875.1 Sphingopyxis solisilvae | reverse complement strand
CTCGGGCATGGTCGGCAAAAACTTCGCAGACGGCCGCGGCAACATCACCCTCCACGGCGAATATTCGCGCCAGTCGCGCGTGTTCGCGTCGGACGTCCCGGCATTCCGCACCAACGACGGCTTCGGCGTGATCGACGCCGATTCGGGCGGCCTGTTCGGCAACAGCGACGGTTTCCCCGATCGCGCCTTCTTCCGCGATTTCCGCAGCACGACGATCCACTTCAACGGCCTGGTTCCGGTCAACCAGCGCGCGGACAATCCCGCTACCCCGGGATTTGAATCGGGTCTTTGCGGCAACGCAACGACGGCCAACAACGGCGGCCCGAACAGCCTGGGCGTTCCGTTCAACTGTACCTTCATCTTCACCAACGAAGGTCGCCTGGTCGCACAGACCGGTTCGCGCTTTGGCACCGGCATCAACAGCGCGATCGTCGGCGGCAACGGCCAGACCGGTCGCGAAGGCAAGACGCTGTCGGTCCTGCCGTTCACCGAACGCTACAACTTCAACCTGCTGTCGCGCTACGAGTTCAGCGAAGCCGCCGAAGTGTTTGTCGAAGCCAAATGGAACCGCGTCAACGCGCTCGGCAACAACGCCGGCCCGTCGTTCGTTCAGGGTACCGGTGGCACCACCGACTTCCGCGAGCGGATTCGTCTCGACAATCCGTTCCTGAATCCGGCCGACAGCACGACGCTGGCCAACGCGATTCTTGCATCGGGCTGTAACAGCTCGCTGACGGTTCAGTGTCCTGCAGCGGGCAACCTGACCGCCGCCAACCTCGCGGCGATCGCCGATGGCAGCTATCGCTTCGTGATTGCGCGTAACCTGCTCGACGTCGGTCTGCGCGACGAAAAGTTCCAGCGCGACACTTGGCGCGTCGTGGGCGGCCTGCGTGGCACGTTCAACGATGACTGGAGCTACGAACTGTCGGCCAACTACGGCAAGTTCCGCGAAGACATCACGACCGACGGCTTCATCGATCGCCAGCGCTTCGCGCTTGCGATGGATGCCGGCCGCAACCCGGTGACCGGCCAGATCCAGTGTCGTTCGCAATTCGATCCGGCATCGGCGGTGCCGCTCGTCGGCTTCGCGGCGCCGGCTTCGGCCAATGCGGCGCGCCTGGCCGCCGATATCGCGGCTTGCGTCCCGTACAACCCCTTCGGTTCGCCGGACAACAGCGCGTCGGTCGATTATTTCGCGCGCACCTTTACCGCCAGCTCGGGCCTGTCGCAGTTCATCGTGTCGGGCTTCGTCGCGGGTGACACCAGCGGCTTCTTCAACCTGCCGGGCGGCCCGGTCCGCTTTGCTCTGGGCGCCGAATATCGTGAAGAAAAGGCCTTTTACGAACAGGATCCGTTCGTGACCCAGGGCTTTACCAACGGTGTGTCGATCCCGTCGTTCCGTCCCGACACCTTCAAGGTGAAGGAAGCATTCGGCGAGCTCCAGCTGCCGCTGCTCAAGGAATTGCCGTTCGCCCATGAACTGACCGTTAGCGGTGCAGGTCGCGTGGCAAAATATCAGGGCGACGTTGGCACGGTGTGGTCGTACAACGCCGGTCTCGACTGGGCGCCGATCGAAGACATCCGTTTCCGCGGCAACTACAGCCGCGCGGTCCGCGCTCCGAACGTGTCGGAAACGGCATTCCCGCTGGTTCCGAACTTTGCGCCCGGCTTCACCGATCCTTGCGATCCGAGCCGCCGCAACACCAGCGCCAACCGCGCCGCGAACTGCACCGCCGATCTGGGCGGACTGCTCGCCAACCTGACGGATATCACCTATTCGTTGCCGATCGTCAGCGGTTCGAACCCGTCGCTGCAGGCCGAAACGTCGGATTCGTGGACCTATGGTGTGGTTATCCAGCCGCGCTTCGTCCCCGGTCTGAACCTGTCGGTCGACTATTATGACATCAAGGTGAAGAACATCATCGCCTCGCTGACCGCACAGCAGATTGTGAACAGCTGCTATGACTCGGCCAGCCTGACGAATGTCTTCTGTCAGCAGTTCACGCGCTTCCGCGGTCCGGGCACCGGTCCGAACGGCGAAATCGCGGGTCGCATCCTTGGTAACTCGTTGATTGCGGCGCCGCTGAACTACGCCAGCCGCGTTCGCAAGGGTATCGACGTCAACGCGTCGTATCGTACGAACCTGGGCAGCGATCTCGTGCTGAACACCCAGCTGATCTACACCCACAATCTGAAGATCAGCAACTTCCAGGACCCGACGAACCCGACCTTCGAAAACCGGATTCTCAGCGAACTCGGCGATCCGAAGAACGAGTTCCGCTGGGACGTCGATCTGGGTGCGGGACCCTTCACCTTTGGGTACCGTATGCGTTACATCGGTCCGATGTTCCTGAGCGTCTATGAGGATTATTTCCCGCTTAACGGCAATCCTCCGGGCAACCTCGACTTCGCCGACCGCAACAAATATCCGGCTGTCTTCTACCACGACCTCCGTTTCGAGTGGGACGTGAACAAGGAAGCCGGTGGTCCGAACCTGAACTTCTATGTCGGCGTCGACAACTTGCTTGATCGCATGCCGCCGCTCGGTTCGACCGCAACGGGTGCGGGTAGCGCAATCTACGGCTTCCGTGGCCGCAGCTTCTACGCTGGCGCTCGCGCCCGCTTCTAATCGCGACGCAAACGGAATAGATTGGGGGCCGGAACCTTGTTCCGGCCCCTTTTCTTTGGTTCAAGGATATCCCGTGCAGCTGACCAATATCGATGCCGAACGAATTGTGCGCGAAGGCGTCGATGCGTTGCAGCGTGGGCAAGCCGACGTCGCCCGCGCGCGGTTCGAGGCGATCACGCAAAGCGGGCGTGCCAACGCGCAGATCTGGCTGCTCCTCGCGGTCGCCTGCCGCTCGGTCCGCGACCGGGTCGCCGAAGAAGCCGCGCTCGATCAGCTGCTGGCGATCGAGCCGCAAGCGGTCCGCGGCCATGTGATGAAGGGCGACTGCCGCGCCGCCAGTGGCGACGACCGCGCGACACTGCGCAGTTACGAGATCGCGCTGCTCATCGCCGCGCGGCAGGATATTCCCGCCGACCTCCGCACCGAGTTGCAGCGGGCCGAAACCTGGGTCGACGAGTTCAAGCGCCGCGTCGATGAGCAACGCGAAGCAAAGCTGATCGCTCGCGGGCTGCCGCCCGAACGGCGCAGCCCGCGCTTCCAGCAATCGATCGATATATTGGCCGGCCGCAAGCGCATCTTTGTGCAGGAGCCGACGGGTTATTACGTCCCCGAACTGCCGCAAGTGCAGTTCTTCGATACCGCGGCGTTCGACTGGGTTCCGAATGTCGAAGCCGCGGCGGGCGCGATCCGGCACGAGATCGCCAACCTGCTCGCCGCCGGAACCGATGGCTTTCGTCCGTACATGCAGGCGCATACCGATCAGCCGCGCGCCGACGTCAACGCGCTGCTCGACAATCGCGACTGGAGCGCGTTGTTTCTCTGCGAAAACGGCATCATGTCGGACGATATTGTCGCGCGCTGTCCCGCAACCTGGGCCGCGGTCCAGCACGCCCCGCTGCCGCGCATCCGCAATTCGCCGACGGTCATGTTTTCGCTGCTCCGCGGCGGAGCCCGGATCGAACCGCATACCGGCACGCATAACGCCCGCCTGATCTGCCACCTGCCGTTGATCGTCCCGCCGGACTGCGGCTTTCGCGTCGGCAACCAGGTGCGGCAGTGGGAAGAGAGCAAGCTGCTGATTTTCGACGATACGATCGAACATGAAGCGTGGAACGACAGCAATCAGGATCGCGTGGTGCTGATCTTCGACATCTGGCGCCCCGAACTCAGCGCGCAGGAGCGCGAGGAAATCGCGGCCTTTTTTGCCGACCCGGCGTTCGAATGAAGGTGGCGGGTGATTCCGGTGCGGTTGATCGCGCCCAAGCGCTGCTTGCGGCGGGCCGCGCGCAGCAGGCGGTCGACCTGCTCGTCGATGCGGCGAAGCGCGGCGACGGCGACGCGCTTTACGAACTGGCGCTGTGGCACGTATATGGCACCCCGGTCCCGCGCAGTTTTGCCGCGGCGCGCGCGCTGTTTGAAAAGGCTGGAGCGGCGGGACACCGCGCCGGCGCGCTGACCCACGCGGTCTTCGTCGCGCTCGGCGCTGGCGGCCCTTCCGACTGGCGCGCGGCGCTCGCGCTGATGGACAAAGCGGCTGCGACAGACCCGGTTGCGGCGCGCCAGCGCGATCTGCTGGCGGCAATGGCGCTGCGCCCCGACGGCAATCCCGCTGCGATCCCGACGATCGAACGATTGTCGCAATCGCCCGATGTCAGGATCGTCCGCTCGCTCTTTTCCGCCGCTGAATGTGCGCATTTTGCGGCGCTGTCCCAGCCGCTGCTCACCCCGTCGGTCGTCGTCGACCCCGCAACGCAGCGCCAGATTCCGCACCCGATCCGCACCTCCGCAGGAGCCGTGCTGGGGCCGATCCAGCAGGATCTCGTCATCCACGCGCTCGACCGGCGAATCGCCGCCGCCAGCGCGACGCGCGTCGAACAGGGCGAGCCGCTGACGGTGCTGCGCTATGCGCCCGGCCAGCAATATCGGCTGCATCATGATTGCCTGCCGGGCGAAGCCAATCAGCGCGTAATGACCGTGATCGTCTATCTCAACGACGATTATGACGGCGGCGCGACGCAGTTTCCGGCGGCCGGCACCGAATTTCGGGGTCGAACCGGCGACGCGATCCTGTTCGTCAATACCTTACCCGACGGCCGCGTCGACGAACGCAGCCGCCACGCCGGCCTTCCCGTCACCCGCGGCGAAAAGTGGATCTGCACCCGTTGGATCCGCGCCCGCGATTTCGACCCGTGGGGTATGCGGCCATCCTGAAACGCCGCATCAATGCCAGAGACGCGCGAACCGCGCCCCCAGTCCGGTCAGCAGTTCATATTGTGACAGGCCGGTGCGCGCCGAGGTTTGGGCGAGATCATAATCGATGGCGATCCAGTCACCCTCGGCCAGGCCTTCAGCCTCGCTGACATCGAAGGCGGTCAGGTCCATCGATACCCGACCGACGAGCGGCAGGCGCCGTCCCTGCCACGTCGCGCCCCCGCTTCCCACGTGACAGCGCAGATAGCCGTCGGCGTAGCCAAGGTTCGCCACCGCCACCCTGCTGTCGCGCGGCGCAGTCCAGGCGGCACCATAGCCGACGCTCTCGCCCGCCGGAACCGACCGGACCTGCAAAATACGCGATTCGGGAACGGCGACTTGCCGGATATGCCCGACCGCTTCCGTCCGCGGGATGCCGCCATAGAGCGCGATCCCGGGCCGCGTCAGGTCGAACGCATAATCGCCGCCCAGGCAGATGCCCGCGCTGTTCGCCAGGCTGTACCGCCGCGCCGGCACCGCATCGCGGACCGCCCGAAACGAGGCCAGTTGCCGCGCATTCTGTTCGCGGTCCTCGTCCGCCGACGCCAGATGGCTCATCAGCGTGTCGATCGCGAGCCCGTCCAGCGCACCGCCCAGCGCTTCCTCGACGCGCAGTCCCAGCCGATTCATGCCCGTATCGACCATCACGTCGCACGGCCGCCCCTCGCCCGCCGCGCGCCAGCGCGCGACCTGCTCGATGCTGTTCAGGACCGGTCGCGCCGGGAGCAGGCGCGCCGCGACCATGTCGCTTTCGCCAACGCCGTGCAGCACCGCCAGCGCGACGCCCGTCGGCAGCGGCATCAGCCCCGCGGCCTCGCTCCAATGGGCCACAAAAAAATCGCGGCAACCCGCTGCAGCGAGATGGTGCATAACCGCGCGCGCACCAAGGCCGTACCCGTCTGCCTTCACCGCCGCACCGCACGCCGCGGCGCCGCTTTGCGCGGCAAGCCAGTGCCAGTTGGCGACGAGCGCGTCTCGGTCGAGACGGAGGCGGAGAGGCCGCGGGATCGCAATCATCCCGTGGCCCTAAACAAGATTGGCGGCGGCGCCAATGGCGCAGGATGGGTCAGCGGGGCGCGCTGGCGATAATCGCGCGGGCGCGAACGGCGAGCTTGTCGCTGTCGAGTAGATCGCGCCAACCGGGCGGCGGTTCGCGGAGGCGCCCGATCGTCTCCGGGCTGCGGAACTGCGACCGTATCGCGTTCGTCATTTGCTGGTGCTGTGGATAGGGATGCGTCTTGCCATAGAGGATATTGACGGCTGCTGCCGGAGCGAAAGGCTGTTCCAGTTCCTTGCGGAACTCGCCGTTCAACCAAGCGAGGTCGCCGATGCACCAGCGATAGCGCGCTTCGAGGGTACGTCCAGCGGGCACGAAGAAATCCGCGGAAGACGGACGCGGGGTGGAGAAGATTCCGGAAACCACGCGCTGCGCTTCGTCGCTTCGTCCGAGACTGTGCAAGGCACAGCCTCGGATCCAGTCAAACTGGCGCATGCTACCGGCAATTCGCGCGTCGCCCGGCGAAACCACAAACTGTCTTGCGGCGGGCTCGATCAGCTCAAGCGCCGCAGCCCCTTGACCGAGCTCGGCGAGCAGTGCCGCCCGGTTGATCACGGCGTTCAATCGATATTCGGCGGCGATCGCATCATTCTGTTCCATCTTGCGATATATCTCGATTGCGTCCTCCGGATGCCCGGCATTGTGCAGGCTTGCGGCGCGCGTCATCGACACGGCGATCCATTCAAAGGATTTTCGCTTATTATACCGCCCCTTGCGGTCGGGCTGCGGGAGCGTCCTTTCAAGCAGTTCGTTCGCCTCGGGCGTCAGTCCCAAAGCCGACAGAATTCGCGCTTCGGCGACGGCGGCGCGCGACGCCTGCCCCAATGCCGACAACAGGGTATCGCCGGATCCCGGACCCCGCGGAATTGCTGCGGCGCGTTCTTTGCGCGTCGCCACTACCGCTTCGATCAGCTTCCCGCCGTCTTCGCCGCCGAACCGGACAAGCAACGGCCAGAAATCCTCGAACCGCCGATCGCTGAGATAGGCCACGGCGATCTTGGGCGCGCTGATCAACGACAGGCTTTCCGACCATTGATCCTCGGGAATGGCCAAGGTCAGGTCCAGCCTGTGTCCGTCAACGGCCTCAAGGCAAAGCGAGATGGGAGAGCTCCGGATACCGTTCGATATCGTACCGGGACGGCAGATGCGATTCACGCCCTGTACCGCTGCACCGTCGATGGCAGGCGGATCGAACCTGATCTCGACGGACGAGGGGGCAGGCGCCGCATCCGCCGGCGTCACCTGCGCAGGGCCAGCCAGAGTCAGGAGCAATGCCGCGAACGGCGTATGCAGAATGCGCATTTTACGACTGACCAGGTGCGACGGCCCTGTCCCATTGTCCCTCGACCGGATCCTTGAGCATGAAAGCCGTCACGAGAAAGGCGACCAGCACGACGACCCAAGTGTACCACAGCCCGGCATAGGCGTTGCCGGTCTTGGCGATGATGAAGCTCGCGATCAGCGGCAGGAAGCCGCCGAAATAGCCGGTCCCGATATGGTAGGGGATCGACAGCGACGAATAGCGCACGTGCGGCGGAAACATTTCGGAGAGCAGCGCCGCGACTGGACCATAGGTAAAGCCCGACAAAGCGCTGAGCCCCAGCAAGGCTAAGAAGATCACTGCGATGCCGCCCCATGCCGGAATCTGTTTGGCAAAATCATAACCGCTCGCCTCCAGCGCCGGTTTCAGCAGCGCGGGGTCTTCGCTTGCCACCTCGCGGTCGCCGATGCGGATCGTGACGCTGTCGAACGCGCTGTCGGTCGCCGCCACGGTGTAAGGGACACCAAGCTTGGTCAGCTCGCCCAGCGTCTTGCCGCAAGCCGTTTCCTGCACCTGCGCAAAGGGGTCGAAACTGCACTGCGATCCGCTCACAGTCACCGGCGCGCGCTCAGCCGCCGCCGACAAGGCCGGATTGCCGACGCTGCCCATCCACCAGAACAGCGGGAACAGCAGCACCAATGTTGCACCATAGCCCCACACGATCGGTTTTTTGCGCCCGACGCGGTCGGACAAATGCCCCGCCCAGATGAAAAAGCCCATCCCGACCGCCGCCGCGGTACCGACGATGATTTCGGCGGCGGTATCATCGACCTTCATCGGGCCTTTCAGGAACGACAGGCCCGAGAACATCGCGGTGTACCAGATCACCGTCAGTCCCGCGGCAATCCCGAACAGCGCGATGAAGATGCGGCGCGGGTTGCCGGGATAGGTAAAGCTTTCCTTCAGCGGATTTTTGGCGAGTTCGCCCTGCGCCTTCATCGCCTGGAACACCGGGCTTTCGGACAGCATCAGCCGCATCCACAGCGAGATCGCGAGCAGGATCAGCGACAGCAGGAACGGCACGCGCCAGCCCCAGCTTTCCCACACCTCGGTCGGCATCAGCGCCTTGCACCCCAGCACGACGACCAGGCTGAGCACGAAACCGCCAACGACGCTCGCCTGAATGAAGCTGGTGTAGAAGCCGCGCTTGCCGGGCGGCGAATGTTCGGCGACATAGACCGCGGCGCCGCCATATTCGCCGCCGAGCGCCAGCCCCTGCAGGATGCGCAGGCAGATGACGATGATCGGCGCCGCAATGCCAATGCTCGCCGCCGACGGGATCATCCCGACCCCGGCGGTCGCAACGCCCATCAGCGTGACGGTCACCAGAAATGTATATTTGCGCCCCAGCCGGTCGCCGAGATAACCGAACAGCACTGCGCCGAGCGGGCGGAAGCCGAATCCGACGGCGAAGCCGGCCCACACCAGCAGCGTTTCCAGCGTCGCGTTGTCGCTGGGGAAAAACGCCCGTCCGATGATTGCGGCGAGGGTCCCGTAGATGAAGAAATCATACCATTCGAACACCGTCCCCGCCGACGAAGCGGCGATGACCATGCGGATTTCCTTTTGCGTCGGCTGGTAAGCGGCGCCAGCGGCACTGGTTTCGGTCATATATATCTGGCTCCCCCACCCGGTCGGGCTTCTTTCTTTTCCGTTCGCATCGAGCGAAGTCGAGATGCCTCGAGCGCATCGTCGACGCAGGGTGTCTCGACTTCGCTCGACACGAACGGTTACGCTACGTCTAATTGCACCGCGGCGTCGTGCAAGCCTTCTTGGCGCGGGCCGCCGATCGTGTCAGACTGCCGTCATGCAGTTTATCGACCTCTCGATCCCGATTACCAACGACGTCGTCTCCGACCCGCCGGTGATGCGGCCGCAGATCACCTATATGACCCATGAGAATACGTGGGAACAAATCGCGATGTTCTTCCCCGGGCTGACGCGCGAAGACCTGCCCGATGGCGAAGGCTGGGCGGTCGAAATGCTGTCCTTGAGCACGCACAACGGCACGCATATGGACGCGCCGTGGCATTATCATTCGACCACCGACCGCGGTGCGACCCCTGCCCCGTCGATCGACGAAGCCCCGCTCGACCTGTTCTTTCGTCCCGGCGTGAAACTCGACTTTTCCGATCGCCCGCACGGCCATGTCGTGAGCGGCGCCGAGGTTGCGGCCGAGTTGGCGCGGATCGGTCATGACCTGCAACCGCTCGACATCGTGCTGGTCCAGTCGGGCGCGGTTTATGGCACCGACAATTTCACCGACCAGGGCTGCGGCATGGGCGCCGAGGCGACGCTGTACCTGACGGAGCGCGGGGTGCAGGTCGTCGGCACCGACGCATGGAGCTGGGACGCACCGTTCAGCCACACTGCGCGGCGCTGGGCCGAAACGCGCGACCCGTCGATCATCTGGGAAGGGCATAAGGCGGGGCGTATCCGGCCTTATTACCAGATCGAAAAGCTGACGAATCTCGCGGCGATCCCGGCGACGGGCTTCACCTTCAGCTGCTTTCCGGTGAAGATCGAACGCGCGAGCGCGGGGTGGATCCGGGCGGTGGCGTTGGTGGAGGGTTGATGTTCGCCGCATTTCGGGGCGGCGGCTAGCCACCGCTGCGACCATAAAGCCCCTCCCCTTCAGGGGAGGGGTTGGGGTGGGGTCCATCAGCCTTGCGCAAGGCCGATGGACCCCACCCGCTGCGACTAACGAACAAGTTCGCAAGTCTCGCTGCCCTCCCCTGAAGGGGAGGGCGTGCTAGCTTCGCTACGTCCGTTCCCTACCCCAAAACCGCCCCCTACACCTCCTACAAATTCACCGCCGCCAGCATCCACAACGTCCACCCGCCCAGCACCAGCAAACTGACCCACGTCGCCATCACCCCGATCTGGCGCGTCACCGGTGCCTTGCCCGGCTCGCTCGGCGTATGCAGCCCCGCGATATGCGCGACGCGGCCGATCAGGAACAGCGCGCCGATCACCATCAGCGCCATATGATTGGCGCGCGCGGTTTCGAGCAGGCCAAGCAGGATGACGACAATCGGCGCATGTTCGGCCAGGTTGCCGTGGCTGCGGCTCGCAGCGATCAGCTTCGCATCGCCATGATCGCCGAACGCCGCCTTCAGCCGCAACCGCTGGCGCACCGTCAGTATCGCGGTGAACAACAGCAGCAGCGCGCAAACGGCGCCGACAAAGGCGGTTACTGGCAAGGTCATTTGATTTCTCCCCCAAACTTCGTCGTCGCCGTCATTGCGAGCGTAGCGAAGCAATCCAGAGCGGTTTACGCTACTCTGGATTGCTTCGCTACGCTCGCAATGACGATGATATCAAAATAGCCGCGATCCGTTGGACACTGGTGCGTCGGGCGCGAACAGGATCACTGCACCATCTTCATCGGCAAATCCCAATGTCAACACTTCGGACAGAAATTTGCCGATCTGCCGCGGCGGGAGATTGATCACCGCGGCAACCTGCCGCCCGACCAATTCCTCGAGCGCGTAGCGATCGACGATCTGCGCGCTGCTTTTCTTCACGCCGATCGCGGGACCGAAATCGATCTTCAGCTTGAATGCGGGCTTGCGCGCTTCGGGGAAGGGCTCCGCTTCGACGATCGTGCCGATACGGATATCGACGCGGAGGAAATCGTCGAAGGTGATGACCTCTCCAGCAGGCGCATCCTGATCGTGATTGATGTGCATCCATCAAACTCCGTTCCAGCCGTGTCGCTGCCTTCGCAGGAGCGCGGGCTGAATCATTCCATCTCCAGAATCACCGCATCGACCGCCAGGCTGTCGCCCTGCGCGGCGTTCACGCTCTTCACCACGCCCGCTTTCTCCGCGCGCAGGATATTCTCCATCTTCATCGCCTCGACCGTCGCCAGCGGCTGCCCCGCCTCGACCTTATCGCCTTCACCGACGTGCAGTGCGACGAGCAGGCCCGGCATCGGGCAGATGAGGAATTTCGACAGATCGGGCGGGATCTTCTCGATCATGTGCGACGCTAGCGGCGCGACATGCCACGGCAGTACGCGCACATCATGGATGCGCCCGCGTGTCGTCATCCGCCAGCCGGTGCGCGTCTTCGCAACCTTGACCGCCAGTTCGCTGCCGTCGATCTCGGCGATTACCAGCCGGTCGCCGGGGGTATATTCCAGCGCGATGTCGAGCTTGTCGCCGTCGACCTTGATATGCTTGTGGCCCAGCTTCACCTTGTGCTCGGTCCCGCCGACGGTGACCTGCCACTTGGCAGGCGGATCGAGCCGGTCGCCGAGCTGGCCGTCAGTGCGCCGCGCGCGGTCGGCCTCTGCGCTCGCCATGAACCCCGCGATCGCCGCCAGCGCGCGGACGATATGATCCTCGGTCGCCGCGCCATGGAATCCCTCGGGATATTCCTCGGCGATAAAGCCCGTCGTCAGTTCGCCCGAGCGGAAGCGCGGATGCTGCATGATCGCCGACACGAAATCGATATTGTGGCCGAGCCCCTCGATCTCGAATCGGTCGAGCGCAGCTATCTGCTTGTCCGCCGCTTCATCGCGCGTCGCGCCCCAGGTCACCAGCTTGGCGATCATCGGGTCATAGAAGATCGACACCTCGCCGCCCTCCTCGACGCCCGCATCGACGCGCACGCCATCCTCGCCGCGCGCGTTGCCCGCCCACGCCGGAACCGGGGTGCGATAGCGCACCAGCCGTCCCGTCGAGGGCAAGAAGCCGCGATAGGGATCTTCGGCATAGACGCGGTTCTCGATCGCCCAGCCGTCGATCTTGATGTCGTCCTGCGTCATGCTGAGCTTCTCGCCCGCGGCGACGCGGATCATCTGCTCGACCAGGTCGATGCCGGTAATCGCCTCGGTCACTGGATGCTCGACCTGCAGCCGCGTGTTCATTTCGAGGAAGTAAAAGCTTTCGCCCGTCGGGTCGGCACCCGACACGATCAGCTCGACCGTGCCCGCGCTGTAATAGCCGACCGCGCGCGCCAGCGCGACGCACTGCTCGCCCATCGCCTGACGCATCTTGGGCGTGACGAAGGGCGAAGGCGCTTCTTCGACCACCTTCTGGTGGCGACGCTGAATGCTGCATTCGCGCTCGTTGAGATACAGCACATTGCCATGCTGGTCGCCGAGGATCTGGATCTCGATATGCCGCGGGTTCAAAATGAACTTCTCGATGAACACGCGATCGTCGCCAAAGCTGTTCAGCCCCTCGCGCTTCGTCGCCTCGAACCCCTCGCGGACGTCCTTCTCGTCATACGCGAGCCGCATCCCCTTGCCGCCGCCGCCCGCCGACGCCTTCATCATCACCGGATAGCCGATCTCGTTCGAAATCTCGACCGCATGCTCGGTATCGCGGATCTCGCCGACGAAGCCCGGGACGACATTGACCCCCGCTTCCTTCGCGAGCTTCTTCGACTCGATCTTGTCGCCCATCGCGGCGATCGCGTTCACCGGCGGGCCGATGAAGGCGATATTTTCCTGGGCGAGCGCCTCGGCGAAGCTGGTACGTTCGGACAGGAAGCCATAGCCCGGATGCACCGCCTCGGCGCCCGTCGCCTTGCAAGCGGCGATGATCTTGTCGGCGATCAGATAGGATTCGGACGCGGGCGACGGCCCGATATGAACCGCCTCGTCGGCCATCTGCACAAAAGGCGCCCGCGCATCGGCGTCCGAATAGACGGCGACGGTCGCGATGCCCATGCGGCGCGCGGTCTTGATGACGCGGCAGGCGATTTCGCCGCGATTGGCGATCAGGATTTTCTTGAACATTTTTATTCCAGTCCTTGTTCCGCTGCTGCGGCAATTTCGCTGCAAATTGCGTCGAAGCGCTCGAAGTAGGAGGCCTCCAAATCGCTCCGCGGAAGCCCAAAGGCTTCGGCTGTTCTGGCCAAGCTCAATTCGCTCGCAATCCGAGCTGCCTCTTCCTGAAATGACGGATGCAAGTCGGATGCTGTCTCAAGGTCGCCCGCGTTGCGCATGCCGTAGTCTGCAATCCAAAGATCGTAGGTTAGCCGTTCAAGTCGGGTAAGCGACTGCGTGCCTTCGGCAGTCATCTTCTGGATCACTCGATCCCCCTCGCCCTCAACTAGCCAAGTCTCCCAATCGACCGCACGCGCCAGCGCCTCTTCGCTTTCCATCGGCCGCAGCCCCAGCTTGGCGAGCAGCGCCGCGTCCTTGCTGTCGCCCGCATTCGCGGTCGTCAGCAATTTGTCGCCGGTGAAGATGCTGTTCGCGCCGGCCATGAAGCAGAGCGCCTGCGTCGCCTCCGACATGCTCTCGCGGCCCGCCGACAGGCGAACCATCGATTTGGGCATAGTGATGCGCGCCACCGCGATGGTGCGGACGAACTCAATGTCGTCGATCTTCGCGAGCGGCGTGTCCGCGAGCATGTCGCCGAGCACGGTGCCCTTCACCGGCACCAGCGCGTTGATCGGGACGCTGCCCGGATGTTCGGGCAAGGTCGCGAGCGCGTGGATAAAGCCGACGCGGTCGGCGCGCGTCTCGCCCATGCCGACAATGCCGCCCGAACAGACGTTGATTCCGGCGCTGCGCACTTCCTCCAGTGTATCGAGCCGCTCCTGAAAGGTGCGCGTCGTGATGACATTGCCGTAATGTTCCGGCGAAGTGTCGATATTGTGGTTGTAATAATCGAGCCCCGCAACCGCCAGCGTCTGCGCCTGCTCCTTGCTGAGCATCCCCAGCGTCATGCAGGTTTCCATGCCCATCGCGCGCACGCCCTCTACCATTTCGACGATCGCGGGCATGTCGCGGTCCTTGGGGTTGCGCCAGGCGGCGCCCATGCAGAAACGCTGCGACCCCGAATCCTTCGCCTGCGCGGCGGCTTGCAACACCGCGCGGACGTCCATCAGCTTGGTCGCTTTCAATCCGCTGTCGGCATGCTTGGACTGCGAGCAATAGCCGCAATCCTCGACGCAGCCGCCGGTCTTGATGCTGAGCAAAGTGCAAAGCTGGATCTCGCCGCGCGCATGGTGGCGGCGGTGGACGCTTTGCGCTTCCCACATCAGTTCGTCGAACGGGAGGTCGAAGAGGGCGGCGATTTCTTCGCGCGTCCAGTCGCCGCGACACTCGTCGCCGCGCCCCTGCGAAGGGCGTTCAAAGGCGCGTGACTCTGAACGCGGCCCATCACCTGCGCGTGCGGCAAAAGCAGCGCCATCTTGAGAGACCTCGTGATGGGCCCCTGCCTTCGCAGGGGCACGTGTGGTTTGAATATTACTCACGCAGCTTCTCCAATCGGTGGCATATTATGCCCCAGCAGGCGCAGCACATCGGCGGCGCATTCAACAACATTCGATCCGGGACCATAAATCCCCTGCACCCCCGCATCGCGCAGGAAATCATAATCCTGCGGCGGGATGACCCCGCCCGCGATCACCTTGATGTCGCTGCGCCCCGCTTCGCGCAGCTTGTGGATAAGTTCGGGGATAAGTGTCTTGTGCCCCGCCGCCAGACTCGACGCGCCGACGACGTCGACGCCGCTGTCGAGCGCCAGCACCACGGTCTCGTCGGGGGTTTGGAACAACGGCCCCGACACGATGTCGAACCCCATGTCGCCGAACGCCGAGGCGATGACATTGGCACCGCGGTCGTGCCCATCCTGCCCCATTTTAGCGACCAGCAATTTCGGCTTACGCCCCAGCCGCCGGGTCACCGCCTCGACCCCGTCCACCACCTGCGCCCAGCGCGCGTCGCCTTCATAGGGCGCGGCATAGACGCCCTTCACCGGCGTCGGCTGCGTCGCGTAACGCTGGAAACTCTCCTCCATCGCCGAAGAGATTTCGCCCAGCGTCGCGCGGGCGCGGGCCGCCTCGACCGCATGCGCGAGGAGGTTGTTCTCGATCGACTGCTCGCCCGCCGCGGCATCGCGCAGCGCCTTTAGCGCCGCCTGGCACGCGGCCTCGTCGCGGCTCGCCTTCATCTTGTTGATCCGCGCGATCTGCCCCTCGCGCACCTTGGCGTTATCGACCTCGAGCGTTTCGAGCAGATCCTCGTCCTTCAGGCGATATTTGTTCACCCCGACGATCACGTCGTCGCCGCGATCGACCCGCGCCTGCCGCGCTGCGGCGGCGGTTTCGATCATCGCCTTGGGCCAGCCCGCCGCGACCGCCTTGGCCATGCCGCCTTCCTTCTCGACGCGCTCGATAATCTCCCACGCCTTGTCGACCAGATCCTGCGTCAGCGCCTCGACATAATAAGAGCCGCCGAGCGGATCGACGACCTTGGTCATCCCCGTCTCTTCCTGGATCACGATCTGCGTGTTGCGCGCGATGCGCGCCGAGAAATCGGTCGGCAGTGCGATCGCCTCGTCAAGCGCGTTGGTGTGCAACGACTGGGTGCCGCCGAGCATCGCCGCCATCGCCTCGATCGTCGTGCGCATCACATTGTTGTACGGATCCTGCTCGGTCAGGCTGACCCCCGACGTCTGGCAGTGGGTGCGCAGCATCTTTGACCGCTCGTCCTTGGCGCCAAGGTTGGTCATCATCCGGTGCCACAGCACGCGCGCCGCGCGCAGCTTGGCGATCTCCATGAAGAAATTCATGCCGATCGCGAAAAAGAAGCTCAGGCGCCCGGCAAACTTGTCGATGTCGAGCCCCGATGCGACGCCATAGCGCACATATTCGGCGCCATCGGCAATCGTGAAGGCCAGCTCCTGCACCTGCGTCGCGCCGGCTTCCTGCATATGATAGCCGGAGATCGAGATGCTGTTGAACTTCGGCATCTCGCGCGACGTGTAGCCGAAGATGTCGCTGATGATCCGCATCGAGGGTTCGGGCGGGTAGATATAGGTGTTGCGGACCATGAACTCCTTCAGGATGTCGTTCTGGATCGTCCCGTCGAGCAATTTGCGATCGACCCCCTGCTCCTCGCCCGCGACGATGAAGAACGCCAGGATCGGGATCACCGCGCCGTTCATCGTCATCGACACCGACATCTGGTCGAGCGGGATGCCGTCGAACAGAATTTTCATGTCCTCGACGCTGTCGATCGCGACGCCCGCCTTGCCGACGTCGCCGACGACGCGCGGATGGTCGCTGTCATAACCCCGGTGGGTGGCAAGGTCGAAGGCGACCGACAGCCCTTTCTGCCCCGCCGCAAGGTTGCGGCGATAGAATGCGTTCGACTCCTCGGCGGTCGAAAAGCCCGCATATTGGCGGATCGTCCATGGGCGACCGGCGTACATCGACGCCCGCACGCCGCGGGTGAAGGGCGCGAAACCGGGCAGGCCGGGGTCGGTGCGCACGTCCTCCGCCGTGTAGAGCGGCTTGACGGCAATCCCTTCGGGCGTGTGCCAGGTCAGGTCTTTGCCCTTCACCTCTTTCTCGGCGGCGGCTTTCCAGTCGTTCAAATCGGCCATTCGTCGTTCCGTTCATACTCCCCTCTCCCCTTGTGGGAGAGGGTTGCGAAAACTTGGCAGCTTGCTGCCTAGTTGAAGCTGGGTGAGGGGTTGCGGTCCACCGGACCGCGCGAGCTTCGCTCGCAACCCCTCATCCAACTGCGGCTAGTTCGCTTCGCTCACAAGCCTTCGTATCCTTCTCCCGCAAGGGGAGAAGGTCTTAGTGATCGCCCTTCGGCGTCTCCATAATCTCGGTCAGCACCCCGCCCATATCCTTGGGGTGAAGAAAGAAAATCAACGTCCCATGCGCCCCGATGCGCGGTTCCCCCAGCACCCGCTTGCCCAGCGCCTCGAACGCCGCCTTGGCCGCATGAATGTCGGGCACCTCGTAACAAACATGATGCTGTCCCCCCGCCGGGTTCTTATCCAGAAACCCCGCGATCGAGGCATTGCCCGGCAGCGGCTCGATCAACTCGATCTGCGTGCCATCCATCGCCCCGCCCGCGCCCGGCGTATCGACGAAACATACCTTCACCCCCTGTTCGGGCAGGTCGAAGGGCTCGTGAATTTTCGTCGCGCCCATGACATCGCGGTAAAAGACAATGCTATCGGCGATCGACGGCGTCGCAACGCCGACATGGTTGAGGCGGCCTAGTTTCATCTAATTTCCTCCACAGCGTTCCGAAATCTGCTGCACCAAAATCACCGCAATCCCCCCGACCAGAAATGCGTAGGCAGCGAGATACATCCTAAACGTCCTCGGATTGCGTTTTGCCTCATAGGTCGCACGAGGCGAACGCAACGGCTTGCGAAGCGACAATCTTCCGTCCCTGACGACCTGCCAAAGAACGTAAGCCGGAATCGAGAAGAGGATAGCGGCCCAGAACACCGCACTCCAGTTTTCACAGCGGAATATTGTCATGCTTCTTCCACGGATTCTCCAACTGCTTGTTTCGCAACTTCCGCAGCCCCAGCGCAATCCGCTTGCGCGTATTATGCGGGTGGATAACCTCATCGATATACCCCCGCGACGCCGCCACGAACGGGTTCGCGAAGCGGTCCTCATATTCCTTCGTGCGCTGCGCGATCTTTTCGGGGTCGCCCATGTCGGCGCGGAAGATGATTTCGACCGCGCCCTTCGCGCCCATCACCGCGATCTCGGCGGTCGGCCAGGCGTAGTTCAAATCGCCGCGCAGATGCTTTGACGCCATCACGTCATAGGCACCGCCATAGGCCTTGCGCGTAATCACCGTGATTTTCGGTACCGTCGCCTCGGCATAAGCGAACAGCAGCTTCGCGCCATGCTTGATGATGCCGTTATATTCCTGCGCCGTGCCGGGTAGAAAGCCGGGGACATCGACGAAGGTGATGATTGGAATCTCGAACGCATCGCAGAAGCGCACGAAACGCGCCGCCTTTTTCGACGAATTGATGTCGAGCACGCCCGCGAGCACCAAAGGCTGGTTCGCGACAATGCCGATCGTGCGCCCCTCGATGCGCCCGAAGCCGCAGATGATGTTACCCGCATGCGCTGGCTGCACCTCGAAGAAATCACCCTCGTCGACCGTCTTGCGGATCAGTTCGTGCATGTCATACGGCTGGTTCGCATTGGGCGGGATCAGCGTGTCGAGGCTCATTTC
Organism: Sphingopyxis solisilvae; assembly: GCF_015475875.1. Lineage (GTDB taxonomy): Bacteria > Pseudomonadota > Alphaproteobacteria > Sphingomonadales > Sphingomonadaceae > Sphingopyxis > Sphingopyxis solisilvae. The sequence continues at coordinate 8,303 of NZ_JADKYM010000003.1, read as the reverse complement.
GGCGCGATCGAACGGATCGCTCGTCGGGCGCACCGGCACCCCGGCGCGGTTGTTTTCGGGCAGATAATCGAAGAAATCGCGCGCCGCCAGCAGCGCCTCGATGTCATTCTCGAACGCGATGTCGGCGACCGAGCTTTTGGTCGTGTGGGTGATCGCGCCGCCGAGTTCCTCCTGCGTCACCACCTCGTTCGTCACCGTCTTGACCACATCGGGGCCGGTGACGAACATATAGCTCGAATCCTTCACCATGAAGATGAAGTCCGTCATCGCCGGGCTGTAAACCGCGCCGCCCGCGCACGGCCCCATGATCAGGCTGATCTGCGGCACCACCCCCGACGCCAGCACATTCTTCTGAAACACATCGGCATAGCCGCCGAGCGACGCAACGCCTTCCTGAATGCGCGCGCCGCCGCTGTCGTTCAGCCCGATGACCGGCGCGCCGACCAGCATCGCCTTGTCCATCACTTTGCAGATTTTTTCGGCATGGCGTTTCGACAGCGAGCCGCCGAACACGGTAAAATCCTGACTGAACACATAGACCAGACGGCCATTGATCGTCCCCGATCCGGTGACGACGCCGTCACCCGGAATCTTCTGGTCCTGCATCCCGAAATCGACGCAGTCATGCTCGACATAGGTGTCGAGTTCCTCGAACGATCCCTCGTCGAGCAGCACGTCGAGCCGTTCGCGCGCGGTCAGCTTGCCCTTGCTGTGCTGCGCATCGATGCGCTTCTGCCCGCCGCCCAGCGTAGCGGCGGCGCGGCGGCGTTCCATTTCGGCGATATTGGCGGACATGCGGCTCTCCCAACGAACATCAAAGCGTCGTCTGCCTGCTCAGCGCCGCACAAGCAAATGCGAATTTGCGAAGTTGCAAAGTACGAGTTTGCAAAGTAGAACGCCTCTCTCCCCTCGCGGGAGAGAAAGACGTGGCTTGGCAGCTTGCTGCCTAGCAAGTCTTGTGAGGGGTCTGGCGTTCGGGCCCTCGCCAACTCCGGCTAGGCGGCTTCGCCGCCAAGCCTTCATATCCTCTCCCTCAAGGGGAGAGGAGGAGAAGCGCATGTCCCGCAACCGCATCTTCGCCGGAACCCGCCTCAAAACCCTCCGCCAGGATCGCGGCATCAAACAGGCCGACTTTGCGACCGCCCTCGCCATCTCGACCTCGTACCTCAGCCAGATCGAGCATGACGACCGCCCGCTGACCCCCGCCCTGCTCGACCGCCTGCAAAAGCTGTTCCCGCTCGAATGGGAGGAAGTCGCCGCCGACGCGGGCGATCGCCGCGCCGCAGCACTGCGCGAGGCCGCCGCGGACCCGTTGTTCGCCGCCTCCCCTCTACCCCCCGAACAGCTCGAACGCGCGGCGCTGCAACAGCCGCAACTCGCCGATCAGTTCGTCGCGCTCCACGCCGCCTATCGCCGTGCCGGACAGCGGCTCCAGATCATCGACGAGGCGCTGACCGGCGGCACCGCCGAGGGCAGCCGCCTGCCGTGGGAGGAGGTCCGCGACTGGTTTCACGACGCGGGAAACTACGTGGACAGCATCGACCGCGCTGCCGAAACACTGGCGGGACAGCTCCGCGGCAAAGACCCTTCTCCGTCCATCGAGACGATCGAACGGCGGCTGCGCGATGCGCTCGGCATTTCGATCGTGTACACCCAGACGCAAAGCCTGCGCGACTTCGACGCCACGATGCGCCATCTGGTGATCGATCCGTCGCAGCCCGCCGAGAGCCGCCGTTTCCAGCTGGCGCACCAGCTTGCAGCGCTGGCGCTGGCGCGCGAGATCGCAGCGGTGGTCGAGGCCAGCCCGCTACGAACCGCGGCGGCGCGGCAACTTCTCCACGTCGGGCTCGCCAATTACGCCGCGGGCGCGGTGCTGATGCCCTACGCCCCGTTCCGCGCCAGCGCACGTGCGGTGCGCCACGATATCGACCGGCTGCGGATGGATTATGGGGTGAGCTTCGAGCAGGCGTGCCACCGCCTCTCTACCCTGCAGCGCCCCGGCGCGCGCGGCATCCCGATGTTCTTCTGCCGTGTCGACATGGCGGGCAATATCACCAAGCGGCACAGCGCGACGCGGCTGCAATTCGCGCGCTTCGGCGGCGCCTGCCCGCTGTGGATCGTCCATGAAGCGGCGGCGATCCCCGACCGCATCCTGTTCCAGCTCGCCGAAACCCCCGACGGGCTGCGCTATGTGTCGATGGCGAAGGGGCTGGTAAAACCGTCGGGCAGCTATGCGCGCAGCCCGCGCCGCTATGCCGTCGCCTTGGGGTGCGAGGCGCAATATGCGGGGGATTTCGTCTATGCCGACGGCGTCGATGTCACCGCGCCACAGGCCGCGACGCGGATCGGGCTGTCATGCCGCATCTGCCCGCGCGACGATTGCGACCAGCGCGCCTTTCCGCCGAGCGACCGGCCGATTTTGGTCGATCCCGATCGGCGGGATGTGGTGCCGTATCGTATAGGGTGACGCCAACTTCCCCTCCCGCTTGCGGGAGGGGCAGAGAGACTTACGAGCTTGCTCGTTAATCGCAGCAGGGTGGGCCAACGCGATGCCAGAACGCTCGCTGTGCTCGCGCCCACCCCCAACCCCGCCCGTAAACGGGAGGGGAGCAGGACGCTACTTCAACAGCACCAACTCTTCCGCCATGCTCGGATGCAACGCCACCGTCGCATCGAAATCGGCCTTGGTCAGCCCCGCCTTCACCGCGACCGCCGCCGCCTGCAAAATCTCCGGCGCGTCGGGCCCGATCATGTGCAGGCCGACGACCTGATCGGTCGCTTCGTTGACGATCATCTTGTACAGCGCGCGCTCGTTGCGGCCCGCGAGGACGTTTTTCATCGCACGGAAATCGCTCGTGTACACGCGGACGGTACCCAGCTTGTTGCGCGCTTCGGCCTCGGTCATCCCGACCGCGCCGATCGGCGGGTGGCTGAACACGGCGCTCGGGACATTGGCGTAGTCGACGACCGTCGGCTTGCCGCCGAACACGCTGTCGGCAAAGGCCTGCCCCTCGCGGATGGCGACCGGGGTCAGCTGGATGCGATTGGTGACGTCGCCGACGGCATAGATGCTCGGCACCGACGACTGGTTGGTCTCGCCAACCTTGATCGCGCCTTCCTTGTCGAGTTCGAGCCCGACATCCTCCAGCCCCAGGCCCTTGGTGTTCGGCACCCGCCCCGCGGCGACCAGCACGATGTCGGCGTCGATCGGATCGCAATTGCCCAGATGGACGGTCAGCGAGCCGTCTTCCTTCTTCTCGATCGACTCGAACGGCGCGTTGAAGCGGAATTCGATGCCCTTGGTCATCGAAATTTGCAGCAGGCGGTCGCGGATCTGCTCGTCATAACCGCGCAGGATCGTGTCGCCGCGATTGACGATCGTCACCTTGCTGCCAAATTCGTTGAAAATGCCGGCGAACTCGTTGGCGATATAGCCGCCGCCCGCAATCACGACGCGCTTCGGCAGCGTATCGAGGTGGAAGACCTCGTTCGACGTGATGGCATGTTCGCTGCCCGGAAATTCGGGAACGAATGGCCAGCCACCGGTCGCGATCAGGATCCGTTCGGCGCTGATTTCCTGCCCGTCGGCTAGGCGAACCTTTTGCGGCCCGACGATCGTCGCGCGCGTTTTGAACAGCGTAACCTGGTGATTATCGAGCGTCTGTCCATAGAGGCCTTCCAGCCGCGTCACCTCGGCCAGCACATTGTCGCGTAGCCGGTCCCAATCGAACTTGCAGTCGGGGACGTCCCAGCCGAAGTGGCGAGCATCCTTCAGATCTTCGGCAAAATGCGCGCCATAGACGAGCAACTTCTTCGGCACGCAGCCGCGGATCACGCAGGTGCCACCGACCCGATGCTCCTCGGCCACCGCAACGCGCGCGCCGTGCGATGCGGCGACGCGCGAGGCGCGGACCCCGCCCGACCCGGCGCCGATGACAAACAGGTCGAAGTCGAAATTGCTCATGTGGGAGACCCCTGAAATGGAATTGGCGGGCATTCGCAGCCGGCGCCTATGTGGTTACGCCGTGCAGCGATGCCAATCGATTTTTGCCATCACAGACAGTGGCGCGGTCTCATTCGCCCAGCGCCGCCGCCATCAGCGCCTGCGTCGCCGGGTCGAACTCGACGGTGCCATCGGCCAGCCCCTTCGCCATTTCCTTGCCCAGCTCGACGCCGAACTGGTCGAACGGGTTGATTCCGAGCAGCACGGCATTGGCGAACACACGATGCTCGTAAAAGGCGATCAGCGCGCCCAGCGCGTGCGGGGTCACCTGGTCGAGCAGGATCGTCGTTGACGGCCGATCGCCCGGATAGTTGCGCGCGCCGTCCTCGCTCTTGCGGCCGGTCATCAGCGCGGCGCCCTGCGCGATGCAGTTGGCGACCAGCGTTTCGTGATGCGCATCGTCGAGCAGATGGTCGGGCTCGCGCGCAACGACAAACTCGATCGGGACGAGGTTCGTCCCCTGATGGAGCAGCTGGAACACCGCGTGCTGCGCGTCGGTGCCGACCCCGCCCCAGGTGATCGGCGCGCTATGCTGCGTCAGCGGCTTGCCCTCGAAGGTCACCGACTTGCCGTTCGATTCCATCTCCAGCTGTTGCAGATAGCTGGGCAGCAGCCGCAGCCGCTCGTCATAGGCAAAAACCGCACGCGTCTGGCACCCCAGCCGGTTGGCGTAGAGCTGATCGACGAAAGCGGCGAGCAGACAGATATTGTCGGCGCCGTCAGCCAGCCGGAAATGGCGGTCCATCTCGGCCGCGCCCTCCAGCAGGTCGGCAAAGGCATCCCAGCCGAGCGCCAGCGCGGCGGGAAAGCCGATCGACGACCACAGCGAATAACGCCCGCCGACCGTCTCGCTGAACGGCAGGATGCGCGTCTCGTCGATCCCCCATTCGATCGCGCGATCGGGCATTGCGGTCAACGCGATGAAACGGCCGAGCGGGTCGGCGACCCCGGCCTCGTCGAGCCATTGCAGCGCCGAATTGGCGTTGAGCAAGGTTTCAGTGGTCGTGAAAGTTTTTGACGCGACCGCGACCAGCGTATGTTCGGGGCTGAAACGGGCGAACGCCTCCTCCAGCGCAGCGCCATCGACATTCGACACGACCGCGACGTCATAACGGTCGCTATGGCGCCCTAGCGCATCGACGAGCAGGTCGGGGCCAAGCGCCGACCCGCCAATGCCGATGTGGAGCAGATGGCGGATCTCGCCAAACGCGCCCGCTTCGATCGCGTCGATCATCATCCGCATCCGCTGGTGCAGCGCCTGCGCGCGGTGCACCGAGTCAGGCGCCCCGTCGCCGCGTTCGGCGCTATGTTCGGCAGCACGGTTTTCGGTCGGGTTCGCGATGCCGCCCGAAAACAGCGCCTTGCGCCGCCCGTCGAAATCCTGCGCCGCGGCGAGCCCGGACAGGATCGCGACCACAGCATCGTCGAGATGCGTCTTGGCGAAATCGAAGCGGATGTTCGCCACGCTGCGCACCAGCGCCTGCAACCGTGCATCAGGATCAGCGGCGACCAGCCCGGTCAGTTTCTGCGGCTGCCAGTCGGCGAGCGCCTGCCAGGCTTGGTCGGCGGTGGTCATACGAAGAGGCTCCTTGTACATATCGTCCGGCGTTTCATAGGTCCGCACCCCGTGCAGCGCCAGCGTCATCCGCCGATATTTGCTTGACGTGGCAACCTATTCATCGCCAATGCCGCGGCATGACCGAAGCTAGCATAACCGCCGACAATTCGCCCGCCCCGGCACCGGCGCCCGCCCCCGTTTCCGCGAAAGAAGAGGCGGTCGATACCGTCCGCTTCCTCGCGCTGCTCGCGATTGCGGTGCTGGTGTTTCGCAGCTTTTTCCTTTCGCCGTTCAACATCCCGTCGGAATCGATGCAGCCACGGTTGCTGATCGGCGACTATCTGCTCGTCAACAAAATGGCCTATGGCTATTCGAAATACAGCCTGCCGTTCAGCGTGCCACTGATCCCCGGACGCATTTTCGCCCGCACCCCCGAACGCGGCGACGTCGCGGTGTTCAAAGCGCCGCCCAGCGCGCAGAATGATTATATCAAGCGCGTCATCGGCCTTCCCGGCGACAGCGTGCAGGTCAAGGACGGGATCGTCTGGCTGAACGGTGCGCCGCTGAAGCGCGAAGCCATGCCCGATTTCGTCATCCCGGTGACCGCGAACATGGTCGAAGCGTCGCGGGCGATGGGAACCTTGCCCTGCTTCTCGATGGAGTTCGAGGAAGTGACGGCCGAAGGACAGCGCCAGTGCCGGTATAAGCAGTATCGCGAGACGCTGCCCGGCGGCAAAAGTTACGCGATCCTCGACATCACCAACATCCCCGAGGATAATACGCCGCTCGTCGTCGTCCCCGAAGGCCATTTGTTCCTGATGGGCGACAACCGCGACCGCAGCGCCGACAGCCGCTTTCCGGCGATGGAAAATCAGGGCATCGGGCTGGTGCCCGAGGAAAATCTGGTCGGCAAGGCACTGGTCGGCATGTTTTCGACCGACGGATCGGCAAGTTGGCTCAACCCGATCAGCTGGTTCACCGCAGCGCGCTGGAGCCGCATCGGGGATGGTTTTTGACCGATAAGCTCGACACCGGGGCGCTTGCCGACATCATCGGCGACACCCCGGACGACTTGGCACTCTACGACCTGGCGCTGACCCACGGCAGCACCGGGCGCGCCGATTACCAGCGGCTGGAGTTTCTGGGCGATCGCGTTCTCGGACTGGTCATCGCATCCGAACTTTACACGCGCTTTCCGAACGCCAGCGAAGGCGAGATGTCGTCGCGGCTGCACGTGCTGGCATCGGGGGCAACCTGCGCCACGGTGGCGCAGCGACTGAACCTGACCGGCCTGATCCGCTTTGGGGCGCAAGCGCGCAACGACGGCGGCCGATACAGCGACAATATCGCCGCCGACGCGATCGAGGCGCTGATCGGCGCGCTCTATCTCGACAAGGGCATCGATAAGGCACGCACCTTCATTCTCGCCCATTGGCACGAGATGATCGACGGACAGGCTGCGGCGCCGAAGCACCCCAAGGCGGCGCTGCAGGAATGGGCGTTGGCGCGGGGGCGCCGCCCGCCCGAATATGAAATCGTCGCGCGCGAGGGGCCGGACCATGCGCCCCGCTTCCGCGTCGCCGTCAGCATCGGCAAGCTGGCGCGCGCCGAGGCCGAGGGTGCGAGCAAACAGGCCGCCGAAAAGGCGGCCGCGGCGGCATTGCTCGCCGAACTGGAAGGACAGACAGCATGACCCAGCGCTGCGGCTTTGTCGCCGTCGTCGGCGCGCCCAACGCGGGCAAATCGACCCTCGTCAACGCGCTCGTCGGCCAAAAGGTCGCGATCGTCAGCCCCAAGGCGCAGACGACGCGCACCCGGCTGATGGGGGTCGCGATGGACGGCGAAACCCAGATCATCCTGATCGACACGCCGGGTATCTTCGCCCCGACCCGCCGGCTCGACCGCGCAATGGTCGCCGCCGCGTGGGGCAGTCTGGAGGAAGCCGAGGCAATCCTGGTGATGGTCGATGCCGCGGCGAAGCTGACGGGCCGCGTCGAACGCGTACTGGAAGGCGTCGCGAACCGGCCTGAGAAAAAATATATGATCCTCAACAAGGTCGACCTGACCAAAAAGGACAAGTTGCTGACGATTGCGACCGAATTGAACGCCAGGGTCGCGTTCGACGAGACCTTTTTCATCGCCGCGAGCAGCGGCGACGGTGTGCCCGAGCTCAAGGCGCATCTGGCGGCGCTGATGCCCGAAGGTCCATGGCACTTCCCCGAGGACGAGGTCAGCGACGCTCCGGAACGGATGCTCGCCGCCGAGATCACCCGCGAACAACTCTATCGCCAGCTCCACGAGGAACTGCCGTATCAGTCCACCGTCGAGACCGAGCTGTTCAAGACCCGCCCCGACGGCAGCGCCGAAATCCATCAGCAGATTTTCGTCGCGCGCGACAACCAACGCGCGATCGTGCTCGGCAAGGGCGGCAGCCGGATCAAGGAAATCGGCGCCCGCGCGCGGGCCGAACTGACCGAACTGATGGGACGCAAGGTCCACCTGTTCCTGCATGTGAAGGTCAAGGAAAACTGGGACGAGGACCGCGGCGTGTACCGCGACATGGGGCTTGATTGGGTCGATTGAGGGCGGCCTTATACCTTCCCGTCCGTCATTGCGAGCGCAGCGAAGCAATCCAGAGCGGCTTACACACCCCGTCGGCCAGACGATTTTCCGGGCTTCGGTGCGCACCTGGTTGATGAACTCCGCCGGGCTGGTCTTTGCCATGTCGATCGTCCTGTCCTT
>NZ_JADKYM010000029.1 GCF_015475875.1 Sphingopyxis solisilvae | reverse complement strand
CCGCCCCTTTTCTTTGGTCCCCGATGCGGCGGGCATCCCAGAGCGGTTTACGCTACTCTGGTTTGCTTCGCTGCGCTCGCAATGACGAAAGCGACAGTCGGGCTTACCCCGCCTTCGCGACCCGCCAGATCACCCCGCCGCTATCGTCGGCGACCAGCGCGCTGCCGTCCTTCGCCACCTTGACGTCGGCAGGACGACCGCGCGCAGTCTTGTTGTCCGCTGCCAGGAACTGGTCGAGCAGGGTGACCGGCAGCGCGTCGACCGGCTTGCCATTGGCGCCGAACTTGACGAACACGACGCTGTAACCCGCCGCCGGTTCGCGGTTCCACGACCCGTGCAGCGCGATCAGCGCGCCGTTGGCCCAACGCTCGCCCAGGTCCAGCCCCTCGGTGAAGGTCATGCCGAGCGGCGCGGTGTGCGCGCCCAGCCCATATTCGGGGCGCTTGACATATTGGCGGCGGTCTTCGGCCTCGGGTTCGACGCGCGGATCGACAAAGCCGCCCCAATAATACCAGGGCCAGCCGTAAAAATCGCCCTCGGTCACGTCGGTCAGATAGTCGGGAACCAGATCACTGCCCAGCATGTCGCGTTCGTTGACCACCGTCCACAACCGTTCGCTGCCGGGGTAATAGGCCAGCCCGACGGGGTTGCGGATGCCCGCGGCGAAGGTGCGCATATAGCCATTCTCGGGACGAACCTCGAGCACTGCGGCGCGGCGGAATTCGCGGTTCATGCCCTTTTCGCCGATATTGCTGTCGGCGCCGACGCCGACGTAGAGCCAGCCGTTCGGACCGGCGACCAGGCTTTTGGTCCAGTGGCGGTTGGTACCCTTGGCGGGCAGGTCGACGATCTTCCGGGGCTTGCCGCTCATCTTCGTCTCGCCCGCGACATAGGGAAAGGCGAGCAGCGCGTCGGTATTGGCCACATAAAGCGTATCGCCCACCAGCGCCATGCCATAGGGCGAGTTGAGGCCGGTGATATAGGCGGTCTTGACCTCTGCCTTGCCGTCGCCGTCGGCGTCGCGAAGCAGGGTAATGCGGTTCGCCGACACGCCCCCGGCGCCCGCTTTGCTCATCAGGCGGCCCATGATCTTGCCCTCGATCCCCGAATTGTTGCGCGGCGGGCTCTGTGCTTCGGCGACCAGCACGTCGCCATTGGGCAGGACCAGCATCGTGCGCGGATGATCGAGCCCATCGGCGAAGCGCGCGACGGCCAGTCCCTGCGCGGCGCGGGGCGCCTGACCCGCAGGCCAACCGGTAACGCCGGGCACGTTGATCGTCGGGAAGGTTTCCGCCTTTTGCGACGCCATCACCGGCACCCGGCCGCTGAGTTCGGCGGTGGTGAAGCGCGCGACGTCGGGCCGCGACATGATGTACAGCGTGACGCCGCCGACGACGGCCAGCAGCAACAGGGCGAGGGCGACATATTTCAGGATCTTGCGCATGGCGCTTTACTACACCGACTAGGCGCGGCGGCAAAGGGGCGAAACATCGCTGGCGCGCGCGCCATGGTTAATCGAGCGGGTAGCGAGATTAACCTTACCCGGCTCTTCATCAAAGTTGGGAACGGCGCGGTGAGGGGCGCGAGCTATGACGGGTGCATCAAGGCGACGGACGGGGACTCCATGCAACTGCCTGCACCATTTTTGTCCGATCGCGCCGCGGTCGAGGATGCCCATGCGCTGATCCGCATGCACGGCGACGAGGCCGGCTTTGCCGCCGCCGCGCGCGCCGAGCAATATCGCGTGCTAGGCAACCACGTTCATTTCGCGCGCTGGCGCCAGATCGAACGGCTGATCACCTATCTGGCGGTCGAGGACGTGCTCGACACGGTGCATTGAGCACAAGCATCGCAACACATTCGTCATTGCGAGCGAAGCGAAGCAATCCAGGGCGGTTTGCGCTACTCTGGATTGCCGCGTCGCTTCGCTCCTCGCAATGACGGCGGAGAGCTAAAGCCGCAGCCCTGCCGTTTCCGGCAATCCCGCCATGATATTGAGGTTCTGGACGCAGGCGCCGCTGGCGCCCTTGCCCAGATTGTCGAGCCGCGCGATCAGGCGCGCCTGGCTGGCGTCGGCATTGCCGAAAACGAAAAGTTCGATGCGGTCGTCCCCGGCGTTCGACCCGCGGAGCAGCATTTCGCCATCGGACGGGGTTTCGCCCATCACGACGATCGGGCTGCCTGCGTAGAAATCGGCCAGAGCGCCGCGCAGCGCGTCGGGCGAGCCTGCCCCCGCCATGACCGAGAGCGGCAGCTGCACATCGACCACCATGCCGCGATGCGCGGGGATGACTGATGGCGAAAACAGAGGCGCGACCGACAGGTCGCAATGCGCCTGCATCTCGGGCACATGCTTGTGGCCCAGCCCCAGCGCATAGCCGCGCCAGGCGATGTCGCGGTCCTGTTCGAACCGCTCGATCAGCGCCTTGCCGCCGCCCGAATAGCCGCTGACCGCGTTGCAGGCATAGGGCCAGTCGGCGGGGAGGAGCCCCGCGCGGATCAGCGGCGCGATCAGCGCGATAAAGCCGGTCGAATAGCAGCCGGGGTTCGACACCCGCGCGGCGTTCGCCACCGCGTCATGCCCGGTGACTTCGGGCAGGCCATAGACCCAGCCCGCGGCAGTACGGTGCGCGGTCGATGCGTCGATGACGCGGGTGCGGTCGCCCTCGATCATCACCACCGCCTCGCGCGCCGCATCGTCGGGCAGGCAAAGGATGACGAAATCGGCGTCGTTCAGCGCCTCGCGCCGCGCATCGGCATCCTTGCGCCGTACCTCGTCCAGAACAATCAACGAAAATTCGGCGCGCCCCGCCAGTCGCTCGGCAATTTCGAGGCCCGTCGTGCCCGCCGCGCCGTCGATGAAAACCGTCTGTGCCATGATGTTATCGCAGTCGTTTATAGCCGCTCACCGGCGGGCCATGATCCTTGGCGGCCGAGCGTGCGATGACGTCGGCCAGCGGCTCGGCTTTCACTGCCATCCATCGTCGGCTGGCGTGGATGATGTTTTGGCTGTCGGCCATGATCCCGACATGGCCCGGGAAAAACACCAGATCGCCGCGCGCAAGCGCCGAGGGATCGGCATCCTTGTCCGCGCCCAAGGCCGCAAGCTGCAAATCGCTGTCGCGCGGCAATTGCACCCCCGCGGCGGCCCAGCTCAGCTGGACCAAGCCCGAACAGTCGATGCCCTTCGACGTGCGGCCGCCCCACAAATAGGGGGTGCCCATCAGTTCCTCGGCGCGTCCGGCGGGGTCGGCGTCTTCGCTGCCGACCTCGACCAGCGCCGCGAGCGGCAAATAGCCGTGCGCCGTCGCGAGCCACTCGCCCTCGACCTCGCCCATCACCAAAGCGCCGCGCGGCAGGACGGCTGGGCCGCCGCTCGCTGCGTCGGGCGCGTTGTGCAGGATCGCTTCGATCATCTCGACGCGGTGCGTCGGGGCAATCGGTGCGGCCAGCGCATCGGCGGACAGATAGCCGACATAATGGTCGGCAAGACAGTAACCCCACGCCCAGCCGCCCGTCAGGTCGAGCAGCGCAAAGCCTTCGCCAAACAGCAATTCGCTGGTCTGGTCGGCGTCGAGCGACGGCGATCCGCGCAGCACCGCGGCGGGCAGGACCCCGCTGCGCATCATCGGCGCCGCATAATGGGGGGCGAAATGCTGCCCGGCGACCGCGATGTCTGCCAGATCGGGGCGGATCGCGGTGACGCGCGGATCGTAAGCCTGCGACGTGCCCGTCAGACCAAAGCGATCGCGGCCTGCGCCGACCGCTCCGGGACGTCCCATCCGCACACGGCCTGCTACCGAATTTTCGCCGCTTTCGCCTGTCACTTGCCGTCCTGTTGCCACGGGCGTCCGCGCTCTTGGCGGACAATCGCGCGCCATTAGACCAGCAGGGGTCGCTTGATCAAGAAAGTTCAGGCTTTGCCGCGCCGGTCGTACCGGCGCTGCAGCATGGCCCAGGCGGCGCGCAATCCCAGCGCGGCGCCACCCTTCGGACGTCCGGGCTTGGCCGCCGGTCGCCAGGCAAAGGTGTCGAGATGCGCCCACAGCGCGCCGTCGGGGACAAAGCGTTTCAGGAACAGCGCCGCGGTGATCGTCCCCGCAAAGGGCGAGCTGCCGGCATTGCCCAGATCCGCCACGTCGGTTTCGAGATACTCGGCATAGCCATCCCACAGCGGCATGCGCCACAGGGGGTCGTCGCGTTCGATCCCCGCGGCCAACATCGCTTCCGCCAGCGCATCGTCATTGGCGAACAGCGCCGGCAGGTCGGGGCCGAGCGCGACGCGCGCAGCCCCGGTCAGCGTTGCGAAATCGACGATCAGCTCGGGTTTGGCCTCGCCCGCCTTCGCCAGCGCGTCGCCCAGCACCAGCCGCCCTTCGGCGTCGGTGTTGCCGATTTCGACCGTCAGACCCTTCCGGCTCTTGAGGACATCGCCGGGCCGGAAGGCATCCGAAGAAATGGCATTCTCCGCCGCCGCGACCAGGCAGTGCAGCCGCACCGGCAAGCCGCTCGCCATCACCAGTTCGGCGAGCGCCAGCACGTGCGCGGCACCGCCCATATCCTTTTTCATCAGCCGCATGCCCGATGCGGGCTTGATGTCGAGTCCGCCGCTGTCGAAACTGATCCCCTTGCCGACCAGCGCGACGCGAGGATGATCCTCCTTGCCCCATGCGATCTCGACCAGCCGCGGCGCGTGATGCTTGGCGGCGGCGCGCCCGACGGCGTGGATCATCGGATAGCCCTGTTCCAGTGCCTCGCCCTTGGTCACCGTCAGCGTGCCGCCGTGCGCCTTTGCGATCCGTGCGGCTTCTTTTTCAATTGCTGCCGGACCCATGTCGGCGGCGGGGGTGTTGACCATGTCGCGGACCAGCGCGACGGCGCGCGCTTCAGCGACCATCGGGGCGATCGCGCCGACGTCCGTCGTCAGCAACACGCGCGGCCCTTTGGAGGTCGGCTTGGAACGATAGGTATCGAAACGATATTGCGCGCTCATCCAGCCGAACAGCGCCGCGCCGGGCTGGCGGTCGTGCAACCGGTAACGGCCCTCGGGCAGAATTTGCCCCAGCTTGGCAAGGCACCAGGCGGACAGGCTGTCGACATTGGCGACGCTGGTCACGACGGCCCATCGATCTGGGTCGTCGGCGGGCAGGATGGCGTGGACATAGGCGTCAGGCTTGAAGCCAACCGCGGCCAGGTGCGCGCGCTCGCGCGGGCTGCGCTCTTTCAGCCAGCCGTCATAGCTTTTCTGGTCGACGAGATGGATGGTGTGCGCGTCCTGCCCTTTGTCGGGCTGGATCAGGTCGGAATAGTCGGTCATGCGAAGGGTGCTAGGCCGCCGGGGATATTTTGTCGATTCCCGGCGTTGTGCTGGCATGACAATGGCATTCCCGTCCTCCCGCCTTGCACCCGTCCTCGCTGCCGCGGCGCTGCTCGCCGCCTGCTCTGCTGACAAACCCGATCTGGCCGAAGAAGAGGCCGCGGCGAGCGTGCCCGGCGCGCCGCCGGGCGGGGCTTCCGACCTGCGAGCCCGCCGCGCCGCCGCCTCCGACGTGCGGCAAAGCGACGATCTGGTAGAATTTGCCTATGCCTATCCGCGCGATGCGGCGGTAATTCCGCGATTGGCGGAATGGCTGGACAATGACCGCGAGACCCGGCGCGACGCGCTGCTCGCGGCGTCGCGGCGCGACCAGACGGCGGCGGAAAAGGCGGGCTTTCCCTATCGCCGGCACAGTCATCTGCAAAAATGGCAGATCGTCACCAACACGCCGCGCTTCCTCAGCCTGTCCGCCGAGATCGAAACCTATAAGGGTGGCGCGCACGGGATGACCAGCTTTGCGACGGTCCTGTGGGACCGAAACCGCGCCAGGCAGTTGCAGCCGCTCGATCTGTTTACCAGCGGCGAGGCGTTCGATGCCGCGATCCGCGAACCATTCTGCGCCGGCATCAAGCGCGCCAAGGCGGCGAAGGGCATCGTCGCGGAGGAGGCACCGGACAGCCCGTTCGCGGGTTGCCCGCCCGCTTCGGCGCAGACAGTGTGGCTCGGGTCGTCGGACGGCCGCTATCTCGACCGGATGACGATCGCGATCGCGCCCTATGAAATCGGGCCGTTCGCCGAAGGAAGCTACAGGATCAACGTGCCCGTCACCAGCGCGGTGGCCGGCGCGGTCAAGGACGCGTTCCAGCGCGACTTTCTGCCAATTGACTGAGGCTTATTCGGCCGCTTCCAGTTCGGCAGGCGCCGAAGCGGCTGCCCGGGCATTGCCGAACGTCAGCACGCCGTCGTCGATCGCACCGGTTTTCATGTCGATGCGATCCTGCACATAATTCTGGTTGAGCCGCCACGGCAGCTTGTCGGCATTTTTCGGCATGATGTGCAGCGAACGCTGGATATAGCCCGACGAGAAATCGAAGATATTCTCCTCGGTCAATGTGGCCGGATCGGCCAGCACCGGGGTCGCGACATGGGTGCCGGTCGCCTGCATATGGTTGAGCACCCGGCAGACATATTCGGCGACGATATCGGCGCGTAGCGTCCAGCTGGCGTTGAGGTAACCGAACACCGCCGAGAAATTCGGGACGTTCGAGAACATGCACGCCTTGTAATAAAAATGCTCGCTCCAGTCGACCAGCGCGCCGTCGACGCGCACCGGGATCTTGCCGGCGACCGCCAGTTTCAGGCCGGTCGCTGTGACGATGATGTCGGCATCGAGATGTCGGCCCGACTTGAGCTGGATGCCAGTCGCGTCAAAACGTTCGATATGGTCGGTTACCACCGACGCCTTGTCGTCCTTCATCGCGTTGAAGAAATCGGCGTCGGGGACCAGACACAGCCGCTGGTCCCACGGATTATAGGGCGGGGTGAACGCCTGTTCGTCATAGCGGTCGCCGAGCGCGTCCTTGAGCTTTTTGGTCAGGAAATCCTTGACCTTTTCGGGCTTTTCGCGCGCGCGGCGAAAGCCGATGTCCTGCAGCTTCACATTTTTGAAGCGGGTGATCCTGTAAGCGAGCTTTTCGGGCAGGACCTTGCGCAGGAAATTGGCGAAGCCGTCCTTTGCCGGACGGATGAAATACCAGGTCGGGGTGCGTTGCAGCATCGTCACATGCGCAGCCTTGTCCGCCATCGACGGGACGATCGTCACCGCGGTCGCGCCCGATCCGATCACCACGACCTTTTTGCCGGTATAATCAAGATTTTCGGGCCAGAATTGCGGGTGGATGATCTGGCCCCGGAAATCCTCGCGCCCGGTGAAATTGGCGTCGAACGGCTCGTCATAGTCGTAATAGCCCGCGCCGAGGTAGAGCCAGCGTGCGGTCGTCGTCGACCGTTCGCCGCGATCATCCTCCAGCGTCACCGTCCAGCGCGCCGCAGTGCTGTCCCAGTCGGCGCCAACCACCTTGCGGTTGAACCGGATGCGCTCGCGGATGCCGCGCTCGTCGACGATGCGGTTCAGATATTCGAGGATTGCGGGGCCGTCGGCGATCGTCTTTTCATGCTTCCACGGTTCAAACACAAAGCCCAGCGTGTGCATGTCGCTGTCCGACCGGATCCCGGGATAGCGAAATAAATCCCAGGTGCCGCCCAGATTGGCGCGGCGTTCGACCAGCGCAAAGCTGCGATCGGGACTATATTGCTGAAGATGCGCGGCCATTCCAATGCCCGAAATGCCGGCGCCGACGATCAGCACGTCCTGATCGACCGGTGCAACATTCGCCTGTCCGGAGCGTTCCATCGTCGCGCTGCTAGCCATCATCTGTCTCCCGACCATGTTTTGGGGACAGATTACGCACCGCGTTGCATTTTGCAATCGAATTGACGTTTACGGAAAGCGGCGGCGCTTGACGCCGGTGTGTCCCGCTGCCATTGCAATAAAAATGACATAAAAATGTCATGATATCGAAAAGGTTGATCCAAGAGGCATGGCGGTAAAAAAACGCGATATTGTGCAACAAACCGCCGTTCTGCCCTTTCGCCGCCGTCCGCACGACGACGCCCATGCGATTGACATTCTGCTCATCACCTCGCGCGAAACCGGGCGATGGGTGATCCCCAAGGGCAATATCGACGAGGGCCGGACGCCGCACGGCGCCGCGATTGCCGAAGCGCTGGAGGAGGCGGGGGTGCGCGGGCGTACCGAGGATCGCGTGATCGGTCACTACCGCTATCACAAATATCGTACCCGCGACCATTGGGATCTGGCCGACGTTGCGGTGTTCGCGATGGAGGTTACTCAGGAACTGGACGACTGGAAGGAAAAGGCCGAGCGCAGGCGCAAATGGTTTCCCCGCGCCAAGGCCGCCGAGCGCGTGGGCGAAAAGCAGCTGAAAGCACTAATTCTCAACTTTCGCGGCGACGGATAAGTCTATCGGCCGGAAGGCCGATAATCGACGCTCGCCCCGCCAACCATGCGCACCGGCAGGTATAGGCCGTTGCCATAGGCCTTGATCTGGCCAATCTCGAAACCTTCGACCCGCGTGCGGATGACGAAGGCGCCCTCGCGCCGTTGATCGACCGCGCGTTTGATCTTGCCCTGCAATTCACCCAGGTCGCGCGCGAAATTCTGGGTCAACGCATCGGCGATCAGCGGCGCAAAGCCGGGGCTCTGGCCGAGCGTGATCAGCAGGTCGCCGCCCACCCCGTCGGTGTCGCCGTTGATCGACAGATTGGTGAAATGCACCTCGGCCGAGCCGGGCTTGTTGTTGGGCACCGCCGTCATCCAGATGCGGCCGCGGGTCGGCTCGCCGCTGCGAACAGCCAGTCGCGTCTCGACATCGACCCCGACGGCGATCCGCCCGCCCGGCGCGCCATAGATGGTTGATGGCCCGAATTTGACCATCATCGGGCCAAGCTCGGGCAGGTTGAACGGCCGCGCCGACCGCTTCAGCAACGCGCGGTCGACCACCGGTTGAAGTTGGGCATAATCGGCAAGCACCGGTACCCGCACGTCGAGCAGCGGGGTCGGCTTTTCGCGGACCATGTTCGGCAAGGGCGTCGGCGCCGGATCGGTGGGGCGACCCGAGACAAAAGTCTCGGTGATCGCCTCAAGCCCCAGGTTGAGCCGCATCTGCTGCCCTTCCATCCGATACCCGCCGTACAGGATGCGCTGCGGCGTCACGCGCATCCATACCGGCGGGTTTTCGCGATTGAGCTCGAGCGCGGTGAAGCTCTGGCGCCACACGTCGGACGCCTGTTTGCGGACGTCGATCCGGGCGATTTCGCGGTTCACCTCGCGCTCGACGTCGCGCACTACGGGTTTGAGCTTCGCATCGGCCTCGTCGGTAAAGGTGATCCGTTGGCCCAGAAAGTCGATCCCCGGTGCCTTGGTCCAGCCATAGCTGATCCGCGCCGTACCGCGGGTGCGCCAGTCGGGGGTGATGTCGATCTTGACCCGCGCATGCGCCATCGCGGCGCCGGTCGCGGTCTCGCCCTTCAGCACCCCGCCGACATCGCGCGCCGCGATCGTGGCATTCAGGGGCACATCGACGATGATTTCATCACCTTCGCCGCGCAGCCGCAGCGGCCCGCGCGTGACGCGCCCGACGATGGTGCAGGCGATGGGCGGTGTAACCTTGACCTCTTTGCCGAACAGCTTGACCTGCTGCGGCTTGACGCACGCGCGCTCGCGCCGGTTGATCGTCCACAGCGTCTTGGGCACCGCGCGTTCGAGCGCCTGTTTGAGCGCGGTGGTGTCGGCGTTGATCGGCACCGCGATCAGCGATTTCTGGCTTGGGGAAGGCGCCTGCTCGGTCGAGCGCGGCGGCGCTTCGACGGCGACCTGACGGTCGCATGCCGCCAGCGTGGATGCCATCGCGGTTGCAATGGCCAGTGATATGATCGCCCGCATGTTTCAGCCCCCGACAGATGCCCTCACGGTAACACCAATCGGTAAATGCCGTTCCAAAAAAGATCGCTGGATCAGGCGCGCATCGCTCCGAACAGGTCATGTTCGTCGGCATCCTCGATTTCGACGTCGACGATGTCGCCGGATTTGAGCGTCGCAGCGACGTCGCGCAGATAGACATGCCCGTCGATCTCGGGCGCATCGGCCTGTGAGCGGCCCGTCGCGCCGATGCTGCCGTCGTCGTCGGCCTCGCCGACTTCGTCGATGATGACGGGCATTGTGCGACCGATCTTCGCTTCGAGTTTCGCGGCGCTGATCGCGGCGGTCTTTTCCATGATGCGCTGGTAGCGCTCTTCCTTGAGTTCCTCCGGAACCTGATCGTCGAGGGCATTGGCCTGCGCCCCCGCGACGGGTTCGAAGCGGAAGGCGCCGACGCGGTCGAGCTGGGCTTCGTCGAGCCAGTCGAGGAGATACTGGAAGTCGGCCTCGGTCTCGCCGGGGAAGCCGACGACGAAGCTGGAGCGGATCGCGATGTCGGGGGCGATGGCGCGCCAGTTTTTCAGCCGTTCGAGCACCTTCGCTTCGTTCGCGGGGCGCTTCATGCGCTTGAGGACGCTGGGGCTCGCGTGCTGGAACGGGATGTCGAGATAGGGGGTGAGGAGCCCCTCGGCCATCAGCGGGATCACCGCGTCGACGTGGGGGTAGGGATAGACATAGTGGAGGCGCACCCACGGAGCGCGGCCTTCGCTGGTCTGGAGCTGGCCGAGTTCGCGCGCGAGGTCGGTCATATGCGCGCGGACTTCGCGGCCGTGCCACTGGCGCGGGTCGTGGCGGATATCGACGCCGTAAGCCGAGGTGTCCTGGCTGATGACGAGCAGTTCCTTGGTCCCCGCGGCGACCAGCTTTTCGGCTTCGCGCAACACCGCGTCGATACGGCGGCTGACGAGTTTGCCGCGCAGATCGGGGATGATGCAGAAGGAGCAGCTGTGGTTGCAGCCTTCGGAAATCTTCAGATAGCTGTAATGGCGCGGCGTGAGCTTCAGCCCGCCTTCGGGGACCAGATCGACGAACGGCCCTTGCGTCGGCGGCGCGGCGTCATGCACCGCATCGACAACCTGTTCATATTGGTGCGCGCCGGTGACGGCGAGCACGTTCGGGAAGCGCGCGCGGATCACCTCGGCCTCGTTGCCCATGCAGCCGGTCACGATGACCCGGCCATTTTCGGCCATCGCCTCGCCGATCGCCTCGAGGCTTTCTTCCTTCGCCGAGTCGAGGAAGCCGCAGGTGTTGACCAGCACGACGTCGGCGCCCGCATAATCGGGCGACAGGCCATAGCCGTCGGCGCGCAGCTTGGTGAGAATCCGTTCGCTGTCGACCAATGCCTTGGGGCAGCCGAGCGACACCATGCCGACTTTCGGCTGGGCAGGAAGAGTCTTGATTGTCATGATCGGCGGCGCGCATAGGCGATTTTGCGCCGCTTGTCACGCGCGGCGCGCGGGCGCAGGTGCCGACTGAATGATGATGCGGAGAATGGTTCGATGGCAATCGGGATGTGGGCGGCGATTTCAGCGGCCATCGCCGTGGCGGCGGGTGCGTTCGGTGCGCATGGTGCGGCGGCGCCGCAGCAGGCCGAATGGCTGCGCACCGGCGGCATGTACCAGCTGGTCCACGCCGTCGCGGCGCTGGCGATCCTGGGGACGGCGCGGGGACCGGCGATCCTGCTGCTGGTCGGCGCCGCCATTTTTGCGGTGACGCTCTATGCGATGGCGCTCGGTGCGCCGCGCTGGCTGGGGGCGGTGACGCCGGTCGGCGGCGGATTGCTGATCGTCGGCTGGCTGTGGGCGGGCTGGATATATTGGCGCGCTTAGCGCTCCGTGACGTCCGCCTCGCATTCTTCGCAGCGGACGACCTCGACGATCAGGTCGCCGGGGGCGAGGGTCCGGGCTTCGGGTTCCCAGAAGCCATAGGGCTTGCCGCCGCGATAAACGCGCAGACCGCGGCCTTCGCTGGTCAGATCGTCGATGCTGCGCCCGACTTCCTCGGCGGCAACGGGCCGTTCGCGTAGCTGGACGCGGCCGTCGACGCTGGCCAGATCGGCCATATAGTCGGCGACATGCGCGCCTTGCGCCGATCCGGCGAGGAGCAGGCCGGTGAAGCTGACCGGGTTGATGACATTGTTCGCGCCCGCCTGTCGTGCGAGCAATTCATTGTCCTGCGCGCGCACGACGACGCTGATCGGCACTCGCGGCGCCAAATGGCGGACGGTCAGCACGATCAGGATCGAACTGTCGTCGCGGCCGGCCGAAACCAGCACCGACTGTGCGTTGGCGATGCGCACGTCGAGCAATGTCTGGTCGTTCGATGCGTCGCCCTCCAGCACATTGCATCCCATCGCTTCGGCAGCGGCGATGCGCGAGGGCGAGCCGTCGATGACGACGATACACGCGGGGTCGGTGCCGCGCGCGATCAGTTCCTTGACCGCTTCGCTGCCGCTGATGCCAAAGCCGAGCACGACGATATGATTGGTGAGCTGTGCCTGAATGCGGGCCATGCGCCATTTTTCCCATGTGCGTTTGAGGACGAAATTATAGGCGGTGCCGACAAAAATGAAGAGCACGGCGATGCGGATCGGGGTGACGATGACCGCCTCGATCAGCCGCGAGCGGTCTGAAATCGGGGCGATGTCGCCGAATCCGGTCGTCGTCACCGAAATCATCGTGAAATAGACGACGTCGAGAAAGCTGACATGGCCGTCGTGGTGGTCGATCAATCCGCCACGGTCGATCCAGTGGACCAGCACGACGATGCCGATGAGAAAGAAGGCGAGCGAAAGCCGCGCGCCGACATCGGCCCACACCGGCCATCGGCTGGCGCGTTTCAGCGGCTGAAACCCGCGCTGCATCCGCATTTTCGGACGCGAGCGGCTGGTCATCGGGGTGGCAATTGCTTCATTGGATCGACCGCTATCCGATTCCGGCGCAGCTGGAAATGCAATTGCGGTGTCTGGACCTGGCCGGTGGCGCCGGCGCGGCCGATGACCGCGCCCGCCTTGACCGCCTGGCCGCGCTGGACCGCGATCTCGGCAGCGTGGCCATAGGCGCTCACCCAGCCGCCGCCGTGGTCGATCAGGATCAGGCCGCCGTAAACCGCGATCTGGTCGCCGGCATAGGCGACAACACCGTCGGCGGTGGCGCGGATGGGGGTGCCCGATGCGGCGGCGATGTTGATGCCCTGGCTGACCTTGCCGGGCGCCACGGGTCCGAACCGGGTCAGGATTGTACCGCTAAGCGGCCATTGGAAACGGCCCGAAAAGGCGCCCGGCGACGCAATGGCAGTGGTCACAGGACGCGCGGGCGCGGCGCTGGCCGCGGTGGGCCGGCTGTTTTCGGCCAGCGCGGGCTGGCTGCCCGTTGCAATGTCGTCGATGTCGAGAGTGAAGGCCGCGGCGCGGGCGCCGACATCGACCGATCCGGGGGCAGCGCCGCGCGCGCTGGCGGGCAGGCGCAGCCGTTGGCCGATCCGCAATATATAGGGCTCGCTCAGCGCGTTGATCGTGACGATCTCGCCCCAGTCGGCGTCATAGGCGCGCGCGATGCCGATCCCGGTCTCGCCAGCGCCGACGCGGTGGTAGAGACCCGCCGGGATGCGCAGTGACTGTCCGGCGCGCAGGGTGAAGGGCGGCGACAGGTCATTCTCGATCGTGATCGCCTCCGACCCCGCGCCGGTCATGTCGCCGATCGCGCGCAGCGTGTCGCCGGGACGGACAAGGTAAGTGGTGGGGGCAACGCGCACGGCGTTCGCCGCAACGGGTTTCAGCGTCCAGGTCGGCCAGGCATCGCCGCCGACGACCTCGTTGACCGATTGACGTTCAAAGCCCGGGCTGGCGGGGACGGGGGTCGCGGCGACCGGGCGTGACGGCGGGGTCGGAGCAGCGGGGATGCAACCCGCGAGCAGCAGCGCCCCCGGCAACATCGCGATATGATGTCCGATTTTCCCCACGCATGGCTTTTGCCAAAGGAAGGGAGCGGTGGCTAGACCCTAACCCGCCGCGTACGCCCCGCGCAGCGCCGCCAGCGATGCGTCGTGCGTCAGGTCGAGCTGGAGCGGGGTGACCGAGATAAAATTGTCGTCGATCGCTTCGAGGTCGCTGTCGTGCGCCAGGCTGTGTTCGATGCCGTGGAGGCCGAACCAGAAATAGGGATAACCGCGCGGATCGGTGCCTTCGACGATCGACCCGCGGCCATAGTCGTGAAAGCCCTGGCGGGTGACGCGGATGCCGCGCACGTCGGCGGCGGGAATGGCGGGGAAGTTGATGTTGACCAAAGTGCGCGGCGGCATGTCCATGTCCAGCAGCGGGCGCAGCACCTTGGCGCCCCATTGTTCTGCGGCGTCGAACGGCACCGTGTCGCCCATGCCTTCGCGCGCATAAACCTGGCTGAGCGCGATCGAGCGGATGCCCGCGAGCGCGCCCTCGATCGCCGCCGATACGGTGCCCGAATAAGTGATGTCGTCGCCCAGATTGGCACCGCGGTTGACGCCCGACAGGATCAGGTCCGGCTTTTCGGGCATCAGCTTGCCGATCGCCATCATCACCGAATCGGTCGGGGTGCCGCTGCACGACCAGCGGCGTTCGCCGTGCTGGCGGATGCGGACCGGCCGCGAGAGGGTCAGCGAATGGCCGGCGCCCGATTGCTCCTCGGCGGGCGCGCAGACCCAGATATTGTCGGAAAGCTCGCGGGCGATCGCTTCGAGTATGGCGAGGCCGGGGGCGTGGTAGCCGTCGTCGTTGGTGAGGAGGATGCGCAAGGTTTTGGTCTTTCTCTCTTCGTCATGCCGGACTTGATCCGGCATCCATGCAACGGCGATGGCTTGGATCCCGGATCAAGTCCGGGATGACGAATATTAGGTGGTTGGCGTGAGTTTCGTGATCCCGCCCATATAGGGCAGCAGCACCTTTGGAATATCGACGCTGCCGTCCGCTTGCTGATAATTTTCCAGCACCGCGACCAGGGTCCGCCCCACCGCCAGCCCCGATCCGTTCAATGTGTGGACGAATTCATTGCCCTTCGCGCCCTCGCGGCGGAAGCGGGTGTTCATGCGCCGCGCCTGGAAATCGCCGCAGTTCGAGCAGCTCGAAATCTCGCGATAGCTGTTCTGGCCGGGCAGCCACACCTCAAGATCATAGGTCTTGCGTGCCGCAAAGCCCATGTCGCCAGCGCACAGCAGCATCTTGCGATAGGGCAGTTCGAGCGCCTCGAGGATCGCCTCGGCGGCGCGCGTCTTGCGCTCCAGCTCGGCGTCACTGTCTTCGGGGCGGGTGACCGACACCAGCTCGACCTTCCAGAACTGGTGCTGGCGGATATAGCCGCGCGTGTCGCGCCCCGCCGACCCGGCTTCGGAGCGGAAGCACGGGGTGAGCGCGGTCATCCGGACCGGCAGATCGGCCTCGGGCAATATCTCTTCGCGCACCGCGTTGGTCAGGCTCATTTCGGAGGTCGAGATCAGCCAGCGCCCGTCGGTGGTTTGGAACAGATCCTCGCGAAACTTCGGCAGCTGCGTCGTCCCGAAAGCCGCCTCGTCGCGGACCATCAACGGCGTCGCGCATTCGGTATAGCCCGCGTCGATCGTCTGCCGGTCGATCATAAACTGACCGAGCGCGCGTTCGAGCCGCGCCATCTGGCCTTTCAGAAACGCGAAGCGCGCGCCCGACATCTTCGCTGCGGTTTCGAAATCGAGCCCGAGTGCGGGGGCGAAATCGGCGTGCTCCTGCGGCGTGAAGTCGAAGGTCCGCGGGGTGCCCCAGCGCGCAATTTCGACATTGCCGTCTTCGTCCATGCCGTCGGGCACGTCGGCGGCGGGCAGGTTGGGCAGCGCCGCGAGGGTGTCGTGTAGCGCGGCCAGCTGTTCGCGCTCGGCATCTTCCTTCGCGGGGAGGGCGGTCTTGAGGTCCGCCACCTCGGCCTTCAGCGCCTCGGCCTTGTCCTTGTCGCCGCTCGCCATCGCCTGGCCGATCAGCTTCGACGCTTCGTTGCGGCGCGCGAGCGATGCCTGGATTTCGGTCTGCAACGCGCGCACCGACGCGTCGGCGGCCAGGATTTGTTCGGACAGGGGAGCGAGGCCGCGGCGCGCGAGGCCGGCGTCAAAGGCTTGCGGGTTTTCCCGGATCAGGCGGATATCGTGCATGGCCGCGCTATGGCGTCGCCGGGCGGGGGGTGCAAGCCTGTCCTTGCGTGATCCTCCCTGTGGCGCAGCCATGGGGAGTGGGACCGCCGCCGCAGGCGGTGGTGGAGGGGCGACGACGGTGCGCCATGGCCCCTCCGTCAGCCCTGCGGGCTGCCACCTCCCCATGGCTTCGCCACAGGGAGGATTGTTGTTCCGCCGCGCTGCGCAAGCCCGATGCGCGCATGAAAAAGGGGCCGCCCCGCAAGGCGGCCCCTCAGTCGGTGGCCCGGGTTAGCCCCCCCGCGCCTCCAGTGGATCGCTTATGCCGCGTCGGCATCCTTGTCGTTGCGGTTCGCGGCGCGGCGGCGCGCGACGAGCGCGGCGGCGGCGGCGCCGAACAGCAACAGCATCGGCGGCGCGGGGACCGGCGTCGGATCGCCCGACGAACTGCTGGTGCTGCCGCCCGAGCTGGACGACGAGGAAGAGGATGACGACGAACTGCTGCTCGACGAGGACGACGATCCGGTACTGCCACTCGAACCAAAGCTGCTGCTGCCGCCGGTCGCGCCCGACGAGGTCGCGCCGCTCGACGTGCTGCTGCTCGACGAGGAAGATGACGACGAGGAACTGCTCGACGACGAACTGCCCGAACCACCCGAGCTGCTACCCGAGCCGCCGGAACTGCTGCTCGATCCGCCCGAGCTGCCACTCGAACCGTTCGACCCGCCCGAGCTGCCGTGCGACGAGCTGCCCCAGCCGGAGCTGCCGTGCGACGATCCGCCGCCCTTCGACGAGCTGCCGCCCGACGACGACGAGCTGGACGATGACGAAGAAGACGACGAGCTCGATGACGAGCTGCTGCTCGACGACGTCGAACTGATCCCGCCGGTCGAGGTCGAAACATTGCCCGACGACGTGCTCACGCCGCCGGTCGAGGTGCTGACCCCGCCCGTCGAGGTCGAAACGCCGCCGGTCGAGGTCGATACCCCGCCGGTGGACGTGGTCGAACTGATGCCGCCCGTCGAGGTCGAGGTGCTGACCCCGCCGGTCGAGGTCGAAACGCCGCCCGTCGAGGTGGAGGTGCTGACGCCACCGGTCGAGGTCGAAACGCCGCCCGAGGTAGAGCTCGATGTGGTGCTGAGGCCACCGGTGGTGGTCGAGGTCACGACGATGCTGCCGCTGCTGCCGCCCGAGCTGCCGCCGAAGAAGCCGCCGAAAAATCCGCCGCCGAAACCGCCGCCAAAGCCGCCGCCGATGACGGTCACGCCGCCGCCGCTGCTGCCGCCGCCTTCAAAACCGCCACGCTGCGGGAAGGGGGCATAGGGAATCGGGGGCAGAGGAATCGTCTGGGTGACGACCTGCGTTTGCGGGGTCGCGGTACGGATGACGCGCTTGGTGGTGACGACGCGGCGCACCCGCTTGACCGGCTTGCGCGCGGCGTGGCGTTTGCGCACGACTTTTTTCGCGGGTCCGGCACAGGGCGAACAGGACTGGGCCGTCTGCGCCCGCGCCTTGGGCACGTCGGTGATCTGCATCGCGCCGCTACCGATCAGGGCGCCGCCGCAGGTGCAGGCACAAAGCTTGGCGAGGGCCATTCGGACAGACATAGGTTTCTCTTTCTTTCCCGTTGCAGGTGCGAAGCGCCATCCACCGACACCCGTTTCACCTTCGCTATACGCCAAAAGGTCAAAGCTTTGCGAACGCGGCAATTGCGTTAACCGCGTTTGCCTGTCCGACAGCGGGAAAAGGGACGCGGAATCAACCGAAATCGCCATTACTGTTCCAAATTAGTACGGAAACTGCAATGATTCTATGCGATTGGTTAATATCCGGACCTAAATCGCGATCGGCGGAGGCACATTGGCGCTGCCGGCCGCGCGCCGGGAATCACCGCCGTTGGCGTCGCCGTTCAGCCCCGCTTCACCCCCCGCCGCTATCGACCGCTTCGGCGCTTGTATCGTAACCGGCGGCTGGTTATAGGCGCGCCACTCCCTGCACCGTCCGGCGGTCCGCAGGGTGACAGGAAAGGACGCGAGAGCCCCTCATGCCGACCAAGATTGCCGATGTTGGCGCTGACGCGCTTCGCGAAGCCAAGGACAATCTGGATTCGGATTATATCCCCCGCGACGACGAAGAATTCATGAACGAGCGGCAGCAGGAATATTTCCGCGGCCTGCTGCTCGCCTGGAAAAAGTCGATCCTGTCCGAAGCTGAATCGACGCTGGCGCATCTGCAGGACGGCCCGCTGCGCGAACCCGACCTTGCCGACCGCGCGTCGAGCGAGACCGACTGGGCGATCGAACTGCGCACCCGTGACCGCCAGCGCAAGCTGATTGCCAAGATCGACGCCGCCATCCGCCGGATCGACGAAGGCGAATATGGCTATTGTGCGGTAACCGGCGAACCGATCTCGCTAGCCCGGCTACAGGCACGGCCGATTGCGACGATGACGCTGGAGGCGCAGGAGCGCCACGAGCGCAACGAACGGATTTCGCGCGAAGACTGACCCGCGACGGGACAATCTGGTCCCATTTACGTTTCGGCAACCGCTGGCTTCTAGATTCTCCCGCCTGACAATGGCGCGGGGAACGGGTCGCAATGGAATCGCGTGGACCGGTATCGGTAGATGAAGAGGTGGCGGCGCTGTCACGTGCGGCCGATCGGGACAGTCTGTTTCTGCAGGCGACGCTGACCGTACCGGGCGGAAGCGCGCCCGTCGTGGTGCGTGTCCGCAACCTGTCGCCGGGCGGGATGCTGGCGGAAGGCAAGCTGCGCATCGAACAGGGCGCCGCCGTCGAAGTTGACCTGCGGAACATTGGCCCCGTGGGCGGCCGCGTCGTTTGGGCGGGGGTCGGCAAGTTCGGCATCGCCTTCGATCATGCGATCGATCCGCAGGCGGTTCGCCGCCAGGTCGCTGTACCGTCGGACCTGCCGCCGCATCTGCGGCGGAGCGGCCTTGAAACCGGGCCATTCTACCGCCGACGCTGATGCGGCCGACGGCGGCACCAGCGGGCGGTAGCGCTCGTTGGTCGTCAGGCGACCGCGAGCATCTCTTCCTTGATCTTCAGTTTCTGCTTTTTCATCTGCGCCAGCAAAGCCATGTCGGGGGCAGGGCGGCGCTCTTCATTCGCAATTTTCGCGTCGAGGTCCGCGTGGCGGGACTTCAGGGCGGAAAGATGCGAGTTGCTCATGGGCCATTCTCCTTTTCGACTCGATTGGCAGGTGTGAGTAAATCACGAATCGCTGCGAATGTCGTCGCGATTCGGTCAGCCGGTTCCCGTTGCGGACCAGTGGTGAACGTGGCAGGGACAGCGTCGTGAACCCGGAAGAAATTGCCCAGCGTCTGGAACTGCTTCGCGTCGAGCACCGCGACCTCGATTCCGCGATCATCGCGCTCGGCGAAGCGGCAGTGCCCGACCAGTTGCAGCTGGCGCGGCTCAAGAAACGCAAGCTGAAGCTGCGCGACGAAATCGCCTGGTGCGAAGACCAGCTGGTGCCCGACATTATTGCCTGAATCAAAACGGCCTGAATCAAAGCGGGACGTGCGGCGCGCGACATTCATGGTTAGCGCCATTGCATTGCCGCGCAGCCGTGGCATCCATCGTGACATGACCGCTGGCACAAACGACAGGATGGCCACGACACCGGTGCAGCGCGCGCAGGTCGAAAACCTGTATGTCGAGGCGATGGTGCTGGCCGACGAGGCGCATGCCGCCTTTGCCGCACAGCGCGACCTTGGCGGTATCCGCCGCGACGGGATGCTTCAGATCGGTCTCGCCTGCGAGTCGCTGAAGACGACGACGCGGTTGATGCACGTCATCGCGTGGCTGCTCCACCGCCGCGCGATGATCGGGGGCGACCCGGGCGCCGGTCCGGACGACAGCGCGGCGCGCATCGGCGATCCGGTCGCCGCCGACTGGGACATTTGCATCGACTTCGACGCCCCGGTGCAACGCATCATCGCGGCAAGCGAACGCCTGTTCGAACGCATCGCCGCGCTGGAAGCGGGCTGGGCAGCGCCGCCGGTGACCCCGGTCCAACAGCTGCTGGCGCGGCTGGAGGCGCGTTTATAGTTTAGAGGCAATATCATGTCATCGCGCTCTAGCGCTTTCGTTGCGGTGCGATGCAGGCTGACAATCAACCCGTGTCGCACCAAACGGCGTGTTACTGGTACCCTCTTTCGCGGGAATGCGGTTGCTCAGGACGCCTTGCGGCCTGCCTGCATCTGCTGCGCATAGCCCGCCTGCACCATAGCGCTCATCCGGTCGAACAGTGCGTCGGGGTCGCTGCGGCGCAGGTTCGCAATGGCTGCTTCGGTGCCCTCGGCCACCACCAGTTCGCGCGTTCCGGCGTCGACCGCCGCCAGAATCTGCGCGGCGGCGAAATCGGGCGACAGGCCGTTGTCGATTGCGGCATCGCTTTCCCCGCGCACGCTGCCGTCGGCGTTGAGCGCGTTGCGGCTGACGTTGGTCTGCACCGATCCCGGCGCGACGACCAGCACCTTCAATCCCAGATGCTCGTTCTCGGCGCGCACGCTGTCGTGATAGCCGATCAGGCCGTGCTTGGCGGCGCAGTACGCGCTGCGCAGCGGCACCCCGGCAATCCCGGCAACACTGGATATGGCAATGACCTGGCCGCCGCCCGCGCCAACCATGCGCGGCAGCAATTGCTGGGTCAGTGCGATCGGGGCGAGCAGGTCGACCGCGACGATCCGTTCATAGACGGCAAAGTCGGTATCCACCGCCAGGCTGCGCTGCGAGATGCCGGCATTGTTGACCAACCCGTCGATGCGGCCCTGCCAGCCCCAGGCCCGATCGGCGATGGCAGGGAGGGCGGCATAGTCGGTCGCCTCAAAGGGCAGGACCAGCGTTTCGGTATCGCAATCGGCGGCCACCGCCTCCAGCGCCGCGACATTGCGCCCCGACAGGATCAGCTTTGCGCCGCGCGCCGCCAGCGCCCGCGCCAGCGCTGCGCCGATGCCCGACGAGGCGCCTGTAATCCACCAGATCTGATCGTTCATACCCGCTCCCATGCGCTGATTTCGTTGCAACCTGAAACGGGTTCAGCCAGCCGTCAAGACGGCGCGCTCGCGCATTCCCCCGCAGGGGTGGCAATTTTGTTGCGAATCTGTTATAATTAATATCAACGCGCCGACATTCTGCCTCTTCCCGTCTCGGGCTGGGGCGTTTTCCGGCGTTCCGATGGAGCCATATCCCTTGTCACTCTGACTGGCTAGCGCCGAGCGATTGCAATCCCCCTTGGCTAGAGGGCGGGATGCGCCGTTGTTGTCGCAGTTTCAGATCGGGGTCAAGGCACAACAAAAGGAATTTGCATGTCCGTGAACACGCTCTTGTTCGAAGTCGGTGATTATGTCGTTTATCCGAAACATGGCGTGGGGCGCGTCATCGAGCTGCAAAAATCCGAAATCGCGGGGATGCAGCTCGAACTTTATGTCCTGCGCTTCGAAAAGGAAAAAATGACGCTTCGCGTGCCGACCAACAAGGCCGAGGGCGTGGGGATGCGCAAGCTGTCGTCGGACAAGACGCTGAAGGAAGCGTTGCAGGTGTTGACCACCAAGCCGAAGGTCAAGCGCACCATGTGGTCGCGCCGCGCGCAGGAATATGAAGCGAAGATCAATTCGGGCGACCTGGTGTCGATCGCCGAAGTGACCCGCGACCTGTTCCGCGCCGACGACCAGCCCGAACAGAGTTATTCGGAACGCCAGATCTTCGAAGCGGCGTCGAGCCGCCTCGCGCGCGAACTCGCCGCGATGGAAGAAAGCGACGAAAAGACCGCGCAGGCGAAGATCCTCCAGATTTTGAATGAGCATGCGCCGCTGTATTACGCCGAAAAGGTGTAAGCGCGCGGGGCAGCGATAAAGGGAAGGGGCGGTCCGAAAGGGCTGCCCTTTTTCATGATCGTCATTGCGAGGAGCGAAGCGACGCGGCAATCCAGAGTAGCGTAAACCCGCTCTGGATTGCTTCGCTTCGCTCGCAATGACGAACTACGGGTAGGTCGCCCCCACAAAATAGAGCCCGTCGGGCGGCGCATTCAGCCCCAGCGCCTGCCGGTCCGCCGCCTCCAGCGCTGCTTTCAAATCGCGCGCCGACCATTTGCCATGGCCGACCAACGCGAGCGACCCGACCATCGAGCGCACCTGATGGTGCAGAAAGCTGCGCGCCGCGGCCTCGATGATCAGCTCGTCGCCGTGGCGACTGACCGCCAGCTTGTCGAGCGTCTTCAACGGGCTTTGCGACTGGCAGTGCGCCGAGCGAAAGGTGGTGAAATCATGGAGGCCAATGAGCTGCTGCGCCGCGGCGTGCATCGCGTCGGCGTCGAGCGGTCGCGCGACTTGCCACGCCAGCCCCTTGTCCCATGTCAGCGGCGCGCGGCGGTTAACGATGCGATATTCGTATGACCGCCCGATGCAGGCAAAGCGCGCGTGCCAGTCGTCCGGCACCACCTCGCACCCGATGATCGCGATCGGCGCCGGGCGGAGCTGCGCATTCAATGCCTCGGTCAGTTTGAACGGGGTCAGCGGCTTGGCGATGTCGACATGCGCGCGCATCGCGATCGCATGAACCCCCGCATCGGTGCGCCCGGCGCTCAACACCTGCACCTCCTCGGCGGTGAAGCGGTGGATCGCCTCCTCGACCGCCTGCTGGACGCTGGGGCCGTGCGCCTGCCGCTGCCAGCCCATATAGGGGCGGCCGTCATATTCGATGGTGAGGGCAAAGCGGGTCATGGGTGGGGCTTTAGCCGTTCGTGTCGAGCGAAGTCGAGACACCGTTACGACCCTCTCCCCTTGCGGGAGAGGGCAGCGAGACTTGGTGGCTTCGCCACCTAGTCGCAGCGGGTGAGGGGTTGTGCGCTATCGTGAGGATACAACCCCTCACCCAGCTTCGCCTAGGCAGCAAGCTCGGCATTATGTAGCAAACGCACCAAGGGCGTTGCTGCGCTGCAATTGAGCCGCGATCTGGATTGCCAGTACAAGACCGCGTTCGTGCTGACCCACAAGCTGCGCGAAGCGATGGCCCGCGAACAGATGGGCCGCACGCTGGACGGCATCGTCGAAATCGACGGCGCGTATTTCGGCGGTTACGTGAAGCCGGAAAACCACAAGGACGACCGCAAGGACCGTCGCCTTGCCTTCAACCGTTCGGGCAAACGCCAGTGTGTTGTCGTGATGCGCGAGCGCGGCGGCAAGTCACTTCCGTTCGTCGTCGCCAACGAAGGCGATGCTGTTCCCTGCGTCCGCGATCATGTTGCCAACCTTGCCGTACTCCACGCCGACGAAGGCACCGGATGGGATGCCCTTCACGCCGGTTGGATGACGCACCGCGTCAATCACTCGGTCCAGTTCTTCGACGAAGGCGCATGTACCAATCAGGCCGAAAGCTATTTCAGCCGCCTTCGCCGGATGGAAGTCGGTACGCACCACCATATCGCCGGGCCGTACATCGGCGCCTATGCCCGCGAAGCATCGTGGCGCGAAGATAACCGTCGCGTGTCGAACGGCGATCAGGCTGCAATGGTGACGGCGGCGGCGATGGCTTCGCGCGTTAGCCGTGATTGGAAGGGGTATTGGCAGCGGGCTGCCTAGAACGATTGGGGAACGGCGATATAAAGGACTCTTTATGCCGAATGCGCCCGAATTGCCATTCTAAGCGCCTCTGGGCGAAAAAACCCACCTTGGGCATGGTTCACCCTGCCAAAGTCGTCGAATGCGCTGAAAACGCTTCTGAGCGGATTCCGCGCTTGAACAATCATCGTTAATATGTCAGAAACCAAGCGGGCCAGAGCGCGGCAAACGCTCTGGCCCGGATGAAACCGCGATGTGGCGCGGAGATGTTGATCAACGGCGGCAATCCTACTCTTCCCGACGTCAATGTCAACGCTCCACATCGTTTTTTGGCAAAGGCTAAAACGATGAATAAACGGAGTTCGCCGCCCATATCGGCGGAAATTGCATCACAAATTCGATACTTGGTGATAGAAAAAGGCCTCTATCAGCATCAAGCGGCGGCTATCGTCGGGGTGAATCAAGGCCGCGTTTCCGAAGTGATGCGCGGTCGTCACTACCCCGACGTGCCGCCCGCTCAAGGTTCCCTTCCCTTCTAAACGGCAACTTGCCACGGAAGGGGGTGATACCAATGGCAAACCGCAACACTCACGAACGCGGGCGTGATGCTGGCTCCGGCCAGTTCATTCCTGTTCGCGAAGCCGAACGCCGTCCTCGAACGACGGTGGTCGAGACTTATCGCACCGGCCCGAAAGGACCGAAAAACTAAGCGGGTCGCCGGAGTCTTCTGGGCTCCGGCGATTCCAGAGTCAATCTCGCGACAGTAGTGCGGTGACAAGTCTACCGCGCTATCTCCCATTCCAAGTACTGCCCACCCGCCGATGCGCGGCTTTCGACCGCGCCATTGTCACGTAGCCGAGACAGCGACCGATTGACCCGCCGTAGCGCCAGCTTTGGCGCAAGCGCCCCGATTGCAAGCGAGCGATCCTCGCACAAAAGCGCCACTATATCAGGCGCGGGCATAGGCTCAGTGATGCCCCTGAGCGCCGACAGGATCGCGCGGGCGATAGCCCCGCGTTTTGCCCAATCCTCTTTGCGGGTGAACGATAGCGGCGCAACGGCGGCAATATCGGCATCGGGGTTGAACAGCAGGATAGAGCGGTCCAGCGCAGCAACGTCGGCAAGCAAGGCCTCATACTGAGCGCGCACAGTGTCAGCTTCCAACGCCAGTTCGCGCCGCCGCCTCACTAAGCCAGATACAACATTCTCGTGCATCCCGCCTTATCCCAGCTAATGCCGGATAATCCCACACAGGGCTTGGTGCGTTTGCTACATAATGCCGAGCAAGCTGCCAAGGCTCCGCAACCCTCTCCCGCAAGGGGAGAGGGGACTAAGTTAACCGCGTCCCCGCCGCGATTCCCCGCCCGCGCAGCAATTCGCCCGCCTCCATCGCAGGTTTCCCCGCGCGCTGGATGCGCGTCACGCGGATCGCGCCGGGGTTGCAGGCGATCGTCAGCGCGTCGTCGATCGTGACGCCGGGGGCCGCGCCCGCCACCGTATCGGCCGGATGCACGACTTCCGCCGCGAGCACCTTGTACCGCTCGCCCTCCAGCTCGAAAAACGCGCCCGGCACCGGATTGAACGCGCGAATTTGCCGTTCGACCTGCGCCGCGCTGACCAGAAAATCGAGCCGCGCCTCGCTCTTGTCGATCTTGGCGGCGTAGGTCACGCTCTCCTCGGGCTGCGGCACCGGCGGAAAGGCGTGGAGGTCGCTCAGCACGCGCCGCATCATCAGCGCGCCCATCTCGGCCAGTTCGTGGGTCAGCACCCCCGCGGTCTTGCGCCCGATCGGGGTCGGCTCGACCAGCCGCATCGCGCCCGTGTCGAGCCCGACGTCCATCTGCATGATCGTCACCCCGGTTTCGGCATCGCCCGCGAGGATCGCGCGCTGCACCGGCGCGGCGCCGCGCCAGCGCGGCAGGATCGATCCGTGGACGTTGAGGCACCCCTCGCGCGGCGCATCGAGGATCGCGGGCGGCAGGATCAGGCCATAGGCGGCGACCACCGCGACATCGAGATCGAGCGCAGCAAATTCCGCCTGCGCTTCCTCGCCCTTCAGGCTGCGCGGCGTGCGGACGGGCAGGCCATGTTCTTCGGCCCAGACCTGCACCGGACTTTTCTGCAATTTTTTGCCGCGCTGCGCTGGGCGCGGCGGCTGGCTATAGACCGCCGCAACATCATGCCCCGCCGCATGCAGCGCAGCGAGCGTCGGCACCGCAAAGGGCGGTGTTCCCATGAAGGCGATACGCATGGGTGCGGGCTTTGGCGGAGGTGCACGCAGAGTTCAACCCTCTCCCATCTAGGGAGAGGGCGGCGAGACTTGCCAGCTTGCTGGCTTAGTCGCAGCGGGTGAGGGGCTGTGCTCTCTCGATAGGGTACAGCCCCTCACCCAGCTTCGCCTAGGCGGCAAAGCCGCCAAGGCTGCGCAACCCTCTCCCTATATGGGAGAGGGAATTGGGGATATTGCGCCCGCCCGTGCGCGCCACTACCACCCCGCCATGGCCTCCACCGAAATCGAAGCCCTCGTCCAGCAACTCGCCCGTCTGCCGGGCCTCGGCCCGCGATCGGCGCGGCGCGCGGTGCTGCATTTGATGAAGAAGCGCGAGTCTGCGTTCGTGCCGCTGCTCGCGGCGCTCCAGACGGTGTCCGAACGGCTCGTCACCTGTACGATTTGCGGCAATGTCGACACGCACGATCCCTGCGCGATCTGCGCCGACCCGCGCCGCGACGCGCGGTCGCTGTGCGTGGTCGAGGAAGTGTCGGACCTGTGGGCGCTCGACAAGTCGCGGCTGTTCCCCGGCAAATATCATGTGCTGGGCGGGCGGCTGTCGGCGCTGGAGGGCATCCGCCCGCAGGATCTGGCGATCGACGCCCTCGTGGCGCGCGTCGCGGCGGGCGGTATCGATGAGGTCGTGCTGGCAATGAATGCGACGCTGGAGGGTCAGACGACGGCGCATTATCTCGCCGAGCGGCTGGAGGGTTATCCGGTGCGGCTGACGCAGCTCGCGCATGGTCTGCCGGTGGGGGGCGAGCTGGATTATCTGGATGAGGGGACGTTGGCGCAGGCACTTAGGGCAAGGCGGCCGGTGGGGTGATGGGGGAGAGTAAGGTGTTTAGTTTTGTAGCAACCGCCATTTTAGTGTCCTGCTCGGCGTGCTCGTCGACGTCCGATTTTCAACCCGGAGAGGCAGAGATTGTAAAGCTGGAGACGCAGCTTGCAGCAAGTCGTTGCGTCGGCGATCTCGATAAATGGCAAAGAGCCTATGTTCGGAAGCAGTCCATTGTGGAGAATGAAACGGACAAGTTTGACCGGCGAATGATCGAATTTACGCTTGAACGCGCGGATGGGAAAAGGATTGTTGCCGGGCGCAAATCTATGGCGCGTTATGAGGATTGGGCGATCGCGGGCGGTTGTTCAGAACCGAATTGCCTATTCGGAGGATATGTCATTCCGACCGACGAGTTAATTCTCGACTGTGGCGGCCCCTCTTGACCCCACGCCCCTCCGACCATACCTGCACCCCATGGCCATACTCCCCATCATAGAGACCCCGGATCCCCGGCTGCGCGTCATTTCCAAGCCCGTGGAGGCGTTCGACGCCGAGCTGAAGCAGCTGGTCGCCGATATGTTCGAGACGATGTACGACGCCCCCGGCATCGGGTTGGCGGCGATTCAGGTCGGGGTGGCGAAGCGCATCCTGGTGATCGACCTGCAGGAACCCGATCCCGAAGATGACGAGGGCAAGAAGGTGATCCGCGACCCGCGCGTGTTCATCAACCCCGTCTTTTCCGACGAGAGCGAGGAGCATAGCGTCTATTCGGAAGGGTGCCTGTCGGTCCCCGAACAATATGCCGATGTGACGCGCCCCGCCGAGGTCACCGTCGATTGGCAGGATGTGGACGGCAAGCATCATCAGGAACGCATGACCGGGCTGATGGCGACGTGCATCCAGC
Source organism: Sphingopyxis solisilvae (assembly GCF_015475875.1). Classification (GTDB taxonomy): domain Bacteria; phylum Pseudomonadota; class Alphaproteobacteria; order Sphingomonadales; family Sphingomonadaceae; genus Sphingopyxis; species Sphingopyxis solisilvae. Next base: position 4,045 of record NZ_JADKYM010000029.1, on the reverse strand, counting down.
ACGAGCATGACCATCTGGAAGGCATTTTGTTCATCGACCATCTGTCGCGGCTGAAGCGCGAGATGGTGCTGAAAAAGCTCGCGAAGCTGCGCAAGGCGGCTTAGCGCTTAAGCCCTCTCCCGTCGGGAGAGGGCAGCGAAACTTGCGAACTTGTTCGCTAGTTGCAGCGGGTGAGGGGATGCGGCCTCGCGTTTGCACGCCCGCGCAGAACACCTCACCCAGCTTCGCCTAGGCAGCAAGCTGCCAAGGCTGCGCAACCCTCTCCCAACGGGAGAGGGGAAGAGTTACCCCGCCTTCGCCACCGCAACCATCGCAGGGCGCAGCAACCGGTCTTTCATCACATAGCCCGCCTGCATTTCCTGCACGATCGTGCCGGGTTCGGCGTCGCTGCTCGGGATCTCCAGCATCGCCTGATGCTGGTTGGGGTCGAGCGGCAGGCCGATTGCGGCGATGCGCGTGATGCCGTTGCGTTCGAACACGCCGAGCAGCTCGCGCTCGGTCGCTTCCAGCCCGGTGATCAGCGGCTTGATCGCCTCATCGGCGCGCTGTTCGTCGCTGAGCGCGGCGAGCGCGCGGCCCAGATTGTCGGCGACCGACAAAATGTCGCGCGCGAATTTGGTCGCGGCATAGGCGTGGGCGTCGGCGACTTCCTTCTCCGCGCGGCGGCGGACATTCTGCGTTTCGGCGCGCGCATAGAGCAGATCCTGCTGCACCGCGGCGAGCTGTTCGGCGAGCTTCGCCGCCTCATCCTGCGGTTCGGTCGCGGGCGTTTCGGTTGCGGCGTCGTCGGTCTGGCCGTCGTCGACCGGCGTGTCATTTTCCATATTCGTCATAAACCTATCGTATCAGTCTGGACAGTGATTGGGCGGTGAAATCCACCATGGGAACGATGCGGGCATAGTTCAAGCGCGTCGGGCCGATCACGCCCACCACGCCGACGACGCGCCCGTCCGATCCGCGATAGGGCGCCGCTATCACGGAAGAGCCTGAAAGCGAGAATAATTTATTTTCCGACCCGATGAAAATGCGGGTCGCGCTACCTTCGCGCGCGCTGTCGAGCAATTGCGCAATGTCCTGTTTGGTCTCGAGTTCGTCGAGCAATTGGCGGACGCGGTCGAGGTCGCCGACCGCGCTGTCGTCGAGCAGATTGGCCTGACCACGCACGATCAGCACCGGGCGGTCGGCGCCGTCCGACGACCAGATCGCCAGCCCGCGGCTGACCAGATCCTGCGCCGCGCGGTCGATCGCGATGCGCTCGGCCTCGATCTCGTGGCGCACCCGCGCCATCGCTTCGGTCAGCGTCAGGCCCGACAGCGTCGCCGAAATGAAATTGCCCGCCTCGACGAGCGCCGAGGGGTCGAGCCCCGCGGGCACGTCGATGACGCGATTCTCGACCGCGCCGTCGCCCGCGACCAGCACGACGAGCGCCTGGCGATCCGACATCGGCACGAACGCGACCTGTTTCAGCACGCGCTCATGCTTGGGGACCAGCACCAGCCCCGCGCACGCCGACAGGCCCGACAGCGCGGCGGTCGCCTGCGCCAGCGCGCTTTCGATCGGCCCGCCTTCGGACAGGCTCGCCTCGATCTGCGCGCGGTCCTCGGCGCTGGGTTCGGCAACCTGCATCATCCCGTCGACGAACAGGCGCAGCCCCTGTTCGGTCGGCAGTCGCCCCGCGCTGGTGTGCGGGCTGGCGAGCAGGCCATATTCCTCGAGGTCCTGCATCACGTTGCGGATCGAGGCGGGCGACAGGTTGAGCGCCGCGAGCTTCGACAAGGTGCGCGACCCGACCGGCTGGCCCGTTTCGAGATAAGCATCGACGACCAGCCGGAACACGTCGCGGGCGCGCGTGGTCAGTTCGGTGATCGGCGGGGTGGTCATGGTGGGGATTTAGGGACGCGGGCGCGCTGGGGCAAGCGCACGATCCTCCCCATCGACTTGCGATGGGGAGGTGGCAGCCCGCAGGGCTGACGGAGGGGCCGCGACGTTGCTGCCCCTCCATCACCGCCTGCGGCGGCGGTACCCCTCCCCATCGCAAGTCGATGGGGAGGATCAGGTTTGCGCTCGCCTCGCTTCACCGCTAAGCGCGCCGCACATATTCACAGGAGAATCCCTCATGCGCCCTTCCGGCCGCGCCCCCGATCAGATGCGTCCGATCGCCATCGAAACTGCTTTCACTATCCATGCCGAAGGCAGTGTGCTCGTCAGCTTCGGTAATACCAAGGTGCTGGTGACCGCCAGCGTCGATGAAAAGGTGCCGCCGTTCCTGCGCGGCAAGGGCCAGGGGTGGGTCACCGCAGAATATGGCATGCTGCCCCGCGCGACCCACACCCGCGGCAGCCGCGAGGCGGCGAAGGGCAAGCAGTCGGGCCGGACGCAGGAAATTCAGCGGCTTATCGGACGCTCCTTGCGTGCCGTGGTCGATATGAAGAAGCTCGGCGAGCGCCAGATCGTCATCGATTGCGACGTGATCCAGGCCGATGGCGGCACCCGCACCGCGTCGATTTCGGGCGCGTGGGTCGCGTTGCGCCTCGCGGTGGACACGCTGCTCGAAGCCAAGACGATCGCCGAAGATCCGATTATCGACAAGGTCGGCGCGATCTCGTGCGGCATCTATAACGGCACCCCGGTGCTCGACCTCGATTATGACGAGGATTCGGTTGCCGAGGCCGATGGCAATTTTGTGCTGACCGGGCGCGGCCAGATCGTCGAAGTGCAGGCGAGCGCCGAGGGCGCGACCTATGACGAGGAAGGTCTGCTGCGCCTGCTGCGCCTGGCGCGCATTGGCTGCACCGAGATTTTCGCGGCGCAGGATAAGGCGACGGGGCGGTAAACCTTCCTCTCCCGGCGGGAGAGGAAGCGAGACTTGCCAGCTTGCTGGCTAGTCGCAGCAGGTGAGGGGATGTGACACCGAAGCAGCACAAACCGTCCACGGGTATTGCCCGCAAATTGCGGCGCCACGAAACCGAGGCCGAGAAAAAGCTCTGGCGAGTGCTGCGCGCCCGCCAGTTTCTTGGCCTCAAATTTCGCCGCCAATCGCCGGTGGCAGGATTTGTAGCCGACTTTCTCTGCGAGGAATTGCGGATTATCGTCGAAGCCGACGGCGGCCAGCACGCGGAAAGCCCGAGCGATGAACGTCGCACTGCCTTGTTGCAGGCAGCCGGTTATCATGTGATCCGATACTGGAATAACGACATCATGAGCAATCTGGAGGGCGTGTTGGAGGATTTGCGCGGACGATTGGTCGCCACCGCGGACGTTGGAACCCCTCACCCAACCCTCTCCCACGGGGAGAGGGCTTTATGACCCGCAAACTCACCCCCGGCAAACTCGTCATCGCCAGCCACAATGCGGGCAAGGTGCGCGAAATCCGGGCGTTGCTCGAACCCTATGGCATCGAACCGGTGTCGGCGGGCGACCTTGGCTTGCCCGAGCCCGAGGAGACGGGGACCACGTTTCGCGAGAATGCGCTGCTGAAGGCGCATGCGAGCGCGGCGGCGGCGGGGCTGCCCGCGCTGGCCGATGACAGCGGCCTCGAAGTCGCGGCGCTGGGCGGACGCCCGGGGGTGTACACCGCCGATTGGGCCGAGCGACAGGCGTTTGAAGGGCCGCCGGGCCGCGACTGGTATATGGCGATGGGCAAGGTCGAAGGGCTGCTCGCCGAGCAGGGCGAGGACGTCGATCGCAGCGCCTGCTTCGTGTGCACCCTCGCGCTCGCCTGGCCCGACGGCCACGGTGAGGTGTTCGAGGGGCGGGCCAAGGGCAGCCTGACCTGGCCGCCGCGCGGGCACCTGGGCTTTGGTTATGACCCGGTATTTGTTCCTACCGGCAAGTCGCTGACTTATGCAGAGATCGACCCCGCAGAGAAGCATGCGATCAGTCACCGTGCCGATGCATTTGCGAAGCTGGTGGCAGGGGTGTTCTAGGACGGTGATCGAAAGCGACGGCGCGATCTATCATACGGTGAAACAGCTGATCATCGCTTCGCTGCACGGCCATCCGCAGCCGCTGGTGATCGAGGCGGCGCGGTCGGGGGTGGAACATT
>NZ_JADKYM010000028.1 GCF_015475875.1 Sphingopyxis solisilvae | reverse complement strand
GAAGTCGAGACACGCTTCGTTCGCGCGTGCCTTCGGCGTGTCTCGACTTCGCTCGACACGAACGGAATTCGGAGGGCGCGATTAGCCCTTCTTCAGATGCCGACGCCCCAGCAACTCGGCGATCTGGACCGCGTTCAACGCCGCCCCCTTGCGCAGGTTGTCCGAAACGCACCACAGGTTGAGGCCGTTTTCGACCGTCGGGTCTTCACGGACGCGCGACACAAAGGTCGCAAAGTCACCGACGCATTCGACGGGGGTGATGTAGCCGCCATCCTCGCGCTTGTCGTGGAGGACGACGCCAGGGGCTTCGCGCAGGATGCGCTGGGCGTCCTCGGCCGACAGTTCGCGCTCCATTTCGATGTTGATCGCTTCCGAATGGCCGACGAAGACGGGGACGCGGACGCAGGTCGCGGTGACCTTGATCTTGGGATCGAGGATCTTTTTCGTTTCGACCACCATCTTCCACTCTTCCTTGGTCGAGCCGTCGTCGAGGAAGCTGTCGATGTGCGGGATCACGTTGAAGGCGATCTGCTTGGTGAACTTCTGGATGTCCTTTTCGTCACCGACGAAGATCTGGCGCGTCTGGTTCCACAGCTCGTCCATGCCCGCCTTGCCGGCGCCCGACACCGACTGATAGGTCGACACGACGACGCGGGTAATCTTTGCGGCATCGTGCAGCGGCTTCAGCGCGACGACCATCTGCGCGGTCGAGCAATTGGGGTTGGCGATGATGTTGCGCTTTTTATAGCCGTCGATCGCGTCGGGGTTTACCTCGGGCACGATCAGCGGCACGTCGGGGTCCATGCGGTAGAGCGAGCTATTGTCGATGACGACGCAGCCCGCCGCGGCGGCCTTGGGCGCGTGGATCTTGGTCGCTTCGCTGCCGATTGCGAAAATCGCCATGTCCCAGCCCGACCAGTCGAAATTCTCGATATTCTGGCATTTGACGGTCTTGCCGGTGTCGCCGATTTCGATGTCGTCGCCTTGGCTGCGCGACGACGCGACCGCGGCGATCTCGTCATAGGGAAATTCGCGCTCGGCAAGGATGGCGAGCACTTCGCGCCCGACATTGCCCGTCGCACCCGCGACGACGATCCGGTAACCCATTTGTTATGCCCTTTATGCTGATGCTGAAATGAAAAACGACCGGTTCTGCCTGTTGGCGGAACCGGTCGTTTTGGAAAGCTGTTTCGGCTTTGGGTGAGAGAAGCTCTCCTTAGCCTTCGCCGGCTTCCGACCGGTAATCGCGGCGCTCCGCAATACGCGCCGATTTACCAGTGCGCCCGCGCAGATAGTAAAGCTTCGCACGACGCACGGCACCCTTGCGGATGACGGTAATGCTGTCGATGTTGGGCGAATAGAGCGGGAACACGCGCTCGACACCTTCGCCGAACGACATTTTGCGCACGGTGAAGTTGGAGCCCATGCCCTTGTTCGAGCGTGCGATGCACACGCCTTCGAAATTCTGGACGCGGGTGCGTTCGCCTTCGACCACCTTCACGCCGACTTTCAGCGTGTCGCCGGGGCGAAAGGTCGGAATGGTCTTTGCCGCTTTGGCAATTTCTTCGGCTTCGATCGTCTGGATGAGGTTCATGCCTCTAGTCCTTCTTCTTTTGCCGCGCGCCAGAGGCAGGTCGGTCCCGAGCGCCCTCATGGCGCTCCCAAAGGTCCGGCCTGCGTAACCGTGTTGTCACTTCCGCCTGGTGTTTCCGCCAGGCGGCGATCTTCGCATGATCCCCCGATCGCAGCACTTCGGGGATCGTGCGCCCTTCCCAATGAACGGGCCGGGTATAGTGCGGATATTCGAGCAAACCGTTTTCGAACGATTCGTCGTCGCCGCTGCAAGCCGCGCCCATTACGCCGGGAAGCAGGCGAATGCAAGCATCGAGGAGGAGCAGGGCGCCCATCTCGCCGCCCGACAGGATGATATCGCCCATCGACACCTGCTTGATCGGGCGCGCGTCGAAAATGCGTTCGTCGAATCCCTCGAACCGGCCGCACAGGATGATCGCGCCGGGACCGGCCGCGAGGTCGCGCACCCGCGCCTGCGTGATCGGCGTCCCGCGCGGGGTCATCGCCAGCACCGGCAGCCCGGGATGCGCCGCGACCGCATGGTCGACCGCCGCCGCCAGCACATCGGCCTTGAGCACCATCCCCGCTCCGCCGCCCGCGGGCGTATCGTCGACGGTGCGATGCTTGTCGGTCGCGAAATCGCGGATCTGCACCGGCGCGCAATTCCACGTCCCGCTTTCGAGCGCCCGCCCCGCCATGCTGTGGCCAAGCGGGCCGGGGAACATGTCGGGGTAAAGGGTCAGCGGGACGGCGGTGAAGGTCATGGCAACGTCCAATTCTCGACCGTCAGCCCCGGCACGTCGGCGAAGTCGGCTTCGTTGTTGGTGATCACGGCGGCGCCGATGCCGAGCGCGTGGGCAGCGAGCAAGCGATCGAAACGCGCCCGTTTGAAGGGAAGACGCGCATATTCGCGCGCTGCGGCTTCGTCGAAGGCAACAAGCGGGATGGCTGCTACGAAAGCCTCAAGTATCTCGGGCGGCGGCGGCTTACCTACGTAGGTGCCATAAGCGACCTCGGCATAGCTGACGGTCGACATTGCAATCTCGCCAGGCGAGCAATCCGCGATCCGCGCCGTCAGCACCTCATGCCCGACATCCATTGCATAAACCGCCGAATTGGCGTCGATCAGATAGCGGATCACGCCTTCTTGACCGCCTCGGCCAGTTTCGCCGCCTCACGGGCGGCAATGGTGCTCGGGCGTTCCTCGAAATCCTCGCGCGGCGCGAGTTTGAGACCTGGCGCCTTCCCAGCAAAGCCGCTGATGTCGATTTTGGCTTTTGGCTTGTTGGCCGGTTCAAAACGGAACTTGCCGCGCTCTTCACGGACAATCATCTCGGTCCCGTCCTCGATCCCCAGCGCCTTAGGCAGACGCAGCGCGAGCGAGTTGCCCGATTTGAATACTTTGGCACGATATTCTTTGGTCATGGACGGCTCCGTATATACATCATGTATATACATTGCGACACCGGCTGTCGAGACGATTACTCAAGCGGCCGCCACAGCGCCTCGGGGTACCGGTCGCGATCCCTCGCCAGCTCCGCGTGCAGCCATTCGCGGAAGCGTTCGATCTTGCGGACCCCGACGCGGTTTTCGCGGTGGACGAGCCACAGGCCGCGGCCGGTGTCGTGCGCTATGTCGAACGGTTGAACCAATCGTCCGCTGTCGATTTCGGCCTGCCAGTAAAGCGGGGTCATCATCGCAATGCCGAAGCCCGCCTGCACCGCGCTGGCTTCCTGCAGCTGGCTGTCGAGTTCGATGCCTCTCCGCGTCGGGGGCGGCGGCGTCTGGACGCCCGCGGTCGCGAACCAGTCGGCCCACCAGCTGTCGTTCGGGGCCAGGCGCTCGACGCGCAACAGGTCCGCGGGCTCGGCAAGCCGCTCGGCGGCGACAAAGGCCGGCGAGCAGATCGGAGCGATCGCCTGACGCATTAGAAAGTCGACCCGCAATCCGGACCAGTCGCCCCTGCCGATGCGGATGGCAACATCGACGTTCGACGCGTCGAAATCGATGATCCGGTTCGACATCGACAGACGCACTGCCAGATCGGGATAGGCCAGCTGGAAACGACCGATGCGCGAGGCAAGCCAGGCGCCACCGAAACTCGTCACCGCGTCGATCGTCAGCACATCGGCCTCGTCGGCGCCCAGCGCGGCAAAGGCATCGGCCATCGCGGCAAAAGCGCCGCTGATCGCCGGGAGCAACCGCTGGCCGGTTTCCGACAGCCGCACCCGGCCTTTTTCGCGTACAAACAGGGCGCGGCCGAGCCGGTCTTCCAATTGGCGGATTTGATAGCTGACCGCCGCCTGCGTCAGCCCGAGCTCTTCCGCCGCGCGCGAAAAATTCTGCAATCTGGCAGCCGCTTCAAAGGCACGGACAGCGGCGAGGGGCGGAATGCGGCTCATCGCGATATATAAGGTCAACTTATGATATAGCGCAAAGCTTTTGTTGGCGATCGGCGCCACCAAAGCGCATTTGGGCGGCGTCACGATGAAAGGAAACTGACCATGAATGACGAAATCTGGATGCGGACCTGGAACGAGGGTCACAAGGGGTTCTGCGACGATCTCGATCGTTGCTTTGTTGCGCTGGCGGGCGCCGTCACGCGGGTGCGCCGCCGCCGCGAGGCCCATGTCCGTTCGCGCATCGGCGTTCCCGGCCGGCATATCTGATCGTGCCGCCGACCGCGCCCCGCCGTCGATGACGCGAAGTTTGTCGAAGGGAGTCCCCGCCGCGGCCCCCTCTCCCGGTGCCCTTCGACAAACTTCGCGCCATCGGCGGCCCGGCAAACGGTGAGCGCACCGTTAACCAAAAATCAGCCGCTTCGCGCCTAGCGTTCCCGATCGAATGGACGGGGGTCGCATGGCGCTTGGCGCACGTATCGCTATGGCAAGCGCGGGGCTGTTCGCCGCCGCCGCACCGGCGCGGGCGCAATCGTCGTTCGCCAGCGCGACCAGCATGTCGTGGGACGGTGTCCTCACCGGCATCTTTCTGGGACTTTTGCTCTTTTCGCTGGTTTATAACGGCGTCTTTTACCGCCTGCTGCGCGAACGCTTTCTGATCTGGCAGAGCGCGCGCACGCTGTCCTATTTCGCGCTCGTTCTCGCGCTTTCACCGCTGGCGATGGGACCATGGCTGACGCCCGACAGTTTTGCGCGGCAGGTGTGGATCTGTATCTTTTTCGACCTGAGCGTCGTGGTGTCGGGCCCGTTTCTGCGCCGCTATCTGGAACCGGGTACGGTCGGGCCGCGCATCCGCCGCCTGCTTGGCTGGCCGCCCATGTTAATCCTGGCGACCACCCCGGCGATGCTGATCGCCGACTGTCCGCCCGCCTATATGGCGCTGCGCAACATGCTGTTGCTCGCGATGCTGGGATTATGTGCCGCCGCGGTCATCATGGCGCTGCGCCGCGGCAGCCGCACGGCGCGCTACCAAGCCGCGGCGTGGAGCGGCATCGGCGGGGTTTACGGGGTCAGCCTGTTCCACGACATCGTGCTGGGACGCCCTTTCGACGCTTTCCTGTTCCTGCTGTTCCCGGCGCTGGGGCTGGAGGTGATGCTCACCGCGCTCGGCATTCTCGACCGCCTCGTCCGCCTGCGCCGCGAGCGGCAGGAGGCACGCGCGCAGGCCGAGGCGATGCGCATCATTGCGCACACCGATCCCTTGACCGGCCTGCCCAACCGGCGCGCGATCGAGGAAAGTTTCAACGGTGATCCGCCGGTGGCGATCGCGCTGGTCGACCTCGACCATTTCAAGGCGATCAACGATCATCATGGCCATGATGTCGGCGACCGGGTGATCTTTGCCGCAGGGGTCGCATTGGGATCGGGGACGGCGCTGGCGGCGCGGGTCGGCGGCGAGGAATTTGCGCTGCTGTTCCGCGGCCCCGCCGTGGCGGTGGCGACCGAGGCCGAACGGCTGCGCCAGCGCATCGGTGCCTATGTCAAACAGATGGTGCCGCTGCTCGAACGACCGGTGACCGCCAGCATGGGGTTGGTCCATATCGGGCGCGGCACCAGTTTCGGCGCGGCGATGAAATCGGCCGACATCAACCTCTATGCCGCCAAGGAAAGTGGGCGTGACCGGGTGGTGTTTATCGAGGCGGCGTGACGGCGGGCGTCAGGGCGTCACGACGCGAAAGCGCAGCGCCTGCACCGTCGCCGGGCTCGTCGGCGCCAGGAGCAGCATCCCGTCGAGCTTGCCCCGGTCGCAGATCAGGCGGAACGCCGCCGACAAGGCTCCGGTCGGTGCCAGCGGTTCGGCGATCGGGCAATCGCCCACCTCTGCCCTGAGCCGCGCGAGTTCGGCCGCCCAGTTCGCCGCCGAGCGGTCCATGAGAAAATTCATCGCCAGCTTGCCGTCGAGCGGCGCCAGATTGCCCGCGGCATAAGCAGCCCGCGCCGCGGCAAACGCATCGGCAACGGCGGGCGTCACCGGCTGCGCGCGGCCGGTCAGCAACCCGGCTTTGTCCATCGCCACCGCCGCATCCCACGCGGGCGCCGACGGTCCGGCATAGGTGCGGTTCGACAGCGCGAACACCCCGACACCATGGTCGGGCATCAGCATCACATGGCTGCCATAGCCGGGATAGCCGCCGCCGTGCGCCAGCGTCAGCCCGAGGTCGCAGTCCTGCGCGACGCGCCAGCCCATCGCATAAGCGGCGGCCTGTTTGCAGGCGCTGGCGCCGCTGGTGCCGATCCGGTTGGCAACGGACATGAAATTGAGGCCCTGCACCATCTCGCGCACGGTCGCGCGCTTGACCGGGCCGGTGTCGGCGTCGTCGCGCGGCGGCCAAGCCGACAGCAGGAAGGCGACCCATTTGGCATAGTCGTTGGCGCTGACCTGCATGCCGCCCATCGCGTTGAAGGCGCCGTCGATCATCTCGGGTTCCGGCGACCAGCGCTCATTTTCCCAGCGATAGCCGCGGGCGTAATGGGCCTTGGGCGTCTTTGTCACGTCGAAACCGCTGCTCGTCATGCCGAGCGGGGTCAGGATCGCCTGCCGGACATAATCGGCATAATCCATGCCCGACGCGTTGGCGATGATCCGCCCAAGCAGCGCATAGCCATAGTTGGAGTATTCGAACGCCGACTGCGGCGCGCGGCTGAACGGCACGCCGGCGGCGATCATCCTCGTAAAATCATCCTGCGGCAATATCTGTTGCCGGTCGCCCCACGGGTCGTCGGTCACCAGCCCGCCGACATGGTGGAGCAGGTCGCGCACCCGGATACGCGGGCTGTCGGTGGTCGGATAGACCCAGCCCTTCATTTCGGGGACATGGTCTTCGGCGAGGTCGTCGAGGTGCAGCTTGCCATCGTCGCGCAGCTTGAGGATCGCGAGCGCGGTGAACGCCTTGGTCATCGACGCGATGCGGAACCGGCTGTCGGCAGTGACGGCGCTCTTGTCGTCGAGGTTCTGGACCCCGACACCCTTTACATAGGCCAGCTTGCCATCCTTGACGACGCCGTACGCCATGCCGGGAATATGCGCGTCGGCCTGATATCGGGCGAACAGCGCGTCGATTTCGGGGGTGATTTGCGCGAGGGTTTTGGGCGGGGCATCCTGCGCGAACGCGGACAACGGCGCCGCCAGCAGCAATGTCAAAGCCAAGCCCGAAGTCCAACTCATGTTCTGCCTCCCCTATGGTGCGGGGACGCTATCAGCGCGCCACAGCGGCGGCAACGGGCGATGAGATACCGGTTGCCTATTCGACGAATGCCGCGTCGATTGTCATGCCGTCGTCGTTCCATGTCGGCACCGCGCGCACGTTCATCGGTACCATGAAGCGTTTACCGTCGGGCTTGGCGATTTCGAGGATGTCGCCCGCGCCGAAATTGTCGATCGCGACCACCTCGCCCACCGCAAGGCCGTCGGTCGACACGCACGGCAGGCCGATCAGGTCGTGGTAATAATATTCGCCCCCGGCCAGCGGCGGCAGCGCCGAACGCGGGACGGTGAGCAGAGTGCCGCGCAAAGCTTCGGCGGCGCTGCGGTCGGTGATTTCGGCGAAGGTTGCGACGGCGCCCTGATTGGCGGGGCGCACCGATTTCAGGGTTAGCCGGCGGTTGCCCGCGTCGAAAACGGAAAAGGCGCGGAGAGCCTCCGCGCCTTCGCCGAACAGTTTCAGCCGCACCTCGCCCCGCACCCCGTGCGCGCCGGCGATGGCGGCCAGGGTGACGGGGCGATCGGCGCGTGACAAGGCTTAGGCCTTGGCTTCTTCTTCGCCAGCCGGGGCTTCTTCAGCTTCGGCAGCGACCGGGCCGCCTTCGGCGACTTCTTCGGCGATCGCGGTCGCATCTTCGGCGGTCGCGTCGGCAGGCACTTCGTCGGCGACGGCTTCGGCCACCGCTTCGGCGGTCGCTTCGCTCTTCACCGAACCGGTGGCATCCGATTCCGCAGCTTCGGGTGCGGCAGCTTCTTCGGCGGCAGGCGCTTCGGCGGCAGGCGCTTCGGCGGCAGGCGCTTCGGCGGCAGGCGCTTCGGCGGCAGGCGCTTCGGCGGCAGGCGCTTCGGCGGCAGCTTCTTCAGCGGGAGCAGCTTCTTCGACTGCTTCGGGTTCGGGCGCCGGAGCGGCGGCAGCAGCGGCTGCGGCTTCTTCGGCGTCAGCCAGCTTCTGGGCTTTTTCCTCGGCGCGTTCCTTGGCCTTTTCGCCCGGGACGGCCTTGTTGGGGTTGTTGCGTGCGGCGCGTTCCTGGACACCGGCGGCGTCGAGGAAGCGGGCGACGCGGTCGCTCGGCTGGGCGCCGACGCTCAGCCAATGCTTGGCGCGATCGGCGTCAAGCTTGATCCGCTCCGGATCGTCCTTGGCGAGCAGCGGGTTGTAGCTGCCGATGCGTTCGATGAAGCGGCCGTCGCGCGGGCTGCGCGAGTCGGCAACGACGATCTTGTAATAGGGACGCTTTTTCGAGCCGCCGCGGGCGAGGCGAATAGCAGTAGCCATGATATTTTCCTTTGTCTGTAAACTGAAACTAGAAACTGAAAACCGGATTTAATTACTTCTTTTTATTCATAAAATTCGCGAGTTCCGGCGGGATCGACCCGCCGCCGCCAAGGCCGGGCATTCCGCCCATGCCACCCCCCATGCCGGGAATGCCGCCGCCCTTGCCGAACAGCGCGCCGAGGCCTTTCAGCCCGCCCATCTTGCGGATCTTCTTCATCGCGGTGGCCATTTCCTGGTGCATCTTCAGCACCTTGTTGACCTGTTGCACCGTCGTGCCCGACCCGTTGGCGATCCGGATCTTGCGCTTCGCGGTCAGGATTTCGGGCTTGGCGCGTTCCTTGGGGGTCATCGACCCCATGATCGCGTCGAAATGGATCAGCATCTTGTCGTCGGCGCCGCCCTGCGCCATCGCGACCTGCGCTTTTTTGATCCCGGGGATCATGCCCGCGAGGGCGCCAAGGCCGCCCATGCGGCGCATCTGGTTGAGCTGGGTTCTGAGGTCGTTGAGGTCGAACTGGCCCTTGGCCATCTTCGCCGCCATCGCCTCGGCCTCGTCGGCCTGGATCGTTTCGGCAGCGCGCTCGACCAGGCTGACGACGTCGCCCATGCCAAGGATGCGACCGGCAATGCGCGACGGTTGGAAAAGCTCCAGCCCGTCGAGCTTTTCGCCGGTACCCGCAAATTTGATCGGCTTGCCGGTGACGGCGCGCATCGACAGCGCCGCACCGCCGCGCGCGTCGCCGTCCATGCGGGTGAGCACGACGCCGGTGAGCGGCACCTGGTCGGCGAAGCGCTGCGCGACCTGTACCGCGTCCTGACCGGTCAGGCTGTCGACGACGAGCAGGGTTTCAGCCGGGTTCGCCGTACGCGACACCGCCTGCATTTCGTCCATCAGCTGCTGGTCGACGTGGAGGCGGCCCGCGGTGTCGAGCATCAGGACGTCGAAGCCCTGAAGCTTCGCTGCCTGCATCGCGCGCTGGGCGATTTCGACCGGCTGCTGGCCCGCGACGATGGGGAGCGTTGCGACGTCGATCTGTTGACCGAGAACGGCGAGCTGTTCCTGCGCCGCGGGGCGATTGACGTCGAGCGACGCCATCAGCACCTTTTTGCGCTCTTTTTCCTTGAGCCGCTTGGCGATCTTGGCGGTGGTGGTGGTTTTACCCGAGCCTTGCAGGCCGACCATCATGATGACCGCGGGCGGGGCGACATTGAGGTCAAGCTCGGCCGTTTCCGAACCGAGCATTTCGGTCAGCGCGTCGCTGACGATCTTGACCACCTGCTGCCCCGGGGTGACCGAGCGCAGGACGTTCTGGCCGATCGCGAGTTCGGTGACCTGATCGACGAAGCTGCGCACCACGGGCAGCGCGACGTCGGCTTCGAGCAGCGCGATTCGCACTTCGCGCATCGCCGCGCGCACGTCGGCCTCGGTCAGCGCGCCGCGGCCGCGGAGCTTTCCGAAAACATCGCCAAGCCGGTTGCTCAGACTGTCGAACATGCGCCTTTTTCAACCCTTCTGACGCCCGCAACGCAAAAGACGCCGGTGAGCGAAACCTCGCCAACCAGCGGCTATCCGTGGACAGACTTTCCGTCGCGGACATCGATATGTTCGTCCGCAACAGGCGTCCGAACGGGGCGCCAATACACCGATCGCCCGCTGATGGCAAGCAAGGCGAAACCGGCGGTGATTTAACCCAAATTTCACGGCTTGGCGGCATGACAATAAGGATGGTGGGGAAAGACGATATGACGACAGCGCGGCAGCAACCGGACCGCAGCACCGGGGCCAAGCGCGACATTGTGGCCGGCGGCATCGTCGTCGCCGCGATCCTGTTGTTCGTGGGCACCGGCGGAACCGTGATGGAGGCGGCGGTGCGCACGCTGATCGGTCTTGGCGGCGGCCCCGATCGCACGCTGTCCGCCGCGGTCGTACTGAATATCGCGCTGATCCTGTTCGGGTGGCGCCGCTACGAAGATCTGCGCCGCGAAATCCGCGAGCGCACGGAGGCCGAGCGGCAGGCGCGATATCTGGCCGACACCGACCCCCTGACCGGCTTCCTGAACCGCCGGTCGCTGCTCGCCACCGGACAGCAGCAAATTGCTGCCGCAATTGCCGACAAGCGTCAGGTCGCGCTGTTTCTGCTCGACCTCGATCATTTCAAGACGGTCAACGATATCCACGGCCACGCCGCAGGCGACCGCGTGTTGCAGGTCGCGGCGGAGCGCATCTCGGCCATCCTGCCGCCCAACGCTACCAAAGCGCGGCTGGGCGGCGACGAATTTGTCGCGATGCTGGCGTTCGAGCCGTCGGCGCGGCCCTCGATCGAGGCACTGGCCGCCGAATTGGTCGCGGCGCTGGAAAATACCGTCGCACACGACGCGCAGCAGATCCGCATCGGCGCCTCGCTGGGGATTTCGCTCGCCGACGATGCCAGCGTGACGATGGAAACGATGGTCCGTCAGGCCGATATCGCAATGTATAATTGCAAGGACGAGGGGCGGAACCGCTTTTGCTGGTTCGAGCCCGGCATGGAAATGGCGGTGCAGGTCCGCAACCAGATCGAAACCGGCATCCGCGACGGGATGCCGCGCGGCGAGTTCGTCCCCTATTTCGAACCGCAGGTCGATATCGCAAGCGGGCGGCTGGTCGGGTTCGAGATGCTGATGCGCTGGGATTCGCCCGAATATGGGATGATCCCGCCCGAACGCTTTATCCCGGTGGCCGAAGAAAGCGGGCTGATCGGCGAATTGTCGCTGCAGGTTATCCGCCAGGCGATGGAAATCGCCAAACGCTGGGATCCGTCGATCATGCTCGCGGTCAATATCTCGCCGCAACAACTGAAAGACCCGTGGTTCAGCCAGAAGCTGACCAAGCTGCTGGTCGAGGTCGGATTCCCGGCGAGCCAGCTCGAGGTCGAGATCACCGAAAGTTCGCTGTTCGAAAACCTGCCGCTCGTCCGCTCGATCGTCACCAGCCTGAAAAATCAGGGCGTATCGCTGAGCCTCGACGATTTCGGCACGGGCTACAGCTCGCTGTCGCACCTGCGCGCGCTGCCGTTCGACCGGATCAAGATCGACCGCAGCTTTGTGAATGCAATGCGCGGCAGCGCCGACGCGCAGGCGATTGTCGTCGCGATCGTGCGGCTAGGCGAAAGCCTGGCGATGCCGATCACCGCCGAGGGGGTCGAGGACGAGGCGACCGCGATCGAACTGACGCGGCTGGGCTGTGCGAAGGGGCAGGGCTGGTATTTCGGCCGCGCGGCCTCGGCCGCCGACACCGAACGCCTGCTCGCCGAGCGCGGCTTGCTCCGCACGCCGATGCTGCCGCCGACGGCGCCTGATACGGGTTCGGACACCGAGGGCGCCGAGCCGC
This sequence comes from Sphingopyxis solisilvae, assembly GCF_015475875.1. Taxonomy (GTDB): domain Bacteria; phylum Pseudomonadota; class Alphaproteobacteria; order Sphingomonadales; family Sphingomonadaceae; genus Sphingopyxis; species Sphingopyxis solisilvae. Next base: position 20,866 of record NZ_JADKYM010000028.1, on the reverse strand, counting down.
TACGCAAGACGGCGTGATCGCTCTTCTCCCTCCCTTCCAGGGAGGGGAGAGTAGGTCGGCCACGGTCGCGCCCTGCCCCGCATCGCTAGACTTCCCCGCGCTCGCCCCTTACATGCGCGGACTATGGCGGACCGCTTCACCAAAATGCACGGGCTGGGCAATGATTTTGTCGTCATCGACGCGCGGACCAGCGCGGTCGAGATGACCCCGGCGCGTGCGCATGCGATTGCCGACCGGCGCCACGGCATCGGGTGCGACCAGCTGATCCTGCTCGAACCATCGACCAAGGCCGATGTGCGGATGCGGATCTTCAACGCCGACGGCGGCGAGGTTGAGGCGTGCGGCAATGCGACGCGCTGTGTCGCGACCCTGATCGGCCAGCCCGCGGTGATCGAGACATTGGGCGGCATGCTGCGCGTGACGCCGGCGGACGGCGGCGCCGAGGTCACGCTGGGCGAGCCGGTGTTCGACTGGGAACTGATCCCGCTGGCGATGCCGATGGACACGCGCGACATGCCGGTGGCGTGGGACGAGCTGGAGCATGGCGCGGCGGTCAATGTCGGCAACCCGCACATCGTCTTTTTCGTGCCCGAGGCCGACGCTGTCGCGCTCGACGCGCTGGGGCCGCGGATCGAAACCGACCCGCTGTTCCCCGAACGCGTCAACGTCAATGTCGCGAGTCTGGACGGCGACAACCAGTTGCAGCTGCGCGTGTGGGAGCGCGGGGTCGGATTGACGCAGGCGTGCGGTACCGGCGCGTGCGCCACCGCGGTCGCGGCGATCCGCGCGGGGCTGGTGCAATCGCCGGTCACCGTCGCGCTGCCCGGGGGCGACCTGATCATTCGCTGGGCGCCGGGCGAACCGATCGTGATGAGCGGCGCGGCGACACGGGTGTATGAGGGCGAGACCGACTGGGCGCAGTTCGGATGAGTGGTGCGGTGCTGGACGGCCCCGAGGTCGTCAATTTCGGATGCCGGCTGAATATTGCCGAGGGCGAAGCGGTTCGTGCAGCGGCGCGTGCAGCGGGTGCGCACGATACGATCGTCTTCAACAGCTGCGCGGTGACCGACGAAGCGGTGCGGCAGGCGCGGCAGGCGGTGCGGCGCGCGCTGCGCGAGCGGCCGGATGCGGATGTCGTCGTGACGGGGTGCGCGGCGGAACTGGAGGCTGTGCGCTTTGCCGACATGGGCGCGCGGGTGGTGCGCAATGATGCCAAGGGTCTGGTCGAGAGTTATAATCCTGCAACCGTGTCCCTGCGAAGGCAGGGACCCATCTCCGGTCAGCGCGACATGGAACCGGCCGTTGTTGGGCCCCTGCCTTCGCAGGGGCGCAGATTGCCTTACACCCCCGCCCTGTCCGGCGCCGATCATGCGCGCGCCTTTCTGGGCGTGCAGACCGGCTGCTCGCACAGCTGTACCTTTTGCGCGACGGTAATGGCGCGCGGGACGGCGCGGTCGGCTACGGTCGAAGCGGTGGTCGCGGCCGCGCGGATCGCGATCGACCGCGGCCAGCGCGAAATCATCCTGACCGGGGTCGACCTCGCAAGCTATGGCGACGACCGCGGCAAGACGCTGGCTTCGCTCGTCGAAGCGCTGCTCGCGCTGCCGATCGAGCGCCTGCGCCTGTCGTCGCTCGACCCGAACCGCATCGACGACCACCTGTTCGCGCTGCTGACGCAGGAACCGCGCGTCATGCCGCACGTCCACCTGTCATTGCAGGCGGGCGACGATATGGTACTGACCCGCATGAAGCGCCGCCACCGCCGCGCTGACGCCGTGGCGCTCGTCGCGCGGCTCAAAGGCGCACGCCCCGATATTGCGATCGGCGCCGACCTGATCGCCGGCTTCCCGACCGAGGATGATGCGATGTTCGCGAACTCGCTGGCGCTGATCGACGATTGCGACATCGTTTTCGGGCACATCTTTCCCTACAGCCCGCGCGCCGGAACCCCCGCCGCGCGCATGCCGCAGGTCGGGCGCAGCATCGCGCGCGAACGCGCCGCCACGCTACGCGAGGCCAATGCCCGGCGGCGCCACGACTGGCTCGACCGCCAGATCGGTGCCTCCGCATCGATGCTGGTCGAGCGCGACGGGTTCACCGGCCATGCCGAAAATTTTGCCGCCATTCGCCTCACCGCGCCCGCCGCGCCGGGCGCCATCATCGCCGTGCGGATAACCGCGCGCGACGGAGACCGCATGATCGCCACCCCCATCGTACAGGACATCGCCGCATGAGCGGACAAAGCTGGAGCGAACGGCTGCTGGGCGGGTTCCGGCGCACGTCGGAGCGGCTGGGCGAAAATCTGGCGGGGCTGACCGGCAAGGCGCGGCTGGACGAGGATGATCTGGACCGCATCGAAGAGGCCTTGATTACCGCCGACCTGGGTCCGGCGATGGCGGGGCGTATTCGCGACCGCCTGTCCGAACGCCGCGATGTCGCCGCGAACGGCACCGAGGAATTGCGCAAGATCGTCGCCGAAGAAATTGCTGCCGTGCTGCGGCCGGTCGCCGAACCCCTCGACATCGACGCCTTTCCGCGTCCGCAGGTCATCTTGGTGATCGGGGTCAACGGGTCGGGCAAAACCACGACCATCGCCAAGCTGGCGCATCTGTTCCAGGAACAGGATTATGGCGTGATGCTGGTTGCGGGCGACACGTTCCGTGCCGCGGCGATCGGGCAGCTCAAAGTCTGGGCCGAGCGGCTCGGCGTCCCGATCATGGCTGGATCCGAAGGCGGCGACAGCGCGGGGATCGTGTTCGACGCGGTCAAACAGGCGACCGCGACCGGGATCGACGTGCTGATCGTCGACACCGCGGGGCGCCTGCAGAACAAGCGCGAGCTGATGGACGAGCTGGCCAAGATCAAGCGCGTGCTGGGGCGGCTCAACCCCGCGGCGCCGCACGATGTCGTGCTGGTCCTCGACGCGACGACAGGGCAGAATGCGCTGGCGCAGATTGACGTGTTCCGCGAAGTCGCCGGAGTCACGGGGCTCGTGATGACCAAGCTCGACGGCACCGCGCGCGGCGGGGTGCTTGTGTCGGCAGCCGAACGGCACGGCCTGCCGATCCACGCGATCGGCATCGGTGAAACCATCGACGACCTTCGCCCGTTCGACGCCGACGAGATCGCCGCAATCATTGCAGGAAATATCCGATGACCGCCGCCCCCATCGACGTGCCGCCGACCGGCCCCGAGGCGATCCCCGCCGCGCCGCCTGCCAAACATGGCTGGCTGAATTTCGCAATCGATTTCGGGCCGCTGCTGGTGTTCTTCGTCGCCTATAAATTGTCGTCGGGCGGCGAAGGTGCCTTTGCGGCGACGACGGCGGCGATCAAGGGCACCGTCGCTTTCATGGTCGCGATCGTCATCGCGATGGCGGTGTCGAAGTGGAAGCTGGGCAAGATTTCGCCGATGCTGTGGCTGTCGAGCGTGCTGGTCATCGGCTTTGGCGCGCTCACGGTCTGGTTTCACGACGAACGCTTTATCGTGATGAAGCCGACGATCATCTATGGCGCCTTCGCCGCGATGCTGCTCGGCGGCTGGTGGTTCAGGAAACCGATGCTGAAATATCTGCTCCAGTCGGCGCTCGAGGGGGTGACCGAAAAGGGCTGGTTGCTGCTGTCGCGGAACTGGGGGCTGTTCTTTGCCGCGCTCGGGATCGCGAACCATGTGATGTACGAGTTGATTCAGGCCCGGCAAATGAGTTTCGACCTGTGGCTGACGATCAAGGTGTGGGGGATCACCGCGCTGTCGTTCCTGTTCACCCTGACGCAGGTGCCGGTGATGCTGAAACACGGGCTGGCAGTGCCCGAGGAACCCGAAAAGGCCCAATAATCCTCCCTGTTGCGCAGCGATGGGGAGGTGGCGGCGCGCAGCGCCGACGGAGGGGCTTTGGCGCTGCCGTTGCGGCCCCTCCACCACCCCTGCGGCGGCGGTCCCCTCCCCGCAAGCGGGGAGGATCACGGAAGCACGCTTGAGCAAGACTCGCGTCGCTGGCATAGGAAGCGGCAGGGCACCGGGTCGCGCCGCGCCCCAGACAAAGCGAGGGGGATAAAATGGACAAGTTTTTCGGTAATTTGCACGCGGTGCTGGGTGCGGGGCTGGTGCTCGCGATCATCCTGATGCTCGGCCTGAACGGCCACAGCTTTGATAGCGGCGCGGCCGCCGCCGATGCAGTCATGCGCTGGCTGCACACCTTCTTTGGCGTGCTGTGGATCGGCCTGCTCTATTACTTCAACTTCGTCCAGATCCCGACAATGCCCAAGATTCCGGCCGAACTGAAGCCTGCCGTCGGCAAGCATATCGCCCCCGCCGCGCTGTTCTGGTTCCGCTGGGCGGCTCTAATTACGGTATTGCTCGGTATCGGCATCGCTGGGCATATGAAGTATTTGGTGCCTGCTCTGTCGCTGACAGATCCCGACACCCGCCTGATCGGGGTCGGCATGTGGCTGGGTCTGATCATGGCGTTCAACGTCTGGTTCGTGATCTGGCCGAACCAGAAAAAGGCGCTGGGCATCGTCGAGGCCGACGATGCGACGAAGGCGAAGGCGGCCAAGACCGCGATGATCTTTTCGCGCACCAACACGCTGCTGTCGATCCCGATGCTCTATGCAATGGTGAACTTCCGCTGAGCCTACCCTCCCCTCCCGCCAGCGGGAGGGGTTGGGGGTGGGCGCGAGCGTAGCGAGCATGCGACGTCGCGATTGCTCACCCCGTTGCGACTAACGAACAAGTTCGTAAGTCTCGCTGCCCCTCCCGCTTGCGGGAGGGGTTTTTCATTTACCCCTCGACCGCTGCCTTGTGCAGCCGCCCGTTCATTACATAATGCGCAACGCCCATCTGCATCCCCGCAGCCTGCGCGTCGTCGATTTCGCGTACGCGGCGGGCCGGTGCGCCAGCCCATAGCTCGCGGTCAGGTATCTCTTTATTCTCGGTGAGCAGCGCCCCCGCCGCCAGCATCGCGTCGCTGCCGATCCGGCAGCCGTTCATCACCGTCGCCTTGAGGCCGACGAACGCCCGGTCGGCCAAGGTGCAGCCGTGGACCATCGCGAGGTGCCCGATCAGCACATCTTCGCCGATAATCGTCGGAAAACCGTCGGGCCGGTGCGGCATCGGGCCGTCGCAATGGACGATGCTGCCGTCCTGGATGTTCGACCGCGCGCCGACGACGATGCGGCTGACGTCGGCGCGCAGTACGCAATTGTACCAGATGCTGACGTCGGGTCCGATCGTGACGTCGCCGATGATGCGGCACCCCGGCGCGATAAAGGCGCTCGGGTCGATCTGCGGCGTTTTGCCGTTCACACTGATGATGCTGACGTCATGATAACTCATCCGGCTCGCTTTCCGATCAGGCTGCCCCACATCAGGACGGGCAGGGTGGAGGCATAATCGTCGGTCCAGCGCTGGAACCCGGCGCGCGATTTCAGCGGCACCCAGGCGCCGTCGAGCGGCGCCTCGCGGCGCGGACGCAGGGCGCCGGTCAGCTGTTGCAGCCGGTCGGGCGTTGCTGCCAGCGCGACCCAGTTCGATCCGGTCAAGTCATCGATCCCGCTGTCGGGCGGCCCCGAGTCGAGCCGGATCGCCGCCGCCCAGCCGCGGGCGCGCGCTTCCTCGGCCAGCACTGGTTCGAGCGCGAAAAAGCGGTTGGAGATGTGGATCAGCAAGATGCCGTCGGGCTTCAGGGCGCGCGCATAGATGCCGATCGCTTCCTTCGTCAGCAGGTGGAGCGGGATCGCGTCGGAGGAAAAGGCGTCGATGACCAATATGTCGAACTGTCCCGCGGACTGTTCGGCGATCTTGAGCCGCGCGTCGCCAATCACGATCGGCGTATCGCCCGCGCAATCGGACAGGAAGGTGAATTTGGCAGGGTCGCGCGCGATATCGACCATCACCGGATCGATTTCGAATATCGTCCATTGCTGGCCAGGACGGCGATAACAGGCGAGCGTTCCCGCGCCCAACCCGACAATGCCGACCGCGGCATCGGGTCCGGCCAGCGCCTCTGCCTTGTCCAGCGCCAGGCCGACACCCGATTTCGGGCCATAATAGGTCGTGGCCTCGCGCCGGTGCGCCGGGTCGGTGCGCTGGAGGCCGTGCAGCGTCGTGCCGTGCGCCAGCCGTCGCTGGCCCTGTGCCGGATAATCGGTGACGGTGTAGACGCCGAAATAGCTGCGGACCCGGTCGCCGGTGAAGCTTTCCTGCACCGTGGTCCAGCCGCCGACGCCGATCATCAGCAGCGCCAGCACCGCGACATAAGCCCAGCGCCAGCCGATCACCAGAATGCCGATGACCAGCATTGCCATGCCCCAGCCCGCCACCGCCCCGTCCAGCCGCCCCGTCCAGCCGTCGACCATCCGCAGGCTGCCATAAACCGCCAGCGCGACGAGCAGCGCCACGACGATCCGCGCCGACGAGGGTTTGAGTTTCAGCCATTTGTCCCACGGCAGGATCGCGGGTAGCGGCAACAGCATCGCCGCCGCCAGCGTCAGCAGCGGATGTTCGTACACCCAGTCGAACAGCAAAGGCGCGAGCAGCGCCGCAAACAAACCGCCAAGCACCCCGCCCGCCGACATCACGAGGTAGAAAAGCGTCAAATGCTGCGGCGCCGGACGCAGATGATAAAGATAGCCATGGAGCGCGGTCGCGACGACAAACAGCATCGCGAGACTGGCAAGCGCGACCATCAATGAGCCGCCACCCGAACTGAGCAGCGCCAGCGCGCCGATCGTCAGCAGCACCGTCGGCGCGATAAAGGCAAAAACCTCGGTCAGCCGGTGCATCGTCGAAAAAGCGATGACAAAGCTGAGCAGATAAAGGCCGAGCGGCAGCACCCACAGCAGCGGCATCGCAACAATGTCGGTGGTGAGGTGCGTCGTCGTCGACAGCATCAGCCCCGACGGCACCGCCGCGATCAAGAGCCAGTGCAGCTGGCGCCGCCAGGTCGGCCGCTGGTCTTCGCCTGCAACTGCGGCGTCCGTCGGTTCGCCCCCGCGCGCGTACCAGCGCGCCGCAGCGCTCGCCGCCACCAGCAGCACGAGCAGCGCATAGCCCGCGGTCCAGCCCCAGCTTTGCGTCGCCAGCGGCAGATTGGGTTCGACCAGCGCCGGGTAGCTGATGAGCCCGGCAAAGCTGCCCAGGTTCGACGCGGCGTAGAGATAATAGGGATCGCCCGCGCGGCTGTCGGCGGCGAACCAGCGCTGCATCAACGGCGCCTGCGCCGACACCACCAGAAACACCGGTCCAATCGAGGCCAGCAGCAGCAACGGCACCCACAGCGCCTCCTGCCCCGCCGCCGGCGGCGCAATCTGCGCAATGCCGATCGGCAGCCACAGCGCCGCGACGATGAACAGGGCAAGATGGATCACCGCCTGCCGCCGCAAAGTAAACCGCCCGAGCCAATGGGCATAGGCATAGCCGGCGAGCAGCAGCGCCTGATAGACCAGCATCGCGCTGTTCCACACCGCCGGAGCGCCGCCCAGTTTAGGGAGCACCATCCGCGCCACCATCGGCTGGACCTGAAAGAGCAGGAAACTGCCGACCAGGATGGTCAGAACAAACAGCCAGCGCCGCGGTAACGCAGTCATCAAAAACTACCCCTTGTCTGACTATTCGTTCAGCAGCCGCGCGGCGTGCAGCGCATGATAGGTCAGTACCCCCGACGCGCCCGCGCGGCGGAAGGCGAGCAGGGTTTCGAGCACCAGCGCGTCGCGGTCGCCCGCGTCGGCCGCAGCCGCGGCCTCGATCATCGCATATTCGCCCGACACCTGATACGCATAGACCGGGACAGCAAAATTGTCCTTCACCGCGCGGACGACGTCGAGATAGGGCAGCCCCGGTTTGACCATCACGCTGTCGGCGCCCTCGGCCAGATCCTGCGCGACTTCGCGCAGCGCTTCTTCGGCGTTGGCAGGGTCCATCTGATAGGTTTTCTTGTCGCCTTTCAGCAGCCCGCGCGAACCGACCGCGTCGCGGAACGGGCCATAAAAGGCCGAGGCATATTTGGCGGCGTAGCTCATGATCTGGACATGGCCCAAGCCTTCGGCCTCCAGCGCCGCGCGGATCGCGCCGATGCGTCCGTCCATCATGTCACTGGGCGCGATGATATCGGCACCGGCGCGCGCCTGATTGAGCGCCTGCCCGACAAGTACCTCGACGGTTTCGTCGTTGAGCACATATCCCGCATCATCAACCAGCCCGTCCTGCCCGTGGCTGGTATAGGGATCGAGCGCGACGTCGGTGAGCACGCCGATGTCGTCGCCGAGCGCCTGTTTGATCGCAGCGGTGGCGCGGCACATCAGATTGTCGGGGTTGAGCGCCTCGGCGCCGTCCGCGCTGCGCCGGTCGGGCTGGGTATAGGGGAACAGCGCCAGACACGGGATGCCCGCCGCCACGGCGTCGCGGGCGCGATCGACGAGCCCGTCGACCGACCAGCGCGATACGCCCGGCAGGCTGGTGATCGGTTCCTCGGCGCCAGATCCGTCGCAGACAAACAGCGGCCAGATGAGGTTCGAAGGCGCCAGCGTCGTTTCGCGCACCATCGCGCGGCTCCAGCCGGTGCGGCGGGCGCGGCGGAGGCGAAGGTCGGGAAAGGCGGCGTGGGTCATGCCGCGTGCATAGCGGGCGATGGCGCCGGGGCAAATGGATATTGGCAAACCCTCCCCCTCCCGCTTGCGGGAGGGGGTGAAATCTTCAAATCCCGCCCTCGGCGCGTTTCGATGCGACGTCGGCGAGGCTGCCCAGCTTTGGTCCTTCGATCTCGCGCACCGCCATCGGGGTCAGCGCGGCGCCCGGCGCAACCGCGGTCAGCTGTGCGATCCGGGCGCGGAAATCGGCGAGCGCCTTGCCCTCGAGCATCGCGCGGGTGACGAAGGTCACCGACGAAGGATTGACCGCATGGCCGTTGCGATACAGTTCATAGTGCAAATGCGGGCCGGTCGACAGCCCGGTCGACCCGATATAGCCGATCACCTGCCCGCGGCTGACGCGCTGGCCGGGGCGCACCGCAATCCGGCTCATATGACCATAGCCGGTACCCAGGCCGTTGCCATGGTTGAGCTTGACGAAATTGCCATAACCGCCGTTGCGGCCCGCCATCGTCACCACGCCGTCGGTGACGGCATAGATCGGGGCGCCATAACCGCCACCGAAATCGATGCCGCTGTGCATCCGACGATAGCCGAGGATCGGATGGCGGCGCATGCCGAAGGTCGAGGTGATGCGCCCGTTGGTCGGGCGCGCCATGCCGCCGCGCTGGACACCGACGCCCGATGCCTCATACCATTGGGTGCGGCCGTCGACGGTCCATTCGATCATCGACAGCTTGGGTTTGCCGCCGCGGACCAGACCCGCATAGAGCAGCTTGCCGGTCTCGCTTTCGCCGGTTTCGGCGCGGCGGTAATCGACGATGATGTCGAACTCGTCACTGGCGCGAATATCGCTGCCGACCGAAATCTGGCGGCCGATGACCCGCAGATAGGACTGGATTGCCGCAGGCGGCGCCCCGGCGGCGCGCGCCGAGCGATAGAGGCTGTCGCCGACGCGGCCGCGAATGCGCAGCGGTGTATTGTCGACCGCGATCGGGATGCGGCGCATCACCAGCAGGTCGCCCTCGCGCTCCATTTCGATCCGCAGGTCGAAACGCGCGCGCATCGCCAGCGCGTCGACCGGACGCGGCATCGTCCGTGCCGCACGGCGGCCGAGGATCAGGTCAATGCGGGTGCCCGGCGCGATGTCGGCGAGCGGCACGGCGGTCGCGACCTGGTTCGCCAGCGCTTGCGCCTCGCCGCGGCCGACGCCCGAGCGTTCGAGCAGGCGGGCAAAGCTGTCGCCGTTGCCGAGCGTGGCAGTCAGTTCGATCTGCGGCCGTTCGGGGGTCTGGGTCAGCGGACGGACCGCGTCGGTCGCCGCCATGTGCCGCCCGGTGTCGCCGCCGAGCGCCAGCGGCACGATCATCTGCGCGCGCGCTTCATTGAAATCGCGCGCGTCGAGCGCGGGGGTGCCGCCGACGGCCAGCGGCTGGATGCCGGGAAAGGTGGCGATGGCCGCGCCGCAAAGCAGCGTCAGGGTCGCGAGGCCGCGCCACCATTCGGCCGAACCGATGTTGTCGCCGAGGTCGGGAACCAGGTCGAGCTGCGCCAGCCGGTCACGCCAGCCGAGCAGGTCCGAATCGACCGCAGCGGCGGGCAATGCGATCGCCTGCGACATCGCGAGCGCAGCCGCATTGCCGGACATGCCCGCGATGGGTTCGTGACGCTGGAACAAATTGCAACCCCCGCCCGGCGGACCTCCCTTACCCGGCCACCGAATGAATTCGACCTCCTGTCTGTAAAGAAAGGTCGTTAAAGTCAATTTAATGGCGGTTTAGCTGCCAGCGCTTGCGGCAAGTTGTGGCGAGGGCGGGATATTATGCAAGCGGTGGGCAAAATTTCCTGTTGGTCGCGCAATTCGACGATCGGCAGTTGCACGCCGCCCCGACCCATGCCAGCTTGGCAGGCAAGATAATGACGTCATCCTCTTCCCAGCCGGTCAAGGCTGTCCTTGGCCCCACCAACACCGGCAAAACCCATTTGGCGGTCGAGCGTCTGACCGCCCATTCGAGCGGCATGATCGGCTTCCCGCTCCGCCTGCTGGCGCGTGAAGTCTATGATCGTGTCGTAGCAATCAAAGGCTCCGCACAGGTCGCGCTGGTGACCGGCGAAGAACGCATCATCCCCCCCGACGCGCGCTATCTGCTCGGCACGATGGAGGCGCTGCCTCTGACACGCGATGTCGCCTTTGTCGGCATCGACGAGGCGCAGCTCGGCGCCGATCCCGAGCGCGGCCATGTCTTTACCGACCGGCTGCTGCGCGCACGCGGGCGCGAGGAAACGATGATCCTGGGGTCCGCGAGCATTCGCGGGCTCGTGAAAAATCTGGTTCCCGAGGCCGAGATCGTCTCCCGTCCGCGCTTTTCGACGCTCAGCTATGCCGGATCGTCCAAGCTGTCACGGCTACCCAAACGATCGGCGATCGTCGCTTTCTCGGCCGAGGAAGTCTATGCGATCGCCGAAATGCTGCGCCGCTTTTCGGGTGGCGCCGCCGTGGTGATGGGCGCGCTGAGCCCGCGGACGCGCAACGCGCAGGTGGCGATGTTCGAGGCGGGCGAGGTCGATTACCTCGTCGCCACCGACGCGATCGGCATGGGGCTGAACCTCGACGTCCAGCATGTCGCCTTTGCCAGCCTGCAAAAGTTCGACGGGCGGCGGCTGCGGCGGCTGACGATCGCCGAAATGGCGCAAATCGCGGGGCGCGCCGGACGGCACCAGCAAGACGGCAGCTTCGGCACCGTCGGCCAGCCGCAGGGCGGCTTCACGCCCGAGGAAGTGGCGGCGATCGAGGGGCATCATTTCCCCCCGCTGGCCAGCTTGTTCTGGCGCAATCCGACGCCGCGCTTCGGCTCGCTCGACCAGCTCTTGTCCGATCTGGCGCAGCCGCCGACCAATCCCGCGCTGCGCCCCGCCCCGGAAGCGGTCGATATCGCCGTGCTCAAACATCTGGCCGGCGATCTGGAAGTGCGCGCCCGCGGCGGCGATTTCGATGCGGTACAGCGCCTGTGGGACATTTGCGGGCTGCCCGATTTCGAGCAATTGGGCGCTGAGCATCACAGCCGGACGATCCTGAAATTGTGGCAATGGCGCACCAGTGGCGACGGCATGATCGACCCCGACTGGTTCGCCAAGCGGCTGGCACGGCTGAACGACACCGACGGCGACATCGACCAGCTCGCGAGCCGGATCGCCGCGGTGCGCACCCTGTGCTTCATCGCGCAGCGCGGCGACTGGATCGCGGGCGCGGCGGGGTGGACCGAACAGGCGCAAGCGCTGGAATCGCGCCTGTCCGACGCGCTGCACGCGGCGCTGTCGCAGCGCTTCGTCGACCGGCGGCTTGCGCTGTTGCTGCGCGATGCGGGGCAGCGCCATGCCGCGTTGCCGGTGGCAGTCGGGCAGGACGGCACCGTGGCGGTCGATGGCGAGGCGATCGGCACGCTCAATGGATTTCAGTTCAAAGTCGATCCGGTGGCGAAGGCCAGCGATCACCGGATGCTGCTCGCCGCCGCCGAGAAGCATCTGCGCGCCGAACTGGCGCGGCGCGCCGCGGCGCTGGCCGAAGGCGACGACAGCGCTCTGTCGCTGATCGCCGAACCCGGCACACAGCCGCGGCTCGCCTGGCACGGCAACCCCGTCGCGACGCTGGCGAAGGGGCCGACGCTGGTCCAGCCGTCGGTGCAGATCGATCCGTCGCTGCGGCGGCTGGAGCCGGTGCAGGTGCAGGCGATCACCGAACGGCTGCACCGCTTTATCGCGACGCAGCTGGCGCGCCACGCCGGCCCGCTCGCGGCGATGGGCGAGGCAGCCGGCGACCTGTTCACCCCGCCGCGCGTCCGCGCGCTGCTCGCAGCCCTCACCGACAACAGCGGGATGATCGGCCGCGCCACGGTCGAAGACCAGCTGAACGCGCTCGCGCCCGACGAACGGCCGCAGCTGCGCAAGCTGGGGTTCACCATCGGCTCGCTCGATATTTTCCATCCGACATTGCTCAAGCCCGAGGCGGTGCGCTGGCGCGCGGCACTGGTCGCGGCACAGCAAGGCGGCGCGATCCCCGCGCTACCCCCGCACGGCGCAGTGCTGCAAAAAGCCGGCAGCCAGGCGGGGCTGGCAATTGCGGGTTTCCGCCGCTGCGCCAATGGCTGGCTGCGCATCGACATGGCGGAAAAGCTGGCGCGCCAAGCCCATGCGGCGCGGATGCAGGCGGCGGCGCCGCCGACCGCGCCCATCGCAGGCGGCGACGATGATCAGCATGATGACACGGGCGACGAAGCGCCTCATGCGACATCGCCCGGCTTTCTGATCGACCCGGCGCTCGCCACCTCGCTCGGTCTGGACGAGGACACCCGCCGCGCCCTGCTCGGCAGCTTCGGCTTTCGGACGGTCGGCGACCCGGCCTTGCAGCGCTGGCGCTGGTCGGGCCTGCGCAAGGCCGCCGACAAGCGCCCGCGGCGACAAAAGGATCGCAAAGGGACCGAAGTCGCGTCCAGCGCAGCGAACGGCGAGACGCGGCGCCCGCCCGCCAAGCAGGCAAAGGACAAGCGCAGCAAGCGGGGCAAGGTTCGCACCGCACCGCCGCCGACGCCCCGCCCCGAACGACAGACGCGGCGCAGCCCGTCACCCCATAGCCCCTTTGCCGGCCTCGCTGCGATGCTGGCCGACGCGCGCAAGGATTGACGGCCATATGGCCAGCCCCGGCGCCGCGGGCAGCATCCGGCTCGACAAGCTGTTGTGGTTCCTGCGGTTCGCGCGCTCGCGCAGCCTGGCACAGGCGATCATCGCGGCAGGGCATATCCGGCTCGACGGACGACGGGTCACCCGGTCGTCGTGCGCCGTCCATGCCGGCGCGACGCTGGTGCTGCCGGTCGGCGAGCGCATCGAGGTGATCCGGCTGCTCACCTTGCCCGTCCGCCGCGGCCCGGCGCCCGAAGCGCAGGCGTGCTACGTCCGGCTCGAAGCGGCGAACACCCCCGCCAGCTGAACTATCGACGCGCAAGGAAAAGCTGTCGTCCGCACCACGCCCTTTTTGCCTATCGAGTGAAAGTGATTCGCAACTGTCGCTTTGCGTTGACGCGTAACATTGGCGCGGCTTAGAGGCAGGCCAAGACGGTCCGGACGGCAAGGGTGCCGCCGGCGAAGGGAGCCAGAACCCATGACCTATGTCGTCACCGATGCCTGTATCCGGTGCAAATATATGGACTGTGTCGAAGTGTGCCCGGTCGACTGTTTCTATGAGGGCGAGAATATGCTCGTCATCAACCCCAACGAGTGCATCGACTGCGGCGTGTGCGAACCCGAATGCCCGGCCGAGGCGATCTTGCCCGACACCGAAAGCGGTCTCGAAAAATGGCTGGAGATCAACACCAAGTTCAGCGCCGAATGGCCGAACATCACGGTGAAAAAGGACAGCCCCGCCGACGCCGACGAGTTTAAGGGCGTCGAAGGCAAGTTCGAGACGCATTTCTCGCCCGAACCGGGCGAAGGCGACTGATCGCCGAGGCGCCAGCGAATGCAAAAAAGGGGCGGGTCTTTCCCGCCCCTTTTTCGTTGGTGCTACAGGGCGGAGCGTTGCATGGTGTGCCAGGTCGGCTTTTCGACCGGTTGCGGACATAACCCATTCTTCCTCTCTCCCCTTGAGGGAGAGATACGAAGGCTTGGCAGCTTGCTACCTAGCCGCAGTTGAGAGGGGTCTACGCCTGCGTGCGTCCCCCCCCCCCTCACCAAGCTTCGCTAGCTCTTGACGGAGCAAGCTGCGCTATCCTCTCCCTCAAGGGGAGAGGAGCTTATACGTCCACTCCCCACCCCAAAGCCGCCATGGCAGTTTACCTTTACCGACCGGGCTGCCCCATTTCCCCTCTTGAAACCCTCGGCCTTGCCGCCGATGTAGGGCGCCGGAGGGACAGCCCGCCGGTCCTCGGCCGGGCAACCCGATAATCAAGGACTAGAATCGCATGATCGACCCGCTCGCCGCCCTTGTCCCCGTCGTCGTCGAGCAGACGAGCCGCGGCGAACGCAGCTTTGATATTTTCTCGCGCCTGCTGCGCGAACGGATCATCTTTGTCACCGGCGAGGTCGAGGACAACATGGCCTCGCTGATCACCGCGCAGCTCTTGTTCCTCGAATCGGAAAATCCGAAGAAGGACATCTATATGTACATCAACTCGCCGGGCGGCGTCGTCACGGCGGGCATGGCGATCCACGACACGATGCAATATATCCGCCCCCGCGTCGGCACCGTGTGCATCGGCCAGGCTGCATCGATGGGCAGCTTCCTGCTCGCCGCGGGCGAACCCGGGATGCGCGTCGCGCTGACCAACGCGCGGGTGATGGTCCACCAGCCGTCGGGCGGCGCGCGCGGCATGGCGTCGGACATTGAAATCCAGGCGAAGGAAATCCTGCGTATCCGGCGGCGGATGAACGACCTTTATGTGAAATATACCGGCAAGTCGCTGAAAGAGATCGAAAAGGCGATGGACCGCGACACCTTCCTCGAGGCCGACGAGGCCAAGGAATTCGGTATTGTCGACCATGTCTATGATCGCCGCCCCGGCGCGCTGGAGGGCGACGCGGCCAAGGATCTGAGCGAAGGCCCGACGCCCTGAGTTTGGTGACTGCGACCCTCCATTGTCACCCCGGACTTGATCCGGAGTCCATTTGCGCGACCGATGGATGGATGCCGGATCATGCCCGGCATGACGAAAAGGGGCCTGGTAACCGCATTTGTTGACGCCCGTTTGGCGCCTTGGCGCTAGGCGGGACAGCGCCGCCATGTCACCCAATTGCCATATTGTAATTGGGTGCCCGCGGACTAGGATAAGGAAGGCATCGCCGTTTGGGCGCGTGCCAGAGGAAGATTTATGACGAAATTGAGCGGCTCGGACAGCAAGAGCACTCTATACTGCTCCTTCTGCGGCAAGTCGCAGCACGAAGTCCGCAAGCTGATTGCCGGGCCGACCGTGTTCATCTGCGACGAATGCGTCGAGCTGTGCAACGACATCATCCGCGAGGAAATCAAGGGCGGGGTTGCCGCGCGCAAGGACGGCGCGGTGCCGACGCCGCTCGAAATCTGCCAGCATCTCGACAATTATGTCATCGGCCAGAACACCGCCAAGCGCGTGCTGTCGGTCGCGGTGCACAATCATTACAAGCGGCTCGCCAACTCGGGCCGCGGCGACGACGTCGAACTGGCGAAGTCGAACATCCTGCTCGTCGGCCCGACCGGCAGCGGCAAGACTTTGCTCGCGCAGACGCTCGCGCGCTTCCTCGACGTGCCCTTTACCATGGCCGATGCGACGACGCTGACCGAAGCGGGCTATGTCGGCGAGGATGTCGAGAACATCATCCTCAAGCTGCTCCAGTCGTCCGACTATAATGTCGAAAAGGCGCAGCGCGGCATCGTCTATATCGATGAAATCGATAAAATTTCGCGCAAGGCCGAGAACCCCTCGATCACCCGCGACGTGTCGGGCGAAGGGGTGCAGCAAGCGCTCTTGAAGCTGATGGAAGGCACGACCGCGTCGGTGCCGCCGCAGGGCGGGCGCAAGCATCCGCAGCAGGAATTCCTGCAGGTCGACACGACGAACATCCTGTTCATCGCCGGCGGCGCATTCAGCGGCCTTGAAAAGATCATCGGCGACCGCCTGCAGGGCAAGTCGATCGGTTTTGGCGCGCATGTCGCCGGTCCGGACGAGCGCCGCATGGGCGAAGTGCTGAAAAGCATCGAACCCGAAGATCTGCTGAAATTCGGCCTGATCCCCGAATTCGTCGGCCGTCTGCCCGTCATCGCAACCCTCGAGGATCTCGACATCGACGCGCTCGTCAAGATTCTGGGCGAACCCAAGAATGCGCTGGTGAAGCAGTATCGCAAGCTGTTCGATCTGGAGGAGGTCGTGCTGACCTTTACCGACGATGCGCTGGTCGCGGTCGCCAAGAAAGCGATCGAACGCAAGACCGGCGCGCGTGGGCTGCGCTCGATCGTCGAGGCGATCCTGCTCGACACGATGTTCGACCTGCCCGACCTGACCGACGTGGTCGAGATCGTCGTCGACAAGGATGTCGTCGAGGGCCGCAAGGATCCCGTGCGCGTCTATGCCGACAAGGCGAAGGAAGCCGCGGGCGACGCCGCCTGATGCGCCGGGCGCTGCCGCTGGCTTTCGCGACCGGCCTCGCCCTCCTTTTATCGGCACCCGTCCAAGCCGAACCGGTGGTCACCCCGGTGGCCGAAGTCGTCGATTCGGCCGACGTCCGGCGCGATGGCGAACGCTTTCGCCATGTCGGATCGGGCTATGTCTTTCCCAGCAGCCTCGGCGACATGCCGGCGCGCAAGGTCACCATATTCGGCCCCGGCGACGTGTCGGTGAATTACACGGTGAAGGGCGGCGCTGCGGGCGACGCGTGGGTCGATCTATATGCCTATCCGGCAGGCGACTGGACGATCGCGGAAACCGCGGACGACATCGCCAGCGCGATCACCAACAGCTTTGGCGCGACCCCCGCGCTGGTGCCCGCAGGCATGGAGAAACGCGCCGACGGCCTGCACCAGGGCTGGTTCGACGGGCGGATAGGCGAACGGAGTTTCAAGACCGGATATTATGCCGTCCGGCGCGGCGAATGGGTGCTCAAGATCCGTGCCACGATGCCGTCGCCGCCGACGCCCGAGGCGCTGGCGCGTACCGCCGCGGCAGTCGCAGCCGTCAATCTGGGGCCGTTGCCCGCCACGCGCTGAAACGTCGCTTCAGGCCGCGACTCGGCCCGATCGCGGTTCAAAAAATGTTGCATCGCAGCAACAGTTGCCAAGAAAAACGCAAGCGCGCTTGTGGATAAATTCGAGCGCCTGACGGAAATCGGCGCTTTTTTCACCTTTGCCGCGGCGGAACGAGCGGCGCCACTTGCACTGTCACAATTGCTGTCACAATCGTGCCACATGCGGGCTTCAGGGGCGCTCGCAGGTTTCGCGCGCCCTTTTTCGCGCGCCTGCCACATGACACCACCATAGGGGACATCCTGACATGAAATTCCGTCACACGCTTGCCGCCAGCGTCGCGCTGATCCCGGTCGCGCTGCTTTCCACGCCGGCCTTTGCCCAGTCGACCGGTTCGGTCGATTTCGAAGACGAAATCGTCGTCACCGGCGCGCGCGCGACCGATGTCGCCGGCATCCAGTCGCCCGACACGTCGAAAGCGAAGTCGGTCCTCGGTCAGGAAGTGATCGCCCGCCAGAATCCGGGTCAGACGATTCTCGACACCATCAACCTCGTCCCCGGCGTGACCTTCACCAACAACGACGCCTATGGTTCGTCGGGCGGCCAGCTGTCGATCCGCGGCTTTTCGGCCGACCGTATCAGCCTGACCTTCGACGGCGTGCCACTGAACGACTCGGGCAACTATGCGATCTATTCGAACCAGCAGCTCGATCCCGAGCTGATCGAACAGGTCAACGTCAACCTGGGTTCGACCGACGTCGACAGCCCGACCGCCGCCGCGACGGGTTCGACCGTCAACTATCGCACCATGATCCCGACCGAAGAATTCGGCGTCAAGCTGTCGGGTTCGGCGGGCGAGTATAAATTCTTCCGCATCTTCGGCCTGGTGAACACCGGCGAATTCACCCCTTGGGGCACCCGGGCATTCTTCTCGGCCTCGACCGCGTCGAACGACAATCCGTTCAACAACTATGGCCGCGTCCGCAAGAAGCAGTTCAACGGTCGCATCTGGCAGCCGCTCGGCGACAATGGCGACTTCATCTCGGTCGCCGGTCACTACAACGAAAACCGCAACAACTTCTTCGGTTCGGTGCCGCTGCGCCTCGACGCCAACCGCGTCGTCGGTTCGGGTTCGACCAACCGCTTCCCGCTCGACAAGGACGAGCGCGAATATAACATCAACTTCCCCTGCACGACCGAAGTCGTGGCGCGGCCCGGCCTCGGGGACTTGGGCTCGAACTGCGGCACCGAATTCGACCGCCGTTACAACCCGTCGAATACGGGCAATATCCGCGGCGCATCGAAGTTTACGCTGGCGGAAGGCGTCGTCCTGACGGTCGATCCGAGCTATCAATATGTGAAGGCCAACGGCGGCGGCACCGTGTTCGCACGCGAACGCGGCTTTGACATCGACCCGACCGGCGGCGCGGCCAACTGCACCACGGTTACCTCGGGCGCTGGCGTCAATTGTCAGACCGGCTATCTTGGCGGCCGTCCATATTTCGGCCGTGACCTGAACGGCGACGGGGACATTCTGGACGAAGTCGCTATGCTGGCCCCCAGCCAGACCCAGACGCACCGTTACGGCGTGATCGCCAACCTGCGGTGGAACATCAACGATGCCCATACGCTGCGCGTTGGCTTCACCTATGACCGTGCGCGACACCGTCAGACCGGCGAAGTCGGCCTGCTCCAGTTCAATGGCGAACCGTTCGATGTGTTCCCGGTCAATGATCCGCTGGTAGATAGCACGGGTACCGTGCTGCAGAAGCGCGACCGCCTGTCTTACGCCATCCTGACGCAGGTGTCGGGCGAGTATCGCGGTGAATGGGCTGACGGTCGCCTCATCACGACCATCGGTATTCGCGCACCTTTCTTCAAGCGCGACCTGAACAATTATTGCTTCACGTCGAGCGATACCGGTTTCGTTGAGTGTTTCGGCGGCGCCGACGATCCGCGCAACGCGACCTATGCAGCGCTGAACCCGACGATTCAGGGACCGCAGCAGCGCGTTCTGAAATATGACGACATCCTTCCGAACATCGGCCTGCTGTTCAAGCCGAACGAACAGATGTCGGTGTTTGCCAACTATTCGAAGGGTCTTCAGGTTCCGGGCACCGACGCGCTCTACAACGCGTTCTTCTTCCCCGCCAACACGCCGTCGGCGCGCCCCGATCCGGAAACGACCGATAACTTCGACCTGGGTGTGCGCTATCGCACCAGCAAGATCCAGGCGCAGGTTTCGGGCTGGTTCACGAAGTATGACAATCGCCTTGCTTCGGCGTTCGACGAAGAAACGCAGCGCAACCTGTATCGTAACCTTGGCCGCGTCGACAAATATGGCATCGATGGCAGCATCGCTTACCAGCCGATCCCGCAGCTCGCGCTCTATGCCTTTGGTTCGTACATGAAGTCGGACATCAAGGACGATGTCCAGGTCGGCGCCTGCACCCCGGCGCAGGCTGCCAACCCGGCCATTCCGGCCTGTACCACGGCCGGTCAGCCGATCTTTGCACCCACCGGCGGCAAGCGTGAAGGCGGGGCGCCTGCCTACACCTATGGCGGCTCGGCGCGCGGCATGTTCGGTCCGTTCGAACTTGGCGTGACGGCGAAGCGCACCGGTGGCCGTAACATCTACGACACCAACCTGCCGATCTGCTCGGTCCAGCCCACGACGGTTGCTCCGACGACCTGCACCGGGACCATCGTCTATCCGGCCAAGACCAACGCCTATTGGCTGGTCAATCTGGACGCCCGTCTGAACCTCGAGTTCCTGGGGCTGAACGACAAGACCTTCTTCCAGGTCAACGTCTACAACCTGTTCGACACCCTCTATGTCGGCAACTTCACCTCGTCGCTGTCGCAGGGTTCGTCGGCGCCGAACGCCCAGATCGGCGCGCCGCGCACGATCAGCGGCACGCTCACGGTCGCTTTCTAAGCGACTCCGACAGGCACGAAACGAGGGCGCGGGGGGCAACTCCCGCGCCCTTTTTCGTGGCTGATTGAAAAGTGTTACGCCACGAAGATGCGGCGCCTGCCGGTCAGCCCGCGGCGATCCGCCTTGCGGTGTCCTGCACCAGCGCGATCATGTTGGGGACGCCCTGGGTGCGGTTCGATGACAGCTGGCGCGTCAGGTCAAAGGGGGCGAGCGCGGCGGCGATGTCCATGCTGGCGACTTCGGCAGCGGGCTTGTCCTGCACTGCGGCCAGCACCAGCGCGACGATGCCCTTGGTGATCGCGGCATTGCTG
Organism: Sphingopyxis solisilvae; assembly: GCF_015475875.1. GTDB lineage: Bacteria > Pseudomonadota > Alphaproteobacteria > Sphingomonadales > Sphingomonadaceae > Sphingopyxis > Sphingopyxis solisilvae. Next base: position 331 of record NZ_JADKYM010000028.1, on the reverse strand, counting down.
TCGGCGAGGAAGTGCAGGCGGCCATCGGGCTGCGGCACCGGATAGACCCAGACGCTGGCGCTGCACCCGCGAACCAGCGTCGCATCGGTCTTGAGCGCGTCGGGCATCGGCTCCAGTTCGCGGCCGAGTTCGATCAGCAGGCGATAGCGATCGTCGCCGTCGAGGAAATCATATTCATCGTGAATGTCGGACAGGCTGCGCATGGGGCGGCCAGTGGCAGATTTGTCGGTCCGGGGAAAGGGTGCGGCTGTCAAACGTCGTCATTGCGAGCGTAGCGAAGCAATCCACGGAGGTTTACGCTACTCTGGGTTGCTTCGCTACGCTCGCAATG
>NZ_JADKYM010000027.1:8165-33717 GCF_015475875.1 Sphingopyxis solisilvae | reverse complement strand
CTGACGGAGGGGCCATTACGCGGACGTTGCTACCCCTCCACCACCGCCTGCGGCGGCGGTCCCCCTCCCCATCGCAAGTCGATGGGGAGGAGATGAAGGCCGTCGCCCGTCGAACCCCTCCATCGCAAAAAAGAACCCGGCCAATGGCCGGGTCCAGTCAGATCCCCAGTGGAGTGACAGGGATATCTATTCGGCGGGCACCGGCGTGCGGCCGGTGATCATGCCCTCGGCCTTGGTGCCGTCGGCCTTCATCGGGTCGTGGGCGACGTCGCGTTGGTCGAACGTCTTGGTCCAGGCCGCAAATTCCAGACACACGCCGTCGGGATCGAAGAAATAGACCGACCGGACGAAGACGTCGTCGTTCATTTCGTCGGACGACTGCGTCGGCGAATTGTCGTGATTCAACACTTTGGTGACCGGCACGCCCTTGTCGACCAGACGCTGGTAATATTCATCGAAGCGCTCAGCCGGCACGTTGATCGCAATATGGTTCATCGAACCATGCGCCGACACAAAGCTGCCCTGCGTCGGCAGCGCCGCGGGGGCCGAAATGCCGGGGACGGCCGCAGGTGCATCGGGGAACCAGAAAAAGGCGAGGCTGTCGCCATTGCCCATGTCGAAAAAGAAATGTTGGCCGCGACCGCCGGGCAGGTCGATCGTCTTGGTCAGCGGCATGCCCAATATGTCGCGATAAAATTCGACCGTCTTCGCCATATCCTTGCATACGAGCGCGAGGTGGTTGACCCCGCAGAATTCAAATTCCTTGTTGGCAGCCATCATCCGTCTCCTTGTCAATTCGTCCGGGCGCTGGGGCGGTTTTTCATCCGTTCGTACCAGCGCTGCACATTGGTTGCCGCGGGATCGATCGGCTGGCCGACCGTTGCCCCGAAGTCGAGAAAAGCGAACAGCATGATGTCGGCCAGCGACAGGGCGCCGCCCGCGATAAACGCTCGCCCGGCGATCAGCGGGTCGAGCCAGCGGATTCCGTCCTGGGCCGTGGCCTTCAATCCCTCCGCCGCTTCGGGCAGGCAACGAAGTCGTGGTTCGAACAGCGGCAAGCCCTCGGCAAAGCGAAAGCCGTTGGTCAGTGGCTCGCATATCTTAAGGTCGACGCGGCGCGTCCACATGCGCGTATTGGCGCGCGTTTCCGGGGTCGCACCGATCAGTGCGGGATCGGGGAAAAGCTCCTCGAGATATTCGCAGATCGCGGTGACCTCGGTCAGCACATGCCCATTGTTGAGTTCCAGCGCGGGTGTCTGCCCCGCAGGGTTTACATCGACGTTATAGGGCGGTCGCCGGTTCTCGCCGCCACGCAGGTCGACGCCGACCTCCGCAATCTCGATACCCTTTTCGGCCATGAACAGCTTCACGACGCGCGGGTTGGGGCCGACGCTGTTATAGAATTTCATCCTGTCCTCTCCCCTCCCGAGTGCCACAATCAAGCATAATTGTCAATTTAATTGACGGTTTTGCTCGAGGCTTATTCGCCCGCCGGGCGCGGCGCGCTCAGGAAGTCGGCGGCGCTGAAGCCTTCGGGTGCCGCGATCTCGACGATCGGATCCTCGCGTGCGTCATATTCCATGCGCAGCGCGCGCGTGATCACCGCGTGCATGTCGTACAGGCAGGTGATGTAGGTGAACTCGAAAATCTGCTCGTCGTTCCAGAAGGTCTTGAGCTTGTCGAACACCTCGAGCGGGACGCGGCCCCCGGCCTGGCTAAGGCAATCGGCATAGGCGAGCACGGTGCGCTCCTGTTCGTCGTAACAATCGGCGACCTGCCAGTGCGCGATAGCCGCGATCTTTTCTTCGCTCACGTCGAGGCCGCGGAGCGACTTGCAATGCTGCGAGAAGACGAACTGGCTGCCCTTGACCCAGCCGGCACGCGTCTGGCCGAGCTCGCGCAGGACCGGATCAATCGTGCGCGCAGGATTGCGATAGACGGCGAACCCCTTGACCGCATGTTCGAAGATGTCGGGCGACAGGGCGAACACCGTCCACCAGTCGCCGGGCGTGCCGGTCGCGGTGCCGGGTTCGGCAACCGGATCGCGGTCGCCGAACAGGCGGTTGTAATAGGCGAGGACGGTCTCGTCGGTGACTTCGGACCGGGGGACCTGACGCAGAACGGGCATGAAAAACTCCTCAGGCGTTCGCAAATTTGCGGAATTCGGCGACATGCGCGCTGTCGAAATATTCGTCGAGCCGTGTGATCCGGCCATTTTCGACCGTACAGATGATCGCGCACGGCAAACGGACCGCGACATCGTCGTGAACGCGGACGCCGGTCAGGACATGCTGCTGGACAAAACCGCCCGGAAAAGCGGTGAGCTGGCGATCGGCATATTTGCGGTCCTTGATCCGTGCCACCATGCCGGTCAGCGTCTGCGCCGTCTGGTCGCGCGTGACGATCAGCTCGTCGGTATTGTGCCAGATCTCGGCATCGGGGGCGAAACTGCTTCGCATCGTTTCGATGTCGCCCGCCTCAATCGCGTCAAAGAACCGCCGGGCCATGTCGCGGATATCATTCTCTTCGGCCATGTCGCTCTCCTATGCCTTCGCGCCAAACATGCGGCCGCCGTTTGCGGCGATCAGACCGTCGATATCGTCGCCGCGATAGTCCGGGTCGGCCGACGCGCCGAACGCCGCCAGCATATCGTTGGTCACCAATTCGGCCATCTTCTTCCATTCGGGGTGGGTGAAGATCCAATAGTCGCCGCGCTCGATTGCTTCGACCACCCGGAGGCCAATCTTGTCGGGCGACATGCCGCCCGCAAGCACGCCCTGCATCGCCCGGCTGGTAGCGGCTGCGGCGCCGGCTTCCTGTTCGACCGGGCGCAAATCGCGCGTGGTCTCGACGATCCGCGTGGCCGACATGCCCGGCATCAGCACCGATACGCCGACACAGCTTTCGGCCAGTTCGTTGCGCAGCGCCATGGCAATCCCCAGCGTCGCATATTTCGAGCTGATATAGGCAACCGAGATCGGCGGCGGAACGATCGCGACCATCGACGATGTGATGACCAGATGGCTCGGTTCGCCGCTGGCTTTCATCGCGCCCAGAAAGGTCCGGCAGGCGTACAGATGGGCGTGGGCGTTGACCGCATAGTTCCAGCGCCACACGTTGGGGTCATATTGTTCGAACGGTCCCGATCCGCCGCCGACGCCGGCATTGCTGAACAGGATGCGCACCGCGCCAAAGTCGCGGGCTCTTTCCCCCGCAGCGGCCCAGCTGTCCTCGCGGGTGACGTCGAGATATATCCCCATTGCTTCGGCACCGTGACGGCGCAGATCCGCCGCCGCAGCTTCCGCGCCCGGGCCATCGATGTCGGCCAGAATGACCGCGGCGCCCCGTGCCGCAAGCGCTTTGGCGGTTGCGCGGCCGAGCCCGCTGGCACCACCGGTGATGAACGCCGTCTTGCCCGCAACCGAGGTCATTCGGCGAAGTCCTTTTCCAGATAACGGGTCATGCGATATTGCGCGATGCCGGCGGCTGCGGCGAAGGGCATCAATGCCATCAACGCCCAGCGCAGGCTGTCGTCGCCATAATCGGGCTTCAACGCGTCGCTGACGATCCCGGCGAACAGCGGGCCAAGCCCCAGTCCCACGATATTGAACATCAACATGATGACCGCCGCAGCGGTCGCGCGGCTGCGCGGCGGGGTCAGATTTTGCACGAGCGCAAGGGCAGGCGCGACATAGGCGGTGCAGGCCGCCATCGGGATCAGCATCAGCGCCAGCGAAAGCTGCCAGCTGTCGACCAGCAAGGCGGCGATGAAGGTCGGCACCAGCACCGCGGTCGCCAGCGCGGGTATCGTGCCATAGGCGCGCGCCGAGTGTTTCGCCCGGCGGCTGACGAGCCAGCCGCCGCCGAGGATGCCGATGCCAAAGGTGATGCCCGCCGCCGGCGCGAACCAGGTTGCCATCGCTTCGAGCGGCATTTTCTGGGTCCGCATCAAAAAGGCAGGAATCCAGTTGAGCATGCCATAGCTGACAAAGGCGGCGAGGCCGCTACCGATCATCACCATGCGCAGCGAGCGGCGGCGGATGAACATCGCCAGGCTTTGGCTGAACGGCAGCGCTTCGTCGGCGGGCTGGTGCGTATCCATCGCACCGCGCGCCGGTTCGCGGACGAGCCAGATCATGATCGGTGCGATCAGGATGCCGACGATCCCGATGACGATAAAGGCGCCGCGCCAGCCGATATGCGCCGCCGCCCACGCGCCGAAGGCAGCGCCGACAAAGACGCCGAACGGACCGTTGCAGGTGAACAGGCCGATCATCAATGGCCGCTGCGCCGGCGGGTAATAGTCGGCGATGACCGACAGCGACGGCGCGGTGCCGCCCGCTTCGCCCGCGCCGACCCCAAAGCGCATCAATGCCAACTGCCAGAAATTGCTGGCCATGCCGCATGCCGCGGTGAAGGCGCTCCACACCATGCATGATATGCCGATCAGCTTGATGCGATTCCACCGGTCGGCGATCATTGCCACGGGAACGCCCATCGCCGCGTAGAACAGTGCGAAGGCCAATCCGGTGAGCAGGCCGAACTGGGTATCGCTGAAATCCATCTCGGCCCGGATCGGCTCGACCAGCACGGACAAGAGCTGGCGATCGACGAAGTTGATCGTCCCGACGATGAAAAGCATCACCAGCGCGGCGTTGCGACGCAGCGCCAGCCCCGGATCGGACGCTGCCGCGCCTGCGTTGACGGCCGTTGCCTCGGTCATAACTCTCCCCAAACGCGCTGCTTTTATCGATCCGAAAATACTTAGGTATTTAAGCTTATCTGTCAATGTGCTTTACGGTAGCGACATGAGTGCGGGAGAGGCAGGATGAAGATTCAGGGCAAAACGGCAATCGTAACGGGTGCGGCCAGCGGGATCGGCCGCGCGACCGCGGTGATGCTCGCGCGGCGCGGCGCGGCGCGGATCAAACTGGTCGACATCGACCGGAGCGGGCTTGCGGAAACCGCCCGGCTGGTAGGATCGGCAGGCGCACAGGTCGATGTTCACAGGCTCGACCTGTCCGACATTCCCGCGACCGAGGCCTGGTTTCGCGATCATGGCGACGTCGATATCCTGCACAACAATGCCGGCGTGGTGTCGGGCCTGCCGCAGTTTCCCGACGTCGATGCCGCGCGCCTGCAATGGATCATCGACGTCAACATTACCTCGCTCGTCGCGGCGACGCAGATTGCGGTGCAGACGATGAAGGCGCGCGGCGGCGGGGTTATCGTCAACACCGTTTCGACCGTAGCGCTCGGCACCGGTTTCTACGACGCGATGTATGCGACAACCAAGGCGGCGGTGATGATGTTCACCCGCTGCTGCGCATCGCTGAAGGAGACGTGCAACGTTCGCGTCGTCGGGATGCTGCCGGGTCTGGTCGATACGCCGATCCTCGACACGACGGGGGCAGGGGGCAAGTCCGACTGGATGCGGACCGTGCTCGAAAACAACGAGGCCTGCACGCCCGATGACATTGCGGACGGCGTGATCGCATTGATCGAAGATGACGGGCTGGCCGGTGGGGACTGGGTCGCCGTGCGGCGGATCAACGGCGCGGTCGAATATCAATGGGGCCACGCCGACACGGTTTAGCGGGTCGGCGCCTCGAGCATGTTTTTTCCGAACAGGTTCGACCACTGTTTCTCGGTCAGGACCGGGCGCGCGCTCGACAGGTTGGCGGCGTTCTTGACGTCAGTTCCTGCGATCACCGCAGGCCGCGCGGCGATCCGCGCGAACCAGTCGGCCACCGCCGGATAATCGTCCAGCGTCAGTCCGATCGCGTGGATCGCGCGCGTCCACGGCCAGGCCGCGATGTCGGCGATCGAATATTCCTCTGCCAGATAGTCGGCTTCGCCAAGGCGGCCGTTGAGGACGTGGAGCAGGCGCAACGTTTCGTTGCGGTAGCGCTCGACCGGATAATCCTGTCCCTCGGGCGCGTAGCGGATGAAATGATGCGCCTGACCTTGCATCGGGCCGAAACTGGCCATCTGCCACATCAGCCATTGCTGCGCCTGGCTGCGCCGCCGCGGGTCGGCGGGGAGCAATTGCCCCGACTTTTCGGCGAGATACAGCAGAATGGCGCCGGACTCGAACACCGGCAGCGGCGCACCGCCACCAACCGGCTCATGGTCGACGATCGCAGGCAGCCGGCCATTCGGATTGATCCGGCGATATTCGGGTGTCAGATGGTCGCCCTCCAGCATATTCATTGCGATCAGCCGGTGCGGCAGAGCGATCTCTTCGAGCATGATCGACACCTTGTGCCCGTTGGGCGTCGGTGTGAAATAGACGTCGATCATCGGCAATTCCCCAAACAGCTCGCGGCCGCCGCTGCCGGTTCCCGGTGACGGGAAGCGGCAACGACGGCCGGTCGCTGGGACATCGTCAGAATTTGACGCCGGCTTCGATCGCCAGGCTGCGCGCGGGTTCCAGATAATGGATCGAACGCGTGGTGTTGGTGATCGGGAAGGGCAGCTGGAACACGCTGCCCGCGGTCAGTTTGTTGGTGAGGTTGCGGCCCACAAAGGCAAGGTGCCAGCGCTTGTCGGCGTCGCTCAGCTGCACGCGCAGATCGACCTTGGCATAGCCCTTCTGAAAGCCAAAGACCGGGCTCTGGTTGTCCGAATTGAAATATCCCGACCGGAACGACACCACACCGGTAACGTCGAGTTCAAGCGCTGACGAAATCGGCACCCAGCTGTGCGCCTGAACGCTGCCCGACCAATCCGACACATAGGGCAAGGGCGCGCCGGCGATATTGTTCGCCGCGATGCTTGCCGGGCTGGCCGGGTTGCACTCGCTGACCGGTTGGGTCGCGAGACAGGCCGCGCCGGGATAGTCGAGGTAGCGGATGTCCTGATAGGCGAGCGATGCGGTGACGTCGAAATTGCGCGACGGCTTCAGCACAAAGGTGCTTTCGATGCCTGTCGATGCCGCGCTGGCGGCGTTGCCCGTCTGATAGGTCGAAGTGGTCGGATTATACACCGACACCTGCAGGTTGCTGAACTTGGTGTCGTACACCGACACGTTCGCGGTGATCGCGCCGAAGGAGGCGCGGATGCCGGCTTCGATATTGCGCGACTTTTCGGGTTCATACTGGAACGTCGCGTCGGTCGTGCCATAGGTGTTCGAGACAAAGCCACCCGATTTCGAGCCGCGGCCATAGGTCGCATAAACCATCACATCGTCGTTGATGTCATATTGCGCGGTGATCGACGGATCGACGTTGTTTTCCTTGCGCTTGCCCTGCGCCTGCGTCAGCGGACGCAGATTGAACGGGCCATAGATACGCTCGCCGTCGAACGTCGCTTCTTTCTTCGTATGGGTATAGCGCAGGCTGCCGATAAAGCGCAGCCGGTCGGTGGCATTCAGGGTTGATTGCCCGAACACCGAGAAAGATTCGGTTTTCTGGTCAAAAAAGGTGTGGAGCAGACCAAAATAGTTCAGGGCGCTGTTGTTGATGTTGAAGCCGCCAAATTGATCGAGATGATAATCGGACCGATCATAATAGGCGCCAACGATGAATTCGAACGTCTGTCCGGTCGGCGACGCCAACCGGATTTCCTGCGAGAATTGATCGAAATTTTCGGGATAGCTGTTGTACACCGAATTGTTCGTCACCCCGCCCGGAGGGTTGGGCAGCGTCTGATCGAAGCCGTTGATCATTGCGCTGTCATACCAGCTGTACCCGGTGATCGACGTTAACGTGTAATCGCCGAGTTTCAGGTTTGCGGTTCCGGAGGCGATCAGCGTTTCGCCGCGGATACCTTCCTGTCCGAGCGCCGAATCCTCAAGGAAGCGGCTCTGCCGCAACCTCGGCGCCATGGTGGCGGAATCCGACACGGTGACGCCGCCCTTGATATCCTGGTTGCCATATTCGACGCGCGCGGTGAAATCGAAGTTGGCGCTCGGCTCCCACAACGCCGTGAAGCGGACGAGTTGTTGTTTCGTCTGCGGGTTTTTCTGGCCCGTCGCGCGGTTCAGGATATAGCCGTTGTTGTCGACGATGCGGCCCGCGAGACGGACGCTCAACGTGTCCGAGATCGGCCCCGACACATGGCCCGAAATCTGGAAGCCGTCATATTCGAAGTCGTAGCTGCCGGTCAGCGATCCCTGGAAATCCCTCGTCGGCGCGGCCGAGACGACGCTGATCGCGCCTGCCGCGGTGTTCTTGCCGAACAGCGCGCCCTGCGGTCCGCGCAGCACCTCGACGCGACCGAGGTCGAAAAAGGGCGCCTGCGTCTGGCGGCTGCGACCGGCATAAACGCCGTCGATGTAGAGGCTGACCGCTTGATCGAACGAGAAGTTTGCGGGCGGTGAGCCAAAGCCGCGGATATAGATGACGTCGTTTCCTGCTGTCGTCTGGACGGCGACGTTGGGAACATAGGCCGCCATGTCAGCGAAATCGTTGACGCCCAGTTCCGCAATCTTGTCGCCGGTGACGACCTCCATTGAAATCGGCACGTCTTGCAGGCTCTGTTCGCGCTTTTGCGCCGTGACGATGATTTCATTGCTGTAGCTGTCGCTGGCCGCGGCCTGCGCATAGGCCGACGTGGCGCCGACCAGCATGGCGGTCGCTGCGACGCCGGATAGCAGAAACTGATTGCGAGCCTTCATTTTCACCCTCCCATAGAGCCTGTTGTCGCGGTCCCGGGCTGTTACCCGATCCGTCAATCTGATTGACCCTTAGTATACTAATTGTTTTATGCTTGTCCATAGGCAGAGAGAGGATTCGCAACATGCTCACAGAAAATCCGACGGCCGTCCCCGCGACGCTGGCGACGCGCCACCTGTGTACCGCCGAGTTCGAAGTGGGCGGGGGCATCATCGGGATCGGCGCGTCGCCGTTCGGGGACCAGCGGCTCGGCTACATCAGCGGCGGGCGATTTTTCGGCCCGCGGATCAACGGGATCATATTGCCCGGCGGCGGCAACTGGTCGCGGAGCGGGCGGCTGGGCGACGAGGCGTCGGTCGGCACCTTCGATGCCCGCGCGGTGTGGCAAACGGGCGACGGCGACCTGATCTATCTGAGCTACACCGGGCGGAGCATCATTCCCGACGATGTGCGCGCGACCTTTTCCGATCCGGCGGTGCCCGATGCTGACCCTTCGCGCTACTATCTGCGAATCGCGCCGGTGTTCGAAACCGCGAGCGCAAAATATGGCTGGCTCAACGGCATCCTCGCGGTCGGGGTCGGCGAACGAACCGATTTTGGCGTCCGGCATGTGATCCACGAGGTGATGTGACATGATCGATCTCCACTATTCGGCGACCCCGAACGGTCAGAAGATCGCGATCATGCTGGAGGAAATCGGTGCGCCGTACCGCGTCATTTCCTATGACATCTTCAATGGCGACCAGCTGACCGCCGAGTTCGGCCGGATCAATCCCAATCACAAGCTGCCCGCCATCGTCGACCATGCTCCGCCCGAAGGCGGCGATCCGGTCACCGTTTTTGAATCGGGGGCGATCCTGCAATATCTGGCCGAACGATCGGGACGCTTTTTGCCGCGGTCGGGTGCGGCGCGCGCTGCAACGCTGTCGTGGCTGACCTGGCAGGTCGCGGGGCTGGGGCCGATGGGCGGACAGGCGAGCCATTTTCTGCGCTATGCGCCAGCGGGTCAGGACTATGCGGTGCAACGCTACACCAACGAGCTGAACCGCCTGCTGACGGTGCTTGAAAGGCGGCTGGAGAAGAGTGCCTATGTCGCGGGGGATGATTATACGATCGCCGACATCGCCATATGGCCCGGCCGCGCGTCGGCGTTCGTGATGGGCATGGGGCTTGAACAATGGCCCGCAATGCGCGGCTGGTTCGAACGGATTCGCGACCGGCCGGCTGTCACGCGGGTGATGGCGCGCGAGGATTTGAAACCGCCCGCGAAATATGTCGGGCGGCACCAGCAACTCGACGCACGCGAATGGTCGAACATGTTCGGCGCCGCCAATCAGGCGGCGGTGACGAACGACTAGGGTCCTGACCCTAGCGGTTATCGCGGTGCGTGCTGGCGGTCGCCCCACAGGATCGCGCGATGCGCGTCGGTGAAACCGGTGAGTCCACCCTCGATTGTCTCGGCGCGGGCGACGCCGACCTTGATCCCCTCGGCGACCGCGGGTCGCGCCAGCATCGCGGCGCCCCAGCGGTCGACGTTGGGGAACTGGCCGGCCCGTTCGATCAACTGGCGGCGCAGATAGGGCAGGGTCGCCATGTCGGCGATGCTATAGTCGTCGCCCCCCAGCCATTCCGCCTCGCCGAGCCGTTTGTCGAGGACCATCATCAATCGATCGACCTCGCGGCTGTAGCGTTCGATCGCATATGCGTGTCGATCCTTCGCATAATGACTGAAATGCGCCTGCTGGCCGAACATCGGACCCACGCCGGACACCTGAAACATCAACCATTGCCAGCAGATCGCGCGCTTCACCGGATCCCGCGGCAGGAAACGCCCCGTCTTTTCGGCGAGGTAGAGCAGGATAGCGCCGGTTTCCCACAGGATGAAAGGCTCCCCCGCGGGGCCGTTTGCGTCGACGATCACCGGCGTCTTGTTGTTCGGGTTGAGCGCCAGAAATTCGGGGGTCAGTTGGTCGCCGGCGAGGATGTCGACATATTCCAGCTGCCAGTCGAGCTCCATTTCCAGGAGCGCAATCGCAATCTTGCGCGCGTTGGGCGTCGGGCCGCCGTAAAGGGTTATCATCGCGTCACTGCTCCCGGCCCAGCCAGCGTTTCAGCACATCGTCGGTATCCTGCCCGACACCGAGCGGAGCGGGACGCCGAATGCTGCCCGGCGTCGCCGACAGTTTCGGAAACACGCCCTGCATCCTGATCTCTCCCCATTCCGCATCGGGCACTGTCACCAGCGCGTCGCGCGCGGCGAAATGCGGATCGGCAAGCATGTCCTCGGCATCGAAAACGCGGCCCGCCGGAACCCCGGCGGCGATCATCCGCGTTTCGAGTTCGGCGATCGTCAGCGTCCGCGTCCATTCGCCGATGATCGCGTCAAGCTCCGCCTGCCGCGCCCCGCGCGCGCGGTGGGTGGCGTAGCGTTCGTCGCTCGCGAGGTCGGGCCGCCCCATCGCCGCGGCCAGGCGGGCAAAGACGCCGTCCTGGTTGGCGCCGATCAGAAACTCGCCATCCTTGCACGGATAGACGTTCGACGGCGCAATCCCGGGCAGGGTCGATCCGGTGCGTTGCCGCTTGGTCCCGCTCGCCGAATAGTCGGAGACGGTCGATTCCATCACCTGCAGCACGGCTTCGTACAACGCCGAATCGACGATCTGGCCCTGACCGGTCTTGCTGCGGTGGTGGAGCGCCGCCAGCGCCCCCATACAACCATAGGTGGCGGCAAGCGTGTCGCCGATCGACACCCCCATGCGCGCGGGTGGGCGGTCAGCATAGCCGACGATCCCGCGCCAGCCGCCCATCGCCTCGCCGATTCCGCCAAAACCCGCACGCGCCGAATAGGGGCCGGTCTGACCATAGCCCGACACGCGCACGACGATCAGCCCAGGATTGTCCCGGCGCAATTCGGCGGGATCGAGGTTCCACTTTTCGAGCGTTCCGGGGCGGAAATTCTCGACCAATATGTCCGCCTTGGCGATCAGGTCGCGCGCCAGTTGCTGGCCTTCTTCCTCGCGCAAGTCGGCCGCGACCGAGTATTTGTTGCGCGCGATGACGCGCCACCAGCTGGGCTTGTCGCCCTGACCCCAGTGGCGCATCTGGTCGCCGGTGCCCGGTGGTTCCAGCTTGACGATCTCGGCGCCCATGTCGCCGAGCAGCTGGCCGCAAAAGGGGCCGGCGATCAGCTGCCCCATCTCGACCACCCTGATCCCCGCCAGCGCGCCCCCGCCACCCTCTGCCTGCGTCATCTCGTTCCTTTCGGGGCCGGGCCTGATAGAGGCAGGCTTCGCAACCCTTGGCTCTCTATACTTAGAATGCTATGTATTTTTCAACCTGCTAAATGACTTTCATGCTATAGGGCGCAAGATGCTGACAAATCTGCATGTGGAAATGGTCGAGGTCGGCCCGCGCGACGGCCTTCAGAACGAAGCCGCGCTCGTTTCGACCGCCGACAAGGCCGAACTGGTGCGCCGCGCGATCGACTATGGCGCACGGCGGATCGAGGTGACGAGCTTTGTGAACCCCCAAAAAGTACCGCAACTCGCCGACGCCGAAGCGCTGGTGGCGGTGCTGCCCGACCGCGACGATGTGACCTATATCGGACTGGTGCTCAACCGCCGCGGCGCGGAGCGCGCCATCGCCGCGGAGCGGATCGACGAACTGGGCGCGGTCTGTGTGACCAGCGACAGTTTCGGTATCCGCAACCAGGGGCAAAGCGCCGATGAATCGCTTGCGGCCGCGATCGAAATCGTCGGTCTTGCAAAAGGTGCGGACCGTTCCGCACAAATCACCATCGCGACCGCGTTCGGCTGTCCGTTCGAGGGCGAGGTGCCCGTCGCGCGGGTTGTCGAGATGGCAAAACGCGCCGCCGATTGCGCGCCACGCGAAATCGCGCTCGCCGATACGATCGGTTGCGGATCGCCGGCGCAGGTGGCGGAGATGGTGGGCCGGGTTCGCGAGGCGGTTGCGGGGTTGCCGGTGCGGGTGCATTTCCACAACACACGGGGCACCGGTCTCGCCAATGTCTGGGCCGCGGTGGGCGAGGGGGCAGCGACGGTCGATGCCGCGCTCGGGGGGTTGGGGGGCTGCCCCTTCGCGCCGGGCGCCGCGGGCAATGTGGCGACCGAGGACGTGCTTTATATGCTGGGCCGCAGCCATGTTGAGACGGGACTGGACCTCGACAAGGCGGTTGCGGCCGCCGCCTGGCTCGCGGGCCGGATGGACCGGGCACTCCCGGCGATGGTGGGTCGGGCGCCTATCTTTCCTGCCCGAACCTAGCCGCGTACGCGCGCGGTGATATGGCCGCCATAGGCTCGCAGGAAAGTATCGACGGCGGCTTCGACCCGTTGCCGGGTCGCCTCGCGGGTCGGGGGCGCGCCGAAGCGCAACTCGACATCGCCAAAACCCTTGCACATCGCGGCAAATTGTTCCGCGGCCAGCCCCGGATTTTCGATCGACAGCCCGCCGCTGTCGGCCACGGCTGTCAGGAAAGCGGTCAGCGCTGCCTTCATGCGCCGCGGTCCGGCATCCAGAAAAGCGCGGCCGATTTCGGGATTGCGTTCGGTTTCGGCGGCGATGCGGCGTTCGAACTGCACCATCTCGGGCCGCGACAGAAAGGCGACCATCGCCATGCCGATATGCCGCAAATGATCTCGCAAGCTTGCCCCACTTTGTCCTTCGATCGCGAAGTGGCCGCGCATCCGTTCGCACTCGCGCTCGATAGCGGCGGCGAACAGACCCTGCTTGTCCGAGAAATGATTATAGACGGTGACCTTTGACACGCCCGCCGCGGCGGCGATCTGTTCGATCGCGGCGGCACCATAACCATATTCGAAAAATGCCTGGGTCGCCGCCACCAATATCGCCTCGCGTTTGGCGAGGTCGGCCGGTCTGCCGGGATTTTTTTTCCGCGCGATTGACAATCTGTACGCTTCCGTTCATTTAAACACTGCCGTTCAATAATGTTCCTAACAGCGAACGGTTGCAAGCGTCGCGGATAAAGGGCTCTCCCCCGATGGTCTGGATTGCGATCCGAATGCTGACCGGCGATGCGACCAAATTTTATGGTCTGCTGTTCGGCATCGCCTTTTCAACCTTGTTGATCACGCAGCAGCTGACGATCTTTGTCAATCTGATCGAACGCGGCGCCAGCGGCGTCTATAATGTTCCGTCGGCCGATGTCTGGGTGATGGATCCCGTCAGCCGCACGACCGACGTCAACCTGCCGATGCCGTCGACCGCGCTCGACCGCGTGCGATCGGTGCCCGGCGTCGAATGGGCGGTCCCGCACTTGCGCGCCGCGGCCTCGGTGCGAACGAAGGAAGGCGATCTGGAGGGCGTGTCGGTGATCGGCGTCGACGACGCGACGCTGATCGGCCTGCCGCGGCGCATGGCGTCGGGTTCGACCAAGGTGCTCGAACAGCCCGATGCGGTGGTGATCGACGATGTCGGCACGACGCGCTTTTTTCCGGAAGGCTATGATCCGGTCGGCGAGCGGCTGGAACTCAACGACCAGCGCGCGGTCATCATGGGGGTCGCCGATGCCATTCCCAGCTTTACCAGCCAGGTGACCCTGTACACCCGCTACAGCCGCGCGCTCAATTTTGTGCCGGGCACGCGCAACCGGCTGAGTTTTGTCCTCGTCGGCGCCGCGCCCGGCGTCGACGCCAAGACGCTGGCGACGCGGATCACCGACGAAACCGGCCTCCGCGCCCGCACCCGCGACGAATTTGCCCGCGACGGGATCGACTTCATCATCGAAAATACCGGTATCCCGCTCAATTTCGGGATCACCGTGATGCTGGGGTTCATCGTCGGCGTGGCGATTGTCGGCCTGACCTTCAGCCTGTTCATTCGCGACAACATCAAACAGTTCGGCGCGCTCAAGGCCATCGGCGTGAACAATGCCAAGATCCGCCGCATGGTCGCTGCGCAGGCGGCGATGGTCGGGTCGATCGGCTATGGCCTCGGCGTGCTCGGCACGGTCGCATTCATCTGGAGTTTTTCGAGCAACCCGACCTTCAAGGGCTTCTATATCCCTTGGCAGGTGCCGCTGATCAGCCTGGCGGCGGTGACGATCATCCTGACGCTCACCGGCTGGATCGCGCTGCGCAATGTGCTCCGGACCGAACCCGCGGCGGTGTTCCGGTGAGCGACGTCGCTCCCTTTGCGCCGGGCGATCCGGCGACCGCGATTGCCACCCGCGGCGTCGTGCGCGACTTTACCGCCGGGCAGCAGACGATCCGCGTCCTGCACGGCATCGATCTCGACGTCCGGGCGGGCGAGCTGACCTATCTGGTCGGCGAGTCGGGGTCGGGCAAGACGACGCTCATTTCGATCATGTGCGGCATATTGTGGCCGACCGAGGGCGAGGTGCGGCTGTTCGGCACCGATATCTATAATCTGTCGGACAATGAACTCGTCGATTTCCGGCTGCGCAACGTCGGTTTCATTTTCCAGCAATATAATCTGATCCCGGCGATCGATGCCGCCGCCAACGCCGCGGTGCCGTTGATCGCGCAGGGAGTCGACCGCGGCGAAGCGCGCGCGCGGGCGACCGAGCTGCTCGCCGCGCTCAATATCGGCGATCAGGCGGACAAGCTGCCCAGCCAGCTGTCGGGCGGGCAGCAGCAACGCGTCGCCATCGCCCGCGCGCTCGTTCACCAGCCGCGGCTGATCGTTTGCGACGAACCGACCGCGGCGCTCGACGCCCGGTCGGGGCGCCGCGTGATGGACCTGCTGCGCGAAGTCGCGCTCGCCGACGACCGCTCGGTCATCATCGTCACCCACGACAACCGCATCTTCGACCTCGCCGACCGAATCCTCGTGCTCGAGGACGGCCGCATCACCCACGACGGCCGCGACATGCCGAAGGACTATTGACGCCATGACCCGACGCTTTGCCAACCTCAACTTTCCGCGCCAGATCCTGCCCGTCATTGCCTTGCTGGGGGTGGTGCTGGCGGTCGTCTATATCTTCGTCGGATTGCCCGATCGCCGGCTCGAACCGCCGCAGCAAACCCCGCCGCGCGCGACCGGCGCGCTGGCCAATGGCGACCGGGTTGCCGGGGCAGGAGTCGTCGAACCGTCGAGCGAGATCGTCGATATCGGAACGGCGCTGTCGGGACTGGTCACGAGCCTGAACGTTCAGCCGGGAACCTATGTGGCCAAGGGCGACCTGCTGTTTCTGGTCGACGACCGCGCCGTGCGCGCGCGGCTGCGCGAGGCGGAAGCGGCGATCCGCGAGGCGCAGGCCGCCATTGCCGAAGCCGATACCGCCCGAACCACAGCGCAGCGCCAGCTCGCGCTCTACCGCCAGATCGACGACCCCGCCGCGGTCAGCCGGACCGAGCTGCTGCGCGCCGAAGGTGACGCCGCGGGCGCGGCGAGCCGCGCGGCGCTGGCCCGCGCGCGGCGAGATGCGGCCGAGGCAGCGGCGGCGAGCGCGCGGGTCGAATTGTCGCGCCTTGCGGTGCGCGCGCCGATCGCGGGAGAGATTTTGGCGGTGAACATCCGGCCGGGCGAATTTGTCCAGGCGGGCGGGCCGCAGGGTGGCAATACCGAACCCTATATCCGGATGGGCGAGACCCGCCCGCTGCATATCCGGATCGACATCGACGAGGATCAGGCAGGCGACGTCGCGCTGGGCGCCGCCGCGATCGTCTCGCCCCGCGGTGCCGCCGCGCGCCAGGTGGCCGCGCGCTTCGTCCGCGCCGAGCCGCTGGTGGTGCCGAAACGGTCGCTGACGAACAGCGCCGCCGAACGCGTCGACGTGCGGGTCATGCAGCTGATCTATGCGCTGCCGCCGAGCGATGGCCTGTTCCGCGTCGGGCAGCAGGTCGACGCTTTCATTCCGGCCAAACCCCGCCCCGGAGCGCAGCGATGATGCGCAAGGCCGCGCTGACCGCCCTGTTGGCGCTGGGCAGCGCCGGCTGCGTCGCCGGGCCGCCTCCGCAGATCGATACGCCGCCGCCGGTACTGCCCGCCAGCTTTTCCTATCTGCCCGACGCGGTCGAGGCCGGCTCGCTTGCTGCGCTGCTGCCCCACGACGACTCGGGCTTCGTCGCGCTGCGCGATGCCGCGCTGGCCGATGCGCCTTCGCTCGGCGAAGCGGCCGCGCGGATCGAGCGGGCGCGCGCGGCGGCGCGCCGCGCGCGTGCCGAACGCGCGCCGCAGCTTGATCTGTCCGCATCGGTCGAAACGAGCCGGACGAACCCCGGCAGTTTGGGCGCCAGCCTGCCCCCCGGAATCACCATCGATCCCGACCGCACGTCCTATGGCGCGACGCTCGGCGCCCGGTGGGAGGCGGACCTGTTCGGGCGGCTGCGCGCCGAACAGCGTGCGGCGACGGCGCGACTGGACGCCGCGACTGCCGATGCAGACGCGGTGCGGGTCGCGCTGATCGCCGATATTGCGTCACAGGTGGTCGACTGGCGCAGTCTGGAGGCGCGCCAAGCGGCGCTGTTGCGCGACCTGGATGCGGCCGATCGCCTGGTCAGGCTCGCAAATTCGCGGGCGAAAGCCGGCCTTGCGCCGGGCATCGATGCGGCGCGCGCCGAGGCGATTGCAGCGTCATCGCGCAGCCGTCTCGCCGCGCTCGATGGCGAGCGCGCCAATCTGGTCGGCCGTCTCGTCACCTTGACCGCGCGCGATGCCGCATGGATTGCGGAGCAACTCTCAGCCGGGGCGGGCGCGCAGCCCTTGCCCGCGGCACCGGCGACGCTGCCATCGGACCTGCTCACCCGTCGTCCGGACGTCGCCGCCGCGGCAGCGCGTCTTGCCGCTGCGGACAGCGACCTTGCCGCGACCGCCGCGCGGCGCTTTCCCCGCCTCAGCCTGTCGGCCAGCCTCGGCCTGCTCGCCTTCAGCCCGGGGCAGCTGTTCGACGATGAATCGCTGATCGGTTCGCTCGCCGCCGCGATCGCTGGGCCGTTGCTCGACTTTGGCCGCATATCGGCCGAGATTGACGCGGCCGCGGCGGACAAGAAGATCGCGTTTCAGCAATATCGCGCCGCCGTGTTTGACGCGCTGGGCGATGCGGAATCGGGGTACCGCTTGATCGCGGCGAGCGATGCACGGGTGTTCGCCACCGCCGACGAGGCCGCGCGGCTGGCGCGGGTCGAAGCGTTGACGGCCACGCGCGTCCGCGCCGGCCTTGCCGATTTGTCAGCCGAGCTGGAGGCGCGTCGGCAAGCCGACGGCGCCACCGAACGCGCCGCGATCGCCCGCGGCGAGGCGCGCCGCGCGCGCTTGCTGCTGTGGCTGGCGCTGGGCGGTTCCTGACCGGCCGTGACGCCTAGCGCGTGATGACTTGCCGCGACATCGGGGCGAGCTTGGCCAGAAGGCGGTTTTGTGTCGCAAAAGGGATATTTTCCTCGCGCATCGCGGCTTGCAGATTTTCGACCAGCGCATTCATGTCACGCATGCGGACGCCCACAGTGGGTGGCGGCGCACGACCGAATCGCGTCGTTTATTGCATAGTGATCCTGTTTCGATGTCATCATGAAGGGCGGGGTGATCTACAAGGGCGGCGACTGAGCGAACTCGCGCGTCGAACCGAAGGCAACGCGAACGCGGTAAACCCCGTCGGATGTCGTGCCAGCTTGGAAAGAAATGGCTCCCCGGGTAGGATTCGAACCTACGACCGATCGATTAACAGTCGATTGCTCTACCGCTGAGCTACCGAGGAACACGCCGCCGACGCGGCAAGGCGGCCCCTTTGCCGCCAACCGGTGAGTTTATCAAGGGGGTTTCGGCGCGATTTTTCCGTTCAGACGATAAATTGTTCCATCGCGATGCGTTCGTCCAATCCCTGATCGGGATCGAACAGCAAGGTCAGCGGGCGGCTGCGGTCGGTCGTGACCAACACTGTCTTGACGTCGCGGATCTCGCGCTGGTCGGCGACCGCGCTGACGGGGCGTTTCGCGGCTTCGCGGACGTTGAAGCGGATGCTGGTCGATTCGGGGACCAGCGCGCCGCGCCAACGCCGCGGGCGGAACGGGCTGATCGGGGTCAGCGCCAGCATTTCCGATTCGAGCGGCAGGATCGGACCATTGGCGCTGAGGTTGTAGGCGGTCGATCCGGCGGGGGTCGATACCAGCACCCCGTCGCACGACAGTTCTTCCAGCATCGTGCGTTCGTTGATCATCACTTCCAGCTTGGCGGCCTGGCGCGTTTCGCGGAGCAGCGAGATTTCGTTGATCGCGGGCAGGATGTGGCGTTCGCCGCTGATCGTGGTGATATCGCCTGACAGCGGATGGATGAGGAAGGGGCGCGCGGCGGCCAGCCGGTCGAGCAGCCCTTCGATGCGGAACTCGTTCATCAGGAACCCGATGGTGCCGCGGTTCATCCCGAACACCGGCATGCTGCGGCGCTGGTCGAGCAGCTGGTGCAGCATATGGAGCAGAAAACCGTCGCCGCCCAGTGCGATCAGCAGGTCGGCCTCGCCCAGCTCGACGAAGTCATAGAGCGGCCTGAGTTCCGCCTCGGCCTCCATGGCGACGGGCGAATTCGACGCGACGAGCGCAATCTTGCGATGCATAATGGTCCGCTTCCCCCTGCGGGCGCTGTGTCAGCCGCCCGTTGCACTCATATGACGCGCGACCGCCGGTGTGGACTTTCGTTCGATGTGAAAGTCATGCGCGCGGGGTTTGCCAGCCAAAGCGGCATCAATCAAGCCGTCGACATCGCCGCCCCCACGCAGCGCCGCGCGCAGGTCGATATGGTCGTCCTGTCCCAGACACATATAGATGCGCCCCTCGACGGTCAGGCGGATGCGGTTGCACGTCGCACAGAAATTGTCGCTGAGCGGAGTGATCAGCCCCAGCGTGACCGGGCTGCCTTCGACCGCAAAGTATCGGGCGGGGCCGCCGGTGCGCTTGTCGACCGGATAGAGCGCGCGCGTGTTGCGCAGCGGCGCGATGAAATGGTGGAGCGGGATATAATGGTCGCTGCGGTCGGCCTCGACCTCGCCGAGCGGCATGGTTTCAATGAGCGTGAGATCGCAGCCGGTGCCGGCGCAATAATCGAGCAACGGCAGGAGCTGGTCTTCGTTGAGGCCCGCGAGCGCCACCATGTTGATCTTCACCGCCAGCCCGGCGGCGCGCGCCGCCGCGATTCCGCCGAGCGCGACATCGATGTCGCCGACACGCGTGATATGGCGAAAGGCGGCGGGATCGAGCGTGTCGAGACTGACGTTGATCCGGCGGACGCCCGCCGCCGCGAGCATGGGCGCATGTTCGGCGAGCCGCATGCCGTTGGTGGTCAGCGTCAGTTCGTCGAGGCCATGTCCGATCATCGCACCGAGCCGCTTTGCCAGCGTGTCGATCCCGCGCCGCACCAGCGGCTCGCCGCCGGTCAGGCGAATGCGCCGGACGCCGCGCGCAACGAATCGCTCCGCCAGTTCGCCCATTTCCTCGATACTCAGCACCGCCGATTTGGGCAGGAATGTCATATCCTCGGCCATGCAATAGCGGCAGCGAAGATCGCACCGGTCGGTCACCGACAGGCGCAAATAGCTGATTTGCCGCCCATGTCCGTCGATCAGCGGCGTCGCCGGCCGCAGGGGAGGGGAAAATGTGACAGCCACGACCGTCTTGTGATGCAAAAGGGAGGAACTTGGCAAGCAAAGCCTGCTAGAGGGACGCCATGAATCGCCTGACCGACCCACGCCCCGTCCATGTTCTGAAGATCGAAGATTTGCACGCCGCCCACGCCGCCGACGTCGGCGTGATCCTGGTCCAGGTCGACCAGATGGCGCGAATCAACAACAGCGCCGGCACCGCGACGGGCGATGCGGTGCTCGACGAAATCGGGCGGCGGCTGGAAAATTTCGCGATCGACGAGTTCGGTCACGGCTCGTGCGTCGAACGTCTCGACGGGCCGCGTTTCCTGATCGTGCCCGCCGCGCCGCTGTCGCTCGGCGCCTTGCGTGCGCAGGAACGCGCGTTGCACGTCGCGCTCGCCGAACCGATCGTCGGCGATCCCAACGGCCGCCTGTCGATTCGCATCGTGACCGCGCTCGTTACGCGCGACGAACCGGTGGCGGACCAGTTGCGGCAGGCGGGCGACCAACTCGCGCGGCCCGCCTCGGCGCGTGACGGGGTCATGGTCCATGCCGCGCTGTCGGGCGGCGAGGTCGCGATCCATTACCAGCCGCAATATGATGTGACGACCGGCGCGATGACGGGGGTCGAGGCGCTGCTGCGCTGGCAACATCCCGAACTCGGGCTGCTCGGCGCTGGACCGCTGGTGACCGCGGCGCGTGCGGCGCGGCTCGAATGCGAACTGACCGAACATGCGCACCGCGTGGCGCTGGCGGAAATGGCGCGCTGGCCGCGCCAGCTCGGCAACCTGCGCGTGTCGCTCAACATCACCGCTGCCGATCTCGGCGACCCCGGCTTCGCCGACCGCTTCGCCGCGATGGCAAAGGCGGCGGGGGTCGATCCCGACCGGCTGACGCTCGAACTGACCGAACAGGCGATGCTCAGCGATCCGGCAAGCGCCGCCGAACAGCTGGCCAAAATCCGCAACCTGGGCGCCGCGATCGCGATCGACGACTTCGGCACCGGCTATTCCAGCCTGGCCCTGCTCGCGCGGCTGCCGATCGACTATCTGAAGATCGACAGCGGTTTCACCCGCACGATCGACGGCAACGACCGCGACCGCATTGTCGTGCGCGCGATCGTCGATCTCGCGCGCGCGCTGGGGCTGCTGGTGGTCGCCGAGGGGATCGAGAACGAGCGCCAACTGGAACGGCTGCGCGAACTGGGCGTCGCGACGTGGCAGGGGTTTTTGAAGTCGGGGCCGGTGCCGGGGGATCAGTTGCCGGGGTTGATGGAATAGGTCTCGTCATTGCGAGCGAAGCGAAGCAATCCAGAGCGGTTTGCGCGACTCTGGATTGCCGCGTCGCCTTCGGCTCCTCGCAATGACGATTTTGGTCAGCCCACTTGCCGCGCCAGCTTCCCCAGCCCCTTCGACAATTGCAGCGCGCCATTGAGCCGCGCCCCGGTGCTCGTCCAGTCGCCGCTGACCGACAGCTTGTTGTCGGGACGGATACGCGCGCGGCCTTTCAGCCGCTCGACATAGGCTATCAGCCCGGGGACATTGGCAAACTGGTCGCTGTGGAAGCTGACCAGCGCCCCCTTGGTGCCGACGTCGAGCTTGGCGATCCCGGCAAGCTTTGCATTCGCCTTGATCTCCATCAGCAGCACCAGGTTCGCGGTTTCGGGCGGCAGCGGACCGAAACGGTCGATCATTTCGGCGGCAAAGGCATCGAGCGCCGGACGGTCGGCCGCATCGTTGAGGCGGCGATAGAGCGCCATGCGCAGCGGCAGATCGGGGACATAATCCTCGGGGATCAGGATCGGCGCGTCGACGGTGATGACCGGCGACAAGGCTTCGCGCGGGGGCAGCTTGCCGGCGCCTTCCGCCTTCGCCATCAGGATCGCCTCTTCCAGCATCGACTGATAGAGTTCGAAGCCGACCTCGCGAATATGCCCCGACTGCTCGTCGCCGACGAGGTTGCCCGCGCCGCGAATGTCGAGATCGTGGCTCGCCAGCTGGAACCCCGCGCCCAACGTATCGAGATCGCCGAGCAGCTTGAGCCGCTTTTCGGCAGTATCGGTAATCGCGCCATGCTCGGGGGTGGTGAGATAGGCATAGGCCCGCGTCTTGGCGCGCCCGACCCGCCCGCGCAGCTGGTACAGCTGGGCGAGGCCAAAGCGGTCGGCGCGGTGGATGATCAGCGTGTTGGCGCTCGGGATATCGAGCCCAGATTCGACGATCGTCGTCGATAGCAGTACGTCATATTTGCGGTCGTAAAAGGCGCTCATCCGGTCTTCGACTTCGGTCGGGGTCATCTGGCCATGCGCGACGACATATTTGATTTCGGGGACGCGGTTGCGCAAAAATTCCTCGGTGTCGGGCAGATCCTTGATCCGCGGCACGACGAAGAAGCTCTGCCCGCCGCGGTCATGCTCGCGCAGCAGGGCTTCGCGCAGCACCACCGCATCCCATGGCGCGACATAGGTCCGCACCGCCAGGCGGTCGACCGGCGGCGTCTGGATGACGCTGAGCTCGCGCAGGCCCGACATCGCCATTTGCAAGGTGCGCGGGATCGGCGTTGCGGTCAGCGTCAGGACATGAACGTCGGTCTTGAGCTGCTTCAGCCGCTCCTTATGGACGACGCCGAATCGCTGTTCCTCGTCGACGATGACGAGGCCGAGGTGCTTGAACTCGACCGATTTGGCGATCACCGCATGGGTGCCGACGACGATGTCGATCTGACCGCTCGCCAGCCCGTCGCGCGTCTTTTGCGCTTCGCCCGCGGGGACGAGGCGCGACAGCCGGCCGATGTTGACCGGGAAGCCTTTGAAGCGCTCGACAAAATTGGTGAAATGCTGCCGCGCGAGCAAGGTGGTCGGCACGACGACCGCGACCTGCACCCCCGCCATCGCCGCGACGAACGCAGCGCGCAGCGCGACCTCGGTCTTGCCGAACCCGACGTCGCCGCACACCAGCCGGTCCATCGGCTTGCCCGACGCCATGTCGGCAAGCACGTCGCCGATGGCGCGGTCCTGATCGTCGGTTTCCTGATAGGGGAAGCGGTCGGCAAAGGCGGGATAGGCGGCGTCCTGCGCAAGCAATTCGCCCGAGCGCAGCGCGCGCTGCGCCGCGGTCGCGAGCAGTTCGCCCGCGATCTCGCGGATGCGTTCCTTCATCCGCGCCTTGCGGCGCTGCCATGCTTCGCCGCCGAGCCGGTCGAGCGCCACCCCGTCGCTTTCGCCGCCGTAGCGCGAAAGCACGTCGAGATTTTCGACCGGGACGTACAGCTTGTCGCCGCCCGCATAGGTCAGCGCGACGCAATCATGCGGACTGTTGCCCACCGGGATAGAGGTCAGCCCCTCATAGCGCCCGATGCCATGGTCGAGGTGAACGACCATGTCGCCGACGCTGAGCGTCGCCAGTTCGGCGAGGAAGGCATCGGCGCTCTTGCGACGCTTCTGGCGGCGGACGAGGCGCTCGCCAAGAATGTCCTGTTCGGTGAGCAGACTGATCGCGTCGGAGGCAAAGCCATGGTCGAGCGGGAGGACGATGAGGGCGACGTTGCCCGTCTCGCTCGACCCTTTGTTCCCGTTCGTGTCGAGCGAAGTCGAGACACCCCGCGAGGTGGCGCTGTCCGTCGTGGTGTCTCGACTTAGCTCGACACGAACGGAACTGGAACCGAGCGCCTCCTGCCAGGTCTCGGCCTGCACGAGTCCGGTAACCCCATGCTCGCGCAGCAACCCCGACAGCCGATCGCGCGCGCCGCCCGAATAGCTGGCGATGATCGTGCGCCGTCCCTTGCGACGTTCGTCGCTCAGATGATCGGCGACCTTGTCATAAATGTTGAGGTCGGCGGCACGCTCGGGGGTGAAATCGCGCGCTGCAAAGGTTTCCAGGTCGATGACCGTCGCCGACGGCGCCACGTCGAACGGGGTGATGATATGGATCGGGCGGGCTGTTGTCCCGGTCGCCCATTCAGCCTCGGTCAGATACAGCGTCTCGGGCGCCAGTGGCCGATAGCTGCCCGTCGATTCCTTTTCGGCCGCGACGCGGTTTGCATGATAATCGGTGATCGCGGCGAAGCGCGTCTCGGCGGTGGCGTCGCTGCGATGGCCGCGCAGCACAGGGGTGGCTGGGTCGATATGGTCGAACAGCGTCGCCAGCCGTTCTTCGAACAGCGGCAGCCAATGGTCCATGCCCGCCTGCCGCCGCCCCTCGCTGACCGCCTGATACAGCGGATCGCCGGTCGCTTGCGCGCCGAACATCTCGCGGTAGCCCGATCTGAAGCGCTTGATCGTATCCTGGTCGAGCAGGGTCTCGGCGGCGGGGAGCAGTTGCAGCGCCTTGGCGGGGCCAAGGCTGCGCTGGTCGGCGGGGTCGAAGCGGCGGATGCTTTCGATCTCGTCGCCGAAGAAATCGACGCGCAGCCCGGTCTCCTCGCCCGCGGGGAACAGGTCGAGGATGCCGCCGCGCACCGCAAACTCGCCTTGGTCGGCGACGGTGTCAACGCGGCTGAAGCCGTTTGAGACGAGCAGCTCGGCGAGCGCGTCGCGGTCGATCCGTTGGCCTGCGGCAAGCGTGGTCGCGAGCTGTCGGATGCGGAAGGGGGTCAGCGTGCGCTGGGTGATCGCGGCGACGGTGGTCAGGAGCAGCTCACCGCGTTTCGCAGGCTGCTGCAACGCCGACAGCGTCGCCAGCCGGTCGGCGCTGACCCGCATCGACGGCCCCGCGCGGTCATAGGGCAGGCAATCCCATGCCGGAAAGCGGTGGACGATGAGGTCGGGCGCGAAGAAGGGCGCGGCGTCGGCAATCGCCTGCATCGCCGCGTCGTCGGTCGCGACATAGACGAGCCGCTTGTCGCTGGCGCGCGCCAGATCGGCGAGCAGCAGCGGTAGGAACCCGTCGGCGGCGCGCGCCAGCGTAAGCGGCGCCGCTGCCGATCCGATCGCGGCGAAAATATCGGCGGCCGGAATGGTCATGGCAGCGGGATATAGTCCAGCCGGCGCATCGCGGCGATCATTTCGGGCAGGTTCAGATGCGCGGGCGGTTCGCCGGTGCCGAGCGCCCACGCCATGATGTCGACATCGTCTTCCTCGACGACGATCTCGTACCAGGCGATTTCTTCTTCGCTCCAGCCCGCGGAATAGCGGTCGAAAAAGCCGCCGATCATATAGTCGGCCTCGCGCGTGCCGCGGTGCCAAGCGCGGAATTTCAGGCGTTTGAGGCGGTCAGTCATCTGTTTCTCTTTCCCTTCTCCCTTGACGGGAGAAGGATACGATGCCTTGGCGCGAAGCGCTTGGGCGAAGTTGGATGAGGGTGGGGCCCGTAAACACGGAAAATCGAGACACATGGTCAAACATGCGCTGAGCGTAACCCGGCCGGCCGAC
>NZ_JADKYM010000027.1:0-8155 GCF_015475875.1 Sphingopyxis solisilvae | reverse complement strand
GGCGGTGCGCTTGCTTTGCAAGCGCATACCCCACACCCGCTGTGACTAACGAGCAAGCTCGTAAGTCTCGCTGCCCTCTCCCGCAAGGGGAGAGGGGAGGTGCAAGTTGGCAAAGCTCGCGCTAAACATCGGTCACCGATGCGACCCGAAATCCTCAATCCGCTCTTCGCCGCGCTCACCGACCTCAAAGGCGTCGGGCCGCAGCTCGCCAAGCCGCTGGCCCGGCTCGGGCTGGAGCGCGTCGTCGATGTGCTGTTCCATCTGCCGACCGGACTCGTTCAGCGCCATCCGGTCGATCGCCTTGACGACGCACAGCCGGGGCAGCAGATCATCATCACGCTCACCGCGCAGGACTACCGGTCGGGCCGCAGTCCGCGTGCGCCCTTTGGCGTCGATGCGTTCGACGCCGCGGGCGACCACGTCCGGCTCGTCTATTTCGGGCGAACGTCAGGTTTGGCAAAGAAGCTGTTTCCGCTCGGCGAACCGCGGCAGGTGTCCGGACGTCTCGATACCTATGGCGAGATGCGCCAGATCGTCCATCCCGACCATGTCAGCGAACCGGACAGTGATGAGGCGATTGCGACGAGCGAGGCGGTCTATCCGCTGACCGAAGGGCTGACCAATGCGCGGCTGACGCAGCTGGTCGAGATCGCGCTTGAGAGGCGCCCCGACCTCGCCGAATGGATCGACGGGCCGCTGCTGACCAGCCGAAATTGGCCCGCCTGGCGCGAGGCGCTGACGCGCGCTCATGCCAGTCCGCACGACGCCGCGGCGCACGACCGGCTCGCTTATGACGAGATTTTCGCCAGCCAGGTCGCGCTGATGCTGATCCGCGAAGGGCTGCGCAAGCGCAAGGGGCGCGCGGTGGTCGGCGACGGACGGCTGATCGACGCGCTCAAGCTGCCGTTCGGGCTCACCGGGGCGCAGGAGCGGGTGGGGCGCGAGATTGCCGCCGACATGGGCCGCGAGACGCCGATGCTGCGGATGCTGCAAGGCGACGTGGGGTCGGGCAAGACGCTGGTCGCGCTGCGCGCCATGCTGGCGGCGGTCGAGGCGGGGACGCAGGCGGCGCTGCTCGCGCCGACCGAGATTCTCGCGCGCCAGCATTTCGCGACCTTGCAGGCGATGCTGGCGGGCTTGCCCGTGAACATCGCGATCCTGACAGGGCGTGACAAGGGGCGGGTGCGCGAATCGACGCTGATGGGGCTGGCCGACGGCAGCATCGACATCCTTGTCGGCACCCATGCGATTTTTCAGGACGCGGTGACGTACCGCGATCTGGCGCTGGTCGTCGTGGACGAACAGCACCGGTTCGGCGTCGCGCAGCGGCTGATGCTGACCCAGAAGGCCGCGCGCCCGCCGCATCTGCTGGTGATGACCGCGACCCCGATCCCGCGCACGCTACAACTCGCCAATCATGGCGAGATGGACGTGTCGCGGATCGACGAAATGCCGCCGGGGCGCACCCCGGTCGATACCCGCGTCGTCTCGGTCGACCGGCTCGACGAGGTGGTCGGCGGGCTGGAGCGCCATCTGGCGACCGGGGCGCAAGCCTATTGGGTGTGTCCCTTGGTCGCCGAGAGCGAGATGAGCGAGCTTGCCGCCGCCGAAGAGCGCGCGGGGCTGCTGCGCGAGCGGCTGGGCGCGGGCCGGGTCGGGCTGGTCCATGGCCGGATGAAGGGGCCGGACAAGGATGACGTCATGGCACGATTCCAGGCGGGCGCAATCGGCGTGCTGGTCGCGACGACGGTGATCGAGGTCGGGGTCGATGTTCCCGCTGCCAGCCTGATGATCGTCGAACATGCCGACCGCTTTGGTCTGGCGCAGCTCCACCAGCTGCGCGGCCGCGTCGGGCGCGGCGCGGCGAAATCGGTGTGCCTGTTGCTGCGGTCGCAAAACCTGTCCGAAACCGCGCGCGAACGATTGGCGTTGATGCGCGAAACGAACGACGGGTTTGTGATTGCCGAAAAGGATCTGGAATTGCGCGGTGGCGGCGAGTTGCTCGGGCTCAAGCAGTCGGGCGACGCCGATTACGGGCTCGCCACCCCTGAACAGCTGGTCCGGCTGTTACCCGTGGCGCACGACGACGCGCGACTGTTCGTCGAACGCGACGGCGGGATGGATGGCGCGCGCGGCGAGCCGGTGCGGCACTGCCTGTATCTGTTCGAGCGCGATGCGGCGGTGCCGTTGCTCAGGAGTGGCTAAACTTCTCTCCTCCCGCTTGCGGGAGGGGTTGGGGGTGGGCCAGCACCCTCTCGGATGCCCACCCCGCTGCGACTAGCGAGCAAGCTCGCAAGTCTCGCTGCCCCTCCCGCAAGCGGGAGGGGATTTCTCAGTTCACATCCGCCCGCGCGCCCATGGCGCGGATCATCGGCAGATAATCTTCAACCGCGATCGACTTGTCGAACTGCACACCGGTCTTGCCGCCCAGCGACCACACGACTTTCGCGGCGGTGCGGCCGATGATCGGCATGCGGAACACAACCAGGTCGCCGGGTTCCAGCCCACGCTCGAAACGCATCAGCATACCGTCGGCGCTGATGTTGACGCAGGTGCACATTTCCTGCCGCCCGTCGGGCATGACGAAGGGCAAGCGGCAATAGACGTCGCTACGCGGGGCGATCCGCTGGTCGAGCCCGACATAATGGGCCTTGCTGGTGTCGATCTTGCGCATTTTTGTGGACCTTGTTGGTTTGGGCATGAAAATCCACTCGAATGCTGAAGATTGGGTAAACGTGGTTTTGCGCCTTACCGCGTCACAAGGCCATGTTTTTTCGCGCCGAGGCTCAGCGGCACCGGATCGGTGCCGGGTAAGATCAGGTGGTGCGGGTTGCGAATGACGACGCCATCGACCTTCACCGCGCCCTCGTCGAGCTTGCGGCGCGCCTCCTTGTTCGACGCGGCGAAGCCCAGTTCGCGCAGTGCATCGACGACGCTGATCCCCTCGGCGGGCGCGACGGCGTGCGGCAGGTCGCCACCAACCTGCCCCTTTTCAAAGGTTTGCGTGGCGGTTTCGGCGGCAGCCTTGGCGGCGTCCGCGCCGCGACACAGCGCGGTTGCCTCGTTCGCCAGTATCTTCTTCGCCTCGTTGATCTCGGCGCCGTCCAGCGCTTCGAGCCGTGCGATCTCGTCGAGCGGCAGGTCGGTGAACAGTTTCAGGAAGCGACCGACGTCGCGGTCGTCGCAATTGCGCCAGAACTGCCAATAGTCAAAATGGGACAGTTGAGCGGGATTAAGCCAGACCGCGCCGGCGGCGGTTTTGCCCATTTTCGCGCCCGCCGCGGTGGTCAGCAGCGGAGTCGTCAGCCCGTAAAGGTCGGCGCCGTCCATGCGGCGGCCCAGCTCCATGCCGTTGACGATATTGCCCCACTGGTCCGACCCACCCATTTGCAGCCGGACACCCATCGTCTTCGACAAATGGCGAAAATCATAGCCCTGCAGGATCATGTAATTGAATTCGAGGAAGGTCATCGGCTGCTCGCGCTCCAGCCGCAATTTTACCGAATCGAACGTCATCATGCGGTTGATCGTGAAATGGGTGCCGACTTCCTGCAGCAGCTCGATGTAGCCCAACTGCCCCAGCCAGTCCTGGTTGTTCACCATCACCGCATCGGTCGGCCCGTTGCCAAAGGTCAAAAACTGCTCAAAGATGCTGAAGATTGACGCGATGTTTGCCGCGATCGTCTCGTCGGTCAGCATCTTGCGGCTTTCGTCGCGCCCGGTCGGGTCGCCGATCCGCGTCGTCCCGCCGCCCATCAGCACGATCGGCTTGTGCCCGGCCTGTTGCAGGCGCCGCAGCATCATGATCTGAACGAGGCTGCCGACGTGCAGCGACGGCGCGGTCGCGTCGAACCCGATATATCCCGGGACGACCTGTTTCGCCGCAAGCGCATCGAGCCCTTCCGCGTCGGTCATCTGGTGGATATAGCCTCGCTCGTCGAGCAGGCGCAGCAGGTCGGATTTGTGGTTCGTCATAGCGGCCGGGCGCTTAGCATGGGGTTCGGGATTTGAATAGCATTCGCACAGCACTGATCTGCCATCCCGATACCCCTGCGCGGGCGGTGGACGGAATAGCGGTCGAGATCATCCTGTCGTTCGACGACGGGTTCGCGCTCAACTTCATCGTCGATGGCCGCATTGCCGACATCGTCCTGCCGCCCGGCGAGGGACAGCTGGTCATTGCCGACAGCGCCACCGACGGCTTGTGGCAGGGCACCTGTTTCGAGGCGTTTCTGACCGAAGAGGGGCAACCCGACTATACCGAGTTCAATTACGCCCCCGACGGGCGATGGGCCTGTTACCAGTTCGACGATTACCGCTCGTTGCTCCACCCCGACGAACTGGCGCCGTGGGACATGGCCGCCGAACGCAGCGCCATCCGCTATGCGCTGCGCGTCGAGCCGGGGATTTTCCCCGACACCGGGTCGAAACTGGCGCTGGCCGCTGTCATCGAGGAATTGGACGGCACGAAAAGCTATTGGGCGCTCGCGCATCCGCCGGGAAAGCCCGATTTCCATCATCCCGATTGCTTTGCGTTGACGCTTGCGGCACCGGGCGCGGCATGACGATGAAATTCGGTATCGACCGCCTGCTCGCCGACCCCGCACTGCGCGCGCCGCTCGCCGGAAAGCGCGTCGCCTTGCTCGCGCATCCGGCGTCGGTGACGGCGGACCTGACGCACAGCGTCGATGCGCTCGTCGCGGCGGGCGTCAACGTGACCGCGATGTTCGGGCCGCAGCACGGGGTGCGCGGCGACCTGCAAGACAATATGATGGAGTCGCCCGACTTCACCGATCCGACCCACGGTGTGCCGGTGTTCAGCCTTTATGGCGAAGTTCGGCGTCCCACCGGCCAGTCGATGCACACCTTCGACGTCATGCTCGTCGATCTCCAGGATCTCGGCTGCCGCATCTACACCTATGTCACCACGCTGCTCTATATTCTGGAAGCGGCGGCGCAGTACGGCAAAGCCGTCTGGGTGCTCGACCGCCCGAACCCCGCGGGGCGTCCGGTCGAAGGAACCTTGCTCCGTCCCGGCTGGGAAAGCTTCGTCGGCGCGGGACCGATGGCGATGCGCCACGGCCTCACGATGGGCGAGATGGGTCATTGGTTCATCCGCCACTTCGGCCTCGACGTCGATTATCGTGTGATCGAGATGGAGGGGTGGCAGCCGGACGGGCCGGGTTTTGGCTGGCCCGCCGACCGGGTGTGGATCAACCCCAGCCCCAACGCCGCGAACGTCAACATGGCGCGCGCCTATGCGGGCACCGTGATGGTCGAGGGTGCGACGCTCAGCGAGGGCAGGGGGACCACCCGCCCGCTCGAACTGTTCGGCGCCCCCGACATCGATGCCAGGTCGGTGATCGCCGAAATGCACCGCCTTGCGCCCGAATGGCTCGCCGGATGCAAGCTCCGCGATATCTGGTTCCAGCCGACCTTTCACAAACATGTGGGACAGCTGTGCAACGGGGTTTATATCCATGCCGAGGGCGATTGGTACGACCATGCGGCCTTCCGGCCGTGGCGCGTGCAGGCGCTGGCGTTCAAGGCGATCCGCTCGCTCTGGCCCGATTATCCCATCTGGCGCGGTAAAGACTTCCAATATGAGTATACCGACAATGTGCTCGCGATCGACGTGATCAACGGCTCGCCCTTGCTGCGCGAATGGGTCGACGATGCGGGCGCCACACCCGCCGATCTCGACGCGCTGGCACTACCCGACGAGGCGGCGTGGCAGGGCGACATCGCCGATTTGCTCCTCTATCGTTAAAGGTGCCTGTGGTCGGTCAAACAGGCTGACCGGGCTTTACGTGGGTTTCCAATCGCGCGCGGGGAGCAGCTGCGGCCGCGTGGCGCGTCAAACATGCACGGCCACCCACGCGATCAGCATCGCGGCGGGCAGCAGCAGCGCCTGCGCCAGGATCGTACCGGCAAGGCGGCTCAGGGAGATGAAGGTGATCGCGCGGCGGAACTCGGCCTCGTCGACTTTGCCCTCGACGGCATCGTCAGTCATGACCGACAGTTGCGGGTCAATAAAGGCGAAGAGGAGGATCGTCGCAAAGCCGTTGATCAGCGCCGACAGTTGCGACGCGGTGACACGGAATTCGGGCGCGAGATAGCCCGCATAGAGCGACGCGACGACGCCCACGGCGAGCAAGGATTGCGCGAGGCAGTTGGCGATCAATACGCCCCAGCTGATTCCTTTGGGCATCCTCCAGCTTTTGAGGTGCGCGAGGCTGGGAAGTGTCAGTGAGCGGCCCAAGGTCCGCAGCCCGCTGGGGCTCACCGCCTTCACCGCTAGCTTCGTGGTCGACCGGTTGGTCTGGTACCAGCCGATCGCGGCGGCGAACATCCGCTGCCCTGTCGGCACCAGCAAGATGCCGATCAAAGTCGCGACGCTCGCCGCGGCAAGCACCAGCTGCATGTCGATGAACAGCGACGCGCCGCTGCCGTCGTGGATGCGCGTTTCGATCCGCTTGGCCAGAAACGGTCCCAGGAAGCTGTTCGACGTGCGCGAAAACAGCACCAAAATGTTGAACAGCGCGAACGACATCGCAATCCGCCGCGTCCGCACTCCCGCAATCCGTGCGGCATATGCGAGCGCGCCGATCAGGTTGATGAACCCGGTGAGGAGCAGGATGGTGACGAGGGGAAGGTCGAACATAAAGAGCCTAATGCGGGAACCCGAACGCCTCGTCATTGCGAGCGAAGCGAAGCAATCCAGGGCGGCTTACGCGCGCTCTGGATTGCCACGGGCCCTCGGCCCTCGCAATGACAATTAATTGAAGCGGTGGATCAATGCTTGCGCGTCAGCTC
Source organism: Sphingopyxis solisilvae (assembly GCF_015475875.1). Taxonomy (GTDB): domain Bacteria; phylum Pseudomonadota; class Alphaproteobacteria; order Sphingomonadales; family Sphingomonadaceae; genus Sphingopyxis; species Sphingopyxis solisilvae. The sequence goes on along the minus strand of NZ_JADKYM010000027.1, from coordinate 1,339 downwards.
GCGCATCGCATCGTCGAGCCCCGCAAGGGTCAGCGGATACATGCGGTCGTTTATCAGCTGTTTGATCAGTTTGACCGACTGGGTGTAGCCCCAATGAGCCTCGGGCACCGGGTTCAGCCACACCGCCGCGGGATAGACGTGGGTGATCCGCTGGAGCCACACCGCGCCCGATTCCTCATTGAAATGTTCGACGCTGCCGCCGGGATGGGTGATTTCATAGGCGCTCATCGACGCATCGCCGACGAAGATTACCTTATAATCATGTCCATATTTGTGGAGGATATCCCACATCTGGTGGCGTTCGGACCAGCGGCGCTTGTTGTCCTTCCACACCCCTTCGTACGGGCAGTTATGGAAGTAAAAGAATTCGAGATTTTTGAACTCGGTCGTTGCGGCGCTGAACAATTCTTCGCACAGCTTGATGAAGGGGTCCATCGACCCGCCGACGTCGAGGAACAGCAGCAGCTTGACCGCATTGCGCCGTTCGGGGCGCATCCGGATGTCGAGCCAGCCCTGCCGCGCGGTGCCGTCGATCGTCCCTGGAATGTCGAGCTCGTCGGCGGCTCCCTCGCGCGCAAATTTGCGCAGGCGGCGGAGCGCGATCTTGATGTTGCGGGTGCCGAGCTCCTTGGTGTTGTCGAGATTCTGGAACTCGCGTTTTTCCCAGACTTTCAGCGCGCGCTTGTGCTTGCTCTCGCCGCCGATCCGAACACCCTCCGGATTATAGCCCGAATTGCCGAAGGGCGACGTGCCGCCGGTGCCGATCCACTTGCTGCCGCCCTCGTGGCGCTTCTGCTGTTCCTCGAGCCGCTCTTTCAGCGTCTGCATGATCTTGTCCCAATCGCCGAGCGACTCGATCGCGGCCATTTCTTCGGGGGTCAGGAATTTCTCCGCCACCGCTTTCAGCCAGTCGGCGGGGACATCAACCGGGTTCTGGCCGTAATCGGAGATGATGCCCTTGAAGACCTTGTTGAACACTTGGTCGAAGCGGTCGAGCAGACCTTCGTCCTTCACGTAAATCGCGCGAGAAAGGTAATAGAATTGCTCAGGACTGCGATCGATCACCTCTCGGTCGAGCGCTTCCAGCAGCATTAGATGCTCTTTCAGGCTGGCGGGAATGCCCGCGGCGCGCAGCTCGTCGAGAAAGCCGAAAAACATGGTGCAGGCGTATCGCGTCGGAGACAGTGGCGCAATCCCTTTACGTAAACGGAAACTGGGGTCAGCGGGTTCGCTGTGATGGCTGGTCGCGACCGGTTGCGGCCATCAAAATCCTCCCCGCTTGCGGGGAGGGGGACCGCCGCCGCAGGCGGTGGTGGAGGGGGCTATCGGCCTGGCGCGC
>NZ_JADKYM010000026.1 GCF_015475875.1 Sphingopyxis solisilvae | reverse complement strand
GCCGGAGCGATCCGGCGGGGCTTTTTCTTGGGCGGCTGCGGGGGGGAAAGGAAGATTCCTCGCCGCTTGCGGGGAGGTGGCAGCGCGAAGCGCTGACGGAGGGGGTTGGCCGTCCTTCAGCGGCGCGTCAGGCCGATAGCCCCCCCTACCACCGCCTGCGGCGGCGGTCCCCCTCCCCGCAAGCGGGGAGGACCTTATGTCCACCTCGGGCTTACACCGACGCCCTTCAGTAAATCCCGCTCGTTCCCGGCGTCGTCGCGCGCGCGGTGGTCTGGACGGTCGGCACCACCGGCGGTGCCGCGGGCGCGATGATCTCGGCGGTCGGGCGTCCCGGCTTGGCAAAGCTTGCGACCACCGGCGCATCGCGCCCGTAAAGGTCGGCGAGCTTGCGGGTGCCGCCCTTGCCGTCGGGGATCACCGTCCAGTAAGCGACATAGACCGGAAAGGGCTGGTCGAAACCGAAACGCGTCGTCTTGCCGCTGGCGATCGCCTCGCCAAACTCCTCGGGACTTTTTCCGGCGAACATCACCGCCATCAGGCCGGAGAAATGCAGCGCGCGTTCGGTGCGGATGCAGCCGTGGCTGAACGCGCGGGTGGCGGCGTTGAACGCGGCTTTTGACGGTGTGTCGTGCAGATAGATGGCATGCTCGTTGAGCATTTCCATCTTCATCACGCCCAGCGCGTTGTTCGGGCCGGGCTTTTGCACCACCGACAGCGTCTTGCCGCTGCCCGTCCAGGTGTAGCCCTGCGCGCGGGCGGCGGCAGGATTATTGGCGATCGTCGCGCCGATCCCTTCATTGATGATGCTGCGCGGCAGCGTCCAGTTGGGGTTGACGATGATCCCGGTCGCCATCGGGTTGAGCTGCGGCGTTGCGGTCGAGGGTTTGCCGACGACGGCCTTGTGCGTCGCGATGACGGTGCCGCCATGGACGACGCGGGTCATATATTCGGGAACATTGCTCACCACATAACGCTCGCCCAGCGTCCGCGGCATCCAGCGCCAGCGTTCCATATTGACGCGGATCGCATTGGCGTCGGCGGGCGCTTTTGCGTTGGCGAGCGCCGCCTTGAGCACTGCGAAGTCAGGATGGACCGGATTGAGACTGGCCAGCGCCTGCGGAACGGTGCCGTTGTCGAGTGCGTTCGCAAGCAGCGGCAGCAGCGGATCGGTCTCTGCATCGCTGTCGACCATGAACCATTGTTTGCGTGCCGCGTTCGGCGTCCGCCCGTCGCGCAAATGGGTCGCCAACAGCAGAAAGGTGTCGGTGGCGATCGCGTCAAGGCGCGCCGGATCCTTGCCGAGGATCGCGGCGGCGAGGGCGTCGGGATCATAATCCTTGGCGAACAGCCCTTCAGCGCCGATGTTTTCGATCGCGGTGAGCAGCGCGGTGGCGTTTTCCTCCGACCAGCTGGGAATTGCGATGGGCGCCGTGACGCGCGGCGCGTCGTCGGTCACCTTGTCGGGTTGCAGGATAACCGAATCTTCTTTCACGCCGGTTTGGGCGAACGCAGGGGTTGCCAGCATGGTGAGCGGGAGAAGGAGTGTGGCGGCGGAGCGCGCCGGAAAAGAGGCGTTTTTGACCATGGTTAAAGGTCATAGCCAATAATGGCGGCGAGTTAAAGTGAGGTGGCGCACAGTCCGGCGCATCGGTGGACGCGCCGCCCGATCGATCAGTCCGCGCCCGCCGTCTCCTGTTGCGCCAGCCACTCTTCCAGCCACTTGATCGTGTAATCGCCGTGGATGACGTCGGGGTCGGCGAGCAGCGCCTGATGGAGCGGGATGTTCGTCTTGACCCCCGCGATCACCATTTCCTCGAGCGCGCGGCGCATCCGCATCATGCAGCTTTCGCGGGTGCGGCCATAGACGATCAGCTTGCCGATCATGCTGTCGTAATAGGGCGGGATCGAATAGCCGGCATAGAGCCCGCTATCGACGCGGACGTGCATGCCGCCCGCGGCGTGATAATTGGTGACCTTGCCGGGCGAGGGCAGGAAGGTACGCGGGTCTTCGGCATTGATGCGGCATTCCATCGCATGGCCGCGGAATTCGAGGTCTTCCTGTTTGACCGACAGGCCCGCGCCGCCCGCAATGCGGATCTGTTCGCGGACGAGATCGAAGCCGGTGATCATTTCGGTCACCGGATGCTCGACCTGGATGCGGGTGTTCATTTCGATGAAGAAGAACTCGCCATTTTCCCACAGGAATTCGATCGTCCCGGCGCCGCGATATTGCATCGCGGCCATCGCGTCGGCGCAGATGCCGCCCATGCGCGCGCGTTCCTCGGCCGAGATGATCGGCGAGGGCGCTTCTTCGAGCACCTTCTGGTGGCGGCGCTGGAGCGAGCAGTCGCGCTCGCCGAGATGGATCGCGTTGCCCTTGCCGTCGCCGAATATCTGGAACTCAATATGGCGCGGATTGCCGAGATATTTTTCCATATAGACGGTCGGGTCGCCGAACGCCGCCGCCGCTTCGGACGACGCCTGGCCCATCAGGCTTTCGAGGCTGTCGGCGTCGGGTACCACCTTCATACCGCGCCCGCCGCCGCCCGATGCGGCCTTGATCAGCACCGGATAGCCGATGTCCTCGGCCAGTTTGCGGCATTCGTCGCCATAGGTGACCGCGCCGGGCGAGCCCGGGACGACCGGGAGGCCGAGCGCGACCGCGGTGCGCTTCGCCTCGACCTTGTCGCCCATGGTGCGGATATGCTCGGGCTTCGGCCCGACAAAGATCATGTCATGCGCTTCGATGATCTCGGCGAAACGCTCGTTCTCGGACAGGAAGCCGTAGCCGGGATGGATCGCGTCGGCGCCGGTGATTTCGGCGGCCGAGATGATCGCGGGGATGTTGAGATAGCTGTCCCTCGCGGCTGGCGGGCCGATGCAGACGGCCTCGTCGGCGAGGCGGACGTGCATCGCGTCGGCGTCGGCGGTCGAATGGACCGCAACGGTCTTGATGCCCATTTCGTGACAGGCGCGGTGGATGCGCAGCGCGATCTCGCCGCGGTTGGCGATCAACAGTTTTTCGATGGCCATGGGAAGCTCAGGCGATGGTGAACAGCGGCTGGTCGAACTCGACCGGCTGGCTGTTTTCGACGTGGACGGCTTTCAGCGTGCCCGCGGCGGGGGCGGTGACCGGGTTCATCACCTTCATCGCCTCGATGATCAGGATCGTGTCGCCGGCCTTTACCGCCGAACCGACGGCGGCGAAATTGGGGGCGCCGGGTTCGGGCGCGAGATAGACGGTGCCGACCATCGGCGATTTCACCGCATCGGCAAAGCTGGCCGGGGCGGGAGCAGCGGCGGCAGGCGCTGCGGCAGGAGGCGCGGCGGCTGCGGGTGGGGAGGCAGGCGCGGGCGCATAGGCAACAGGCGCTGCCGCTGCCGCCGCCTTGCGCGCGACGCGTACCTTGCGGTCGCCATCCTCGACCTCGATCTCGGTCAGGCTGGTATCGTCGAGCAGTTCGGCGAGCGCGCGCACATAGGCCGGATCGATATTGATGCCATCGTCTTTATGGTCACCCATGAGAATGTTCCTGTTGTTGCGGCGTCGGTATGCCGACGCTCTGACCCCGTTTTGATGCGCCCTCTTGTCAGAGACGCGCGGCGGCGTCCAGCGCCAGCGTATAGCTGTTCGCGCCATGGCCTGCAAAATGCGCGGTGGCGGCCATGCCGACATAGCTGATGTGGCGAAAGGGCTCGCGCTGCATCGGGTCCGACAGATGCACCTCGATCACCGGTACCTTGATCGACTTGATCGCGTCGTGGATCGCGATGGAGGTGTGCGTATAGCCGCCGGCGTTGAGCAGCACCGCCTTGGCGCCCGTGACATAGGCTTCGTGCAGCCAGTCGATCAGCACGCCTTCGTGGTTGGTCTGGCGGCATTCAAGCCGCAGGCCGAGTTCGGCCGCCTGCGCTTCGAGCCGCGCGTGGATGTCGTTGAGCGTGTCATGGCCGTAGATTTCGGGCTCGCGCGTGCCGAGCAGGTTGAGGTTCGGGCCGGAGAGCACATAGACGGTCGGCTTGTCGGTCAAATACTCGGCCTTTCGGTTGCGGCGAGGTGCGCTCCTCCTATATGGGCTGCTCGGCAAAAGGCAAAGCAAGGCTGGTTTTCGTGATCTCGGTCATCCTCAACGGCGAAGCGCGGCAGGTGCGCGAAGGCAGCATCGCCGACCTTGTCGCCTCGCTCGGCCTCGACGTCAAAAAGGTGGCGGTCGAGCGGAACCGCGAGATCGTGCCGCGTTCGACGCTGGCCGCTGTGGCGCTCGCCGAGGGCGACGCGCTGGAAATTGTGCATTTTGTAGGAGGCGGTTGTTGACCGACAGTTGGAGCGTTGCCGGGCGGACATTCACGTCGCGGCTGATTGTCGGGACCGGCAAATACAAGGATTTCGAGCAGAATGCGGCGGCGGTCGCGGCGTCGGGGGCGGAGATCGTCACCGTCGCGGTGCGCCGGGTCAACGTGTCCGATCCGACCGCGCCGATGCTGACCGATTATATCGACCCGAAAAAGATCACCTACCTGCCCAACACCGCGGGCTGCTTCAACGCCGACGATGCGATCCGCACCTTGCGACTGGCGCGCGAGGCGGGGGGCTGGGATCTGGTGAAGCTGGAAGTGCTGGGCGAGGCGAAGACACTTTATCCCAACATGCGCGAGACGCTGGAGGCGACCGAGGTGCTGGCCAAGGAGGGCTTCCTGCCGATGGTTTACTGCGTCGACGATCCGATCGCGGCGAAACAGCTCGAAGATGCCGGCGCGGTCGCGGTGATGCCGCTGGGCGCGCCGATCGGGTCGGGGCTGGGGATTCAGAACCGGGTGACGATCCGCCTGATCGTCGAGGGCGCATCGGTGCCGGTGCTCGTCGATGCGGGGGTTGGCACCGCCAGCGATGCGGCGGTGGCGATGGAACTCGGCTGCGACGGGGTGCTGATGAACACCGCCATTGCCGAGTCGAAAGACCCGATCCGTATGGCGCGGGCGATGAAGCTGGCTGTCGAGGCGGGGCGCGATGCCTATCTGGCGGGGCGCATGGGGCTGCGCAAATATGCCGACCCGTCGAGCCCGCTGGCGGGGCTTATTTGAACCTTAACGCGCCACAGCAGATCGTTGTTCCGCGCCATAAAGCCTTTTTGCGGCAGATGTTTAATCGAAATTGCAGGCAACAATTTGATGCCTTCGCGGGTTGATCAGGCAAGAGGCCGGACGGCCTCTTCCCGCGAGCGAAGGAGAAATTTCATGGGTGAACTCACCGACAAAGCAAAAGGTCTCGCCAACGAGGCCATCGGCAACACCAAGCAGGCGATCGGCAAGGCGACCGACAATCAAAAGCTGCAAGCCGAAGGTGTTGCGCAGGAACGCAAGGGCGAAGCCCAGAACCTGAAAGGTTCGGTCAAGGGCGCGCTCGGCGACAAGGTCTGACGATCCGATCGTCGGACAAGAAAAAGGCTCCGGGGAACCGGAGCCTTTTTTTTGGATATGGTGTTTCTTTACCGTGGCCCAGGGCCACGGCCTTTGTTTCACTTACCGCCCGAAGCGACCAGATCGACGTCGGTCATGCCGCCGTCGCGGCGGGCCATGACGACATAAGCGAGATCGCCCTTGGTGCCGCCCAGCATATGTTCGTTGCCGTTGACCCGGTGGTCGCTCGAGTAACCGGCGCGCACCGCCATCGTATGATAATAGTCAAGCACGCCCTGGATCGACGCGGCGGTCTGGAAGTTGACGACGCGTATGTTGCATTTGCCACCGGCGATGCCTGCTGCCTCGCGCAATGTCGCGCGCGGATAGATTTTGAAGGCGGCGGGCAGGCGTTCGGCCCACGCATTGCCATAGGTAAGCTTGCCGTCGCAGGCGCCCTTGGCCTGGTCGCGCGCGAGCGCGCCGATCGTGACCGGTCGCTGCTTTGCCTCGCAGCCGTCGCAGCCCGCCTCGAGCGGTAGCGCTTTGGGCGCGGCGAGCAGCTTGCCCGCGGCCTGCGCCGCGGCCGCCTCTGCCGCAGTCGCTGCTTTGCCGCCCGACACGCCCGGAACGCCTCCGTCGACCGGCTTGTTCCCGGGGCCGACCGCGTTGCGATTGGCCTGACCCGCGAGTTTGGGGTCGACCATGATCTTGTCTTCGAGAGCGCCCTTGATGGCCGGGTCGGCATTGGTCAGCCCGTCGTCGAGCGGCGCGAGTTCGGCCTTCGCATTGGGGTTGTCGCGGCAGCCCGCGAGCGGCGCCGCGGCCATCAGCAGACCGGTGACCAGCCATTTTCCGCGCAACATCATCGCTAACACTCCCTTAATCTTTCACCCGGATTGCCCGATCCTGGTTAAAAAGGCGCAAAGAAAATGCGTTAACGGGTAACGCTTTGTTAGCCGAAAACTGTCTCGGACAGGGACGCTTTCGGGTCACAGCGGATCAGGCGCGAGGTTTCAACCGCGGCCTGGCGATGGATAACGGCCTGGCGATAGACCGGGTCGGTGACCATCTCCATGAAGGCGGCGCTGGTCGGATATTCGGCGATGAAGATCGCGTCCCAGCGTTCGGCGTCGGGGCCGATGACAATCGTCTCCATCGTGCCGCGCCACACGATTCGGCCGCCGACCCGCTGGAATATCGGCCCGCTGTCGGCGCCATAATGGGCATAGGCTTCGGCGCCGGTCAGCCCCTCGTCCGATAGCCCGTGGTCGGCCGGGTAGGTCGCGGCGTCCTTGAAGCGGACGAGGTTGAGCATATGGATGACGGTGTCGCGCGGCAGCGCCTTGAACGCATCGAACTGGGCGCGCTCGGGGTCGATATGCCGGTCGGTCATGGCCGGAACTCCTTGCGCTTGACCCGCCACGCGTCGGCGCTCTGCACCCACGCGTCGACGGGAGCGTCTTCAAAGGGGGCGGGCAGGCGGGTCGGGCCGCTGTTGGTGGCGCCAAGCCGCGCCGCCAGCGCCTGCGACCGCGTGTTGGCGGGGTCGATGCTGTGCATCAGTTCGGGCCATTTCAGAAATTCGACGGCAAAATCGCAGGCGGCGACCGATCCTTCGAACGCATAGCCTTTACCGGCAAATTTGGCGCGCACGCCATAGCCGATCTCGGGCGCTGGCCAGCCGTCGGGCTCCCATGGCCCCAGCCGGCCGACCCATTCGCCGGTGGCGCGCTCGATGACCGAGAACATGGAAAAGCCGCGGATGTGCCATGCACCGGCCAGCGTGCACCATTGCCGCCACGCCGCGGCGCGCGGGCAGGTGCCGCCAATGAATTTCATGGTGTCGGGTTCGGCGCACATGTCCGCAAAGCCGTCGAAATCCTCGGCTGCCGGCGGGCGCAGGATGAGGCGCTCGGTGACGAGCAGCGGGCCGTTGAGCATAAATCCTCCCCCATTGTCAGGAAAGGTCGCTTCTGGGCCAAGTCGGGCGGCGGAACAAGCCGAAGCTGTACGCCAGACGTGATGTTGAGGGCGCCGACGACCAGGTCGACGCCCTCTCCATCACGTGTGCGGGCGGAGGGGTCTCGGACCCACACCCGTAACGGGGTCTCTGTCGCTTAGCGGCAGCGATATTTGTCGCGGTCGATCTCGCGGCCAAGCAGGGCACCGCCCGCTGCGCCGAGAACCGTACCGAGAAGCTTGTCACCATTGCCGGCAATCTCGTGACCGGCCAGGCCACCCACGGCACCGCCAATCAGCAGACCGGTCGTACCATTGTCCTTCTTGCAGCGATAACGGCCGTCGTTGCCGCGCCAGATGCGGGTGTTGGAATTGATCCGCTGATCGCGGGCAGCATAATAGCGGCGATCCTTGCGCTTTTTGTCATAGCTTGCCGACTGGTCGAGCTGGTAAACGCCTTCGGCCTTCGCGGGCACAGTCGTACCGGCGTGGGCAGGCGCGATCAACGCAACGCTGGCGGCAGCGCAGGCACCCATCAGGCCTTTGGTGAACGTAAACATCTTATATCCTTTCCTGGTTCTGCACCTTCGGCCGCCGGGCGGCACTGGGCGCTTCGAGGGAAAAACGGGCCAGGTCCGCATCGCGTTGCATGAACCCTGCACAACAAGACGAACCGAGTGTTATCGTCGACGAACCGAAAAAGACTTGTCGCATCGGCAACCGCGTGCGACAGTCGCGCCATGCTCAACATCGCTTCGCTTGTCATCGGCGCTATCGCTTTGGTTCTGGCCGTTTTTGCTTTCATTCCTCTGCTCGGATGGGCCAATTGGGTGATCGTTCCCTTCGCGGTCGTCGGGCTGGCGCTCGGCGCGATGTCGGACAAGACGAGCGGCCGCAACCTCAACATCGTCGTTGTCGTGATCGGCATTATCCGCCTGTCGCTCGGCGGCGGCATCATCTGATTTTCTACTGAAAGCCATTGTCCCCCCAATGACCAGCCCCGCCGCTCCAGCGGAACCGCAACAGCGCGGCCTGCCTTTCGCGCTCGCGGCCTATGGCATCTGGGGCTTTGTCCCGCTGTTCTTCAAACTGCTGGAGGATGTGCCGCCGGTCGAGGTGCTGGCGCAGCGGATCGTCTGGTCGCTGCCATTATGCTTTGTCATCATGGCGTTCCGCCGCCAGATCGGCGAATATCTGGCGGCGCTGAAGGATTGGCGCGTGCTGCGTCTGTTGCTGGCGAGTTCGGTTCTGATCGCGCTCAACTGGCTGGTCTATATCCATGCGATCTTCACCGACCATGTGTTGGCGGCCAGCCTCGGCTATTATCTGAACCCGCTGGTCAATGTGCTGCTCGGGATGATGTTTCTGGGCGAGCGGCTGTCGCGGTTGCAGGCGGTGGCGGTGGCCATCGCCGCGGTCGGAGTCGCGATTCTGCTGGCCGGTGCGCTCGATACCTTGTGGATCAGCCTGACGCTGGCGCTGAGTTTCGGCACCTACGGGTTGATCCGCAAGGTCGTGCCGGTCGGATCGCTGCCCGGGCTGGCGATCGAAACCACCTTGTTGCTACCGGTATCGGCAGCGGCCGCCGGCTATTATGTCTGGATCGGCGACGGCCGCGGTTTTGCATCGGGCGTCGAAGTCAGCTGGCTGCTCGCCGCGGCGGGCGTCGTCACCGCGGTGCCGTTGCTGCTGTTCGCGACCGCCGCGCGGCGGATGAGCTACGCGGCGCTGGGGTTCGTGCAATATCTGGCACCCAGCATTGCGTTCCTGCTGGGCCTGTTCGTGTTTCACGAACCGCTGAAACCGGCGCAGCTGTTCTGTTTCCTGCTGATCTGGACCAGCATCGCGGTGTTCAGTTTCGACATGTGGCGCAAGATGCGCGCCGAGCGGATGGTGGCGGTGGCCTGAGATTGATCCTCCCTGTCGCGCAGCGATGGGGAGGGGGACTGTCCGCGAAGCGGATGGTGGAGGGGCGGCGACGTTGCGTTATCGCCCCTCCGTCAGCCCTATGGGCTGCCACCTCCCCATGGCTTCGCGACAGGGAGGGTCGCTAGACGATGCGCCAGCCCAGCGTCTCACCGGCATGGAACGGGACGACATCGCCGACCCTGTCCGGCACCACGACTTCAGCGCGCTCCAGCGTCACCGTGCGGTCATTGAGCGGCAGGCCATAGAAGCGCGGCCCATGTTCGCTGGCGAACCCTTCGAAATGCTCCAGGGCGCCATCCTGATCGAACGCGGTGATGTAGCTTTCAAGTGCATAGGGCGCGTTGAAGATGCCCGCGCAGCCGCACGATGCCTCCTTGGTATGGACCGCGTGCGGGGCGCTGTCGGTGCCGAGGAAGAATTTGGGCGAACCCGAGGTTGCGGCGGCGCGCACCGCGAGGCGGTGATGTTCGCGCTTGGCGACGGGCAAGCAATAGGCGTGGGGGCGGATTCCGCCGACCAGCATCGCATTGCGGTTGATGTGCAGATGCTGCGGGGTGATCGTCGCGGCGACATTGGCGGGGGCGTCGGCGACGAACTGCGCCGCCTCAGCTGTTGTGATATGTTCGAACACGATCTTGAGCGCGGGCAGGGCGCGGACGAGCGGTTCCAGGGTGCGCTCGATAAACACCGCCTCGCGGTCGAAAATATCGACGTCATGGTCGGTGACCTCGCCGTGGATCAGCAGCGGCATGCCGATTGCCTGCATCCGTTCGAGCACGCCCATGATGTTGGCGACGTCGGTGACGCCATGCGCGCTGCCGGTGGTGGCGTGGGCGGGGTAGAGTTTGGCGGCGGTGAATACACCCTCGGCATGGCCGCGCGCGATTTCGCCCGCATCAGTGGCGTCGGTCAGATAGGCGACGATCAGCGGGGTGAATTCGAGATCGGCGGGCACCGCGGCATTGATGCGGTCGCGGTAAGCGCGGCCTTCTTCGGCGGTGGTCACCGGCGGCGACAAATTGGGCATGACGATCGCGCGAGCGAACTGGCGCGCGGTGTAGCGCGCGACATGGGTCAGCATCGCGCCGTCGCGCAGATGGACGTGCCAGTCGTCGGGGCGGCGGATCGTCAGGCGGTCGGTCATGCGGGTCTCGCGGGTGAAATGGATGCTTGGTTTTGGCTGCCGCGTCCCTAGATTATCGCCATGGCCAATACCACCCTCATCGACCGTGCCCTGATCCGTCTGTCGGGGGAGGATGTGCGCGGGTTTCTGCAAGGGTTGGTGACCAACGACACCGCGGGCGAGCTGCCGGTGTGGGCGGCGCTGTTGTCCGCGCAGGGCAAGGCGCTGTTCGATTTCCTGATCTGGGCGGATGGCGACGACATCCTGCTCGATTGCGAGCGCGATGCGGCGGGCGATCTGGCGAAGCGGCTGACGCTGTACCGGTTGCGTCGCGCGATTACGATCGAGCGCGAGCCGGATTTGTGCGTCCACTGGGCTCCAGATGGCGATGCCGGCGTTGCCGATCCGCGGCTGCCCGAACTTGGACGGCGCTGGCTGGCGCCTGCAAATGGCGATGAAGGCGCGGATGATGCGTGGCGCACACACCGGCTGGCGCTGGGTGTTACCGAAGGGCGCGCCGAGCTGGGCGACGGCACCACCCTGTGGCTCGAATGCAACGCCGCCGAACTGAACGGGGTCAGCTTTTCCAAGGGCTGCTATGTCGGGCAGGAAAATACCGCGCGAATGAACTGGCGGCAAAAGATCAACCGGCGACTGGTCGTGGTGCCGGTCGCCGAGGGCGATGAAAAGCGGCAGGTGATCGCCTATCCCGAACTTGGCTGGTCGGTCGAGCATCGGCGGGTGGAAAATATCGATCCCGCCGAAGCACCGCCGTGGATGCGCGGCGCACTGATGCCGGGCAAGACCTGACACGCGCCGCGCGGGCTGCTATAAGCAACGCATGCGCATCTCTTTCATCGCCGCGGCGCTGATCGCCGCCACCGCTGCACCCGCAGCTGCTACCGGGGTCGGGACGCCTCAGTCGCTGCTGACAATCGAGGACGAAGCGGCACGCTCGCCCGCGCGGTTGGCGCCACTGGCTGCCGATTCGGTTTGGACGCCGCGCTTTGCCGCCGCCGCGGACGAACTGTTACGGGCGTTGTGGTCGCGCGACGAGGCGCGGTGGCGGCCGTTGATGGGCGGCGACTGGCTGGCCGAGGCCGACCGTGCCAGCGTCGAATCCTTGCTCCGCGACCGGCGCAGTCCATTCTTGCACGCGCTGTTCTCAAAGGGACGGACGCGCAGCGTTCTGCTCGGCTGGCAGGCGGGTCAGGCGCCAAGCGCGACGGACATCGCGGCGATCGAGGCGGGTCAGGAAGCCGAGGCACTGGTATGCTGGTCGGCGACCGGTGGCGACGACATTTGGCCGACGACCGCGAAGGACGCCGATAATGCCGTGGGCCGCCCCTATGCCTGTGCGCGGATCGCCTACAGCATCCGCGGCGAGGCACCGACCTGGCGGGCGTTTATCGAACAGGCTCCGGGCGGATCGGCGCGCGAACCCGCTTAACCAATCTCCAACCCGATTGTGCGACAAGCGGCGCCATGTTCGGGCGTTATCTGGGGTTGGCCGCGGTGATCGCGGTGGCATCGATCGGTGTGGCGGGGCTGGCCGGTCGCGCGCCGCAGGCCGAGGTCGAACCGTCGACGGTGCTTGCGGGCAATCACGACAACTGGACGACGCATAGCGTGCGAAAAGAACAGGCAGCGGCGATTTCCGCAGCCGAAGGCAAACGCGGCGCCGCCGGTCCGGCGCTGCTGGAGCGTGCCGCCGATTCGCATTTCTATGCCGACGCCGACATCAACGGCACCAGCATCCGCGTCATGGTCGACAGCGGCGCGTCGATCGTCGCCTTGACGCGCCGCGACGCGGAGGCGATCGGAATCGACGTTGACCGGCTGACGGTCGGCGGGACCGCACGGACCGCTGGCGGTGACGTTCCGATGCGAATGGTCATGCTCGACAGTATCGACATCGGCGGGATCGTTGTGGAGCGCGTTCAGGCGGCGGTGATCGACGCCGACATGGGGGCTTCGCTGCTCGGGCAGAGCTATTTGTCGCGGCTCGCGGCGGTGAATGTCGAAGGCGACACGATGACGCTGCGCTGAGGCGCGTTACTTCGCTTTCTTGTCGATCAGCACCGCCTGTTGCCAGCGGCTTGGCGCCTTGTCGGTGCGGTGGATGCAGCCAGCCCAACAACAAGGACGTTTCTTGCCCTCGTGCAATTCCTCTACGGTGCGTTCGATCCGGCGCGTTCGCGTCTTTGCCTGTTTGGCGTCGTCGACCCAGCAGATGAATTCGTTGCGGCCAAGCGGGGTCAGGCTTTGCCACAGCGCCAAGCCTGCGGCATCGGCCTTCAATGCCGCCTGCATATCCTCGCCCGCGATATGGACGGTTCCGTGAAGAAAAGCCTCGGTCATGATGGGAGGAAATAGGGCGACGGCACGCGCGGGTCAAACGATGTGCCACCGTATGCGGTCTGCAAGGGTTGCCGCCAACGGCGGCTGCACTTAAATGGTCGGCGAGGCCACGTCCTCGCCGCCGCTGGCGGATATCAAGTCCGGGACGGCCCGGCAGCTTTGTTGAGGAGGCTGTCGTGGCGTGGATTTATCTCTTCTTTGCCGGTGTGCTCGAAATCGTCTGGGCGTTTTCGATGAAACAGTCGGAAGGTTTCACCAGATTGGGGCCGTCGGTCGTGACGGTGGTGACGATGATCGCCAGTTTTGCGCTGCTGTCGCTGGCGATGAAAACACTGCCGCTCGGCACCGCCTATACGATCTGGACCGGCATCGGCGCGGTCGGTGCGTTCGCGGTCGGTGTGCTTGTCCTCGGCGAACCGGCGGGCGCGCTGCGCATGGTGGCGGCGGTGCTGATCGTCAGCGGGCTGGTGCTGATGAAGCTGGCATCGCCGGCGTGACTGGTCGGGGCGGCGGCAGCATGGCCTTGCCATTCGGACGGCTTTTCCCCACATCACCGCCATGAACGCTCCCACCCCTCCGATGCGCGCGGCGATCGTGCCCGTCACCGCCTTCCAGCAAAATTGCACCTTGCTCTGGTGTACCGCCACCAACAAGGCGGCGTTTGTCGATCCGGGCGGCGACCTGCCGAAGCTGAAAGAAGCGGTGCGCCAGACGGGGGTCGAGGTCGAAAAGATTCTGGTGACCCACGGCCATATGGACCATTGCGGCCAGGCAGGGATGCTGGCGAAGGAACTCGGCGTGCCGATCGAAGGACCGCACGAGGACGACCGGTTCTGGATCGCGCAATTCGCCGAGGATGGCGCGCGCTTCGGCATGGTCGGCGAAACCTTCGAACCCGACCGCTGGCTGGTCGATGGCGACACGGTAACCGTCGGAAACCTGACGATCGACGTCATCCATTGTCCCGGCCATACACCGGGCCATGTCGTGTTCCACCATGCGCCATCGAAGCTGGCGATCGTCGGCGATGTGATCTTTCAGGGTTCGATCGGGCGCACCGACTTTCCGCGCGGCAACCATCAGCAATTGCTGGATTCGATCACGCAGAAATTGTGGCCTCTCGGCGGCGACACGACCTTCTTGCCGGGTCATGGCGCGCACAGCAATTTCGCGCATGAGCGGCGGACGAATCCGTTTGTTGGCGATATGGTGTTGGGGACGGCTGGCTAGTCCCCCTCCCGTTTACGGGAGGGGTTAGGGGAGGGCATGTCCAGCACGGATCCTCCCGAAACAGACCCTCTTCCGACCCCTCCCGCAAGCGGGAGGGGAGAAATTACTTCGGCGCCACCACCATCGTTTCCTCGATCTCGGTCGTCGTGATGCTGGTCGGCGTCAGATAGACGATCGCCAGCGCGCCGAGTGCCAGACCAAGCTGCGTCAGCATCGTGATGATCGTCCCCGCCATGCGGCCCCACATCATCCCGTCCATGCCGATCGCGTGCAGGATCCGTCCGATCAAGTAAAGCGCACCTACGCCCCACAGCCACATCGACGATCCGATCCCCAGTTCGACCAGCGCCAGCAGGATCAGCACAAATGCCGTGTTCTCGACAAAATTGCTGTGTGCCCGCATGCGCCGCGTGACCAGCTCGTTGCCGCCGTCGCCGACAAACACCTTCTCTTTGGTCCGCACGCGCCCGACCCGCACGCTGAGCCACAGGTTGAGCAGCGCCGCGCCGGCGGCAATCGTCAGACTGATCGGCAAGATTATCATAAGCGTCCCCCTTTTTCGGCCGCGGCTGTGCTCGCCCGGCGCCCGGCATTGTGTGGCATCGCGTGATGCAATCGGCAAGGGCGACGCTTTTGCTCGGCCATTGTCATCCACAGGGCTTGCCTTTGCGGGCGAAAACGCTATAGCCGCGCCCGATCCGGCACCCGACACCATCAGGCGTTGAGGCACCCTCCGGCAGAAGATTTTCCTGCATCATATGGGCAGGAACAGCCTTCGGCTTGGCGGGCGGGCCAGTCGTTTCCGGCGACGGAACCGACAAATCCGGGTAGCCGATTCGTGACACACTATTGAGAATGCAGGATAAATCATGGCCGTTCCCAAGCGAAAAACGTCGCCCTCGAAGCGCGGCATGCGTCGCAGCCACGACAGCCTGAAGGTCGAAGCCTTTCAGGAATGCCCGAACTGCGGCGAACTGAAGCGCCCGCACAATCTTTGCAGCGCCTGCGGCCATTATAACGGCCGTGAAGTGGTTTCGGTCGGCGCCTGACCGTTAGGCGGAGCGCAACCGGATGGCCCTGACACCGCGAATCGCAATCGATGCGATGGGCGGTGACGTCGGCGTGCGCATGATGCTCGCCGGCGCCGCGATGGCGCGCCACAAGCACGACGGTCTGCGGTTCATCCTCGTCGGCGACGAGGGGCAGATCAAGGCGGCGCTCGACAACCACCCGAACCTGCGCGCGGCGTCGGACATCATCCACACCGATGGTGTGGTGTCGGGCGAGGACAAGCCCAGCCAGGCGATCCGCAAGGCGAAAAGCACCTCGATGGGGCTGGCGATCGATGCGGTGAAGCGCGGCGATGCCGGCGGCGCCGTGTCGGCGGGCAATACCGGCGCGCTGATGGCGATGGCGAAGCTGGCGCTGCGCACGATGCCGGGAATCGACCGGCCCGCGCTCGCGGCGCTGCTCCCGACGCTGGGCGACAATGACGTGGTCATGCTCGACCTGGGTGCCAACACCGAATGCGACGCGACCAACCTCACCCAATTTGCGGTGATGGGCGCCGCCTATGCGCGCACCGCGATGGGGCTGGAAAAGCCGCGCGTCGCGCTGCTCAACATCGGCACCGAGGAACAAAAGGGCACCGACGAGATCCGCGATGCGGCCGCGATGCTGCGCGCCGCGAAGGGGTTGCCGATGGAGTTTGCGGGCTTCATCGAGGGCGACAAATTGTCGCGCGGCGAGGTCGACGTGATCGTCCACGACGGATTTTCGGGCAATATCGCATTGAAGACGATCGAGGGGACGGCGCGCTTCGTCACCGATCTGCTGCGCCGTGCCTTCACCAGTTCGGTGCGTTCGAAGATCGGCTTTCTGATCTCGCGCCCCGCAACCGAGTTGCTGCGCCATCACCTCGACCCCAACAACCATAATGGCGCGGTGTTCCTGGGCCTCAACGGCGTCGTGCTGAAAAGCCATGGCAGCGCCGATGCAAAGGGGGTCGCGAACTGCGTCCATCTGTGCGCCGAGCTGATCGAAAAGGACATCACGCGGCAAGTGACCGAGGATCTGGCAAATTTCCGCCGCGGCGACGCCGCATGACCCTGCGCGCGATTCTGGCCGGTACCGGATCGGCGTTGCCACGTACCCGCGTTTCCAACGCCGAACTGGCGGAACGCGTCGATACCAGCGACGAATGGATCGTCGAGCGCACCGGTATCCGCTTTCGCCACATTGCCGAGCCCGACGAGACGACGGCGACGCTGGGCGCCGCCGCAGCCCAGCAGGCGCTGGCGGCCGCGGGGCTGGAGCCATCGGACGTCGGCCTGATCATCGTTGCGACGGCGACCCCCGACAATACGTTTCCGGCCAGCGCAACCAAGGTGCAGGCGCTGATCGGCGCCCCCGATTGCATCGCGTTCGACGTTGCCGCGGTCTGCTCGGGCTTTCTCTACGCCGTGTCGGTCGCCGATTCGATGCTGCGCACCGGCGCCGCGAAGCACGCGCTGGTGATCGGATCGGAAACCTTCAGCCGCATCCTCGACTGGGAAGACCGCACGACCTGCGTCCTGTTCGGCGACGGTGCAGGGGCGGTGGTGCTGTCGGCGAAGGACGTCGACGACGATCAGGGCATTTTGGCGACGCGGCTGCATGCCGAGGGCAAATATTCGGGCATGCTGTATGTCGATGGCGGCCCGTCAACCACCGGCACCGTCGGCCATGTCCGCATGCAGGGCCGCGAAGTGTTCCGCCATGCGGTCACCAATCTGGCGTCGGTGCTGGGCGAAGTGATGGCCGATGTCGGCCTGTCGCCCGACCAGATCGACTGGATCGTGCCGCATCAGGCGAACAAGCGGATCATCGACGCGACCGCCAAAAAGCTGGGCCTGCCGTCCGAACGCGTCGTTCTCACCGTCGACCAGCATGCCAACACCTCGGCGGCATCGGTGCCGCTCGCGCTCGACCTCGCGGTGCGCGACGGGCGGATCAAGCGCGGCGATCTGGTCGTGCTTGAGGCGATGGGCGGCGGCTTTACCTGGGGCGCCGCGGTCCTGCGCGTCTGATTGGCGGCTTCACCGCATTAACTCTTCGCTCCATCCGTTTCAGTTTGGCGGATTAATTCGCTTTTGTTACATAGGGACACGGGACTCGTGACGGTGGGGGCTGTTCGGGACCGTTTTCAAAATTTTCGCTTCACGAGGGGGAAGGGACCATCATGACCGCAGGAACGCTTACGCGAGCCGATATCGCCACGCGGATCAACCAGCAGATCGGCTTGTCGCGCAATGAATCGGCGGCGATCGTCGAATCGATTCTGGACCATATGTCCGACGCGCTGGCGGGCGGGCAGAATGTCAAAATCTCGGGTTTCGGTACCTTTGTCCTGCGCGACAAGGCGCAGCGCATCGGCCGCAATCCCAAGACCGGGATCGAGGTGCCGATCCTGCCGCGCCGCGTGATGACCTTTCGCGCGAGCCAGTCGATGCGAGCGCGCGTTGCCGGCAAGTAACCCGGATTCTGGCCATGGCGGGATTTGACGTGGCAGACGGCGGCGGCAAGGCGTCGGGCGCCATGCTGTCGATCGGCGAACTGGCGGAGCGCATCGGGGTGCCGACGCACGTGCTGCGCTATTGGGAAACACGCTTTCCGCAACTGAGGCCGCTCCAGCGCTCGGGTCGCCGCCGCTATTACCGCGCCGAGGATGTCGCGCTGGCGGAGCGCATCCACCATTTGCTGCATGTGCAGGGGTTCACGGTCGAAGGTGCGCGTAAGGCGTTGTCGGAGGCGGGGGCGAAGGGTGGTGAAGCGCCTGCCGTCAAAATCAGAGAAGAGCCCGCAGCCGGAAATGACGCGAAGGGGCAGGTGCATGGCGTACCGGTCGCAGCACTCGTCGCGCTGCGCCAACGATTGGCGGCGGCGCTGGATTAGCGCAACTGGCATCGCTTATCAGCAAGTTCGTGAATGTCTGCATAGGGGTGGGAAGCGGACGTCAGAACTCGGGCGTGAACGACGGATCGATCCAAGCGCTTTTAACTTGCCCCGGAGCGAGCTTCACAGCCGACACGTCAAATGGTGTCAACTTTTCCGCAAAGGCCATTGCGCCCTCTGCTACCTGCTCATCTGCTCCTTCTAATTCATGATCCCAGAAATGGACGAAACCAGTCAGCGGCGCGACGTAGAAGTAGTTTCCGCAATCGTCCTCAGCGAATGGTATTACGCGGGTAGGAAATCCATCGATCCCTGCGCCAAGATTGGACGCCTCACGCACAGGGATAAATCGTGAAATCCCAATTTCATTATTCGACGTTTTTATACTGTTTGCCTCGGGCTCGGCGCCGTCGTGTAGCTGCACAAAATCGAGGTAGCTTGCCGGAAGCGAATGCCCGATCCAGTCAGCTAGCAGGCGCAATTCTTCCTCGGCAGGCCCCGGCATCATTGGTATAGAAACAGTCATAGAAACTCCCCCTCGGCACAGCATTGCAGAGACGGTGCACGTCCGCAATTGGTCGTTTCCAGACCCTCGTCATCCCGGACTTGATCCGGGAGCCATGACGACAGTGCAGCTATGGATCCCGGATCAAGTCCGGGATGACGAGGAGAAGATGCTCCTCCCTGTCGCAAAGCGATGGGGAGGGGGACCGTTTGCGAAGCAAATGGTGGAGGGGCCGCTACGGCAGCGCTATTGCCCCTCCGTCAGCGCTTCGCGCTGCCAACTCCCCATGGCTTCGCCACAGGGGGGATGACCTGTCAGTCGTTATCCATCGCCGGCGCCAGCGTCGGGTCGAGATCGCGGGGGCGGATGAAGGCGGCGAAGCGGGCCATGCCGGTGTCGAGGTCGTGCCAGTCGGCGATGTCGAGTTCGAGCCGGGCCAGCGCCGACGTCGGCAGCTTTTCCTCGACCTCGCCGCGTAATTCGTCGCCGCTCGTTTCGGGGACGAGCATCAGGATCAGATCCTCCAGCCCCGGATTATGGCCCGAAATCAGCAGATGGTCGGTATCGCGCCCGGTGTCGCGAATGACGTCGATCAAGGTCGCGGCGGAGGCGAGATAGATGCGGCGGTCCCAATGCGGCTCAATCGTGTCAAGATCGGCGGCGGGCTGGAAGATGTCGAGCGTTTCGGTCACGCGCACCGCGGGTGAGGCGATGATGCGGTCGACGGGCAGCTTCTGGCGCTTGAGCCATTGTCCGATGATTTCGGCGCCGCGCTGGCCGCGTTTGTTGATCGGGCGGTCGAAATCGCGCTCGACCTGGACATCCCAACCCGATTTGGCGTGGCGCAGGATCGTCAAACTCTTCAAAATCTTCCCCCGCGCCTTCGCGCTTATGCCGTCGTTCGAGCCGCCTTGTGCCGCAAACTTATGACGGTGAAAAGGCTGGAAAGGCGGTTTTTCGCCTTTCCACATTCGCCGCCGCGACATGATTGACCGCTTCGTCGAGCGGCAGGCGGCGGATCGGGGTGCCTTCGGGAAAGGCGCTGAGCAAGCGGGACGGGAAGCTGGGCGAGAGCATCACGAACTGGCCAAAATCGTCGGCGCGGCGGATCAGGCGCCCGAACGCCTGCCCGATGCGGCCGCGGATAACCATGTCGTCATAGGCGCTGCCGCCCTGCGCCGCGCGCCGCGCCGCATGCAAAATGGTCGGGCGCGGCCACGGCACGCCCTCCATGATCACCTGCCGCAGCGATTCGCCCGGCACGTCGACCCCGTCGCGCAGCGCATCGGTGCCGAGCAGCGAGGCGTGCGGGTCGGCGCGGAAGATGTCGACGAGCGTCCCGGTGTCGAGCGGATCGACATGCTGGGCATAGAGCGGGAGGCCCGCGCGCGCGAGGCGGTCGGCGATGCGGGCGTGGACGATACGCAGCCGCCGGATCGCGCTGAACAGCCCCAGCGCGCCGCCACCCGACGCCTCGATCAACCGGCTGTACGCCCCGGCAAGTGCGGGCAGGTCGCCCCGCGCGATGTCGGTGACGATCAGCACCTCCGACTGGCGGGCATAGTCGAACGGGCTGGGCACCGCGAAATGCTGGACCCCGCCGTCCATATGGCGCGCGCCGGTGCGGATGTCGGCCTCGGTCCAGCCGCTCGCGCCATGCCCGCTGCGTAGCGTTGCCGAAGTGACGAGCACACCCTGCGCCGGACGATAGACGATGTCGGCAATCGGCCGTGCGGGGTCGAGCCAGTGGCGGTGCAGCCCGGTGTCGAACTCGCGCCCGTCGTAACGGTCGATCGCTAGCCAATCGACAAAATCGGGATTGGCCGGCCCGCCGACGCGCCCGAGCAGCGACAGCCAGCCGCCGAGCGTGTCGACGCGGGTGCCGAGGCTGTGCCGCGCGCCATCGACGCGCGCCCGCGCCTGCCCGTCGAGCCAGTCGGGCGGATCGTCGACCAGCGCATCGAGCCGCTTGCCGAGCGCCAGCAACGGGCGCAGCAGCGCCTCGACCGCGTCGCTCGCCGCGGCGGCGGCAGCGACCAGCGCCGCGTCGGGATCGGCCAGCTCGGTTTCGAGGCCATAGCCCGCGTCGGCGGTGCGGGTATCGACCGCGCGCGCATACACTTGGCCGCGCACCGCGGCGAGCAGCCGCTCGATCGCGCCCCACGGATCATTCTCGGACAGGCGCCCGAGCCAGCCGTCGCCGGGGAGTTCGGCGGCGGCGGCAATCGCCGCCTGAATCGCGCGCTCGCCCGCCTCGTCATAGCTCGCGACATCGGCGAGCCGCGCTGCCAGCCCGCGCCGCCGCCCGCGCGACTTGCCCTCTGGCCCCAGCACCCAGCGGCGGATTTCGACCGCTTCCTGTCCGGTGAGCGCCGCGGCGAACATCGAATCGGCGGCATCCCACAGATGATGACCCTCGTCGAAGATCAGCCGCGTTGCGGGCGCGCCGCCGTCTCGCGGGCGTGCCGCCTGCACCATCGTCAGCGCATGGTTGGCGATGACGATGTCGGCCTGCGTCGCGGCGCGCGCCGAGCGTTCGATGAAGCATTTGCGAAAATGCGGGCAGCCGGCATAGATGCACTCGCCGCGCCGGTCGGTCAGCGCGGTGGTGCCGTTGCGGCGGAAAAGCGCGGGGAGCCAGCCGGGCAGGTCGCCGCCGACCATATCGCCGTCGCGGGTATAGGCGGCCCAGCGCGCGACAAGCTGCGCCAGGATCGCGGCGCGGCCCGAAAAGCCGCCCTGCAAGGCGTCCTCCAGATTGAGCAGACAGAGGTAATTTTCGCGGCCCTTGCGCACGACAACCTTTTCGCGGTGGGTCGCGGCGTCGGGATACAGCCGCTCGGTCTCGCGCGACAACTGGCGTTGCAGCGCCTTGGTGAAGGTCGAGATGCAGACGCTGCCCGCCGACTGATCGATCCATTGCTTGGCGGGCGCGAGGTAACCGAGCGTCTTGCCGATCCCCGTTCCCGCCTCGGCGACCAGCATCTGCGGCGCGTCCTTGCGCTCGCGCGGTTCGAAGATCGCCGCAGTGGCGCGTGCATAATCCTGTTGCCCCGGGCGGCGTTCGGCGCCGTCGCCGGTCAGCCGGTCGAGCCGCGCGGTGACGTCATCGGCATTGATGCGCACCTGCCGCGGCGCGGCGCGCGGCGGTACCTCTTCCCATTCGGGCAGACGCGCGAACAGCCAGCGTTCATTCGCGTCGGGGGTGGTCAGCCGCAGCTGGACCAGCGGCGCCCACGGCCAGCGCTGGCGGGCGAGCGCCTGAGACCCGTGCCAGGCGCCTTCGCGTTCGGGCCAGGCTGGATCGTCGATTGCGGCGAGCATGGCCGCAGCCGCCTGCGGGAGAAAGGCGGCAATGTCGTCCTCCCTTTTTGGCGGCGCGAGGCCGATCGCCGCCGCAATCCCCGCCGGGGTCGGTACGGTAAAATGCGCAGGATAAAGGAAAGCGAAGAGTTCGAGCAGATCGAGCCCCGACAGCTCGGGATAGCCCAGCCGGTCGCCGGTCAGCGTCGCGTTGAGCAGCAGGTGCGGCGTCGCGGCGACCGCTGCGATTGCCTCGCCGCGCCCCACGCGCTGGACGCGGCCGTCAGCGTCGGCAATCCAGATACCGACGTGACTCGCGTGGATCGCGGGGAGAGCAAGGGGATCGGGCGCCACCGCGCGAGCCTAGGGACAAAAGGCGAACGCGGCAAGCCGCGCCGGACTATCCGGACAGCTACGACCGGCCTGCTTGGCTTGGTTCAGCTCAACCCGCGGCGTCCGAACACCGGCGCGCGGTTGCTCAGGAAAATCTGGGCGGGGTCGATCGTCATCGCATTCCGGGCGCGTTTCAAGGCGTTATAGAGCGGACCATGGGTGAGTTCATAAGGGAACCGCACCCCCATCCGGTCGACTTCGGACCACATAACGACGGCGTAGGTCACGTCGCCCGCATAGTGGATCTCGCAGCGCGAGCGGGCGGGCATGCTGGCGCCTTCGATCCGCGCGCCGCCTTCGGACAGGTCGGTGATCTGCCCTTCGACAAAATTGAGCACGCCGTTGACCGTCACTTCGAGCGTGACGGGGGTGCGGGTCTGGCGGCGCGGCATCGGGATGCGGGGGGTATCCATAAGGCGATGCTAGGCCAGATATGGTAAATAATCCGGTAACGATAAGACGCGATACAAAGATGCCCCGGTACATGGCGGCGGGTGGTGCGGTGGGCCGGAACGGGCACAACGGCGGCGTTCCCGCACCAAGGTCAGGATTTGTCGATGAAAGCCGTTATCTGTCCACGCTATGGTGGTCCCGACGTGCTGGCGTTTCGCGAAGTCCCGATCCCCGAACCGAAGGCGGGCGAGGTGCGGATCAAGGTCATGGCGACATCGGTGACGTCGGCCGACAGCCGGATTCGCGCCGCGCGTTTCCCCGCCGGCATGGGCCTGCTCGCGCGCCCGTTTCTGGGCTTTCGGGGGCCGCGCCAGCCGATTTTGGGAACCGAGCTGGCAGGGATCGTCGATACCGTCGGCGCGGGGGTCGCCCGTTACCGCCCGGGCGATGCAGTGATGGCGTTTCCGGGCGGCAAGATGGGCTGCCATGCCGAATATCGCTGTGTCGCCGAAGCCGGGCCGATCGCGCCGAAGCCGGACGGGCTGAGCTTTGCCGCGGCGGCGACCTTGTCGTTCGGCGGAAGCACCGCGCTCCACTTCCTTGACGCCGCAGCGGTGGCGACCGGCGCGCGGGTGCTGGTGGTCGGCGCATCGGGGGCGGTGGGGTCGGCGCTGGTTCAACTGGCGCGCCATCGCGGCGCGCATGTCACCGCGGTGTGCAGCGCGCGCAACGCCGATCTGGTCCGTGATCTGGGGGCGGCGGCGGTGATCGACTATCACGCCAGCGATTTTCGCGGTGAGGCAGGGGCTTATGACGTCATATTCGAAACGGTCGGCAATATGGTGACGCGCGAGGCGCTGCCGTTGCTGCGCCCCGGCGGCCGGTTTGTCGCGATCGCCGCCGGACTCCCCGACATGCTCGCGACGATCGGGGGACCGGGGCGCGAAGGGCGAAGGGTGATCGCCGGTCCGGCGACCGAAAAGCCCGAACATGTGCAGCAACTGGCCGACCTTGCCGTATCCGGGGCGCTGCGTCCGGTGGTCGATAAGAGCTATGCGTTCGCGGACATTGCGGCGGCGCATGCCTATGTCGATACGGGCCGCAAACGCGGTTCGGTGGCGGTGCTGCTCGACCCGGCGGCGGGGTGAGGGCGGGGGTCAATTCCAGACCGTGCCGCGACCATATTGCCAGTGCCCGCCGATCATGATCTAACCCCGCTATGGTCCGCTCGATCATCCTTTATGGCACCGGGCTGGCGGGCGCCGCATTTCTGCTCGAGTGGCTGAACTACAAATATGTCGTGCATCGCTGGTCGACCGAATTCTATATCGTCGCCGTCGCGGTGCTATGCGTGGCGCTCGGCATCTGGGCGGGTCACCGGCTGACCGCGCGGCCGCGTCAGGCGTTTGCCCGCAACGATGCGGCGATTGCGGCGCTGGGGCTCAGCGCGCGCGAATGCGAGGTTCTGGAAATGCTGGCGGCGGGCCACGCCAACAAGGTGATCGCGCGCCAGCTCGATATTTCGCCCAACACGGTCAAGACGCATGTCGCGCGGATATATGAAAAGCTGGCGGTCGCCAGCCGCACGCAAGCGGTGCAAAGGGCGCGGACACTCGACATCCTGCCGTAATTTCGGGCGATAACTGCCATATCACCCGTTTGGGCGATAGATTTCGTCCGTTGTTCCTGCCCAGTTCGCTCGGCAAGCCATCTTAGGGAGAAGAGAAATGGGCAGGATTATTGCAGTTTACGGCGCCATCGCGGGCATCGTCGTCGCGATCGGGATGTTCGTCAACATCAATTTTGTCGCCAGCCACGGCGCGATGGGGATGGTCGCCGGCTATCTGTCGATGCTGGTGGCGCTGATCTTCGTGTTTATCGGCGTCAAACGCTATCGCGACATCCATCTGGGCGGGGTGATCCGCTTCTGGAAAGCGGTCGGGGTCGGGCTTGGAATCGGGCTCGTCGCGTCGCTGTTCTACGTGTTCAGCTGGGAAGTTTATATGTGGCGTACCGGCGGTACCTTCATGGCGGAATATATCGCCAGAACCGTCGAGGACATGCGCGCGGCAGGCAAGTCGGCCGCCGAAGTCGCCAAATTTTCGGCCGATATGGGGGCTATGGCCGAACAGTATAAAAATCCGCTGTTTCGCATGGCGTTGACGCTGACCGAGATCTTGCCGGTCGCGCTGCTCGTGGCGTTTGTGTCGGCAGCGTTGCTGCGCCGGAGCAGTTTCATGCCCGCAACCCAGCCGCGCGGTTAGGATCGATGGGAAGCGGGCCCGCCCATCCGGTCCGCTTCCCATCCTCGCCGCTTGCCGCTATGGGCGCGGCATGACTGACCTGCACCTTCAACCTTCGCTGCGCGAGTGCGCGCTCACGTCCAAGGCCTGGCCGTTCGAGGAAGCCCGCAAGCTGGTCAAACGTTACCCCGAGGGCAAGCCCGGCGGCGCGCCGGTGTTGTTCGAAACCGGCTATGGCCCGTCGGGGCTGCCGCATTTCGGGACGTTCAACGAAGTACTCCGGACGACGATGGTGCGCCATGCTTATGAAGCGCTGAGTGGCGGCGCGCCGACGCGGCTGGTCGCCTTTTCGGACGATATGGACGGGATGCGCAAGATTCCGGACAATGTTCCGAACCATGACATGCTGGTGCCGTTCATGGGCAAGCCGCTCAGCCAAGTTCCCGACCCGTTCGGCACGCACGAAAGTTTTGCGCACCATAACAATGCGATGCTGCGCGACTTTCTGGATCGCTATGGTTTCGAATATGAATTTGTCAGTTCAACCGAACGCTATCGATCGGGAGCGTTCGACGACGCGCTGAAGATTGTGCTGCGCAATTATCAGGCGATCATGGATATCATGCTGCCGACGCTGCGCAAGGAACGCGCCGCAACTTATTCGCCGGTGCTGCCGATCAGCGAAAAGTCGGGCGTCGTGCTGCAGGTGCCGATCGAAGTCGTCGATGCCGAGGCGGGGCTGATCCGCTTCGACGACGAAGGCGAGACCGTCACCCGTTCGATCCTCGGCGGCGCGGCAAAGCTGCAATGGAAGGTCGACTGGGCGATGCGCTGGGTCGCGCTCGGCGTCGATTATGAAATGTCGGGCAAGGATCTGACCGACAGCGTCACCCAGTCGAGCAAGATCGCGCGCGCGCTCGGTGGGCGACCGCCCGAAGTCCTAATCTACGAAATGTTCCTCGACGAAAAGGGGGAGAAGATTTCGAAGACCAAGGGCAACGGCCTCGCGCTTGAGGACTGGCTGACCTATGGCCCGCGCGAAAGCGTCGCCTTTTACGCTTATCGTGAGCCGAAGCGCGCCAAGCAACTGCATCTGGGCATCATTCCGGGCACGGTAGATGAATATTACAAGTTCCGCAGCCAATGGCACGAACAGCCGCTCGACAAGCAGCTCGGTAATCCGGTGCATCATATCCATAACGGCGCGGTACCCGCCGACACGCCGCCGGTGACGTTTGGGCTGTTGCTTAATCTGGTCGGCGTCCTCGGGGTCGGCGCCAGCAAGGAGCAGGTGTGGAATTACCTCGGCAATTATGTCGCGGACGCGGCGGTCACGCGCGATCCCGAACTCGGCGCGCTGATCGACCATGCGCTGGCTTATAACCGCGACGTGGCCTCGGCTTCGCTCGTCCGCCGCAAGCCCGAGGGCGGCGAGGTGGCGGCGCTGCGCGAACTCGACGCCGCGCTCGCGGCGCTCCCCGCCGACACGCCGGCCGACGAGATCCAGAACATCGTGTACGAGATCGGCAAGAACGAAGCCCATGGCTTTGAAAGCCTGCGCGACTGGTTCAAGGCGCTCTACGAAACGCTGCTCGGATCAAGCGCCGGGCCGCGGATGGGCAGCTTTATCGCGCTGTTCGGGATCGACAATACGCGGCGGCTGATCGCGGAAGCGCTGGCATAGGGAGGTCGAAATGGCGGCTTATGAACTGGCGCAGATCAACATAGCGCGCTTTCGCCTGCCGCCCGAGCATGTCGCCAATCGCGATTTCATGGAAGCGCTCGACGCGGTGAACGCGATTGCCGAAGCGAGCGACGGCTTTGTCTGGCGGCTGACGGGCGAGGGCAATAACGCCACCGACGTGTCCGTCACCGACGATCCGCACCTTGTCGCAAACATGTCGGTGTGGCGCGACCTCGATGCGCTTGCCGCCTTTGTCTATCGCCAGCCCGACCATCTGGCGATCATGAAGCGGCGCAAGGAGTGGTTCGATCACATCGGCGTGTATCAGGTGCTCTGGTGGGTGCCCGAGGGGCATCGCCCCACCGTTGCCGAGGGCATGGCGCGGATCGCGACGCTCGAAGCAAAGGGGCCGACGACGGAGGCCTTTACGTTCAAGCAGCCGTTCGCCGCGCCCGACGGCACGCCGGCGACGCCTATCCAGGATGAATGCGCGTGATCGACATCTTCACGACCGGCGGAACGATCGACAAGGTCTATTTCGACGCGCTGAGCGAGTTTCAGATCGGTCCCGCGGCGATCCCCGACCTGCTGCGCGAGAATAATGTCCACGTCCCGCACCGCGTGACGCCGTTGATGCGCAAGGACAGCCTTGAGCTGGACGATGCCGACCGCGAGACGATCCGCGCCGCGGTGGCGGCGAGCGATGCCGAGCGCATCCTGGTGACGCACGGCACCGACACGATGGTCGTCACCGGACGCGTGCTCGCGGGGATCGCGGGCAAGACGATCGTGCTGACCGGCGCGATGCAGCCCGCGTCGGTGCGCGCGAGCGATGCCGAGTTCAACGTCGGTTTTGCGCTGGCGGCGGTGCAGACGCTGCCGCCCGGCGTCTATGTCGCGATGAACGGGATGATCTTTGACCCCGAACGGACGGTGAAGGACCGCGCGGGCGCACGTTTCGTCGAGGAAGGCTGATCAGCCCGTCGCCGTGACTTGCCGCAGCACCGCGGCGTAGCCCGGCGCGATGGTCATCGCCTCAAGCTTGCCGGCGCGGCCGAGCGCCGCGTGAACCTGCGGCAGGCGATAACAGGGCACGCCCATGAACAGATGATGTTCGGCGTGATAATTCACCCAATATGGCGCAACCGTCGCACGCGCGAGCCAGCCCGCGTGGGTGGTACGGGCATGGGTGAAGGGATCGTCGCTGCCGGTGGTCGTGCAGGCATGTTCGGCAATGTTACGGACGCGCAGATAAAGCTGGAAGGTTGTCGCCAGCGCCCCGAGCCACAGCAGATAGGGCGTCCAGCCGTAAAGGGCGAGCGAGGCGCCCAACAGCACCGCCTGTACCACCAGAAAACGCCCAACCGCGCGGGTCACCGCCATCGCCCCCGCAACGTCGATCGTCGGTGACGTCATGCCGTCGTCCGATTGCTTGTTGAACGGTGTTCCGGCCCTGGTGCTCGCCCCGGCCTTTTGTGTCGCCTCGCCGCGCAGCATCGCTTTCAGCCCGACCAGCGCAAAGCCGAACTGGGCCAAGCGCTGATTGAAAAAGGTCTGCCCGGTCAGGTCGCGCAGCATCTTGCGGCGCAGGCTGGCGCGCGTTGTCGGAAAAGGTTTCGACAGCGCCAGATCGGGATCCTCGGGCTGCTGGGTGAATTTGTGGTGCTGGAGATGATAGGTGCGGTACGCGATCAGGTCCGATCCGACCGCGGCACCCGTCAGCCATTGGCCGAGGAAATTATTCACTTTCCGGTTGGGATGGAGCGCGCCGTGCGCGGCGTCGTGCATCAGGATCGCCAGCCCGAGCTGCCGCCCGCCGACAAAGACCACCGCGAGCAGCCACGCCACCGGATTTTGCAACCAGGCGGCCACGCCGATGAGGCCGATAGCGACAATCCACGCATGGGCAACGAGCCAGATCCCCCGCCAGCGCGATGGCGCGGTGATCGCGGCCCATTCGCTACGGTCGAAAAAACGGTCGGGCGGAAAGAGGCGGACGGCGGGCATGGGGTGACTATAACGAGTTGCGATGCGAAACGGAATAGCGTCCATAATGGCACAGGAACGGGGTTAACGGGTCCGTCAATGTAAGGATTTGGCAACCCTTGTCCGGCCAGTGCAGCCTGCGGACAAGGCGAGCAGGACAGACGGAACATTGGAGGTTCGGCAGAGTATCATCCGGCCGGCGGCCGACGACCAGATGCAGGACGAATCGCTGTTCGATTCGCCCGAATTCGTGACGCGCCTGTTACGCGTCGCGCAGCTTTGGCATTATGTGCTTATCGGCCGGGTACTGGTCTTTTTCACCCTTGCTTTCCTGCCGGGCATGCCCGGTTTCCTCGATCTGCCAGCACAATGGCTGGTGATGGCCGCCGGGCTGGTTTGTGACATCGTGCTGACGGTCGTCGGCCAGTCGATGCGGCGGCCCCGCGTGTCCAGCGAACGGCTGCGGCGGCTGGCAATGGCGACGATGTTGCTGATCGCGCTGGGTTCGTTGCTGAGCGCGGCGGCGATGTTCGCGGCGAGCGCGGTGACGAACGGCGGCCATTATTTCGACGCCTTTACTGCGATCCAGATCGGGTCGCTGTTGGTCGCGGCGTCAGCGGCGGCGATCGTCCGGCCTGCCTTTTTCACCTTTGCGGGCGCGACCGCGCTGGGCGGCGCGATCGGCATCGCATCCTGGTCCTTCGCGATCGCCGGTCTGGTTTTCTTGGGCCTGCTGATTGTGATGATGCGCGAGGACATCCGCCACCAGCGCCGCGCGACGCGGACGCGGCGGCAGGCGGTCAGCGACCAGCAGCGCGCGCTCAATCTGATGCGCGATTTCGAACGTGCTGGGCGCGGCTGGTTCTGGGAAACCGATCGCCACGGCCAGCTGGTTTATATCTCGCCGACCGTCGCGGCGCGGCTCGGCTGCGATGCGTCCGACCTGCTGGGCAGACCGTTCACCGACATCATCCGCAAACGTATCGGCAATGACGAGAATGAAGAGCGCACGCTGGGCTTCAGCCTGTCGTCGCGCACGCCGTTCAAGGAGCTGACTGTGCAGGCGGCGGTCGCGGGCGAAGAACGCTGGTGGTCGATCTCGGGGCATCCGATCAGCAATGAACTCGGCAATTTTCAAGGATTTCGCGGCAGCGGCACCGACCTCACCGACAAGAAACGCTCGGAACGCGAGATCAACCAGCTGGCGCGTTATGACACGCTGACCGGACTTGCGAACCGGCCGCATATCACCGACCTGCTCGAACGCGCGCTCAAAAGCCATATCGGACAGCCGCAGCCGTGCGCACTGCTGTTGATGGACCTCGACCGCTTCAAGGCGGTCAACGATACGCTGGGCCATCCGGTCGGCGACCAGCTGCTGCAGCAAGTCGCCGGGCGGCTGACCCAGATTGTCGGCGACAAGGGGCAGGTCGGACGGCTCGGCGGCGACGAATTCCAGATCGTCGTGCCGCAGATGAGCCAGCCCGAGAAGCTGGCGGCGATCGCCAATGCGATCATCCTCAGCCTGGCCAAACCGTTTGCGATCGAGGGCGAGCAGGTGCGGATCGGGTCGTCGATCGGCATCGCCGTCTCGGAAGGGCAGGGGGTGTCCGCGTCGGCGCTGGTGCGCAACGCCGACCTGGCGCTCTATGCCGCCAAGGATGCGGGGCGCGGCGTCTATCGCTTCTATGCCGATGCGATGCACAATCAGGCGAGCGAACGCAAGGCGATCGAGGACGCGCTGCGCGACGCGCTGGCGAAGGACGAACTGCGGCTGCTCTACCAGCCGATCGTCGATGTCGGCAGCGAGCGGATCACCGGGTTCGAGGCACTGATCCGCTGGCACCGCGCGGGCGAAGGAACGATCAGCCCGTCAAAATTCATCCCGATTGCCGAGGAATCGAACCTGATCGTACCGATCGGCGAATGGATCATCCGTACCGCCTGCGCCAGCATCGCGTTGCTGGGACCGGGATATCGCGTCGCGGTCAATGTTTCGCCGCGCCAGTTCGCCAACGAAAAATTGCCCGCGACGATCCTGAGCGCGGTGTCGGCGGCGGGCATTCGCCCCGAACAGCTCGAGCTGGAAATTACCGAGGGCGTGTTCCTCGACGAAAGCCCCGAAAATCTGGCGATGTTCCAGAAATTGAAGCGCACCGGGGTACGGCTGGCGCTCGACGATTTCGGGACCGGCTATTCGGCGCTCGGCTATCTGAAAAAGGCGCCGTTCGACAAGATCAAGATCGACCAGAGCTTTGTGCTGGGGGCCGCCGATCCCAGCAGCATGAACGGCGCCATCATCTCGTCGATCGTCGGGCTGGCGACGGCGCTGAACATGGAAACGACGGCTGAGGGCGTCGAGACGCACGATGATCTGGCGCTGATCCGCGGGCTGGGGTGCAGCCATGTTCAGGGCTATATCTACGGCCGTCCGATGGAACTGGCCGAGGTGCTGGCGTTGCTGCGCGAGGGCGGCGGCCGGGTCGAGGCGCGCGGGTACAAGAGCGCGCGCGAGCCGCGGGTCACCACTTTTCGCACTATCCACGTCGCGAGCGGCGGGTATCAATATGAGGCGATCGTGCGCAACATGTCGCCGCGCGGCGCGCTGGTCGAAGGACTGTGGAACGTGCCGCCCGGAACCCGGCTGACGCTCGAGTTCGGCGGCGACCAGCGCTTCGATGCCGAAGCACGCTGGTCACAGGGCAATCGCGTCGGGGTCAAATTTGCCGTGGCGGTCGACATTGACGCGCTGCTGGGGCCGAAGCCCGTTACGGCCGTACGTCGCGCCGCCTGAGCTGTCCCCAAGGACTAAGCGCCTAAAAAGAGGGGCCGGATGAACCGGCCCCGTCAGTTTGTCTTCGGGTAATCGAAAGGACTTACCAGAAGAAATCGTAGATCACGTCGACGACGCGGCCATTGTAGATGTCGACGAGCAAGGCATCGTCGTAATAGCGGACCCAGCGATAGTTGCCGTATGCCGGCGGCAGACGGTAGTGCCAGGGATCGCTGATCCAGTAACGCTGGCCATAAAAGAGCGAGCCGAGCGTGAAGCCGATGCTGAAGCGCGTATAATTATAGCCGCGGTACGGGTTATAATAGCGCGGCATCCGGTAATAATGCCGGTTGCGTTCGCGATAGTTGCGCCAGTCGTACCGGCGATCGCTGCGCCATTCGCGGTTCCAGTTGTTGTTGCGATTGTCGCGATAGCGGCGATCGACGTTGCCGTCGCGGTTGCGATCATAGCGCGGGTCGACGCGGCCGTTGCGGTTGCCGTCATAACGGTCGCGATCCGACCGCCGGTCGGTCTGGCCGTTTCGGTTGCCGTCCCACCCCCGGTCGGTACGACCGTCGTTGTTGCGGTCATATCCCCCGCGCTGGCGCTGCTGGTCCTGTGCCTGGCGCTGTTGATCGCCGCGCTGCTGCCATTGCTGACGCTGGGCGTCGCGCTGCTGGTCATTGCTGCGCTGTTGCCATTGGCGCTGGCCCTGCTGGCCATTGTCGCTGCGTTGTTGACGCATTTCGCCGCGCGGTTGGCGCTCGGGTGGTGTTTGCTGCGTTTGCTGACGCTGCATGCGCGCTTCGCTGCCGCCGCGGCGCACTTCGGGGCCGCGCGGACCACGGTCGCCGCGATCGCCGCGCTGGGCCATCTGGACGCGCTCGCCCGATGCCTGGGCGGCAGCGGGGGCAATGGGGGTCAGGATCGTTGCTGCGATCAGCACACCCCCGAACATCTTTTTCATCTCGCCATTCTCCAACTCGTGTCCCGATTGCTGGAGACGCCAGCCGGGATGATGAATCACCTGTTACCGGGGGCAAGATGATCGATGGCTGAACCGCGCTGTTGCCTGCGGTTCACCTACATGAACGGGGCGGTCAATTGCCGGGCGAAGGTCGCAGCGCCGGAACCGCCCGCGCGGCGTCTTCGGGGCGGATCCCGGGTGGCGGCGCGGCCGCGATCCGCTCCTCGCCGCGCATCACGCGCCCGGCGCGGCGGATCGCGGTACGGATGCGGGGATAGGTGCCGCAGCGGCAGATGTTGGTGATCGCGGCATCGATCTCCGCGTCGCTCGGGTTGCTGTTTGAACGCAGCAGCGCCGCGGCGGCCATGATCATCCCCGATTGACAGAAGCCGCACTGCGGCACCTGCTCGGCAACCCAGGCTTGCTGCACCGGATGGCTGCGGTCGCGCGACAGATTTTCGATCGTGGTGACGAACCGCCCCTCGCATTCGGCGATCGTTACCAGGCAGCTGCGGATCGCCTCGCCGTCGATGTCGACGGTGCAGGCGCCGCATTCGCCGGTGCCGCAGCCATATTTGGTGCCGGTCAGGTTCGACGCGTCGCGCAGCGCCCACAGCAGCGGCGTTTCGGGATCCATCCGATATTCGACCGGGCGGTCGTTGACCGAAAATTTTGTCATTGCGCGATCAATAGCCGCTTGTTCGGGTAAAGGCTGTCATATTCTTCAAAGCATCGTCATTGCGAGCGAAGCGAAGCAATCCAGGGGCGGCCTGACACCACTCTGGATTGCCGCGTCGCTTCGCTCCTCGCAATGACGGAGCAGGGCGTCAATCACGCCAGCTGGGATCGATCCGGTCGACCTTGCGTACCATCGCATCGAATTCGGCCTTGCCCGACTGGCCGGGGATGGCGGCCATATACAGGTCGCGCTGGTGGACCTTGATGACGTCTTCGTCGACCAGGACCGGTTTGCCCATGCTCATCGTCGCGAGCTGGATCTCGCACGCGCGCTGCAGCGCCCAATATTTGATGAAGGCGTCGGTCAGCGACTTGCCCATGACCACCGGGCCGTGATTGCGCAGCATCAGGATGCGCTTATCGCCCAGGTTCTTGACCAGCCGCTCGCCTTCTTCCTCGCGCACCGTAACACCTTCGAAATCATGATAGGCGAGCTGGCCCATGAAGTTGCAGGCATAGAAATTGGTCGGCTGCAAGCCGCCCTCCAGCCCGCATACTGCCATCGTCGCGGTCGTGTGCGTGTGGATGATCGCATGCGCGTCGGGCAGGACGCGGTGAAACAGGCTGTGCTGGACAAATCCCGCCTTGTTGACGTGCCAGGGGTTGTCGGCGTCGACCTTGTTGCCGTCGATGTCGATCTTGATCAGGTTCGACGCGCACACCTCGCTGAAATGCAGGCCATAAGGGTTGATCAGGAAGGCGCCGTCCTCGTCGGGAACCTTCACCGTGATATGGTTGAAGATCATCTCGTCCCAGCCCATCATCGCGAAGATCCGGTAACAGGCGGCCAGTTCCTGCCGCGCCGTCCATTCGGCTTCGCTATATTTGCTGTTGCGCTTGAGCTGGGTTGCCATAATCCTGTCCCTCGGCTGATTGGTTTCGTCCTGCTACCTATGCCATAAGCCGAGGGGGCGGCACAATCCCGCAAGCGGACCGGGCGGTTCGTCAACGGGGCAGCGGCCTTTTACCGCGCAGGGGCTTGCATTTCGCCGCGAATCTCTCTAGTTGGCCCGACATCGGAACGTCGCGTCATCGCGGCGCTCTTTTTATTGCCCGAATATCGGCGGTTTATGGCGAACCGGTTTGCCCGGTGCCGAAATCGTTTTGACGAACAGGAGACGACACGGCGTATGCAAATCATCGTTCGCGACAATAATGTCGACCAGGCCCTTCGCGCGCTCAAGAAGAAGCTGCAGCGTGAGGGCGTGTATCGCGAAATGAAGCTGCGCCGTCATTACGAGAAGCCCAGCGAAAAGCGTGCCCGCGAGCACGCCGCCGCCGTCCGCCGCGCCCGCAAGATGGAGCGCAAGCGGATGGAGCGTGACGGGATCAAGTAAGACCCGACTTTCGTTGCAGAATCCTGATCGTGAAACAGGCGCTGCGGGCAACCGCGGCGCCTTTTTCGTTGGGCGGGCATGGCTGAAAGCGGCGGGTTGCAGCCAAAAGATCCTCCCCATCGACTTGCGATGGGGAGGTGGCAGCCCGCAGGGCTGACGGAGGGGCCGCGACGTTGCCACCCCTCCACCACCGCCTGCGGCGGCGGTCCCCCTCCCCATCGCAAGTCGATGGGGAGGATTCTGAAACGTCCGCGCGCCACCCCCAAAGCCGACACCGACGCAATATTGCCTCTGGACCGTCCGGCGCCGCGCGGCCTATAGGCCTCGCCAGCATTTTCGCCCCGGTCGGGGCAACGGAAGGATCATCCAGGATGAGCGTGACAACGGTTCCATTGCGCCCGGTGAGCAAAAAAGGCCTCTGGCTGATCTGGATCGGCGTCATCGCGCTGATCGGCGCGGCGGCGGCCTTTGCCTGGCATGTCACGCCGCGGATCGGGTTCGAGGTCGTTAAGGAAGGGACGGGTGAAAGCCCGACCAAGGCCGACGTCGTGCTGGTCAAATATGAAGGCAAGCTCGACGATGGCACCGTCTTCGACGCCAATGAACAGGCGCCGATGCAGGTCGCCGGCGTCGTTCCGGGATTTGCCGAAGCGCTGACCCGGATGAAGAAGGGCGGCGAGTACAAGATCACCATTCCGCCGCAGCTTGGTTATGGCGACCGCGCCACGGGGCCGATCCCGGCGAACAGCACATTGCACTTCACGGTCACCCTGCTCGACTATCGTTCGGAAGCCGAAGTGCGTGCGATGCAGCAGCAGATGCAGCAAATGCAGCAGATGCAACAACAGCAGATGATGCAGGGCGGCGAGGGCGCGCCGCCGCCGGGTACACCGCAACCCTGAACCCACGACATCGTCATCCCGGCGAAGGCCGGGATCTCGCCGGAGCGTTATTTCAATAGGGCGAGATCCCGGATCGGAAG
>NZ_JADKYM010000025.1 GCF_015475875.1 Sphingopyxis solisilvae | reverse complement strand
ACCCCGGCCTTCGCCGGGGTGACGTGTGGTTGGGAGGTCGGTTTTTGAGATCGTCATCCCGGCGAAGGCCGGGATCTCGCCGGTGAAGTTGAAAGCCGTCAGTTCAGTATCGTTTCAAACAGATCATTCCACTCAGGATTGCTCTCGCTGATCAGCCGCCGCTTCCAGTCGCGATGCCATTGCTTCAGCGCCTTTTCGCGGGCGATTGCTTCGTACATCGTGGCGTGGAATTCGACATAAACGAGCTTGTAGATGTTGTAGCGGCTACAATGCGCCGACCCCTCCCCGGCCCGATGCTGCATCATGCGCGCGGCGATGTCGCTCGTCACGCCGATGTAGAAGAGCAGATTGCCGCGATTGGTGAGGATGTAGACGCAGGGTTGACGCATGACGCAACCCTACCCCACATCGTCATCCCGGCGAAGACCGGGTTCTCGCCGTTCCGGAGGTTTCGGATCGAGAGGGCGAGACCCCGGCCTTCGCCGGGGTGACGGGGAAGGAAAAGTGAGGCCGCGCCCTTGGAGGCGGCGGAGCAACTCGGCCATGCGGCTTTTATCGTCCATCGAGATGATCCCTTTGATTGTGGGATCATCTCAATAGCTACACATTTTACGGCGCTCCAAATGACAAGCTTGTAACTGCGCGCCTTACAAAGTCAGCGTCACACTCCGGCCAGCAACCCCTCGTCCCTGATCCGCTGCTGCCACAGCATCGGCGCATTGACGTGGACATTCTGGCCTTCGCTGTCGACCGCCACCGTGACGGGGAAGTCCTGCACCTCGAACTCGTAGATCGCCTCCATGCCAAGGTCGGCGAAGCCCACCACCTTGCTGCCTTTGATTGCGCGTGCCACCAGATAGGCCGCGCCGCCGACTGCCATGAGGTACGCGCTCTTATGTTTGGCGATCGATTGCGTCGCGGCGGGGCCGCGTTCGGCTTTGCCGACGCAGGCGAGCAGGCCTTGATCCAGCATCATGTCCATAAATTTGTCCATGCGCGTCGCGGTGGTCGGGCCGGCGGGGCCGACGATTTCCTCGCCGACCGGATCGACCGGACCGACATAATAGATAACGCGGTCGCGGAAGCTGACCGGCAGTTCCTCACCTTTCGCCAGCATTTCGGCGATGCGCTTGTGCGCGGCGTCGCGACCGGTGAGCATCTTGCCGTTCAGGAGCAGGCGGTCGCCCTGTTTCCAGCTCGCGACGACTTCGGGGGTGAGATGGTCGAGGTCGACGCGGATCGCCGCGGTGTCGGGTTGCCAGTCGATCTGCGGATAGTCGGCGAGCACCGGCGGTTCGAGGAAAGCAGGGCCGCTGCCGTCGAGCGTCACATGCGCGTGGCGCGTCGCGGCGCAGTTCGGGATCATCGCGACGGGCTTCGACGCCGCATGGGTCGGCCAGTCGGCGATCTTGACGTCGAGCACGGTGGCGAGGCCGCCGAGCCCCTGCGCGCCGATGCCGAGTGCGTTGACCTTTTCATACAGCTCGATGCGC
Organism: Sphingopyxis solisilvae; assembly: GCF_015475875.1. Classification (GTDB taxonomy): domain Bacteria; phylum Pseudomonadota; class Alphaproteobacteria; order Sphingomonadales; family Sphingomonadaceae; genus Sphingopyxis; species Sphingopyxis solisilvae. Next base: position 47,789 of record NZ_JADKYM010000025.1, on the reverse strand, counting down.
AGTTCTTCGGTCGGCGACGACGGGCCGCGCGCGAGCAGCTCGGTCATGTCGATCGGGTCCATCAGCGACTGTTTGGCGAGCAGCATCGCCTTTTCCGCGGTGCCGCCGATGCCGATGCCGAGCATGCCGGGCGGACACCAGCCCGCGCCCATCTGCGGCACCATGTCGAGCACCCAGTCGACGATGCTGTCGCTAGGGTTCATCATCTTGAACTTCGACTTATTCTCGCTGCCGCCGCCCTTTGCGGCGACGTCGATCACGACCTTGTTGCCCGGCACCATTTCGACGTTGAGCACCGAGGGGGTGTTGTCCTTGGTGTTGACGCGGCTGAAAGCCGGGTCGGCAAGGATCGAGGCGCGAAGCTTGTTCTCCGGGTGGAGATAGGCGCGGCGCACGCCCTCATCGACGACCTGTTGCAGACTGCGCGGGCTGTCGAGGCGGCACTCCATGCCCCATTTGATGAAGACGGTGACGATGCCGGTGTCCTGGCAGATCGGCCGGTGTCCTTCGGCGCACATGCGGCTGTTCGACAGGATCTGCGCCATCGCGTCCTTCGCGGCGGGCGACACTTCGCGCTCATAGGCGGCGCCCAGCGCGCGGATATAATCCATCGGGTGAAAATAGCTGATGTACTGGAGCGCGTCGGCGATCGTTTCGACGAGGTCGTCTTCGCGGATGATGACGGTGTTCATGTGCAGCCTTTCGCCCTGTTCGCGGGATTCGCGGGAATCCCTAGACCCGCCCGCGCGGCGTGGAAAGGGGGTCAGGCGCGGCGCGGATCGACGAGCGGGCGCTTGCTTGCCAGCGCCCGCCAGCTGCCGGCCGCGGCCAGCGCGAGCAGCAGCAACCAGCCCGCTGCCGCCGACGGGACCAGCGCCCAAGCGAAAGCGGCGGGGGTGATCAGTGCCATCACGGTCGGGATTGCGGCGAGGATTGCGACGGTACCGAACAGTGCCCACCAACGGCCGAGCTGCGTCGCGGCGGCACCGATGACGACGTTGGTCGCCGCAAGCAGCAGAAACTTCGCCGCGACGGGGTAGGGCAGGCTGGCCATGGCGGGCGAATAGTCGCCGAGCGTGAAAGCGGCCTGGATGTCGAAGAGCAGCCAGTTTTCATACGCATCGCAAAGCGCTGCGGCGACCGGGAGTGCGGCGGCGGCGAGCAGCGGCCGCAGGCGCAGTTCGCGCCACAGCGCCAGACAGCCGCTGGCGAGGAAGCCCGCGTAGAGCAGCATGTAGAGATAGTCCTGCTCGTTACCGGCGCGCATCGCCGCCAGCCGCGTCACTTGCTGCGGGTCGGTGAAGAAGCCGAAGATCGCTTCGAGGTCGGCCTGACCGCCGGCAAATTCGAACGCGAGAACGGGCGGACCATAGCCGGGGGCGATGTCGTGCCCGCTTTGCGGAAAGACTTGCGTCAGATAGGCGCCGAAGAGCAGCACCGCGACGCCGAACCCCAACGTCCAGAACCATAAGCGCGTCGGTGCAGGCGGGCGTTCGCGCTGCGCCTCGATCCATTGCTGAAGCCCCCCGATCATTGCTGGCGCTTATCCCGGTCGCACCAGCCGCTGCTCTCCGGCGAAAGCCGGAGCCCAGGGCGTCATCATGCGACGCTTGCCTGCTAACGCCCTGGACCCCGGCTTTCGCCGGGGAACGGCCTTTATCTGTTCAGGAATTGAGATGTCCGGCGGAGCGCGGCGGCTCACCTTATTGGCACTCGGCGCATTTGCCGCGCACCTCGATCACCGGGCGTTCGGCGGCGAAGCCCGTCGCATTGGCGGCGGCGCGGACCCCGGTCGACAGCTTGTCGTCGTCGACATGCACTGCGGTCCCGCATTCGTCGCAAATCAGAAAGATGCAGTCGTGCAGACAGCCGGGATGGCTGTTCGCGACAAAGGCGTTGGCGCTCTCGACGCGGCGGACGAGGTTGTTGGCGACGAACAGGTCGAGGATACGATAGACGCTGTTCGGCGCGACGCGCTTGCCGCGCTTTTGTGACACGATATCGGCGATTTCATAAGCGCTGGCGGGTTTGCCGATCGCGGCGACAACGTCGAAAATCTCGGCGCGCATGTCGGTCCATGCCTCGCCCGCGCCTTCGAGCGCGGTTTGCGCCGCCTTGGCGAGCGAGGCGCCGCTCGCCTCGACATGCGGATGGTCATGCTTGCCCATTGCCATTTCCTTGTGCCGCGGGAAATCCCGCGCCAGTGCCGTACATGTAAGCTGTTTGGCCGGTGCCCGCAAGTTGCGGCCGGTCCGTTTCGGCGCCGCGTCTAGTGCCGCGCGCGGCGGTTGAGGTCATGCGCCAGGGCGACAACCGCGACTCCGACCATGGTGGCCAGCACCTCGCTGCCGTCGTGTGGCCGCGACAGTGCGCCCGCCATCATGCCGAGCCCGAAGCTGCCGACGCCGAACGGCATCATATAACCGTGGCTGAGCACACCCGAAACCAGAGTCACGAGCGCAAAGCCGATCGCGATAACCAGTCCGACCTCGTGGAACAGATGATTGTCGAACGCGACGCCCAGCGATGCGATCGATGCGAACAGCACCGTGCTGGCGAGGCAGTGAACAAGGCACAGTCCTGACAGACCCATCGCCAGCTGGTCGCCCGACAGTGACGTCAACGGACGCGAATCGCGCGCAGCCCGAAGCACCGCGCCGAGACGCGTGCGGGCAGGGGCAAGGCTGGCGACTTGGGTCACCCGATTCTCCGTTGAGGCAATTGCGAAGGTGGATATGGCATAACATGACAGAGGTTACAACGTCTCATTGCGCAAGTCGTGCACGGGGTTGTGGAGCGTTGACCTTTGGCTGCTAAGCCTCTTCGGCGCGCAACGCCTTGCGGTCGAGTTTGCCGATCATCGTCTTGGGCAGATTGAGGCGAACTTCGACGGCTTTCACCCGCTCGTGCTTGCCGAGCTGCGGGTTGAGCCAGGCGGCCAGCGCCTCGCCCGACACGTCGAATCCCTCCTCCAGCGTGACAAACGCTTTCGGCGCTTCGCCGCGATAGGCGTCGGGGACGCCGAGCACGATTGCTTCCTTCACCGCGGGATGCTCATAAAGATGCGCCTCGATCACGCTCGGATAGACTTTGAAGCCGCCGACCGCGATCATGTCCTTCAGCCGGTCGACGATACGGATATAGCCGCCCTCCTCGACCACCGCGACGTCGCCGGTGCGCAGCCAGCCGTCGGCGGTGAAGCTGTCGAGGTCGGCGTCGGGGCGGTTCCAATAGCCCTGCATGATCTGCGGCCCCTTGACCGCGAGTTCGCCGGGCTCGCCGTCGGCGGCGGCTTTCGTCGGGTCTTCCTTGTCGAGCAGGCGGACGTGCGTGGCGGGCAGCGGCTGGCCGATCGTGCCGGGGCGAACCGGGCCGTCATAGGGATTGGTCGCGACCACCCCCGAACTTTCGGTCAGGCCATAGCCCTCGACCAGCGAGGCGCCGGTGGCGGCGGTAAATTTCTCGCGCAACTCGGCGGGCATCGGCGCGCCGCCCGATATGCAGACGCGCAGCGAAGAGAAGTCGGTCTTTGCCAGATCGGGATGGTCGAGCAGCGCCTGGTACATCGTCGGCACCCCGGGGAGCGCGGTCGTCCGCGTGCGGGTGATCGCGGCGAGCGCCTGCTTCGCGTCGAAGCGCGGCAGCATGGTGATCGTGCCGCCGTTCAGCACGGTGCGATTGAGCACGCAGGTGTTGGCGAAGACGTGGAAGAAGGGAAGGACGCCGAGGATGCGATCGTCGGCCGCATGGTCGGGGTCGATCGCGTTCACCTGCCGCGCGTTGGCGGTCAGATTCTGGTGGGTCAGCTTGGCGCCCTTGGGTGTGCCGGTGGTGCCGCCGGTATATTGGATCAACGCGACATCGCGTTCCGGATCGATCGCGACCGGATCGGGGCGCCCGTCGTTGGCGATCAGCGCCGAAAAGCGGATGACCCGCGGATCAGACGGGATGGGAGCGATGTCGGCGCGTTTGAACAGGCGGTAGAGGATCGCCTTGTGGCAGGCGAGCCCGCCGGCAACCGAGCCGATGACAAGGCGCTTGAGGCTCGACCCGTCGAGAACTTGCAGCGCGGTCGGAAGCAGCGCGGCGGCGCTGACCGTGAACAGCGTGTCGGTGCCCGAATCCTCGACCTGTTCCTCCAGTTCGCGCGCCGTGTAGAGCGGCGAGAAATTGACCACCGTCGCGCCGATCGCCAGTGCGCCATAATAAGCCGCAACATAATGCGGGACGTTGGGCAGGAACAGGCCGACCCGGCTGCCCTTGCCAAGGCCGAGCTGTTGCAACCCGCGCGCGACCCGCGCCGCGCCGCGCGCAACCTGGGCATAGCTGAAATGGCGGCCCATGAAGTCGAGCATCGGCGCATTGCCACGCCGCGCGACGCTGGCTGCGAACATGTCCGGGAGCGACAGCGGCGCGAAGGATTGATCCCAGTCCGTTGGATGGTGGTAATCGGTCGACCAGGAAAAGGCGCTGTCCATCGGGGGAATATATCCTCTCATTCTGTGGCTTTCCTGACACTAGGGTCAGTAAGCCGACATCGCAACCGGGCCGCGCTTGCGGCGCGTGAGCGCCGCCGCTAGGCAGGGCCATCTTTCTCGCCAGGGGTTTTATCATGTTGCAACTGTCGTCGCGCGTCGCCGTCCCGCTTGCCCTTCTTGCCTGCGTCGTTGCAGCGCCGGCTGCGGCAAAAGATAAGGATGCACCGGTCCGACCGGCGCAAATTCAGGAGCTGTATGCGTGTCGGGACATTGCCGATCCCGCCGCGCGCCTCGCCTGTTTCGATCGCGAGGTCGCCGAATTGTCGGCGGCGGATTCGGCGCGTGAAATCACCTTTACCGACCGCGCGACGGCGCGCGAGGCGCGGCGGGGTCTGTTCGGCTTTTCCTTTCCGAAGCTGGGCGGCATTTTTGGCGGCGACGAGGACGAGGTGAAAGAGATCGAGACGGTGCTGCGGTCGGCCAGCGTCGACCGGTCGGGTAAATACACGCTGGTTATGGAGGACGGTGCGGTCTGGGTTCAGATCGACACCACCCGCTTGGTGCGCGACCCGAAGCCGGGACAGAAGGTGAAGATCAAGGCCGCGTCGATGGGAAGTTATTTCGCCTCGATCGAAGACGGGCGGACCATCCGCATGAAGCGCGACCGCTGAACCCTGCACGGCGCGGGGGACGCCCGGGCAATGGCAGCTGCCGCGACCTTGCTGCGCGCTGACGCGGGAGCCACTCCGTTCGTCCTGCTCGACGATGCCCGTATTCGGGGGGCGGCCGCGGCGCGGTTGTTCGTCGATCCGGTCGAAACGCTGGTGGCGTCGGCGGCGGCGGACATCCCCGATTTGCTGTCGGCGCTGGAGGCCGCCGCCGGGCGCGGACTCTATGCCGCCGGATATCTGGCTTATGAGGCGGGACAGGGCCTGGCGCCGGCCTGGCGCGGCGCAACGACTGCGGTCGCGGCGGCGGACACGGTGCCGCTTGGCTGGTTCGGGTTGTTCGAACGGGTCGAGCGGATCGACCCCGCGCAGGTGGCGGAGCGGTTGCCCGATCCGGCGGGGGCGTGGGTCGGCGATGTCGCGCCGCAGGTCGAACGCGCCGACCATATCGCGGCGGTGGAGGCGGCGCTCGGCTATATTGCGGCAGGCGACATTTATCAGGCCAATGTCACCTTTCGCGCCGAAGTGCCGGTGGCGGGCAACCCGCTGGCGGTCTATGCGCGGCTGCGCGAAACGGCGCGCGCCGGATATGGCGGCTTTATCTGGACCGGCGAGCGCGCGATCGCGTCGCTGTCGCCCGAGCTGTTCTTTGCCCTGCGCGGGCGCGAGGTCATTGCGCGGCCGATGAAGGGAACGGCGGCGCGACTACCGGATGCGGCCGCGGACGCCGCCGCGGCGCGGGCGCTGGCCGACGATCCCAAGCAGCGCGCCGAAAATCTGATGATCGTCGACCTGATCCGCAACGATTTGTCGCGCGTCGCGGTGCCGGGGTCGGTGGCGGTGCCCGACCTGTTCCGCGTCGAGAGCTTTCCGACGATCCACCAGCTTGTTTCGGACGTCACGGCGCGCCTGCCCGCGCGCAGCGGCGCCATCGACGTCCTGCGGGCGGCCTTTCCCTGCGGTTCGATCACTGGCGCGCCCAAGGTGCGGGCGATGGAGATCATCGACGAACTCGAAGCCGATGCGCGCGGGCTCTACACCGGATCGATCGGTTTTATCGAGCCCGGAGGCGACGCGGCGTTCAATGTTGCTATCCGGACGCTGATCTTTCCCGATTCCAGCGCCTTGCATGGCGGGACGAATCGGGCCACGCTGGGTCTGGGTTCGGGAATCGTCGCCGACAGCCGGCCGGCCGAGGAATGGCGCGAATGTCTGGCAAAGGGGGAGTTTGTGGGGGCAGCGGGGACGCGTTTCGACCTGATCGAGACCATGTTCTTCGATCCGATTGAGGGGGTCCAGCGGCTGGAGGGGCATCTGGCGCGGATGAAGGCCAGCGCCGAGGCGCTGGGTTTTGCATTCGACCGGCACGGCGCGCGCAACAGCCTGCAATCGGCGACCTTTCGTATGCGCCATGCCGCGCGGGTGCGGATGCGGCTCGCGTCGTCGGGGGCGTTGGCGGTCGAGGTGTCGCCGATGCCGCGGCTCGCCGAACTGCCGGTGCCGGTGGCGGTATGTCCGGCGCCGCTGGCAGCGGACGATTTCCGGCTGGCGCACAAGACCAGCCTGCGCGCACCCTATGATGCGGCTCGCAGCGACAGCGGCGCGGTCGAGGTCGTCTTTGTCGACGCACCGGGGTTCGTGACCGAGGGCAGCTGGAGCAATGTCTTTGTCGAACGCGACGGCCAGTTGCTCACCCCGCCGCTGGCTCTCGGACTGCTTCCCGGCGTGCTGCGTGCCGAACTGATCGAAAAGGGGCGGGCGGTGGAATCGCACCTGCGGCTGGCCGACCTGGCGGACGGTTTCTTCATCGGCAATTCGTTGCGCGGGCTGATCCCGGCGCGGCTGGTCCAGGCGGGCGATCGAGCATCGTAACCGTAGCCCTGAGCCTGAAGACGGGCGCTTATCTGACAGGCGCCCTTCGACAAGCTCAGGGCTACGGTATTTGCTGGCGCTGAATAGCTAATTTATCCCACGCTGCGCTTGCGAATTGGGGGCGGAGGCTTTAGGCGCGGCCCCGCACAATTTCCTGTCAAATCGCTGCCTGTCCGCGCCAGCCACGGAAAGTATCGTCATGTCGCTGAAGCCCCATGTCTCTGCCGCCCTCAACCGCATCCAGCCATCGGCAACGCTCGCGATGACCGCGCGCGTGTCGGCGCTGAAAGCCGCTGGCATCGACGTGATCGGCCTGAGCGCCGGCGAGCCCGATTTCGACACACCCGATTTCGTCAAAGAAGCGGCGATCGAAGCGATCCGGGCGGGCCAGACCAAATATACGCTGGTCGACGGCACGGTGGCGCTGAAGGAAGCGATCCGTGGCAAGTTCCGCCGCGACAACGGGCTCGATTTCGGGCTCGACCAGATTTCGGTCAATGTCGGCGGCAAGCACACGCTGTTCAATGCGCTGGTCGCGACGGTCGACAAGGGCGACGAGGTCATTATCCCTGCGCCCTATTGGGTGAGCTATCCCGACATTGTGGCGTTTGCGGGCGGTACGCCGGTGATCATCGAGGGCAGCGCGGCGCAGAATTACAAGATCACCCCCGCGCAGCTCGACGCGGCGATCACCCCGAAAACGCGCTGGGTGATGCTCAATTCGCCGTCGAACCCGTCGGGCGCTGCCTATTCGGGCGAAGAACTCGATGCGCTGGGCGAGGTCATTCGGCGCCACGGCCATGTGATGGTGATGACCGACGATATGTACGAGCATGTCTGGTACGCCGATTTCGAATTCACGACCTTTGCGCAGCGTTGTCCCGACCTGATCGACCGCATCCTGACCGTGAACGGCTGTTCGAAAGCCTATGCGATGACCGGCTGGCGGATCGGTTACGCGGGCGGCCCGGCCTGGCTGATCAAGGCGATGGGCAAGCTCCAGTCGCAATCGACGTCGAACCCCTGTTCGATCGCGCAGGCCGCCGCCGCCGCGGCGCTCGGCGGGCCGCAGCAATTCCTCGACGATCGCAACGCCGCGTTCAAGAAGCGCCGCGACATGGTCGTCGCGATGCTCAACGATGCGCCCGGACTGACTTGCCCAACCCCCGATGGCGCCTTTTATGTCTATCCCGACGCCAGCGGGTGCATCGGCAAGACGACCCCCGACGGCAAGCTGATCGACAGCGACGAAGCGCTGATCGATTATTTCCTCGACAGCGCAAAGGTCGCGGCGGTGCATGGCGGCGCCTTCGGCCTCTCGCCCGCGTTCCGCGTGTCGTACGCGACCTCGGAAGCGGTACTGAAGGAAGCGTGCGTGCGCATCCAGCAGGCGTGCGCCGCGCTGCGTTAAAGCACCACTCGTCCCCCGCATAGGAATTCTGTACCGACCGGTCTTGTAATGTCGGCGGCAGCGTCTATTTGAAGCTGAACGGCGGTTAAGCGCCCGGTTCACCGGAAAGTAAGTCATCTTGTGTAAGGTGACGGACATCACTGCACGGTTGGTCGGGGCGCGCCATATCGTCGGTGTAACCACGGCGGCGCTGGCCGCGAACCATGATAGATAAAAAACGAGGCTCCCCATGCTCAACCTTTTCCGCTCCGACTGGTTTTTGTCGATGCTCGCCGGTTTCGCGATTGGCGCGACCTATATCGTGCTGAACCAGCCCGCGCTGCCGATCCCCGCGTGACGCAGTCGGGCGCCGCACGTTTCCCGCGCCTGCTGGCGGCGGTGGTCGCCGGGTCGATCGTGGCGCAGTGCGCCGCCCCCGCGCAGGCCGAAAGCGTCGTCAAGCTGCCCCCCGCCAAGCTCGACCCCGCGGTCAACGCCAAGCGCGCGACCGCGGTGCTCGCGGGCGGGTGTTTCTGGGGCGTCGAGGGCGTGTTCGAGCGCGTCAAGGGCGTGATCTCGGTCGAATCGGGCTATCATGGCGGCAGCGCCGCGACCGCAAAATATGAACTGACGCACGACGGCAAGTCGGGCCATGCCGAGGCAGTGCGGATCGTCTATGATCCGACGCAGGTCAGCTATGGCACCCTGCTGCGCGTCCTGTTCTCGGTGATCGCGGACCCGACGCTGAAAAACCGCCAAGGGCCGGACGTCGGTTCGCAATATCGCGCCGCGATCGTCCCGCTCGACGCGACGCAGCGCCAGGTCGCGACCGCCTATCTGGCACAGATCGGCCAGGGGCGTTATTTCGACAAGCCGATCGTCGTGCCGGTCGAAAGCTACAAGCAATTTTATCGCGCCGAGGCGAATCATCAGGATTTCATGCGCCGCAACCCGTCGAACGGCTATATCGTCCGCTGGGATGCGCCGAAACTGGCGGCGCTGAAGCGGCTTTTCCCCGACATGGTCCGTCCGACCTCCGCGCCTTGACCCTGCGGCCCGTTGCGCCACTCGTCGCACCAGAAGAATCACTCGTCGCAAATTGCTGGTCCGTCTGGCGCGCCTGCGTGAGCAGGTGGCGGAAGATTATGTACAAGTTGCTGGTGGCGGGGTTTGCATGAAGTTTGGGTTTTCCGGTCAGCCGGTTCTGGCGATCCTGGCCAGCGCAGCAGTGCTGGCGGGGTGCGTGAGCAGTGCCGCGGTCGCCCCGCCTGCCCGCTCGCCTGCCCCGTCGGCAACGGCGCCGCGGCCCGCAGGGTCGGTCGCCGTGCCGGTCGGCCAGCCGTCACGACCCGCCGTATCGCGCCCGACCGAGCCCATCGACCCCGGATTCCGGCGCGCGCCCGCGGGGCTGGCCGAACGCATCCATTTCCTGTGGCGCGGCTTTCCCGGCAAGACGGGCATCGCGGTCCAGCGCATCGACGGCGAATGGGCGGTGTCGCAGCGCGGCGGCGAGCTGTTTCCGCAGCAAAGCGTCTCGAAACTGTGGGTGGCGATGGCGGCGCTCGATGCCGTCGACCAGGGCCGCCTGCGGCTCGACCAACAGGTCCGCATCGGCCCCGAAGACCTGACCTTGTTCTATCAACCGCTGGCGGCGCGCGTCCGCAGCGAGGGGTCGGTGACGATGTCGGTCCGCGCGCTGATCGAAACGGCGATCACCCAGAGCGACAATACCGCAAACGACAGCCTGTTGCGGACGATCGGCGGTCCGGCGACCGTGCAGTCGTTTCTGGCCAGAAAGAACCTGGGCGCGATCCGTTTCGGTCCCGGCGAACGCCAGCTCCAGAGCGGCATCGCGGGGCTCAGCTGGCAGCAAAGCTATTCGATCGGCCGCAATTTCGAAACCGCGCGCGCGGCGTTGCACGCCGCAACGCGGCAGGCGGCGATGGACCGTTATCTGGCCGATCCCGTCGACGGTGCCAGCCCCGACGCGATCGCCAGCGCGCTGACGCGGCTGGCGCGCGGCGCGCTGCTGTCGCCCGAATCGACCGAATATCTGCTCGGCGTGATGAGCCGGACGCGGAGCGGCCCCAACCGGTTGAAGGCTGGGCTGCCGCCCGACTGGAAATTTCTGCACAAGACCGGGACCGGACAAAATCTGAACGGCATGACAGCGGGCTATAACAATATCGGTATCGCGACAGCGCCCGATGGAACGCGCTATGCGATCGTTGTTCTGATGGGAACGACCACATCGCCGATCCCGTCGCGCATGGCGCTGATGCAGGCGGTGTCGGGCGCGGTGGCCGAATTTCACGGAAGATAACCACCGATGCGCCTTGCTGTCCTATCACTGTTGACCGTCTCGCTCGCCGCTTGTGCGACGCCGGAAACCCGGCTGCGCACCGGGCTGGTCAATGCCGGCCTGTCGAAACCGATCGCGGCCTGCATGGCCGAACGCATGGTCGACCGGCTGTCGCTGCTGCAACTGCGGCGACTGGGCTCGCTCGCCAGCCTGAAGGACAAAAATGCCAGCGATCTGTCGCTGAACCAGTTCCTGCACAAAGTCCGCGCGCTGAAAGACCCCGAGATATTGACCGTGACGACCAGTTCGGCGGCGCTCTGCGCTTTTCGCTAGGCAAGAATAACTGGGGTGCGGCGGGACTAGCCTTGCCCGCCGACTTGTGCTTAGGCGGCGCCAATTCTCCCCGCCCCAAGACTCGAAAGGCCCGGCAGACCCCATGAACATCCACGAATATCAGGCGAAAGAACTGCTCGCGAAATTTGGCGTCGCGGTGCCCAAGGGCATTGCCGCGATGAGCGTCGAGGAAGCCGTCGCGGCGGCCAAGCAGCTGCCCGGGCCGCTGTATGTCGTGAAGTCGCAGATTCATGCCGGTGGCCGCGGCAAAGGCAAGTTCAAGGAACTCGGCCCCGATGCCAAGGGCGGTGTCCGCCTCGCCAAGTCGATCGAAGAGGTCGAAGCGCACGCCAAGGACATGCTGGGCAACACGCTGGTGACGATCCAGACGGGCGAGCCCGGCAAGCAGGTCAACCGCCTCTACATCACCGACGGCGCCGACATTAAGCAGGAATTTTACCTCGCGCTCCTCGTCGACCGCGCCACCAGCCGCATTGCGGTCGTCGCCTCGACCGAGGGCGGGATGGACATCGAAACCGTCGCGCACGACACGCCCGAAAAGATTCACACGATCACCATCGACCCCGCCACTGGCCTGATGCCGCACCACGGCCGCAGCGTCGCCGCGGCGCTCGGCCTGTCGGGCGATCTGGCGAAGCAGGCCGCCAAGGTGCTGACCGGACTCTATGCCGCGTTCCTCGGCACCGATGCCGAGCAGATCGAAATCAACCCGCTCGCGGTCTGCGAAGGCAAGGACGGCGACGAACTGCTGGTGCTCGACGCCAAGGTCGGCTTCGACGGCAATGCGATGTTCCGTCACAAGGACATTGCCGAGCTGCGCGACCTGACCGAAGAAGACCCGGCCGAGGTCGAGGCGTCGGAATATGACCTCGCCTACATCAAGCTCGACGGCAACATCGGCTGCATGGTCAATGGTGCCGGTCTTGCGATGGCGACGATGGACATCATCAAGCTGAACGGCGAATTTCCCGCCAACTTCCTCGACGTCGGCGGCGGCGCGAGCAAGGAAAAGGTGACCGCGGCGTTCAAGATCATCCTGAAGGATCCCGCGGTGAAGGGCATCCTCGTCAATATCTTTGGCGGCATTATGAAGTGCGACATCATCGCCGACGGCATCGTCGCGGCGGCGAAGGAAGTGAATCTGTCGGTGCCTTTGGTCGTTCGTTTGGAAGGCACGAATGTGCAGCAGGGCAAGGACATCCTCGCCAATTCGGGGCTGCCGATTGTTGCGGCCAATGATCTGGGTGATGCGGCAAAGAAGATTGTCGCCGAGGTGCGCGCGGTCGCGTGACTTTAGTCCTCTCCCCTTGAGGGAGAGGATAGGGAGACTTGGGCCGCTAGGCCCTAGTCGAACTTGGTGAGGGCCTGCGACGTTTCATCCCCTCACCCAGCTTCGACTAGCCAGCAAGCTGGCAAGTCTGCGCAACCCTCTCCCTCAAGGGGAGAGGGGCATTAGGTTGACGTTTACGTAAGCGCGAATTATGGCGCAGTGCACAATTTGTTGAGAGGAGCTTTGAGCCCATGAAAATCCTCGTCCCCGTCAAGCGGGTGCTCGATTATAACGTCAAGCCGCGGGTCAAGGCCGACGGCACCGGTGTCGATCTGGCGAACGTCAAAATGTCGATGAACCCGTTCGATGAAATCGGCGTCGAAGAGGCGATCCGGCTGAAGGAAAAGGGCGTCGCGACCGAAATCGTCGCAGTGTCCGTCGGCCCGGCGAAGGCGCAGGAAACGCTGCGCACCGCGCTCGCGATGGGCGCCGACCGCGCGATCCTGGTACAGACCGACGACGACGTCGAGCCGCTGGCGCTCGCGAAAATATTCAAGGCGATTGCCGATGCCGAAGCGCCCGGCCTTGTCATCCTCGGCAAGCAGGCGATCGACGGCGACAACAACCAGACCGGCCAGATGCTCGCCGCGCTCACCGGCTGGGCGCAGGGCACTTTTGCCAGCGCGGTCAATGTCGAGGGCGATCATGTCAGCGTGACCCGCGAAGTCGACGGCGGTCTCGAAACGGTGAAGCTCAAGCTTCCCGCGATCGTCACCACCGACCTGCGTCTGAATGAGCCGCGCTATGCGTCGTTACCGAACATCATGAAGGCGAAGTCGAAGCCGCTCGATACCAAGACCCCCGCCGATTACGGCGTCGATACGACACCGCGGGTCAAGACGGTCAAGGTCAGCGAACCGCCCGTCCGCTCGGCGGGCGTCAAGGTCGCCGACGTCGATGAACTGGTGGCCAAGCTGAAGGCAATGGGCGTCCACAGCTGAGCCTGAACGGAATAGAGGGAAGTTTGCTATGAAAACTCTGGTTTGGGTCGAACATGACGGCAAGGCCGTCAAGGACGCCACGCTCGCGGTGGTCACCGCGGCGTCGCAGCTTGGCGAAGTCCATCTGCTCGTCGCGGGTAGCGGCGTCGATGCCGTCGCCAAGGACGCCGCGCAGATTGCTGGCGTCGGCAAGGTGCATGTCGCCGACAACGCCGCCTTCGATCATAATCTGCCCGAAAATGTCGCGCCGCTGATCGCCGAACTGATGGGCAGCCACGATGCGTTCCTCGCGCCCGCGACGACCACCGGCAAGAATATTGCGCCGCGCGTCGCCGCGCTGCTCGACGTGATGCAGATTTCGGAAATCCTGTCGGTCGAGGGTCCGAAGACCTTCACGCGCCCGATCTACGCCGGCAATGCGATTGCGACCGTCGAAAGCTCGGACACCAAGCTGGTCCTCACCGTGCGCGGCACTGCGTTCGACAAGGCCGCGACCTCGGGCGGTTCGGGGACGATCGAAGCCGTCTCGGCAGGAAGCGATGCCGGTATCTCAAGCTTTGTGGGCGCCGAAATCGCCAAGCAGGATCGCCCCGAACTGACCTCGGCCAAGATCATCGTGTCGGGCGGCCGCGCGCTGGGTTCGAGCGAGAAATATCAGGAAGTCATCGTCCCGCTCGCCGACAAGCTGAACGCCGCGCTCGGCGCCAGCCGCGCTGCGGTCGATGCGGGCTATGTCCCCAACGACTATCAGGTCGGTCAGACCGGCAAGATCGTCGCCCCCGAAGTTTATTTCGCGATCGGCATTTCGGGCGCGATCCAGCATCTGGCGGGCATGAAGGATTCGAAAACCATCGTCGCGATCAACAAGGACGAGGACGCCCCGATCTTTCAGGTCGCCGACTTCGGCCTGGTTGCCGACTTGTTCAATGCCGTTCCGGACCTGACCGCCAAGATCTGACCGGTCATGGCGGGCCAGCACCCCGGAGTGCCCGGACTGGGCGACGCGCCGTTCAACGCCGGCGGTCGCCGGTCGGCGCGTCGCGGGCGGGTTGACGCGGACATCGACGACGCCGACGCACCGGCCGGAGGGGACGATACCCACGGCCGGTCGCTGACCCTGGCCAGCGTGGCGCGCGACGCGCGGCTGGACAAGAAATTCCTGTTGCTGATCATTCTGTCGTCGGCGATCGCGACGCTCGGCCTGCTGCAAAGTTCGGCGGCCGTGGTGATCGGCGCGATGCTGGTGTCGCCGCTGCTCGGTCCGATCATGGGCATCGGGTTCGGGCTCGCGACGCTGGAAAGCACGCTCATCAAACGGTCGCTTGTCACGCTGGGGGCCGGGATGGCGGTCGCTGTCCTGGTGGCAGTGATCATCATCTGGCTGTCGCCGATCAAGGACGTCACCCCCGAACTGCGCGCGCGCACCCAGCCGACGCTGCTCGACCTGGGCGTCGCGGTCGTGGGCGGGATCGCGGGCGTCTATGCGATCATGCGCAAGCTGTCGGGCGTGATGGTCGGCGTCGCGATCGCGACCGCGCTGGTTCCGCCGCTGTCGACCATCGGTTTCGGTCTGGCGACGGGACGTCTCGACTTTGCGCTGGGTGCGGCGCTGCTGTTCCTGACCAACACGCTGGCCATCGCCTTTGCCGCGACCGTGGTGGCGCGGCTGAACCGGTTCGGACCGTCGCTGACCCCGCAACATACGGCGATGCAGATCACCGGGATCATCGCCACGCTGGGCATTTTGTCGATCCCGCTCGCGCTGTCGCTCAACAACATCGCGCGCGAGGTGCGGGCGCGGACAATCGTCCAGTCCGACCTTGGCGACTTGCTCAAGAAGGACGACCGCATCGACAGCCTGACGGTGCGGCTGGACGGCGACCAGATCGCGGTCGACGGCGTTGTGCTGGTCGAACAATATTCGCCGCAGCTGAATGACGCGCTCGGCAAGACCGCAGGCGAGGCGCTCGACCGCGATGTTCGCGTCAACATCGTCCAGCTGCGCAAACAGACCAACGCCGCGGCGCAGCTGGAGGAACAGCTCAACCGCCGCGTCGCGGCGCTCGAACAGCGCGAGGAAGCGGGGCAGGCGATCCTGGCGGGGCTGACGGTCGGCGAACTGGTGCCCCGCGATCGCGTGCTGATCGATGCCCAGGCCCGCCGCGTCATCGTCCAGCGCGACCGCGAGGAAGAGGGCGAGCGCATCGCCGCCGCGATCGACCGCATCATCGCGGCGGTGCAGGCCGATTACCCGCGCTGGCTGATCCAGAACGGCGAGCTGACGGCGGCCGACGGGGGTGCTACCGCGCCCTAGCTGCCGTCGGACTGGCGATCGGGCGCGGTCCGGTGCCGGACCAACGGATGGCCAAGCGATATTGCGGCGGCGTCCGTCGACGTCCTATTTCGGAACCTGCCAGCGGACCCTGTTGACGTAAAAGCTTGCCATTGGCTGGCCGTCCGCGCCGATTGCGGGCTTGAATTTCGCCCGCTCGAGCATCAACTGGCAGGAGCGCCGGTCCAGCACGTTGGATTTGCTGCTGCGAACAATGATGCATTTTTCGACGACGCCTTGCGGCGAAATCTTGAGCTGGAAGGCAGTGGTGCCTTCGATTCCGCGCCGCGTCTCTTCGAGCGGATAATCGGCGTTGGTCACCCAGCGCCCCGGTCTACCGATCGGCTCCGGCGGGACCGCCCAGCTTCGCATGGCGTCGGCTTCGATCCCCCAGCTTTTCAGCAGGTCGTCGTGACAGACCTGCAGCGCCGCCAGCGCCGATTTGGCGTCGGTCCAGAGCATGGCGACGTCGAACCTGTCGTCGGCGCTCAACCGAACCTGTTGTCGGTTGGTCGCTGCGGCGAGGATTCTGGGATCACCGTCGTACCAGCGGATGAATTTTTCGGGCCGGTCGGGGACACCCATCGAATAGCCTTCGAAATCCGCCGACACGCCTTGCGGTTCCATCGTGACCTTGATGGCCACGCTGCTCCCCAGGCGGGGAATCTTCACGCCCGCAACAACCATGTCGAAGCTCTGCAGTCCTGATCCGCGCGCGATACGAAGGGTGACGGCGTCCTCGCCGCGGCCGAAGGTGCGCAGCAGACGACATTCCTCGTCGGCATAATCGACCTGCCAAGCCGAGGCGGGGGTCAAGACCGGCGGCTCGTTCGCCATGGCCGGCTCAGCCGACATCAGCGAGATAGCAAGGATAGGGACCGATCGACCGACAGCGCGCATCGCAGAATTGTCCGCAATCTGCGGTTCGGGTCAAGCAGCAATGTTGCGGTGGTGCCGCCGGGCTGGCGCGGGACCGATGGCGCAGCAGCGGGTGCCTGCGCATGCAGCGGTGCTATCGCTGCTGTTCGGCGATTCGCCGCGGAACGACGTGGCAGCGCTTGCGATTTTCGCGCACGTGGCCAATAAGATGGCCATGCGCCAGGACACCGTGACGATCGTGACAGCCGCTTTGCTCGGCTTCTGCCTCTCGACGGTCGATGTTGCGGCGAAAGAGTCGCTCCGCCTTGCGCCGAGTTCCCCATGGAACCTGCATTATGGTGATGACAGTTGCAGCATCGGCCGCAGCTTTGGCGAGGGCGACGACAAGGTTGTGATGGTCTTCAGCCGCTATGAGCCCGGAGATATGCTGCAGCTCAATTTTACCGGAAAACCGACCTATACGGTTCGGGACGAGGGCAGCGTGACGCTTCGTTTCGGTCCCCATGAGGCCGAGCAAAAGGTCAGCTTTTTCCCTGCAAGTTCGGCTACCAAAATCCCCGCGCTGATCATTCGTGGCGGGCTTCGCATTGCGCCGCGCGACGAATCGGAAATCGCAGCTTTCGAGGCCGCGGAAAAGGCAGGTCAATCTTCGTTCCGTGCGTCCACTATTACGCGCGAGCAGGAAGCCGCCGTCACCTTTGTCGAAGTCTCCAAGCCCGTTCGACGGCCTTTCGTCCTCGATACAGGATCGCTTGCGTCGCCGCTGGCAGCGCTGCGCAAATGCACCGACGAGCTGCTCGATCATTGGGGGATCGATGTGGCGAAACATGCCAATCTGATGCGCCCGGCCGTGCCGAAGAGCGATTACCGGCGGTGGGTCCAGCCGCGCGACTATCCGCCAGAGATGATCATGAACGGCAAACGAGCGATCGTACATTTCCGATTGAACATCGGCGTCGATGGCAAGCCGACAGCGTGCCACATCCAGCAATCGACGCGCCCTAAAGCGTTCGATGATGCGGTGTGCCGCGCCATCATGCGCAACGCCGAGTTCGAACCTGCACTGGATGCGGACGGTGCGCCGCTGGCATCCTATTGGCGGAACACCGCGGTCTTCATCCTGTGAGGACGACGATCGTCTCTGCGGCCGCCTAAACTTAGCTTTCTTAGCATTCAAGAAATTGCCGGGTTGCGCTTGCTGCGATTCGTCCGCATCGCTGGGTGCATGACCGATCTTGACGCGTTTCTTTCCGCCTTCATGACCAGAGCCGTCGGGCCCGGTTCCTTGTCGGGGCTGTCCCGCCTGTCGGGCGGGGCGAATATGGAAAGCTGGGCGTTCGACTGGGCGGGCGGCGGCTATGTCCTGCGCCGGGCGCCGTCGGCGGACTATATGGCGGGGCGGCCCTATGGCCATGCCGACGAGGCGGCGCTGGTTATGGCGGCGCACGGCGCCGGGGTGAAGGCGCCCGAAGTTGTCGGGGTGCTGGCGGACGGCGACGGCATGGGGACCGGCTATGTCATGCGGCGGGTGATCGCCGAGGTGAATCCGGCGAAGATATTGGCCGATCCGCCGCCGTCGTTACTGGCCGATCTGGGACGCGAACTGGCGCGCATTCATGCCATTCCCGCCGGGACCATTCCGGCCGCGATTCCGCTGATGGACACCGCCGCGGCGCTGGCCGAGTTGAAGGCGCGCTTTCTGGACTATGGCGGCGACCGGCCGGTGATCGCACTGGCGATCAAATGGTGCGAGGATCATCTGCCGCCGCCTGCGGAGCCGGTGCTGGTCCACGGCGATTACCGCATGGGCAACATCATGGTCGACGCGGACGGGCTGTCGGTTGTGCTCGACTGGGAACTCGCGCACCGCGGCGACGCGCATGAGGATCTGGCGTTCGGGTGCATGGCGGTGTGGCGGTTCGGGCGGATCGATCAACCGGCGTTCGGGGTGGGCAGCCTCGAGCAGTATTTCGCGGCCTATGAAGCTGCGGGCGGGGTAAAAGTCGATCGTGACCGCTTCCACTTCTGGCTCGTCTATCGCACCCTTTGGTGGGCGCTCGGCTGTCTGCAGATGGGGCAGGCGTGGCGCAGCGGCGCCGACCCGACGGTCGAACGCGTCGTCATCGGGCGGCGAACTGCCGAGCAGGAGCTAGACCTGCTGTTGCTGCTGGAGGCGGAAGCGTCCGCGGACGAACGCGACCGCCCGCTGCCGTCGCCGCCCGTTGCTTCCCCCGGGCCGACGGGCGAACCGACCAATCGCGAGATGATGCAGGCGGTGCGCGACTGGCTGGCGAGCGACATCAAGCCCGTCGCGGAAGGTCATGGCAAGTTTCAGGTCGCGGTGGCGATGAATGCGCTGGGCATCGTGATGCGCGACCTCGACGCCGGCGCGCGCGCCGAGGATCGAGCATTGGCCGATGCGTTGCTGAGCGGCGCCGTGACGCTTGCGCAGCCCGGCCTGCTCGCAGAACTGCGCCGCGCAGTGATCGACAAATGCGCGGTCGACAGCCCGAAATATGCTTCGCTGGCCGCGGCGCGGCGGCAATGGGGCGACGCCGGATGAACCTCCGCAGTCCGAAAAGTTACGGCCGGACGCGGTCCGCTTTGCCGAAGTGGCTGTCGAGCCGCGAGATCATCGCGGCCAAGGCATTGTTCAGCGCCTGTTCGGCATCGACGCCATCGGCCTTGGCCGACAGCGGGTCACCGCCGTTGGGCCGTGCCTCCAGCCGCGCTTCCATGCCCCGCGCGCCATTGGTGTCGCCGTCGACATCGCGGATATGCGCCTCGACGCGGCTGAGGCGCGAGGAAAAGCGGTTCAGGCGCTCGCCGATGCGCTGTTCGAGCGCGGCGGTTCGACCGGCGGGACCGGGGGTGCGATTGTCGGTGTTCACCAGGATTTGCATCAGCGCACCTTCCGGCTGCGTTCGAGGACGGGGCGATGCCCCTCCTGTTCGAATGCGCCGTCAACCGGCGCATCGGGGTTGGGCTGCGCGATCGAACCTTCGGCGGCGGTGTCTTCCTGATGGCGCAGATAGTCGGGTGCCGTTTCGGCCGCCTGCTTGCGCGCCAGCGCCTCTTGCGACAATTGCTGTTGCGTCGGTTTTTCGGCTTGTTTGCTCATGACATCCTTCTTTCCAGCTTCGATATTTTAATGCCGGTGCGGCGCGAAGGTTCCCGAAAAGCGGGCCTGCAGCGTTGCGATCGGCAACGGGTCTGACCCCGGGACATCACTCTCACGATCAAGGACAAGGCGATGGATTTTGCGATTGCACCCGATTTACAGGCCTATCTGGACGAACTCGACGCGTTCATCGCAGCCGAGATCAAGCCGCTGGAGGAGGCGGACGACAATATCCGTTTCTTCGACCATCGCCGCGAACACAGCCGCACCGATTGGGACAATCAGGGGCTGCCGCGCCACGAGTGGGAACAGCTGCTCAAGGCCGCGACGCGCAAAGCCGATGCTGCGGGGCATTGGCGCTTCTCGGCGCCGAAGAAATATGGCGGCAAGGACGGGTCGAACCTGTGGATGGCGGTGATCCGCGAGCATTTCGCCGCCAAGGGGCTGGGGCTGCATAACGATCTGCAGAACGAGCACAGCATCGTCGGCAATTTCCCCTTCGTCGAGATGTTCGAACAGTTTGCGACGAGCGAGGAGCAGAAGCAGGAGTTCATCCTCGGCGGGTTCGAGGGCAAGCGCCGCACCGCCTTTGGCCTGACCGAACCCGACCATGGCAGCGACGCGACCCACATGGAAACCCGCGCGGTGCGCGAGACCCGCGACGGCGTCGACGGCTGGCGCATCAACGGGCGCAAGATGTGGATTACGGGGATGCACGTCGCGACCCACTGCGCGACCTTTTGCCGCACCGATGGCGCGGATGGCGATGCCAAAGGGATCACCTGCCTGCTCGTCCCTACCGGCACGCCGGGGATGACAGTCGACGAATATATGTGGACGTTCAACATGCCGACCGACCATCCGCGCATGACCTTCACCGATGTGTGGGTACCCGACAGCGCGCGGCTTGGCCCGGTCGGCGGCGCGCTGTCGATCGCGCAGAGCTTCGTCCACCAGAACCGCATCCGGCAGGCGGCGAGCTCGCTGGGCGCGGCGGTTTATTGTATCGAGGAAAGCGTGCGATATGCCCGCGAGCGCAAGCCGTTCGGCGAGGCGCTGGCGAAGAACCAGGCGATCCAGTTCCCGCTCGTCGAGCTCGCGACGCAGGCCGAAATGCTGCGGCTGCTGATCCGCAAGACGGCATGGGACATGGACAATACCCCGCACAAGGATATCGAACACAAGCTGTCGGACAAGGTCAGCATGTGCAATTATTGGGCGAACCGTCTGTGCTGCGAAGCCGCCGACCGCGCGATGCAGGTGCATGGCGGCATCGGTTATTCGCGTCACAAACCGTTCGAGCATATCTACCGCCACCACCGGCGGTATCGGATTACCGAGGGTGCCGAGGAGATTCAGATGCGCAAGGTTGCGGCGTATCTGTTCGGCTATCTGGGGCCGCGGCGGGGGACGTTGGGGTAAAGAAAATCCTCCCTGTGGCGAAGCCATGGGGAGGGGGACCGTCGCCGCAGGCGATGGTGGAGGGGCGGCGACGGTTGCGTCAAAGCCCCTCCGTCAGCCCTTCGGGCTGCCACCTCCCCATCGCTGCGCGACAGGGAGGATTGTTTCGCCCTACCGCTTCCTGACAAACTCCGCCCGCAGCACCAGCCCCTTGATCCCCTCATGTCGGCAATCGATTTCCTGCGCGTCGCCGGTCAGGCGGATCGACTTGATCACGGTGCCGACTTTCAACGTCTGCCCCGCGCCCTTGACGGTCAGATCCTTGACCAGCACCACCGCGTCGCCGTCGCTCAGCCGATTGCCGACCGCGTCGCGCACCTCGGGTCCGGCGGCGTCGGCGGCGTCGCGCGCGGCGATGTCGCCCGCCGCCATCCATTCGCCGCTCGCTTCGTCATAGACATAATCATCGTCGGCCATGCTGATCCTATCCCGGTTTGCGGAAGCGCAGGGTGAACTGGTCGGTCTTGCCGCGGATTGCGGCGTCGAAGACGTTCGTCGTGCGCGGATCGTCGGCGCGGCGGTAGAGGTCGCTCTCGGCCTCCAGTTTGAACCCGGCCGTGGTCAGCGCCGCGATCACCGCCGCCTTGTCGATGCGATGCAGGCTGTCGGCCATCGTCGTGCCGGTGCCGTCGGCAGCGCTGTGATCAACGATCACCAGCGTGCCGCCGGGCTTGAGCGCCGCAAACAGCGCGGCGCTCGCCTTGTCGCCGGTGCCTTCGGGAAAGGGCTTGAGGTACAGGTCGTGGAAATTCTGCACCGTGATGATCGTGTCGAGCGGCGCGGCAAAGGCGGGGGCCGCGAACGGACCCGCGACGGCATCGACATTGGCATAAGCGGCATCGACCGCGGCCTGATCGGTGCCATATTGCGCCCTGAAGGCAATGAACTCGGCGGGCTGGAAGGCGTGGACCTTGCCCGCCGGGCCGACGGCAGCGGCGAGCAGGCGGGTGACATATCCCCCGCCCATCACAAAATCGCCGACCTGTTCGCCCGGCGCGATCTGCGCGAACGCCAGCAGCTCGGCGGGTTTGCGCGCCGCGTCACGTTCGCGGTCGGCGGCGGGGCGCGCCGGATCGGCAAGCGCGGCGGCATAATCGGTCGCCGCGGCTTCTTTGGCGGCGAGCGGGGTCGCCGACAGGGCGAGCAGCAGGGCGAGGGTAAGCGGACGGATCATGGCATCGACTCCCGTGGTGTATCGCATCGGTATAACAGCATCGCGCCCCGTTCGCCCGTTGATTTGCATATCGCGATTTTGATGATAGGTTTCTTCGTGAAACTAAAAAGATCGGGAGACTCGGGATGTTTGATCTGGTGATACGCGGCGGCACCGTCGTCGACGGGACGGGCGGCGCGCCCTTTGTCGCGGACGTCGCGGTCGATGGCGACCGGATCGTCGCGGTGGGCGAAAACCTCGCCGCGGGGCGCGACGAAATCGACGCCAGCGGCAAGATCGTCACCCCCGGCTTCGTCGACGTCCACACCCATTATGACGGGCAGGCAACCTGGGACGCCGAAATGGCGCCGTCGAGCTGGCACGGCGTCACGACCGTCGTGATGGGCAATTGCGGTGTCGGCTTCGCGCCCGCCAAACCCGACCGCCACGACTGGCTGATCTCGCTGATGGAAGGGGTCGAGGACATCCCCGGCACTGCGCTCGCCGAGGGTATGAGCTGGGACTGGGAGACCTTCCCCGAATATATGGACGCGCTCGAGAAATTGCCGCGCACCGTCGACGTCGCGTGCCACGTCCCGCACGGCGCGGTGCGCGCCTATGTGCTCGGCGACCGCGAGAAACCCGGGGCGATCCCGACCGATGCGGACATCGCCGAAATGTCGCGCATCGTCGAGGAAGGCATCCGCGCCGGTGCGCTCGGTTTCTCGACCAGCCGCACCGTGCTCCACAAATCGATCGACGGCGAACTCGTCCCCGGCACCACCGCGACCGCCGAAGAGCTGATCGCGATCGGCCGCGCGATGGGGCGCGTCGGTTATGGCGTGTTCGAAATGGCGAGCGACCTGAAGCGCGAGTGGAACGAATTTCAGTGGATGGGCGACCTCAGCCGCGAAACCGGGCTGCCGGTGACCTTTGCCGCGTTGCAATCGATCGCCAAGGAATTGCCGCTCGAGGAGCAGATCGAGGAAATGCGGCGTCAGAATGCGACCGGCGCGAACATCGTCGCGCAGATCGCGCTGCGCGGCAATGGCGTCATCATGGCGTGGCAGGGGACGGTGCATCCGTTCCGTTTCAAGCCCGCGTGGAACGAAATCATCGACCTGCCGTGGGAGGCGCAGCTCGCGAAACTGCGCGACCCGGCGTTCAAGGCAAGGATGATCGCCGAGGAGAATGTGTGGCCCGAAAGTGACATCCTGGATTTCCTGAAAATCGTCGCGCTCGGCTGGCCGGTGCAGTTCGAAATGGACCCCGATTTCAATTACGAACCGAAAATGGACGAAAGCATCATGGCGCGCGCCACCGCGGCGGGGGTGTCGCCGGGCGAATATGCCTATGACCTGCTGATGAAGGACGATGGCAAGGGCTTCATTTATTTCCCGATCCTCAACTACCGCGACGGCAACCTCAATTTCCTCGAGGATTTGCAGGCCGCCGACGACACGGTGAACAGCCTGTCCGACGGCGGCGCGCATTGCGGGACGATCTGCGACGCCGCGTCGCCGACCTTCATGCTCCAGCATTGGGTGCGCGACCGCGCGGGCAAGCGCATCGCGCTCGAACATGCGGTCAAGCGCCAATGCCGCGACACCGCCTTGCTTTATGGGCTTGAGGACCGCGGGGTGCTCGCGCCGGGCTATCTCGCCGACCTCAATGTCATCGATATGGAGCGGCTGAAACTCGGCAAGCCCTGGCTCGCCTTCGATCTTCCCGCGGGCGGCAAGCGCCTGTTGCAAAAGGCCGACGGCTATGTCGCGACGATCAAGTCGGGCGAAGTGACCTTCCGCGACGGCACGATGCAGGGGCCAACCCCCGGCGGCGTCATCCGCGGTCCGCAGCGCGTCGAAATGGCGATGGCGGCGGAATAGGGGGGTCGTCCTTCACCTTAGCCCAGCTTAAACCCCGCTGCCGTGGCCCGCATCGCCGTGCCGGATGCTGTCGCGTTTCACGCCATATTCGGCGCCCCAGCGGTCGGTCATCTGGGCGCGGATCGCCCAGAGTTCGGGGAAGAAACGGTGCCGCGCGCCGGCGTCGAGCAGGTCGACGGCGCGGCCGCTGATCGCTTTCGATCCCATACCGATCGAGCGGTGGACGAGGTAGATGTGGTGGGCGCGGAATTTCTGGAACAGCTCGTCGAATTCGATCAGTGCCTCGGCGACGACATAGGCTTCGTCATGGGCGTAGCCGGTGTCGTAAATGTCGGTGAGCGTCCGCCCCTGCGGCTCCAGATAGAGGCTGCGATAGGTGTCCCATAGCCCCGTGGGCAGCGTCAGCAGCATCTGGAACCCCGGGCTTTCCTGTCCCGAACCATTGCCGAGCTGGAGCCGGATTGCCTGATAATCATAGGGGCTCATCGTTTCGATCAGCGCCAGTTGCTCGGTCATCATCCTGAGCAGCATGTGGACGCGCCCGAACAGGGTGATCGCGCGCATGATCTGGCCATCGCGCAAATGCTGGTCGATTTCGGCGAGGGTGAAGGCGGCAAGCTTCATCCACAATTCCTCGACCTGATGGACGATCTGGAATTGCAGCTCGTCGGGGGTGACGAGGTCGGCGAGCGGTTTCTGGCAATCGAGCAGGCGGTCGACCGCGAGGTAAACGCCATAGTCCTTGAGGACGGGGGCTTCGAGGCGGGTGTGAATGTCGGTTTTGTCTAGCATGGGAGTGTCCCTTGGGCATTGCTTAGCCCCTCCCCTTCAGGGGGGGTGGGGTGGGGACCATCGGCCTTGCGCAAGGCCGATGGTCCCCACCCCGCTGCGACTAGGCAGCAAGCTGCCAAGTCTCGCTGCCCCTCCCCCGAAGGGGAGGGGCTTTGGTCTGTCGCTCAACCCCGCGGATACACCCCCGCCGGAGGCCGCCGCGGCGATCCCGACTGGCCGAGCCAGAGCAGGGGCGCGGTGCGCTTCATCGGGCCAGCAGGTCCGACGGCAGCGTCGGTTCGCTGACCAGCTTCGCCATCCGGCGCCACATCTCGTCGCGGCTCGGCCGACCGCGCTCGACATGCGCGCGAACCATCGCCTCGCCGAGGCCGTAGTTGATCACATAGCTGCGATATTGGTCGGTGAAGCTGACCGATTGTTCGGCGCGCTTTTCCGACACCAGCAGATATTTCTGGGTCAGCGCCACCGCGGTCTTCCGGTCGATGACGCCGTCGAGATATCGCTGCGCGATGGTCAGCCGCGCGCCGCCGAGCGCCTTCGTCGCGGCGAGCAGCTGCCAGTAGCGGTCGTCCGATGGCACGGCAATTTCGGCGAGCGGCATCAGCACGTCGCGCTCGGTTTCGGCCTTGCTGGCGCCGGGAAAGGCGAGGTCGATACCGTAATTGGCGGTGCCCTCGGCGATCAGGCTTTGCGGGCTGTAGAGCGGATAGACGCTGAACTCGGTCCAGCCGCGCTCATTCACCAGCTTTTCCTCGAGCTTCATGTTGAGCAGATGGTGGCCGGGATAGCCCTCGTGACAGCCCAGGTCGATCGCGCGCGACAGGCGGATCGGCAGGTCGGTGTTGACCTGGATCAGGCTGTGATAGGCGCCCTGATAATAATTATAGCCACTCCAGCTTTTGCCGGTGACAAACTCGAGCCGGAAGCTTTCGCCCGCGGGCATCGGAATATGCGCGAGGCTGCGGCCGCGGCAGCGCGCGATGGCGACATCGAACACCTTTTGCAGCCGGTCCTTGGGAATGGTGAAGCGGTCGAGATAGGCTTCGACCCGTTCTGCCAGCGGACCGTCGCCGGGGACGAGTGCCTCGACCGCGGCGAGATGCCGGTCGTAGTCGGCAAGAGGCTTCAATTGCGGGCGAACGCCGAACAGCCGCTCGGCCTCGTCGGCGAAGGCAAAGCGGGTGCCCTGCATCATCATCAGGCGCGTTTCGGCGGCGCGCAGCTGGGCGCGCAGGAAGGCGGCACGGCGGCGGTCGAGCGGGTCGGACAGACGGCGCGCAATAGTGGCGAGCCGCGTAGCCAGTTCGCGCGTCGCGGCGAGCAGCGCGGCCTTGTCGCGCGGGGCCGCCTCGGCCGCGGCCTTCAGCTCGGGCGGGCCGTAATAGGCGTCGATATAGCCGTCCTCGTGGGTCCCGATTTCGAGCGTCGTGCGCAGATAATCGGCGGCGATCGCGTCAAGCGCGCGCGCCGATGCCGGGGTCCGGCGAACCTCGACCGCCGCAACCTCGGCTGCGGGTGCCGGGCGGGCCGCCTGTTCCGCCGCGCATCCGGCAAGGGTTGCGGCGGCGGCGAGAGTCAGCGCAATCGATCGCTGCATCACGCCGGCGCCTTGTCCACATCCTCCGACGTGTCCTCGACATCGCCGTCCGTGGCGATTTCCACCGCCGCCTCGCGCTCGACGGCGAAATGTTCATGGTGCAACGGAGCGAAGCGGAGGATCGCATAGCCGACCAGCGCCGAGGCAAGCGAGCCCATGAGTACGCCGATCTTGGCTTCCTCGATCAGCAGGGCGTTGCCCGGGAAGGCGAGACCGCCGATGAACAGGCTCATCGTGAAGCCGATGCCGCACAGCATCCCGACGCCATAGATCTGGAGCCAGGTCGCGCCGCGCAGCTTGCCTGCAATGCCGAATTTAACCGCCAGCCAGACGCTCGCGAAGATGCCGAACTGCTTGCCGAAGAACAGGCCTGCCGCAATGCCGAGCGGCAGCGGCGCAAAAATCTGTTCGGCGGTCAGGCCGCCGATGTCGACCCCCGCGTTGGCAAAGCCGAACAGCGGCACGATGGCAAAGGCGACCCAGGGGTGCAGGCCATGTTCGAGCCGGTGAAGCGGCGACGTCTGGCTGTCGGGTGCACCCGGTGTCCGCTCGAACGGGATCGCCATCGCCGCGAGCACGCCGGCGATTGTTGCGTGGACGCCCGACAGCAGCATCGCATACCAGAGGAACAGAAAGGCGAGCAGATAGAGCGGCAGGCTTTTCACACCCTGCCGGTTCATGACGAACATCATGGCGAGGATCGCGGCGGCGGCCGCGAGCGCGATCATGTTGATCTCTGCCGTGTAGAACAGCGCGATGATCGCAACCGCGCCCATGTCGTCGACGATCGCGACGGTGACGAGGAACAGTTTGAGCGAGGTCGGCGCGCGCTTGCCGAGCAGCGCAAGGATGCCCATCGCAAAGGCGATGTCGGTGGCGGCCGGAATCGCCCAGCCCTGCGCGAGGCCGGGAGTCGATCCGGCAAACAGCAAATAGAGCGCGGCGGGAACGACCATTCCGGCCGCCGCAGCGATGAAGGGCAGGCGCCGCCGGTCCCAACTGGCGAGCCGCCCGTCGACGAATTCGCGCTTGATTTCGAGCCCGACGAGCAGGAAGAAAATCGCCATCAACCCGTCGTTGATCCACAGATGGACGGTCATCGGGCCGAGCTTGTCGGTAAGCACCGGGCCGGTCACGGCATGGATGGCATGGTAATAGGTTTCGCCCAGCGCCGAGTTGGCGATAATCATCGCCATTATGGCCGCGAAAATCAGCAGCATACCCCCGGCGCTTTCGCTCGCAAGAAACGCGCGTAACGCCGAACGCGGTGGATTTCTGCCAGTCATTGGTCGATCTGTCCCTTTTTGTTTTGCGGTTGGCCGGTGTCCTAGCCCCAACTCATCGCCTTTACAATTTCGCTTGGGGATTTAGCAGTTTTGCGGGGGCGGTGACGTGACGTCACGGTATCACGGGGCTGGTGGGTGGAGCTATCGACCGCATGGCTGGAATGGCTGGTGCAGGGGGCCGGCTATGAACTGATGCTGTTCGCATCGGTCGGCATATTGCTGATCGGCCTCGACGATCTGTTTTTCGACGCGCTGTGGCTGGGAACGCGCGGCGGTGCTCCGGACGCAATGCGCGGGACAGGTCTGCTGCCGGGTCGCTTTGCGGTCTTTCTGCCCGCGTGGGACGAGCATCAAATCCTGTCGGCCACGCTGCGCCGCGCGCTGGCGGCGTGGGAGGGCGAAGATATACGCATCTATATCGGCTGCTATCCCAACGATGCGGCGACCTTGTTCGCGATTTCGCCGCTGGTCGCGCGCGACCGCCGGCTGCGGCTGGTGGTGAGCGAGCGCGATGGCCCGACGACGAAGGGCGACAATCTGAACGGTCTGTGGGCGGCGATGGGCGAGGACGAACGCGCCGAGGGTTTCCGTTTTGCCGCCATCGTGCTGCACGATGCCGAGGATCATGTACATCCACGCGAGATCGCTCTGTATCGACGCCACTTGGCGGACTGCGCGATGGTCCAGATTCCGGTCGTTCCCATCATCGCGCCCGGCGCGCGCTGGATCGGCGGTCATTATGGCGACGAATTCGCCGAAGCGCATGGCAAGGAAATGGTGGTGCGATCGCGGCTCGGGATGCCGCTGCCATCGGCGGGGGTCGGATGTGCGATGACGCGGCACACGCTGGCGCTGCTGGCAATCGATCGCGGTGGCGAGCCGTTTCGCTGCAACAGCCTGACCGAAGATTATGAGATCGGGATGTTGATCGGCGCCTATGGGTTGCGGGCGCGTTTTGTCGATTGCGTCGGGCCAGAGGGTAGTCGCATCGTGTCGCGTGGCGCCTTTCCGGGCCGTGCCGACGCGGCGGTGCGGCAAAAGGCACGCTGGATCGCGGGGATTGCGCTGGCGGGATGGGACCATCTGGGCTGGCCGGGGTCGCGGCTGCGCGCAGGCGACGTGGAGCCCGGGCGCTTGTGGATGGCGCGCTGGATGCTGTGGCGCGACCGCCGTGCGCCATTGGCGGCGCTGGTTCTGCTCGCCGCCTATGCAGGGCTGCTGCTGACCGTGTTTGGCTGGGCCGGACAGGCGCTGCTCGGCTGGTCGGCGATCGATGTCGGCGAAGGGACCGCGATGTTGCTGGCCCTGAATGCCATGTTGCTGATGTGGCGACTCGCGATGCGCAGCCTGTTTGCTGCGCGCTGCTATGGCTGGCGCGAGGGCGTTCGGGCAGTGCCGCGCGCCTTTGTCGCCAATGTCATGGCCATCCTTGCGGCACGGCGCGCAATGACGATCTATTGGCGGATGCTGCGGTCGGGCGAAGTGGTCTGGGACAAGACCGAGCATCGCGAATGCGAAACGGCCAGCGATGGCGCGGATGCCGTCGCCGTCGTGACCGTCGCGCGATGATGCTGCGCGGCACAGCGATGGCGCGCGAGGCGCGGCCGTTGCGCTTTCTGTTGTTGTGTGTCGGCGGATGGACAGTGCTCCGCGTTGCGGCGCACTGGAGTCCGCAAGTCCCGGCGCCCGCGGTTCCGGCGCCACCCCTGCGGCTGGCGCCGCCGCCAACGGTCCCTGTCGTGGCGTGGAGCAGCGACCCTGCCGCACCCACGCACGGGCGCGAGGGTGCGACGGGTCAGGCGTGGATGACGGGCCGCAGCGCGGCGATGGCGGCGCGGGACGGGGTTGCCCGTACCACCGGCCTGTCGGTCGAGCGTCCGGTCGGCGATTCGGGCGGGGCCGACCGCCATGGCCTGCGCGCGGCGCTGATTGCGCGGCTGTTTCCCGAGCGACCGGGCGGCGCGATACAGTCGGCGATGCGCAACAGCCGCGCCGACTGGTATCCGGTCGCTGCCGCGCAGCAGGCGCCGCCGGGCCAAGGCAAGCCGTTCTGGATGCGTCGGCAGATGGCGGGCTGGTCGCTCGGCGGCTGGCTGTACCTGCGCGACGGCGGGCGGGCGGCTCCCGACGGGATCGCAGCGGCGGGCCAGCTCGGCGGCAGCCAGGCGGGGCTTCGTCTCGCCTATGGACTGGGCGACAGCGGCCGGACACGCGTGTATGGCCGCGCCACGCTGGCCGTGCAGCGGATCCAGCAGCGCGAAGTCGCGTTCGGTCTGGCCATTGCGCCGGTTGCGCGCTGGCCGGTGGACCTGGCGGTCGAGCAACGGCTGGCGGCGGGGCGCGACGGACGAACCGCGCTCGCCGCCATGGTGACAGGCGGGGTCGGCGATGTTACATTACCCCATGATTTTCGTCTCGAGGCCTATGCGCAGGCGGGCATCGTCGGTGCGCGGCGGCGCGACGGCTTCGCCGACGGCGCGGTGGTTGTCGACCGCCGGGTCGGGCCCGACGAGGCGACGCCGGTGCGGTTCGGTGCGCTGGCAGCAGGGGCGGTCCAGCCCGGCGCGGCGCGGCTGGACGTCGGGCCGCGGGTGACGGTGCGCCTGCCGCAAGTCGGCGAGGGCAGCCGGATCGCCCTCGACTGGCGACAACGCGTCGCGGGCGACGCGCAGCCCGAAAGCGGGCTGGCGCTGACGCTGGCGACCGACTTCTAAACCGCGGCAAAATATAGCGCGGAGGCGATTCCCCGCCCCGAAAAAATCGTCTACGGTTTTGGCAATCGGCGCTGTTCCGGCGCCGTTGAAGTCTGTTCGGGGCCATGGACCTTTATCTTCCCGTCGCCAATCTGTCGGTCAATGCGCTGGTCATCGTGCTGCTGGGCGGCGGGGTGGGTTTCCTGTCGGGCATGTTCGGGGTGGGCGGCGGCTTTCTGACCACCCCGTTGCTGATCTTTTACGGTATTCCGCCGACCGTGGCGGCGGCATCGGCGGCGACGCAGGTTACCGGTGCCAGCGTCTCCGGGGTGCTTGCACATCTCGAACGCGACGGCGTCGATTTGCGGATGGGCGCGGTGCTGGTGGCGGGGGGGCTGGTCGGATCACTGATCGGCGCCGCGCTGTTCGAGCTGTTCACCGCCTGGGGACAGATCGATACGGTGATTTCCATTCTTTATGTGGTGCTGCTCGGCACCGTCGGCACTTTTATGGGTCGCGAGGCATGGCTCAGCTATCGCGCCGTACAGGCGGGACTGCCACCACCGGCGCGCAAGCGGCGCCACCATCCGATGGTCGCCAACCTGCCGATGCGCTGGCGCTTCTATCGCTCGGGCCTGTATATCTCGCCGCTCGCGCCGCTGTTGCTCGGCGCCGCCGTCGGGGTGCTGACGATGCTGCTTGGCGTCGGCGGCGGGTTCATCATGGTCCCCGCAATGCTGTATCTGCTGGGGATGGGGACGCAGGTCGTCGTCGGCACCTCGCTGTTCCAGATCCTGTTCGTGACCATCGCGACGACGATGGTTCACGCCATGACAACCGGCGCGGTCGATATCGTATTGGCGGTGCTGCTGTTGCTGGGCAGCGTCACCGGTGCACAGTTCGGCGCGCGTTTTGCGCAGCGGGCGCGGCCCGAATATCTGCGGCTGGTGCTCGCCGCGATCGTCCTGCTGGTCGCGTTGCAGATGGCGGTCGGCCTGTTCATCCGGCCCGGCGAAATCTATTCGGTGCAATGAGGTGCGCGGCCGCCTTGCTGTTGTGGCTCGCCGCACTGGCGCCGCTGACCGCCGCGGCGCAAAGCGACGACCCGCGACTGGTCCCCGATGTATCAAGCCGCGCGATCGACATCCAGTACAGCTTCACCGGCGAGGAATTGCTGCTGTTCGGCGCAATCCTGTATCCCGGGCAGCGGCTGCCCGACGATCGTGCCGACATTGTCGTCGTGTTGAAAGGGCCGGTGCGTCCCATCGTGCTGCGCGAAAAGCGGCGGGTGGCGGGCATCTGGGTCAATGCGAGCAGCATCCGGCTGCGCACCTCGCCGGGTTTTTACGCGATCGGGTCGTCGCGGCCGATCGACAAGCTGGTCGACGAACGCACCGCGGCGATCTTTGAGCTTGGCCTCGCCAATCTGTCGATGTCGCCGAGCGAATTTTCCGAGGCCAGCAAGCTCGAACGCTTCGAGGCGGGGCTGACCGACCTGTATCGGCGACTGGGGCTGTTCTATGAAAATCCGGCGGCGGTCGAGATCACCGAAGGGGTGCTGTATCGCGCCCGCATCCCCGTTCCAGCGCGGGTACCGGTCGGGACCTATCGCGCCGAAACCTTTCTGATCAGCCGCGGCCGCGTGCTCGCGGTCGCTTCGCGCGATGTCCAGATCCGCAAGGCCGGATTCGAGCGGTTCGTCGCGCTGGCGGCGGAGCGGCACGGGTTTCTCTATGGGCTGACCGCGGTGATCCTGTCCTTGCTGCTGGGCTATGCCGCGGCCGCGATCTTCCGCCGTCGTTGAGCCGCCTTTAACCTATATTTACTCTCGCCTGCGATAAGCGCCGCCGGGACCATGACAGGCGGGGCAAATTGATGGATATGCAAGGGGGCGGGTTTCCCGCCGGAGATTCGACCGCGGCACAGCATGTCCGGCTCGCGGGCGGCGGCGCTGCTGCGACGGTCGCGCCGGTTGCCGGCCATCGTCGCGACGATCTGATGATCGGCGAGGTGATCGATATTTCCGGCTCGGCGTCGCGCATCCTGCTCGACGCGGCGATCATCGGCAAATTGTCGGGATCGACCGATGCCGCGCTGGCAATGGCGGGGCAGGTCGGCGCGCAGGTCAAGGTGCGGGTCGGCACTGTCTGGCTGATCGCCAGCATTCGCGACCAGCAGCTGCACGAACGCGGCGAAGGGCTGATCGTCGCGACGATCGACTTTCTGGGCGAAGGCGAAGAAGAAAAGATCACCGGCCGCATTTCGAATTTCCGCCGCGGCGTCACCCGCTATCCGATCCCGGGCAGCCAGGTGTTTGCAGCGACGAGCAACGACCTCAAACAGATTTACGCCGCCGACGAGCGCGCGCATGTCGAAATCGGCACCGTCTATCCGACCAAGGATATTCGCGGCTCGCTCTATGTCGACGCGATGCTGGGCAAGCATTTTGCGCTGCTCGGATCGACCGGGACCGGTAAATCGACCAGCGCCGCGCTGATCCTGCACAAGATCTGCGAACTCGCGCCGCAGGGCCACATCGTGATGATCGATCCGCACGGCGAATATTCGGCGGCGTTCAAGGGCACCGGCGCGCTGTTCGACGTCGACAACCTCGCCATGCCCTATTGGCTGATGAATTTCGAGGAACATTGCGAGGTTTTCGTGACCGCCGAGGGCCGCGACCGTCAGGCCGACTGCGACGTGCTGTCGCGCTGTCTGCTCCAGGCGCGGACCAAGAACCGGCTGGCCGAGGGCATGACCAAGATCACGGTCGATTCGCCGATCCCCTATCTGCTTTCCGACCTGCTCAGCATCCTGACCAACGAAATGGGGAAGCTCGACAAGGCCACCTCGTCGGCGCCGTTCATGCGGATCAAGGGCAAGATCGAGGAAATGCGCGCCGACCCGCGCTATAATTTCATGTTCTCGGGGATGCTGGTCGCCGACACGATGGCGAGCTTTCTCGGCAAGATTTTCCGCCTGCCGTCGGACGGCCGGCCGATCTCGATCATCGACGTGTCGGGTGTCCCGTCGGACATCACCGGCGTCGTCGTCGCGGTGTTGTCGCGTCTGACCTTCGACTATGCGATCTGGTCGCGCGGCGAGCCGCAGCGCCCGATCCTGCTCGTTTGCGAGGAAGCGCATCGCTACATTCCGTCGAAGGACGTCGGCAGCGGGCAGGCGGTGCGCAAGATACTGGAACGGATCGCGAAAGAAGGCCGCAAATATGGCGTGTCGCTGGGCCTGATCACCCAGCGCCCGTCCGACCTGGCCGAAGGCGTGCTGTCGCAATGCGGCACGATCATCTCGATGCGCCTCAACAACGAGCGCGACCAGCATTTCGTCAAGGCGGCGATGCCCGAAGGCGCGCGCGGGTTCATCGATTCGATCCCGGCGCTGCGCAACCGCGAGTGCATCGTGTGCGGCGAGGGCGTGTCGATTCCGATCCGCGTCTATCTCGACACGCTGGAAGAGGAAAAGCGCCCCGCGTCGAGCGATCCGCTGTTCTCCAAGCTGTGGCGCGAGACGGGCGGCGAGGCGGAAATCCTTGAGCGCGTGGTCAAACGCTGGCGCAGCCAGGGACGGTAAAGCGCGTCGGCTTCGGCGCCGGCCGATCCGTCAAGGCTTGCGGTTGTTACCTTTTGCATAGCGCCCGCTTCGGGGTGGGGAGTTGACGTTAAATCCTCCCCACTTGTGGGGAGGTGGCAGCGCGAAGCGCTGACGGAGGGGGGTGGCGTCCTTCGGCGGCGCGTCAGGCCGATAACCCCCTCCACCACCGCCTGCGGCGGTGGTCCCCCTCCCCGCAAGCGGGGAGGATCTTATGGCCGCTACCGGTCGAAACCTGCCGCGCCCCGTCGCCCTTGCAAATCAGGTCTGCGGCGGTTCCCACAATTCGATCGGATTGCCCTCAGGATCGTGGACGCGCGCGAAGCGGCCGACGGCCGGGTCGTCCCATTCGGGCTTGGTGATGATTTCCTCGCCGGCTTCGCGGAATGGCGCGAGAACCGCGTCGAGGTCGTCGACGCGCAGGTTCAGCATATGTTGCCTGTCGGCAGCAAAATAATCGGTGTCGGCCTTGAACGCGCTGAACACCAGCGGGCCGGCGGTGACGTTCCACACCCATTCGTTGACCGGTCCGGTGTCGTCGGCGTTGCAGCCGGCGCCGATGCCCAGCCGTTCCTTGTACCAGGCGTTGAGCGCATCGGGATCGCGCGCCCGAAAAAACAACCCGCCGATACCTTTGACATGTCCCATCGCAGCCTCCCCGTCGTCCGGATGGCAGCCTAGACCTTTCCGGTCAGCGTTTCCACTCGCCGCTGCTGCGAAATTCCTCGCGGATCTGGCCCGACTGGTTGAGCCGCGGGTCGGCATAGGTCGGTGCGGCGACCGCAGCCGCTGCGGGCGCGGCAACCGGCGGATCCGACGTCATGGCGCCGGGCAGCGGGGCCGGCGCGACGTCGGGCAGGGTGGCTGCCGGACCGGTCAGCAGCGGCGCCGGTCCCGCGCCGGGGGGCAATCCCTGACCCTTCAGGATCGCGAGCTGCTGCGCCAGCGGCAGATAGGGACCCGGCACGGGCTCGCGGCCGGGATAGGGCGCGCGGAACGCGTCGGGCATGCCCCAGCGGCCACGCCAGCGGTGGAAGATATGCGCGCCGACGATATTGGTCATGACCAGGCTTTTACCCCAGCGCGGCCAGATCGCGGTGGTGTGGTAATGGGTGGCAAGCCCGACGCCCGGAAAGACATAACCGCCAAGCGCCGCAGAGGCGACCCGGCTGGCGCGCAGCCAGTTGCCCTTGCTCGGGTTGCGCGCCATCGCGCCGTCGCAGCTGAAGGTGAACTGGCACACGCCCGCCCGCTCCGACCCCTGGAACACGACGCCGCAAACCGTGTTGGGAAAGCTGGGGTGGCGGACGCGGTTGAGCACGGTTTGCGCGACGCCGCGCATGCCGTCGTCGGTTTCGGATGCCGCTTCGTAATAGATGGCGGCGGTCAGGCAATAATGGGCACGCTCGCGGTCGAGCGCGGTGATGCCGCGAAAGGCATAAGAGGCGGCTGGCGGGCCGACCAGCGCCTGGCCGCGCAATTGGGCCGGATCGACGGGGGGCAGCGCCGCCGCATCCCCGTATCCGATGCTCGCCGGATCGGGCAGCGTCGGGTCGATCTTGAGCGCGTCCTGATAGTCTTCTGCATTCATGATCGCCCAGCGCGCCGGATCATAGGCGCGAAAGTCGAGCGGGACAGTGACGCTGTACGGGCCGAACATCGCAGGCGGGCGCAACTGCCCGCTTGCCAGCAGCATCGCGAGACAGGCGACGATGACCGCTGCCGCCATCGCGGCCCAGAACCCGCGACCCGGCCCCGCCGGCCTTTCGGGCGGCGGATCGCGCCACGTCGAGCGGGCGGTCAGGGACAGTTCGGGCTTCATGCGTGTGTCTTATTCCATCGGCGCCCCCCGCAATGATTCGCAGGGACGGGCGCCGATCGCCTTATACGCGCAAACGCCAACAAAATGTTGCAGCATCGGTTGCCTGTTCCGCAGCGGGACGTAAGGCGCCGCGGTTGTTAGCATTGTGTTGAGCGCTCTGCGGTAGACCGCCGCAATGGCCGACCCCCCATTTCCATCCTATTGGCGCAGCGCGCGGAGTGATTTTCGACTGTGGCTTTTGTTGGCCGTCGGAGCGCTGTTTTTCTGTGCCGGTTCGACGATCGACCCGGCGGACAATTGCAGCGCCGACGGCCGCGAATGCGCGCCCTGGCTGGTGCCGCTGGCGCAGGGAATGGGCGCCCTGTTCGCGCTCGGCGCCGGGTTGGCGCTGCTCGCGAACCCCAATCGCGGCAGCCGGATCGATCCGTCGACCGGCGAGCTGATCTGGTGGCAGGGCCGGATCGGTGCGAGCGGCGGCGACGAGGGGCGCATTCACCCCTCACGCATCGGCCGCGTTCGGATCGTCCGCCAGGACGACAGCGCCGACGAGATTCACCTGTACGACCTTGCGGGCGACCGGCTGTTCTGGTTCGATGCCGAGGTCGTTCCCTGGCCGCCCGACCGCTGGGCGGCGCAGCTGACGGCGCGCTGGCCGCACATCGAGGTCGAACATATCGGATAATCGCGGCGCAGTTCGTCGTGCCCATTTTCCCTTGCCGACTCACGCTGTGCTGCCTATATGCGGCCTACTTCTTGACATGGTCAGCCAGTTGGGACGTCGGGGCCGCGGGCCGCGGCGGCGATACCCACATGCTTTCCGGTCACCCGATTTGAAAGAATAACTTGGTCGATCTGGACGCCCTGAACGCGATCATCGCGCCTGAAGCCGAGGCGATGGGCCTCGCGCTGGTGCGCGTCGCCTTTTTCGGGGGCGAGAGCGACCCGACGTTGCAGGTGATGGCCGAACGGCCCGAGACGCGCCAGCTGACGATCGAGGATTGCGCCGACCTGTCGCGCCGCATCTCGGACCGGCTCGACGCGCTGGAGGAAGCGGGCAAGGACCCGATCGAGCAAGCGTACCGGCTCGAGGTGTCGTCGCCGGGCATTGACCGGCCGCTGACGCGCCGCGCCGACTTCGCCGACTGGGCGGGCCATGAGGCGAAGATCGCGCTGAAAGAGAAGCGCGACGGACGCCAGCGCTTCAACGGCGAGCTGGTCGGGATCGACGGCGATACCGTCATGATTTTGGACAAGGAAGGGGTGCAGCATCCGTTGCCGTTCGACGCGATCGACACGGCGAAGCTGGTGCTGACCGACAAATTGATTGCCGCAACCGTTCCGCTCTCGGTCGAGGGTGCGGACGAACTGGAAGAAGAAGGACAGGACTGATGGCCACTGCCATTTCCGCCAACAAGGCCGAGCTGCTCGCGATTGCCAACAGCGTCGCCAGCGAGAAGATGATCGACAAGGGCATCGTCATCGAGGCGATCGAGGAAGCGATCCAGCGTGCCGCGCGCGCCCGTTACGGCGCCGAGAATGACATTCGCGCCAAGCTGGACCCGCAGACCGGCGACCTGCGCCTGTGGCGCGTCGTCGAGGTTGTCGAGGCGGTCGAGGATTATTTCAAGCAGGTCGATCTGGCCGCGGGCCAGAAGTTGCAGAAGGACGCCCAGCTCGGCGACTTCATCGTCGACCCGCTGCCCGCGGTCGACCTGGGCCGCATCGACGCGCAGTCGGCGAAGCAGGTCATTTTCCAGAAGGTCCGCGAAGCCGACCGCGCGCGCCAATATGAAGAATTCAAGGATCGCGCCGGCGAGCTGATCACGGGCGTCGTGAAGTCGGTCGAATTCGGCCATATCGTCGTCAACCTGGGCCGCGCCGAGGGCGTCATCCGCCGCGACCAGCAGATCCCGCGCGAATTGATGCGCGTCGGCGACCGCGTCCGCGCGCTCATCCTGTCGGTGCGCAGCGAAACGCGCGGGCCGCAGATTTTCCTTTCGCGCGCGCACCCCGACTTCATGAAGAAGCTGTTCGCGCAGGAAGTCCCCGAAATTTACGACGGGATCATCGAGATCAAGGCCGCCGCCCGCGACCCGGGTTCGCGCGCCAAGATCGGCGTCATCAGCTATGACGGCAGCATCGACCCCGTCGGCGCCTGCGTCGGCATGAAGGGCAGCCGCGTTCAGGCGGTCGTCCAGGAAATGCAGGGCGAAAAGATCGACATCATCCCCTGGTCCGAAGACACCGCGACCTTCGTCGTCAACGCGCTTCAGCCGGCGACGGTCCAGCGCGTCGTCATCGACGAAGATGACAGCCGCATCGAAGTCGTTGTCCCCGACGACCAGCTGAGCCTCGCCATCGGTCGCCGCGGCCAGAATGTCCGTCTGGCCAGCCAGCTGACCGGCAGCCAGATCGACATCATGACCGAGGCCGACGCGAGCGAAAAGCGCCAGCGCGAATTCGTCGAGCGTTCGACGATGTTCCAG
Organism: Sphingopyxis solisilvae; assembly: GCF_015475875.1. GTDB lineage: Bacteria > Pseudomonadota > Alphaproteobacteria > Sphingomonadales > Sphingomonadaceae > Sphingopyxis > Sphingopyxis solisilvae. The sequence continues at coordinate 9,340 of NZ_JADKYM010000025.1, read as the reverse complement.
GAAGAGCTGGACGTCGACGAAACGCTGGCGCAGCTGCTGGTCGCCGAAGGTTTCAGCGAGCTGGAAGAAGTCGCCTATGTCGGCATCGACGAACTGGCGAGCATCGAAGGGTTCGACGACGAACTGGCGCAGGAACTGCAGAGCCGCGCGCTCGAAGGGCTGGAGCGCCGCGAGGAAGCCTCGCGCGCCGAACGCCGCGAGCTGGGCGTCGAGGATGATCTGGCCGACATCCCGCACCTGACTGAAGCGATGCTGGTCGTGCTGGGCAAGGCGGGGATCAAGACGCTCGACGACCTCGCCGACCTCGCCACCGACGAGCTGATCGCCAAGAAGCGCACCGACAACCGCCGCGGCCCGGCGCGCAGCGAGCGCGCCGAGGACAAGGGCGGCGTGCTGGGCGAATTCGGCCTGAGCGAAGAACAGGGCAACGAGATCATCATGGCGGCGCGCGCGCACTGGTTCGACGACGAACCGGCAACCGGGGAGGCCGCTGATGCGGACCCCGCACAATGATCAGCTGAGCGAACCAGACCGCGCTGGTCGGCGCGGCCAGCATGCGCCCGAGCGGCGCTGCGTCATCACCGGCGAGGTTTCGCCGGCCGAAAGGCTTGTGCGTCTGGCGCTCAGCCCCGACGGCGATATTGCGCCTGACGTCCATGGCAAGGCGCCGGGGCGCGGGGCGTGGATCGGCGTGACGCGCGCCGCGCTGGAAGCGGCGCAGGCGAAGGGCAAGCTGAAGGGCGGGCTGGTGCGGGCGTTGCAGGACAGCCATTTTACCATCCCAGACGATCTGGGCGCGCGGATCGAAGCGCAGCTCGCGCGCGCGACGCTCGACCGGTTGGGGCTGGAGGCGCGCGCGGGCACCTTGCTGAGCGGCAACGAGAAGATCGAGACCGCGGCGCGCAAGGGACAGGTGCGTATGCTGCTCCATGCCCGCGATGCCGGTGAGGACGGGCGCAAGAAACTGGCGCAGGCCTGGCGCGTCGGCGAGGACGCCGAAGGGTCGGGTCGCGAGGGACTGGTCTTGCCGGTGGACCGCGGCACCCTATCTATGGCATTGGGGCGCGAAAATGCGGTGCATCTGGCGTTGACCGACGCCCGCGCCGCCGACCGGGTGCTGGCGCACTTGAGCCGCTGGCAGTTTTTCACAGGATGGAGTAGGGACGCGGCCAACCGCGATTCCGACCTGCACGCCCCGCCGCTTGCTGGCGAGGACAAAATTGGGGCGGCGCCGACAGGCTCCGCCGCTTCGGACGCGTTTTGAAGGAATGATGAGTTTCGATGAGTGACGAACAGGACAAACCGACGCTGACCCGCAAGCCTTTGGGGCTGAAGCGGACGGTCGAGGCCGGACAGGTGCAGCAGCAATTCAGCCACGGTCGCCGCAATACGGTGGTGGTCGAGGTGAAGCGCCGCCGCGTGCTCGGTCGGCCGGGCGAAGCCGTGCCTGCACCCGAAGCCGAAGAGGTCAAGGCCGCGCCTGCACCGGCGCCGGCACCCGTCCCGGCCGCCAAACCCGCCGCGCCGCGCGCGAGCGAGAATGACAGCCTGATGACGCGGCAGGAACGCCAGGCGCAGCTGCTGCGCGAAGCCGAGGAAGCGCGTATGGCCGCGCTCGAGGAAACGCGCCGCCGTGAGGAAATGGCGCGCGCCCGCGCCGCCGAGGAAGAAAAGGCCCGCGCCGAGGCGCGCCAGGCCGAGCCCGTTGCCGCGCCCGCCGCCGCCCCGACCCCCGCCGAGGACGCGCCCGCAGTGGACGCGCCGCCCGCGAAGGCCGACGAGGGCGAGGCCGTCCCCGCGCGCAGCGCCGCGACCGCCGCCCCCGCACCGCGTCGCTTTACCCCGGTCGAGGCACCGAAGCGCCCCGAACCCAAGCGCCCCGAACCGAAGGCGAACCGCGGCGGCGACAACCGCCGCCAGTCGGGCAAGCTGACCGTCACGCGCGCGCTGAACGAGGACGAGGGCGCGCGCGCGCGCAGCCTGGCGGCGCTGAAGCGCGCGCGCGAAAAGGAGAAGCGTTCGCACATGGTGTCGAGCGGCCCGCGCGAGAAGCAGGTCCGCGAGGTCGTCGTGCCCGACACGATCACGGTGCAGGAACTGGCCAACCGCATGGCCGAAAAGGGCGCCGATCTGGTCAAGGCGCTGTTCAAGATGGGGATGCCGGTCACGGTCAACCAGACGATCGACCAGGACACCGCCGAATTGCTCGTCACCGAGTTCGGGCACGAGATCAAGCGCGTCAGCGAAGCCGACATCGACATCCGCCACGACGAGGATGTCGACGACGCCGCGCAGCTGAAATCGCGCGCGCCGGTGGTTACGATCATGGGCCATGTCGACCACGGCAAGACCAGCCTGCTCGACGCGCTGCGCGGCGCGAATGTGCAGGCGGGCGAGGCCGGTGGCATCACCCAGCATATCGGCGCCTATCAGGTGAAGACGCCGGACGGGTCGCTCGTCACCTTCCTCGACACGCCGGGCCACGAAGCCTTCACCGACATGCGCCAGCGCGGCGCCAATGTTACCGACATCGTCATTCTGGTGGTCGCGGCCGACGACGGGCTGAAACCGCAGTCGATCGAGGCGATCAACCATGCCAAGGCGGCCGGGGTGCCGATCATCGTCGCGATCAACAAGGTCGACAAGGACGGTGCCAACCCGCAGCGGGTGCGCGAGCGCCTGCTCGAGCACGAGCTGGTGGTCGAGGAAATGGGCGGCGACGTCCAGAATGTCGAGGTATCGGCGCTGAAGAAGACCGGGCTCGACAAGCTGCTCGACGCGATCGCGTTGCAGGCCGAGATCATGGAGCTGAAGGCCAACCCCGACCGCAATGCCGAAGGCACGGTGATCGAGGCGAAGCTGGACAAGGGCCGCGGCCCGGTCGCGACGATCCTGGTTCGTCGCGGGACGCTCAAGGTTGGCGACATCTTTGTCTGCGGCGCCGAAAGCGGCCGCGTCCGTGCGCTGGTCGACGACCATGGCAAGCAGATCAAGGAAGCGACGCCGTCGATGCCGGTCGAGGTGCTCGGCCTGGGCGGGGTGCCGATGGCGGGCGATACGCTGACCGTCGTCGAGAATGAGGCGCGCGCCCGCGAGGTCGCCGCCTATCGTCAGAGCGAAGCGATCAAGAAGCGGACGGTGCAGGCGCCGGTCAGCCTCGAGGGCATGTTCGAGGCGCTCGCCGACAAGGCGAAGGTCATCGAATATCCGGTGGTCATCAAGGGCGATGTCCAGGGTTCGGTCGAAGCGATCGTGAATGCGCTCAACAGGATATCGACCGACGAGATCCGCGTCCGCGTGCTCCAGTCGGGCGCCGGCGCGATCACCGAAAGCGACGTGACCTTGGCTGCCGCCACCGGCGCGCCGATCATCGGCTTCAACGTCCGCCCGAACGCCAAGGCGCGCGAGATCGCGAAGCGCGAAAAAGTGCGCTTCATGTATCATGACGTGATCTATCACCTGACCGACGAAATCCGGAAGGAAATGGCGGGCGAGCTGGGTCCGGAGCGGATCGAAAATGTCGTCGGCCGCGCCGAGGTCAAGGACGTCTTCCCGGCAGGCAAGCGCGACAAGGCCGCGGGTCTGCTGGTGCTGGAAGGTTCGATCCGCAAGGGGCTGCACGCGCGGCTTACCCGCGACGATGTCATCGTTTCGGCAACGACGATCGCGTCGCTGCGCCGGTTCAAGGACGATGTCGCCGAAGTGCGCGCCGGCCTGGAGTGCGGCGTCGTGCTGGCCGACACCAACGACATCAAGCCGGGCGACAATCTGGAGGTGTTCGAGGTCGAGCTGCGCGAGCGGACGCTGTAACCGGCGTCCGTCCGGCGCCGGTCGGGAGGCACGATCATGCCGCGCTATGTCGCGCTGTTCGGCAGCATCAACGTCGGCGGCAACCGGTTGACGATGGCCGACCTGCGTGCGGCGTTCGAGGCCGAGGGCTTTGCCGACGTCGAGACCGTGGTGGCCAGCGGCAATGTCATCTTTTCCCACCCCGCGCGGCCGACGCGCGGGCTGGAGGAGAAGCTGACGCTGATGGTCGCCGACCGGTTCGACATGGATTGCGCGGCGCTGGTGCGCAGCCGCGACGAACTGGCCGCGGCGATCGCCGACAATCCGTTTGCGGGAACCAATGAGGACAAGTTCGTCCATACGATGTTCCTGGATGGCCAGCCGACGCAGGCGCAGTTCGACGCCCTGGCCGCCGACAAGTGGATCCGGCCGAACGAACGGATCGCGCCGGGTGACCGCGCGCTGTATATCGATTATGGCGATGGTGTCGGCGACAGCAAATTGACCGCGCGGATGATCGAACGGCGGCTGGAGCATAAGGGCACCGCGCGCAACATGCGCTCGATCGCGCGGATCGTCGCGAAGCTGGACGAATTGGAGAAGGGTGCGGCATGAAGGCGGCAGAAACCAAGGGGCCATCGGTTCGCGTGCTGCGCGTCGGCGAGCAGGTGCGCCACATCCTGTCGGAGATTATCGCGCGCGGCGATGTCCATGACGATGTGCTGACGAAGCAACCGGTGAGCATCACCGAAGTGCGCATGTCGCCCGACCTTCGCCACGCGACGGTGTTCGTCAAATCGCTGTTGGGCAAGGACGAGGAGGCGGTGCTGAAAGCGCTGCGCACCAACACCGCCTGGCTGCAAAAGAGCGTCGCGGAGCGGATGGCGATGAAATATGCCGCGAAGCTGAAATTCCTCGCCGACGAGAGTTTCGACGAGGCGAGCCACATCGAAAAATTGCTGCGCGATCCGAAGGTTGCGCGCGATCTGGCGGGTGGCGAGGGCGAATAAAGCGCTACGCGTTATCGCGCCGGATAACCATATAGGTTATTTTACTTGACATCGTCACGCTGATGTGGCACAGGTGGCACATCATGAAGAATTGCGATTCGGGCCGGTGGCCTTCCGTCTGGCGGGAGGCTGTTCCGGCCCGACTGGCGTTTGGGGAGAGCGGGCGGTGGCATTGATCGGCAAGGCGGTGGAGACAGGCAAGGCGGCGATCCGGGATACGCGCAGCGTGCGCCCGGGGGCGGCGCAGATGACGCAGTTTCTGGAAGCGCTGGCGGAGTCGTCGAATGTCGCGGCGTCGGCGCGCGCGGCGGGGGTAACGGGCAACGCGATGTATCGCGAGCGGCGGCGCAATGAAGGGTTTGCGGCGCGGTGGCACGAGGCGCTGTGCGAGGGGTTTGCGCGGCTGGAGGCCGAGTTGCTGTCCGAGGCGCTGGTGGCGCCGAGCGGCAATGTGAAGGATGCGACGCTGAAATCGCGGGCGCAGAAATATCGGCTGGGGCTGGCGTTGCTGGCGGCGCATCGCGCGGCGGTGCGCGGGGCGAAGCTGCCGGGTGGCGGTACGGGGACGCAGGGGAGTGCGAAAGAGCGGCTGCGCGCGAAGCTGGATGCCATTCGCGCGAACGCCGCTGCCGCGCGTGGCGAGCCGGGCGACGATTTTTGAGGGGGTTGGCCGATGTCCACGCGCTGTCGGACAAGGAATATGAGGCCTGGTTCAAACGGCTTCGCGACGACCGATACGAAAGGCTGCTGACTGATTGGGCATGGTGGCGGCGCGCCGATCAGTGCCCGCCCGCGGGCGACTGGCATGTGTGGCTGCTGCTGGCGGGGCGCGGTTTCGGCAAGACGCGGACCGGCGCCGAATGGGTGCGCGGCTTTGCGGAAGCGACGCCGGGGACGCGGATCGCGCTGGTCGCGGCGTCATTGCACGAGGCGCGGCAGGTGATGGTCGAGGGCGAGAGCGGCTTGCTGGCGATCGCGCCCGAGGCGCGGCGGCCCGATTATGAGAGCAGTCTGCGGCGGCTGACCTGGCCGAATGGCGCGGTCGCGACGCTCTATTCGGCGGCCGAGCCCGACAGCCTGCGCGGCCCAGAACATCAAGCGGCATGGTGCGACGAAATCGCCAAATGGCCGCAGGGCGAGGCGGCGTGGGACAATCTGATGCTGACGATGCGGATAGGCGCGCAGCCGCAGGTGGTGGCGACGACGACGCCGCGCGGGGTTCCGCTGGTGCGGCGGTTGATGAAGGAAAAGGGGGTCGCGGTGACGCGCGGGACGACGGCGAGCAACCGGCTGAACCTGTCGCCGCGCTGGCAGGCGACGATGGCGGCGATTTACGGCGGGACGCGGCTGGGGCGGCAGGAACTGGACGGCGAGTTGCTCGAGGATGTCGAGGGGGCGCTGTGGACGCGGGAATTGATCGAGCGGTGCCGGGTCGATGCGGACCGTGTTGGCAAGCTGGCGCGGGTGGTGATCGGGGTCGATCCGCCGGCGAGCGCACGCGGCGATGCGTGCGGGATCGTGGTGGCGGCGTTGCTGCGCGACGGACGGCTGGCAGTGGTCGAGGATGCGAGCGTCAAGCGCGCCGCGCCGGGGGTGTGGGCGCAGGCGGTCGCCGCCGCGGCGGCGCGCTGGAGCGCCGAGCGGGTGGTGGCGGAGAGCAATATGGGCGGCGAGATGGTCGCCGAAACGCTGGCGCAGGCGGATAGCACGCTGCCGGTGCGCGCGGTGCATGCGAGCGTCGGCAAGGCAAGGCGGGCGGAACCGGTGGCGCTGGCGTATGAGCGCGGGCGGGTGGTCCATGCGGGGGCGTTTGTGGAGCTGGAGGACCAGCTGTGCGGGTTGCAGATCGGCGGCGGCTATGCGGGGCCGGGGCGGTCGCCCGATCGGGCGGATGCTTGCGTTTGGGCGCTGGCGGCGTTGCTGGAGGGGGTGCGGGTGGGCAGAGTTGTGGGGGTTAGGCGGGTTTGAAAAGCCAGTTCGTGATGTTAGGAACCGGGCATGGACAAGCTCAAGATCGCACTGATCGTGCTGGCATTTCTGATGCTCGGACCGCTGGTCTTTTTGGCGAGCTACAGCCTCCAGACGGGCTGCTTGTTTTGCCTGGCTGGCGACCTTGCCGGAGGATGGCAAGAGCGGGGACTTAATCTGGCTATTTTGTTGCTCATAATCCTTGCGTCGGTTTGGGGCATCAACGCCGCGAAGCGTAGATGAGCTGCTAACCGTAGTTCAGCGGGGGACCCCCTCACCCGGCTTCGCCTAGCGAGCATGCTCGCAAGGCTTCGCAACCCTCTCCCTCAAGGCAGCGGGGAGTATGCAGGAGAACATCATGAACTGGTTTGGCCGGAAGGCTGCGCAGGGGGCTGCGCGGCCTGCTTTGTCGCGGGTGTATGGGCCTTATGGGGTGATGGGGTCGGCGCCCGCGCCCTTGTCGTTCGAGGCGCAGGTGCGCGCGGGGTATCTGGGCAATGCGATTGTCCAGCGCAGTGTGCGGTGGGTGGCCGAAGCGGCGGGGATGGCGCCGCTGGTGGCGAGCGATCCGGGGTTGGCGGCGCTGGTCGCGGCGACCTCGGGCGGGCAGGGGCTGGTCGAGACATTGGCGTCGCAGCTGCTGCTGCACGGCAATGGCTATGTGCAGATTTTGACCGACGGGGCGGGGGCGCCGGCCGAGCTGTTTGCGCTGCGGCCCGAGCGGGTGACGGTCGAGGCCGATGCGCGCGGGTGGCCCGTGGCGTATCGCTACAAGGCGGGCGGGTCGGCGGTGGTGCTGCCCGCCGAGGATGGCGCGGGGCGGACTGCGGTGGTGCATGTGAAGGCGCTGCATCCGCTCGATGATCATTATGGCGCGGGGTGCCTGGGCGCGGCGGCGGGCGCGATTGCGGCGCATAATGCCGCGGCGAAGTGGAACGCGGCGCTGCTGGACAATGCGGCGCGGCCGTCGGGGGCGCTGGTGCATGATCCGGGCGACAAGGGGATGCCGCTGTCGGCGGAGCAGGTCGAGCGGCTGCGCGAGGAGCTGGCGGAGAGTTTTGCGGGCGGGGCGAATGCGGGGCGGCCGTTGCTGCTGGAGGGTGGCCTGAAGTGGCAGGCGCTGTCGCTGTCGCCCGCCGAGATGGATTTCCTGGCGCTGAAGGATTCGAGCGCGCGCGAGATTGCCATGGCGTTCGGGGTGCCGCCGATGCTGCTCGGGCTGCCGGGGGATGCGACCTATGCCAATTATCGCGAGGCGAACCGGGGCTGTGGCGGCTGACGGTGTTGCCGCTGGTGGGGAAGATTTTGGGCGGCATCGCGCAGGGGCTGCGCGGATGGTTCGAGGGGGCCGAGCTGCGGGTCGATTTGGACAAGGTTCCGGCGCTGGCCGAGGACCGGATGGCGCTGTGGCACGAGGTGTCGGCAGCGGACTGGCTGAGCGCGGACGAGAAGAAGGCGTTGTTGGGGGTGGGGTGAAAAGGATTCGCGCAGAGGCGCAGAGATCGCAGAGATTGCGGCGCTCTAACCTTGAAGATGCGCACGCCCGAACGGATGGGGAATAGAGGCGGCTTTGCCGCCCTTTTTCGTTTCTTTGCGCTCTCTGCGCCTCTGCGCGCATTTTTCCGGGCTTTAGGGAGTGTTCGCTATGGATGAGGATGAAGCGCTGGCGCGGTTGATCGCGCTGGCGGGGACGGGCGCGGCCGGAGCTTCCGGTGCGCTCGATGCCGCGCTGCTGCGGGCGGTGGTCGAGGAGGCGAGCGAGCTGGGGGCGCGGCGGGCGCTGGCGCGGCTGGGGCTGGCCGATGAAGCGGCGCGCGAGGATGTCGGCGATCTGCGCCAGCTGCTGCGCGCGTGGCGCGATGCCAAGACGAGCGCGTGGAAGGCGGTGGTCGACTGGGCGGTGCGCGGGATGCTGGCGTTGCTGGTCGTCGCGCTGGCGATGAGGCTGGGTTTCGACGGGCTGCTCAAATGAGGGGGGCTTATGCCGCGGCCCATCCCCCGACCCCCTTCCGCAAGCGACAGGGGGAGATTCGTTTCGCGGGTTACGCCGCCGTGTTCGATCGGGTCGATCGTGGGGGTGATGTCGTGCGGGCGGGGGCTTTTGCGGTGAGTTTGCGCGAGCGCCGCGCGGTGCCCTTGCTGTGGCAGCATCGGCCGGGGGCGGTGGTTGGTGTGATCGAGACATTGGCCGAGGACGCGCGCGGGCTGCGCGTTGTCGCGCGGGTGACGCATCCGACCGCGGCGGGGCTGGTGGCGCGCGGGGCGCTGACGGGGTTGAGCTTTGGATATCGGGTGAGGGCGGCGCGCGGCGGCAATCCGCGTGAGCTGCTGGGGCTGGATTTGGGCGAGGTGAGTTTGGTGGCGATGCCGATGCAGCCGCTGGCGCGGGTGATTGCGGTGGAAGCGTACAGGTCGTGATTTGGTGATCCTCCCCATCGACTTGCGATGGGGAGGTGGCAGCGGCGCAAGCCGCTGACGGAGGGGTAATGGCGCGAGGTTGTCGCCCCTCCACCACGCCCTTCGGGCGCGGTCCCCCTCCCCATCGCAAGTCGATGGGGAGGATTTTTTTGGTT
>NZ_JADKYM010000024.1 GCF_015475875.1 Sphingopyxis solisilvae | reverse complement strand
GGAACAGCGGAAACAAAAGTCGTAACCGAGAAACGAGGTTACAGTACGCTACTCTGGGTTGCTTCGCTACGCTCGCAATGACGATACGGGTTTATCCGGGCTCAAAGATCGACCCCCGCTGCAATCGCCTCCAGCTTGCGCAGCCGTTCCTTGAGGTCGGCGATTTCGATGCGCGATCCGGCGTGGGGGACGGCGGCGTCCTGTCCCAAGTGGCTGTTCGCGGCGGCGAGTTCGTCGCGCTTCAGCTGGATCCAGTCGCGCCAGCCGCGCAGCGCGACGAGGCTCATGATGGTCAGCGCGGTGAGCGCCACGGCGGCTGCGGTAAAATCGGGGGTGATGAAGGCCATGAGCGTTGCTCCTTTACCGGCGTTCAGATCTTGCTGTTGTCGCGCAGCCGTTCGATTTCCTGGTCGAGCGTGACGGCGCGGTTGGTGTCGGTGGCGATGCGTTCGAGCACCTGGATGCGGTCCTTCAGCGCGCGGATTTCGGCCTGCAGCGCCTTGGTCTCGGCATTGTCGGCGGGGGCGGCGAAAAACTCGTTGCCCTTGTTGTCGCGGCGCACGCCATATTTGGCGCGGACGACGCTGCCGATGGTCACGATCAGGACGATGCCGATAACCATTTCAAACGGGTTCATGGGGAGTATCCTTTCCGGTTCTTATCATTGTGTCAGTTCAGCGGGGCGTCGCGCAGCTTTTCGATCTCGTCCGCAACGTCAATTCCCTTGTCGGTAACGATCCGTTCGAGCACGCGCACCCGCTGCTCCAGCCGTTCGGTCGCGGCGGCATATTGCGCGGCCTTCTCGGCGGTCATTTCGGACTGTTTCTCGATCATCTTTTGCTGGTGTTTCGACCAGATGGCAAAGCCGCCGAGGAGGAAAGGGGCCAGCGGGATCAGGATCCAGATTGCGTCACCCATCGCCGGTCTCCTCAGTTTGCCGGGCGCCGCAGCGCCTCGATCTCGGCCGCGACGCGGTGGCTTTCGTCCGTGACGATGCGCTCGACAACCGCCAGCCGGTCCTTCACCGAACCCAGTTCGGCGCGCAGCTGGGCATTTTCCTGGCTGATCAGCTTGACGCGCTCCATCGCTTCGTCACCGGTCTTCGGATAGACCGCCTTGCCCCAGCTGTTTTCGAGCGGATAGCCGTTCTTGACGCGCAGCCAGGTGGTAAAAACCCAGCCGCCGATGCCGGCGATGCCGACCATGGTAACAATCGGCGCGATCGTGTTGAGTACCTCGAGATTCATTTGTCTTCCCCTCAGCGCAGCCGGTCGATCTGGTCGGCGAGCTGCGCCGCCTGACCGTTATTCTCTGTCGCGATCCGCTCCAGCACCGAAATGCGTTCCTCGAGCCGGCCGATCTGGCTGGCGAGCTTGGCATTGTCATCGGTGAGCAGCGCAATTTTTCGATCAGCGTCGGGGTCGGTTCGATGAACCGTGCCACCCCATTCATTTTCAACCGGATAACCGTGCTTGGCGCGGATCCAGGTGGTGAACATCCAGCCGCCGATCGACAAGGCGATAATGGCGAGGACGAAACCGGTTCCACCGAAATTCATCTGTCTTCTCCCTGTTGCGTGGCGTCCGCCCGACGCCGGGCGGTTCAGCGCCCCGAATTACCGCAGCGCGTCGATCTCGTCGGCGAGGCGGCGGTTGTGACTGGTGTAATAGAGTTCGATGTCCGCAAGGCGGCGATCGATGTCGCGAAAACGCGACTTGATATCGCGGGTCGATGCGGTCGGGTTGCTGCGTACCCCTTGCCAGAATTTGGCTTCCTCCTGCGATCCATAGAGCGCGAAGGGTTTGGGCGTGCCCATCCAGGCGACCATCCAGTAAGCGATCAGCGTCCAGGGAAAGCCCCCCATCAGCGTCAGCAGCACCGCGCCGACGCGGACCCAGAGCACATCGACACCGCTGTAATCGGCGATCCCCGCGCACACGCCGCTCCATTTGGCGTTCTGTTTGTCGAGGTAGAATTTCGTGCGGCTGGCAGACATCTCAGTTCCTCCGGCTGGTATTTTCGAGTTGCGCCAGTTCTTCATCGCTACGCACCGCAGGGCGGAAGTCGGGATGGTCGGCGCTGATGATGCGTTCGACGGTGTGCAGCCGGTTTTCGAGGCGGCGTGCGGTGTCGTACAATTCGTCGAGCAGTTGCTCGTCCTCTCCGGTCAGCGTCTTGGCCTGTTTCCACTTGGTGATGTAGTGGAGGATCAGCCAGGGCAGACCGAGGAAGAGCGTTCCGATGACGATCGGGACGATGATGATTTCTTCCATCGGTCCGGCTCCTTATTTCTTGGCCTGGGCGGCTTTCAGCGCGGCGAGTTCGTCGGCGACCTTGTCGGCAGCCTGGAGTTCGGCGATTTCCTCGTCGAGCGACTTTTTATAGCCCAGGCCCAGCGCATCGGCGCGGCCTTCGGCTTCGTCGACGCGGCGTTCAAGGATTTCAAAGCGCGAGAAGGCGTCTTCAACCCGGTCGCCGTTGGTCATTTCGCGCAGCTTGTAGCGGTTTTCGGCGCTTTCGAGGCGATTGACGACGCTCGACTGGCGCGCGCGGGCTTCGCTCAGCTTTTTCTGCAGCTTGGCAATGTCGGCCTCATAACCCTTGAGCGCGTCATCCAGCGTCGCGATTTCGGCCTTCAGCTTTTCAGCCATGTCGCCGGCCTTCTGCTTTTCGACCAGCGCGGCGGTGGCCAGGTCTTCGCGGTCCTTCGACAGCGCGAGTTCGGCCTTTTCCTTCCAGCTGTCCTGCAGGCTTTCCAGCTTGGCGATGTGGCGGCGCATTTCCTTTTGATCCGCGATCGTGCGGGCGGCGGAAGCGCGGACTTCGACGAGCGTTTCGTTCATCTCGAAGATGATCTGGCGGATCATCTTTTCGGGATCTTCGGCCCGGTCGAGCAGGTCGGTGACGTTGGCGGCGATGATGTCGCGGGTGCGTGAAAAAATACCCATCTGAAAAACTCCTGTCGAAACCTTGAGACCCCATGTCGTTTTTGGGGTGGCTTTTGTAAAAGGCTGGTGCCGGGGCGGGGCAAGGGGGGAGAGTGCCCCGGCACCAGTGTCGGTCAGGCCAAGGCGCTGACCGCCGGGGTCATCACAGCGGCGACGAGCGGGCCGGCCTGAAGGCCGGTGACGCTGGCCGCGACCTGCGGCTGATCGATCGCTCCGACGAGAATGGCCAGCGCTCCGGCCGTGCTCAGCACGAAAGTGGCGGCTTGGGCAAACATCGACTTCATGGATCAACCTTCCTCTGGTTTTTCGCTGCACCGGAACAATTTGTCCCGGTTCGCAGGAAACTATGCAGACACCGTGCCAAATGCGGCAAGCGGCGCAAAACCGCGCAACTTCACTCACGATTTGTGTTTCGCGCCGATTTGGCTTGCCAACCAGCGGGAAATTTTGCCAATGATTGGGAATGGAGCGCGAAACGCAGTTCATCGGCCAGTCGGCGGCCTTTCAGGACGCGGTCGAACGCGCCAGCCTGGCCGCGTCGCTCGACCGTCCGGTGCTGGTGATCGGCGAACGCGGCACCGGCAAGGAACTGATCGCCGAACGCCTGCACCGCCTGTCGACGCGCTGGGACCGGCCCTATGTCATCATGAACTGCGCCGCGATGCCCGAAACGCTGATCGAGAGCGAGCTGTTCGGGCATGAGGCGGGTGCCTTTACCGGCGCAACGCGCACCCGCGCCGGGCGCTTCGAGGAGGCCGACGGCGGCACCCTGTTCCTCGACGAACTCGCGACGATGTCGATGGGCGCGCAGGAGCGGCTGCTGCGCGCGGTCGAATATGGCGAGGTCACGCGCGTCGGGTCGTCGCGCCCGATCCGCGTCGACGTCCGCATCGTCGCGGCAACCAACGAACATCTGCCGGCGCTGGTCGACGACAACCGGTTCAGGGCCGACCTGCTCGACCGCCTGTCGTTCGAGGTCATCACCCTGCCCCCGCTGCGCGCCCGCGAAGGCGACATCGAGGTGCTCGCGGAGTATTTCGGGCAGCGGATGGCGGCGGTGCTCGGCTGGGACGAATGGCCCGGATTCGGCCCGCGCGCGCTCGCGGCGATGGAGGGGCACGACTGGCCGGGCAACGTCCGCGAACTGCGCAACGTCATCGAACGCGCCATCTATCGCTGGGCCGATCCGACGAAGCCGGTCGATGCACTCAATTTCGACCCCTTCGCGAGTCCGTGGCAGCCGGTGGTGCGCAAATCTGCGGCAAAGGCGGATGGTGGCGGCGCGCCCGCTGCCGCCGAGCCCACCCCCCCATCGAGCGCAATGCCAACCGGCCCGGTCAGCGACCTGCGCGCTGCGGTCGACGCCTATGAGCGCCAGATATTGGCGGACACGATGGCGCGTTGCCGTTTCAACCAGAAGGTCGCCGCCGAAGCGCTGGGGCTAAGTTATGACCAGATCCGCCATGCGCTCAAAAAGCACGGGCTGAATCAATAGCGTCGACCTTGATCCTCCCTGCGGCGAAGCCATGGGGAGGTGGCAGCCCGGAGGGCTGACGGAGGGGCCATGCGCTACCGTCGCAACGCCCCGCAACCACTTGCTTCGCGAGCGGCCCCCCTCCCCATCGCTTCGCGACAGGGAGGATTATTATCTACTGCCCCGGCAGCTGCCCGCTCAACGCCTCCAGCACGGCATCTTGCGTCGAAACCATGTCCGCCAGCCGGTCGCGCAGCGCGTAGATTTCGGGCAGCCCGTCGATCGCCTCGTCGACACTGCGCTCCAGATAGAGCCGGTCGATGTCGGCGAGTGCGGCGGTGAGCGGCGCACGCGTTGCGACGAGGCGCGAGATCGCCTGCTGCGCGACGACCCAGCGTTCGCTGGCGACCGCCGCGCCCGCGGCGGCGGCGACCAGCGGCGCGGTCACATTGCGTTCGGCGGCGAAAGCCTGTTGCGCCGCCGCCGCGTCGGCTTCCCAACGCGCGAGCCGACCGCCGAGATCGGCGGGAAGCGGTCCCGGCGGCTGGACGATCACCGGCGGCGGGGCCACGTCGAATCGTCCCTCGACCGGCCGTTTGGCGAGCGAGGGTGCGCCCGTATTCTGCGCCGCCGCGCAGGCCGACAGCGATAGCGACGCGGCGAGCGTCAGCGCGAGGGAAACAAGGGTTCGCTTCATCGCCGTCCCTGATATGGGCGCCGGGGCGACGCAGCAAGCACCGAATCGGCCGCCGGTCCCGCGACCGGGCGTCCACCCCCATTTTGCGCGAAAAGCGCGGGATTTGGCGGTTGACAGTGCGCGCCGCACTCGCTAGTGGCGCTGACTTTCCCGCATGCCGGAAAAATCACTCGCTTCGGCGGGGGATTGGTAGCGCGGGTGATCTAGTTTTTTGATTGGATGGAAGACCATGTTCGCAATCGTGCGCACGGGCGGAAAGCAGTATCGCGTTGCCGCCGGAGACAAGATCGCCGTCGAGAAGATCGAGGGTGAAGCCGGTGACACCGTGTCGCTGGGCGACGTCCTGCTGGCCGGTGACGGCGGCGAGGTGAAGGATGCGAAGGGTCTGACCGTTTCGGCCGAGATCATCGCCCAGACCCGCGGCGAAAAGGTTATCGTCTTCAAGAAGCGCCGCCGGCACAACTACCGCCGCCGCAACGGTCACCGCCAGTCGCTGACGCTGCTGCGCATCCTGGCCGTCGGCGAAGCGAAGAAGGCCGCGCCGAAGAAGGAAGCCGCGCCGAAGGACGAGGCCGCCCCGAAGGCTGAGGCCAAGGCTGCTGCCCCCGCCAAGGAAGCGGCACCGAAAAAGGAAGCCGCACCCAAAAAGGCCGCCGCTCCCAAGGCCGACGCCGCCGAAAAGGCTGCGCCCGCCAAGAAGCCCGCTGCCAAGAAGGCAGCCCCCAAGAAGGACGCCTGAGCGCGGCAACGCGGCTCGGCCCTACGAAACGAATAGGAGTTTAGGTCATGGCACATAAGAAAGCAGGCGGTTCATCGCGCAACGGTCGCGACTCAGCCGGCCGTCGCCTTGGCGTGAAGAAATTCGGCGGTCAGGAAGTGATCGGCGGCAACATCATCGTGCGCCAGCGCGGTACCAAAGTGTATCCGGGCGCCAATGTCGGCATGGGCAAGGACCACACGCTGTTCGCCACCGCCGACGGCCACGTCCGATTCCACGACGGCAAGCTTGGCCGCAAATATGTGTCGGTCGACGCCATGGCGGAAGCTGCCGAATAAAGGACGATCCGCACGGGTCGCCCACCAAGGGATGACCCGGAACGGTCCTTTCCGCCACCAGCGGAAACAAAGTTCGAAAAGAGGGAGACGGGTCACCCCCCGGACTCCCTTTTTTCTTGTCTGTAATCCGTCTGATGGCGGCCCCTCACGGGAACGGACGCGAAAATCGGGCCATCCATCTCCCTCGACAAACCGCTGTCGTCAAAGCGTCACCGACGGGCGCCAAAGGCGGCGCCATTGGGAGTGATATGATGTTTGCGCGTACCGAAAGATTGTTGCTGCGGCCCGGCTGGCAGGAGGACGCCCCCGCGCTGGCGCGGGCGATTGGCGACGAAATGATCGTCCGTAACCTCGCCAGCGCGCCGTGGCCCTACAGCGAAGACGACGCTCGCCATTTTCTGGCGGGATGGACGAGCGCCAGCCCCAGCCGGTTCCTGATGGTCCAGCGCACGGCGAGCAGCCCGCGCATCATCGGGTGCATCGGTATGGACCGCATGGACGACGGATCGGTCGAGCTCGGCTATTGGGTCGCGCGGCCCTTCTGGGGGCTGGGCTATGCGACCGAGGCGGGCCGACACATGATCGACTTGGCGCGTACCATGGCCATCCCGCGGCTCGTCGCGTCGCATTTCGTCGACAATCCGGCATCGGGATCGGTGCTCCGCAAGCTCGGCTTCCGCCCCACCGGGCGGCAGGTCGAGCGCGCCAGCCGCGGCCGCGGGACGAGCGCGCCGACCATCGAATATATGCGCGACATTGCGGCGCCGGGGAATGACAAGGATGGCGGCGACGAGCCGGTCGCCATGCTTGGCAAACCCCGATGGCCCGCCGAAATGCGCGAGGACTGGCGCCTGCAGGCAGCCTGACCCGGCGCCGCACCGCAACCGGTGCTGTGCGGCGCCGCGCGGGCGGTCAGCGCCCGAGCTTGCCCGCCATGCCGAGGATATCGTCGAGCGGATTGCCGTCACCGTTCAGGTCGAGCATGCCCGCCAGGCCGCCGAGCCCGCCGGCGGCCGACGGTGCAGCGCCGCCGCCGACCGCACCGCCAAGGATATTGCCGAGCATCCCGCCCAGCCCGCCGCTGCCGCCCGCGCCGCCCAGCATGCCGCCCAGGCCGCCACCTTGCGACTGGCCGCCCTGTTTCGCCATGTAACCCGCGACCATCATCGCGAGGATCGGCAGCATTTTCTTGAGCAGCCCGGCATCGAGCCCGGTCTGCGCCGCCGCTTGCACGGCGACGGTGCGGCTGACGTCCTTCGTTCCGAAAATCTGGCCGAGCACGTCATTGCCCTGACTGACCGGCGTCGGCTGCGACCCCAGCACCGCATCGAGCAGGCCGCCGCCGCCCAGCTGGCCGAGCAAGCCGCCGAGCCCCTCGATCCCGCCCGATTGCGCCTGTTTCTTGAACCCGCCGAGGATTGCGGGCAGCAGCGCTTCGGCGCCCTGCTTCGCCATCGCGGGCGGAATCCCCAGGTCTTTCGCCATCGATTCGATGCCGCCGGCCTGCGCCAATATGTCGGTCAGGTTCATCTCGCTTGTCTCCCGCTACGGCGCCGATTGGTCCGCGCCCTCCGGCTGCACTATAGCAGCCCGGTGGCGCGCGACGAGCCGTTCATTTGGCTGTCATTTTCAACGGCATAGTCGTAGCCTGCGGTTCCCCGACTCGGCCTTTCCGGCCGGACCGCGCGATTGTGGGAGTGAAATCATGGGCATTTTCAGCAGCATCAAGGATGCAATTTTCGGCAAGAAGGCGGTCGCCGCCGAATCCGCAGCACCCGCCGCGCCCGGCCCGGTCGGCAGCGCGCTCGACACCGCGACCAGCGCGATGGCTGCCGCCGCGGCGGCACCGGTCGATGTCGATGCAATCCTGACCGCAGAGGCGGCCAAGGCAGGCCAACCGCTCAACTGGCGGACCTCGATCGTCGACCTGATGAAACTGCTCGGCATCGATTCGAGCCTCGCCAACCGCAAGGAACTGGCGCAGGAACTCGGCTATACCGGCGCGCTCGACGGCAGCGCCGAAATGAACATCTGGCTGCACAAGGCGGTGATGCGCGAGCTGGCGGCGAACGGCGGCAAGGTGCCGGCCGACCTCACCGATTGATACCGCTTCGATCCTCCCTGTGCCGCGGGCATGGGGAGGTGGCAGCGGCGTAGCCGCTGACGGAGGGGCGATAACGCGACGCTGCGGCCCCTCCACCATCCTTCGGATGGCCCCCTCGCCACGGCTTCGCCGCAGGGAGGATATGGTCCCCATTGACCCCCGCGCCGCGCTGCCTAGACAGGTTTCAACAGAAACAAGTCGCAAGGGAGCCGCCGCGTGCATCACAGCCTGACCACCCCCTATAGCCGCCGTCAAACGCTCGGCGCCCTTGGTACCGGCGCCGCGGGCCTGGCGCTCACCGCCTGTACCGGACCCGCCGGGACCGGCGCTGGCATCGCCCCGTCACCGGCGACAGGCGGTCAGGCGGGCGCCGAGGCGCTGCTCGCATCGATCGGCGACAATCTGCTGGCGCTGTCGCCCGAGGGCGCGACCTCGCTCGGCATCGACACCGGCGCGCGCGCCGCCGAACGCGGCAAGCTGTCCGACCGGTCGGCCGCGGGCCAGCGCGCGGTTGCCGACACGCTGAAAGCCGACCTGGCGCGGGTGCGCGCGTTCGACAAGGCGGGGGTCGACCATGCCACGCGCACCAGCCTGGCGGTCGTCGAAAGCGCCTATGGCGTCGCGCTCGACGGTTTTGCCCTGCCCTATGGCGACGTCGCGGTCGGCGGGTGGCGCAACACGCCCTATGTCGTGATCCAGAATGTCGGCGCCTATATCGACGTGCCGCGCCTGCTGACCAGCGACCAGCCGGTCCAGACAAGCGCCGATGCCGAGGCCTATCTGGCACGCCTTGGCGCCTTTGCCGGCGCGCTCGACGGCGAAACCGGGCGGCTGAAGGACGCCGAAGGTCAGGGACTGATTGCCCCCGCCTTTCTGATCGACAAGGCGCTGCCGCAGATGGAGGCGACGCTGGCCGACGCGCGCCGCGGCGGCAGCATCGCCGACAGCCTGGCGACAAAAACCCGCGAGGCGGGGCTGGCGGGCGACTGGCGCGCCCGCGCCGCTGCGATCGCGCAGGGGCCGGTCGCCGCCGCGCTCGAACGGCAGATTGCCGCGCTACGCGCGCAGCGCAGCCGCGCGACGATGGACGCGGGGCTGTGGGCGCGGCCCGGCGGCGATGAATGGTATGCGTGGGGGCTGCGCGCCAGCACGACCACGACGATGACCCCCGACGAAATCCACCGCATGGGGCGCGCCGAACTCGCCGATTTGCAGGGGCAGATGGACCCGATCCTGAAGCGGCTGGGCTATACGCAGGGGTCTGTCGGCGACCGGATGAACGCGCTGGCCAAGGATCCGCGCTTTCAATTCCCGAACAATGACGCGGGCCGCGCCGAAATCATGGCCTATATCCAGACCTGGCTCGGCAAGATCCGCGCCGAAATGCCGCGCGCGTTCCGCACGCTGGTGCGCGGCAATGTCGAGGTGAAGCGCCTGCCGCTCGCCGAGGAGCCGGGTGCGCCCGCGGCCTATGGCGGCGCGGGGTCGATCGACGGCAGCATTCCGGGCAAATTCTGGATCAACCTGCACACCACCGACCTGCACAGCAAATATTCGCTGCCCGACCTGACCTTTCACGAGGCGATTCCGGGGCACGTCTGGCAGGGCGAATATGCCAACCAGATGCCGCTGATCCGCACGATGCTGGCGTTCAACGCCTATAGCGAAGGCTGGGCACTCTACGCCGAGCAGCTGGCCGACGAACTCGGCCTTTACGACGATTTTGAAGTGGGACGCTTGGGCTATCTGCAATCGCTGGCGTTCCGCGCCTGCCGCCTGGTCGTCGACACCGGGCTCCACGCCAAACGCTGGACGCGCGAGCAGGCGGTCGCGTTTTTCGTCCAGGAAAATGGTTCGAACCCGCTCGAGGTCGCAAGCGAAGTCGATCGTTATTGCAGCTGGGCCGGGCAGGCGTGCGGGTACAAGGTCGGGCACAGCGAGATCGTGCGGCAGCGCGGACTGGCGCAGGCGGCGCTCGGGCCGAAATACGACCTGCGCGATTTCAACGACGTGGTCGTGAAGGGCGGCAATGTCCCGCTCGACGTGCTCGCGCAGAATGTCGAGGAATATGTGGCGGGAGCAAAAGCATGAAGCGCCGCGCGACCGCAGCCGTCGCCCTCGCGGCGGCCCTGATCGCCGCCACGTCGGCCCACGCGTCCGATCGCCCCGCCGCGGCGCCGCGCGTGGTGATCGACACCTCCGACGTCGAGCGTTTCTTTGCGCTCTACGACGATCCGGAATTCGCGTCGGACCCCGATGCGTTGGCCGCGCGCTACCTTGCCACCCCATCGCCGGGGCTGGTCGAATTCATGGCAATGCGCCGGATCACGCCCGAACGGCTTGCCGCGGCGCTGCGCGCCAATCCGCAGGTGTTTGCCGACGCGCGCGGCTGCGCCGCAAAGCTGGGCAACATCCGCGGCCGACTGGTGACCGCGACCGACCGCTTGGCCGCGCTGTATCCGTCGGCCAAATTTCCGCCGATCACCATCGCCATTGGGCGCGCGACCACCGCCGGCACCGCCAATGCGAAAGGCCTGTATATCGGGCTGGAAGCCTTGTGCGCCGCCAAATTTATCGAGCCGAATGACGAAAATCGCTTCGTGAACGTCATCGCGCACGAATATATCCACGCCCAGCAGCCGCTGGCGCAGTCTGAAAGCCGTGACATGACGGTGCTTCATGCCGCGCTGGTCGAGGGCGCCGCCGAGTTCGTTGCCGAGCAAATTTCGGGCTCGGTCGGTTTTCCGTTGCTTCACAAATGGACGAAGGGCCGCGAGGCCGAGCTGGAAACCGCCTTCCTGGCCGAAAAGGATCAAGTCGCGATCGGATCGCGCTGGCTTTATAACCAGCAGGGCAGCGATGGTTGGCCGGGCGACCTCGGCTATTGGGTCGGCTATCGCGTCGCCAAGGCGCATTATGCGCGGTCGCCCGACAAGGCCGCGGCGCTGCGCGAGATCATCGAGATGCAGGATCCCGCCGCCTTCCTCGCGGAAAGCGGATGGACGCCGGGGATGGCGCTTTAGCGCATGATCGTCCCTGATTGACCAAGCAATGTGCTCCCGCGAAGGCGGGAGCCCATCACCGGCCGGCGCCATGTTGAACCGGCCGGAGATGGGTCCCCGCCTTCGCGGGGACACAGCGTTCATTCAAGGCTGATCGCACGATGGCCCGGCAAGGGCGCCAGATCCGGCTCGACAAACCCCCGCCGCGCCGCGACCGAAAATAGCAGGTCGCGGCTGTAAAAGCGCAGCGGCCAGTCGCGGCGCCCCATCGGCGCGTGGAGCAGCGCATTGACGCGCGCCGCAAGCCCGGTCTCGTCGGTCTCCGTCAGGAACAGCCGCACCCCGGCGACATAGGCGCGGGTGATGCTGTCGTGATAGCCATTATGGTCGTCGTTCACCCCGCCGACGCTTTCGTTGAAGCGGCGGATGATGGGGCCGATGTCGGCGTCGATGTCGATGTCGGGGCGCTCGGCGAGCAGCCACAGGCACGCGGCCAGATGCGCCTCGTGCGTCCACGCCTCGCGCGGCAGCGTGCAGGCGAGCAGTCCCTCGCCCAGCATGCGGATGTCGGAATCGCGCCCGAACAGGCGCGGTTTATGGTCGGTGGTCATCGGTCTGGTCCTTCCGGGTGATCTGCCACCCGGAAGATATCCGGGTCAATTATGCTGCGACGACTGCCTGCGGTGCTGCCTGGCGGACGCCTTCGTCGACATGGCTTTCAAATTGCGCGAAATTGTCGATGAATTGGCCGACGAGCGTTTGCGCGGTGCGGTCATAGGCGGCCTTGTCGACCCAGGCTTCGCGCGGGTCGAGCAGCGCCGAGTCGACGCCCGGCACCGCGACCGGAACCATGAAGCCGAAGTTCGGGTCCTTGCGGAATTCGGCATCGTTCAGGCTGCCGTCGAGCGCGGCGTTAAGCAGCGCGCGGGTCGCCTTGATCGGCATCCGCTTGATGCCGTCCATCGTCGCCATGCCGCCGGTCCAGCCGGTGTTGACCAGCCAGCACTGGACGCCGCCCTTGGCGATGCGTTCTTTCAGCAAATTGCCATAGACCGACGGGTGGCGCGGCATGAAGGGGGCGCCGAAACAGGTCGAGAAGGTCGCCTCGGGCTCGGTCACGCCGATTTCGGTGCCGGCGACGCGCGCGGTATAGCCCGACAGGAAGTGATACATCGCCTGGTCCGGCGTCAGCTTTGCGATCGGGGGCAGCACGCCATAGGCATCGGCGGTCAGCATGATGATATTCTGCGGGACCGGCCCCATATTCTGTTCCGACGTGTTCGGAATGAAGTCGATCGGGTATGAACCACGGCTGTTCTCGGCGAGGCTCGCGTCGTCGAAATCGAGTTCGCGCGTTTCGGGGTCCATCACGACATTTTCGAGCACCGTGCCGAAACGCTTGGTGGTCGCGAAAATCTCCGGCTCGGCCTCAGGCGACAGGCGGATCATCTTCGCGTAGCAGCCGCCCTCGAAATTGAAGACCGCGGTGTCCGACCAGCCATGCTCGTCGTCACCGATCAGCGTGCGCGAGGCGTCGGCCGACAAGGTCGTCTTGCCCGTGCCCGACAGGCCGAAAAAGACCGCGGTATCGCCCTTCGGGCCGATGTTCGCCGAGCAGTGCATCGGCATCACGCCCTTCACGGGCAGCAGATAGTTGAGGATGCCGAACACCGACTTTTTCATTTCGCCGGCATATTGCGTGCCGCCGATCAGGATCAGCTTTTCGGTGAAGTTGACCGCGATGACGGTTTCGGTGCGCGAGCCATGCCTTGCCGGATCGGCGCGGAAGCTCGGCAGGTCGATGATCGTATATTCGGCCGCGAACGCCGCCAGTTCCGCCGCGGTCGGGCGGCAGAGCAAGGTGCGGATGAACTGGCTGTGCCAAGCGAATTCGGTGATCACCTGCACCCCGACGCGATGTTCGGGCTGCGAGCCGCCGAACAGCTGCTGGCGATAAAGACGCGGGCGATCGGCCAGATGGGCGAAGAAATCGGCCTTCAAGGCCGCGAAATGTTCGGGCGTCATCGGGACATTGGTCTTGCCCCACCAGATCGTGTCGCGCGTCTCGTCATCCTGGACGATGAACTTGTCCCTGGCGCTGCGGCCGGTGTGCTTGCCGGTCTGGACGACGAGCGGGCCATCCTTGGCGAGCAGGCCTTCGCCGTGGCGGACCGCATCCTCGATCAGCGCCGACGTCCCCAGATTTTCCGCCACATCGGCCCGCGTTTCGACGGTGTCGCTGCCGATCACAACCTTGGTCATCTCTCTCGCCTTTCCTTCGCCCGCGGCCTTTTCGCATAGGTATGCAAGACATGCCATGCGAAAGCGTTTGGGCCCGCATGAACATGGGGTGCCGACGGGTCGTCGATTCCGAAATCCCGGTCGCGTTAGCGAGGATGGGCGACAAGGTCAAAAGATTAAAGGGTGAATCGCGGGCAAGCCGTGCGCGGTTGTCGCTGGGCGCCGGATCGGCTAGTCCGCTTCGCGGGTCGGCCCAACGGAAAGAGCATGACGGCAACCATCGCGCTGGTCGACGACGACCGCAACATCCTGCAATCCCTGTCGATCGCGCTGCAGGCCGAGGGATTTGTGACGCGTGTCTATTCCGACGGCGAGGCGGCGCTGAAGCCGCTGGTCGACAATCCGCCCGACCTGGCCGTCTTCGACATCAAGATGCCCCGGATGGACGGGCTCGAACTGCTCCGCCGCCTGCGCGAAAAAAGCCAGCTGCCGGTCATTTTCCTCACCAGCAAGGACGACGAGATCGACGAGGCGCTGGGGCTCGCGATGGGCGCCGACGATTATATCGCCAAGCCTTTTTCCCAGCGCTTGGTGATCGCGCGCATCCGCGCCATCCTGCGCCGCGTCGAACTGAACCGTGCGCCGCCGGGCGGCGACGACGAACCGGTGAGCGAGCCGATCACCCGCGGGCGGCTGGAAATGGATCCGGCGCGGCACAAGGTCAGCTGGGACGGCAAGGACGTCACGCTGACCGTCACCGAATTTCTGATCCTCGAAACGCTGGCCAGCCGCCCCGGCATCGTGCGCAGCCGCAACCAGTTGATGGATGCCGCCTATCAGGACGATGTCTATATCGACGACCGCACGATCGACAGCCACATCAAACGCCTGCGCCGCAAGTTCCGCGAGGTCGATCCCGATTTCGACGCCATCGCCACCTTGTACGGCGCGGGTTATCGCTTTGCCGACGATGGCTGATCCGCGCTCCCCCGACGCGAGCGCCGCCGAACAGGAGGAGGCACCGCTGGTCTGGTCGGCGCGCTGGTCGCTGACCACGCGTATCCTGGCGGTCAATGTGCTCGCCGTGGCGCTGCTCGCGGGCGGCTTTTATTACCTCGACACCTATCGCAGCCGCCTGGTCGATACGCGCATCGAGGTGATGAAGGACCAGCTGGCGCTGCTCGACAGCGCGCTCGAGGCCGCCCGCCCCGATCAACGCGAGCGCCTGATCGCCGACTTCACCACCGCAACCGAATCGCGGCTGCGCTTCTACGCCGCCGACGGTCGCCTGCTGTCCGACAGTTTCGCGACCGGCCCCGTTACCTATACACTGCGCGACCCCGATTTGCAGGCGTGGCAGCGCGACGCCGCGCGCGCAATGGACCGCGGCATCGACTGGATCGTCGGCGCGCCTGCCTATCCCGACTTTCGCGAACCCGCCGTCGACCGCGCCGCGGCCTGGCCCGAAGTCGTCGAGGCGCAGCAGCGCGGCGACATGGCGGTGCGGTTCCGCTATGCACCCGAACGGACGCCGCTGCTGAGCGCCGCCACCGTCGTCGATCTCGACCGGCCGCAAATCATGTTGATGACGCTGAACGCGCGCGACATCACCCGCACCGTGCGCGCCGAACGGTTTCGCCTCGCGATCGTCGTCGCGATGGTGCTGATCACCTCGATCCTGCTGTCGCTGTTCCTGGCGCGGACCATCGTGCGCCCGCTGCGGCGGCTGGCGCGCGCGGCGGTGCGCGTCCGTCTTGGCCGCGCGCGCGAGGTCGTCGTCCCACGCCTGCCCAGCCGCCGCGACGAAATCGGCACACTCGCCCGCGCCTTGTCGGACATGACGCAGGCGCTGCGCCAGCGGATCGACGCGGGCGAGCATTTCGCCGCCGACGTGACGCACGAACTCAAGAACCCGATCGCGTCGGTGCGGTCGGCGATCGAGGGGCTCGGCCGCGTCACCGACGACGCACAGCGCGCGCAGCTGCTCGCGATCGCCGACGAGGATGTCCGGCGACTCGACCGGCTGGTGAGCGATATCAGCGAGGCGAGCCGCGTCGACGCGCAATTGTCGCGCACCCTGTTCGAGCCGATCGACGTCGGGATGATGATCGAATCAATGCTGGCGGCGCGCCAGGCGCGGATCGATGCCGACGCGCCGCACCCGCGGCTGGCCTTTGCCCGCCCGCGCAAGGGCACGACGCTGGTGATGGGCGACGGCCACCGGCTGGAACGCGCGATCGATAACGTGATCGACAATGCGATCAGCTTTTCGCCGCCGACGGGGCTGGTGTGCATCGCCGCGACGCGGCTGGGCGACGAGGTGCATATCCGCGTCGATGACGACGGCCCGGGGATCGACCCCGCCCAGCGCGAGGCGATTTTTCGCCGTTTTCACAGCGATCGCCCGGCGGGCGAAGCCTTTGGCCGCCACAGCGGACTGGGCCTCGCCATCGCCCGCACAATCATCGAGGGACATAATGGCACGATCAGCGCGCGCGACCGCGACGACGGCAAGCCGGGCGCCAGCCTGCTGATGACGCTGCCCGCCAGCGACGACGGAACCGACGCGAGTTGAACATCCTCCCTGTGGCGCAGCCATGGGGAGGTGGCAGCGCGCAGCGCTGACGGAGGGGCAATAGCGCCTACGTCGCAACGCCCCTCCACCATTCGCTTCGCGAACGGTCCCCCTCCCCATCGCTGCGCGACAGGGAGGATCGGTTTGTCGCCTTGCGGCCCCGCTTGGTCGCCGGTAAGCCATGCGCCATGCTTCCGAGCCGGACCAGAACCGAAATCGTCAATATCCACGCCAGCTGCGTGACCGCGGGCAATGGCGGGGTGCTGATTCTGGGCAATTCGGGCCAGGGCAAGTCCGACCTGGCGCTGCGCCTGATCGATCGCGGCGCCAAGCTGGTCGCCGACGACCGCTGCGACATCTGGTTCGACCGCGGCCGGCTGTGGTGCCGCCCCCCCGAAAATCTTGCCGGCAAGCTGGAGGTGCGCGGAATCGGCATTGTCGAGCGCCCGTGGACCGCACCGGTGCCGCTGGCGCTCGCGGTGCGGCTGACCGACCGTTACGACCGCATGCCCGCCGTGGGACAGTTTGAAACCGTCGCGGGGCATCCCTTGCCCGCGTTGCTGTTGTCGGCATTCGAGGTATCGGCGCCGATCAAGATATTGCTCGCGCTCGAACGGCTGGCGCCCGCGGCATGACCGCGCAATCCAACCCGGGCGCCGAGTCGCGGCTGCTCCTCGTCACCGGCCTGTCGGGCGCGGGCAAATCGACGGTGCTGAAAGTGCTCGAGGATCTGGGCTGGGAGGTTGTCGACAACCTGCCGCTGGCGCTGCTCGAAACGCTGATCGACGCGCCGGTGAAGCGCGGCCAGGCGGGGCGGCCGCTCGCGGTCGGCATCGACAGCCGCAGCCGGGGCTTTCGGCCGGCATTGCTCGTGCAGCGGATCAAGGCGCTGCGCGAGGGCGGCGGCCGCGACATCCAGACTTTGTTCCTCGATTGCGCGGGCGCCGAGCTCGAACGCCGCTTTTCCGAAACGCGCCGCCGTCATCCGATGGCCGAGGACCGCCCCGCCGCCGACGGCATCGCGCGCGAACGCGAGATGATGGAGCCGCTGCGCCGCTGGGCCGAACATGTCATCGACACCACCAATTACAGCAGCAACGATTTGCAGCAGGAGGTGCGCCAGCGGTTCGGCGACGCCGACGACAATGAACCGGTACTCAATATATTGAGCTTCGGTTTCGCGCGCGGGCTGCCGCGCAATGCCGATCTGGTGTTCGACATGCGCTATCTGCGCAATCCGCACTGGGACGCGGAATTGAAGCCCGGCACCGGGCTCGATGCCGATGTCGCCGCCTATGTGCAGGCCGACCCGGCGTATGAAGACAGCGTGGCGCAGATCGAAAGGCTGATCCTGACCTTGCTGCCGCGGTATCGCTCCGAGGGCAAAAGCTATGTCACCATCGCCTTTGGCTGTACCGGCGGACGCCACCGGTCGGTGCATGTCGCGGCGCGGGTCACCGAAACGCTGCGCGCGTCCGGATATGAGCCAGCTTTGACCCACCGCAACCTTGACTCTGCCCCGCAAGATGCGCTTGAGGGCAAACCCCCGCCCGCGCGATCCGCCGGTGGCGGAAAACCATAAGGGTCGACAACTGCATGCCGAATGACAAGGCTTTGCCGCTGCTGGGAATGGTGCTGGTGACGCACGGCCGCCTTGCCGAAGAAATGGTGCGGGCGATGGAGCATGTCGTCGGACCGCAACGCGCGATCGCGACGGTGTGCATCGGCCCCAACGACAATATGGAAATGCGCCGCCGCGAAATCGCCGACGCGATCCGCGCGGTCGATGAAGGCCGCGGTGTCGTGATGCTGACCGACCTGTTCGGCGGCACGCCGTCGAACCTCGCGATCAGCCTGCTCGAAGCGGGGCGCACCGAAGTGATCGCAGGGGTCAACCTGCCGATGCTGATCCGGCTGGAAAGCGCGCGCAAGTCGATGGAACTGCGCGCCGCCGTGATCGCGGCCAAGGAAGCGGGGCAGAAATATATCTCGGTCGCCTCCGAAATGCTGGGGGTGGGTTCGTGAGTTCGGTCTCCGAAACGGTCGAGATCACCAACCAGCGCGGGCTGCACGCGCGCGCCAGCGCCAAATTCGTCACCTTCGTCAGCCGCCTCCCCGACACCGTCTCGGTCGAGGTCGAAAAGGGCGGGTCGCGCGTCAACGGCACGTCGATCATGGGCCTGATGATGCTGGGCGCCGCGAAGGGCGATTCGATCACGATCCACACCAGCGGCGAAGGTGCCGACGCCGCGCTGCTCAAACTGGTCGGGCTGGTCAAGGACAGCTTCGGCGAGGATTGACGGCATGCGCCGTTCCACCATCGAAAGCCTGTCGAACCCACTGGTCAAGCGGATGCGGCTGCTGCGCGAAAAGCGCCATCGCCGGGCCGAAGGGCTGTTCCTCGCCGAAGGTCTGCGGATCGCGACCGAGGCGCGCGAGGCGGGGGTGTTGCCCTTGTGGCTGTTCCTTGGTCCCGAGGGCGACGCGCATCCGCTCGTCGCGGCGCTGGTCGCCGACACGCTGGCGGCGGGCGGCGAGGTGATCGATACCACCGCGGCAATCCTGTCCAAATTGTCGGGCAAGGACAATGCGCAGACGGTGGTCGGCATCTACGCCGAACCCGCAGCGACGCTGGCCGAACTCGACCGAACGGCCGCGCCGATCTGGCTCGTTGCCGAGCGGCTGCGCGATCCCGGCAATCTCGGCACGATGCTGCGCACCGGCGATGCGGTCGGCGCGGGCGGGCTGATCCTCCTCGACGAAAGCACCGATCCCTATGCGGTCGAAGCGGTGCGCGCGAGCATGGGAGCGATCTTTACCCAGAAACTGGTGCAGGCGCGCTGGGAGGAATTTCTGCCCTGGCTGCGCGGCGGGCCGGGGCAGCTCGTCGCGACCTGGCTGGGCAATGATACGCAGGATTATCAGGCGGTGCGCTATGCCGCGCCGACCTTCGTGCTTGTCGGCAATGAATCGCAGGGACTGCCCCCCGAATATGCCGCCGCCGCCGACGTGCGGGTCAAAATGCCGATGCTGGGCAAGGCCGACAGTCTGAACGCCGCGGTCGCCACCGCGGTGATGGCCTATGAGGTGCTGAACCAGCGGCGACGCTGACCCTTGGGCGGCATTTCGGTTCAGCTTCCGGCCAACAACATGCTATTATCGCGGCCTCGCTGTCCGTTCGCATCGAGGGAAGCATAGGAGCCTGAGATGATCCGCTTGTTGCCCCTGCTTGTGCTGCCCGCACTCGCCGCTTGCATGCCTGCCGAGGCGCCGCCGCAGAGCCCGGGCGAAACTCCCGCCGCCTATATGGCGCTCGGCACCGAACCCGGCTGGACGCTCGAGATCACCCCCGGCCGGATCAACTATGACGGCGATTATGGCGCGACCAAGATCATGGTGCCCAACCCCGGCGCCACGCCGACCGCCACTGGCCGTCGCTATGCCGCGGGCCGCCTGTCGGTCGAGATCAGCAGCGGGGCGTGCAGCGACGGCATGAGCGACCGGCGCTACGCCGACACGGTGCGCGTCGTCGCCGACGGGCGGACGCTGACGGGGTGCGGTGGCGGCATCCTGCCGCCCGACGCACTCGCGGGCAGCACCTGGAGCTTTGTCTCGATCGCCGGAACGCCGGTGGCGACCGACCGTCCGACATCGCTGGCGTTCGAAGCCGACCGGCTGAGCGGCAGCGCCGGGTGCAACCGCTTTTCGGGCGGCTATTCGGTCACGGACGGCACGTTGACCGCCGGGCCGCTGATGGCGACCCAAATGGCCTGCCCCGGCGCCGGAATGGCGCAGGAAAGCGCCTTCTTCACGCTGATGCGCGGACCGGTGACGATGCGTTTTCCGACCGACGGGACGCTGGTGCTGACCGGCGAAGGCGGGCAGACGGCGGTGCTGAAACGGGTGATCTAGACGGGCACGCCACCACCTCGATCCCCGTTCGTGTCGAGCGAAGTCGAGACACGCTTGGATTGCACTCGACTTCACGTGTCTCGACTTCGCTCGACACGAACGGAACCAGGGTTCGGCGCCCAACTACTCCCCCGCGTCGTTGACCGCGGCCGGTGCGCCGCCGGCGCCCGCCAGCTTGGCCAACGGGCGCGCCGCCTGTTCGGCCACCGGCAGCACCGGGATTTCCTTGCCGCCGGTTTCGATGTCGAGCGCCTCGAAACGCTTGGCCTGCGTCAAGACCTGCGATTCGAAGCTGCCGACGAAGGCATTATAGGCGCCCGTCGCCTGATCGAGATTCTTGCCCACACGCGCGATGTGCGATCCCATCACCGACATGCGGGCATACAGCTCCTTGCCCAGCGCCGCGATCTCGCGCGCCTTCCCCGCGAGCTTCTCCTGCCGCCACACCGCCGCGACGGTCCGCGCGATCGCGATCAAATTGGTCGGGGTGGCGAGCAGCACCTTGCGGTCGAAGGCATAGTCCCACAATTCATGGTCGTGATCGAGCGCGGCGGCGAGGAAATGCTCGCCCGGCACGAACATCACCACATAATCGGGCGTATCGTCGAACTGGTTCCAGTAACTTTTGGCGCCGAGCATATTGACGTGGTTCTTCATCGCCGCCGCATGCGCCGCCAGATGCGTCGCCCGCTCGCCCTCGTCGACCGCGCCGAACGCGTCCTGATAGGCGTTGAGCGAGACCTTGGCGTCGATCACCAGGCTTTGCCCGCCCGGCACCCGGACGATGACATCGGGGCGCAGCCGTCCGCCCTCGCCGTCGGTCACACTGACCTCGGTCTGGAAATCGGCGTGCTCCGACAGACCGCAGCTTTCGAGCACGTTCTTGAGTTGCTGTTCGCCCCAGCGCCCGCGCGCCTTGGGCGCGTTGCGCAGTGCGTTGACCAGCTTCGCGGCTTCGCTCGACACGCGCTCGTTCTGCGCGCGCATCGATTCAATCTGGCCCTGCAACATGCCGAACGCGCTTTGCCGCTCGGTTTCCACCTTCTTCACCTCGGTCTCATATTTCTCCAGCCGCTCGTGAACGGGTTGCAGCAGCGCGCGCAGATTCTGCCCCGCGGTCGCCTCGCTTTCCTTGAAGCGCGCTTCGGCGCGGTCGAGAAACGCCTTTTGCGCCTCACCCAGCATCACCTGTCCGACCTCGCGGAACTGTGCCGTCAGCGCCGCCTTCGCGTCCTCAAGCTGCCGGATCTGCGCATCATGCGCGGCGTCCTTTTCCTTCTGCGCGGCGCGCAGCGCCGACAGCTGGATATCCGCGGCCTTACGCGCTTCGGCCTCGGCAGCCAGGTCGGTCACCGCCGTCTTGAACCGCTCCGCCAGCCCGTCGCGTTCGGCATGGAGCGCACCCGACTGGCGCCCTGCGAACAGCCAGCCGATCAGACCGCCAATGGCGAGGGCAACAAGGGCGACGAGCAGTGAGAGTCCATCCATCTGCGGAACATAGGACGAACGCCGCCCATCTGGCTAGTCGGTATTTCTGATCACAGCAGGTAGATGACGACGTAACGCAGGATGAGCGCCAAAAGGATCGCGATGCTCCAGCGGCGGTCGTTGACCACCATCGCCGCGGCCATCAGCGCGACGAGAACGATCGTCATCATCCATGCGAGCGGGCGCGCCAGACTGACAGAAAGATCGGGCTGCGACAGGTAAAAGCCAAGCTGGGCGCCGAGCAGCACCAGCAGCAGGCCGAGCACAATGCGCCGGACGCGGAAATAATGGACGTCGAGATTGGCGAAGCCTTCGGGATGCGAGGGGAACACCATCCGTGCGGCGAGGAAATAGACCGCCGCAAAAGCGGCAACGCCCATCAGCACCGTGTTCGATACGGTCAGGCTGCTGCGCGCGATCCATGCGGCGCTCCAGAAGGACAGGAGATCGAGCATCACGAAGATCGCGAGCAGCGGGGTCAGCCAGCCGATCGAAAACGCTTCGCGTTCCGCTTGCGCCGCAAATCTTACTTCGAGCGCGCGGCCCAATCCGCCGAGCAGCTCGACCATCGAGAGGCCGAGAAGGAGGCTGTAGAGCGCGAAGATAAATTCGAAATCGCTCATGGTGATCGCGCGACACTAATCTTTGACGGGACGACGATGGCCAGCCTGTTTCATGATCGGCCTTAGTTCGTTCAACACCTGTGCGGTATCGAAGTTGGCGCACGCACTTCGATCTGGGCCTTCGCAATTCAACTCGGAGTTCTTTTCCCGTTTGCCAACGGCTACAAGTTTCGCTGTCTGGCCCTTGCTCGTCATATAACCAATCGATGTTGAAGTCGCGATGGCATGCGTATTGAATCGGACGCTACCGCTGACAACCTGAAAATATGGATACCCATTCGCTTGAGCGAGTTCGGCAGTGCGATAAATAGCCGCTTTTTCAGCAAAGCCTTCCGTTGAGGCAACATTGGACAGGAATCGAACTTCCCACCTGCCTGGCTCCATTTGTTTGTCCGAATAGCCACCGCCGACACCCAGCTTTTGATAATGTGTTCCAGCACATGCCGACAAAACCGTCATAATCGCTACAAGGCTTATTCGTCCCTTCATAATCCCCCCAATACAAGTAATCCACAATGCGAAGTGCCTAGGACAAAGCTTCAAACGTTTCACGGCGTCAATCTAAATCGTTCTCACCCTCAAACGGCAACATCGCGCGATACGCCTCCACCCCCGGCCCGCCGCCGACGATCACGCCTTGGGTCAGCAACCAGTAATGGCGCACAATCTCCGCCTGCTGTTCCAGCCCGTAGCGTTGCAGCAGCCAGCCCGGTTTCAAGGTATAATTATAGGTCGCGAACGGATGGCGCATCAGCACCAGATACCAGCGGCCGCGCGTCTGCGCCTGCCACACATGGACCATTTCGTGGATGAACAGCCCTTT
The DNA here is from genome assembly GCF_015475875.1 of Sphingopyxis solisilvae. Classification (GTDB taxonomy): domain Bacteria; phylum Pseudomonadota; class Alphaproteobacteria; order Sphingomonadales; family Sphingomonadaceae; genus Sphingopyxis; species Sphingopyxis solisilvae. The sequence goes on along the minus strand of NZ_JADKYM010000024.1, from coordinate 26,362 downwards.
GAGCCGCTGCGACGCGGCGCTGAAATCGTCGCAATAGAGGTCACCGTGCGGGTTGAAATGCAGGCTGCCCATCGGCGCCATCACGACATGGCGGGGTTGGAAAAAAATCCATTTGTGGTGACAGACGCGCACGCGGTCATAGGCGATCGCATCGCCGAACACGGTGCGCGCGAGCGCGACTTCGCCGCTGGTCAGGGGCCGCGAGGCGTGCGCCATCCGCGCTTACTGCTTGGCTGCGTCGGCCGCCGCCTTGTCCTCGCCCTTGTCCTCGCCATGCCCCATGGCGTCATGGTCCATCGCCGCTTCGCTACCCGCCGCGGCACCCTCGGCGGGCTTGATGACCATGTCGAACAGGATGCGTTCATTGTTGTTGTTGGTGAACACGAACGCCATCGGCAGCTTGCCCGCGCGCACTGCAGCGCCGTTGATGCCCCAGATCATCAGATGTTTGCCGCCCTGTTTGAACACCAGCTCGCCCTTGGCCGGAACGTCGGCGCTGGTGATCGGCTTCATCGTCATGACGCCGTTTTCGCGGAGGCTTTCGTGCATTTCGACGCGCTGCGCGAGGTCGGTAGTGACCGCCACCAGCTGGACCGGCTGGGGACCGCCCTGGACGCGGAAATAGCCGACGGCTGGCCGGTCGGGCGTCGCGCCCATGACGACATGGCCGCTGACGACATTGAGCGGTTTCGCCGCGCCGAGATTGTCACCGCAGGCAGACAGGGTCAGTGCGGTGGCGGCAAGAGCGGCAAAAGCGAAGGGTTTCATTTCGGGAGACTCCGTAACAGCGCGGGATTTCCTGTCCCCGATAAGCCCTCAAAGCCCTTGTGCCAAGGATTAGCGCACCTATATCGCGCCCAGAACCCCATGTCCGGCGTGCCTTTTCAGGGCGCCGCAGAAGCAACAAGGACGAGTATAAATGGCAAAAGTGATCGGGATCGACCTCGGCACCACGAACAGCTGTGTCGCGGTGATGGAAGGCGGCAAGCCCAAGGTTATCGAAAATGTCGAAGGCACGCGGACGACGCCGTCGATCGTCGCCTTTGCCAAGGACGGCGAGCGGCTGATCGGTCAGCCGGCCAAGCGCCAGGCGGTCACCAACCCCGAGAACACCGTGTTCGCGGTCAAGCGCCTGATCGGCCGCCGTTTCGACGATCCGATCACCAAGAAGGACACCGAACTGGTCCCCTATACCATCGTCAAAGGCAGCAACGGCGACGCTTGGGTCAAGGCGGGCGGCGAGGATTATTCGCCATCGCAGATTTCGGCCTTCATCCTGCAGAAGATGAAGGAAACCGCCGAAGCCTATCTGGGCGAAAAGGTCGAGCAGGCGGTGATCACCGTTCCCGCATACTTCAACGACGCCCAGCGTCAGGCGACCAAGGACGCCGGCAAGATCGCAGGGCTCGAAGTGCTGCGCATCATCAACGAGCCGACCGCGGCGGCGCTCGCTTATGGGCTCGACAAGACCGAGAACAAGACGATCGCGGTTTATGACCTTGGCGGCGGCACCTTCGACATCTCGATCCTCGAGGTCGGCGACGGCGTGTTCGAGGTGAAGTCGACCAACGGCGACACCTTCCTGGGCGGTGAAGATTTCGACTCCAAGCTGGTCGAATTCCTCGCCGACACCTTCAAGAAGGACGAAGGCATCGACCTGCGCGGCGACAAGCTGGCGCTCCAGCGTCTGAAGGAAGCCGCCGAAAAGGCGAAGATCGAACTGTCGTCGGCCGCGACGACCGAGGTCAACCTGCCCTTCATCACCGCCGACGCCAACGGGCCGAAGCACCTGGTCAAGACGATCACCCGCGCCGACCTGGAAAAGCTGGTCGAGGAACTGGTCAAGCGCACGCTGGAACCGTGCAAGAAGGCGATCAAGGACGCGGGTGTCAGCGCCAAGGACATCGACGAAGTCGTGCTCGTCGGCGGCATGACCCGCATGCCGCGCGTCCGTGAAGTCGTGAAGGATTTCTTTGGCAAGGAACCGCACACCGGCGTGAACCCCGATGAAGTCGTCGCGATCGGCGCCGCGATCCAGGCCGGCGTGCTGCAGGGCGACGTCAAGGACGTGCTGCTGCTCGACGTCACCCCGCTGTCGCTGGGCATCGAGACGCTGGGCGGCATCATGACCAAGATGATCGACCGCAACACGACGATCCCGACCAAGAAAAGCCAAGTCTATTCGACCGCCGACGACAATCAGTCGGCGGTGACGATCCGCGTGTTCCAAGGCGAGCGCGAAATGGCGCAGGACAACAAGCTGCTCGGCCAGTTCGACCTGGTCGGTATCCCCCCCGCGCCGCGCGGTGTGCCGCAGATCGAGGTGACCTTCGACATCGACGCCAACGGCATCGTGTCGGTCCACGCCAAGGACAAGGGCACCGGCAAGGAACAGCAGATCAAGATCCAGGCTTCGGGCGGCCTCAGCGACGCCGACATCGACCAGATGGTCAAGGACGCCGAGCAGTTCGCCGAAGAGGACAAGAAGCGCCGCGAGGCCGCCGAGGCGAAGAACAACGCCGAAAGCCTGATCCACTCGACCGAACGCCAGATCGCCGAGCATGGCGACAAGGTCGACGCGGGCCTGAAGTCCGAGATCGAGGCGGCAGTTGCCGAAGCCAAGGCCGCGGTCGAAGGCGGCGACAGCGCGGCGATGACCGAAAAGAGCCAAGCACTTGCCCAGGTCGCAATGAAGCTGGGCCAGGCGATCTACGAAAAGGAACAGCAGGCCGCCGCAGCCCCCGGCGGTGACGAGGCTGGCGAGACGAAGGCCGACGAAGATGTCGTCGACGCCGAATTCTCCGAAGTCGAAGACGACAAGAAATAAGATGGAAGCGCGCCGCCGCGCCATAAATAGGGACAGTCCCTGTTTATCCGGTGCGGCGGCTGCGTTTGCCTCGAACCAGAGGGGATAAATAGGGACTGTCCCTATTTATGGGTTGAACGCCATGTCACTCGACATCGATTATTACGAACTGCTCGAATGCGAACGCACCGCGGACGAGGCGACGCTGAAGGCCAGCTATCGCAAGCTCGCGATGAAATATCACCCCGACAAGAATCCGGGGTGCAAGGACAGCGAAGCGCGCTTTAAAGCGATCAGCGAGGCCTATGACTGCCTGCGCGATCCGCAAAAGCGTGCTGCCTACGACCGGTTCGGCAAGACCGGTAGCCCCAATGGCTTCGGTGGCGGCAATGCCGATTTCGGCGATATCGGCGATATTTTCGAATCGATCTTTGGCTCGGCGTTCGGCGGCGGGCGCCAGCAGCGCGGCCCGGCGCGCGGCGCCGACCTGCGTTACGACATGGAAATCCGGCTGGAAGATGCCTTCACCGGCGTCACCCGCGAGATCCAGGTCGATGTCGCGGCACGCTGCGACGCGTGCGACGGTTCGGGGGCCAAGCCTGGTACCCAGACGAGCCGCTGTTCGACCTGCGCCGGCCACGGCAAGGTGCGCGCGCAGCAGGGTTTCTTCATGGTCGAGCGAACCTGCCCGACCTGTCAGGGCGCGGGCGAGGTCATCGCCGACCCCTGTGGGCAGTGCCATGGCGAAGGCCGCGTCGACCGGCGCAAGACGCTGACCGTCACCATCCCGCCGGGGGTCGATGAAGGGACGCGAATTCGCCTGTCGGGCGAAGGCGAGAGCGGCGCGCGCGGCGCGGCGCCCGGCGACCTCTACATCTTCCTCCACATGGCACGGCACAAGGTTTTCGAGCGGGAGGGTACGACGCTGTTCACCCGCGCGCCGATCAGCTTCACCACCGCGGCGCTGGGCGGCGAGATCAGCATTCCCGGCCTCGACGGCACGCGGCACGACATCAACATTCCCGCGGGCATCCAGTCGGGCAAGCAATTGCGCCAGCGCGGCGCCGGCATGCCGGTGCTGAACGGCCGCGGCCACGGCGACCTGGTCGTGCAGATCGACGTCGAAACTCCGACGCGCCTGAGCGCCCGGCAAAAGGAATTGCTGCGCGAATTCCGCGAGACCGAGACCGGCGACGAATGCCCGGCGAGCCAGGGCTTTTTCGGGCGGATCAAGGATATGTGGGACGATCTGACGGATTGAATATTCTTCCCTCTCCCCTTGAGGGAGAGGGTTGCGAAAACTTGGCAGCTTGCTGCGTAGTTGAAGCTGGGTGAGGGGTCGGCGGTTTCAACGAAACCGCGCGAGCTTCGCTCGCAACCCCTCATCCAACTGCGGCTAGTTCGCTTCGCTCACAAGCCTTTGTATCCTTCTCCCGCAAGGGGAGAAGGGATCATTCCTGCCCGATCTCGCCCCGCAACTCCGCAATCAACCCCGCCACCTTCGGCAACCGCCCCTCCTCCTCGTCCAATATCGCGTGGAAGGCGCGCCGCTTGGTCGCCGCGAGATCGTCGGCGCCGAGCGCGTCGGCCACGCTGCTCGCCACAATATCGATCAGCCGGTCGGCGCCGTGCAGGCGGCCCCACAGATAGTCATTCTCGCGGTAGGCGCGGCTGAAGAAGGCGCCGAAGCTGTTGAACTCGATCCCCTTCAGCATCGCCGCCGCGCCGCCGGTGCGGATCGCCGTCGCGTCCGACGGCGAGATGCGGTCGATCTTGATCGGGTCGAACTCGTCGAACCCCTCGCCCTGGAGCAGCGGCAAGGTCGCGATGTCGTAAAAGGGATAACCCAAATAAGCGAGCAGCAGCGTCCGCCGGTCGTCCTTCGGCAAAGCCGCCAGCCCGGCGGCGATCAATATATCGGCCTCGGCATCGGCGGCGACCAGATCGCGTCGCTGCGCAATGGCGTCGATCCAGTCGCCGGGCGCCGTATCGACGGGTACGTCCAGCCCGGCGAGCCAATTGTCGCCTTCGCGTTCCAGATAGAGGCCGAGCGCAGCGAAAATCGCCTTGCGCATATCCTCGCACACCGGGTCGCGCCCGTCGCGCGTCGCCTCGACCGCGGCATCGAGCTCGCGCGCCAGAAAGCGCAGACGGCGGATCCGGAACCCCAGGTCGTGGATGCGGAAAAAGTCGATCGCATCGCCGCTGGCGCCCGCCCCCTTGCGCCCCGAGATACGGTCGAGGCCGCGCGCGCGCACCTCGTCCCACAAAGCACGGCGCCGGTTCGCGCGATGAATTTCCCCTTCCGCGGGCGACAGCCGGTCGATCGTCCGCACCAGTTCCTCGACCACCGCCGACAGTTTGAGGTGGCCATAGGGCGCATAGGCGAAACCGGCGCGCGCCGCGGCCTGTTCCTGCGCCCGCGCCCGCCATTTGGCGAGCCGCGCGGGGGTCGGCGTATCGAGAAAAAAGGTCGAGCCGAACAGCGCCGCCACTTGTTCCTCGACCTCGACCTTCATCGCATCGACGACGCGCTGCATCCGGCGGATCCGGCGCGACATGCCCTCGATCGCCTCGACATTGTCGCGAATCGGCTGTTCGCGCGGAATTTCGGACAGCGCGCCGAGGATCGTCGACAGAAAACCGGGCAAGCGCGGTTCGCCGCCGTCCGCTGCCGCACCGGGCTTGCCAAAGCTGATCGAGCGGAAATCGGGCTTTGGGTCGATATAGACAAAACGCCGGTCGATCTCGCGCCGCGCCGGGCGCTGCTTGAGCGCCGCGATGGCAGGGCGGAACGGTGCGTTCGCCAGCACCGACCCGTCGATCAGCACCCGGTCGGCGGGATCGGCTTCGTCGCTCGCGGGCAACTGCACCTGCAAAAAGGCGTCGCGCGACGGCCAGGCGATCTTCCGCTTTTCGATCACGCGGTCGATTTCGCGCAGCGTAAACGGCGGAAAGGCGCCCGGGAAACTGGCGGTCGCGCGCGCGGCGGTGGCCAGCGCGGGAACGTCGCCGAGGTCGCTGCCCGGCGCGCCGCCGCGGCGAAATTGCAGGATCAACCGATGTTCCTGTTCGCTGACCCGCGGCGGGCTGTTGAGCGACAGCGGCATGCTGTGCCCGGCGAAATCGGTGACCGATACGAACAGGTCGACCGGCTGGCCGTCGGGCACCAGCGCCGGCCCCTGCGGCCCTGCGTCCATCGCGGCAAAGGCATCGAACAGCAGGCCCGAAAAAATCTCGCCGCCGAACGGCGGTTCGAACCATCGCGCGCGGACGAAGCGCGACAGCTTCGCCCGCACCTCCTCCTGCGCCGCCTCGCCCACCGTGCGGTCGATCACATTGCCGCGCTTTTTCATCGCCCAGCCGGCGATCGGCACCGCCCAGAATTTGGTCGCCGCGGACAGCGGGCGCGCGTCGGGATCGAGCAGGCTGTCGACATCGGCATCGTCCAGCCACAGGTCGGTGAGCGGGTCGAGCGACTGGCCGGTGGCGAGCGCGCGCGCCAGGAAAATGCCGTTGATCCCGCCCGCGCTGGCCCCCGCGACGATATCGGTGAGGACGCGGAGCCGCACCGCGCTGTTCGCCTCGATCGCGCCGATCAGATCGCGATAGACGGCGCACGAGCCGTCAACCGCGCGGCGCTCGTGGAAGGCGCGCGACGCGGCGGCGAGCCGCCACACCTCCTTCGTAATGCCGTGCATATAGACGGCGAGGCTGATGCCGCCGTAGCAAATCAGGGCGAAGCGCAGTTCCTTTTCCCGCATCGACGACATGATAGCGCCGTTTCGGTGCCCTGTCGCGGAAGTTGGCAAAGTTTACGGTCTGCTGCCGCCATTTCTCTTGCATATGCAAATCGCTCGCATTAGCGGCGCTCCAAACAGGAGTTAAGAATGATTCGCAAGTTGATCGTCGCCGCGCTCGCCTCCACCGCACTGTCGGCCCCCGCCGTCGCGCAGGCGGCCGATGACGCCGAAGCCACTGACGCGACGATCGTCGTCACCGCGGCGCGCACCATCCTGCCGCCCAATGCGCTGCCGCTGACGATCGACATCATCGACAAGCAGGCGCTCGACCAACAGATTGCGATTTCGGGGTCGGTCACCGATGCCGTTGCGACGCTGACCCCCAGCTTTTCACCGACGCGGCAGAAATTGTCGGGCGCGGGCGAAACGCTGCGCGGCCGTTCGCCGCTCTATGCGATCAACGGCATTCCGCAATCGACCCCGATGCGCGACGGCAGCCGCGACGGCTTTACCATCGACGGCTTTTTCATCGACCGCGTCGAGCTGATCTATGGGTCGAACGCGCTGCAAGGCATCGGCGGCACCGGCGGCATCGTCAATCAGGTCACCGTGGGAGCGCCGGCCGAAGAAGGTCTCGGCGGCCGCGTGCTGATCCAGGGCACCGCCGACGATGGTTTCACCAAGGACGGTCTGGGCGGCAAGGTTGCGGGGCTGGTCCAGTACAAGGCGGGGCGCTTCGACGCGACGGTCGGCGCCGCATGGGAAAATCGCGGCGCCTTTTACGACGGACAGGGCCGCCGCATCGGGCTCAACCTGACGCAGGGCGAGACGCAGGATTCGCGGACACTGTCGCTGTTCGCGCGGCTTGGCTATGAACTTTCGTCGTCGGCGCGGATCGACCTGATCGCGAGCCGGTACGAGCTGGAGGGCGACGGCGATTATGTCGCGATTCCCGGCAACCGCCTGACCGGGGTGCCGACGAGCGCGGTGCGTGGCAATCCGCCGGGGGTTCCCGCCGCGAACCGCGTCGAGACGGCAGCGCTGTCGCTGACCGACAGCGACCTTTGGGGTGGCAATTTCGTCAGCCAGATTTTCTTCAACCGCAGCCGCGACACCTTTGGCGGCGAGGTCGCGCCGATCGCGACCTTTCAGGATCCGGCAATCGCCCCCGTCGGCACGCTGTTCGACCAGTCGCAGAACCGCAGCCGCAAGCTGGGCGCCAAATTCAGCTATGAACGCGCGCTGCCCGGGTTCGAGGATCTGACGTTGACCGTCGGGTTCGACGCGCTGCTCGACAAGACCGAACAGGCGCTGATCGCGACCGGTCGCGTCTGGGTTCCGCCCAGCGATTTTCGCAGCCTCGCCCCTTTCGGCCAGGCCAATTTGAAACTGTTCGACGGCCTGGTGCGGCTGGCGGGCGGGGTGCGCTGGGAAAATGTCCGGATCCAGATCGACGATTATCGCACCCTGGCGTCGACGACCTTCCGCGCCTGTTCGGCAACGGTCACGACCAATTGCGGCCCGTCGACCTATGGCGGCGTCGCGGTCGGCGGCGGCACGCCACGCTTCGACGACCTGCTCGTCAACGGCGGTGTCATTATCGAACCGTGGGCGGGTATTCGCGCCTATGCGAGCTATGCCGAAGGTTTCACCGTTCCCGACATCGGCCGCATTACGCGCGCGGTGAACCAGCCGGGGGTCGACATCGACACCTATCTGGATATTTCGCCGGTGGTGTCGAACAACCGCGAGATCGGGTTCGAGGTCAAGCGCGGCCCGCTCGACGCCAGCGCGACCTATTTCTGGTCGTCGAGCGACAAGGGCCAGCTGCTGATCGCGCGTCCCGACCGCATTTTCGACGTCCAGCGGCAGCGCGTCGAGATCGAGGGGCTGGAAATCAATCTGGGCGTCGCGCTGCCGATCGACGGGCTCAGGATCGGTATCGGCTATGCGCACCTCAATGGGCGGTACGACAGCGACAGCGCGAACCCCGACGGGATCGTCGATACCGACCTCGACGGCGTCAACATCTCGCCCGACCGCGTCAACCTCAACGCCAGCTACAACAAGGGACCGCTGTCGGCGCGCGTGCAGACGCAATTTTTTCTGAACCGGACCTTCCACGCCGACGTCGGCAAGCCGCAGCCCGACCAACGCAACAATTTCGGCGGTTACAATGTCACCGACGCCAGCATCCGTTACCAGACCGGCCTCGGCGGGCTGAGCCTGTCGGCGCAGAATCTGTTCGACAAATTCTACATCGACTATTCGAGCGACACGCGGCTGCCGACCGACAATCTGGCATTCTTTGCCGGGCGCGGGCGGACCTTCACGCTGGGCTGGGACTACCGGTTTTAGGTGATGAAGCTGCTCGACACGCTGCACCGATGGACGGGGGGGCTGATCGGCCTCGTGCTTGCGCTGCTCGGCCTGTCGGGCGCGGTCCTCGTCCATAAGGAGGAGTGGATCGGCCTGCCGCACGCGGGCGATACCCAGATCACCGATCTTGCGACCGTCGCAGCAGCAACCGAAAAACTGATGGCGATGCCCGGCGATCCGCAGGGGATCATCTATGCCAGCCAGCGCCTCGGCCTCCATCAGATGCGGTTCGATGAGGGTGCGGGGCTCTATGCCAGCCAGTCGGGCGAGGTTGTCGCGCGCTGGGCGAGCCAGTGGGAGCGCCCCGAAATCTGGCTGTTCGATTTCCACCACCATCTGTTCACCGGCGACGCGGGCGAATGGGTGATCGGGGTAGCAGGCCTCGCTGGCCTGTTTTTCGTCATCTCGGGCGTCATCCTGTGGTGGCGGACGCGCAAGACCTTCAAGCTGCGGCTGTGGCCGAAGCGGATGAGCCGTCCGGCGATCGTCACCCAGCACCGCGACCTGGGCATCGTCGTCGCGCCGCTGCTGCTGCTATCGGTTGTGACCGGGACGATGATGATCTTTCGCCCCTTCGCCGCGATCATCGTCGCGCCCTTCGGCCCGGTCGCCGAGACCGCCAAGGCGCTGGAGCCGCCGAAATACAAGGGCGGGCCACTGGCCGCCAATCCCGACTGGACCGCGATGCTGACCACCGCCCGCGCGCGGTTTCCCGATGCCGAGTTCCGTATCCTGAGCAAGCCGCGCAAGCCGGGTGACCCGATCAGTCTGCGGATGAAACAGCCCGGCGAGTGGCTGCCCAACGGGCGTTCGACCCTGTGGTTTGATGCCGCGACGGGCAAGCTTCTGGGCGCGCGCGACGCGCTGGCGATGCCCGCGGGAGCGCAGGCGTTCAACATGGCTTATCCGCTGCATGCGGCAAAGGTCGGCGGGCTGCCCTATCGCCTGCTGATGACGGCATCGGGGCTGGCGCTTGCGCTGCTGGGGAGCCTGACGGTGTGGACCTTCTGGTTTCGCCGACCGAAGGTGGCGCGGCGGGTGGTGAAGAGGGCGGCGTTGGCCAAGGCCTGAGTGAGACCCTCCCCTCCCGCCTGCGGGAGGGGCAGCGAAACTTGCCAGCTTGCTGGCTAGTTGCAGCGGGGTGGGTACTTGGCCTCCCTGTCGTCGCCCACCCCCGACCCCTCCCGCAAGCGGGAGGGGAGAAGAAGCGTCCGCTACCTCTCCGCGCTTTCCTATTGTACCCACGCGCCTATATCCTGCCTCATCCATGACCCGCGCCCGCGTCCTTCTCCTCACCGCCGCCCTCGGCCCGCTCGACTATCGGGTGCCGCAGGGCAGCGAAGCGCCGCTCGGCAGCGTCGTCATCGCACCGCTCGGCCCGCGGCGGATGGGCGGGGTGGTGTGGGAGGATGCGAGTTTTGGCGCGCCCGAGGCGGTCGGCGACAACCGCCTGCGCAATCTGTACGAAGTCGTCGCCGTCCCGCCGATCGCGGCGCCGCTGCGCCGTCTGGTCGAGTGGACGAGCGACTATTATCTCGCGCCGCCGGGGTCGGTGCTGCGGATGGTGCTGCCCGGAGTCGCCTTTGCCGATGCCCGGCGCCCGATCGTCGAATATCGCGCCACCGGTGAATTGCCCGCGCGGATGACCCCGCAACGCACCGTCGCGCTCGATACGATCGGTGACCGGCAGGGAACGGTGCGCGAACTTGCGGCGCTCGCCGAGGTGAGCGAGGCGGTGATCCGCGGTCTCGTGAACACGGGCGCGCTCGAAGCCGTCACCGTGTCGGCCGACCAGCCATACCCCGCGCCCGACCCCGCCTTTGCACCGCCCGACCTGTCGGACGAACAGGCCACCGCAGCCGCGCAGTTGACCGCCGCGGTCGCCGCCGAAAAATTCGAGACGCTGCTGCTCGACGGCGTCACCGGATCGGGCAAGACCGAAGTCTATATGGAGGCGATCGCCGCCGCGATCGACGCGGGCAAACAGGCGCTCGTGCTGCTCCCCGAAATCGCGCTCACCGAACCGATGCTGACGCGGTTCGCGGCGCGCTTCGGCTGCGAGCCGGTTGCGTGGCACTCGGGCCTGCGCCAGGCCGAACGCCGCCGCGCCTGGCACGCGATTGCCGCGGGCGAGGCGAAGATCGTCGTCGGGGCGCGCTCGGCTTTGTTCCTCCCTTACGCAAACCTCGGCGTCATCGTCGTCGACGAGGCGCATGAAACGAGTTTCAAGCAGGAGGATGGCGTCCATTATCACGCGCGCGACGTTGCGGTGATGCGCGGGCATTTCGAGGGGCTGCCGGTCGTCCTCGCCAGCGCAACCCCGGCGCTCGAAAGCCTCGCGATGGTCGAGGCGGGGCGCTATCGCCACATCGTCCTGCCCGCGCGCTTCGGCGGCGCGACGCTGCCCGATCTTGCCGCAATCGACATGCGCGCCGACCCGCCCGATCGCGGCCGCTGGCTCGCCCCGCCGCTCGTCGATGCGCTCGCCGACCGTTTGGCGAAGGGCGAGCAGAGCCTGCTGTTCCTCAACCGCCGCGGCTTCGCGCCGCTGACCCTCTGCCGCACCTGCGGCCACCGTATCCAGTGCCCGAACTGCACCGCGTGGATGGTCGAGCACCGGCTGGTCCACCGCCTCGCCTGCCACCATTGCGGCCATGTGATGCCGCCGCCGCGCCTCTGCCCCGAGTGCGAAGACGAGGACAGCCTTGTCGCCTGCGGCCCCGGCGTCGAGCGCGTCGCCGACGAAGTCGCGCTGCGCTTTCCCGAAGCGCGCACCGCCATCGTTACCAGCGACACGCTGTGGTCGCCCGCCAAGGCCGCCGAGTTCGTCGACAATGTCGAGGGCGGGCTGGTCGACATCATCATCGGCACGCAGCTGGTGACCAAGGGCTATCATTTCCCCAACCTCACCCTCGTCGGGGTGGTCGACGCCGACTTGGGCCTCGACGGCGGCGATCTGCGCGCGTCCGAGCGCACCTTTCAGCAGATTGCGCAGGTCGCGGGGCGCGCGGGTCGCGGAGTGAAGCCCGGCGAGGTGCTGATCCAGACACGCGTCCCCGATGCCCCCGTCATGGCGGCGCTGGTCGCGGGCGACCGCGACGGCTTCTACGCCGCCGAGGCCGCGGCGCGAAAGCACGCGGGCGCGCCGCCCTATGGCAGATTCGCCGCGCTGGTCATTTCGTCGGAGGATATCGAGGTTGCGCGCGGCGTGGCGCAGCGGCTGGGCGCGAAGGCGCCGGTTGCCGAAGGACTGGCCATCTATGGCCCCGCCCCCGCCCCGCTCGCAATGCTGCGCGGTCGTCACCGCTTCCGCTTGCTCCTCCACGCGCCGCGCAGCTTCGACCTGCAAGGCACCATCCGCGACTGGGTCGGCAGCATCGACTGGCCGACCAAGGCGCGGCTGGCGATCGACATCGATCCCTATAGTTTCGTCTGACCGCACAAGGCTTTACAGGCGGCAGCCGCCTTGGCAACAACGCCACGAAATGCCAGTCGGGGGAGCAGCGGCATGCGCAGAATCGGATTGATATCGTTCCTGGCGATGTGGGCGGTGGTCGCCGCGCCGGCGCATGCCAAATGGCTGCGCGCCGATACCGAAAGCTTTATCATTTATAGCGAGAGTAACGAGAAGCAGCTTCACGAGTTTGCCGCCAATCTCCAGCGCTTCGACAATACACTGCGTCTGGTGTTCAATGTCGCGGACGAAGGCGAGGAAAGCCGCCTTCCCATCTATCTGCTTCCGTCGGGCAACGATGTTGCAGGCCTTGCCACGGGTTCGCGCAGCAGCCCGATCGTCGGCTGGTACCGCGTCGACAGCGACGGCGCCTTTGCCATGTCGCATCGCCAAAAGGACGCCCAAGCGCGTGGAACCTCCGCGGCGCAGCAGATGCTGTTTCACGAGTATAGCCATCATTTCATGAAGCGGCACCTGCGCGCGGCCTTTCCCGGCTGGTTCATCGAGGGGTTTGCCGAATATTATTCGACGGTCGATTTCGACAAGGATGGTCGCGGGCTCATCGGCCAACCAGTCTATCGCCGGGCCTATGGCCTGCTGATGCTGCCCAAGATGCCCGCCGAGCGCGTCCTGTTCGAACCGCCGAGCGCGATGCGCAATCTGGGACAGACCGATACCTATTACGGACGATCCTGGCTGCTGACGCATATGCTGTTCCACAGCCCGGCACGGACCAACCAGATCGGCACCTATATCAATGCGATCAACGCTGGCGGGGATCCCCGAAAGGCGGCAATCGAGGCGTTTGGCGAGCTCGACATGCTCGACAAGGATCTGAACCGTTATGTCGAATCGCGACTGTCGTATCGGACGACGCGCGACCCGGTTCGCGCGGCGGGCGATATCCGGATCACACCGCTGGCGGCCGACGAGGATGCAGCGATCATGGCCCGGCTCGAGCGCATCAACGCCGCCGGCAATGCCGAGCGCATGGTGAAAGCGCGGGACGCGCTCCGCGCTCTGGCCGCGAAGCAGCCGGCAAATCCCGAAATCCAGTTCGAGCTGGCCGCCGCCGAATGGGCCATCGAAAACGACGCACGCGACCTGTCAGCAGTTCGTGCGGCGCTCGACAAGGCGCTCGCCGCCAAACCGGACCATGTTCGCGCCAATGTGCTGCTCGGCCGGTTGAAACTCTACGAGCTGCGCGATCGCGGCGAGACCGATCCGGCGGCGTGGCGGGACGCGCGGCGGCCGATTCAGCTCGCCAACCGCACCGATCCAAACGACGCCGTGCCGCTCTACGCCTATTTCGAGAGTTTTCTGGACGAAGGGAAACGACCGTCTGAGATGGCGATCAAGGCGCTGGAGCGCGCGTTCGTCCTGACCCCCGAGAATGTCCAGATACGTGTCGCCTATGCCTTTGCATTGGCCAACCAAGGCGAATTCGATCCGGCCATCCGCCTGGCCAAAACGGTGGCTTTCGATCCGCACGACAATGGTCAGGGCGAAGCCATGCTCAAACAGCTCGAAGCGATGCGCGACCGGCGGGCCGGAGCCAGGGGCAAAGCCAGCTCCACCACCGCAGCGACGGACGACGACTGACTCCCGTCAATAATCGGGTTCGACGCCGCCCAGCACCTGCGCCGCCTGACCGGTCAGCCACGCCATTGCGGCGGCCCATGGCTGGTGCCCGTGACTGATCCGCGCGACGCCCAGCGCAGCGAGTTCCTGGTGCGTCGGGCCACCCTTGCCGCGCAGGATGTTCACCGGCAGCGGCGAGGCGTCGCAGATTGCGCCGATGCATTTCGGGTCGAGCAGGAAGGGGACGAACAGCGACCCGGCTCCCGCATCGGCATAGGCGCGCGCGCGTTCGAGTGTCGCGGCGACCAGCGCATCGCCGTCCTGCGCGACATCGGCGCCGCGGAAGGTGTCGCAGCGCGCGTTGACGAAGATGCCCGTGTCGGCGGCGGCGCGATAGCGTGCGACTGCGTCGGGGATCGCCAGCAGCGCGGTCTGGCCGGGCAGCCGGTCCTCCATATTGATCCCCGCCGCCCCCGCATCCTTGGCGCGCGCGACCGAGGCGCCGACCGCGGCCGGATCGGCGCCATAGCCCGACTCCATGTCGATCGTGACCGGCAGATCGGTCACCGCCAGGATGCGCGCCAGATTTTCGAATACATCCTCCAGCGGGAAATCCTCGCCATCGGCGCGTCCCTGCGCGCCCGCGACCCCGAAGCTGCCCGTTGCGATCGCCTTGGCGCCCGCCGCGGCGACCGCCTTGGCGCTGCCCGCATCCCAGATATTGACCAGGATCAGCGGGTCGCCGGGAACATGCAGGGCCGCAAAATCGCCAATCTTATCGCTCATCCTCATACTCCCTTGATTGTCCGCTAGACGATCCGGCCGGGCGTCGCCGTGCCAAAAATCTGATTATAGCCGCTTCGCGCGTCCATATATTCACGAATGCGGCGAACGCGCGATCCGGCCATCTCGAAAATGAATACATAATCGAGCGCATAGGCGCGCCCGTTGGCCAGAGTGGCGCTTTGCCGTTGCTCGAATATGACGCGGTTGTCCTCGGCGGTGACCGAGATCGGTTCGATGTGCATCCCGTTCGGGAACAGTCGCGGATAATCGTCGAGAATGAACCGGACGATCGCCTCCGCGCCGATCATATGGTGCGTCACGCCCAGTGCCACCGCGGTGGCATTATCGTTCGGTGCCCGCCATTCGGCATCGTCGGTTAGTACCGCCCTGATCCGGTCGGCGTCGCCGCTGCCCAGCGCGCGCCAGACGGCAATCGCCGCTTCCCTGCTCGTCATCGCCGCCGCCTCAAAATTCATCGAGCCGTGCCTGCCCCGGCGCGCCTTCGCGGCGGAGCAGTTCGTCCTTGATCGGCAGGCCATAGGCGTAACCCCCCAGTGACCCGTCGCTGCGCACGACGCGGTGACAGGGAATGAGCACGGCGACATTGTTCGCGCCGTTCGCGCTGCCCGCGGCGCGTACCGCCTTGGGTTTGCCGACCGCGGCGGCGATGTCGGCATAGCTGCGCGTTTCGCCCGCCGGAATCTTGCGCAGTTCGCGCCACACCGCCTCCTGGAATGCCGTCCCTTTCACGTCGATCGGGATATGGTCGAACCCATGCGTCGGCGCCTCGACCGCCGCAATGACCTGCGAGAGAAGCGCGGCGAAATCTTCGCCGCCCTCGACCAGCGTCGCGGCGGGGAAGCGTTCCTCGAGCGCCTCGCGTCCCTCGGCGAAGCTCAGGCGGCACACGCCCTTGTCGGTTGCCGCGACGAGCATGTCGCCCAGGCTGGTCGGTACGACCGCCCAGTGGATTTCGGCACCCTTGCCACCGTTCACCCATGCTGACGGGGTCATCCCCATACGTCCCTCCATATTGTCATAGAAACGCGACGGCCCCGAAAAGCCCGCGTCGTAAATCGCGTCGGTCACGCGCGCGCCGTCACTCAACGCCTGTCGCGCCCGTTCGTCGCGCAGCGCGCGGGCATAGGCCGCGGGCGACAGGCCGGTGTGGCGGGTGAAGACGCGCTGGAAATGCGTCGGGGAATAGCCGGTGCGCGCGGCGAGATCGGCGAGCGCGAGCGGTTCCTCGCTCGCCTTGATCGCCGCAATCGCCTTGATCACCGCGCTTTCGTCGCGCGCGACATCGTCGGGCAGGCAGCGCTTGCACGGACGCAGCCCCGCCCTGCGCGCCGCCGCACCGTCGGCAAAAAAGCGCACATTCTCGCGCAGGGGATGTCGCGCGGCGCAGCTCGGTCGGCAATAGATGCCGGTGGTGCGCACGCCGGTGACGAACCGCCCGTCGAATGCCTTGTCGCGCGCCCGCACCGCCTGCCAGCATTCATCGTCGGTCATCTGGAGGTGGCGGCTCACGGCTCATCCCTTTCGATCCGCGCTGCGAAACAGCCGTGCGCGGCATTGTGCGCATCGATATAGGCGATGGCATCGTCGGCGAACAGGTCGCGGATCGCCGCATCGGCCTCGCCCGGACCTGCGAGCCGTGCGCCTTGCAGCATGCCCGAAGCGTCGAACGCACGCAGCGCGATGGGTCGGCCCGCGAATACCGGCGGCAGTTCGTCACGATAGTTTGCCGCATCGACGCCCTGCCGCACATAGATGGCATAAGCGCTGCGATAGGGCGTGGCGACATCATGGCTGACATGGTGGAGCAGGATCAGCTCCTCACCGGCGCGTGCATCGTGCAGGCTGATCCGGCAGGGAAAACCCATGTCGGCGGTTGCGGTGACACGGCGCGCATTGATCGCGGCCAGCCCCGCATCGTCCATCGTGAACAAGGGAGCGAAACGGTCGGGAGCAAGCCCCTCGATCTTGTAGGTCATCGGATCATTCCTTCTTCTTCGGTCGCCGCTGTTCTGGCACGCCGCGCCCACCGGTGCGTCCCGATGCTTGCGTTCAAAGTTGGCGCGGCTAGTGTCCGCGCCATGACCCGCTTTCTCGCGCTGCTGCTCGCCCTTTTCGCCCTCGCCCTTCCCGCGCGCGCCGCCGACGACATCAGCGCCGCGTCGCGCAGCGTCGTGCGCGTCGTCACCGTCGCGATGGTCGATGGCGAAGTCGTCGGCTTCGGGCATGGCAGCGGCATCGCGGTGTCGCCGACGCGTATCGTCACCAACGCGCATGTCGTCGAATCGGCGGCGAAATATCCGAACAATGTCGCGCTGGGCGTCGTCCCGTCGGAGGGGCAGAAAAGTTACGCGGCCAAGCTGATCGCGATCGACACCGCGCGCGATCTGGCGCTGATCGAGATCAGCGGCACCCGCCTGCCCGCCGCCGCGGTCTATACCGGTCCGCTCGAATCGGGCAGCGACGTCGTCGCCCTCGGCTATCCCGGCAATGTCGACCTCGCGACCGCACGTAGCGCCAATGACTATATCACCCCGCGCACCCCGACACGCAGCGAGGGCAATTTTTCCAATATGCAGAGCGTCGACGGGACCGCGATGCTGATCCACACTGCAAAGATTTCGCGCGGCAATTCGGGCGGGCCGTTGGTCGACCGGTGCGGGCGCATCGCCGGGATCAACTCGGCGATTACCCGCGCCGACGACGGCGATTCGCCCTTTGCCTTTGCGATCTCGGCGCGCGAACTCACCCGTTTTCTGGCCGACGCCGACCAGAATTACGGCAGCATCGGCACCCCGTGCCTGTCGCTGGCCGAAGCCGACGCGCGCGACCGCGCCGCGATCGAGGCCGAAGCGCGGGCCAGCGCCGAAGCCAACGCCGCGAAAGAGGCTGCGGCCAAGTTCGACCGCGAGCTGAAGCAGGCGCGCGCCGAGGAGGAAGCGCTCGCCGCGCGCGAGAACCGCATCGCCCTCGCCGGTGTCCTGTTCGTGATCGGCGCACTCGCGGCGGGGGCGGGGCTGCTTTTCTACAGCCAGCAGAATATCCGCCATGCCAAGATCGCCGGCGGCGCGGGTGCGGCGCTGATGGTCGGTGCGGCGGTGCTGTTCGTCACCCGCCCCGACGCGCGCGCCGAAATCGCTGCCGAAACGGCCGCCGCGCCGGTGGCCGCGGCGCCGAAACTCGCCGCGGGCGATTTGGTCTGCACCATCCGCCCCGACCGCAGCCGCATCACCGTGTCGGCGACGACCGACGTACCGTTGACGATCGGCGCCTCGGGCTGCGTCAACGACCGCACCCAATATACGATGGGCGCCGACGATCGCTGGCAGCGCATTCTGGTCCCGAACGAGGAAGCGACGGTGACCGTCGCGTCGATCGACGCGACCGGCCGAGACTATCGCGTCGAACGCTATCTGCTCGACGCCGAAGCGATGGCCAAGGCGCGCGAAACGCGGGCCGGCGTGACGGTGAAGGGCTGCACCGCGGATCCCGAGGCGCTCGCGGGCCTCGCCGCGCAGCAGGACGCGATCCGCAGTATCTTACCCGCCAGCCCGAACGAGCGGCTGGTGTATCGCTGCCAGCCCGCGGCGAACGGCACCGCGGCGCCCAAAACGGTTACCGCGCCTTGACGTGACCATTTAAAAGACCTATTAAAAGGTCATGGGAAAGCCGCTTCTCGCCGACTACGGCATCAGCATTTCGGAACTCAAAAAAAATCCGTCCGCTGCCATTCGCGCCGCCGACGGTGCGCCGGTTGCCGTCCTCAATCGTAATACGCCCGAAGCCTATCTGGTCCCCGCCGAGGCATGGGAGGAAATTATGGAAGCGCTCGACGATATGGAATTGGCGCGGATCGTCAGGGAGCGACAGGGGCAAGAACGGATAAGGGTCAACATTGACGACCTATAATCTCGACTTCTTCAAAGACGCCAAAAAGGAATGGGACCGACTGGACGAAAGCATCCGTATCCAGTTTCGCAAGAAGCTGGCCCAACGGCTCGCAAATCCGCACGTCCCCTCCGCTCGCCTGTCGGGCATGCCGAATTGCTACAAGATCAAGCTGCGCTCGATGGGATACAGGCTGATTTATCAGGTCGAGGACGAGACGGTGACGGTGATTGTCGTTGCCATCGGTAAACGCGAACGCGATGACGCTTACCGGCGCGCCGCGCAGCGCCTCTAGATTCAACGCACGATATCCGACGCCAACCCATTGACCCAATCAACCAGGATCGCCTGCGCCGCCGCGCTATAGGCCAGCTCATGCCCCGCCCCTGCGACCAGGGCCACCGTCGCATCGGGTCGCGCTTTCTGTAGCCGCGCCAGGTTCGCGGGCGTCACCAGCGTGTCGGCGTCGCCGTGCATCAGAAATACCGGCACCTTGACCCGTGGCAGCTTGCTGGCGTTGTCGAAGCGGTCGCGCACCAGCGTGCGCGGCACGAAGGACATCGCCTCCCCCACGACATCGGGCAGGCTGGAGAACCCCGATACGAGCATCAGTGCCGCAACGTCGTGGCGCAGTGCCATTTCGGTCGCCGGACCCGATCCGATCGAATTGCCGACGACAATGACATCGCGCGCCGCGATCCCTTCGGTCGCCAGCCAGCGCATCGCCGCCGCGCCGTCGCGGTACAGCCCCGCCTCGCCGGGCGATCCGGGGTTGCCGCCATAGCCGCGATATTCGGCGAGCAGCAGCCCGGTGCCATTCGCCGCGAGCCCGCGCGTCGCCTGGATCGCGCCGAGCAGATTGTCGCCATTGCCGTGAAAGAAGAGAATCGTGCGCTGGCCCGGCTGCGCCGCGCGATAGAAGGCAGAAAGCCGCAGCCCGTCATCGGTCTGCGTGTGAACCAGCCGGAACCCCGACGGCGGCACCTCCGGATATTGGCTCGGCGCCGGAAAGATCAGCCGCCGCTGCTGGGTGTAAAGCAGCGCCGTCGCCGCCACGACAAAAACAAGGATATACAGGCCCAGCTTGGCGAAGCTCACCCGCCGCACGCCTTGAACAGCATCAGCGTGCGCTCGCGCGCCAGCTCGGCGCTCGGTTCGTGATAATCCTTGCGTCGGTCGCTGTTGAAGCCGTGTCCCGCCTCGTAAACGAAAATTTGCGCGGTCGGATGGTCCTTCGCGATCAGCGCCTCGACCCCCTCCAACGGGATACCGCCGTCGTAGCGCCCGAAATGGGCGATCGCGGCGCAGCGCGGCGGCTCGTCCTTGAACATCGTCGGCACGAGGCTGCCGTAATAGGCGGATGCGGCGGCAAGGTCGGGGCTGATCTGCGCCATCCGCCACGCAACCGAGCCGCCATAGCAATAGCCGGTGATGAACACCGGCCCTTTGCCTTTCAATGCGTCGATGCAGGTCTGCGCGTCCTTCAGGCTCTGCTCGAACGGGTGGAGCTCGCGCGCCAGCTGAACCGCGCGCTCGAACTGTGGCCCCGAATAGTCGCTTTCGAACCCCGGATGCTCGCGGTCGAAGAGCGCAGGCGCCAGCACCTCGTAGCCGTCGGCGGCATATTCGTCGCACAGCTCGCGGATATGGTCGGTGACCCCGAAGATTTCCTGCACCAGCACCAAGCCGCCGCGGCGTTCGCTTTCGGCCTCGGCGTGATAGACGGCGATTCCGGCGCCATCGTCCATCACCATCCGGATCATCTCGCCCATGGCTGCGTTCCTCTTCGGTCTGTGCCGAGCTTGTCGAATTACGGTTCTCTTCTTGACGGTCTTTGAAGAAAGAACGGCCCTTCGACAAGCTAAGGGCAAACGGCTTTAGGGACAGGCCTTGATTCACCACTCCCCCGCCTTGCATTGCAGCAAAATCGTTGCTAGGCGCGCCGCGACTTCGCGCGGGGGACATTCGACGAATCTCCCGTAAAAGCGCGACCCATCCCCCACGGGATAGCAACAAAGGACTTTCACGCGTGGAGAATTCCGGCGGCATTCAGGGCAACATCACGGCGGGCCTCGCGGGCCGCTATGCCAGCGCGCTGTTCGATCTGGCGCGCGAATCGAACGCGATCGACGCGGTTCAGAAAAGCCTGTCCGACCTGCGCGCAGGCCTCGCCGAATCGGCCGACCTGTCGGCGCTGATCGCGAGCCCCGTCGTCGGCCGCAGCGATGCCGCGAACGCCATCGACGCCGTCGCGAAAGCGATGAAGCTCGATTCGCTGACCGCCAAATTCCTCGGCGTACTCGCCGAGAACCGCCGCCTTGCCGACCTGCCGAGGATGATCGACGCCTTCGATACGATCGTCGCCGATCATCGCGGCGAAGTGACCGCCAAGGTCACCAGCGCGCACCCGCTCACCGCCGACCAGCTCAAAGCGCTGACCGCAAACCTCAAATCCCGTGTCGGGCGCGACGTCACCGTCGCGGCGACCGTCGATCCCGCCATTCTCGGCGGCCTCGTCGTCCAGCTGGGCAGCCAGCTGATCGATGGCAGCATCCGTACCCGTCTCAATAGCTTCGCGACTGCGATGAAAGGCTGAATAATGGAAATCCGCGCCGCTGAAATCAGCAAGGTCATCAAGGACCAGATCGCCAATTTCGGAACCGACGCCACGGTCACCGAAATCGGTTCGGTGCTCTCGGTCGGCGACGGCATCGCCCGCGTCCACGGCCTCGACAATGTCCAGGCCGGTGAAATGGTCGAATTCGCCAATGGCGTGAAGGGCATGGCGCTCAACCTCGAAGCCGACAATGTCGGTATCGTGATCTTCGGCAGCGACGCCGAGATCAAGGAAGGCGACCAGGTCAAGCGCACCGGCACGATCGTCGACGTCCCCGTCGGCAAGGGTCTGCTCGGCCGCGTTGTCGATGGCCTCGGCAATCCGATCGACGGCAAGGGCCCGATCAAGGCCGACAAGCGGATGCGCGTCGAAGTGAAGGCGCCGGGCATCATCCCGCGCACCTCGGTTCACGAACCCGTCCAGACCGGCCTGAAGGCGCTCGACGCGCTCGTCCCCGTCGGCCGCGGCCAGCGCGAACTGATCATCGGCGACCGCCAGACCGGCAAGACCGCGGTCGCGATCGACACCTTCATCAACCAGAAGCAGGCCAACGCGGGCGATGACGAGAGCAAGAAGCTCTATTGCATCTATGTCGCCGTCGGCCAGAAGCGCTCGACCGTCGCACAGATCGTCCGCCAGCTCGAAGAAAATGGCGCGATGGAATATTCGATCGTCGTCGCCGCGACCGCGTCGGAACCCGCGCCGCTGCAGTTCCTCGCACCGTACACCGGCTGCACGATGGGCGAATTCTTCCGCGACAACGGCATGCACGCCGTGATCGTCTATGACGATCTGTCGAAGCAGGCCGTCGCTTACCGCCAGATGTCGCTGCTGCTCCGCCGCCCGCCGGGCCGCGAAGCCTATCCGGGCGACGTTTTCTATCTGCACAGCCGCCTGCTCGAGCGCGCCGCGAAGATGAACAGCGACAATGGTTCGGGCTCGCTCACCGCGCTGCCGATCATCGAAACGCAGGCGGGCGACGTGTCGGCCTATATCCCGACCAACGTGATTTCGATCACCGACGGCCAGATCTTCCTCGAAACCAACCTGTTCAACGCGGGGATCCGCCCGGCGATCAACGTCGGCCTGTCGGTGAGCCGCGTCGGCTCGGCCGCGCAGACCAAGGCGATGAAGAAGGTGTCGGGCTCGATCAAACTGGAACTGGCGCAGTACCGCGAAATGGAAGCCTTCGCGCAGTTCGGGTCGGACCTTGATGCCTCGACGCAGAAGCTGCTCAACCGCGGCGCGCGCCTGACCCAGCTGCTCAAGCAGCCGCAGTTCCAGCCGATGCCGTTCGAAGAGCAGACCGCGTCGATCTTCGCCGGCACCAACGGTTATCTCGACAATGTCGCGACGACCGACGTGTCGCGCTACGAAGCGGCGATGCTCGCCTATCTGCGCAGCGACCATGCCGATGTGCTGAAGGCGATCCGCGACAGCAAGGATCTGGGCGACGACACGAAAAAGGCGCTGGTCGCCGCGCTCGACGCCTTCGCCAAGATTTTCGCATAATCGTCACCCCGGCGCAGGCCGGGGTCTCGACGGTGAGATCCCGGCCTGCGCCGGGATGACAGATGAGAAAGTGTAGACGGGACAAATGGCCAGTCTGAAGGAACTCAAAGGGCGGATCGTCTCGGTCAAATCGACCCAGAAGATCACCAAGGCCAAGAAGATGGTCGCAGCTGCCAAGCTCCGCAAGGCGCAGGCGGCGGCCGAAGCCGCGCGCCCCTATGCCGAGCGGCTCGAAGGCGTCGTCGCGAGCCTCGCGTCGAAGGTCGGCGCGTCGGATTCGGCGCCGAAGCTGCTTTCGGGCACCGGCAAGAGCGATACGCACCTGCTGGTCGTGCTCAACAGCGACCGCGGCCTCGCCGGCGCCTTCAACTCGAACATCGTCAAGGCCGCGCGCGACAAGGCGCTCGAACTGCAATCGCAAGGCAAGAAGGTCCTCTTCTACCTCGTCGGCCGCAAGGGCCGCCCGGTGATCGCGCGCCTCTTTCCGGGCCAGATCATCGAGCAATATGAAACGACCGGCATCCGCGACATCGGTTTCGAACAGGCGAGCGACATCTCGGCGAAGGTGATGGAGCTTTACGAAGCGGGCGCGTTCGATGTTGCGCACCTCTTCTATTCGAAATTCCGCTCGGCTTTGCTCCAGATCGCCACCGGCCAGCAGATGATCCCGGTTCCGCCGCCCGCCGACGTTCCGGCATCGAGCGGCGCCGCCGTCGAGTACGAACCCGACGAGGAAGCGATCCTCGCCGACCTGCTCCCGCGCAACGTCACCATCCAGATCTTCAAGGGTCTGCTGGAAAACGCCGCGTCCGAACAGGGCGCGTCGATGACCGCGATGGACAATGCGACGCGCAACGCGGGCGACCTGATCAACAAGCTGACCATCGTTTACAACCGCACACGTCAGGCGGCGATCACCACCGAACTCATCGAAATCATCGCGGGCGCCGAGGCGCTCTAACCGATCAACCCAAGGAAGAAACCAATGGCAACCGCTCCCGCCCCCGAGAAGAAGGCACCCGCCAAGAAGGCCGCTGCGCCGAAGAAGGCCGCCGCTCCGAAGGCCGCTGCCACCGGCACCGCCACGGGCCGCGTTGCCCAGGTCATCGGCGCCGTCGTCGACGTCCAGTTCACCGGCGAACTTCCCGCGATCCTGAACGCGCTCGAGACCGACAACAACGGCAACCGCCTCGTCCTCGAAGTCGCGCAGCATCTCGGCGAGAACACCGTCCGCACCATCGCGATGGACGCGACCGACGGCCTGACCCGCGGCCAGCCGGTGCGCGACACCGGCGCGCAGATTTCGGTCCCCGTCGGCCCGCAGACGCTCGGCCGCATCCTCAACGTCATCGGCGACCCGATCGACGAACGCGGCCCGGTGAACAGCGACATGACCGCGCCGATCCACGCCAAGGCTCCCGAATTCGTCGACCAGTCGACCGAAGCCGCGATCCTCGTCACCGGCATCAAGGTCATCGACCTGATCGCGCCTTATGCCAAGGGCGGCAAGATCGGCCTGTTCGGCGGCGCGGGCGTCGGCAAGACCGTTCTCATCCAGGAGCTGATCAACAACATCGCCAAGGGCCATGGCGGCGTCAGCGTGTTCGCGGGCGTCGGTGAACGCACCCGCGAAGGCAACGACCTGTATCACGAATTCCTCGACGCCGGCGTTATCGCCAAGGACGCCGACGGCAACCCGACCCCCGACGGGTCGAAGGTGGCGCTGGTGTTCGGCCAGATGAACGAGCCCCCGGGCGCCCGCGCGCGCGTCGCGCTGTCGGGCCTGACCATGGCCGAATATTTCCGCGACCAGGAAGGGCAGGACGTGCTCTTCTTCGTCGATAATATCTTCCGCTTCACGCAGGCGGGTTCGGAAGTGTCGGCGCTGCTCGGCCGCATTCCCTCGGCGGTGGGCTATCAGCCGACGCTGTCGACCGACATGGGCGCGCTGCAGGAACGCATCACCTCGACCACCAAGGGTTCGATTACCTCGGTGCAGGCGATTTACGTCCCCGCGGACGACTTGACCGACCCGGCGCCAGCAACCTCGTTCGCGCACTTGGACGCAACGACGACGCTGAGCCGTGCGATTTCGGAACTCGGCATCTATCCCGCGGTCGACCCGCTCGATTCGACCAGCCGCGTGCTGACCGCCGCGACGGTCGGCCAGGAGCATTACGAGACCGCCCGCCGCGTTCAGGAAACGCTGCAGAAGTACAAGTCGCTGCAGGACATCATCGCGATCCTCGGCATGGACGAGCTGTCGGAAGAGGACAAGCTGGTCGTCGCCCGCGCGCGCAAGATCCAGCGCTTCCTCAGCCAGCCGTTCCACGTCGCCGAAGTCTTCACCGGCATCCCCGGCAAGTTCGTGCCGATCGAGGAAACGGTGAAGTCGTTCAAGGCGGTGGTCGACGGCGAATATGACCACCTGCCCGAAGCGGCCTTCTACATGGTCGGCGGCATCGACGAAGCGGTCGCCAAGGCCGCGAAGTTGGCCGAAGACGCAGCGTGACGGGTCTTGCCGCATGGCTTCTGGCTTTACCGTTTGCCGTCGCCTCTCCAGCGCCGACGACCGCGCAGCTGCGAGAACTCATGCGGGATCTACCGAATTTCGCCACCGAACTTGCCTATGAATTCTGCCCCCAACTGATCAATGGCGAGACTGTGCTGGAGAATAATCCGGACCTGATCGCTTTGGGTTTCGCAGCAACGCCGGAGACTGGCGGTAACGTCGATTTCCCTGGTTTCGCTCGGTTGGGCCAGACTCGCAAAGATGGCTATGTGGCCGTCGGGGGCATCTCTGGGAAGATTTGTGAGGTTACGGCATCCGGCCCGGAAGCAGCCATGGCACTCCGGCAGTTGCGTGCTGGCATTTCCGGGCTCGGACTGAATTTTGAAGCTGACCCGGCGAATTCCGGCCCGGGCGACAAAGGGACGGTGGAAGCTTTCCAGATGAAGTATTCGGCCACCGGACAGGTACAGCTTCGCTTAATCCATACCACCACAGGTGACGGCGCACCGTCAGCAAGTTTCCAGATCATCATTCAGGAAAAATAGGATGCCCCTCCATTTCGAACTCGTCACCCCCGCCCGCCTCGAGCGGTCGATCGAGGTGTACATGGTCACCGTTCCCGGCAGCGAGGGTGATTTCTCGGTGCTCGAAGGCCATGCGCCGTTCATGGCGACGCTGCGCAACGGCCCGCTCACCATTTATGCCACCGCGGGCGCCGCGCCCGAGGTGATCGAGGTCGAGGGCGGATTTGCCGAAGTCAATGAAGCCGGCCTGACCGTGCTTGCCGAGCGCGTCGCCAGCTAAGGCCTTTTCGCCCGTCCACGGCGATAGAAAGCCCGCATCCCCGCCGGATGCGGGCTTTTTCGTTGGCTGGAAGGGCATTCAGCCCTCGTGCGCATGGCGGCTTACGACCGGTTGCGGTCATTTGCCCGAAGGGCGGTGTTAGAACAGGATTCGCGCAGAGGCGCAGAGATCGCAGAGGGGAAGCACACTCTCCTCTGGAACCAGGTCACGATCGACATCGGTTCCTGCCAGTAGATGCGTGCCAGCGTGATTGCGAGGCAGG
>NZ_JADKYM010000023.1 GCF_015475875.1 Sphingopyxis solisilvae | reverse complement strand
GCTCTCGGCGCATCATTTGCCGCCCGACGCGCTGACGATCGAGATTACTGAAACGGCGCAGATCGAAAACAGCCGCCAGGCACGCCAGACGCTCGCCGATCCCGGCGCGGCAATAAGTCGCTGTTTGAAATTTGAATTGGTCGGGACGAGAGGATTCGAACCTCCGACCCCCACACCCCCAGTGTGATGCGCTACCAGGCTGCGCTACGTCCCGACCGGCCCGATTGGGCAGGCGTGGCCCCTAGCGTGCCTTCGCGGGCGATGCAAGGCCATCGTGCCGCCAGAAGGGCGGCAAATCCTATTTGTTCGCGCCGCGCCGGAAATCCCTTGATCGCGGTGTGCGGCACCCCATTTCGGAGCCGCTTGGCACGAGGGGGGGAGGGCGCCGCGACGGTTGCGCGCCCGGTTCCTGCGTGATAGGCGCCGCGCCATTCATGCGCGCCGGTTTCGTGACGGAACCAGCGACGCCTTTTGACGGAAAGTTTTCACCCATGTCGACCAATCTGCTTCTGACCCAGGCGGCCGGATCGGGAAGCGGGGCCGCCGGTTTTCTGATGCTGGTCCCCTATCTGCTGATCTTTGTCGTATTCTGGTTCTTCCTGATCCGCCCGCAGCAGGTACGCGCCAAGGAACATCGCGCCAAGATTGCGGCGGTGAAGCCGCGCGACCAGGTGGTGACTGGGGGTGGCATTGTCGGCAAGGTCACGCGCGTCGATGACGATTATGCCGATGTCGAAATTGCGCAGGGCGTCAAGATCAAGGTCGTCAAGGCGACGCTGGCCGACGTGATGCAACCCGGCGGCAAGCCCGCCAACGACTGACGCGGCGGGGACTGCGCGCGTCGCCGTCCTGCCAATCGATCGGACCAATAGACCATGCTCGATTTTCCGCGCTGGAAGACCATCAGCATCAGCATCATCCTGTTGCTGGGCGTCATCTTTTCCATTCCCAGCTTTTTGCCCGAACGGACACTGAACAGCCTGCCGTCGTTCATGCAGGCCAAGGTCAATCTGGGGCTCGACCTGGCGGGCGGCAGCCATCTGCTGCTGGAAGCCGACATCGACGATCTGCGCAAGACGCAGCTGACCAATATGGAAAAGACCGTGCGCGCGGCCATGAACGGCGAACGCGGACCCGACGACGACATCGCGATCGGCGAGCTGTCGACCGATGGCGGGCGGATCAGCTTTCTGGTCCGCAACCAGGCACAGCTGGACGAAGCGCGCGACCGGCTGTTCAACCAGACGCGCGGTGCGGCGCTGACCGGTCAGCGCGACTGGAATATCGACATCGTCGATACCACGCGGATCGTGATGACGCCGACCACCGCCGGGCAGACGCAGGCGGTCGCCGAGGCGATGGATTCGGCGCGCGACATCATCGACAAGCGCGTCAACGCGCTGGGGACGCGCGAGCCGACGATCATCCGGCAGGGCAATGACCGCGTGGTGGTACAGGTGCCGGGCTTGCAGGATCCGGCGGCGCTGAAAGAGCTGATCGGCAAGACCGCGCGGCTGGAGTTCCGCATGGTCGATCCCAACGCCGACCTGAACGAGGCGGCAGCGGGCCGCGTCCCCGTCGGCAGCGAAATCGTCCCCTATGCGCCCGGCGAGGGCAATGGCGCTGCGTTCGAAGTGCTGCGGCGCCAGGTGATGATCAGCGGCGACCAGCTGGTCAACGCGCGGCAGAGCTATGATCCGCAGACGAACGAACCCGTCGTGACGATCGCGTTCGATTCGGGCGGTTCAAACACCTTTGCGCGGGTGACGGCGCAGAATGTCGGTCGACGGTTTGCAATGGTGCTGGACGGCCAGGTGTTGTCGGCACCGAACATCAACGAACCGATTTTGGGCGGCAGCGCCCAGATTTCGGGCAGCTTTACCGTGGCGAGTGCCAATGCGCTGGCGATTTCGCTGCGGTCGGGCGCGCTGCCGGTGAAAATGGCGGTGGTCGAGGAGCGCACCGTCACACCCGAACTCGGTGCCGATTCGATCCGCAAGGGTGCCATCGCGGGGATTATCGCGACCGTCGCGGTGCTGGTGTTCATGATCATCGTTTACGGGCGGTTCGGCGTCTATGCGAACATCGCGCTGATGTTCAACATCGCGCTGATCATTGCGATCATGGCCGCGTTCAACGCCACGTTGACGTTGCCGGGGATCGCGGGCTTTGTGTTGACGATCGGCGCCGCGGTCGACGCCAACGTGCTGATCAACGAACGCATACGCGAGGAATTGAAACGCGGGCGGCGCGTGTTCCAGGCGGTCGATGTCGGCTATGCCGAAGCGAGCCGCGCGATTTTCGATGCCAACATCACCAATGTCATCGCGGCGGGATTGATGTTCTGGTTCGGGTCGGGGCCGATCAAGGGGTTCGCCGTCGTGCTGACCATCGGCATCATCACCAGCGTCTTTACCGCCGTGACCGTTACGCGCCTGTTTGCCGCCCGGTGGCTGCACCGCACGCGCCCGACGTCGCTGAACATTTGATAGAGGGACCGACACCATGCGCCTGCTGAAACTCGTCCCCGACGACACCAACATCCAGTTCCTGAAATGGCGCCAGCTCGCCATGGCGATCAGCATTTTGATGATCGTGGCGTCGATTGCGCTCGTCGCGATGCGCGGGCTGAACCTGGGGGTCGACTTCGTTGGCGGCCAGTCGGTGCGCGTCGAATTTACCCAGACGATGCCCCCGATCGACGAAATCCGGTCGAAAGTGGCGGCGATCGGACTGGGCGAAGCGACGATCCAGCAATTCGGGTCCGACAAGGCGGTATCGATCCGCACCGCGCTGCCCGAAGGGGACAAGGCCGCGGCCGAACAGGCCGGCCAGCGCCTGGTGGCCGGAATCAAGGCGGCGTTTCCGACTGCCGAAACCGGGTCGGTCGAAACGGTGTCGGGCAAGGTATCGGAGGAATTGCTGCGAACCGGCGCGCTCAGCCTGTTGCTGGCGATGGTTGCCATCTCGATCTATATCTGGATCCGGTTCGAATGGCAGTTCGGGGTGGGCGCGCTGTTTGCGCTGTTCCACGACGTCGCGCTGACGTTCGGTTTTTTCGCGCTGACCCAGTTGCAGTTTGACCTGAACATCGTCGCGGCGCTGCTGACCATCATCGGTTATTCGCTGAACGATACGATCGTCGTGTACGACCGTATTCGCGAAAACCTGAAAAAATACCGCAAGATGGAAATCATCCCGCTGCTCGATCTCAGCCTGAACGAGACGCTGGCGCGCACGGTGATGACCAGCTTTACGATGCTGATCGCGCTGGGCGTGTTGCTGTGGGTCGGGCCGGACGTGATTTTCGGCTTCACCGCCGCGATGCTGCTCGGCATTTTCATCGGCACCTATTCGTCGGTCTACATGTCGGCGCCGATCCTGGTGTGGTTGAAGGTCGGCCCCGACAGCTTTGTGCCACGCACGGTCGCCGGGATCGAGGGCGGCGAGCGGGTCGAGCGCAAGGACGACGGCGCGGTCGTTTAACGACCGGCGCAGCGGCGCAGATGCTCGGCCAGTTCGCGGCCGTTGCGGTTCCAGTCGAAGCGATCCGCGAGGGTGGCGGCGACGTCTGACGGCGCGGGCGGGTTGGTCAGGATGGCCTGTACTGCGGCGGCAATCGCTTCAGGGGTCCGTTCGACGATCCGTCCCGCGACGGGCGACGTGACCAACTCGGCAGCGCCGCCCGCATCGCTGATAACGATCGGGGTGCCACAGGCCAGCGCCTCGACCCAGGCATTGGCGAGGCCTTCGCTGACCGAGGGCATGACGACGATATCGGCGGCGCGATAGAGCATCGGCAGGTCGCCATTTGCGACCGGACCCATGACATGGACGCGGGTTTCGACGCCGAGCCGCTGCGCCAACGCGCGGTAGCGGCCTTCGGCTTCGCCCGCGCCCGCCAGCCAATAATGAACGCCGGGCAGCGCGGGGAGCGCCTCGATCACGAGCGCCTGCCCCTTGCGCGGGATAAGCGCGCCGACGGTCAGGACCATCGGCGCATCGTCGATGCCGAGCGCCGCGCGGGCGGCGGCGCGGTCGCCGGGCGCAAAGCGGGCGGTGTCGATGCCGGTGTAGTGGGTGGTGACCTTGGCGGGATCGATGCCGATCGCCGCCATGTCGCGGCGCATCGCATCGGACACAGCGAGCAGGCCCGCGGCCTTGCCGGCGGCCTCGATCAGCTGCGGTGCAGTCGCCGGATCATGGCCGAAATGGCTGATATCGGCGCCGCGCGCCTTCACCGAAAAGGGCAGGCCGTGCGCGGCGGCGACGCGCATCGCGGCGGGACCGTCGGGGTAGAAGAATTGCGCGTCGACGACGTCGAAGGTCTGGCCGGACACCGTTGACAGCACGGCGCGCGCGACCATCGCCGGGTTGAAGCGTGCGCCGATGTGCGGGATCAGCGGGAAGCGCGGGCGGTGGACCGTGAGGCCGTCCCAGCTTTCGGTTCGCGGCAAGGCGCGGAGCGGCCGGTAGCGCGGGTGGAGCGCCAGCGGGAAGGGCGGCAGGCCGACGGGCGCGACGATGGTGAGTTCGATGCCCGGCTGGGCGGCCAGCGCGCGGAGGCTGCGTTCGACGAACAAGCCGAAGTTGGGACGTACGGCATCGGGGAACAGGGTAGCGATCGACAGGACGCGGAGGGGGGAGGTCATTCGCGAGTGCCCATAAGCACGTCATTGCGAGCGAAGCGAAGCAATCCAGGGCGGTTACCGCACGCTCTGGATTGCTTCGCTTCGCTCGCAATGACGAGGTTCCTGATCGCGAGCATGTTCCTAAAGCGATCGGATCAGCCGCACCGCGACCGCGGCCCAGGGCGGGTTATTGACCACTTGCTGCCGGGCGCCGGTGCCGAGCGGAAGCAGGTGCAGTTTTTCGCCATCGACGTTGAGCAGGCGGGCGAAGAAGAAGCGGCCGGCGGGGCGCGGGACGAGCAGGTCACGGTTGAGCGCGCTGGTCCAGTCGCCGGTGATCCGGCGGCACCAGATTTCGTCTCCGGCACGGTAGTCGCCAATCGACGAGGTGACGCGGACGGCGACCATATCCTCACCGGGACGGGCGGTCAGCGCCTGCTCGACGCGCGTCGGCGCCTGCGCGCCGTCCGCGCCGAGGTGCGCGGTAATCGTCAGCTGGGTATCCTGCGGCAATTGCACCAGTTCGGCAGCGTCGACCCCTAGCGCGGCGGCGATGCGGTTCATCCAGCCGAGCGACAGGTTGCGGGTGCCGGTTTCGAGGCGGCCGATCGTCTGCGCGGTGGTCGGCGGATCGCAGCGCGCGCCGACTTCCTCAAGCGTCAGTCCCTTGGCGCGGCGCACGGCGCGGATGCTGTTGATCATAAAAATTCCTCGATAACCAAATTGGTTTTTTCTTTCCTACTTATTTCTCCAATGTCAAGACATGATTCGTGACAGAGGAGTTCAACATGATCGCACGCCAACTGACCGATTGCCTGCATCCCGACGACCGCATCGATCCCGGGAAGAGCGGGCCGCAGGCGATGCGGCGCGTGACCATGAACGTGGCCGAGAGCCCGGTACAGTGGCTGGCATCGCGCGGTTTGCTGACCGAAGCGCAGTGCCGCGCGGGCGAACGGCTGCGCGCCGATTACGAGCGCGCCGGGCTGGCGGCACGGGTGACGATGCGCTGGGACGCGGCGCCCCCTGCGAAAGTCCGCGGCGGCGCGCGCGCAGCGGATGCGTCGCTGGCGCGGATCGATGCACAACGGCGTTTCCATGGCGCGCTCGAGGCGGTGGGGCCGGGGCTGGCCGACATATGTTGGCGGGTGATTTGTGCGGGTGAGGGGATTGCCGGGGCGGAGAAGGGCCTGGGGTGGCCGGCGCGGTCGGGGAAGCTGGTGCTGGGTCTGGCGCTGGATCGGCTGGCGCGGTTTTATGGGGTGGGGTGATCGTTAGCCGAAGATGCGCTGCGTTTCGTCGATATCCTTGATGTAGGTATTCGCCACGCGCTTCGATTTCATAAGATAGGCTGTCCAGATCGTGGCCGAAATGCTCGATTTGGCGGCCGACCATAGTGCTTCAGGAACTATGGCGCCAACAAACTCGGGGAAAAGGATCGACCCAACCAAAGCATCGATCAGCGTCGGGATAGCGGCAAGGCACCAAAGGCCAATGATGACGATCCGCACGGATGACCAGCGATGAACCGCCAGCAGCCGATAGGCGAGGAAGATCGACCCGGCGGCCGATGCTGCGACCAGCGCCCAACAGAATTGAATGTAGATAGACGTGTTGGGGCCAAGCACCTGACCCATTATGGCCGTTTCACGTATGTTCGCGATTGTCTGGAACAACATTCGCGCCGGTGAGAGGATACCGAGGACGAACACAAGCAAGCCCAGCCATCCCGCGACGCCCTGCAATTCGGATCGGCCTTTGTCGTCGCTCATGTCGTTCTCCCTTGGTTACGACATGTTCGAATTGCGTCTGTCTGCCAAGCACAATCCAAGACTTAGCCAAGCGATTCAATCTCTTCGGCCAATTCCAACCAGCGATCTTCCGCCGCCGCCTTCTCGGCGCGCAGTGCTTCGAGCTTCGCGGTTAGCGCGGCGAACCGCGCATGGTCGCGGGTGAACAGGGTGCCGTCGGACAATTCGGTTTCCGCCGCGGCCATCTCCGCCTCGATCGCCTCGATCCGCCCCGGCAGCAGGTCATAGTCGCGCTGATCCTTGTAGCTCAGCTTCTTGCGCGCGGTCGGCGGGGGCGGGGCGGCGGCGGTTGATGCTTTGGCTTTGACGCTGTTCGGCTTGACCCGCTTCGCTTCCCAGTCGGCATAGCCGCCGGCGACGATGTCGACCTTGCCCGATCCGTCGAGGCCGAGCGTTACGGTGACGGTGCGGTCGAGGAAGTCGCGGTCGTGGCTGACGAGCAGCACGGTGCCGGCATAATCGGCGATGACTTCCTGCAAGAGGTCGAGCGTTTCGAGGTCGAGGTCGTTGGTCGGTTCGTCGAGCACGAGCAGGTTCGATTCGCGGGCGAATTCGCGCGCGAGGAGGAGGCGCGAGCGTTCACCGCCCGACAGCGCGCCGACGCTGGCCTCCATGACGCCGGGATCGAACAGGAATTCCTTCAAATATCCCTGGATATGCTTCTTGACCCCGCGCACTTCGACCCAGTCGCCGCCGTCGGCGAGGATGTCGCGCACGGTCTTGTCGGGGGACAGCAGGCTGCGCTGCTGGTCGATGATGATACCGTCGAGCGTCGGGGCAAGGGTGATGCTGCCGCTGTCGGGCGCGATCTCGCCGGTCAGCAGCTTGAGCAGGGTCGATTTGCCCGCGCCATTCGCGCCGACGATCCCGATGCGGTCGCCGCGCTGGACGCGGAAATCGAAATTCTTGATGATGACGCGGTCGCCGAAGCTTTTGGACACGCCCTCGGCTACGATCACCGATTTCGAGCGCACGTCGTCGTTGGCGAGGCCGAGTTTGGCGACGCCGGGACCGCCGATCATCGCGGCGCGGGTGGCGCGCATTTCCTTGAGCTTTTCGAGCCGCCCCTGATTGCGCTTGCGGCGCGCGGTGACGCCGCGTTCGAGCCAATGCGCCTCGAGCCGCAGTTTCGAATCGAGCCGCTGCGCGGCGCGCGCTTCCTCGGCGGCGACGGCATCGCTCCATTCCTCGAAACCGCCGAAGCCGATTTCCTTGCGGCGGATGCTGCCGCGGTCGAGCCACAAGGTCTGGCGGGTCAGGCGGGTGAGAAAGGTGCGGTCGTGGCTGATCGCGACGAACGCGCCGGTGTAGCGTGCGAGCCAGGATTCGAGCCAGTCGATCGCGGCGAGGTCGAGGTGGTTGGTCGGCTCGTCGAGGAGCAGCACGTCGGGGTTCTGTGCCAGCGCGCGGGCGAGCGCAGCGCGGCGGCGTTCGCCACCCGAGGCGCTGGCGGCGGTGCGGCTCATGTCGATGCCGAGCTGGTCGGCGATGGCGGCGACCTCAAATTCTTCCGGTGCATTGGGCGGTGCCATGGCAAAATCCATCAGCGTCGCGAAACGCGAGAAATCGGGTTCCTGTTCGAGCATCACGACATGGGTGCCGGGAACGATCACCCGCTTGCCCTTGTCAGGTTCGATCCGCCCGGCGAGCAGCTTGAGCAAGGTCGTCTTGCCCGCGCCGTTGCGCCCGATCAGCGCCAGCCGGTCGCGTTCGCCGACATAGATGTCGAGATCCTGGAACAGCCAGCCACTGCCCTGCACCAGGCCGAGGCCTTCGTATGAAAGAATGGGAGCTGCCATGATGAACGGCGCGCTACCGATCCATTCAGCATCATGCAAGCGCGCTGCGCACAAAGGCCGGAACGGGTCCGGTCCGTCTGCGTTACGGGCTGGAAATCGGAAATGGCCGGAGCTCCGGCCGACAGGAGAATGAAATGACGAAGCAATTGTTCACCGTTATGGCAGCCGGAATGGCTTTGATGGCGGCCGCGCCCGCTTTCGCGCAGCAGGGAGGTTCGGCGGTGACCGCAGCCACAATGCAGGGACCGATCCTGAGCTTCAGCGTCAGCGAGGAAGTGCGCTCTCGCCCCGACCAGGCGACGATCGGCGCCGGGGTGACAACCACCGCGCCGACCGCGGTCGAGGCGATGCGGCAGAATGCGGCGGCGATGGACAAGCTGATCGCCGCGGCGAAGGCGCGCGGGATCAAGGCCGAGGATATCCAGACGAGCGGCATCAACCTGTCGCCGCAATATGATTACAGCAACCAGACCCCGGGCCAGCCGCCGCGCTTCATTGGTTACCAGGTGTCGAACACGGTGCGTGCGACGACCGGCAAGATCGCCGACATCGGCCCGCTGCTCGACGCGCTGGTCGCCGCAGGCGGCACCAATATCGAAGGACCGTGGTTCGGGATGAAGGACGCCGACGCGCAGCTGGTCGACGCGCGCGGCACCGCGATCAAGGCGGCCGAAGCCAAAGCGGCGGACTATGCGCGGCTCGCTGGCTATCGCGGCGCCGAGCTGGTATCGATCAGCGAGGGCGGTTTCGTCGGCCAGCAGCCGCCGATGCCTTATGGCCGTAT
Source organism: Sphingopyxis solisilvae (assembly GCF_015475875.1). Taxonomy (GTDB): domain Bacteria; phylum Pseudomonadota; class Alphaproteobacteria; order Sphingomonadales; family Sphingomonadaceae; genus Sphingopyxis; species Sphingopyxis solisilvae. The sequence continues at coordinate 40,570 of NZ_JADKYM010000023.1, read as the reverse complement.
CCAGAGCACGGCGATGGAGATGAAGGCGACGCCGGTCGAACCGGGACAGGTCGCGAACACGCTGACGCTGAATTTCCAGTACCGGCTGGTGCGGTAAAGCGGTGGGCGCCTGTTGGGCGCGCTAGCAGGATTCGGGCGGGGCCGGAGCATATGCTTCGGCCCCTTTCGTTTGAGCAGGACAGGCGTGCCAGCCTTGCCGGAAATACAGGCGCTGCACTTGCGACGCCGGTTTAAGCGGTTAAGATTGCGACGGGACGCGTGGATATTGCACGCCGGACACGCTCCGGCGTCGAAGGGGATGGATGGATGATCCGCAAGGCGATGGCCGGTGCCGTGCTGGCAGGTTCGGCGATGATGGCGCTGGTGGCATGGGCGCAGCAGAAGGGGGAGCGCATCGATCTGGATGGGATGCCGTTTGTCGTAAACGAGTGGGGTTCGAACGGAGGATCGGTTTTTGCCGTAAGTTCGCCAGGCGACCGTGAGCCAGGCGTCGTGGTGTCTCTCTACACCTCGCCGACAGAGGGTACGGCATCATTCGATGTCCAATGGCATTCCCTGCTGCGTAATCTGGCAGGATCGTGCGCCGAAGACGAGCGCTTGGTTCGCGCACTGGCATTGCGTGCTGGGTATAAGATATCCGCGCTGAAGATCAATCGTTGCAAACTCAGAGCGAACAGTTTTCATGCTAAAACAGACGGCATCGCGGACATAGAAAAGGCCGCCCGACCGGCCATTGCGGGCGGGAAGTGCCGCGCCGATTCCTATGTCGGGACTTGGCAACGGCCCGGCAGCGGCAGGCAAAGCGCGCAGGTGCAGATCGTTTTCAGCCGGGAAGGTCAGGAGGGAACGGGCCGCGCGACCGGCTTTGCCCGCGCGCCATATAGCGACGGCGAAGTGATCGCCTCGCGCATCACCGGCGACGGGGCGGGGTGTCGTTTCAAGGCGCAGTGCGGCACGATCACTTCGACGTCGAATCCCTGTACGGTTGTTGTCGATCCCGCCCAGAACCGCTTGACCATCGAAGGCGGCGCCAAAAGCTTTGTTTCCGATGTCCCCTGGACGCGCGGCACCGCTGCGCCGGCCGCGGCGGTTTGCACGCGCGCCGATATCGAGGGTGACTGGCATCGCAGCGACGGGGCGCTGGTGCCGATCGTCGGCGTCGATGCGTTCGCGCGCGGTGACGGCGGTAACGCGCTGCTGTACAACCATCCCGAAAACTGGCCGAAGGGGCAAAGCAAGTTTCGCGGCATTTATCGCGTCGGCGGCGCGCAGAGCTGTCAATTGAAGGCCGTCTGCGCCGGTTACGACCGCAACAGCCGGACCGGCGCGGTCACGCGCAATGAACGCGCGTGCGAACTGACCATCGATCCGGTTCGCGGTACGCTGCGCGAAAGCGGATCGACCCTGACCTATCGCCGCGACGGCAGGGGCGGCGCCGCGACCCCGGCCCCCGCACCGGTGCCGGAGCCCAAGGTGAGCGCAGAAGAATTGGCTGCGACGCGCTCGCTCAATGCCGATCAGGCGGCGACTGCGAAGCGCGAGATCGAACGCTATGAAGCCGACAAGAAGCGTATCGCCGACGAACAGGCCGCCAATGAAGCCGCCTATCGCAAGGCGCTGGCCGACCGCGAGGCGCTGATCGCCGAAAACGACCGCAAGGCGCGCGAGGCGATGCGGAAATGGGAAGCGGACGTCGCGGCTTGCAAGGCGGGCGACCGCAGCAAATGCGCGCCGGGGCCGAACTGAGCGGCGATCGACGTCAGCGGTGAAGTTCCTCCGCCGCCCACGGCCACGGGCGCTCGCGGAACCATTTGGTGATGATATATTTGCGCCCTTTGCGCACCTTCATCCCATGGTGGAGCGTGTCGGGGTTGACCGTACCGTCGGGACGGACATTGTTCCACGCGAGCAGCTTGCCCGTCTCGGGCTGGTGCAGCTTGCCGGTGGCGAGAAAGCGCGTCGCGCCGCCCGCGGCGGGTTCGTTCAAATAGATCATCAATGTCCAGCTGCGCTGACCGGGGATCGTGCAATAGGTTTCCCAGTCGGCGCCGTGCGGGTCGAAATAGTCGGTATGCGCCTTGAACTCTTCCCCCACGTCGTAACGCTGGCCCTGTAGCGGTTCGCCATATTCGAGCGGGATACCGGTGAGGTCGTGGAGCCTGTTGTTGACCGCGACGACGACAGGCAGCCGGTGGTCGAGGTCGCAGGTGGAACTGGTACGAAACGTGTCGTCGCCGTTCGGGTCGGCGATCGTCGATGGGCGCGCGTCGCTGTCGATAAGATCGATGATCGCCGCGCAAGTGTCGGCGTCAAGCAGGCGCGGCAGCATGAACTGTTCGAGCTTGGGTGTCGGCGCGCGGCGGATGCCGGGGACGGCAGCGAGCCGCGCCGCGGTACGGTCGGCGCCCGAGGTCGCCATGTCGACAAATTCATTTGCAGCCATGGCGCGCGTTTTAGCAGGGTGGCGCGTGCGAACAATGCTTGACGAACGGGGCGGTGCGCGCCTATCGCCGCGCGCTGTCGAGGCCGCTTTATGCGTGCTCGGCATGTGTGTGGCGACCATAGCTCAGTTGGTTAGAGCGCCGGTTTGTGGTACCGGAGGTCGCGGGTTCGAGCCCCGTTGGTCGCCCCATTCCTCCTGAATAATCTGCGGACGGCGTTTGCGCGTGACTTCGCGCTTGCGCCTGATTATTACGCGGTGACGTAATTTTTTAACGCGAGGATTGAATCCATGTCCGCAGTCTGGGATTTCGCCGATTTCGACGATCACGAGCATGTCCATATGTTCCGCGATCGCGACAGCGGACTGACCGCGGTCATTGCGGTTCACTCGACGCACCTTGGTCCCGGCGCGGGTGGCGTACGCTATTGGCATTACCCGCAGCGGGCATCGGCAATCACCGATGCGCTGCGCCTGTCGCGCGGGATGAGCTACAAGAATGCCATGGCCGGGCTGCCGATGGGCGGCGGCAAGGGCGTGATCCTGGCCGACGAAGGCGCGGCGAAGACCCCCGAACTGCTCGCGGCGTTCGGCCGCGCGGTCGAATCGCTCGGCGGCGCCTATGTCACCGCCGAAGATGTCGGCATGTCGGACGCCGATATGGTCGCAATCTCGAAACACACCAAGCATGTCAGCGGCCTGCCCGTGGCGAGCGGCGAAGCGGGTGGCGATCCCGGCCCGCTGACCGCGCTGGGCGTTTATCTGGGCATCAAGGCGGCCATTCGCGAAGGATTGGGCGCCGACAGCGCCCAGGGCGTCCGCGTCGCGATCCAGGGCGTCGGCAGCGTCGGCGGCGGCGTCGCGCGGCGGCTGGCGGCGGAAGGCGCGAAGCTGACGCTGGCCGACGTCAATCTGGCGCGCGCCAAGGAACTCGCCGAGGAACTGGGCGCCGAACTCGCCGATTCGGCCGCGATCATGGAGATCGAGGCCGATGTGCTCAGCCCCAACGCGCTGGGCGCGATCCTGACCGAGCGCAGCATCGAGAAGCTGCGGGTGCCGATCGTCGCGGGGGGCGCCAACAACCAGTTGGCGACCGCCGCCGATGGGCAGCGCATCCACGATCGCGGCATCGTCTATGCGCCCGATTATGTGATCAACGCGGGCGGTATCATCAATGTCGCGCTGGAATATCTGGGGCAGGGGAGCCGCGAAGAGGTCGAGGGGCGGATTGCTCTGATCCCCGGACGCCTCGCCGAAATCTGGGCCGAGAGCAAGGCGAGCGGGACCCCGGCGTCGATGGTCGCCGACCGCATGGCGCAAAAGCTGATCGGGCGGGGTTAGGAGATTAAGCCCTTCCCCTGAAGGGGAGGGGTTTAGTTGTCTTTGATTTCCGCTAAGCCACCCCGCGATGAAGCGGCATTTTTTTCTTGTCGGTGGATTTTTGTCGCTCGCGCTTGGCGCGATCGGTGCGGTGCTGCCGCTATTGCCGACGGTGCCATTTGTCATTCTGGCCGCCTTTTGCTTCGCGCGTTCGTCGCCGCGGCTCGAGGCGTGGTTGCTCCATCACCCGACATTCGGACCACATATCGTCGCGTGGCGCGAGAAGGGGGCCATCAGCCGCAAGGGCAAGGTGGCGGCGATGCTCGCCTTTGCCTTCAGCATCGCCCTTGCACTGATTTTCGCACCGTGGCCGTGGATGATGGCACCGATCATCGCAGCGGCGGTCGGCGGTAGCTGGATATGGACAAGGCCGGAGGGTTGAGGTTCGTTGGTGCTGCTGAAGGCAGGTTTGGGGTGTCTTGCGGAATCTAGAAATCCTCCCCATCGACTTGCGATGGGGAGGATATATGTCCGCAACCGCTCGCTAGCTGGCGCTCCGAACCTGCACCGGGCAAATCGCTGGACCCCCACGCCGCGCTCCCCTAAGGACGCGAAGCGATGCACGCCTATGCGAATCCGACCCGTTTCCTGGCAATCGCCCGCCCATTGACGCCATGGCTGCTTTGCCTTGGCCTCTTGCTGGTGCTCGCCGGTGCATGGGCCGGGCTGACGCAGGTGCCCGGCGATTACAAGCAGGGCGAGACCGCACGCATCCTTTATGTCCATGTGCCGTCGGCGTGGCTGGGCATGGGCGGTTGGACCTCGCTGGCGATCGCCGGACTGGTTCAGCTCGTCTGGCGCCATCCGCTGTCGGGCATTGCGGCACGCGCGATTGCGGTGCCGGGGATGTTGTTTACCGCGCTGTGTCTTGCGACCGGATCAATCTGGGGCAAGCCGACGTGGGGCACCTGGTGGGAATGGGACGGGCGGATGACGTCGATGCTGGTCCTGCTGTTTCTCTATGCCGGCTTTATAGCGCTGACCAACGGTGATGAGGGCCAGCGACAGGGCGGATCCTTGTCACGCGGCGCGGCGATTTATGCGCTGGTCGGCGCGATCAATATCCCGATCATCAACCGCAGTGTCGTATGGTGGAACAGCCTGCATCAGGGGCCGAGCATCACGCTCCGCGGGTCGAGCATCGACAATGCGCTGCTCTGGCCATTGGGCTTGACCTTGCTGGGCTTTTCGCTGCTATTCGGCGCCATCGTGTTGATGCGGATGCGGCGGATCATCGCCGACAATCGCGTTGCGGCGCGGCTGCGGCGGCTGGCTGACGACGAGGGGACGATGGCGTGACGGGGGTGATCAGCGGTAGCGGCCAGTGGACCTATGTGGCGGCGGCGTACATGCTGACGGTGCTGCTGACCGGCGCCGTGCTGTGGTCGAGCTGGCGCGCGATGAAAAAAGCCGAGCGGCGCAGCGACGCGCTGCGTAAGGACCAGCCATGAAGGCAAAGCATCAGCGGCTCGTACTGGCGGTCGCGGCACTCGTCGGCGTCGCCGGAGCGGGTGTGCTGGCGGCGAGTGCGCTACGCGACGAGGCGGCCTATTTCCGTACGCCGGTCGAAATCGCAGACGGCAAGGCTGCGGTCGGCGAGGCCATGCGGCTGGGCGGCATGGTCGCGGCGGGCAGCATCGAACGTCAGCGCGACGGGCTGACGATCCGCTTCGTCGCCACCGACGGCAAGGCGTCGGTGCCGGTCGAATATACCGGCATCGTCCCCGACCTGTTCGGCGAGGAAAGCGGCATGGTCGCCGACGGTCGGATGCGCGCCGACGGGACGTTCGTCGCCGACCGAATCCTCGCGAAGCATGACGAGCGCTATATGCCGCCGCAGATGGGCGAGATGCCGAAGAATATGAAGGCGCCGACGGCGTGAGCGGTCTCCATTGGTCGTCATTGCGAGCGAAGCGAAGCAATCCAGAGCAGCGCAAGGCAGCCCCTGGATTGCTTCGCTTCGCTCGCAATGACGAAGTTTTTGGTGCTTCGGTTGAGGCGAGGGATCGATGATCGCCGAACTTGGCCTCGCGCTGCTGTGGATCGCGGCGGCGCTTGCCTGCCTCTCGCTCGTCGCCGGCGTGCTATACGTGCGCGGCGGCCAGGCCGAACTGGCGGCGCTGGTCCGCCCCGCCAGCGTAGCGCAAGGCGTGCTGACTGCAACCGCGTTCGGCCTGCTGATCGCGCTGTTCGTGCGGTCCGACATGTCGGTCGAACTGGTCGCGCGCAACAGCAACAGCCTGAAACCGATGATCTTCAAGGTCGCGGGAACGTGGGGCAACCACGAAGGGTCGATGTTGCTCTGGCTGACGATCCTGTGCCTGTCAGGCGCGCTGATCGCGTTGTTCGAAAAGCGGCTGCGCGAGGACACGCTGATCGCGACGCTGGCGGCGCAGGCGGCGCTCAGCCTTGGTTTCTTTGCCTTTTTGCTGTTTTCGTCGAATCCGTTCAACCGCTTGCCGGTGGCACCGCCCGACGGGCAGGGGCTGAACCCGCTGCTCCAGGACATCGGCCTCGCCTTCCATCCGCCGACGCTTTACGTCGGTTATGTCGGGCTGTCGGTCGCGTTCAGCTTTGCCGTCGGGGCGCTGGTGACGCGCGAGATCGGCCCCGCTTTTGCCCGCGCGATGCGGCCGTGGGTGTTGTTCAGCTGGATTTTCCTGACGATCGGGATCACCGCGGGCAGCTATTGGGCCTATTACGAGCTTGGCTGGGGCGGCTGGTGGTTCTGGGACCCGGTCGAAAATGTGTCGCTGGTGCCTTGGCTCGCGGGCGCCGCCTTGCTTCATTCGGTCGCGGTGACGGCCACCCGCAATGCCTTGCGGGCATGGACGGTGATGCTGGCGGTGATCGGTTTCTCGATGTCGATGGTCGGTACCTTCATCGTCCGGTCGGGGCTGCTGACCAGCGTCCACAGCTTTGCCGTCGATCCCGAGCGCGGGACTTTCCTGCTGGTGCTGATGGCGATCTATATCGGCGGCGCGCTGACTCTTTTCGCCTTGCGCGCGGGCAGCGTCGCGGAGGGCAAGAAGTTCGCGCTGCTCAGCCGCGAAGGGTCGCTGGTGATCAACAATCTGTTGCTGACCACCATCCTCGCGCTCGTGCTGCTCGGTACCCTCTATCCGATCGTCGCAGAGGCGATGGGCGAGAAAATCTCGGTCGGGCCGCCCTATTACAACCGCGTGGCCGGTCCGCTGGCGCTGGTGCTGTGCCTTGTGATGGTCGCGGGGCCGCTGCTCAGCTGGCGCCGCGACGATGGCAAGCGGCTGTGGTCGCGGCTGCCGGTAGCGGCTTTGGCCGGGGCAGCGGTTTTGGTGCTGCTCGTCGTGTTTGGCGGAAAGATCGGCATTCTGCCGCTGCTCGGCATGGTTGTGGCGGCGATCGTCGCAGTGGCCAGCCTGGCGCCGCTGTGGGGACGCAATCTTCGCCGCACGCCGTTGCCGACCTGGGGCATGGTCACCGCACATTTCGGGGTTGCGGTGGCGCTGGCGGGAATGGGGGCCGAAAGCGCTTTCATCAAGGAGCGGTTGGTCGCGGCAGCGCCGGGCGACATCATCAAGGTGGGCAGCTATGCCGTCACCTTTGTCGGGGTCAAGCCTGTCGCGGGCCCGAATTATACGTCTATCGAGGGAACATTGGTCGCGCGGACCGCCGGAGGCGGCGAGTTCACGATGCGGCCCGAAGCGCGAACTTTCCCGGGCTTGATGGGGACGGCGCCGACAGAAACCAACGAAGCCGCGCTGCTGACCCGGCCCGGCGGACAATTATATGCGGTGCTCGGCCAGCCGGTGACGAGCGATGACGGACGTGCCGACCGTTACCAGATCCGCCTGTGGTGGAAACCGCTGGTATGGTGGATATGGCTGGGTGGCGGATTGATAGCGCTGGGCGCCACGCTGTCGCTGGTCGGACGCGCGCAATTGCCCGGCATCTGGCGCGCACGGCGCTATCGCAAATCACAGGAGCGCTTTGCGCCATGACCAACCGCTGGGTCCTTTTTGTGCCGCTGGCGATCATGGGATTGTTGTTCGGCGCCTTCATCTATCGGCTGGTTACTCCAGCGGAAACGCTGATCCGCTCGCAATGGATCGACAAACCGATGCCGCTGTTCGACCTGCCACCCGCGACCGCCGGGGTCGAGGGGTTGGAGAGCAGCCAATTGGCCGACGGCAAGCCGCGACTGGTCAATGTGTTCGCGAGCTGGTGCATCCCGTGCCGCGCCGAAGCGCCGCAACTCGAGGCTCTGAAGGCTGCCGGCGTGCCGATCGACGGCATCGCGATCCGCGACCGCCCCGAGGATGTCGCGACGTTCCTGCGCGAATATGGGAATCCGTTCGATCGCATCGGGTCCGACATGCAGAGCAGCGTCCAGATCGCGCTAGGGTCATCGGGGGTGCCCGAAACCTTCCTGATCGATGGCAAGGGCATCATTCGCGAACAGCATCAGGGCATCATTCTGGCCGAGCAAGTGCCGGAGATTATCGCGAAGCTGGAGGCGATGAAGTGACGGGTGCCTTCTCAAGCTGCCTGCGCAGGGGCGCGGGGGTCTTTCTGGCGATGATGCTCGCTAACGGCGGCGCTGTGCCCGTCACCGCCCAGGATCGCCTGCCGCCCGCGCCCTACGCCTATGAGCAGCTACGCGATCCGGCAAAGGAAGCACGGGCGAAGGCGCTGATGGACGAACTGCGCTGCCTCGTCTGTCAGGGGCAGTCGATTGCCGACAGTGACGCGCCGCTGGCGGGCGATATGCGACACGAGGTCCGCAGCAAGATTGCCGCGGGCGAAAGCCCTGAAGCGATCAAGAAATGGCTGGTGGCGCGTTACGGCAATTGGGTCAGTTATGATCCGCCGTTCGATGCGGCCACCGCGTTTCTGTGGCTGGGGCCGTTCCTTTTCCTGCTGCTCGGCGGGTGGCTCGCATTCGGGCGCTTCCGGCGCGGTGAAGATGACGCAGCGGAAGGTGGGGCATGATTTGGCTGTGGGTCATGCTGGCGGCGCTGGCGACGATCGCCGGGATATTCTGGCTCGGCAAGCTGCCCGCGACCGCGCGACCGCTCGCCGGGGCGGCGGTAATGCTGGGACTGGCGGGCTATGCGCTGCAGGGCAGCCCGTCGCTGCCTGGCAAGCCGGTGGCGGCGCCCGAGGAGCCAGAGGGTTTTGGCGATGTCATCGCCGACCAGCGGCAGGGTATGGCCGACCGTTTCGGCCCGGCCGCGCAGTGGCTGGGGATGTCGGACGGATTTGCCCGCACCGGAAAGACCGAACTGGCGGCCAAGACGCTGGAAAAGGGACTCGCGCGCTATCCCGACAATGTCGATCTGTGGGTCGGGCTGGGCAATGCGCTGACCGCGCATGGTGGCGGGATGATGTCGCCGGCGGCGGCGCTGGCGTTCGACGAGGCCGCACGGCGCGATCCCAGTCATCCCGCACCGCCGTTCTTTGCCGGGCTGGCGCTGGCGCAGGGGGGCGATCTGAAAGGCGCCGAGGCGGTATGGGGTGAGCTGTTGGCGCGTAGCCCCGCGGATGCGCCATGGCGTGCGGATCTGGAGATGCGCTTGGCACAGCTGCGGCAGGCGATGGGCCCGCGACTTCCGGCCGAGGCAACGGAAGCCCCTTGAAATGGGCGCTATTACAATCACGCGGGCTCGTCTAAAGGCGCGCGATGACTGCTGAGTCGCAAAAAGGGGCGCGCAATGCGGAGACGGCTGCGCCGAGCGCTGCCGATACCGGCCATTATGGCCACGGCCAGCACGGCGATGGCAAGCTGAAGCTTGCGGTCGGCGCGGTGGGCGTCGTGTTTGGCGACATCGGGACAAGCCCGCTTTACGCCTTCCGCGAAACCTTTGCCGGGCACCATCCCATCGAACCCGATCGCCTGCACATCTATGGTGTGCTGAGCTTGGTATTCTGGTCGATGATGCTGGTCGTCACTTTCAAATATGTGCTGACGATCATGAAGGCCGACAACAAGGGTGAGGGCGGAAGCCTTGCCTTGCTGGCATTGATCAGCCGCTCGTCGGGTGAGAAGCGGTGGACCTGGCCGATCATTCTGCTCGGGGTTTTCGCAACCGCGCTTTTTTATGGCGACAGCATGATAACCCCGGCGATGTCGGTCCTGTCGGCCACCGAGGGGTTGCGCTATATCGACCCGGGTTTCTCCCCGTACATCGTGCCCATCGCGCTCGCGATCCTCATCGGCCTGTTCGCGCTCCAGTCGCGCGGCACGGCGAAGGTCGGGGCGCTTTTCGGGCCGATCATGCTGACATACTTCCTGACCCTCGCCGGGTTGGGGATAATGCACATCGCTGCCAATCCGTGGATCATCGTCGAAACGCTCAACCCGGTGAATGCGCTGCGCTTTTTCTATGTTGACGGATTTACCGCTTTCATCGCGCTCGGCGCGGTGGTCCTTGCGGTTACAGGCGCCGAAGCGCTGTATGCCGACATGGGCCACTTCGGGCGCGGCCCGATCGGCATCAGCTGGCTGGCCTTTGTGCTGCCCGCGCTGATGCTTAATTATATGGGGCAAGGCGCGATGGTTCTGGCCGCGGAAGTCGGTCCACGGGCCGATCTGATTGCCGATCCATTTTTCCAAATGATGCCCCGGTATCTGGAAGTGCCCGTCGTCATCCTGGCGCTCTTGGCAACGATCATCGCAAGCCAGGCGGTGATTTCGGGCGCTTTTTCTCTCACCCAGCAGGCGATCCAGCTCGGTTTCATGCCGCGCCTGCGCGTCGAGCATACCAGCGCTTCGGCAGCGGGCCAGATCTACATCCCGATCGTCAACTGGGGGCTGATGGTCATGGTCGTCATGCTCGTCATCGGCTTCGGGTCGTCGAGCAATCTTGCCGCCGCTTATGGCATCGCCGTGACCGGGGCGATGTTCATCGACACCTGCCTGATGAGCGTCGTGCTCTTCACCCTGTGGAAATGGCCGGCGTGGAAGGCGCTTCCGGTGCTGGCGGTGTTCTTTACCGTCGATATCGCCTATTTCGGCGCCAATCTGATCAAGGTGCCCGACGGCGGGTGGGTCCCGCTGGCGATCGGCCTGACCATCTTTACCATGCTCACCACCTGGTCGCGCGGGCGCAAGCTGATGCAGCAGGAAATGGCCGAGGGGGCGATGCCGATCCCGGTGTTCGTCAAATCGGCCGCGAACAGTGCGACGCGCGTGCCGGGAACCGCGGTGTTCATGACCTCGACGTCGGATGGCGTTCCGCACGCGCTGCTCCACAATCTCAAGCACAACAAGGTGCTGCACGAGCGCATCATCCTGCTGACGATCAAGATCGCCGACGTGCCGTTCGTTCAGGAAGAAAAGCTGTGCCAACTGGAGGATCTGGGCCGCGGTTTCCACCGTCTGATCCTGCATTACGGTTTTATGCAGCCCGTCGATGTGCCCGATGCGCTGGCACGGGTGACCAGCTGTGGCGGCGAGTTCAAGATGCTGGAAACCAGCTTTTTCCTGTCGCGGCAGACGCTGATCGCGGCGAGCAAGCCGGGGATGCCGATCTGGCGCGAAAAGCTGTTCGCATGGATGCTGCGCAATTCGGAAAGCGCGATGGAATATTTCCGCCTGCCGACCAACCGCGTCGTCGAATTGGGCAGCCAGGTTGCGATCTGACACCGGCGGCCGATTAACTCCGCGTCATCAGCAATTATGCGTTTGAAGATTGGTCGCAACCTTGCGATGCAGGCGCAGAGCGAGGGAGGTTGGCCGTCGACATGGATGCGGGAAGCACCGATACGCTGATCTTGCCGGTGCCGCCGGAACCCTTTGCGCTGATCGTCGGCGGCGCAATGCAGGGGCGGTCGGTGGATATGCTCGAACAGGCGCTACGCCGCATGGGCTTGCAGCCCGAACGAGTGGAAGATTGCACTCCCGGCGCCATTGAACCGCGTTTTCGCTTGCGTTTCGGCACGACGATCGTCCTCGCCGGCCCTGCTGAGGGAGCCGTGCTCGACGCCGCCGATCCCGACCAGCCATCGACCAGCCTCTTGGCTGCCAGCCTGCCATCCCATTGGCGACAGGATGGACATTGCTGGACGTTCGTCCCTGAACATGACAGCGCGCTGGCGACGGCAACCGGGCAGCCGTCGCAATTGCGCGATCTGTTCAAGATGATGGTGCTGCTGATCGACCTGTTCGATGCCAGCCATCTGTTTTGGTCGCCCGCGCGGCTGTGGTCCGACGCCGCGCAGTTTCGCGCGTCGATCGCCGAAATGCTGGCGAGCGGGATGCCGCCGGTACTGCATCTGGTTGCGTTTCGGCGCCGCGACGATGCCGCGGGTGCCAGCATGGGGACGCGGGGGCTGGCGCTGTTCGCCGGGCAGGAGTTGGAAGCCCGCATTCCCGTCGGCTGGACGGTGGCCGAGATGGTGCGGCGGCTGTCGCGGCTGGCGCTCGACATGATGTTGAACGGCCCGGTGCAGCACGAACGCAAGATGCGAGGGCTGGAGAGCGGCGAATGGATTGACCTGTCGCCGTCGTCGATCGTTGAAGGGCAGCGATCGACGGTGATCGTCGAGTTTGGCCGCGACCGCTGATGCCGGGCCGCGGCTGGCAGGGCGCCCCGCCACCGCAACCCGGATTTCAACGTCATCACCTGATCCCAATCGCCTTGCTCCACCGCGCGCAGATGGCGGCGATGTTCGACGCGTTGCAGGCCGAAGGCTTCGCGCTCGAGAATTTCCGTCGCAACGGACTGATGCTGCCCGCGTGCGAAGGGGCGGCGCTGTTGTCGGGCCATGCGCTGCATCGCGGGCCGCATCAGGGGTATAGCGATGTCGTGGCGGCACGGGTCGATCAGATCCGGCGGCATTTTGTCCTGCACGCGACCGCCGACCTGCGGTTTGCGCGACGCACAGCGGTGATGCGGCTGCGGCTGTTGCAGGACACGACACGGCGCGCGCTCACCGACCGGCACGGGGCGGGATTCTGGCTCAACCGCCGCGATCCGATGCGGCTGTTTGTCGACCGGCCCTATCTGGACGAGGCGATCGAGCGGTTGTTTGGCGGCGTTACAGCCTGACCTTTGCCTCGAGCTCGCGGCGTGCGGCCAGATATTGTGCTTCAAGCTCGGCGACGAAGTCGGCGACGGGGCGCACTGCGGTGACCGGGCCGATGCCCTGGCCCGATCCCCAAATGTCTTTCCACGCCTTGACCTTCGTATTGCCGCCCGAGCCGAAATTCATTGTCGACAGGTCGCCTTCGGGCAAGTTGTCGGGGTCCATGCCCGCGGCGACGATCGATTGGCGGAGGTAATTGCCGTGGACGCCGGTGAACAGGTTGGAATAGACGATGTCGGCGGCGCGGCCTTCGACGATGCCATCCTTGTAGCCTTGGTCCGCGTTGGCTTCGGCAGTCGCGATGAAGGCGCTGCCGATATAGGCGAGGTCGGCGCCGCACGCCTGCGCCGCGAGGACCGAGCGGCCATGGCCGATCGCACCCGACAGCGCGACGGGGCCGTCGAACCATTCGCGGATTTCCTGCACCAGCGCGAAGGGCGACTGGCGCCCGGCGTGGCCGCCCGCGCCCGCTGCGACGGGGATCAGCCCGTCGGCGCCCTTTTCGACGGCCTTGCGCGCGAAGCGGTCGTCGATGACGTCGTGGAGCGTGATGCCGCCCCAGCTGTGGACCGCTTGGTTGAGCTCTTCGCGCGCGCCGAGCGAGGTGATCGTGATCGGCACCTTCCATTTGGCGCAGGTCGCGATGTCCTGTTCCAGCCGGTCGTTCGATTTGTGGACGATCTGGTTGACCGCATAGGGCGCCGACAGTCGGTCGGGGTTGGCGCGGTCCCACGCGGCGAGTTCTTCGGTGATCTGGTGCAGCCATTCGTCGAGCAACGTCTGTGGCCGCGCGTTGAGCGCCGGGAAGCTGCCCACAACCCCCGCCTTGCACTGCGCAATGACCAGTTCCGGCCCCGATACGATGAACAAAGGCGAGCCGATGACGGGCAGGCGAAGGCGGTCGAAAATGGGGGGAAGGGCCATGAATCACTCTCCGGTAGCAGTTTGAAACTGACCTTAACGTAAAGGGAAGGTGGTGCAAGAGGGGTTGGCGGCGTTGCGACGACAAGGGCGGCCGAAGCCGCCCTTGTTCGTGATTTTGGTGGCGATCAGGCGACGGCGGTTCGGCGGCGCGCGGCTTTGAACGTCAGGTAGCCGAGGCCGACCATGGCAATCAACAGCACGCCCTGGGCAATGGCGAAGGGCGGTTCTGTTCCGTTCGGCGCCAGCGCGTTGAGCGCCGGTACTTTCAGAAAACTCTGCACTACTAGCACGAATAGGTTGAGATAGAGCGCGAGGGTGGCGGTGACCGCATAGATTGCGGCAGCGCGTCCGACGAGTTTGCGGCGGTACCAGGCCCAAAAGGTTGCCACCAGGATCAGCGTCGACAGGATTCCGAAGCCGAGCGCCGGGGTGAAGGCGACGATTGGGAACAGGAAACCCGTCAGGCTGGTGAGCAGCGTCGTCCACAGGAAGATGCCGGTCGTGCGCGGCAGGATGCGGCCGCGCGCAAAGGCGGGAAGGGCGATCAGCCCCGCCGCGATCGCGATCAGGCTGATCGCGACGTGCAGCGCGGTGAACTGCGGGATGGTGAGGCCCAAGATCATGGCACATCCCTCCGTTACAGATAGCGCGGCGCGGGACGCGCCAGCGACAGGTTGGGACGGAGCGCCGCGCGCGCCGCGACATAGGCGTCATAGTCCGCCATGTCGGGCAGGGCGGGAATGGTGACGGTTTCGCCCGCATCGAAACCGGCGAGTGCGGCATCGACCATGTCGTCCACGTCCATCAAGATTTCGGCGGGCAGGCTGGCCAATTGTTCGTCGGTCCAGATCGGGGTGCGCGTGGCGCCCGGCAGCACCGCCTGAATCCGCACGCCCTTCGCGCCCAGTTCGGCCTGCAAGGCTTCGCTGAACGCCAGCACATAGGCCTTGCTGGCGGGATAAGTCGCGGTGAAGCCATCAGGGATCAGGGCGGTTACCGAGCTGACGTTGATGATCGCCCCGCTGCCCTTCGCGGCAAGTCGCGGCGCGATCGCTGCGGCGAGCCGAGTGGCCGCCAGAATGTTGAGATTGATCAGCGCCGTCAGATGCACCGGATCGGCGTCGACAAAGCTGGTTTCGCCCGCGATCCCGGCGTTGTTGATGAGGCCGGTGATCGTGTCGTCATCGCGTAGGCGCGCTTCGACGCGGGCGAGGCCGTCAGGATTGGCGAGGTCGGCGGCGATAACGTCGACGGATACGCCGGTGTCGCTGCGCAGCCGGTCGGCGAGGTTGGCGAGTTTATCGGCGCGGCGCGCGACGAGGATCAGGTCGTGGCCGCGGCGGGCAAGGCGGTCGGCATAGACGGCGCCGATGCCATCCGATGCCCCGGTGATGAGGAAGGTCTGCTTGGTCATGGCTTGTCTCCTTGGTGAAGGAGGCGGCGCGGCCCCGCTGGACCGCGCCTCCCGTGTATCAGCTGTTGATGAAATCCAGAAGGTCGGCGTTGAAGCGGTCCTGGTGGGTGACCGCCAGGCCGTGGTCGGCGCCTTCGTAGATTTTCAGCACGGCCTGTTTGACGATCTTCACCGTGGCGCGGGCCGAGGCATCGACGGGAACGATCTGGTCGTCATCGCCATGGAGGACGAGGGTCGGGACGTCGAACTTCTTCAGATCTTTGTTGAAGTCGCTTTCCGAAAAGGCGCGGATGCTGTCGAGCTGGCCCTTGAGCCCGCCCATCATGCCCTGCCGGACAAATTCGTCGCGCAGCGCTTCGCTGACCGCCGCGCCGTCGCGGTTATAGCCGTAGAAGGGGATGGTCAGATCCTTGAAGAACTGCGGCCGGTTGTCGAACGTCCCCTTGCGGATGCCGTCGAAGACGTCGATCGGCAGCCCGCCCGGGTTGGCTTCGGTCTTGAGCATCAGCGGCGGCACCGCGCCGATCAGCGCAACCTTGGCGACCCGCGCCGTGCCGTGGCGGCCGACATAGCGGGTGACCTCGCCGCCGCCGGTCGAATGACCGACGAGGATGATGTCGTTAAGGTTCAACTGTTCGATCAGTTCGGCGAGGTCGTCTGCGTACTGATCCATATTGTTGTTTTCCCAGACCTGATCCGAGCGGCCATGGCTGCGGCGGTCATGGGCGATGGTGCGGAAGCCCTGATTGGCGAAATAGACCATCTGGGCGTCCCAGGCGTCGGCGCTGAGCGGCCAGCCGTGGGAGAAGATGATCGGCTGGCCGTCCTTCGGACCCCAGTCCTTGTAGAAGATGTGCGTGCCGTCCTTGGTGGTGATCGTGGTCATGGCTTGGTTCCTTTCGGTTCGAAGGGCGGGGTGTCCGTCCCGATGACACGGATTTAGGACGAGCCAGGCTTGCGCGGGATTGGCGGATACGACATTATGCGGGCCAAATCCGACAAAGGAGCCGATATGCCGAAGCTGATGCTGCCCGACGCGGCCATTGTGCCGATGATCGAAGTCGGATTGATGATCTATCCCGACTGCCAGATGGGGATGGTCCACGGTATCACCGACCTGTTCGACGTTGCGGGCCGCTTTGCGGTCGAGCATGCGCGACGCCCGATGCGCGTCAGCCACTGGCGATTGCAGAAGGACGGGGGCTTTGCGCGTTGTCGCGACAGCCACCCGGACGAAGCTGCGAACAATTCGCCCGCGGTGCTGATTGCGCCGGGTAGCCTGCACAAGCTGCTCGAACCCGGAGAGGTCGAACCCTATGCGCGCTGGCTGCTCGACCGGCACGCCCAAGGAACGGTGCTGGCGTCGAATTGCGGCGGCGCCTTTGCGCTCGCCGCGACGGGGCTGCTCGCCGGGCGCCCGGCAACGACACATTGGTTTTTTGCCGAGCGGTTTCGCGAGCGGTTCCCCGACGTGCGGTTGGAGGCCGACCGGATGGTGATCGACGATGGCGATATCGTCACCGCGGGCGGCATGATGGCGTGGACCGACCTGGGGCTCCGGATCGTCGAGCGATTGCTGGGGCCGACGGTGATGATGGAAACGGCGCGCTTTCTGCTGATCGACCCGAGCGGTCGCGAGCAGAAGAATTACGCCAGCTTTGCCCCCAGGCTGACGCATGGTGACGAGGCGATCCTGCGCGTCCAGCACTGGTTGCAGGCGCGCGGCGTCGGCCCGGTCACCGTCCCCGCCATGGCGAACGAGGCCGGGATGGAGGAGCGGACGTTCCAGCGGCGGTTCAAGGCCGCGACCGGCATGACCCCGGTCGAATATGTCCAGCATCTGCGCGTCGGCAAGGCGCGCGAACTGCTGGAATTCACCCGCCGCACCGTCGATCAGATCGCGTGGGGCGTCGGATATGAGGATGCGGCGGCGTTCCGCAAATTGTTCCACCGCATCACCGGGCTGTCGCCGCACGAATATCGCCAGCGGTTCGCGACACCGAATTCGCTGGCCGAGGTGGCCTGAAACGGGGCGTCTGCTAGCCCCTTACGTCCGAGATATTCGCCACAGAAAATTTTTTCCGCCATGTGTCGATTTCGGGGAAAGTCGTTCGTCGTGAAGATACGAGGCCGATTTTGGTCCGGTTTAAAGGAGACAGGCAATGCGTGTGATGGTGTTCGTAAAGGCGACTGAGGACAGCGAACAGGGCATGACCCCGTCGCCCGAGCTGAGCCAGATGTTCATCGACATGGGCAAGTTCAACGAGGAACTGGTCAACGCCGGGGTGCTGGTCGCCGGTGACGGGCTGAAGCCGTCGTCGTTCGGCAAGCGGGTCGCGTTCGATGGTCCCAGCCGCACCGTGATCGACGGGCCGTTCGCCGAAACACGCGAACTGGTCGCCGGTTACTGGATCTGGGAGGTGAAGGACATGGACGAGGCGGTCGAATGGGTGAAGCGCTGCCCCAACCCGATGTTCGGCCCCAGCGAGATCGAGATTCGTCCTTTCTATGAAATGGAAGATTTCGGCGATGTGATCCCCGACGAAGCCGCGGCCATCCACGACGGGGTGGGCGAGAAGCTTGCGAACCGCTGAACCCTTGGTCCACCCCGCCATGCGCCGCGCACCGTAGCGCATGGCGGCGGACCCCACCCATCGGGCAATCGAGGCGGTATTTCGGATCGAGCGCGCCAGGCTGATTGCCGGTCTTGCTCGCCTGACCCGCGATGTCGACCGCGCCGAGGAGCTGGCGCAGGACGCGCTGCTGGTCGCGCTGACCGAATGGCCCGCCAGCGGCGTCCCCGCCAATCCGGGCGCCTGGCTGATGGCGGCCGCCAAGCGGCGCGCTATCGACGGCTTCCGCCACACCGCGATGCAGAGCCGCAAGCACGCCGAAATTGCTCGCGAACTGGATGAGGAACAGGGCATGAGCGCCGAAGCCGTCGAGGCCGCGCTGGACGATCCGCTGGGCGACGAACTGCTCGGCCTGGTCTTTGCCGCGTGCCACCCGGTGATCGGAGCCGAGGGCCGTGCCGCGCTGACGCTGCGGCTGGTCGGCGGGTTGACGGTGGAAGAAATTGCCCGGGCCTTCCTTTCCAACGAGGCGGCGATTGCGGCGCGGATTACCCGGGCCAAGAAGGCGATTGCGAAGGCGGGCGTAGCGTTCGAGGTGCCGCGCGGCGCCGAGCTGGCGGCGCGGCTGCCGTCGGTGCTCGAGGTCGTCTATCTGATCTTCAACGAAGGCTATGCCGCGACCGCGGGGCCGTCGCTGGTCCGCCCGCCCTTGTGCGGCGAGGCGCAGCGGCTGGGGCGCATCCTGGCGGGGTTGATGCCCGATCAGCCCGAGGTGCTGGGGCTGCTGGCGCTGATGGAGATCCAGGCGTCGCGGCTGGCAGCGCGCGCCGGTCCGGACGGCCGTTTCGTGCCGCTGACCGAGCAGAACCGGGCGCGCTGGGACCAGTTGCTGATCCGCCGCGGGCTCAATGCGCTCGCCCGCGCCGAGGCGCTGGGCGGCGCGAACGGTCCCTATGCGTTGCAGGCGGCGCTCGCGGCATGCCACGCCCGCGCCCGCCGTGCCGAGGACACGGACTGGCGGCGCATTGCCCTGCTGTACGACCGTCTGCGGCAGGTAATGCCGTCGCCGGTGGTCGAGCTGAACCGCGCGGTCGCGCACAGCATGGCATTCGGCCCGGCCGCCGGGCTGGCGCTGGTCGATGCGATCGCCGACGAAGCGGCGCTGCGCAACTATGCCCCGCTGCCCGCCGCACGCGGCGACTTCCTGCTCCGCGCCGGACGCCGCGCCGAGGCAAAGGCGCAGTTCGAAGCCGCGGCGGCGCTGGCCGGCAATGACCGCGAACGCGACTATCTGCTCAGCCGCGCCGCCGATTGTTAATAGCCCCCCTCCGACCCCGGGGCGCGGTAGAAGCGGTGGCGGGTGACGGTGCCGTCGATCAGGCTGTTCTTGAGCTTTTTGCGCATCGTGTCGGCGCCGTCGGGCGACACGCAGACCAGGCGGGTGCCGCCGTCGGGCAGCGGTTCGATCGCGCTGATGATGACCCCCGCGCTCTTGCACAGCGCCGCCACCTCGGCCTCGGTCAGCGTGACATTCATCGCGCGGCTCATGACGTGGTGGCGCCGGGCGCCAGGGCGCGGATCGCAGCGGCGACCTGCTCAAAACCCTCGGCACTGGCGGTGGCGAGCGCGAGCGGGCGACCGCCGAGCGCGGCATTTTCGCTGTTCAGAAATTCGACCGCCGGATCGCGGCCGCCCATGGTCAGAAAGGCCAGCTGGCTGATGTCGCCCTGTCGCTTGGCATCGTCGCGGGCGAGGGGGGTGCGGTTCTTGCGGAAATGATTGTTGTTGCGCGCACGGGTCGGCGTCACGTCGTCGGCAGCGTGTTTCGCGTCGCTGCTGCTTGGTTCGGCCGGCGCGGCGGCGACGGGCGCCGTGCCGACGGGCGGATTGACGGGTTTGGTTCGGCTGTTCATCGGGCGTGGCTCCTGTTCGGGCAAGCGGGAGCACGCAGGTCTCTCAGCCGCGGCGGCCTGTGGAAAAGTCGGTGCCGCGATCGGGACGATATGGGGACGCCGAGCACCGATTGTAAGATGGCGGCCGGACCGCGTCCGTCGTCGGCGCACGGGCCGTTCGTCGATGACACCTTGCCACTCGTCGAATGGTGGCCAATCGCCGCGGCGACCGATGGCAATGAAAAAGCGTCGAATTTCCTGTTTTCCCGATACCGCGCCCGATCGCCAGTGCAACGGCGCGCGCGGTTCGGGCGTTTTTCGGACGAGGAGACGTATCGCCGACCAAAATCTTTCGCCCCCTGGCGGCGGTCATAGCCGAACTGACCAGCGGCACTGCCCCTTCGGTTCCCCCAACGAAGGTATTCTCCCATGCAAGTTCCCCGATCTTTGCGGCGCGGCGCGAGCGATGGCGGCTGCGATTGCCTGCCGCGCCCCGATGCGCCCAGTCATGGCGCGGCACTCCCCGCCGCCCCGGCGACCACCAAACCCCTGACCACATACATCCTGCGATACCGCGACGCGTGGTTCGGGATGGAAAAGCGCGTGGCGTTCGAGGCGACCGACGTCGCCGCGGCGCTGGCGATGATGGCGCGCGAACCGATCGGCGAATGGGCCGAATTGCTGGTCGATGGCGAGGTAATCTGTCGCCGCGGCCACGAACCCGGCGGCGCCCCCGATTATTGGGTCGCCGATTAGGGGCAGCCCGTCACGCGCGGTTGCCGCAAAGCGACGGCCTGCTGATCGTCCCCGGCATCATTTGCGGCACCGAGCCGCGCGAAAAAGGCGCGGCGCGCGGCTTCGCCCGCGACCAGCAGCGGGGTGACCTCGGCCGCGCGCATATTTTCATAGATTTCCAGCTCGTCGTCATCGAGCGCGCGGGCATAGGCGGGGTCGCCGAACTGCCCCTCCTCATGCCCCCAAAAATCGGCGGGCGGCGGGAAGTCGGTGCGCCAGTCGTCGGCGTGGTCGTCGTACCACACGGTCATCGCGGCGGCGGCCTGTTCGGGCGTTTCCTCGGTTTCGCCGTCGGCGCCGAAATCGGCGGAAATCTGCGCAACTTCACTCGCGATTGCGCTGTCCTGCCACAGCGCGGCGAGCGGGTTGGCGCGGTTGTCGCGGCCGGTCAGCCAGAGCGCGAGCGCGGTGGTGAGCGGGGCGGGCTGTCCGTCTGCGT
The DNA here is from genome assembly GCF_015475875.1 of Sphingopyxis solisilvae. GTDB lineage: Bacteria > Pseudomonadota > Alphaproteobacteria > Sphingomonadales > Sphingomonadaceae > Sphingopyxis > Sphingopyxis solisilvae. The sequence continues at coordinate 19,644 of NZ_JADKYM010000023.1, read as the reverse complement.
CGTCTGCCGCGTCTGCATTATGCGCGGCGGCGGCGTCGAACAGCGCCAGGAATCCCGGCCAGTCGCCCGCGATCAGCTGCGCCAGCATATCCTCCCCGGCCTCTGCGGGCGTTTCGACCATCTTGTCGAGCCGCGCGAGCATCGCGAGGCCAAGGCGCGAATCAAGGCGGCGGCGCTTGGCAAAGCTGCGCCCCTCTTCGCGCAGCAGCTCGGCGGTTTCGTCATAACCCCAGATCGCGCGGTCGAGCAGCTCGTCGACCAGCCGCCCGCGCGCGATCAGCACCGCGGCGGCGCAGCCCAGCTTGAACGCGGCGCCCGCGGCGCGGTGCTTGAGCTGATAGACGGCGGACGGCGACATGCCGACCTTGGCCGCGGCGATTTTCACCGAGCCGGTGGTGGCGAGGCTTTCGAGAAAGTCGCGCTGGAGTTTGGGGGTCCAGTGGTAGCTGGCGGGGGCGGGGAGGAAGGCGGGGTAATCGTCGGTGTCGTCCATTGATTCGTCCTTTTCGGTTGGGGGAACCGAGGGAGTGAACCATATGGGTTAAATGTAGGAAAGAGAAATTTTCCGTAAGGGGTTAGTTCTCCAACCTTCGGAACTCTAGCTTTCCAAAACTTCAAACTAGATTAGGTTGGTGATCGTGATTGATCGCGCGAGGGGCCGGAATACAGAACAAAATCTGTATATATTACAAAGCTTGGTAAGGAGTTTCGCCTTTCGCTCTATTCGCCGCTGACTCAGCGTCTCGCCACAGGGAGGATTGGTTGGCTGCCTAGCTGCTTCCCCATACGGATGAGGGGGACGGAGGCACCATTCGGACCCGGCGCTTCGACATGCTCGATCGGGGTGTAGCCGCAGGCGCGGTAGAGGGGCTCGCCCGATAGCGTCGCCATCAGCTCGGTGCGGGCGAAGCCGGCCTGCTGCACGGCGGCTTCGCAGAGCGCCATCACCATGCGGCCGACGCCCTGCCTTGCGAAGGCGGGGTGGGTGTACATCGCACGGATGCGCGCGGCGTCGGTGGCGGGGTTGAGCGGGGCGGGGTCGCGCAGGGCGGCGGCGTGGTCGCCGCCATAGAGCGTCGCGCGGTGCGACCAGCCGCCGCAGCCCGCGATCTGATCACCTGCCTCGATGACGAAATAGGTGCCGTCGGCGATCAGCTGGGTGTCGAGGCCCATGACGGCGTGGCTGGCGGCGATCTGCGCGTCGTCGAGGAAACCCTTTTGCAATTCGGCGATCGCGAGCGCCATCACCGCACGCAGCGCATCGAGGTCCGACGGCTGCGCGAGGCGGTGGCTGAGCGTCATCGAGATGTCACGCCCCGTTGGCGGCGCTCAGGATCGCGCGCACGCTGGCGGTTGCGACGTCGGTGTCGAGGCCGCAGCCGAAGACGCTTTTGCCGTCGGGGGTGCGGCATTCGACATAGGCGGCGGCTTGCGCGGTGCTGCCCTGGCCGATCGCGTGCTCGCTGTAATCGACGATGTCCATGACCGGGCCGCCAGATTCGGCGAGCGCGGCGATGACGCTGCTCATCAGGCCGTTGCCGCGGCCGCTGACGCTGCGTTGCTGGCCGTCGATGCGGAGGATTCCCGCGAAGATGCGATCTGCCGCGGGTGCCCCTCCACCACTTCGTGGTCCCCCTCCCCCGGTGGGGGAGGCATGATGTTCGGACCAGTCGACGAGCTGGAAGCGTTTGGCCTCGACCTTGAGATAGGCGGTTTCGAAGGCGCCCCAGATGTCGTCGGCGGTCAGTTCGCGGCTGGTCTCGTCCGCCAGCGCCTGCACGACATGGCTGAAGCTGGCCTGCATTTTCTTGGGTAGTTTCAGCCCCTTGTCCTGTTCGAGCACCCAGGCGACGCCGCCCTTGCCCGACTGGCTGTTGACGCGGATCACCGCTTCATAGCTGCGGCCGAGGTCGGCGGGGTCGATGGGCAGATAGGGGACTTCCCAGCGTTCGTCATTCTGGCGCTCGCGCGCGGCGAAGCCTTTCTTGATCGCGTCCTGATGGCTGCCCGAAAAGGCGGTATAGACCAGCTCGCCGCCATAGGGATGGCGCGGGTGGACGGGGAGCTGGTTGCAATATTCGACCGTCGCGATGACTTCGTCGATGTTCGAAAAATCGAGCCCGGGGTCGACCCCCTGTGTGTACATGTTGAGCGCGATGGTGACGAGGCAGGTGTTGCCGGTGCGCTCGCCATTGCCGAACAGGCAGCCCTCGACGCGGTCGGCGCCCGCGAGTAGGCCAAGTTCGGCGGCGGCGACGCCGGTGCCGCGGTCGTTGTGGGTGTGGAGCGAGATGATCGCCTTGTCGCGGCCGGGCAGGTTCTTGCAGAAATATTCGATCTGGTCGGCGTAGATGTTCGCGGTCGACGCCTCGACCGTGGCGGGCAGGTTGAGGATGATCGGCTTGTCGGTCGTCGGCTGCAGGATGTCCATCACCGCGGCGCAGCATTCGATGCTGAAATCGAGTTCGGCGGTCGAGAAGGTTTCGGGGCTGTATTGAAAGCGCCAGTCGGTGCCGGGGAGGCGTGCGGCGTTGTCGCGCAGCTGCTTCGCGCCCTCGATCGCGATCGCCTTGATCTCGGGCATTTCCATGCCGAACACGATGCGGCGCCACGCGGGGCTGACCGCGTTATAGACGTGGACGATCGCGGTTTTGGCGCCGGCGAGGCTGTCGAAGCTGGTGCGGATGAGGTCGGCGCGGCTTTGGGTCAGCACCTGCGGCGTCACATCCTCGGGGATGCGGCCTTGCTGGACGAGGCCCGAGATGAAGTCGAACTCGGTCGCGCCGGCGCTGGGGAAGCCGACCTCGATCTCTTTCAGGCCGATGCGGCAGAGGAGGTCGAAGAAGCGCGCCTTTTTCTCGGCATCCATCGGGTCGATCAGCGCCTGATTGCCGTCGCGCATGTCGGTGGACAGCCAGATCGGCGCGGCGGTGGTGACGCGGGTGGGCCAGTCGCGGTGGGCGAGCGGAACTTGCGGAAAGGCGCTGTACTTGACCGAAGGGTCGCGGAGCATGGTCATGGGATGGTCTTCTGCTGGTCGGTTGCGAATATGTCGATCGGACCCTTGAGCGGGTGGCCGCGACTAACGCGCAGCCAGTGTCACGCCCAAGGGCGTGTAAGTCGCAGAAGAAGAAGGGCGTTGCCGCGCATGGCCGCCCTAGTGATGCAAAATGTCGCGCTTGGCAAGGGGGGGATTAGAAAATGTCGCCGGGCGGCGAGGTCGCAAGGCCGCCCGGCGCAGGTGCAGGGGAGGGTCAGGCGGCTTCGGACTCGTCGTCCTCGTCGCTCCAGGGTTCAAAAACCTCTTCCTCGATCATATTGTCGACGGCGTGGACGCGGACGCCGATGCACCAATCTTCGAGCGGCCCTTCCCAGCCGGCCTCGACCGGGGTCAGCACCGCCGCGGCGCCATCGCCCGGGCGGTCGCCGACGAGGTCGAAATCCTGAAAACCGTCATCGGGGGCGTCGACGGTGACATGCGGTTCGAGGCGGACATTGGCCCAGCCGGCGGTGGCGGCCAGCCCTTCGACCTCGACGATCAGCAGCGGATGTTCATCATCGCCGTCGTCGATCGCGGCGTTCACTTCGACTATTTCGCGGACCAGTTCGCTCATCGCAGCGCTCCTTGGCAGACGGGGCGGGGTGGCCCCGTCGGCGTCCTAGCCGAAGCGTGTGACAGATTCGGGGCTCAGCCGCCGGTGTCGCTGCGTGTCCAGCCAACCTTCGGATCGTTGAAGTCGACGACGTCGGCCAGTTCGTAGACATTGGGATAGCCATAGCCGACGAGGTTGATGAAGGTCTGGATATTGAGCGCCAGCGGTGCCGATTTCAGCGGCACCGGGCTGACGTGGTTGGAAAAATTATTGTTGCAATAGATGAGGATAGGGCGGTCAGGGTCGGCACCGACCACCGCGGCGAGGCTGTCGGCGGTAAAGTCGGTGAGCGGCAGGTTGACCGCACCCGCAATATGGCCGCGCTGGAAGGCGTCCTTCGAGCGCGCGTCGAGGAGGAGGACGTCGGACCTGGCCGCTTCGGCCTTGAAGGCGTCGAAAGCGAGCAAACGGTTGGCGCGCTGCGGCGCGACGCTGGCGGTGAGCGCCTCGAACGCGGGATAGTCGATCTGGGGATTGGCTTGCGCCAGCGCGGGGGTAGCGGCGAGAACGGCGGCGAGCAGCAGGAAACGCATGATGGTCCTCCCTTGGTTGCAGGGAGGGTAGCGGGGCGCGATGGACCGGGGATGAACGATCCTCCCCACGGCTTCGCCGCAGGGAGGATTTGATCGGACTTACTGTTTTTCGAAGGCGGCGTGGATCTTGAGATCGACCTCGTCGCTGACCATCGGGATGCCATAGGTGATGCCGAAGTCGCTGCGGCGGATCTTGCCCTCGGCCTCGAAACCGACGGTGGCTTTCTTGTTGAACGGATTGTCGCCGGCGCCGTGAAATTCGACGTCGAGCGTGACGGGCCTGGTCACGCCGTTCAGCGTCAGGTTGCCGGTGACCTTCGCCTCGTCGCCGTCGTCGCCCATCACCACGGCGGTCGAGACAAATTTGGCGTCGGCGGGGGCGGGGCCAAAGAAGTCGGGCTTGCCGCCGTCCTTGCCCGCGCGCATCAGATGGCTGGTCAGGCCGGTGCTGGCGGTGGTGACCTTGGCGACGGGGATTGTCACATCGACCTTCGCCGCGGCGGGATTGGCGGGGTCGATCACGAGGGTGCCGGTAACATCGCCGAAGATGCCGGTGTAATCGCTGAAGCCGAAATGGTCGACTTTCCACACGACCATCGTGTGCCCCGCATCGGCGGCATAGGTGCCCGCGGCGACGCGCGTCTTGTCGGGAGCGCCGGGAACGGTCGGGGCGTTCTGGGCGATAACGGCGGGTACCGCGACGACGGCGGCGGCAAGAGCGGCGAGCGGGATGATGCGGCGCATGAAGCGATCTCCTGTTGGGGGTGCGCGCAAGCTAAGCTCCGCGCGGGGTAGCGGTCAATCACGAGGCTGGAAACGCTGCGTTGCGCGATCCGGTTCCCGCTCAGCGCGCGCGGCGCGCCTCGAACCACTGACGGAGCGCCAGCGCGGCGCAGCCGGTGTAGCCGTAGCTGCCGACCGGCGAGCAGCTGTCGGGGCGTGTCTGGCGCGCGATATTGTCGTAACCCTCGACCCGCGATGCCCAGCTGCCGCCGCCGACGGGGGTGTCGTCCTTGATCTCCTCGCGCAATTCCTTGGGTACGCGGTAGCGCTCGGATTCGGGTTGCTGCGCGCAGACGACGATCTCGTTGCCCTCCGGCTCGGGGCAGGGCTCGTCGCCATAGGTGTAGAGAACCGACGTACGCTGCGGCGGTTCGCCCGACTGCGCGAGGCTGTCGTCCTGCGCCTGCACGGGGGAAGCCAGCACGGCGATCGAGAGGAGCAGCAGGCAGGTCGGCTTTATTGTCATCGGGCGTTGTGCCTCCAAAGCCTCTCCCGCCACAGGTGATATGCGTGCAGGATGAACCTAAGCCGAACCGGCCAGTCGATGCGAGGTTGCGTCGCCGTGCGATTGGCACCAAATCGGCGGCAAAGGAACCCGAACCATGCCCGTCGTCCGCATCGCCCACAATCTGTCCCGCGCCGAAGTGCGCCGCCGCATGGCCGCGCGCGCCGACGATCTGGTCAAGCTCATCCCCGGCGGCATGGGCCGTGTCGAACATCGCTGGGAGGACGAGGACCGGATGGCGTTCACCATCCATGCGATGGGCCGCGCGATTAACTCGACCGCGATGGTCGAGGACGACGCGCTGGCGATCGATTTCGAACTGCCCGCCGGGATGGGATTTGTTGCGCCGATGGTCGAAGGGATCATCCGCCAGGCGGGCGACAAGCTGTTGCTGGGCAAAGGGTAAGCGCGCGGAGGCCGGGATCCGGGGACTGGACGACCCAGCACTCTCGCGCAGCGAGTGGTGGAGGGGCCGCGACGCTGGCGCCATAGCCCCTCCGTCAGCGCTTCGCGCTGCCACCTCCCCATCGCTGCGCGACAGGGAGGATTTTTCCGTCAGTTCTTCGCCTTGTCGACCAACTGGTTCTTGGCGATCCACGGCATCATCGCGCGCAATTCGCCGCCGACCTTTTCGATCGGGTGGGCGGCGGCGGCCTTGCGGCTCGCCTTCAGTTCGGGCTGGCCGGCCTGGTTGTCGAGAACAAAGTCCTTGACGAAGCGGCCCGACCGAATGTCCTGCAGGACGCGCTTCATTTCCTTCTTCGTTTCTTCGGTGATGATGCGCGGGCCGGTCTTGATGTCGCCATATTCGGCGGTGTTGCTGATCGAATAGCGCATGTTGGCGATGCCGCCTTCATAGAGCAGGTCGACGATCAGCTTGGTTTCGTGGAGGCATTCGAAATAGGCCATTTCGGGGGCGTAGCCCGCCTCGACCAGCGTTTCGAACCCGGCCTGGATCAGATGGGTGATGCCGCCGCAGAGCACCGCCTGTTCGCCGAACAGGTCGGTTTCGCACTCTTCCTTGAAGGTGGTTTCGATGATGCCGCTGCGGCCGCCGCCGACGGCACTGGCGTAGCTGAGGGCGAGCGCCTTGGCATAGCCGTTGCCGCTGTTGCCGGTCGCTTCCTGCGCCACCGCGATCAGGCAGGGAACGCCGCCGCCCTTTTGATATTCACTGCGCACCGTGTGGCCCGGACCCTTGGGGGCGACCATGAAGACGTCGATGTCGGGGCGGGCTTCGATCAGGCCGAAGTGGATGTTGAGGCCATGGGCAAAGGCGAGCGCGGCGCCGGGCTTCATGTGGGGGCCGAGATCGTCGGCATAGATTTTCGCCTGATGCTCGTCGGGGGCGGCGACCATGATGACGTCGGCCCATTCGGCGGCTTCCTTGTTGGTCAGCACCTTGAAGCCCGCGGCTTCGGCTTTTTTGGCGGTCGCCGAGCCAGCGCGGAGCGCGATCGCGACCTCGGTGACGCCGCTGTCGCGCAGGTTCTGCGCGTGGGCGTGGCCCTGGCTGCCGTAGCCGACGACGGCGACCTTTTTGCCCTTGATCAGATCCTGGTCGGCGTCGCGATCGTAATAGACTTGCATGTTTTCTTCCCTGCTAGTTTTCGTCATGCCGGGCTTGATCCGGCATCCATGGACCCCGGATCAAGTCCGGGGTGACGATCGTTGAGACCCTAAACGTAAACCCTAAAGCGCCTCCGACCCGCGGGCGATGGCGACGACGCCGGTGCGGCCGACTTCGACCAGCCCGCATTCGCGCATCAGCGCGATGAAGCGGTCGACCTTGTCGCTCGTCCCGGTGATTTCGAAAATGAAGCTGCTGAGCGTCGTGTCGACGACCTTGGCGCGGAAGACATCGGCCATGCGCAGCGCCTCGATCCGTTTGTCGCCGCTGCCCGCGACTTTGACCAGCGCGATCTCGCGCTCGACATGCGCGCCGCCGTCGGCGAGGTCGGTGACCGAGTGGACGGGGACGAGGCGGTCGAGCTGTGCGATGATCTGGTCGATCACCGCGGGCGGCCCCGACGTCACGATGGTGATGCGCGACAGCGCATGGTCGGCGCTGATGTCGGCGACGGTCAGGCTTTCGATATTATAGCCGCGCGCCGAGAACAGCCCGGTGATCTTGGCGAGAATGCCCGCCTCGTTATCGACGGTGACGGCGAGCACATGGCGCTCGCCCGCTTCGGTGCGGATTTTCATCGGCTTAGACCAGTGCTTTCGCTTCGTCGTCCATCGTGCCGACGATGTCGTTCGGCTGGAGGATCATGTCGGTGTGCGCGGCGCCCGAGGGGATCATCGGGAAGCAATTGGCGAGCTGCGCGACGCGGCAGTCGACGATAACCGGGCCCGGGGTGTTGATCATCGTCTGGATGCCGTCCGCAAGTTCGCCCAGCGTGTCGATGCGCAGGCCGGTCCAGCCATAGGCGTCGGCGAGTTTGACGAAGTCGGGCAGGCTGTCCGAATAGCTGTTCGAATAACGGCTTTCGTAGGTCAGTTCTTGCCACTGGCGGACCATGCCCATCCACTGGTTGTTGAGGATGAAGATCTTCACCGGCAGGCGATATTGCGCCACGGTGCCCATTTCCTGAATGTTCATCTGGAGCGAGGCTTCGCCTGCGATGCAGATGACGAGGCGATCGGGATGCGCGATCTGGGCGCCGACGGCGGCGGGGAAGCCATAGCCCATCGTGCCGAGGCCGCCACTGGTTAGCCAGCGGTTGGGGCTGTCGAAATGGAAATGCTGCGCGGCCCACATCTGGTGCTGGCCGACCTCGGTGGTGATGATCGGGTCCATGCCGCGGGTCGCGTCGAACAGCGCCTTGACCGCGCGCTGCGGCATGATTTCGGCGCCGTCTTCCTTCTTTTCGGGGAAGTCGAGGCAGCGGGTGGCGCGCCAGCCGTCGATCCGGCGCCACCATTCGCCAAGGTCGCGGGCTTTGTGACCCTTGTCGGCCCACGCCGCGATCAGCGCATCGAGCGCGCGCCCGGCGTCGCCGACGACCGCGAGATCTACCGGAACGATCTTGTTGATCGAACTGCGGTCAATGTCGATGTGGATCTTTTTGGAATTGGGCGAGAAAGCGTCGAGGCGGCCGGTGACGCGGTCGTCGAAGCGCGCGCCGACCGCGATGATCAGGTCGGCGCGGTTCATCGCCATATTGGCTTCATAGGTGCCGTGCATGCCGAGCATGCCGAGCCATTTGTCGTCGTCGGCGGGGAAGGCGCCGAGCCCCATCAAGGTCGAGGTGACCGGGGCGCCGGTGAGGGCGACGAGCTGGCGCAGCGCCGCGCTGGCATCGGGACCGGCGTTGATCACACCGCCGCCGGTGTAAAAGATCGGGCGCTCAGATGCGGCGATCATCGCGACGGCGGCGGCGATGGCGTCGGCGTCGGGATCGACCTGCGGGCGATAGCTTTTGTGATCGATCCGGTTGGGGATCGAATAAGTGCCGGTCGCGACCTGGACGTTCTTTGGGATGTCGATGACCACCGGGCCGGGGCGGCCGTGGGTCGCGATATAGAAGGCCTCGTGCAGGATCGGGCCGAGGCGGTCGGGGTCCATCACCAGATAATTATGCTTGGTGCAGTGGCGGGTGATGCCGACGGTGTCGCATTCCTGGAACGCATCGGTGCCGATCAGCGTCGTCGGCACCTGCCCGGTAAGCACGACCATGGGAATGGAGTCGAGCAGCGCATCGGTGATCCCCGTGACCGCATTGGTCGCGCCGGGGCCGGAGGTGACGAGCACGACGCCGGGCTTGCCGGTCGAGCGCGCATAGCCTTCGGCGGCATGGGTCGCGGCCTGTTCGTGGCGAACGAGGATGTGCTTGATCGTCGGGTGCTTGAAAAGCGTGTCGTAAATGGGGAGCACCGCGCCGCCCGGATAGCCGAACACCGTATCGACCCCAAGGTCGACCAGCGCCTGAACCACCATGTCGGCACCGCTCATTTCCGTCACGACGAAACTCCTTCCAACCCAAAAGCGCAGCGCTTGTGCGCTGCAACAGGGTTGCGGGCAATAGGTATATGATTCTATCCTGTCAACAGCCTTTTACGTAATATAATTGCTAATTCATCAACAGAATCGTTGTTTAGTGACTCAGTGTGGCGGGGCCAGTCGGGCGGCGGCTGATTGCGGAACCAGGTATATTGGCGCTTGGCATATTGGCGGGTGGCGGCCTGTGCCGCTGCCAGCGCGTCGTCGCGGCTCGTCGCGCCGCCCAGGAATGCCGCGATCTGCGGGACACCGATCGCGCGCATGACGGGAAGGTCGGGCTCGAGCCCGCGCGCCAGCAGGGCTTCGACTTCATCGATAGCGCCCGCCGCGAACATGTCGACCAACCGCGCGTTGCAGCGCGCTCGCAGCCAGTCGCGCGGCGGCAAAAGGACGAGCGGGGCAAGCGTGACGCGGTTGGCGATGCCGCCATCGTGGGCCTGTTGCCAGCTCGCCAGGGTCCGCCCGGTTGAGCGCACGACCTCCAGCGCGCGCGCGACGCGTGTGGTGTCGGCGGGGTTCAGCCGCACCGCGGCTTCGGGATCGTCCGTGGCCAGCGCGGCATGAGCGTCGGCGACAGGCAGCGCGCGCACCGCGGCACGGATTTCGGGGTCGATTTCGGGAACCGGGGCGATGCCATAGAGCAGGGTGCGCAGGTAGAGCCCGGTGCCGCCGACAAGAATCGGAATGTCGCCCGCGGCGTGCGCGGCGGCGATGGCGGCGCGCGCTTCATCGGCCCAGCGCACAGCATTATGCGCCTCGGCGGCGTCGATATGGCCGAAGAGATGGTGCGGGATGCCCGCCATCTCGTCGTCGCTCGGGCGCGCCGACAGAATCGCGAGGTCGGCATAGACCTGGCTGGCGTCGGCGTTGATCACAACGCCGCGCCCAACCGCCTTCGCCACCGCCACCGCCAATGCGCTCTTGCCGCTGGCGGTGGGGCCGGCGATGATCGCGAGGGGCGGCGCGATACGGGGGGAAGGTGACATAGCCATATCCAGACTGGGACGCATAGCAGGCGCGATGCGGACGAGCGAGACGGCGCTTGCCCGCCCGCTCGCTAACCCGGCATTTTCACCGCCGCGCTTCGGTCGCCATGCGGACGGCCAGCGCGGCGAGGACGGTGCCCATGATCCAGCGCTGGACCATCGCGAAGGACGGGCGCCGGACCAGAAAGCCCGCGATCGCCGCCGCGAATAGGATGATGGCCGAATTGACCGCCACGCTGATGACGATCTGCACCGATCCCAGCACGAGCGCCTGGCCCAGGATCGATCCCGCGCCGGGGCTGATGAACTGCGGCAGCAGCGACAAATACATGACCGCGATCTTGGGGTTCAGCAGGTTGGTGAGAAATCCCATCAGGAACAGTTTTCTGGGCGGATCTTCGTCCAGTTCGCGAATCTCAAACGGCGACCGCCCCCCCGGCCGGACGGCCTGCCACGCCAGCCACAAAAGATAGAGTGCGCCAACGAAGCGGATGGCGTCATAGGCAAAGGGGATCGCCATCACGAGCGCGGTAATGCCGAAGGCCGCGCAAAGCATGTAAAAGACAAAGCCGAGCGCTACACCGCCCAGCGAGATCATGCCCGCCAAGCGACCCTGACAAATGGCGCGCGAGATCAGATAGACCATGTTCGGTCCGGGGGTGAGCACCATTCCGAGCGCAATGACGGCAAAGGCAAGCAGATGGTTCGTTTCGGACATCTTGTTCCTCCATGCAGGATCGATGCCCAGACGCGCGGCGACTTACCCTCGCGCTCCCCGATGGTGGCCCATCTTCAGCGTCAGTTGCGCGACGTGGCCATCGCTATCGATCGGCGCCGCGATGGCGGCAACAGCGATGATCTTTGGTCGGCTAAACTTGTGCTTTAGGGCACGGCGGATTTTCGTGTGACCGTGGGCAATGGCTCTTGCCGCTGGCGATGGGGGTGGCGATAAGGGGCGGCAACGCAGCCCAAAAAGCAATTAAAAAGGACCCGCCATGTTCGTCGCGACGCTGATAGCAGCCGGGAAGCTGACCGACGAGGTGGTTCGCGAAGCAATCGACCGGCTCGACGCCACAGGGCATGACGTCGGCGCGCCGCACTGGCTGGACGAGGGCGATGCCGCCGATATCGTCTTTCATGGCAGCCTGGTCAGCGCGCGCAAGGAACTGGCGCTGATGGACCATGGATTGCTCGACACGATCGTCCAGCCGCAGGGCGACCGGACGAAGAAGCTGATCATTGCCGACATGGATTCGACAATGATCACCGTCGAATGCATCGACGAACTGGCCGATTATGCCGGGCTGAAGCCCGAGATTGCGGCGATCACCGAGCGCGCGATGCGCGGCGAGCTGGATTTTCGCGCCGCGCTGATCGAGCGGGTCGGATTGCTGGCGGGGATGCCCGAGGCGACCTTGGTCGAATGCCGGATGGAGCGGGTGAAGCTGACCCGCGGCGCGCGGACGCTGGTGCAGACGATGAAGGCGCATGGCGCGTGGTCGGTGCTGGTGTCGGGGGGCTTCATGCCGTTTGCCGGGCCGGTCGGCGAGGCGATCGGGTTCGATAAGGTGGTCGCGAACGAGCTGGAGATTAAGGGCGGCAAGCTGACCGGCAAGGTGATCGAGCCGATCGTCGACAGTGCGGCGAAGCTGGAAACGCTGAAGGCCGAGGCGGCGAAGCATGGCCTGCCGCTCGCCGAGACGCTGGCGGTCGGCGACGGCGCGAACGATATTCCGATGATCACGTCGGCGGGGCTGGGGATCGGCTATTATCCGCACCCGGCGGCGGCGGAAGCGGCGGCGGCGGTGGTACGACACCATGACCTGACCGCGCTGTTGTGGGCGCAGGGCTATCCCCGGCGGAGCTGGGTGCTGGGGTAGGGCGGGGGTCTCGGCAACGCGCTGCCCGATTTCGCTATCTTCCCCTGAGGGGGAGCGGTTCTTCTTTTGAAGGACCACTCACCACCCGCGATGGGCACTTCACCGGTACTGGTACGCCAAAGCGGCAGCGCGGACGGTGGCAGCGGGCTATGGTTTAGCGCATCCGTCGCTCCCGGGAGGGTCAGCATGAAAGTTCAGGGTACAGGATACGCTTTTTCAAACCACTCGAAACAGGTAGCCGTCGGCCAAGGCGGAGTCCGTTTCGGCGCTGCGCTCACGCAGTCCAGCCCAAGCGGGGACGGTTCGCCCCATGCGGCCCTGCGCGATTTTTCGAAAATGACGCGCGGCGATCTGTTCGGGTGGATGAACGAGCGGATCAAGGTGGGCGAACTGTCGCTGGACGACAGCTTGGGGTTGCTGGGGCTGTCGGGAGGCGGCGCGATCGGTGCGATCGGGTCGGGCTCGCCCGAGGCTGTGCCGCCTGACGATCAGGAGCGCGTCAATTTCTTTCAACTGGCCCAAGACCGTATCGCGGCGGCGCGGCATCGCCGCGAGCATGGCGTGGAAGCCGCCTATTTGGTCGCGCTGGGCATCATGCAGCAATTTCAGGCTCCGTCTTAGCCACCTCCTCCGCCGAAATTTCATCGGCCAGCCACCCCTTGAACCGCACCATCGCGTCACTTTCCACTCGCGACATCAGGCGGGTGAGCCAGTAGCGGCCTGCGTCGATCGTCGTGGCGAAGGGCTGCACGAGTGTCTCGGCCGCCAATTCGCGGGTGAACATGGCGGGCGGGGCGAGGGCGATGCCCTGGCCTGCGGCGGCGGCGGTGGCCATCAGCGCCGAACTGTCGAACATCGGGCCGCGCAGGACCGGGGCGGGGACGCCCGCGGCGGTGAACCACAGCGCCCATTCGTCGGCGCGGTATGAGCGCAGCAGGCGTTCGGGGATCAGGTCGGCGGGGGTTTTGAGCCGCGCGGCGATCGTGGGGGTGCAGAGCGGGGTCATCGGCGCGGCGAGCAGAGGCTGTGCATGGGTGCCGTGCCAGGCGCCGTCGCCGAAGCGGATCGCATAGTCGAGCGCCTCGCCCGCGAGGTCGACGCGGTTGTTGTTGGTCGAGATGCGCAGGTCAATGGCGGGATGCGCGCGGGCGAAGGTGTCGAGCCGCGGGAGCAGCCAGCCGGTAGCGAAGGTTCCTACGACGCCGACCTTCAATGTCTCGCGGAAACATCCGTCCGCATATTGGTCGAGCGTCGCGGCGACGCGGTCGAAGGCGTCGGCGACGACGGGGACCAGCGCCTGTCCCTCGTCCGTGAGCGCGAGGCCGCGCGGCAGGCGGTGGAACAGGCGGGTGCCGAGGCGGCGTTCGAGCTGCGCGACCTGATGGCTGACCGCGCCTTGGCTGACGCACAGCTCGATCGCGGCGCGGGTGAAATTGAGGTGGCGCGCCGCGGCCTCGAAAGCACGCAGGGCGTTGAGCGGGAGTTGGGCACGGTCCATCGTCAATCCATGAATAAATCTCATGGCTTTGTCGAGAAATGATGCTTTGTTGACCGGTTGCCGGCTCGGTTATCTGGCGGCGAAGGGAGACATATATGATCGCCATGATGACAGTCGCGGCCTGGTTGGCCGGTGTGCAACAGATGCCGTTGCCTATCGTCGAAATGCCCGACGCCGCGATGGTGGCCGGCGGGGTGAGTGCCGCTGCCGACGACCCACTGACGCGTCCGATCGGCGGTGCTAGGGCAACCGAATGGTTGACGCCTGTCCCCCCGGAACGGCTTTTCGGCAACAGCTATCTGGTTGGCTTCGCCGGGTTGAGCGTCGCGCTGATCGACACGGGCGACGGGCTGGTGCTGGTCGATGGCGCGTTGCCGCAGTCGGCCGCGGCGGTACTCGCCAATGTCCGGGCGCTGGGGTTCGATCCCAGAGACATCAAATTTATTCTGAGCACCGAACCGCATTGGGACCATGCCGGCGGCCTGGCGGCGCTGGCGCGCGACACCGGCGCGACCGTCGTCGCGAGCAAACGGGGTGCGGAAGGGTTGCGGACCGGGAAGCATGCGGCCGACGACCCGCAGCTGGGCTATGGCGGCAGCTGGCCCGCGGTGACGACACCGATCCGCATCATGAAGGATGGCGAGGTTCTGCCGCTGGGCACGGCGCGGATCACGGCGCGCGCGACCCCCGGGCACACGATGGGCAGCATGAGCTGGAGCTGGCAGGCGTGCGAGGGCAAGACGTGCAAGGAAATCGTCTTTGCCGCGAGCCTGAACCCGGTGTCGGCCGACGACTATCGATTCAGCAGCGCGGCGGGTGCGCCGTTCGTGGCGGGATTTGCGCGCAGCTATCGAATCATGGGCCGACTGAAATGCGATATGCTGGTTACGGCGCATCCCGACAATGCGGGCGACGGGCGGTATAATTCCGCCCCGGGGGCGTGCAGCGCCTATGCCGAGCGGTCGCGTCAGGCGCTGGCCAAGCGGCTGGCGGCGGAGAAGGCGGGCGCAGCGAAGTAGCGGGTTGCTGATCCTCCCTGTCGCGCAGCGATGGGGAGGTGGCAGTCCGCAGGACTGACGGAGGGGCTTTGGCGCTGACGTCGCTGCCCCTCCACCCCTTGTTTCGCAAGCGGTCCCGCTGGCGCTGCGCGCCGTCTGCGACTCCCCCATGGCTTCGCCACAGGGAGGATTTGGTTCTATTTATCGACGACCAGACAGGCCTGACCGCTCTTTGAGAGCGCGGCGCAAAAATTGTTCGCTTCACCCTTGTTGGCAAAGCCGCCGGTCTGAAGGCGGGTGACGTTGCCGGTCTTGACATACAGCGGCTGTCGTTCCGCGACCGCCGGATGTTTTTTACCGAGCGCGGCCCACAGGTTGCGCGCGTTCGCCTCGACACCGAAGGCGCCGAGCTGCGCGCGCCACGGGCTGTTGCCGCCGCCGGGGCGGGCGGGGGTCGGCGTTTCCACGACGGCGATAGGGTCATTGTTGCGCGGCGCCGGGCGCGGCTTCGCGGATCCGGGACTGGAGGCTCCGCTTTCAGGCGGCGGCGCATAGCTGGTACCGGGCGTCGTTCCGGCGGAGGCGGCTGCGGCGTCGGCGGTCGCTTCGGCGGCGGCCGTGGCCGCAGCGGTTGCAGCGGGCGACGACAGGACAGGGGTGGCGGTTGCGCGGGGCGTCGCCGGGGCGGACGGAACAACCGGCGGCGGTGTATAGCTGGTGCCGGGCGCCGAGGCGGGCAGGCTGGCGGTCTTGATCGGCGAGGCCGGCGCGGGTTGCGGTGCCGACGGCGCTGCCGCGTTGACCGCCGCCAGCCGCGCGCGCGCTTCGTTCTTTTCGATGTCAGGCAGCATTGCGAGACCGCGCTGGCGCTGGTCGAGCGGGATCAGGCCGTCAAGCTGCGCCAGCCGCGCCGATGCGATCGAAAGCCCCGCATCGCTGGCGCGTTTGGTCAGCGCATAGGCGCGCGGCAAGTCCTGCGGCGCGAGGTCGCCGTTGAACAGCGCGGTGCCGAGGACATATTGCGCGCGCGGCTCGCCGCGTTCGGCCGAGCGGGTGATGTAGGGCATCGCCTCCTTGCGGCGATTGGCGGTGAAGAGCACCAAGCCCAAATTGTCTTCGGCCTGCAAATGACCTTGTTTCGCGGCACGGCGGTACCAGCTTTCGGCCTGCGCCAGATCGGTCGGGACCCCGCGGCCCAGCTTGTACGCCTGCCCTAGATTGAACTGGGCGTCGGCGTCGCCCGCCAGCGCTTCGGGACGCCAGGCGGCGACGGCGGCCTGATAGTCGCCGCGTTGCCAAGCATCGACGCCG
Organism: Sphingopyxis solisilvae; assembly: GCF_015475875.1. GTDB lineage: Bacteria > Pseudomonadota > Alphaproteobacteria > Sphingomonadales > Sphingomonadaceae > Sphingopyxis > Sphingopyxis solisilvae. The sequence goes on along the minus strand of NZ_JADKYM010000023.1, from coordinate 3,491 downwards.
TCCTTGACATCGGCCATGGCGGGCGGCGCGAGCATCGACGCCGCCAGCAAGGGCAGCGCGAACGCAACGGCGGAGCGGAAAGAACGCATGTTATTCTCCAATGACTTGCATCGCTGCAGTCCCCGGGCTTCCGGTACGCCAAAATGGCTAACACGGCGTTATCGACGCGCGCCATATAGCATATTTGATCCATTTCGGGACAAACTGCCATTGTCCCCTTGTTAACCATGGCGGCGAGTGGGTCGTTCACCCTCTTTTTATCATCGTTAACTCAATTTTAGCGCCCCGCATGGCATTCCCCCGCCAATTCGTGATTTTTCAGGGGGACAGCTGTGCGCGTTTTGGCATTGGCTTCACAAAAGGGCGGGTCGGGAAAAACGACCTTGTCGGGGCATCTCGCAGTACAGGCGCAGCTCGCGGGCGCCGGGCCGGTCGTCCTGATCGACATCGATCCGCAGGGCTCGCTCGCCGACTGGTGGAACGAACGCGAAACCGATCTGCCGGCCTTTGCGCAAACCACCGTGGCGCGGCTGGCGTCGGACCTGGAAATCCTGCGTCAGCAGGGCTTCAAGCTGGCGGTCATCGACACACCACCTGCCATTACGATGGCGATCCAGAGCGTGATTTCGGTTGCCGAACTGATCGTCGTGCCGACCCGGCCCAGCCCACACGACCTGCGCGCCGTCGGCGCCACCGTCGACCTGTGTGAACGTGCCGGCAAGCCGCTGGTGTTCGTCGTCAACGGCGCGACCCCCAAGGCCAAGATCACCAGCGAAGCCGCGGTTGCGCTGTCGCAGCACGGCACCGTCGCTCCGATCACGCTGCACCACCGCACCGATTATGCCGCGTCGATGATCGACGGACGCACGGTGATGGAGGTCGATCCCAATGGCCGCTCGGCCGATGAGATCCGCCAGCTGTGGACCTATATGAGCGACCGGCTCGAAAAGAATTTCCGCCGCACCATCTTTGCCGCGCCGATTCCGACGCAGGGCAATTATGGCGCGGTCCGTCCGATGGGCGGTGGCTTTGGCCGCCGCATCGCTGGCCAGTGACGGGAGGGATCGGAACCATGGGCGAACCGAAACCCCTCGCATCGCTGAGCGCCGGCCTGTTGGCCCGCAAGGGCGGCGCAAGGCCCGCCATGCGCCGCCAGCCGCTGGGCAGCGGCCCCGCGCCGCTCGGCGCCACCGGCTATGACGACCTGGGCTGGAACGACATGGGTTATGATGTCGACCCCGACCAGTCGGGCGAACCGGCGCGGATGCTCGACCTCAAGCCGTTGCTGACCGGGTCGGTGCTGGCGCACAATGTCGAAGCCGAACATGCGGTCGATGAAAGCGTCGGCCACGAGCTGACCGATGCGGTCGCGGAAGACTATGCCGCCGAGGATTTCAGCGCCCCTGCCCATGAGGCCGAAGCCGTCGAAGTGCCCGAAATCGTCCGCCAGCAGGAATCGCTGATCGATCGCGTCGCCGCCGTGGCGCGCAAGGTCGAGGCGCGACCCGTCGTGACCGCGAAGAAGGAAAAGGCGCCGCGCGCGCTGCGTGCCCGCGAAAAGGCGGCATTCACGCTGCGTCTCGACGCCGAGCGCCATCTGCGGCTGCGGCTGGCGAGTGCTGTCACGAACCGGTCGTCGCAGGTGATCCTGACCGACCTGCTCGACGAATATCTGTCCACGCTGCCCGAAATCGACGCGATGGCCAGCCGCCTGCCGGCGGCACGGCCGCTGCGCCAGACGAAGTCGCGCTGATCCAACAAGGGGAACCTGGTGATGAACCGCAAAATGCTGAAGAATCTGGCCGTATCGGGCTTTGTCCTGAGCGTCGCCACCGGCTGCAGCGGGATGGGCGCCATGGCCGACGCGCCGTCGCGCGCGGCAGGAAAGCCCGAAGTGGCGGGCAAATCGGCATCGCAGGCACGCGCAGCGCTGGAATCCGGCAAGGCCGGCAAGGCGGTCGCACTGGCCGAAGCCGCCGTCGAAGCCAGTCCACGCGATCCGGGTTTTCGCGCGCTGCTCGGCCAGGCTTATCTGAACGAAGGCCGCTTTACGTCGGCCACCACCGCGCTTGAAGAAGCGATGGAGTTGGGTGCGACCGACAGCAACACGGTGATTGCGCTGGCCCTGGCCCATATTGCCCAGAACAAACCCGGCGCCGCCGTATCGCTGCTTCAGGAACATCGGGACACCATCCCCGCTTCGGACATCGGGCTGGCGCTCGCGCTCGCCGGCGACAGCGAGAGCGCGATCTATGTGCTGAGCGAAGCCGCACGCGCGCCCGACGCCAATGCCCGGACGCGCCAGAATCTGGCGCTGGCGCTGGCGCTGTCGGGCCGCTGGGCGCAGGCACGCATCTATGCGTCACAGGATCTGTCGCTCGCCAAGGTCGAATCGCGGATGGCCGAATGGTCCAAACTCGCCGAAACGCCGAATTCGCAGGCGCGGGTGGCCAGCCTGATCGGTACCGAAGCGCGCGCCGACGCCGGGATGCCGGTCCGTCTGGCGCTGAACAATTACAGCGAAACCCAGTTGGCTTTTGCGCCCGCCGCCGATCCGGCGCCGGTTGCGACCTATGCACCGCCGCCGGTGGCGCTGGCCGATGCGGGCAGCGCCATTCGCAGCGTCGAATTGCCGATGCCCGAACGCAACGCCGACGGCGTCGTGCCGGTCACTGAATTGCCGCAGCCGAAAGCGGCGGGCGAGGTCATCATGGCCGACGCCGCGCCCTATCGCGCTGCCCCACGGGTAGTCGGGGAAGGACGTATCCGTCCCGCGCAGCAGCAGGCGCTGGAACTCGCGACGGTGCTGATCCCGCGCGCGATGGCGTTCGACAGCAAAAAACCGTCGGGTTGGGCGGTTCAGCTGGGTGCCTATGACAGCCTGGGTATCGCGAAGGAAAAATGGAGCGGTCTGCAAAAGCGCAGCACGATGCTGGCCAGCTTCCCCGCGTCGAGCCACGCCGCGAAAGTCAACGGTCGGACCTTCTATCGCCTGACCGTCAACGGTCTGGCGAGCCGCGCCGATGCCACGGCATTGTGCAACGAGTTGAAGGCGAAAGGCCAAGCGTGTTTCATCCGCGCGATGGGCGGCGCCGAGAATATCCAGTGGGCGGCGAAGGCGAACCCGGTGCGGCTCGCGTCGCGCTGAACACATCAATTCGGGTCGAAAAGGGGCGTGGCCGGAAGGCTGCGCCCCTTTTGTTTTGGAGTGGCCGGTTGCGACCGGTAGCGGTCTTTTGCCCGAAGGCCGTGTTGGAACAAGTTTCGCGCAGAGGCGCAGAGATCGCAGAGTTAGAGTGCCTTCCCTTGGCGGTCTCTGCGCCTCTGCACGAATTTTACAGGACGCTGCATTTCGACCGGTCGCGGACGTAATATCCTCCCCATCGACTTGCGATGGGGAGGTGGCAGCCCGCAGGGCTGACCGAGGGGCCGCGACGTTGCTGCCCCTCCACCACCGCCTGCGGCGGCGGTCCCCCTCCCCATCGCAAGTC
>NZ_JADKYM010000022.1 GCF_015475875.1 Sphingopyxis solisilvae | reverse complement strand
GGATGGGGGGGTTGGACGGGCGACGGCCTTCATCTCCTCCCCATCGACTTGCGATGGGGAGGGGGACCGCCGCCGCAGGCGGTGGTGGAGGGGTAGCAACGTCCGCGTAATGGCCCCTCCGTCAGCGCTTCGCGCTGCCACCTCCCCATCGCAAGTCGATGGGGAGGATTCGAAACGTCCGCCTACTCCACGAACCTGCGCCTTCGCGTCACCCCACCGCGCGATCGCGTCCTTCCCAATAGGGCGCGCGCAGTTCGCGGCGCAGCACCTTGCCCGACGGATTGCGCGGCAGCGCGTCGATGAATTCGATGCTCTTGGGTACCTTGTACGCCGCAATCCGCTCGCGCGCCCAGGCGATGATCGCGGCGGGGTCGGGCGCGGCGCCTGCGGCGGGGACGACGAGCGCCTTCACCCCCTCGCCCCATTTGTCGTCGGGCACCCCGATCACCGCGACGTCGGCGACGCCGGGACAGCCCATGATCGCGCTCTCGACCTCGGCCGGATAGACATTTTCGCCGCCCGACACGATCATGTCCTTGATCCGGTCGTGGACATAATAAAAACCGTCGGCGTCGCGATAGCCGACGTCGCCGGTGTGCAGCCAGCCACCCGCGAGCGTTTCCTCCGTTGCGGCGGCCCGGTTCCAATAGCCTTTCATGACGATGCCGCCGCGGATGGCGATCTCGCCGATTTCGCCATCGCCCAGCTCGCCGCCCTCGCCGTCCAGGATCGCCATATCGACTTCGGGCCAGGGCTTGCCGCACGAGGTGAGTTTGCCGGGCAAGTCATGATCGCTGGGCGAAAGATACGATCCGCCGCCTGCCGATTCGGTCATCCCGTAAAACTGCACGAAATCGCACCCGAAGGTCGCGCGCGCGCGGCGCAGCACGTCCTTGGCGATCGGCGAGGCGCCGTATGCGATCGATTTGAGCTGCGGATAGCCCCCCGCGCCCGCCGCGGGATCGAGCAGCATCATCTGGATCATCGCAGGCGCAAGGAAGGCGTGCGCGACATCCTCCTCGCGGAGCATCCGCACGGCATCGGCGGGAGTAAAATCCTTGACCAGCACGAGCCGTCCGCCCTGCGCCAGCCCCGAAAAGCTGACGTTCGTCCCCGCGACGTGAAAGAGCGGCATAACGATCATCACCGTCTCATCCTCGCCATAAGCAAAGCCGTCGACCTTGGTCGCGGCCTCCAGAAAAGTGCGGTAATTGGCGTTGGTCAGAACGACGCCCTTGGGCAGTCCGGTGGTGCCGCTGGTGTAAAGCTGGAGCACATCATCGGACAGCTGCGGCGCGTCGGCGGGCGCGGCGTCGGACGCGCTGCCTAGCCAGCTTTCGAGCGGCTCGAACGCCGGATGCGCGCCATAAAGCGCGATCAGCCGCGGCGCCGACGGCAGGTCGGCGACGGCCGCGAGCGCGCAGTCGAAGAAATCCTCCCCCACGAACAACAGCTTCGGCTCCGCATCGCCAAGAATGAAGCCGATCTCAACAGGCGCGAGGCGGTTGTTGATCGGCCCGAAGCAGGCGCGCGCGCGCGCGCTGCCGAAAAAGAGCGGATACCAGCTGTCGTGATTCTTGGTCAGCGCCGACACGCGATCGCCGGGCGCCACGCCCGCCGCGATCAGTGCATGGGCGATGCGGTTCGACGCCGCATCAAGGTCCGCAAAGCTCGTTTCGCGATCCCCGAATTTCACCGCCGTGGCCTGCCCGCGCACGCGCGCCTGCGCCGCCGGAATATCCGCCAGCGTCCGGATGGCCTCCAGATCGATCATTTTGCTCTCCCAACCGTCGTTTCGACTTGAATTAGATAGAATACTAAGCAAATGCTTGGCCAGATAAAAATTCGAGAGGATTGGCCTTGTTCGACCGCCCCTTATTGCCGACAACCATCGTCGGAAGCTACCCCCAGCCTGACTGGCTGATCGACCGCGAGCGGCTGAAGGCCAGCCTGCCCCCGCGCGTGCGCGCCGAGACACTATGGCGCATCCCGCAGCCTTGGCTCGCCGACGCGCAGGAGGCCGCGACGTTGATGGCAATCCGCGACCAGGAGGAGCTGGGCATCGACATCGTCGGCGACGGCGAGATGCGCCGCGAAAGCTATTCGAACCGCCTTGCGACCGCGCTGTCGGGCATCGACCGCCAGAAGCATGGCACGGCGATCGACCGCACGGGCAACGCCAATCCGGTGCCGCTGGTGTCGGGGCCGATCCGCCGTGTCGCGCCGATCGAGGCGCAGGATGCGGCGTTCCTGCGGCGGCATTCGACCAAGCCCGTGAAACTCACTCTGCCTGGCCCCTTCACGATGACGCAGCAGGCGGAGAATGGATATTATCCCGACGCACGGTCGCTCGCGATGGACTATGCCGATGCGGTCAATGCCGAGGTGAAGGATCTGTTCGCCGCGGGCGTCGACGTCGTCCAGCTCGACGAACCCTATTTGCAGGCGCGCGCCGCCGAGGCGAATGCCTATGCGATCGAAGCGATCAATCGCGCGCTCGACGGCGTCGGCGGGATGACCGCGCTGCACATCTGTTTCGGCTATGCGCTGGTGCATCACGGCGCGGGGACGACGGGGCCGAAGCCCAAGGCCTATGACTTTCTTGCCGAACTCGAAGCGTCGAATGTCGATGTGATCTCGATCGAAGCGGCGCAGCCGGGGCTCGACCCTGCGATCCTCGAAGAATTGCCGACCAAGACGATCATGTACGGCGTGCTGGATCTGTCGGTGCCCGAGGTCGAAACGCCCGAGGTGGTTGCGGACCGTATCCGCGCGGCACTGCGCCATGTCGACGCACAGCGGCTGTGGATCGCGCCCGATTGCGGCATGAAATATCACAGCCGTGCGCATAGCCAAGCGAAGCTGAAGGCGATGGTCGACGGCGCGGCGATGGTGCGGGCGGAGCTGAGCTAACTCCACTCGTCATTGCGAGCGCAGCGAAGCAATCCAGGGCGGTCTACGCGGGCTCTGGATTGCTTCGCTGCGCTCGCAATGACGAAGTTCAATGGTCCACAAATTCCCTGAGCAACGGCACCACCACGTCGGGCGCCTCGATGGTCGGGAGGTGGCCCGTGCCAGGAATCACCTCCAACCGCGCGCCGGGGATAGCGTCCGCAATCTCCTCATGGTGCGCGCGGCTGGTGATGCCATCCTGCTCGCCCCAGATCAGCAATGTCGGCACCGCAATTTCGACGAGGCGCGGGCGGCTGTCGATGCGCGCCATGATCGCGCGCTGCTGCGCGAGGAAGGTGTCGGCGCCGGTGTCGGCAGCCATTTGACGGGCGATACCGAGCAAGCGCGCGTCGTTCCGCTTTTCCTCAGGGAAAAGGATCGGAATGCGTTCCTCGACCACCTGATCGAAACGCCCGCTTTGCACGAGATCAATATAACCCTGCCGCCGCGCGGTCTGCGCCGGACCATCGGCCGAGGCGAGCGTCGAGATCAGCGCGAGTTTTGCGACGCACCCCGGTGCGCGGCGCATCACCTCGAACGCGACGAAGCCGCCCATGGCGTGGGCGACCAGCGCGAATTTCGGCGGGGCATTACCCAGCAGGCGCTGCGCGAAGCCCGCGATCGTGTCGTCGCTGCGGTTGTCGGCGACGATGATTTCGCGGTCGGGCCAGGCGTCGAGCAGGGGTTGCCATACAGCATCGGTGAGCAGCTGGCCGGTGATGAGGACGATGGGGAGCGACATTAGACCACCTGATGCAGGAGAGGTTCGCCGACCTCAAGTCGGCGGCAATTCTCCTGCGCCACCGTCAGGCTGCGCACGAGCGTTTCGGGGGTGAGCCAGGCGATATGCGGCGCGAGCACCGCATTCGGCAGGCCGAGCAGCGGGTGGCCGCGCGGCAGCGGTTCTTCGGCGAAAACGTCGAGCCCGGCGCCGCGCAGATGGCCGGTAGACAACGCTTCGACGAGCTGCGCCTCATCGACCAACTCGCCGCGTGCGGTGTTCACCAGCACCGCACCGCGTTTCATCGCGAAGGGATCGAGTCTGGCGCGCGTCTCGTTAGTCAGCGGGATGTGCAGCGACACGATGTCGCTTTGCGCGAGCAGGCGATCGAGCGGCAGAAATTCATACGGCACGTCACGCGGACTGCGCGCCGTATAGACGACGGTCGCCCCGAGCGCCGCCAGCACTGGCGCGAGCCGCTGCGCCGAATGGCCGAAGCCGACGAGGCCGATGGTGCGCCCCGCGATTTCGCCCACCGCATCGAGCTCCGACGGGTCGGCGGTCCAGCCCTCGCCCGCGCGCGTCCGCGCGTCGAAGAAACAGGTGCGGCGCAGCACCGCCATCATCAGCGACAGCGCCATTTCGGCGACCGCCTGGCTGTTGGTGCCGGGCATGTTGCACACCGCAACGCCATGATCGCGTGCGGCGTCGAGCGCGATGGTGTTCACTCCGACACCGAGCTTCTGGATCAATTTGAGCTTGGGCGCCGAGGCGATGAATTCGGGTGTGACCGGAGTCAACACGTGGAGCAGCGCGGTGATGTCGGATGCGACATCGTCGAGCGGCGCCGCCTCATCGACATGGACGACGGTGCCGGGGGCGAAGATCGTGTCAACCGCCTCGCGAAAACCCGGACTCGGGCGCGCGTGGAGGACGATCATGCCGTCACCCGTCCGATCGACCCCGCAAAGGCCGAAAAGCCTGCAAACTCGGCGTCGGCACCCATCGACTCTTCGATCCGCAGCATCTCGTTCCACTTCGCCATGCGTTCGGACCTTGTAAAGCTGCCAACCTTCAACTGCCCGGCATCCCAGCCGGTCGCCAGATGGGCGATGGTGATGTCCTCGCTCTCGCCCGAGCGCGCGGAGACGATGGCGCCCCAGCCGCGCCGCGTGGCGGCATCAAGCGCGGCCTTGGCCTCGGTCACCGTGCCGACCTGGTTGACCTTGATGAGCGCAGCGTTGCACACCGCCGCTTCGGCCGCGCGTTCCACACGATCGGCATTGGTGACGAGCACATCGTCGCCGATGATCTGCACCCGCTCGCCGATCGCCGCAGTGACCGCCGCCATCGTCGTCCAGTCGTCCTGCCCCGCGGGATCCTCAATCGACAGGATTGGGTAGCGCCCGGCCCATTCGACGATGCGCGCCGCCATGTCTTCGCCCGACAGCCGCCCGTCGTCGAGCGCAAGCGTGTAGCCGTCCGCATCGCCCAATTCGTTCGCCGCGATGTCGAGCGAGATGAACACCTCCTCGCCCGCGCGGTGCCCGCTCGCCTCGATGGCCTTCGTCAGCGTGTCCAGCGCATCCTCGTTCGACGCAAAATTGGGCCACCAGCCGCCCTCGTCGGCGACGCCCGACAACGGGCCCTTGGCTTCCATCAACCTGCCTGCGGCGCGATAGACATCGTCGGTGATCTCGAGCGCGCGGCGGAAGCTGCCCGCGGTCGGGCACATCACCATGAAATCCTGCACATCGGTGCGCCGCCCGGCGTGCGCGCCGCCGCCGAAAATCTGGATTTCGGGCAGCGGCACGCGCACCTTGCGCCCATCCGCGAGATAGCGCCAAAGCGGCGCGCGCGCATCCACCGCCGCAGCGTGAAGCACCGCCATCGACACCGCAACGACCGCGTTTGCGCCCAGCCGCGCCTTGTTCGGCGTGCCGTCGAGTTCGCACAAGACCTTGTCCACCGCCGCCTGAACGCGCGCGTCCATACCGGTGATCGCACCCGCAATCTCGGCGCCGATACCCGCGACCGCGCGGTTCACGCCGAAGCCGCCAAAGGCGGTGCCGCCGTCGCGCAGGTCGATTGCCTCATGCGCGCCGCGCGACGCGCCCGCGGGGGCGATGGCGCGGCCGACCGCGCCCGCTTCGAGGGTGACTTCGGCCTCGACGGTCGGGCGCCCGCGCGAATCCCAAAGCTGGCGGCCGGTGACCGCGGCGATACGCGACGTCATGTAGATGTCCTTTTCCAATGGGCGACAAGGGCGTCGATGGGCAGCGGCGCGAGCAGAAGCGCGCGCGCCTGGTCGCGCACGATGCGCTTATGTTCGGGGTCGGTCAGATAGGGAGCGGGCGACTTGCCCTCGACGCGCGCAAGAAGCAGCGCCGCCGTAAGCTGGCCTGCGCGATGCAGCAGCGCGTCCGCCGCCTCCCAGTCGACGCCCGCGCGATAGGCGGCGACGAGCGCATTCGCGGCTTCGGTCAGACGGGCATCGTCCAGCCACACCGCTTTGAGCAGCAGATGCGTGGTACAGAAGGCGAGGTCGAACGCCGGATCACCATAAACCGCGCATTCGGCGTCGAGAAAGACGGGGCCGTCTTTGCCGACGAGGATATTCTTGGGACTGACGTCGCCGTGGACGAGCGCGACCTTGCGCGCGGCCAGATTATCGGCGAGCGCGTAAAGCACGGATGCCATCTCTGCGTCCTTCTGCGCCACATAAAGCAGGAAGGGGTCGATCCTGAGCGCGCGAAACATGGCGTCGGTGGCGAAAGCGTCGCGGTCGGTATCATTGTTCGCGGTGGCCGAATGCACGGCGGCAAGGCTGCTCCCCACCGCGGCGGCAAAGCCAGCATCGACGCGCCCCGCGATCAGCTCGTCCTTCCACACCGGCGCGTCTGGCAGGAAACGCATCGCAAAACCATAGCCGGGCAGCTCAGCCAGCACCTCGGGCGCAATCGCCGGATCGACGCTGCGCGCGCGCTTGAGCCAGCGCACCTCGCTCTGTCCGCGCTCGATCGGCGCGTGCCATTCGGCGGCGACGCGCAATTGTGCGAGCGGACGTTTGACGACGATCGGGCCGGTCGGCACCTCGACCTTCCACACGTCGCACGACACGCCGCCGGTGAGCGGTTCGAGCACGACATCGCCCTCCCCCACCAGCCCGGCGGCGCGCAGGTCGTCGATGATATCGGCGTCCGCCGTCACGTCACAGCTTCTCCCTGATCCACGCAACGACAAGGTCGGCCGCATTTTGCCGCTCGGCAATCGAATCCTCAAAATAATGCGCGCCGGGAATCAATTCGAGCCGCTTGTCGCTGCTGCCCAGGAAGTCGAAGATCTTGCGCGCGTCGCTGGGGAATACGCCGGTGTCGGCGGTGCCCTGTACCACCAGCGCGGGCGTGTCATGCTTGGCAAGGTGCGGCTGTCCCTGGCATGGCGAGGTTTCAAGGCTCCACATGTTGAGCCAGGTCTTCAGCGTATTGGCGCGGCCGATGCTGGGCGTGCGGTTCGCGAGCGCCGGGTCGCCGCGGTAGCACCAGTTGGGCTTGCGGTCCGACGGGTCGATCGCGGGATCGACGCAGCGGAGATCGCCCCAGCAGCGAAACATCGGAAAGATGCGGTCGGGAATGCCGGCGACATTGAGCCGCTCCAGTTCGGCCTTCGCCCAGTCGGTGATCCGCTGGTTGCGCGCGCGCTGCGCGGCGCAATATTTGGCGATGAAGGCATCCGAATAGGGCGGGCCATTGTCGGGATTAAAGGGGTCGAGTTCGGGATCGGTCAGGGTCGGATCATTCTCGTCGATCACCGATGCGTCCATCCAGTCGGTGAGCACTTCGGGGCGCCCCTGATGCGCGTTGAAGCTGATATAGAGGTCGCCCTTGATAAGCTCAGCGAGCGCGTCCTGCCCCACCGATGGCAGCCGGTCGGTCAGCGTCGGTGCGATGGCTTCGGCCTGATAGGCGCCCATCAGCGAGCCGCCGCCCGAATTGCCGAGGATGACGATCGCCTCGACCCCCGCTTCCTCCTTCAGCCATTTCATCCCGACGCCGATGTCGAGCACCGCATGTTCGAGCAGAAACTGATCTTCGAACCCCCGATAACGCGTGTTCCAGCCGAGGAAGCCGAAGCCCTGCCGCGCGAACCAGGGCGCGATATAATGTTCGGAAAAATCGACATTATAGTGGGTGGCGATGATCGCGACCTTCGGCCGCTTGCCCGCCTCGGTCCAATAGATGCCTTGGCACGGATGTCCGCCCGCCTGGATGCGCGGCGCGGTCGGCGACACCCGCCCGATGAAATGCGCGTCCAGCCCCTCGATCCCGTTCGGGTCCATTCGTCTCTCTCCTGTTTATGATCTTGGTCAGCGGGTGACTTCAAAGGGCAGCGTATACCCCTCCAGCCCCGCGCGGATCGCCTTCTTGTCGATCTTGCCCGTCGGCCCCAATGGAATGTCATCGACGAACAGCACGTCGTCGGGCATCCACCAGCGTGCAATCCGGCCGTCCAGATAGGCGCGAAGTTCGTCGGCCGACGCGGCAGCGCCGGGTTTGAGCTGGCACAACAGGATCGGCCGCTCGTCCCATTTCGGATGCGCGACGCCGACGACCGCGGCGTTGGCGACCGCGTCATGCCCCATCGCGATATTTTCGATCTCGATCGAACTGATCCACTCGCCGCCCGATTTCACGACATCCTTCGCTCGGTCGGTGATTTGCATATAGCCTTCGCCGTCGATCGTGCTGACGTCGCCGGTGTCGAAAAAGCCCTCGGCGTCGAGTACCTCGCCGCCCTCGCCGCCGTAATAGGCGGCCGCGATGGTCGGCCCCTTCGCCATCAACCGTCCCGGCGTCCTGCCGTCATGCGGCAGACGCTTGCCGGCATCGTCGACCAGCTTCATTTCCAGCCCGCACAGCAGCCGCCCCTGCTTCAGTTTATACGCCATCTGCTCGGATTCGGATTTCGCGGCGACCGACGCATTGGGCACCGACACCGTGCCGAGCGGCGAGGTTTCGGTCATGCCCCACCCCTGAATGACGTCAACGCCATAATCGTCGCGGAAAGTGCGGATGATCGATTCGGGGCACGCCGAACCGCCGATCGTCACGCGCTCCAATGTCGTGAAGCGTTTGCCGTTTTCCTGCATATATTGCAGCAACATCTGCCATACTGTCGGCACCGCGGCGGAATAAGTGACGCCCTCTTCCTCGATCAGCTGATAGATGGATTCGCCGTCCATGCGCTGGCCGGGCAGCACCAGTTTGGCGCCGACCGCGGGCGCCGAATAGACGACGCCCCACGCATTCGCATGATACATCGGCACGACCAGCAGCACGGTGTCGCGCGCCGACAAGGCGAGCGCGTCACGCTGCAACGTCATCAGCGCGTGGATATAGTTGGAGCGATGCGAATAGAGCACGCCCTTCGGGTTGCCCGTCGTCCCGCTGGTATAGCAAAGCCCGCACGCGGCATTTTCGTCGAAGCCGCCCCAGAGATATTCGGCCGGCTGCCCCGCGATCCAGTCGTCGAAAGAGGTCGCGGCAAAGCTGGTTTGCGGCATCGAGGCGGCATCGCAAAAGAAGATCACCTTCTCGATCGCCGGCACCTGCGGCAGCAGTTGTTCGACGAGGTCGGCGGTCGCGGGATCGGCGATCAGCAGCCGGTCGCCCGCATGATTGGCGATGTAGGCGATCTGTTCGAGGAACAGCCGCGGGTTGAGCGTGTGCAGCACCGCCCCCATGCCTGCCGCGCCATACCAGGCCGCAAGGTGTCGCGCGCCGTTCCACGCCATCGTCGCGACGCGATCGCCGGGCGCAATCCCCTCGGCGGCGAGCGCGTTCGACACGCGCTTCGCATCGGCATGGACGGTGGCATAGGATGATCGCGTGACGCGCCCCTCGGCATCGCGCGACACGATTTCGCGCGCGCCGTGCCACGCGGCCGCATGGTCGATGATCCGGTCGACCGTCAACGGCACATTCTGCATCAACCCGTCCATGCGGTGTCTCTCCCATCCTTTCAAAAGATAGTATACTAAGTATTTTGCCTTTGCAACGCCGCTTGACCTTGCGCCCCATGCGCGGCTCTTCTAGCTAAGCCGTGCTGGCACCGTCGGCGCCAGAGGGTAAAGTCGACATTCTATGCGCACCAACCAGCTCATCATTGCCCTGTTCCAGCGCTTCTGCTGGCTCGACGAAGGCCTGCAATCGCGGCTGCACGACCGCGGCTGGCCCGACGTCAGCCGCCCGCAATCGATGGTGATGACCAATATCGTCAGCGGGATCGTCCGCCCGTCGGACATTGCCCGCAACCTCGGCATTTCGCGCCAGGCGATCCACAGCACGATCAACCAGATGGTCAAGCTCGGGATCGTCGAACTGGCCCCCGATCCCGATGACCGCCGCCATATGATCGTGTCGCTGACGGAAACCGGCGCGCGCATGCGCCGCGATGCGCAGCGGGCAATGGACGATCTTTCCGACCAGCTTGCCGAACGGCTGGGCCGAGATCGCTTCCACGCGCTGTTGGCGACTTTGGAAGCCGACTGGGGCGAGAATATCGCAAAAAAAGACCTAAGCCGATAATGCTCTTGCGACGGCCACCAGTCGCGCAGCCGTCATGTCGACCAGCGATGCGGGCAGCGCGTCTTTCAGACGTCCGTCGTCCGCGAAGGCGGTGTGCGCGTTGGGGATCACCACCTGTTCGGGGATAACCAGCGTCTGGATCGTCGACAGGATCTGGCGGAGCTGCATCAGCCCGCGCAGCCCGCCGAACGGGCTGATCGATGCCGACATGACTGCGCTAGCCTTGCCGCGATACGCCGTCAGCGCGACGAGCGATTCGTCCCCCGTCGGCCGTGAGGCCCAGTCGATCGCGCTCTTGAGCAGCGGCGGGATCGAGCCATTATATTCGGGCGAAACGAACAGCAGGCCGTCCTGCGCCGCAAACAGCGATTTCAGCCGAAGCGCATCGGCCGGAAAGGCATGGGTTTCGAGCGCGGCGGAATAGATCGGCAGGTCAAATGTGGCGAGATCGACGTCGGTGACGGTCGCTCCCTGCTGTTCCAAGGCCGCGATCGCGAGTTTAGCGAGGGCGCGGTTAAAGGATCCCTCGCGGGTGCTACCTACGATAACTGCAATCTGGGTCAAACGTCCCTCCCCGCAAAATGATTAGCATACTAATCGATTTCCGGCCGGGATCGCAAGAGACGGCTGCAGGGCATTACGCCTTGATGTCGGAAAGCGTCGCCAGCTTCGCGGTTTCCTCGGCAAGATTGTCGATCACCCGACGCAGCAGCGTCTGCAATGTCTCGACCTCCTCGTCGGTCATCCCGCGCGTCGCCACCTCATGCACCTCTGCGTTCATGGGCGCGAGCACCAGTTCCAGCTTTTTGGCATGCGGGGTCAGGTAGATGAAGGTTTTTCGGCGGTCGTCGTCGGTTTTTTTCCGCGTGATGAAGCCGGCTTTCTCCAGCCCTTTCAACGCCACAACGGTCGTCGGTTCACGCATCCCGACCCGTTCGCTAAGCTCGCGCTGCGTGATCCCGTCCTCGCGCCACAATTGACGCAGAAAGCGCCACTGGCCAGCCGAGACGTCGTGGGTCAGCGTACCGCGCTCGAGCAGCCGCGAAAAGGAACGGAAAACAATACGCGCGAGATAGCCGATGCTGTTTTCCGGGTTGGTATAATATTCCGCCGGATGCCGGAAACCGCCGTGCCGTTTTGCCAAGATTTTTCCCCTTCGCGCGAACCTTAGAGCCCTATGATTCATGCGGCAATATGGTTCGATGTACCATGAATATGGACAAGCATAAGTCGACAATATACTTAGATAACTAAGTTATATGTCAGGACGATCCATGGAACAATTCACCCGGCTGAGCGCGCTGGCCGCACCGCTAGCATTGGCCAATGTCGATACCGACATGATCATCCCGGCGCGTTACATGAAGGCGCTGACCCGCACGGGGCTCGGCGAACATCTGTTTCGCGAGCTGCGATATCACGCCGACGGCACCGAACGCGGCGATTTTGTCCTCAACCGCAGTCCGTGTCGGAACGCCCGGATATTGATCGCCGACCGCAACTTCGCCTGCGGCTCGTCACGCGAACATGCCGTATGGGCGCTGACCGATTTCGGTTTCCGCTGTATCATCGCGCCAAGTTTCGGCGACATTTTCGCGAGCAACGCGCGCAAGAACGGGCTGCTGCTGGTCCGGCTGACGGGCGACTTATGTGCGGTGCTGCGGCAGCATGTCGAAAGCGCGCCCTCCGCGCCGATCACGGTCGATCTGGAGGTCCGCCGGATCGACTTCGCATCGGGCCGGACAATCGACTTTGACATCGACCCCGCCGACCGGCGGATCCTGATGGAGGGGCTGGACGATATCGGCCGCACACTCCGCCACGCGAACGCCATCGCGCGCTTTGAAGAGGCGCGCTAGTCCAGCATGTCGGGCGAGGCGATCCGGCCCGCGATTGCGCTGGCCGCCGCGAGCGCCGGGCTCATCAGATGGGTTCGCCCGCCCCGCCCCTGCCGGTTTTCGAAGTTGCGGTTCGATGTCGCGGCGCAGCGCTCTCCGGGCAACAAGCGGTCGGCGTTCATTCCGACGCACATCGAACAGCCGGGCTCGCGCCAGTCAAATCCCGCCGCGCGTAGCAAGGTGTCAATGCCTTCGGCCTCGGCCTGACGCTTGACCAGGCCTGATCCGGGCACGACCATCGCGCGGACGGTCGCCGGCACCTGACGGCCGCGGACGATGTCAGCGACCACCCGGAGGTCCTCGATCCGGCTGTTGGTGCAGCTGCCGATAAACACCCGGTCGATCGGCGTCCCTGCTATCGGCGCCCCGGGCCGCAGCGCCATATACTCTAATGCCCGCTCGGCAGCGTGCCGCGCGTCCGCGGTCGCGAGTGCGGCGGGGTCGGGGATGGGTTCGTTGACAGCAACGACCTGCGACGGGTTCGTGCCCCAACTGACCATCGGCGCGACGTCGCGCGCATCGATCCGCACTTCCTGGTCGAATTGCGCATCCGCGTCGCTGGCGAGCGCTGCCCAGCGCTGCATCGCATCGTCCCACGCGGCGCCGTGCGGTGCGGCGGGCCGGTCGGCCAGATAGGCAAAGCAGCGTTCGTCGGGGGCGACCAAACCCGCCCGCGCGCCCATTTCGATGCTGAGGTTGCAGAGGGTCATACGCGCCTCCATCGACAGCGCCGCGACCGCCGGTCCAGCATATTCGACCACATGGCCGTTCGCCCCGTCGACACCGATCTGGCGCAGCAGGTGCAACGCCAGATCCTTGGCATGCACCCCGTCCGGCAGACGGCCGTCGATCCAGATCCGCATGTTGCGCGCGCGCCGCTG
Source organism: Sphingopyxis solisilvae (assembly GCF_015475875.1). Classification (GTDB taxonomy): domain Bacteria; phylum Pseudomonadota; class Alphaproteobacteria; order Sphingomonadales; family Sphingomonadaceae; genus Sphingopyxis; species Sphingopyxis solisilvae. The sequence continues at coordinate 40,033 of NZ_JADKYM010000022.1, read as the reverse complement.
GCGGATCGTCTGGGTCGCCAGCACATGCTCGACCTCCGACGTACCGATACCAAAGGCGAGCGCGCCGAATGCGCCGTGGGTCGAGGTGTGGCTGTCACCGCAGACGATCGTCATGCCCGGCTGGGAACGTCCTTGTTCGGGACCGACGACATGAACGATGCCGCCGCGCGGATCGCCCATCGCAAACTGTTCGACCCCGAAATGCGCGGCATTGGTTTCAAGCGCCTCGAGCTGCCGACGGGCCGCGATGTCGATAACCCCCGCCGGTCCGCTCGCCTGCCCCTCGGTCGGCACATTATGGTCGAAAAGCGCAAGCCCACGCTCGGGACGACGGACCCTCCGCCCGGCCGCCGCCAATCCGGCAAAGGCCTGAGGCGAGGTCACCTCGTGCAGCAGGTGCAGATCGACGTAGAGGATCGTCTCGCCATCATCTTCCACGACCGCGTGGGCGTCCCAGATTTTGTCGTAGAGTGTGCGCGGAGAGGGCTGGTTCATCGTTTCATCTTGCCTAGTGCAGCAAATTACTTAGTAAGCTAACTTATATAGCGGACTGGATGTTCCGGGCAAGGGCATCGCGCGCAGTCCTTTTGTTACGCGGCACAGAGCAGGCGGAATCGATGCATCGCGAGAAACATGTGACCAGCCTGCATAAGCGTACGGAACCGCTCGCCGACCGACGTGGTGGCAAATGCATCCACCATGCCGCCATCGCGACCCGATCGATCTGCGATCAATCGGTATGAACGCGATCTGGCTGCCCGCCTCGCTGCTTGGCGGCCTTTTCCAGGCATGGCGTACCGCGCTGCAACAGCGATTGCGCGCCGAACTGAGCGTCAGCGGCGCGGGTCTTGTCCGCTATCTCTACGGGCTTCCCTTCGCAGCCGTGTTTGCCGCGATATGGCTCGCGATCATCGACGCTCCTATGCCCGAACCAACGGCCGATTTCTGGCTGTTCGCGGCGATCGGCGCGGTGACCCAGATGGCGGGGACTATCCTGCTGATCATGTCGTTCGGCCATCGTGGCTTCGTGGTCGGCACGGCTTTTTCAAAAACCGAAGCGATCCAGGTGGCGCTGGTCACCGCACTGCTGTTCGGCGAACGCCTGCCCCTGCTCGCCTGGCTCGGTATCTTGATCGGTGTCGCAGGCGTTCTGGTCCTGGCACTGGTCGGGCAAGGGATTACGCTGCGTCAGGTCGGCCAGTCGCTGCGCCACCCCGCCGCGCTTTGCGGACTGGCCGCGGGATCGATGTTTGCCGCGGCCGCCATCGCCATCAAGTTCGCGACAGCCGAACTGGCCGACGTCGATCTTGTCGGATCGGCGCTTGTCACGCTCGTCGTTGTGATGGCGATGCAGAGCGTCCTGCATTTGGCCTGGGTGATTGTTCGCGACCGCGCGACGTTGCGCGCCATCATCCGGTCGTGGCGGACGTCGGTGCAGGTCGGCCTGCTCTCGGCGCTCGGGTCGGGCTGTTGGTACATCGGTTTCGCCGCCGCGCCCGCAGCACTGGTCCGCATCGTCGGTCAGGTGGAGGTCATCTTCACCATCGGGTTCGCGCGATTTTATCTGCGCGATCAGGTTCGCTGGCACGAAGTCACGGGACTGCTGCTGGTGGCCGCCGGCGTGATACTGGCGCTGTTGGCGGCCACATGACCGCGGGCAGTCATGCGCCTGATCGCATCAGCGCAACCTAGCCCTTCGCAAACGCCTCGATATCCGCATTGAGCCGCGCGATGTGCGTCACGAGCAACCCGTGCGGCGCGCCTTCGTAGACGACCAATTTTGCCTGTTTCGGCAGCTTGGACGCGGGCTGCGCCGTCAGCGCCAGCGGCGCCGACGCGTCTTTGTCGCCGTGAATGAACAGCGTCGGCACCGTCACCGCGCCCAGCTCGCCGCGAAAATCGGCCGACGTCATCGCACGGTTGAGGTCGACGATCGCGCGCAGCGATGTCCGCAGCATAATGTCCTTGATCCAGCTGCGCATCAGCGGGCTTGTTTCCGGGACCACGAAAGAATCGCTGTTCATGTCGATCCACCGCGGGAAATCGGCATAGAATTGCTGCCGCATCTGGTCGAATGCCGCCGCCGGAACCCCGGCAGGATTGTCAGGCTTGGCCGTGAGACAGGGCAAGGTCGTGGCCAGAAACAGGATGCGAGCCACCCGCTGGGCAGTCGCCCGTTTTTCGAGATAGCTCAGAATCTCGCCGCCGCTCATCGAATGGGCGATAACCGTTGCACCGTCGATACCGAGCGCGGTCAACACCGCGTCAACATCGTCGCCCAGCGTCGCATAGTCATAACCCTGACCGGGATCGTCCGACCGCCCGTGGCCGCGGCGGTCAAAGGCGATGCAGCGAAAGCCCCGCTCCGACAGCGCCGCCATCTGATAGGCCCACATTTCGGACGACAGCGCCCATCCCGACAGGAACAGGATCGGCGCGCCGCTGCCCCAGCTGCGGACATAAAGCCGCGTTCCGTCGCGCGCGGTCACCCAATTGGGCGTAGCCACAGGCCCGGGCGTTGCCGCGATTGCCGACGGCGCCGCCATGCCGGTCAACGCCGCCGCGCCTCCTGCCAATGTGGCAGCGAAAACGTCGCGTCGGTTCATGATGCCCCCTGTCGATTTGTCGGATCAGGATGGCACCCGTTTGGCCGCCGCGCGATTACCTGGCAGGTAAGTGTGCCAGGTCGTGGAGGTTTTCCACCAGCGCCCGCGCCACGAGCGAGGCCGCGACGCGCGTTGCCGGGTCTGGGTCCAGATATTCAGACCAGGACGAAAAGGCGCGGACCGAACCGTCGCCCATCGGGACCGGCAGCACGAACCCGTTGTTGATGCTGAAGTCGCGCCCTTCGGCCAGAATGCGGCGCTGTTCGCCGGTCATCGCATCGGGCGGAATGTCGCTCCAGAAAAAGCCGCGGTTGCGCACCGCGGTCGCGCGAACCAGATAGTCGGTGTTGCGATAGCGGTTGGCATAATTATGCTCCAGCCACGCGACCGCCGGGACACCGCCCGCGTCGCGCTGGATGTCCCAGCGCCCCGGCGACCCCCGCAGGGTGCCAGTCATGAAGTGACCGATGCCGATCTGCCCGAAAAATCCCGCGGCAATCTCGGTCGACCGGAGCGGCGAAGTCGACCCCGCCAGCGCCACCGCGGCCTCGAGCGCGCGGGTGCCAAGCGCACCCGCCTCGCGAACCGCGTCGCCGTGGTGAAGACCGCTAGCGGAGCGCGGCGCCAGTCCCGCCGCGAGCAGGAGCCGGTCCCGTTCGGCACTTTCGAGACCGAGCGCGTCGGCCAGGCGAGCGACCATATTGGCGCTCGGCCGTGCCCGGCCGGTTTCCAGAAAACCGAGGTGGCGGCACGACACGCCCGCGTCGAGCGCCAGGCTCAGTTGCGAGCGCCCGTCGCGTTTCCGATACGCCAGCAAGCAGCAACCGAAATCGCCGCGCCGATCACGCATCAAATGTGAAGCTTCGGCCATGCAACCTCCTCGACTGCGCGCCTCATAGCCCGATGATGCGTCAAGATGGAAGGGGGCAGCACGCCGCCGATTCATCGTGGCGTGCTGCCCCCCGGCATCCTAAGGATGACGGAATCACCCGGGAGAATCCGTTTCGATGTCCGAAGCCGCCGCGCAAAATTACCCCGAAATCCGCGAGGCGGTGCGTCGGTTATGCGCCGATTTTCCGGGCGACTATTGGCAAAGGCTGGACCGCGACCGCATTTATCCGACCGATTTTGTCCGCACCCTGACCGAAGCGGGATTCCTCTCGGTCCTGATCCCCGAAGAATTTGGCGGGTCGGGCCTCGGGCTCGCGGCGGCAACCGCGGTGCTCGAGGAAATCCATCGATCGGGCTGCAACGGCGGCGCCTGTCACGCCCAGATGTATACGATGGGCACGCTGCTCAAACATGGATCGGTCGAGCAAAAACAAACCTACCTGCCCGCCATCGCGCGCGGCGAGCTACGCTTGCAGGCGTTTGGCGTGACCGAACCCACGGCGGGAACCGATACCACCCGCATCCGGACTTTGGCGCGGCGCGAAGGCGATCATTATATCGTCAACGGGCAAAAAATCTGGATCAGCCGTGCCGAACATTCGGACCTGATGATCCTGCTGTGCCGGACGACGCCGCGCGACGATTGCGCAAAGGCGTCCGACGGGATGAGCGTGCTCCTGGTCGACCTGCGCGAGGCCGTGGGCAACGGGCTGACCATTCGCCCCGTCCGCACGATGTTGAACCATGCGACGACCGAGCTGTTCTTCGACGACCTCAAGGTGCCCGCGGCCAACCTTATCGGCGAGGAAGGCAAGGGTTTTCGCTATATCCTGTCGGGGATGAACGCCGAACGCATCCTGATTGCCGCCGAATGTATCGGCGATGGCCGCTTCTTCATCGATCGGGCGACAGCCTACGCACGCGACCGCCACGTGTTCGGCCGCGCGATCGGCGAAAATCAGGGGGTCCAGTTCCCCATCGCGCGCGCCTATGTCCAAATTGCTGCTGCGGCAGAGATGGTCGACAAGGCGGCGCGGCTGTTCGACGCGGGCCAGGATGGCGGCACTGAAGCCAATATGGCGAAGATGCTGGCGTCGGAAGCCAGCTGGTATGCCGCCGACATGTGCATCCAGACGCATGGCGGCTTCGGCTTTGCGGAGGAATATGACATCGAACGCAAGTTTCGCGAAACGCGCCTTTACCAGGTCGCGCCGATCAGCACCAATTTGATCCTGAGCCACGTTGCCACCCACGCGCTGGGCCTGCCGAAGAGTTTTTGAGCCGTGGAGGATTTTTCCGGCTGGATAGGGCGCAGCGAAACCCGGCATGACGTGGCGACGGCAGCGCCGCTCGTCGGGTTGGCGGCGCTGCTCGATCATGATCCGGTGGCTCCGGCGACCGTGCCCCCGCTCGGTCATTGGCTGTATTTCCTGCCCGACGCGCGCCAGTCGACAATCGGCGACGATGGTCATCCGCGGCGCGACGATAACTCCTTTCTGCCCCCGGTCCCGCTGCCGCGCCGCATGTGGGCCGGGGGACGCGTCGACTTCCTTGCTCCGATCGCGGTCGGCGCTCAACTGGTCCGGACGACGACGATCGACGCGATTGTCGCCAAGCACGGCGCCAGCGGCGACCTGCTGTTCGTGACATTGCGGCACGATATAACCGCCGACGGCGTTGCCGCAGTGCGCGAGGCACAGGATGTGGTTTATCGCGCCGCCGCGACCGCGACCGCGCCTCCCCCGCCAGTCGTCCCCGCCGAAATCGAACCGGAACCGGCGGATGCCGTCCGTCGTATCGTGCCAGATCCGGTCCTGCTGTTCCGCTATTCGGCGCTCACCTTTAACGCCCACCGCATTCATTTTGACCGCGACTATGCCCGCGATGTCGAAGGCTATGCCGGGTTGGTGGTCCACGGACCGCTGATTGCGACGCTGCTTGTCGATCATGCACTGCGCACGATACCGAACCAAACACCACGCCATTTTCGCTTTCGCGCCGAGGCACCACTGATCGATACGGCACCCTTTGACCTGTGTATGGCACGGCAGGATGGCAGCGTTCGCCTCTGGTCGCGGGATCCCGGTGGTCGCCGGACAATGCAGGCCGAACTGCATTATTGAAGACGCGACGGGGCGACCGACGAACCAGCGACAAGACCATGAACCGATGAAATGATCCGTTTTTTCGCAGCCTTGGCCAGACCCTTGCGATCGCCACCGGGAACCACGCGCCGGCCGCTGGCGATCGGGGCCGCCCTTTGGCTTTTTGCCAGCCTGGCAAGCGCCGCCCAGGCCTATGTCTTCGCGTTTCATCAGGGTCGGGCACAGCCCTGGTGGCCGACCCTCGCCTACACCGCTGCGATCTTCTCGATATGGGCCTTGCTGTCTCCGCTTCCCCTGAGGGCCGCTGACCGCATCGGTTCCGCTAAACCGGGCCGCGCGACCGTTTTCGCCTTGTGGTTGCTCGGCTATGCGCTCGCCACCGCGACGCACATCGCGCTTTTCGTCATATTGTTCTGGCCGATTTATGGGCAGGATGCGGCGACGCCGCTCGCCATGGCAAAGCCGGTATTTCTCGCCAACATCGACACGTCCTTATTCGCTTATCTCGCGCTGACCGCCGCGGTGGTATGGCGGCGGCACCGGCGATCGGCGACCGCGGCGGTACCCGGCGTCGAACGCCCGCACGCGGGTGACGAAGCGCTGTGGGTGCGCGGATCCCGCGGAGCGCTGCGGGTGCCGCTCGGTGATATCGACTGGATCGCCGCCGCGGGCGACTATGCCGAACTGCATAGCCGTGGTCGCGCGATGCTGACCGATGATACGCTTGCTGCGCTGTCCCGCCGCTTGCCTGCCGCGGAGTTCGCCCGCATCCACCGCGGCGCCATCGTCCGCATCGACCGTATCCGCGAAATGCGGCGGCTGGGGCGCGGCGATGCCATGCTGGTGTTGACCGACGGTCGGCAGCTCCGGCTGAGCCGACGTTATCGCAAGAATATCACCGCCCATTTGCCGCGATAGGCCCGCTTGCCGAGCGGGCGATCCCGCTTGCCGATCAAGACTCGCGCTCGTCCCCTGCCCCGCCGAAACGGACCCGCCACATTCATGGTGAAAGGTCTGATATCGTGCGGATAAGACAGCTTTTGGCGATCAATATCCTGTTGGCGGCAGCGACGGGGCAACATGCCAGCGCCACGACTGCTGACGATCGAATCCTCGTTATCGGCGCCCTCCACGCCCTGCACGAACGCGAGCCGGGATTCGACTATCACGGCCTGCGGGCCGCGATCGAGGCATTCGCCCCCAATGTCATGGTGCTGGAGGTTCGTCCCGACGAACTCGCCGCTCGCAAGGCGACGCCCGGGCGGCCCGAATATCCGGCAGTCATCTGGCCGCTGCTTGGCCGCAGCGACGTCCAGACCGTGGCGATGGAACCCGGCGGCGCGACCTTCGATGCGATCGCCGGCGCCGCGGGCGCGGCTTTTGCTGTCCTTCGCGAACGCGATCCGGCAGCCGCCGCGGCGCTCACCCGGCTCGAAAGCGAAGCCGACGCGATCCTGCTGACTCACTGGCAGAGCGCGGTAGAGGTACATGACGGGTTGACGGCGCGGATCGTCGGCGGCGTTCAGGCGGCACAGTTCGCGCTTGCCGGGCCGGAGTTTGTCGCCGCGCAACAAGACTGGGACCAATATATGGCGAAGCAAGCGGTGGCGACGGTACAGGCGCACCCCGGCAAGCGCGTGATGATTGTCGGCAGCTACAAAAATCACGCGCTGCTCGAAAAATGTATCGGCAAAGCGGCACCGCAGCGGCTGATCCCGGCTGCAACCTGGTTCGGCGCGGCCCATGCTGCTACAATCGGCCCGGCCGAACCCGGCAATCCGCACTCCCGTCAGAACAGGAAACAGCAATGAAGCGTTGGTATAACGGCAGTTGTCTCTGCGGCGCAGTCACGTTCCGCGTCCGGATGGATCTCGATTCAGGGACCAGCAAATGCAATTGCCGCTTTTGCTGGAAACAGCGCAATTGGAACATCGGCGGGCTGAAACCCGACGATTTCGAACTGCTGACGGGCGAAACAACGCTTTCCACCTATGCGCGCAAGAATGACAGCTTCGAGGTTTCCCACCGATTTTGTTCCACTTGCGGCACACAGACGCACGGCAATGGTTATCTCGAGGAGCTAGGCGGCGCCTTTGTCGCGGTCCGGGTCGCGGCGATCGACGACCTGACCGTCGAGGAACTGGTGTCGGCGCCGGTCACCTATTGCGACGGCTTGCACGACAATTGGTGGAACCGACCGGACGAAATACGCCATCTCTGAAGGAACGCCCCACACATGGCCCGCCCCGATGCACGCACGCTGGAAGGCCGCCAGGCAAGTGGTCCAGCATCGGGGTGCAGGTCACTTCGTGTCGAACTCTACTCAAAATCGGTCACATTTTAGGGGAAGGCGTCAGCGGCTCAGTTGTGGCGACGAGCCAATTCCTCGGCGAGCGCCCCGCCGACCGACGGCCGCGCGCGCAATCTGGTCCGATACTCTTCGAGCACCGGCCACTTTTCAAGCGACAGGCCCGCCGGCTCGACCCAGAAAAGCATGACCGCCAGATACGCGTCGGCAACCGTAAACTGATCGCCCAAGAGCCAGGTCCGGTCGGCCAGCTCGCCAGACAGAAAGGCAAAGCGTTCGTCGGCAAGTGACCGCGCAAAGTTTTTGAACGCGTCGGGATAATCTGGCCGAAATATTGGCGTAAAGACGATCTTGTGACATTCCGCGCCAATATAGTGGAGCCAGGTCTGGAGTTTTACCCGCTCCATCGTGCCGCACGGGGGTGCCAGCCCGCTGCCCGGCGCCCGATCGGCGATGAACTGCAGGACCGCGGCGCTTTCCGTGATGAGCGTGTCGTCCGCAAGCACCAACGCCGGAACCAATCCTTTGCCATTGATCGCGTGATAGTCGCCGCCATCCGCCACTTTTTTGGTCGCAAGATCGATTTGTTCGAACTCCAGCTGCTGACCGCTTTCGAGTGCGGCAATCCGCGCAGCGAGGGCGCAGGAGAATGGCGAGAAATAAAGCTTCATAGACATTAGCGATCCTTCGCAAGCTATTGTTATCAAAAGAAGTCGAGGACGATCTTTCCCGCCCGGCCACGCCGATCCAGTGCAGCAAGCGCTTGGGGAAATTCGGCCCGCCGAAATGTATCGCCGATCAGTGGCCGTATGCCGCCGCTTTCCATGGCTCCCACCATCCGCTCGAAGCTCGCGCGATGGCCGGCGCTTGCCGCCTTGAGGGTGATGGCGTGGCGAATGGCCGTGAAAAGGTCCAACGGGGCTTGGGTGCCAGCAGAGTAGCCGACCATATGCACGACCCCTTCGGGTCCACAGCATGCGATACTGCTCGACAACGTCGAGCCGGCGACATCGATGACACGATCGACGCCGCCGGGAGCGAACCGCCGCACATCGGACGGCCAGCAGCGGTAATCGGCGGGATCCACAATATGGTCGGCGCCCAAGTCACGCGCGAATTTCACACGTTCCGTACCGGCGACAATGACCGCTACTTTCGCGCCGGCAAGCTTCGCGAACTGGATCGCGAACGACGCAACCCCACCCACTCCATGCACAAGCACCGTCATCCCACTCTGCAGCCCGCCCTGCGCAAAGAGGCTGTGCCAGGCGGTCAGCGCCGCAACCGGTAACGTCGCAGCTTCCACTGCATCAAGATGCCGGGGCGCGAGCACCGCGCCATGTTCCCTCACACACAGAAGCTCGCTGTAAGTTCCATCCGACGGCCCTCCCAGACGGCGCGCCGCCTTCGCCGGCGTGATGGGACCATCGAGCCAGTCGGGAAGGTAGAGCGGACAGACGAGGTCGCCGACCGCAAAGCGCGTTACGTTGGCGCCGCATGCGACGACACGCCCAGCGCCATCGGAAAGCGGAACGAGCGGCGGCGACACGCCGGCGTGATAATGTCCGCGTGCGATCGCAAGGTCACGATAGTTGAGCGACGCCGCGAGCATCCGGATGACGATTTCGTCCGCTTCGGGTGTCGGTTCCACGACCTCGATCAGACGAAGATGGTCAAGGCCGATCGCCTCCTCATATCGGTAGCACCACATCAGCCGGCCGCGGACGCAACAAGGATGTCCGCGGTTTCCCGTGCAGCGGTCACCATCATATCGTGGCCCGACGCGATCTCGACGCAGGTCCAACCCGCACTTCCCGACAAACGCGCCGCATGAGCGGGATAGCCCATCATGGGCGACGCGGGATCAGTCGCCAGGACGTACGTCTTGGGCAAAGACTGCAAGACAGCAGCGTCAATTTTAACCGGCTCGAGCCAGGTCGCAAGCGGGTGCGGTCGCAAGCGCGGTTCCAGCCACTCGACATCTTCCGACTTGACGACGCCGACCATCGCAGCAGGCGGCGGCGCAATCCACACGCCGTCGGCCGCCATGGCACGGTAGGTCGCCCGTCGCCGGGCGAGGGCGTCGCTGTCCTGCCCCGGGACCTGGGAGGCAAAATCGTCCCCATCCGATGGGATTGCTGCGTCGAGATAAGCAAGTCCGCGCAATTGCCCCGCAAGCCGCTGCGCCGCACCCGAGATAACCATGCCGCCCCAGCTATGGCCAACGAGCAGAAGCTCGGCGATGCCGTGCTCGTTGATATAGTCGGCTAGGAAACCGATCTGGCCGGCGAGCGTCGGCGCCTGGCCGCTGTACCCTTCCTGCAAGCCGGGAAGCGTCGGGGTATAAACAGGATGCCCTGCGCTTTCGAGAAACGGACGAATGCGGTCCCAGCAGCTGCCGTCATGCCAGGCGCCATGCACCAAAACGATTGGGACGTTCATTATTTTTTCTCCCTGATCCGGCGCAGCTTCCAAAGCTGGAGAAGCCCACGCACACTTCCGAAATAGGCCTGCCGCAGCGGCGTGCGGTCGAAGTGGATAACGCGCTCGACCGCCTCGCCGCCTTCGAACAGGAAACTATCGACGGCGGGCCATTCGATGGTGCGGCCGCCGATCGTTGCCCGGAAGCGCAACTCGAGAAACACGACATTTCCGCGTGCCGCCCATGAGATCACCGCGGCCGTCAAGTCAGGCAGAGCATCAAACGTCCGCCGGAAAGCATTCAAACCTGCATCGCGGCCCGCTGTTGGCGCCAGGCCCGGCGCTACCAGCCGTACCCGGCGGCTGAGCAGGGTAACAAATTCGTCGCGGCATTCAGCACCCTGCGACCAGAGCTGCGCAAATCGCTCCACCCACGCTTCGATCGAGCCAGACTGACCCGTATCGGTGTCGATCACCACGATGTTCAGGTCCGATTCCTGATTGGTCATTTCCTCACTCCCTTTCTCCGATCAGCCGGGCGGCCGGAGCTATGCCGAGTTCCTCGGCATAGGCCGCCATCGGTTCGATCACCGACCGAAAGCTCGATCGGCCAAGCAGTCTGCGGCGCCACGTCAAAATGCCCGGTCTCGGCTGCCGCGCGAGCCCGAACAGGACGATGAAAAATTCTGCCATGAACAGCGCGACGTCGGCGTAGCTGAAATCGCCCGCGACGAAGCGGGTGTCGCCCAAATGCGAATTGAGGCGATCAAGATGACGGTTGACCCGCTTCGCGGCAGCACGCCGATCGCCTTGGCCAAGCGACCGATCGATCAATGCCAAAGCCGGCGGGAACAGAATCTCGTCCGACCAATGCTCCCATTGGCGCGCAGCCGCCCGCACGGGAACCGATTGCGGCCACAACGGCGCGGCTGGATAAGCATCCTCGAGATACTCGAATATCTGCGTCGAATCATAGATCGTCAGCGGACCATCGATCAGGACGGGAACTTGCGCCTTGGGATTGGCTGCCACCACATCGGGATGCTTGGGGTGGTATCCGGTGCCCAGTTCAAACGGCACGAATTCCCGGTCATAACGGATGGCCTTCTCGTGCAAGGCGATCTCGACCTTGGCCGAAAACATACTGAGGCGCGCAGTGAAGAGAAAAGGTCGTATAATAGAACGATCGATCGTGCTTTTATTTGGATTGTCAAGGTCATTCGGAAGCATTGTCAGGCCCTATCCAATATCGCTTGAAAGGCTTCGTCTGCACGCCTCGGCGCTTGTCCGTCATCCAGAATGGCCTTTGCCACTTGGTAGGAAAATATGACGCCCAAGAGTTCAAACACGATCTGAGTTGCCGCGGCCTTTCGTACAATCCCGCCCTCGCGTTGAGCCGCCGAGACTTTTTCGACTAGTAATGCACGCCACGCCAATTCGGATCGCGTCAGCGCGTCGCGAACCTCGCCCGGCCGATCACGAAAATCCTGGAGAGCAAGGACAAATGGACAGCCAGGTATTTCCTCATCTCCGTCCATCCACTGCATGAAACTGGACAGCAGCGAGTCCAACTGAGCGCGCGCACCCGCGAGGCCTAGCGCCGGCTCGACTACCTTGGCCCGAAACCTTTCGATCGCCCGTTCGATGATCGCCACCTGCAGTGCATCCTTGCTGCCAAAATGCGCAAACAGCCCCGATTTCGACATTTGAAGCCGCGCCGCAGTTGCACCCAAGGTGATCGCATCCAGCCCCTCGACAGCGGCTCTATTCAACCCGAAGGCAACGATACGATCGCGTGTTTCCTCGCCTTTTCCCATCCCCAAAAAATAGACCGATCGTTCTTTTTGTCAATGCGCCACGGCCATCCGGCAGGATTTGACGCAATCATGGCGGTATTCGGCGGAAGCAGTGACATGATGAATCTGCCAATTCGTGCGTTGATTCTGCCTGTGTTGGTTCGCGTCCTTTCGCTCCGCCAACATTGCCCTTACGATGGCATATAGATGTCTATCACGAGGATACCGCCATGCGTGACCATTTCGTCGTCGTATTCGCGCATGCCCGGGTTTCGCTTTTCGAGCTAAGCTGTGCCGTCGAAATCTTTGGTAGGTCACGAGCAGAACTGGGGTTGGCATGGTATGATTTTGCGATCGCTGCGGTCGCACCGGGGGCAATTGCCTCGCTGGGCGGCATCGAACTGAATGTGCCGCACGGCCTCGACGTCTTGATGCGCGCCGATACGATCATCATCCCCGCCTGGGACAGCGAATTATCTCCGCCCGGCGCGCTTGCCGACGCGCTGCTCGCGGCGTCCGCGCGCGGCGCGCGCATCCTTTCGATCTGCTCGGGCGCGTTTCTTCTCGCGTCGCTCGGCCTTCTCGACGGTCGCCGCGCGGCGACCCACTGGATGTATGCCGACAAGCTCCAGGCAGCCTACCCCGCGGTGCGGGTCGATCCCGACGTTCTGTACGTCGATGAAGGCGACATCGTCACCGCCGCCGGATCGGCCGCCGGCCTCGACATGCTGCTTCACATTGTGCGACGCGATCACGGAAGCAAGGTCTGCAATGCAGTAGCGAGGCGGCTCAACATCCCTCCCCACCGCGAGGGGGGCCAGTCGCAATTTGCGATCCGTCCGGTGGTGGAGCTCAAGGATTCGCGCCTGACGGGCGTCATCAAATGGATGCGGGAACATTCGGCCGAGGAAATGACGGTCGAAGAGCTGGCTAAAAGGGCCGCAATGAGCGCGCGAACCTTTTTCAGGCGATTCAAGGAGACGACGGGACAATCCCCCTATGACTGGCTGTTGATGGAGCGCATCGCCGTCGCACGAGAGTTGCTGGAGACCGGTCGCCTTTCCATCGATCAAACGGCATTCCATGCCGGATTCAGCAGCGCCGAGACGATGCGGATCCATTTCAAGCGCGTCGTCGGTTGCACACCCGCCGATTACAGGCGGCAGTTTTGCGGGGAAACCGCCATGGCTGTCGCCGCCGAATAGGACGCCTTCACCTGTCCGGCCGATTAATGCGGCCCGCGCCATGTTACGTGGCGATCCAAGCGACTGCGGCCAAGCCGTGCCGAGCATGGCATAATAGTTGGTCGAATTGGCCATTTTCTGCATGGCCCACAAGCGCCAAAGTGTCATTTTGGCCGTTGCGGAGATATGATCGTGATGGACAGCAGAAGAATTAGCGACGAAATTGCCGAGCGCACCGGCATCTGCCTCCCCGACACCAAGTTGGTGGCCGAGGCAATTGAGAAGGCGTATGCCAATGGCTCGCCGATGCTGTTTAACCATGTCATGCGCAGCGCACTTTTTGCGCACGCATTTACCGATCAGCGCCCCAATAGCGAAGATCGCGAACTCATCATTGTTTCCGCGGTGCTTCACGATCTAGGCTTGGCCGAACATCGATGCCCTGGCATCGAGCGCTTCGAAATCCGCAGCGCAAATCTTGCACGAGATTTTGCCGTCGAGCGGGGCATGGCGGGCGATCGCGCATGGCTGCTGTGGGACATCATTGCGCTGCACCCTTATGATTTCAACTTGCACAAGGAAGATGAGGCGTGGGCCGTGCAAATGGGTATACTCGCCGACGTTGTAGGAGCGGGTATCGACCTCATCGATCCTGCGGTTGTCGCACGCATCGTCGCCTGCTATCCGCGGCTGAACTTCAAGTCCGGTTTTTATCGGCTCCTCGCGAGCGAAGCGGCCACATCGCCGCCTCCGCCCTGCCATCCCGTCACGATGATCCGGTACCATGAATTGGGCGAGTATGATGTGCCGAATGCGCGCGACCTGATCGCCGGCGCGCCGTTCGACGATTGAGAGCAGATCCGGGTCACCCGTTCCGTCAGCCCGTCTCCGCGCGGTGCTCATATTCCATATATCGCGCCGTCGCTGCCGCCAAACCCGTGCCGTGAAGGCGCGATACGACGTGAAATGCGCCATCGATCCCGGCGCTGATCCCGCCTGTCGTGATGATCTTTCCGGTATCGACAAATCGCGCGCCCGGCCGCAGGTGGGCACGGGGAGCGAGCTCTGCAATATGGTCGAACATCTGATGATGGGTGGTTACCTCGAGATCGTCGAGCAAGCCAAGCGCGGCGAGGATGCGCGCGCCGCTGCACACGGACAAGATAATCTCGGCCGAAGCTGCAGCGTTCCCCGCCCATGCGATCAATTCTGGATCGCTCATGACGCGCCGGGTTCCGGCCCCGCCGGCGATGACCAGGATATCGGGCTGGCGCATCCCCGCAAAGGTGGCGTTGGGGACGACCATGAAGCCGTTCACGGCGCGCACCGGCGCACCGGTGGCGGCGACGATCCGGACGTCGAACAGGGCGTGATCGTGCAGCTCCGAAGCTACCGAAAACACCTCGAACGGCCCGGCGAAGTCCAGCACTTCGGCATCCTCGAAGACAAGTATCGCAACATCACGCTTCATGGCGAACAGCTTTCGGCTCGGGGATCGAACAGAATCGGATACGCGACCGCAATTTACCAGCCCTTCGCAAGACAAAAACCGTCGAGCTCCCATCCATGGATGCCGCCGGCCATTTTCTTGACCGGACGCCCGAGCGCTGCAAGCCGCGCCGCACCGCGCGACGCCCCGTTGCAATGCGGGCCGTCGCAATAAACGACGAAGAGCGTGTCATCAGGATAATCAGACAGCTTCGAGCGAATGATCTTGCCATGCGGGAGATTCACCGCACCGGGAACATGACCGGCGGCAAAGTGGCTGGGCGCCCGAACGTCGAGAAGGACGAAACCCGGATCGGCGGAGGCCATTGCCTCATGCACATCTGCGCAGTCGGTTTCGAAGGTAAACTCGCTCTCGAAGTGATGCTGTGCAACATCTGCAGGAGCAGCGGGAATCCGGGTCACGGCGTTGCGGGGCATAGTGGTCCTCTTTCGGCTAAGCTTCCCGCGCCTTGTCCAGCGTTATGCCCGCGCACGCCATGATAGCAATTGCCAACCCTCCGCAAATATTTGCCAGTCGCCTGCACGATAGTATGAAGGAAAGAAGGGCCTGGCCACTTGTCGCATCGTAGGCCGGGGCGCTCTCCAATCGAAGGAAGCCAACAACCGAGGCGCCGCGCATCGTGACCGCTTCTCTCCACATGTTTTGCCGACGGTACCGCCCGCGTGTGCCCCGCCATCGGGTCGCGCCCTGCATTCTGGCAATATCTTCCTTGCAATCGTCGGCCCCGACGGTCCTCTAAATCCGCAGCAACATTCATATGCCCTTACCTGGCGGGAGAAACGCTGATGATTGCGAGACGTTGGACAGGAACGGTGCGCGCCGATCGCGCGGACGCCTATATCCGGCTGATGAATGAGATCGCGATTCCGGACTATCGCCGGATCGCTGGGAACCTCGGGGCATTCTGCTTGGCCGCTCGGCGCGGCGACGCCGTCGACGTGACCATGTTGACCTTCTGGAAAGACATGACGGCCGTCCGCTCGTTCGCCGGGCCGTCGCCTCATGTGGCGAAATATTATGATTTCGACGCCGAGTATCTGCTTTCCATGTCGGCGGAGGCCGAACATGCCGAAATCGAGGCCGGCGAGGCGGCACCTGAGTTCGGGCAACTGATAACGAGGCTGGAGCCGACGGATCGCTAGTTTGGCAGGCTTGCCATACTCGGCAGCCAGACAGCGCGACTGCCCTACGCACCATATGGTTCGTGCGTCGCCCGATCGCGGGTTGTCAAACCGTAGCGGGCAAACAACTTGGCTTTTCAATGCGGTTGCTCTGCCGCATGTTGCGGCACATCCAATCGTGCGGCGTTTGCACGTGCGACTGGATGAACGGCGCTTGATCGTTGAACAGGGTGCCAGTCATAGGGTTTCCAGTCTTGCGAAAGGCGAACGCCAAGCGGCCTTTGGGGTCCGGTTGGGCGGTTGCGTAGATTTTCGGGCCGGCGATTTGGATAACTGCAATACCACGAGCCAGCCAGGCGCTGGACCGGAAACACTTGTTTGGTGCGATGCGATGGGAGCGCGGTGGTGAGCTGCCAAATCGACTATTCGCTGGACCCTGCGCGGATCGACATTCACGCGGTACACGCCTTATTGTCGTCTGCCTATTGGTCGCATGGCATCCCGTTCGGTACAGTTGCAAAGGCGGTTGCCCAATCCTGTTGTGCTGGCGCCTATGACGCCCAGGGCAGGTTGGTCGGTTTTGCGCGGCTCGTCACTGACGAGGCCACTTTCGCTTATCTTTGCGATGTCATCGTCGATCCGGCAAGGCGCGGACGCGGAATCGGTAAAGCACTGGTCGCCTTGCTGCTCGGCCAGGATTTCGTTCCGGGCTTGCGCCGCATCATGCTTGCCACCAGCGATGCCCACAAACTTTACGAACCCTTTGGTTTCACCAGTTTGGCGGCCCCCGCATCATTCATGGAAGTTGTGCGGCCCATGATCTACGGCATCCGCCCGTCTCACGACGCCATATCGCCTGAGCTCAATGAATAACGCGTGTTGCGTATATCGCCGAACGCGATCTGGGGCTGGCGAAAATAGGCACGCGAAGCGGACGCCGCCCTAACCGTTGGGACGGGCACCCCGGCGAGGCCATCACTGCAGCAGGATGTCCGGCTTACCAGGATGGCCCGCTCCTCAGAGTGTGGGTCAACCCTATGCCTCTGATCGCCGCCGGACAGCGCCCAAGGCGCGCCTTTCAGGACAATAGTTCGAGCGGGCAGAGTTGCCAAACACCAGGCGCGATCGGGGCATTCGTGCCCCTTCCCTCCCTGGCGTCAGTCACGTTCGTGGACGCGGTCGCGCAAATGATTTCCAACAACGGCTCGGGTCGGCACGAATATATTCTGCGCCCCCGCCTTGCTTGACAGACAGGCCGAGCAGCGGATCGCTGCCCGGCCGCTGGGATACGCCGACCTAGAAGTTGAGCTTCGTTCCGACAAAGAAGGACCGTCCAAAGACATCATAGAAGCCCGAGATCGTGTTCTGCGCCTGCGAGCCCGACGAGTTGTCCGGAACGATCGGCGGCTTGCGATCGAACAGGTTGTTCACGCCGATGTAAAAGTTCGCCTTCTCCTTGACGTCGAAGCTGAGCCGCAGATTGTGATAGCTTGCCGCCGGGATCTTCGGGAAGCCGGTCAGGAATGGACTGGCCTTGGTCTTGGGGATGTAGCGCATGCTGTAGGTCAGGCCGAACGGCCCCGACGAATAGACGATATTGCCAGTCGCCTGCCAGCGCAGGAAACCTTGGGTCGCGGTATCGCCGCCCGCATATCCGTCAAGCTTGGTGACCTGGCCGGTGGGCTGGGTCTGCTCTGCCTTGTCGTAAATCGTCGACAGCAGCTGCAGCATCAGCTGGCTTGGGTCATTCCCGATCGAAAGGCCAGGATCGAAGCTGTAGCGCGCTTCCACGTCGAATCCTTTGACGCGGAACGTGTTCACGTTGAGCAGCTGGTCATCGATCGCCGTCAAGGCGAAATTCCCACCGACCTCGGGGCGGAAGCTACGCGTAATGTCGCCGCAAAACTGCCGATCGACCGTGTCATAGCAAAGGTTCACCTTCGCCTGTCGGCCAACCGTATTGATAAAACCGTCGATCTTGATGTCGAAACGATCGACGGTGAGCGCGAAGCCAGGCAGGAAGCGCGGCGTCAGCACCAGGCCGTAGGTCCAGGTGTCGGCCTTCTCCGGGCGAAGATCAGGATTACCGCCGATCGTCCCGGCCACGCTCTGTTGCACTGACAGCGGGGGATCGTAATTCGCGGGAACCCCGTCCGCGGCGCAGTTCGCAGCGCGGGTGGCATTGGCATTCCGGCTCACCGCACGGCACGGATCGCTTACCGTTCCGAACGTCTGACCCAGCCCCGTGAGCTCGCCCGGGGTCGGCGTACGCACGGCGCGTGCCCGGATGCCGCGGAACCGAAGGCCTTCGAAAGGCTCCCATGTGCCGCCCGCCTTCCACGTCTGATAGCTGGACCCGCGGCTCGGATCGGAGAGACGATAGGCGCCTTCGAGCTCGAGCGTCCGGAAGAACTGCTTGTCGCGGAGCAACGGCACGACAATCTCGGCATAAGCCTCTTTCGTCTTCGTCTTGACGAATTCATTGTCACCGATCTGGTTGCCGGTCGTCAGGCCAAGGTTGATCGCCTCATCGGCATCCTGAAAGCCGGAGAAGGATCGATAATTGACGCCGAGTGCCACGCTGACCGGTCCGCCCGGCAAGGTGAATGGCGAACCCGAGACAAAGGCGTTGAAGTCGTGGAGCGTGCTGATGCCGCTTTGTCCGGCCGATACGGTGAGATAATCGATCTGGTCCTGCGTATAAGGCGCAAACGGGTTGATCGGCACGCAGCCTTGCGCACGCGCGCCCGGATCGACGCAGCGGAACTTGCCCGGGTTCGCAGGGTCGGCCTCGACGCGCAGGCCGTAGTAGAGCCGGTCGGTTGCCACAAGGCCATCGGTGCGGCTGTTGAGTTCGGTGCGGCCATAGACGTAGGAGGTCTCCCATCTCCAATCGCCCGCGCCGAAATCAAGATCGCCCTTCAGACCCGCCACAAGGCGGACAGTGTTTCGCTCGTTGGTCGCTCCGCGCTTCCCGAACTCCGAAAAGCGCTGCCACCAGTCGATCCCGCCCGCAATCTGAGCGGGGGTCAGCACCGCGCGCTGCGCGGCCGTGGTCGCGGCAAGAAAGAAGGGATTGTCGACCGGTATGGTGACCGGCACGCCGGGTGAACCGGGACGGCCCCCGAACAGGTTGGTGGTGCTCTGGAACGGCGCCGCCTCGATCGGACCATCGGTCGACGAGCGGCCGTAATTGAATTCGGCGAAAGCGGTGATCGCGTCACTCACCGGGTATTCGGCCTCAGCCGCGAACATCAGTCGCTTGGTCGGGATGGCGAGTGTTCGCTCGGGATTCCGATTAAAGCCGTCACGAGCGAGGTTGAAGGTCTGGAGCTGCCCGGTCTGGAGGTTGCGGGTCAGCTGGAGGGCGCTGGCGCCCGAGCCGAGGAAAAAGTTGCCGCCAAGCGCGACCGCCGACAGCGGCGGCACGCCGGTAAGCCCTGTACCCGGCGCAAAGACCGGCCCTTCCGCTGGATTGTTATAGCGAATATCGGTGCCGCAGACGTAGGTATCGGCGCAGCTGACAAGGCCCTCATAAGTATATTGGGCAGTCAGCAAAACATGGCCGCCATCGCCAAGCTCACCGCCGAACATCAGGTAAGCATTGCTGTTCTTGTTGTAGCCGCGTTCGGCGATGCCGAAGCTGCCACCCACCTCAAGACCGCGGAACCGGCTCTTGGTGATGATATTGACAACGCCGGCGACCGCGTCGGCGCCGTACACCGCCGAGGCCCCGCCGGTGATGACTTCGATGCGGTCGATATTGGCGGTGGGCAAGGTGTTAAAGTCGACTGATGGCTGCAGCGGCGTACCGCCGGGCGCGCGACGACCGTTGATGAGAACGACGCTGCGGACTGCGCCTAGGTTACGAAGATTTGTAAAATTGAGGCCCGACGCCGCCGCACCCGAGAAGGAAGATGTCGTGCGACCGTTTCCGAACGATGGCGCGAATTGCGGCATCGAGGTCACGATGTCGGCTATATTTTCATAGTTCTGGCGATTGAGCATCTCGCCGCCGATAACCAGCGTCGCGGTGCTGTTATCGAGATTGGATCGTGCGATTCGCGATCCGGTGACGACTATTTCGGTCGACGGCACGCTTTCTGCAGCAATGGCTTCACCCTTAGCACTGTCTTGGGCTTGAGCAGGCGCAGCCAGTGCCGCGGCAAGCGCCAGCAGCCCGACGCGGCTCGCGACCGACGGCCCGTGATTCCTGTTGTTCAACGCGTATCTCCCCTGTTTCAGCTTGCGTCGCGCCCAGTGGCGCGCACTGCCGTCCGCTAGATGATGCCGCACAACGCCGTTCAACCGGACTGAGGGAATAGGCCGATTGACACAGGTCAGCGTTCGCGAAGCGCGGCCAACGTCGTCGCCGCACGGTCGAACGACGCACCGTCGCGGGCTGATCGGTCGTCGAGTTAACTCTCCGGTCGGGAGCAAGGCCATGTGACGTGGCGAGAAAAAAGGGGCGGGAGGAAGTCCTCCCGCCCCCCCACCATCCTGCGCAAGGGACTAACTTTAACAGGCAGTGATTTGTGCCGGAAAAGCACTGCGAGGAACAAGCCAGCTACGGATTATCCGTTAGTGTTAACGCTGGAGCGCCACGCGGCGTTCCTGCGCAAACCCGGTTCGAACCTTCGCCGCCGCTTATCGCCCAGCCATCGGTTGCGCGTCAGCCTTCATGCGGCAAGCGTCATTATAAGCAGGTCTTTCGTCAATCGAACGCGGTTAACGGCGCTTGGATGCGGCGAGCGACGCTGGACCGTTCACCAACGCGACGCTCGCGAGAATAGGATAGCAAGCGCGTTGTTGAACGATCCGCTTGCACATGACCTTGGACGGGTGACGACACCCGCGAGAGCATCGTCCGTCATCGTGTCGTGCCCGCGTGCTTCGCTGTGCGCAGAAGCGTAGGACATTCGGGTCACTAGGTCCGGCACGAGCAGCACCCCCGGCAAGCGCGCGTACGAGCAAGAACTGCGATCGGAAGACCCACCAAGAGGATATGGCCGGCGATATCGGCCAGCAGGATGATCGCCGGTGGCGCCGATATCGGCGCAGCGGACAGCGGCACCACAATGGCGTTCATGACGAGCCAGAGCGCCACACCATACGCAGGTCCCGCAAGCAGCGGCTTGGCGCGAAGCCACGCAGGCACGAGCGCAAAATAGGCGAATGCCATCAATATACTGATAAAAAAATGCAGTCCGAGCCCGATTGCGGCGAAAGGCATGCCGCCCTCGAACGCACTGCGACCGAAAATGCCGCTCGCAATCACCTGGAGCACGGTCAATTGGGGGACGCCCATGAGCGTCCAGATTGTCAGAATGTAAACGATGTCGAGCGCGCCGGCGAGGAGTCCCGCAACGAGTGCGGATCGCCAACGCCAATCAAGGGTGGTATTCGTTTCTTCCGCCCGCGTTGCCTCATCCGTCATCCTTGACCCTCCCCTGAAGGTGGAATGCAACTTGAAGCGCGGAATTGGAAAGCCGGTTGAGGTGGTCGCTCCAAGCGAGTGGCCGAAGGAACCGCAGGGCGGCGAATCGACAATTGGTACGGCCCGGCGCCGATCGGCTACCCGCAACGCAGCGCCACTTGCTGGTCGTTGCTCCCTCATCAAGGTGGTCGATCACGATTCCTGGCTCGATATCGACCTGCACTTACTCGCGGAATGCGGGGCTTTAGGGGGCTATCAGCAGGCTCGAGGCCGGTATAACAGCCAGGCTCTATCGCCCGTGCAGGCCGCTATGGTCGTTGCACCGGATACGATTCATCGCTCAAACCGCGTCAACTCGGCCCGGAGGCTCTTGGCATAGACGCGCCCTACCCGGAGTTTCTCGCCGCCCGCGAGGCACGCAAACATGCCGTCGCCATCGCGCTTGAATTCCGTGACAATCGACCGGCGCACGATAGTCGACCGGTGGATACGAATGAAGACGTCGGGATCGAGCTTCGCCTGCAAGTCGCTAAGGGTGCTGCGCAATAGATAGGATTTTTCGCCCGTCCATATTCGCACATAATCGTCGTCGGCCGCGACCCAGCGTATATCGGCTACCGGCACTCTGACGAAGCCGGTCACATTCTTGCGGATCCAGAATTCGCTTTCGAAAGGAGAAGCCGCGTCCTCGCGAATCTTCTCGCGCAGATTGGCGATAATTTCGTGCAGTTCGTCGGTCGTTTTGGCCGCATCGCGGTCCTGAAGGGCGCGGCGCGCCCGGTCGAGCGCGACACCGAGCCGGCCAACCTCGATCGGTTTGAGCACATAATCGAGGGCATTATGGGTAAAGGCCTCGACTGCATGACTGTCGAAAGCGGTCACAAAAATAATCGCCGGCGCGATATCGTCCGGCAACTGCGCGAGATAATCGAAGCCGCTGCCATCGCGCATCCGGATATCGAGCAGCACAACATCGGGGCGCTCGCGAAGAGTCGCCTTGATCGCCTCGTCGCAACCGGTGGCGGAGCCGCATATCGCAACGTCGCGCATGCCGCCGAGCAACTGCTCGAGCCTTCGAAGTGCAAGCGGTTCGTCATCGACGAGCAGGATGCGCACCGCGGCTCTCATGCCCAAAGCGGGATCAGAAGCTTGGCCTCATACCGTCCGGGAAGCACAAAACCTGCCGTAAGCGAGGCCATGTCCCCGAAGCGGGCGGCCAGTCGTTCGCGAACATTGCGCAAACCAATGCCCGGGGCCCGGCCGGGAATGCCGGCTTTCGCCTGGTTGGAAATTTCGACCGCCAGGAGATCACCTGCGCGGTTAGCGGAAATCTTGATGACCGATGTACCAAGGTGCGTGGCGATGCCGTGCTTTACGGCATTTTCGATCAGCGGCTGCAAGATGAGACCCGGAACCGGCGCGGCGCGAACATCCTCGGCAACCCGGACATCGAGCTCCATATCGGGAAAGCGGACGCGTTCGATCTCGAGATAGGCATTTTGTAACGCGAGTTCCTGCTCGAGCGTCACATCGAGCGCGGGGTTCATCGCCAAGGTCAGGCGCAGAAACTCGGACAGGTGCTGAACCATCGTCTCGGCGAGCCGGTTCTTGCCATCTGCGACCAACGACGAAATTGAGTTCAGTGTGTTGAAGAGAAAATGCGGGCTGATCTGGTAATGTAGAGCCTGAAGCTGCGCGGCCTGCGCCAGGATGCGGGCCGTCGCCTCGCGCTGTTGCTGAACGCGCAGACGGGCGCCGTAGGAGATGGCCAGATAGAATCCGGTCCACGTCGCAAAGAACCAGAAGTGAAGCGCGAGTTGGAGGATCATCTGCGCCGCCGGCATGGCCGGCGCATCGCCGTGAATCAACCACACGGCGTAAGTGCTGCACCAAGCATAGGCATCGGCGGCAGCGGGCGTCGCTATCGCCGCGACAATGAGCTGTCGCCTGAATCCGGCGCGACCCGCCCACCACAGCAGGCGATGAACGGAGTAACATATTCCGACGCCGACGAGGTTGAGGGCAAGTCGCGGTAGGAGCAATTCGGCCCACCCGGCTTCGCCCCCTGCAATCGACATGAGTGTCATGATGGCAAAATTCGCTGCCCACAAAATGGCGGTGGCGAGAAGCAGCATGCGCTGGAATGCACCATCCGCGCGCAGTGCTGCCATCGACTCCGCGTTATCGTCTGGACGCGAGTTCAAGTTGGCCTGCATGCCACCGCCCTACTCTGATAAGCGAACATTTTCACCGACGTTCGGCAGGTTGGATTGGCCCCTCACCGCAAACGAATATCCTTTGCTCAGTTTTGCAACGGTCTCGCACTCGAGCTTTGCAGATCGCCAAAGTTACACGTCATCGGCAGAGGATCAAAGCGTACCCTGGATGCCAGCCAAATGTCCGACGCCGATGGACGATGTCAGCGGCGATCGGTCGGATCCACATTGAGTTGCGGGTCACCAATAGACTTGAGGAGACCGCCACCGCCGCAAGCCTTGGCTGGTCATCACGACACCGATACCGATACCGATTACCCCACCCACAATTTGCCGGCCAGATACAGGTCGAGTTCACGGCGAAACTCCGGCGATGCCTCGGGAAAAACGACTTGCATTCCCACGAATGCCGCATGCTGCAATTGCGCACGTTTCAGCGCTTCGTCCGGCAACAAGGCAAACTCGCCCTGAAACATCTGCACCAGCATTGCAATGCGAAGCGCGTCCGACTGCTGCACGACGGCGTGTGCATGGGTGTTGATTTCGCCCAGCCGGCGCATCTGCCGTTCCAGCCGATGGTCGAGCGTCGCGGCAAATTCGGCCAGCGACGCCCTGACGCGTCGCATGTCCGCCGCTTGCTGCATTTCGGCGATCGGGCCGACGGTGCTTTGCTGCAGCCAGCTGTCGGCCATGGCGCGGACGAAATCCTCGTGGCTCGCAAAATGATGGTAGAACGATCCGCGGGTCCGCCGCGCGGTCGCGGTCAGTCGTTCGATCGTCAGGGCGTCCGGCCCCTCCTGCCGCAATCCGGCAAGCCCGATCATGATCCAGTCCGCTTTGGCAAAGCGCCCGCGGCGTGACGAAGTCGAACGATCGCTCATCACGGCATCATCGCATAGATTTCGGCGATTGACAAACCATAACATATGGTATGTATTGGATCATCCTGATGCGGGAGATTGGTTGATGCAAATATCATGGCCCTTGATCGTCGGCATTCTTGCGGCGGCGGCACTCGTGCCGTCGGCAGCGCATGCCGATCCGAACGTCGCGCCCGAGCCTGCGACCAAGGCGCCGGCGACCGCGAAGCTGTTCGCGATCGTGTACGAACCCGGCCCCGTGTGGAAACGCGGCATGCCGCTTGCCCAGCAAAATCTTGGCGAACATGGCCAATATATGCGCCGACTGGCCGCGGACGGCGTCCTGATCCTTGCCGGACCCTTGATGACGTCGGAGGGCGGGCTGGTGATCCTCCGCGCCGACGATCTGGAAGCGGCGCGCGCGTTGATGGATGCCGATCCCGCGGTCCAGAAGGGCCAGTTTGTCGGCACGGTCAGCGAATGGCGCCCCGCCATCGACCCGGCCGCCCGCCTCAAAGGCGTTCTGGCGCCTCAGGCGAAGTGAAGATGTCCCGCGGACTGACCGCCGCTGTGTGACCGTCCCCCACCGCGTGGGACGGGCGGATTTTTTGGCGCATTGACGCCCCCATCGCCAGTGTTGGCCATAGATGGAACGAAGCGGAACCGGAGGCGACACTGGCGATGGAACGGCCTCCGGCGCCGGCGGCCGATATCGCAGCGAACTGTGCGACCGGAGGATGTTGTAATGTCGCCGCCAGGCCACGATCAGGATTCGGGTTTCGGCGAACGAGTAGAAGATTTCGCCATTGGGCAGTTCATTACACAGTGACCCGTTGAAGCTCTCGCAATGGCCACCGCGGCCCGCGCACCGTTTCAGGAGGCAGCTGAGCTCGCCTGCCATCTTGTTGGTGCGATGCTTCGATGCCTTCGCCTTGTCGTAGACCGCATCCCAGCAGTCGTCTTCGGTAAGATCGGCCAGAACCCTGGTCCCGAGCCGCGGCGCGATGTCACGCGTATAGATCACGTCCTTGTCGAAGATCGTGCGCGGTTTCAGCTTCGTGCGGTCGCCTCGGCGCATGGCGTCCATATAGATGGCATGCGCCGAAGCAACGGGCATCGCCCTCGCTTCGTCCGCTCGCTTGATCTCCCGGGGGTCCTCGCCGCGCGCGACCGCCCTGCTGAGCGGCACTGCCCACGCGCGCGCCTCATCAATCGAGAAGGCAGGGTAGCACCCCAGAATCTGCTCGACGGTTTTCTTGGTGCCAGCAACAACGCGCTTGAAGCGCCACTGCTTCCTAGCGAGGCCAGGGACGACAATAGCAAGACCGGGAACCTCCCGGTCGGACAGGGAACCACTCTTCAGCCGATCGATATGCGCGGGGGTCAGAATTACACTCTTGCTCATGACAACCTCGAGGTGATCGAGGCCATGAAACACTCGCGAAAATTCTCGCGAAAGTTGTGTCCAAACGGGTCCAAATCTGACGTGAGTTGTCCGAACAACTCACTTCTGGACAGGCAAATGTCATCATTGGAACGACCTCGACGAATGGCAGAAAACTGCCGGAAATGCGAGGTTTGAAGGGGTTTGCGACTGGTAGCGGAGGAGGGACTCGAACCCCCGACACGCGGATTATGATTCCGCTGCTCTAACCAGCTGAGCTACTCCGCCCCACAGGGCCGCCGCGACGGGCGAGCAGCGCCTATAGGCAGGGTGTTGGCGCTGGTCAATATCATGTGCGCGGGCCGCGAAAATTCCGTGCGAAGGCGGCTTCCCACGGGCCGCCGCGATAGTGGTGGGCGGCGAGGCCGGTGATGGTCAGCGGGCGCGGCTGGAAGTCGGCGGTGAGTTCGGCGAGCAACGTGCGGGCTTCGCCGGGCGTCACCTTGTTCTGCACGGTAATGTGCAGCCGCGGTGTGCCCTGGTCCTGCGCGGTCAGCATACCGGTGAAATGGTCGGCGATCCGTTCGCGGATCGCCAGCAGGTCGGGGCTATCGATGCGATAGGCGACGCCTTTGCCGAGAGAGTACAGCTCGCGCAACCGCGCGGCGGGGGGCGGGGTGTCGGCGGCGATGCGGCGGATCAGCCCGTCAAGTTCGCCCAGCGCCGACGGCGGCAGCTGGTGGAACAGCGTGATATGCGCCGACAGATAGTTGCGCTCGGGCGGGAAATGCGCCGCGCGCAGAGTGTCGAAAAAACGCTGGTCGGCCGCACCCATCGTCGCGGTGACGATGATGGGTGCGGCGCCAGCGGCCCGGATGGGAGGGGGGATGGCCGGGCCGCCTAAGGTCATGTCAGCGCCGGTTTAGGCCGCCTGCGACAACTTGCCCCGATAGGGGTTCGCCTTCACCCATTCGAGCGCCTTTTCGGGGGTCGATTCGACATAGGGATCGCTGTCGGTGCCGACATCGTTGATGCCGGGTTCGACGAACATCTGAACGACGATGCCGTCGTCGACGATCGCGGTGTAGCGCCAACTGCGCATCCCGAAACCGACATGGTCCTTGTTGATCAACATGCCCATGCGGCGCGTGAAGGCGCCCGAACCGTCGGGGACCATTTTGACGTTCTGGACGCCCAGGCTCTTGCCCCAGTTGTACATCACGAACGCGTCGTTGACGCTGATGCAATGGATGGCCGTGACACCTTCGGCGATGAAGTCGCCATAAAGGCGCTCAAAGCCCGGGCACTGTTCGTTCGAACAGGTCGGGGTGTAGGCGCCGGGCAGGCCGAACAGGATGTGGCGGCCGGTGCCGAACGCTTCGCCGGTATCGACGTCCTGCCAGCGGAACGGGTTCGGGCCATCGACGGCCTCGTCGCGGACGCGCGTCTTGAGCGTCACGGCGGGAACGGGTTGATTGATCATGGGAGAGAATCCTTTCTGTGTGGATTTTTGTGCGGCGCACCAAAAGCAGACCGGCGGACGCAGGTCAAATCGAGTTGGCCGCTTATATTGATTGCGTCAGGCGATCAGAGCGCGGACCAAAAGCGATGCAGTGCCGCCGCGACCTCTGCGGGTCGCTCGGCGATCGCCCAATGGCCTGCTCCGTCGATGACGGTGAGCGGGATGCCGGTGTTGGCGGCGAAACGCTGCGCGACCGACAGTTGGACATATGGGTCGTCGGCGCCCCAGATCAACGCCCCCTGCGTCGGCAATTTGTCGATATCACGCGCCCAATCATGTTCGAAACTGAGCCCCTTCGCCGAGCGATAGAGTTTCAGGATCGCGCGGCGTTTGTCCTTGTTCCGCCACTGCTCGGCCTCTTCGGCGGCGATGGCGGTTGGCATGCCCTGCGCCGCCAGTCCTTCGGCCAGCTTGGCGGGTTTGCTCAGTGCCATGAAGAGTTCGCCGAGCACGGGGGTGTTCCAGATCCGCGCGACGCGGTGGCCGCGATAGTCGGGATCGATCACCGCGTTCGAAATCGCCCAGCTGCGGACAAGGTCGGGGTGCAGCATTGCGACGCGCTGCGCGATCAACGCGCCCCAGTCGTGGCCAATGATGTCGATCGGGCCGTGCGCCGCGAACAGATCTGCGGCCTGCCCGACAGCCCAGTCGGCATAAGCCTCCTTCGTCGCGGGAAAGCCCGCGGGCAGCGGCCCGGTGAAACCCGGCAGCGCGGGGACCGCGACGGGCGCGTCGCCAAGACTGAGCGCGGTGAGCACCGGACCCCAGATCGCCGGGCTGTCGGGGACGCCGTGGAGGAACAGCTTGGCAGCGGTCATCGCCCTATCCTTTCGGCAGGCGCACGATCCAGCTTTGGTCGGTCGGCACAATGCCCTTTTCGCTGTACCCGCCGCTGAGCAACGCCGTGCGCGCGTCGATGCGGGTCAATGCCATGAAATTCCACCGGTCACCCAGTTCATAGTCGATCCGGCTGCTGGCGCCGCTGGCAACATCGAAAATCTCGGGCGTGCGGTCGTCGACGGCGACCAGCACCCGGTTGCCCGGCAGCACAAGCAAGGTGTCGGCCAGCTTGTACCGCCCGACGGTCAGACGCCCCGCCGCAACAAAACGCCCCGACGCCACATCGAAGCGCTCGACCGACCGCAGCTTGCCGGCACCGTCGCGCGTGTCCGATCCCCCGACCACCAGCACGTCACCATTATCGAGGCGCACCGCCCCATGTTTGTAACGCGCGTCGGCCAGCGACCCCGTCGCGGTGAACTGCCCGGTCGCGGGGTCGAAGATTTCGGCGCTGGCCAGCGCGACGCGCGGGCGGCGCTCGGCCCGCCCGCCGCCGGTCAACAGCACCCGGCCATCGGCAAGCAGCGTTCCCGTTGCCCCGCTGCGCGCGTCGCGCAGACGTCCCGTGGTCGACAACTTTCCGCTCGCAGGGTCGAACAACAGCGCATCGGCCAGCGGTTCTTGCCCGTCATAGCCGCCGGCGATCAACACCCGCCCGTCGGCGAGGGCGACGACGGCTGGATTTGCTCTGGGTCCGCCGAGCGCAGGTCCGGCGACCGACCGGCCGGTGGCGGGATCGAAAATCTCGATCGACGTCGACGGGCGCCCGTCGATCCATCCGCCGACGATCAGCACCCGACCGTCACGCAGCGCCACCGCAGACGGTTGAACATGGCGCGCAAGCAAGCGGCCGCTGCCCGTCACCGTCATCGTCGCCGGGTCGATGATATCGACGGTAGCGCTGGCCGGTCCGGGGTCACAGCCCGGGCGCACGCATCCGCCAATGGCCAGAAGCTGGCCATCGGCCGTCGCGATCAGTTGGTGCGTCGCGCGCGGCGCTCCCATGCGGGGCCCCTGTTCGAAACGAACATCGGCGGTGAGCGGGTTAGACGCGCCCTCGCCATTCGCTGCGCAGGCGGCAAGGCCGGTGACCAGCGCCAGTGTAACCGTCAGGATACGCAAGTCTTTTCCTCCCTATGCCCCCGTTTGCCTTGCCCCTTAC
Organism: Sphingopyxis solisilvae; assembly: GCF_015475875.1. GTDB lineage: Bacteria > Pseudomonadota > Alphaproteobacteria > Sphingomonadales > Sphingomonadaceae > Sphingopyxis > Sphingopyxis solisilvae. Next base: position 10,670 of record NZ_JADKYM010000022.1, on the reverse strand, counting down.
ATTTCCCCGCGTTCGCGGCGCAGCGCATACCATTTCTGCACATTGGCATTATGTTCGGCCAGCGTACGCGCAAAGATGTGGCTGCCGTCGCCCTTTGCAACGAAGAACAGATAATCGTTCGCCTCGGGATCGAGCACGGCGGCGATCGATGCCTTGCCGGGGTTGGCGATCGGCCCCTTGGGCAGGCCGGCCATGCTGTAGGTGTTGTAATCGTTCACCGCCTGGATCTCGCTGCGCAAGATACGACGGCCGAGCGGTTTGCCCTTGGTAATCGGATAGATGATCGTCGGATCGGCCTGCAACTTCATGCCGATGGCCAGCCGGTTGGTGTAGACCCCCGCAACGGTGCGCCGCTCGGCCGGGACGCTGGTTTCCTTCTCGACGATCGATGCGAGGGTCATCGCCTGATTGCGGTCTTTCACGGCGGTGCGCGGGGTGCGTTTGGCCCACAGCTCGTCGAACGCCCGGTCCATCGCCGCCTGCATCCGTTTGACGACGGCGGCGCGGCTTTCGCCGGTGGTGAAAGCATAGCTGTCGGGCAGGATGCTGCCCTCGGGCGGCACCGGAATTTCGCCGGTCAGGCGTTCCTCGGCCATCAGCCGCTCCCATACCATGATCGACGGCATACCCTGGGGGATCATCACCAGCCGCTGGATCGTCTTGCCCGACTGGAACAGCGCCAGAATATCGCCCGCGTCCATCCCCTTTTCGACTTTATATTCGCCGGGCTTGATCGGATCTTTCGAGCCAAAGAAGCGCGCCTCGTTGCGAAAGCTGGATGCGGAGACGATACCGGCATCTTCCAGTATCTGCCCGGCCTTCGCAATGCTCGCGCCCGGCGGAATGACGACCTCGGCATCCTTCGGCGCGCCGGGCGAGCAGGCGGCGAGGACCAGCGTCAGAATCGCAATCGTCAGCCAGCGGAACCGATGCACCAGATTCTCCCGTCAATCACTTGGCCCTGCTTAAAGCCCCGGCGAAGTCCCCGCTGCTAGAGCATGGCAAGCCAATGTAGGAAAGAGGGATTTGATCCTCCCTGTGGCGAAGCCATGGGGAGGTGGCAGCCCGCAGGGCTGACGCAGGGCTGACGCAGGGGCTATGGCGCCAGCGTCGCGGCCCCTCCACCACCGCTTCGCGGCGGTCCCCTGCCCATGGCTTCGCCACAGGGAGGTTCTGAACGCCTTGACAGTCAAACCCGCGTCGTCATTGCGAGCGAAGCGAAGCAATCCAGAGCGGTTTACGCTACTCTGGATTGCTTCGCTCCGCTCGCAATGACGAAGGGATTTAATCGACGGCCTTGACGATAAGGCTGGCATTGGTGCCGCCGAACCCGAAGCTGTTGTTGAGCGCCGCGCGCACCTTGCGCTTCTTCGCGACCTTGGGGACCAGGTCGGCGCCCTCGGTGCCCTCGTCGGGATTGTCGAGGTTGAGCGTCGGGGGCACGATCTGGTCGCGGATCGCGAGGATGCAGAAGATCGTCTCGACCGCGCCCGCGCCGCCGAGCAGATGGCCGATCGCCGACTTGGTCGAGCTCATCGATACATTCGCCATCGCGTCGCCGAACAGCCGCTTCACCGCGCCGAGTTCGATCGTGTCGGCCATCGTCGAGGTGCCGTGGGCGTTGATATAGTCGATGTCGGCGGGGGTCATGCCCGCCTTCTTGAGCGCCGCACTCATCGATCGGAAGGCACCGTCCATTTCAGGGTCGGGCGCGGTGACGTGATAGGCGTCGCCCGACAGGCCGTAACCGACGACTTCGGCATAAATCTTCGCGCCGCGCGCCTTGGCATGCTCATATTCCTCGAGCACGACGACGCCCGCGCCCTCGCCCATCACAAAACCGTCGCGGTCCTTGTCATAGGGGCGGCTCGCCTGTTCGGGGCGGTCATTATACGTCATGTTGAGCGCGCGTGCCTGCGCAAAGCCGGCGATGCCGATCGGACAGATCGTCGCCTCGGCGCCGCCGGCGAGCATGATGTCGGCGTCGTCGTCGCGGATCATCCGCGCCGCATCGCCGATCGAATGCGCGCCGGTCGAACAGGCGGTGACGACCGCGTGGTTGGGGCCTTTCAGGCCATATTTGATGCTGACCTGCCCCGAGATCAGGTTGATCAGGCGGCCGTGGACGAAGTGCGGTGAAACGCGGCCCGGCCCCTTTTCGGCGAGCAGCAGGCTTTCGCTCTCGATGCCCGGCAAGCCGCCGATGCCCGACCCGATCGAGCAGCCGGCGCGCACTTTCTGTTCGTCGGTGAGTTCGGTCAGGCCGGCGTCTTCGAGCGCCTGGCCCGCGGCGTCGATGCCGAAGATGATGAAGGGATCGACCTGGCGCTGCACCTTGTGGTCGACGCGCTTGCCGGGATCGAAGCCATATTCATGATCCGGCCCCTTGACCTCGCACGCGATCGTGCATTTCTGGTCCGACGCATCGAAATGAGTGATCGGACCCGCGCCCGATTTGCCCGCGATCAGATTTTTCCAGCTGGTTTCGACATCGCCGCCCAGCGGCGTCACCAAACCCAAACCCGTCACCACAACCCGGCGCATAGTCAATCCTTTCGTCGGCCCTGTTCCAGCAGGTGTCCGCATCAATTCGCTCGGCGCGCTTCTAGAGAAACATCGCGCATAAAAAAAGCTCCCCGGTCACAGGGCGCGGGGCCATGGACCGGGAAGCCGGAAACGCATTGACGGCGTCGCCGCCGCGTCCGGCAACGCCGGACGGGCTCGATCAGCCCTTGTTCGCTTCGATATAGTCGATCGCATCCTTGACGGTGGCGATCTTTTCCGCCGCATCGTCGGGGATTTCGACACCGAATTCTTCTTCGAATGCCATCACCAGTTCGACGATGTCGAGGCTGTCGGCGCCCAGATCGTCGATGAAGCTCGCTTCTTCGGTGACCTTGTCGGCTTCGACGCCCAGATGTTCGACGACGATCTTCTTAACCTTTTCGGCCGAATCGCTCATGCGCTATTCCTTTTCTGACTAAGCCGTGAATGTTGGAAATTGCCCTAGTGTCCGTCGGCGGGGCTGGCAAGAGGGCTGGTATCGCGGCCGCGGACCCGCGCCGCATCGACCAGTTCCTCCTCGGCCGCGCTATAGGCCGAACGCCTCCCTTTCTGTCCGTCCGGCACCTGGGTCACAAAATAGGCGGTGCCATTGCCCGCTGCAAGATCGTACCAGAGCCCCGAGCGCAGCCCATAGGCGTCGCCCGAATGCCCCAGCCGTCGTCGTCCGTCACCGAACAGGTCGTCGCGGCATCCGGGGCCGGTCGCCGACTGCGTCCCGTTGCTGTGCAGCGCGAGGCCATATTCACAGAAAAAGCCGCCGGTCCCCTCGCCCGTCACCGGCCGTACCGGTGCCATCGTTTCGAGCCGTGCCATGCTGTCCGGTTTCAAAAAGCCCTCGCCGCGGCGCAGCAGCATGACGCCGATCCGCGCCAGGCCGTTCGCCGATATGCGCAGCCCGCCCTGCGGGCTGAACCCCGCACCGTGGCGCGCCAGCCGATAGGATGCGAGGTCGCAGCTGCCGTCCGCTGCCGGCACCACCGGACAGGCGGGACGGTCGCCGCGCAGATCGTCGCGGACGACCGCGCCCTCGCTGTCGTACAGCACCACCGCGCGCGCCACCGCGGCATCGCTGCAAGTCGGCCAGTTGAAACAGGCGTCGATCCCCAGCGGACGAAACACCAGTTCTGTCATGGCCCGGTCAAACCGCTCGCCGGTGGCGCCTTCCACCGCCGCGGCGACCACCGGATAGTTGAGGTTGGCATAGACAAAGTCGCCGCCCGGCGGGCGCGCATCGTCCCACGCGTCCGCATCCTTGAGCGCGGTTTCGAGGTCTGTGCCCAGCGGCAGTGCGTAATTGATCCGGTCGGTCAGACCCGCCCGGTGACCGAGCAGCTGCGCCAGCGTGATCGGCCGGTCGGGATAGGCCGGATGGCGCAGGCGCCAGCCAAGATAGTCCGAAACGTCGCGGTCCAGATCGAGCCGGCCTTGTTCGGCCAGTCGCAGGACGCCGAGCGCGACAATCAGTTTCGAGACCGACGCGATGCGAACCGGATCGTCGGCGGTCAGGACGCGGCCATTGGCGCGGTCGGCCTGCCCCGCGACGACCAGCGTCTCGACCATCCCCGCACGATCGAAATGGACGGCGATGGCGGCCGGATCGGCCACGCCCGACGACGCCAGAAGGGTAAGAGCATAAAGCATCGCCCGCTTCTGCGGAGCGCGGCCAGTCGCGTCAAGCGGCAGGTTTGGCCGCAACGACCCCCGACTCGCGCAGTGCCGCCGACGCGCGTTGAATCACCGTTGGCGTAATCAGGAACCGGCCGAGGACGGTTTCCGGCGACGCCGTCGCCGGCTGACGCGTATGTGCCAGCAAACGACGCCATTCGGCCTGCCCGCCAGCGACGTCGCCCTGTCGCGCCAACACGATCGCACGGACCATCAGGAACTGCGGTTCCATGGTGCTGGGCGACGGCATCGCATCGAGCACCGCGCGCGCTTCCTCCTGCTCGCCGCGCTGCGACAGGATGAACGCCAGCGTCACTGCCGGAACGCCGGGATAGGAGGGATCGAGCGCCAGCGACCGCCGGAGCAGCGCTTCGCCCGCCTCAGCCTGACCGCAGGTGATCTTGAACAGGCCCAGAAACCCGTTGAGATCGGGATCGTAGGGATTCTGCCGCAGCGCGGCGTCGCCCATTGTGTTGCCGCGCAGACAATTGCCCGCGTAAAAATTCGCGCGCGCCATCGCGAACAGCCCTGCCGACGAATTGGGACTGCTCTCATAGGCTTGCTCCGCGAGTGCACGCCCCTCGGCAAAGGCTTCGCGGCCCGCCGGCGCCATGCGTTGCGGTTGCCAGTCGCCAAAGCGCAGCAGCGACAGCGCCGCCAGGGCAACGGGGTCGCGCGTGTTCTGTTTCAGCGTTGCACGAAGGCAGGCTTCGACTTGCCGCGCATAGGGCATGTTGCGCATCTGGCGCATGCGGTTGAACTGCGCGAGACAGGGATAGCCCGCGGCGAAATTGTCAGGCTGGCGCTGGATCTGGTCGCGAACGATCACACCGTAATCGGAGGCGATCTGGGCAATGAGGGGCTCGATCGACGCAAGCTGCGGCATGCCGTCGTCGCTGATCCGTTCCTGCTGCGACCAGATCGCGCGCTGGTCGGCGACGCGATTGAGCACCAGCGTGACCTGCCCGACCCCCTGCTGGTTCAGCACCATCGACACGTCGAGGCGATAATCGGCGGGGCGCGCTGCGGCGGCGCCGGGCGCTTGCACGCTCAACAGATCGACCATGTCGAACCGGCGCAGCCCGTCGCGCAGCTTGCTGTCGAGCGCGCGTGCCAAGGCCCGCGACGGCGGCGTATTCCCCGATACCGGCGCGCTGACTTCGAGCAGCGGCACCGTCATCGGAGCGCCGACAAACAGCCGATCGGGGCCGCTGCGCAGCGCCGACAGCGCGAACAGTGCAAGGGCGAGAAGCAAAATCGCGACGAACCAGCGGCCATAGCGCGGCGCGGCTCCCGACGCCGCGCCCGGCGCCCTCGGCACACCCGCCTGGTCGCCGCTCGCCGCTGCCTTGACGTCATCCCCGCCGCTGGCACCGTCGATCGAGCGCGACGGCGGCGCAACCCGGTGCTGCACGACCACTTCGTAACTGCCCTGCGGAACCCGCAGCCGGTGAATCCACGGCGTGTCGGCGTAATAACGATCGAGCAGGGTGCGCAGCCGGCCGACCATCACGCGCGGATAGCTGTCGACCGCGGGGTCGAAATCGGCGCTACGGCCGAGCGCCTCGGTCGCGATCGCATAGGCCTTCGGCGCGCTCCGCCCGCCGCGCAACCGGTGCTCGACAAGGAACTGCAACAGGCGCGACAAGACCGGCGAGCGGACGAACAACGGCGATTCGAGCAGCCGCTCCAGCTCTGCCGCGATGATCCGGTCGGTTTCTCCGGAACCCTGCGTGTCGTTCGCTTTCGCGTGGTCCATGCTACCCTCAATAGCCCCAAACGGGCGCGGCGGGTGATACGACAATCATCAAGCGCGACCAGCCATTGTTACTTCAACGTAACGGTAACAGGCATGCCCTTCGCTATAGCAGAAGAGCGACGAGCCGCCAATCTGGAACGATGAAACGCGAAACCGGGTTAAGAAAGGGTTATCAAACGGCGACATGGCGGCGTGTGACCCCTTGTAACTGCCGCCCAACGCGAATCCTGTCATGCTTCATCCCGTCGCGCCCCTCCTACATCGGCGCGATATTGAGGCCGACAGGCGAAGCGTGCGAGCTGGTCCCTGGCATGTTTCATTGCCCTCCGGCCTCAGTTCAAGACTTCGCCGGACGGATGACAGCCCCACCTGTCACCTGTCCGGCAAGTCGATGCCGCGGGCGTGGCCACAGGCGGAGCGTCAGCAGGCCGGGCGCGCCAGCCAGCGGTCAATATCTGGCCGGCCCGATCCGGAAGGCGCAGAGCTTGTTGCCGTCAAGGTCACGGAAATAGGCGCCGTAAAACGCCTGCTCGCCCTCGTCGCCGCGCACGCCCGGCGTGCCTTCGCAGTTCCCGCCCAGTTCGAGCGCCTTGGCGTGAAGCGCGTCGACCTTGGCACGGCTATCGACGACAATCGCCGCCATATGTCCGTTGCCACGATGCGCGGGCTGCCCGTCATAGGGCCGCGTGACCGCGATCCCCGGCTGTCCCCAACCGGTCGCGTAAAGCGTAAACCCGTTGTCATCGTCCGACATGCGCATCAATTCGCTGGCACCGATCGTCCCGAGCAGCGCCGCGTAAAATTCGCGCGCCCGGTCAAGATCGTCGGTGCCCATCGTCACATAGCCCAGCATTACACACTCCTTTCTCATCCAACTGATAAGGGCGCCAGCATGGCTGACGCCCCCATCGTCCGGCAATTACCCGGGGTTTCAGGTCGTTGCCGGTGCCTTGCACGGGCCGGTGTGGGTGCTGGTCATCTGCATGACCATTTCCATGTCGCCGCCGGTGGGCACTTTGCCCTTCGTGGTGATCGTCACGTCGCTCTTTTTCGCCGCCATGGTGCCCGTCATCGCCATGTCGACCGTCTGGCCGTTGGCGGTGCAGGTTCCGGAGATGTCGATCGTGCCGCCCGCGATATTCTTTTTCGCCCAGGTGCATTCGCCGCCATTGCCTGGCCCCTTGGCGAGTTCGGCCGCGATGTCTTCCTTGTCGACCTGCTCCTTCGTGAAGCACTGATCCATGCCGCTGGTGCCTTCCATCATCTTCGTCATCTGGTCCTTTACCTCGGCCGGCATGCCGGGCACTTCGAACTTCACCAGCTTGACGTCGGTTTTCCAGTTGCCCGCCTCGCGCTTCACCGGGCCGCCGGCATTTTCGCTTTTGCCGCAACCCGACACCGCCAGGAGCGTGCCGACGGCTGCAATCGTCAAAATCTTTTTCATACCTGTCTCCTGTGACTTGCCGCTGCCTGCTCTCCGGCTGACTCATTGCGATTGTGGACCCGCCCCATCGATACCATATTGGCAGCGATGGCAATCCAGATTCGCACCTCGCTCGACGAAATCGACACCGCCGAAGGCTATGTCCCCCACCGTCCCGCCCGCCCCGAAAAGGTCGAAGGCGGCAAGCGTTTTGAACTGGTTAGCGAATATCAGCCCGCGGGCGATCAGCCCACCGCGATCAAGGAGCTGGTCGAAACCGCGCGCGCGGGCGAGCGCGATCAGGTGCTGCTGGGCGTCACCGGATCGGGCAAGACCTTCACCATGGCCAAGGTCATCGACGAGCTTCAGCGCCCGGCGCTGATCCTCGCGCCCAACAAGATCCTCGCCGCGCAGCTCTATGGCGAGTTCAAAAGCTTCTTTCCGAACAATGCGGTCGAATATTTCGTCAGCTATTACGACTATTACCAGCCCGAGGCCTATGTGCCGCGGTCGGACACCTATATCGAGAAGGAAAGCTCGGTAAACGAGGCGATCGACCGGATGCGCCACTCGGCGACGCGCGCGCTGCTCGAACGCGACGATGTGATCATCGTCGCCTCGGTGTCGTGCCTCTACGGCATCGGCTCGGTCGAGACTTACTCGGCGATGATCTTCGACCTCAAGAAGGGCCAGGTCGCCGACAATCGCGAGATCATAAGGAAGCTCGTCGCGCTCCAATACAAGCGCAACGACCAAGCGTTCGCGCGCGGCAATTTCCGTGTGCGCGGCGACAGCCTCGAAATCTTCCCCTCGCACTATGAGGATATGGCGTGGCGCGTCAGCTTCTTCGGCGACGAGATCGAGGAGATCACCGAATTCGATCCGCTGACCGGCAAGAAGATCGCGAGCCTGAATTACGTCCGGGTCTTTGCCAACAGCCACTATGTGACGCCCGGCCCGACGCTGAAACAAGCGAGCGAAGCAATCCGCCACGAACTTGCCGAGCGATTGAAGGAGCTCGAGGCCGAAGGCCGCCTTCTCGAAGCGCAGCGGCTCGAACAGCGCACCAATTTCGACCTCGAAATGATCGCCGCCACGGGCAGCTGCGCGGGGATCGAGAACTACAGCCGCTTTCTGACCGGCCGCCTACCCGGCGAGCCGCCGCCGACCCTGTTCGAATATCTGCCCGACAACGCGCTGCTGTTCGTCGACGAAAGCCACCAGACGATCCCGCAGATCGGCGCGATGTCAAAGGGCGACCATCGGCGCAAGATCACCCTCGCCGAATATGGCTTCCGCCTGCCGAGCTGCATCGACAACCGGCCGCTGCGCTTCGCCGAATGGGACATGATGCGCCCGCAAACGGTCAGCGTGTCAGCGACCCCCGGCACCTGGGAAATGGAGCGCACACAGGGTGTGTTCGCCGAACAGGTGATCCGCCCCACCGGCCTCATCGACCCGCCGGTCGAGATCAAGCCGGTCGAGGAACAGGTCGACGATCTGATCGCCGAGGCGAAAAAGACCGCCGCCGCGGGGTACCGCACGCTGGTGACGACGCTGACCAAGCGCATGGCCGAGGATCTGACCGAATTCCTCCACGAAGCGGGGCTCAAGGTCCGCTACATGCACTCGGACGTCGAGACGCTCGAACGCATCGAGATCATCCGCGACCTGCGCCTCGGCGTGTTCGACGTGCTCGTCGGCATCAACCTGCTGCGCGAAGGGCTCGACATACCCGAATGCGGGCTCGTCGCGATCCTCGACGCCGACAAGGAAGGCTTCCTGCGCAGCGAAACCAGCCTCGTTCAGACGATCGGCCGCGCCGCGCGCAACGTCGACGGCCGCGTCATCCTCTACGCCGACCGCATCACCGGCAGCATGGAACGCGCGATGCGCGAAACCGACCGCCGCCGCGAAAAGCAAAAGGCGTATAACGAAGCGCACGGCATCACCCCGACGACGATCAAGCGCAACATCGGCGACATCATCGCGCATGTGGCGTCAAAGGACGGCGTCGTCATCGACATCGGCGAAGACAAGCCAGCGCACATGGTCGGCCACAATTTGCGCGCCTATATCCAGGAACTGGAAAAGAAGATGCGCGACGCCGCGGCCGATCTGGAATTCGAGGAAGCCGGCCGCCTTCGCGACGAAATCCGCAAGCTGGAGGCCGACGAGCTGGGCCTGCCACCCGACCAACAGGTCGCGCCGCGCGTGGGGCGGAGCAACGAGGGCAAGCCGGGCACGCGCAAGGGCCGCTTCGGGAAACAGAGCAAGACGAAGTGGGGGCGGTGATACCCCAAATCGCACAGATATTCTCTGGACATGCGAATTTTTGGGGAAGTGCTGAGTCAAGATTTTTGTTTCAGTATTTTTACATCCGACCTTGTTACGGCCCGAAGAAAAATGCGCTATCTGGACGACCGATTTTCTTCTTAGGATCGGAAAATGGTCAAACCAGCAAAGCTCTACGCCCTGCTGCTTCAATCGTCGAACCGCACCGTGGCGTTTCGCGATTTTGAACGTTTGTTGCGGGCATTCGGCTTCGAGTGGGCGCGCACGACAGGCAGCCACCGGCAATATGTCCATCCAAAAGTCCCGCGCTCCTTCCCGGTCCAGCCCGAAGCCAAAGACGCGAAGCGCTACCAGGTCCGCGAACTGCTTGAACTCGTCGAGACCTATGGCCTATATATCGACGAGTGAACGAGCCCCACTATCACATCAACCTGTTCTGGTCCGGCGAGGACAATTGCTGGATCGCCGACGTCCCCGACCTGCGCCCCTGTTCGGCGCACGGCGACACGCGCGAGCAGGCCGTCTCCAATATTCGGGACGCGATCGAGGGCTGGCTTGAGGTCGCACGGGAAAAGGGTTTCCCCATCCCCGAACCCCGTTACCGCCCCGCGATCTACGCGGCGCGATAAGCGATGCCGCCGTGTCTCGCTCTCGCCGAAAAACACCCATAACCGGGCATACCACCGCACATTCCGACGCCGAGTGGAAAGCGAAGGCTGCACGCGTGTTGCGGCACAGGGTCAAGCAGGCGCTTGAGACGAACCCGGACGAGCTAAATTTTTCGGGCAAGCGCTGGGACGCAATCAATCCGTGGTCGGCGCCGAAGGACGGGAAATATTGGTTCGGCAAACACAACCCGCGCCTGCTTCGGAAATAGAGCATCATAGCTTTTGGAATCGTCATCCCGGCGAAGGCCGGGATCTCGCCGGTGCGTCAGATCGCGACGATGAGATCCCGGCCTTC
>NZ_JADKYM010000021.1 GCF_015475875.1 Sphingopyxis solisilvae | reverse complement strand
CATTGCGAGCGCAGCGAAGCAAACCAGAGTAGCGTAAACCGCTCTGGATTGCTTCGCTGCGCTCGCAATGACGGAACTTGTAGCGGGCTCTTAAACCCGCATCGGCATCAGCACATAAAGCGCCGGGCTCTTTTCGCTCTCGCGGATCAGCGTCGGCGCATTGGCGTCGGCGAGGTGCAGTTCGACGCTGTCGCCATCGACCTGCCCCAAAATATCGCTGAGGTAGCGTGCGTTGAAACCGATCTCCATCGCGTCGCTGTCGTAACCCGCCGCCACTTCCTCGGCCGCAGTGCCGTTTTCGGGGCTGGTAACGCTGAGCGTGATGCGGTCCTTGTCGAGCCCGACCTTGACCGCGCGGGTCTTTTCGCTGGCGATCGTCGAGACGCGGTCGACGCCCTGGTACAGGCTTTTCGGATCGACCTTGAGCAGCTTGTCGTTCGCGGTCGGGATGACGCGGCTGTAGTCGGGGAACGTCCCGTCGATCAGTTTCGAGGTCAGGATGGCATTGCCGAGCTGGAACCGGATCTTGCTCGCCGACAGGCTGATTTCGACATTACCCTCGGCTTCGTCGAGCAGCTTGCGGATTTCGGCGACGCATTTGCGCGGCACGATCACGTCGGGCATCCCGGCGGCGCCGTCGGGCCGCGTGACGGTGTAGCGCGCGAGGCGGTGGCCGTCGGTCGCCGCGGCCTTCAGCACCGGTCCGGTCGCGTCCTCGGCGACGTGCAGGAAAATCCCATTGAGGTAATAGCGCGTTTCTTCGGTCGAGATCGCAAAGCGCGTCTTGTCGATGATCTGGATCAACTCCGCCACCGGCAGTTCGAAATTGGTCGGCAAATCGCCCTCGGCGATCACCGGAAAATCGTCGCGCGGCAAGGTCGGCAGGTTGAAGTTCGATCGGCCGGCCTTGACCTGCATCTTGCCCTCGGCAGCGGCCAGGCTGACTTCCGATCCCTCGGGCAGCTTGCGGGCGATTTCAAACAAGGTGTGCGCCGATACGGTGGTCGTGCCAGCGGTTTCGACCTTCGCCGCGATTGTTTCGACGACCTGCAGGTCGAGGTCGGTCGCCATCAATTTGAGCTGGCCCGACGCGTCGGCTTCGATCAGGACGTTCGACAGAATGGGAATCGTATTCCGCCGTTCGACCACGGACTGGACGTGGCCGAGGCTCTTGAGCAGCACCGCGCGTTCGATCGTCGCTTTCATCTTGTTACATCGTCCCTGTACCGTGCGGGAGAAATCCCTGGAGAGTCCGGGCGGACGGGGAAATCCCCCGAATCCCGTCCCCCGAAAATGTCCACCTTCCTTAACGAACGCACCGGCGGGCGCAAGCCATGCTTGCAAAGCATCCCCATTCGCGCAAACGAGGCGCAATGCGGCGCCTGGCCCCTCTTTTCGCAATCGCGGCGATACTGCCGCTGGCCGCCCTGGCGGCGCCGCGTGACGCGCTCGGCGTTTTCGACGGCTGGGGTGCGTTTCGCGACCCGGCCGCTGCGCGCTGCTATGCGATCGCAGCCCCCTCTGCGACGGTCGGGCGGCCCGCGATCAAGGCCTACGCCAGCGTCGGTTACTGGCCGAAATCGCGAATCCGCGGGCAATTCTATGTCCGGCTGTCCAAAGCGCGCGCGGCGAACCGCGACCTCCGCCTGACGATCGGCAGCCGCCGCTTCATCCTGACCGGCAACGGCGCGCACGGCTGGGCCAGCGACGCGCGGATGGATGCCGCGATCATCGCCGCCATGCGATCGGCGCCTAGCATGAGCGTGACGAGCGCCACGCCCGCGGGCGGCGCGATCGCCGACACTTACCGGCTGCGCGGCGCCGCAACCGCCATCGACGCCGCCGCGCTGGGGTGTGCGCGGCTGCGCTGACCGTTCAATGGTCGCGCGCCAGCTTCATCAGTTCCTTCGCCAGAAAATCGAGCACCAGCCGCACCCGCGGGACATGCCGCAACCGTTCGTGGGTCAGCAGCCATAGTCCGGTTGTATCGTCGCTCCGCGGCGGGATGCAGCGGATCAGATCGGGTTCGCGGTCGGCGATAAAGCCCGGCAGGATGGTGAGCCCCATCCCCGAGCGGACCCCGGCGAGCAGCCCGGTGCCGGTGTCATATTTCATCACCACCGATCCTTCGAGGTCATATTGGCGGAGCCACGCCTGATAGGGTTCCCAGACATAGCCGCCACCGCCGATGAAGGGATGCGCCGCCAGTTCGTCGCGCGTGTGCGGAATACCGTGGCGGTCGGCATAATCGCGGCTGCAATAGACGGTCCAGGGATTGTCGGCGATGCGACGCCCGACCAGCCCCGCGCCCGTCGGCTGCTTGCTGTTGCGGATCGCGATGTCGGCGGCTCCTGCCGCCAGGTCGCGCTGGTCGTCGGACGTGTCGAGCTGGATGCGGATCGCCGGATGTTCGGCGCGCAGGTCGCGCAGGATCGGCGGCAAGACGGTCACCGCAAAGATTTCCATCGTCGTCAGGCTGACCGTGCCGCCGGCGTCGCGCGACGTCGCACCTGCCGCTTCGTCAAACCGGTCGGCGGCATCGCGCACCGCCTGCGCACTCGCCAGCATCGCCTCGCCGACCGGGGTCAACGCATAACCCGCCTGCCGTCGCTCGAACAAATTGAGCCCGGTCGCCGCCTCCAGCGCGGCAATCCGGCGCGCGACGGTCGTCTGGCTGACGCGCAACGTTTGTGCCGCCGCCAGCGTGCTGCCTGTTTCCGCCACCGCGAGAAAGGCCTTGAGGTCGTTCCAGTCGTACATGCCGCTTCCTGTGCGCCATAACGCCGACCGCCTCATTCTGCAATTTTGCAGAACGACTGCGCAACATCGTTGCTCCTGCTGTCCCGAGCGATCGCCTATTTCCGATTGGCCGGCTTCCTCCCCTCCTCCGCCGGCCGATGGAGACAGAAGATGACAAAGCTGATGATCCTCGCCGCGCTGACCGCCGTATCGCTCGGTCAGCCCGCCACTGCGCAAACGACGCCCGCCAATCCGGCGATCGCCGTCCAGCACCGCGACCTCGACCTGCGGACCGAGGCGGGAACCAAAAGCCTTGACCGGCGCATCTGGCGCGCGGTCGCCGAAGTGTGCGGCAGCGCATCCGATTTCGACCTCAAGGGCAAGAACGACGTCCGCCAATGCCGCCGCGACACGCTGCGTGTCGCCAGCGCCGAAGCCGATCTGGTGATTGCGGGCGCAACCCGCAGCGAATCCGTCCGCGTCGCAGCGGCCCGGAACTGAGCGGCCACCCCGCCTTGGGGGTGACCGCACCGGGGCCGCGATCAGGGCACGACCGCGGCCCCGGATTTGTCGCAGGCGAACATGGCCCTGCATCGCCATACCGCGCCGAATTGCGCTTTCGGCGCTTCGCCCCTATATGCCCGCCCATCATGCAGATTCCCGGCCATATCGACCCCGTCACGACGGGCACCGTCCCGCTGCGCGGCGGCAACCGCATCGACTTGGTCGGTCTGACCCGCGACGCGATCGGCGGCGTGCTGGTCGAAGCGGGGCTGGATGCAAAGGCGGCGAAGCTGCGCGCCAAGCAGATCTGGCACTGGATGTACCACCGCGGGGTCACCGATTTCGAAGCGATGACCGACATCGCCAAGACGATGCGCCCCTGGCTGACCGACCGCTTCATCATCGGCCGCCCGACGGTGCGCGAGGCGCAGGTGTCCAGCGACGGCACGCGCAAATGGCTGCTCGCCGCCGCCGACGGCCAGGAATATGAGATGGTTTTCATCCCCGACGCCGATCGGGGAACCTTGTGCGTGTCGAGCCAGGTCGGCTGCACATTGAACTGCCGTTTCTGCCACACCGGCACGATGCGGCTGGTGCGCAACCTGGGAGCGGGCGAGATCGTCGGGCAGGTGTTGCTCGCCCGCGACGCGCTCGGCGAATGGCCGAAGGGGACGATGGCCGGTTTCGGTGCCGACCCCGAAGACGACGACGCCGACGACGATGCGGTCGGCCATTACACCGCCGACGGGCGGATGCTCACCAACATCGTGATGATGGGGATGGGCGAGCCGCTCTATAATTTCGACGAGGTCAAGGGCGCGCTCAAGATTGTGATGGACGGCGACGGGCTCGCGCTGTCGAAGCGCCGCATCACGCTGTCGACCAGCGGCGTGGTGCCGATGATGGTGCGCGCGGGCGAAGAGATCGGGGTCAATCTTGCTGTCTCGCTGCATGCGGTGAGCAAGGAAGTGCGCGACGAGATCGTGCCGCTCAACCGGAAATATGGCATCGAGGAACTGCTGCAGGCGTGCGCCGATTATCCCGGCGCAAACAATGCGCGGCGCATCACCTTTGAATATGTCATGCTGAAGGACAAGAATGATAGCGACGCCGATGCGCGCGAGCTCGTCCGGCTGATCAAGCAATACAAGCTACCCGCGAAGGTCAACCTGATCCCCTTCAACCCCTGGCCCGGCGCCCCCTATGAATGCTCGACACCCGATCGCGTGCGCGCGTTCAGCAACCTGATTTTCAAGGCCGGGATTTCGGCGCCGGTGCGCACCCCGCGCGGGCGTGACATCATGGCCGCGTGCGGGCAACTCAAGAGCGCCGCAACCAAGCCGACGCGCGCCGAACTCGACCGGATTGCGGAAGAGAAACAGGCCGCGCTGGGCTGAATCATGCACCCTCCGGCGTTGTCGGATCGCGATCGCCACACCTCAAATCGGCAGTTAAGCGCCAGATTCGGCGCGTTGCGATTGCATACCTATTCTATACTGTGTGGTAAAAATAACACAGGTAAGAAAATTGTCACATTCTGAACGATCCGTTCATTGAAGCGACAGCCGCGAACGCCATTTAGGCGGTGGACCGCGACCCAAAGGGCGTGGCCAGGTAAAAGCAGAAGGAAAACAAAATGAAGAAATTCGCAGTTGCAGCCGCTCTCCTGACGGCCATCGTTGCAACCCCCGCCATGGCTGCCGAAGGCGGCGAAGGCCGCGTCGAAGTGCGCGGCGGCCTGATCACCGGCAACGGCATCGAGGAAGGCACGCTCGGCCTCGCCGCCGGTTATGACTTCGACCTCGGCTCGGCCGCGTTTGTCGGCGCCGAAGTCGCGGGCGACAAGGTGCTCGTCGACGGTGCGGACGTCCAGTTCTCGGCCGGCGGCCGCGTCGGCGCCAAGGTTGGCGCGAACGGCAAGGCCTACATCACCGGCGGCTACACCTTCAGCGACATCGACGATCCCTATGTCGGCGCGGGTTACCAGCACAAGCTGGGCCAGAACCTGTACGCCAAGGCCGAATATCGCCACCAGTTCATCAGCAACTTCGGCGACTTCGACACCTTTGTCGCGGGCGTCGGCTTCGCGTTCTGATTTTTCGGAAGCAACGATAAAGAAGGAAGGGGCGGCCGATTGGTCGCCCCTTTTTTGTCGGGCGAGCACGATGGCGGGTAGCGACCGGTTGCGGACTTAAGAAGTCCTCCCCGCTTGCGGGGAGGGGGACCGTCGAAGGCGGTGGAGGGGGTTAGCGGCCTCAAGCTGCGTGGCACAAGGACGCGAGCCCCCTCCGACAGCGCTTCGCGCTGCCACCTCCCCACAAGTGGGGAGGATTTAACGTCCACTCCCCACCCCAAAGCCGACAGCCGCCTACGCCCTCCTTTACAGCCCCCTTCCCTTTCGTCAGGCAACGCGCCACGGTCGGCCGATGACCGCCTTTGCCTATATCGCCGCCGCACTCGCCGAGATCGCGGGTTGTTTTGCCTTCTGGGCGTGGCTCAGGCTTGACAAGCCGGTGTGGTGGCTGGTCCCCGGCATGGCGTCGCTGGCGCTGTTCGCCTATCTGCTCACGCTGGTCGATGCCGAACATGCGGGGCGCACTTACGCCGCCTATGGCGGGGTTTACATCGTCGCCGCGCTGCTGTGGCTGTGGGCGGTCGAAGGCGCCAAACCCGACCGCTGGGACCTGATCGGCGCCGCGGTGTGCCTGGGCGGCGCGGCGATCATCTTGTTCGGGCCGCGGGGGAGTTAGGCGCGACGGACAAGGGCGCTACCCCGCGTCGGGCAGCGCCTGTTCGACCAGCGGCGCCAGCGCCTCGGCCATCACGGACACCCCCTTGGCATTGGGATGCAGGTTGTCGGCCAGCATCAGCGTCCTGTCGGTCACCACATTGTCGAGAATGAAGGGGTAGAAACTCACGCCATATTTTCCCGCCAGTTCGGGAAAGATCGGGTTGAATTTTCTGGCATAATCGCTGCCCATATTGGGCGACGCCATCATGCCGGTCAGCAGCACCGGAATGCCGCGCTTCTTGAGTTCGGCGAGCATCGCGTCGAGATTGGCGCGCGTTTCGTCGGGACCGATGCCGCGCAGCATGTCGTTACCGCCCAGCCCCAGCAACACCAGCGCCGGCTTCACCCGGGCATTGTCCAGAACATAGGCCAGCCGTTGGCGTCCCGCGGCGGTGGTGTCGCCCGACACCCCGGCATTCTGCACCCGCGCCGCCACCCCGTCGGCAAGCAGCGCCGCCTGGAGTTGCGGCGCCAGCCCCTCGTTGGGACCGAGCTGATAGCCGGCGTAAAGGCTGTCGCCGAAGGCGATCACCAGCGGCGCGTCGGCGGGGATTGCCGGAGAGTTTTTCGCCGCGACCTTGTCGCTGGTCGAAGCCGCAGGGGTTTCCGCCGATCCACAGGCGGCAAGCGGTTGGCAAAGCGCCAGCGCCGCACCATATATGGCCAAAGAGCGCCATCCGGCTGTTCGCTTTTCCAAAAGGGTTCTCTCCTTGCCCGACACGCACCGACAATCGCCCGCAATGGCGATCGCCGCCCATAATGTGACGCTCACGCTCGGCAGCGACAAGACCCCGGTCGAAATTTTGCGCGGCGTCGATCTGGAGGTGCCCGCCGGTTCGTCGGTCGCGCTGCTCGGGCCGTCGGGGTCGGGCAAAAGCTCGCTGATGGCGGTGCTGGCGGGACTGGAACGCGCCAATGGCGGCAGCATCCGCGTTGCCGGGCTGGATTTCGCCACGATGGATGAGGACGAACTGGCGCGCGCGCGGCGCGGCCGTATCGGCATCGTGCTCCAAGCCTTTCATTTGCTCCCGACGATGACCGCACTCGAAAATGTCGCTGTGCCGCTCGAACTGGCAGGGCTCACCGATCCCTTCGGGCGCGCCGCTGCCGAACTCGAAGCGGTCGGGCTGGGTCACCGGCTGACCCATTATCCGGCGCAGCTGTCGGGCGGCGAGCAGCAGCGCGTCGCGATTGCGCGCGCGATGGCGAGCGAGCCCGCGATCATCTTTGCCGACGAGCCGACGGGCAATCTCGACACCGCGACCGGCCATGCGATCATCGAACTGATCTTCGCCCGCCGCGCCGCGCTCGGCGCGACCCTGCTCATCATCACCCACGATCCCGAACTGGCCGAACATTGCGACCGCGTCGTCGTGATGCACGACGGGAAAATCGAAGAGCGGGCAACGTGAAGGTTGAACGCAGCAAATCCTCCCTGTGGCGCAGCCATGGGGAGGTGGCAGCGCGCAGCGCTGACGGAGGGGCTATCGCGCAACCGTCGCAAGGCCCCTCCACCATCTGCTTCGCAGACGGTCCCCCTCCCCATCGCTTTGCGAAAGGGAGGATCGGCTGATGCTCCCCCTTGCCTCGCTCTGGCGGATCGCGCGCCGCGACCTTGCCACGCGCATCCGCGGGCTGCGCCTGCTTGCCGTCTGCCTGTTCCTGGGTGTTGCGACGCTGGCCGCGATCGGCAGCCTGACGCGCGGGATCACCAGCGAGCTCGAGGTGCGCGGGCAGACCATTTTGGGCGGCGATATCGAATTCGGCATCCCGCAGCGCGAAGCCACGGCCGAAGAAATGGCGGCGTTCCGCCGGGCGGGCGAAACCTCGTCCACCGTGCGGATGCGCGCGATGGCCAACGCGCCCGAGGGTGACGCGCTGTTGTCCGAACTGAAAGCGGTCGATGGCGCTTACCCGCTCTATGGCACGATGCGACTGGAAAGCGGCACCCGCCGGGGTCCGCCGCCGCAGGATGCGATCTGGGTCGGCAAAGATCTGGCATCGCGTCTCGACCTGAAGGTCGGCGAGCGAGTGAAGTTTGGCGAAAAAGCGTTCCGGATCGACGGCATCATTGCCGAAGAGCCCGACCGGCTGGGCGAAGGATTCACGCTTGGCCCGGTCGCCATCATCGGTCTGGCCGACCTGCCCGCCACGCAGCTGATCCAGCCGGGAAGCCTGTTCGAAAGCAAATATCGCGTCCGGCTGCCCGACGGTGCCAATCCCGAAGCCGTCGGCAAGGCGTTGACCACAGAATTTCCCGGCGCCGGCTGGGACATAACCGACCGCAGCAACGGCGCACCCGGCACGCGCCGCTTCATCGAACGCATGGGCCAGTTCCTCTCGCTCGTCGGGCTCGCCGCGCTGGTCATCGCAGGCATCGGCGTCGGCAATGGCGTCGCCAGCTACCTGGCGGGCAAGCGGCCGGGTCTTGCGACGCTGAAAGTATTGGGCGCCGACAGCGGCACGGTTGCGCGCATCTATGGCCTCCAGATTCTCGCCGTTGCCGCCATATCGATCCTCGCCGGGCTGATCGTCGGCGCGCTCGCCCCCGCGCTGATCGGCGCGATTGCCGGCGATGTGCTGCCGGTGAAACCGGGCATCGCCATCTATCCGCTGCCGCTGGCGGTCAGTGCAGCCTATGGCTTGCTGATCGCGATCGCCTTTGCACTGCCGCCGCTGGCCGCGACGCGCAACGTCCCCGCCGCCGGGCTGTACCGCGCCACCGTCAGCGGCCCGGCGCGCATCGACCGCCGCACCCTGGTCGCGGTCGCGGCGGCGCTGGTGGCGATCATCGCGCTCGCCGTCGGCACTGCGCGCGAACCGTTGTTCGCGCTCGGCTTCGTCGGTGCCGCAATCGGCCTGCTGCTTGTTCTGGTCGCGCTCGGCTGGCTGGTACGCACCACCGCCAGCCGCCTGCCCCGCCCGCGCCGCCCGCTGCTCCGCCTGGCGCTCGCCAATCTCCACCGGCCCGGCGCAGCGACGGGCGCGCTGGTGGTCGCGCTTGGGCTGGGGCTGACGCTGTTCGTCACGCTCGCCGCGATCCAGACCAGCATCACCAACGAAATTTCGCGTACCGTACCGCAACGCGCGCCAAGCTTCTTTGTTCTCGACGTGCCGCGCGACGGCGCGACACAGTTCCGGTCGATAGTGACCAGGGCCGCCCCCGACGCGCAGATCAACATGATCCCCGCGCTGCGCGGCAGCGTCACCGAGTTTCGCGGCCAGCGCGTCGACGAACTCGCCGAATTGCCCGAAGGCGCGTGGGTGCTGCGCGGCGACCGCGGCCTGACCTACAGCCCCGTCCTGCCGAGCGGCAGCGAGCTGGTTAGCGGAGCGTGGTGGCCCGCCGATTATGCCGGTTCGCCGCTGGTCAGCGTCGAACAGGAGGTGGCGAAGTCGCTCGGGCTCAAGATCGGCGACACCTTGTCGGTCAATGTTCTGGGGGTCGAGGTACAGGCAAAGGTCGCATCCTTCCGCACCGTCAACTGGGACAATTTCGGGCTCAACTATGTGCTGGTCTTTTCCCCCGGCACCTTCGACGCCGCCCCGCACAACATGGTCGCAACCGTCGCGGTCGGCGATGCGGCGGAGGCCGAACTCGCGCGCAGCATCCCGCGTGCCTTTCCCTCGGCATCGCTGATCGCAGTCCGCGACGTCGTGAGCCAGGTGACATTGCTCCTCACCCAAATGAGCCAGGCGATCGCCGCCGCCGCCAGCATCGCGATTCTGGCCGGTATCGCGGTGCTGATCGGCGCCATCGCTGCCAGCCGCGAACGGCGCGTTTATGACAGCGTGATCCTGAAACTGCTCGGCGCGACGCGGCGCCAGATCCTGGGCGCGCAGGCGATGGAATATGCGGTGCTGGCGGCGGTGCTCGCGGTGCTGGCGCTCGCGCTGGGCCTGATCGCGGCGCGCTATGTCGTCGTCAATTTGTTTGAATTCACCTTCGCCCCCGATCCGCTGATCGTCGGCGCGACGCTGGTCGGCGGCGCCGGCCTGTCGTTCCTGATCGGCATTGCAGGAAGCTGGCCCCTGCTGTCGGCGAAACCGGCGCAGGCGCTGCGGAGTCTTTAGTTCAACAGGCGCACCACCGCCGATACCCCGGCGACACCCAGCACGAGCGCGACCATCGCCTGCCAGACATGCGGGGGGACGCGGCCGAAATGGCTGGCGCCGACGCGGTTGCCGAGCCACATCGGCGCGAACAGGACGAGCGCGACGAGGAGCAGCCGCCAGCTGGCAATACCGAGCCACAGCGCGGCGAGCGTTCCGGCGATTGCGGTCATGAAAAAGATCATCAGCATCGACGCGCGCGCGACCTTGGGCTCGACGCGGCGGCGCAGATAAAAGGGCACGACCGGCGGGCCGGGCATCGCGGCAAAGCCGGTGAGGATGCCCGAGGCGATCCCCGTCCCCGCGACCGCAAGCTTGCCGGGCCGGTGCCCCTCCGCCTGTTTGGGAAGCAGCACCGCGACAAAGGCGGCGACCGCCGCGAGCGTGATGAGCAGGCGTGCGACGTCGGCGGGCGTGTGATCGAGCGCGACCATGCCGAGCGGCGTGAGCGCCATCGCGAGCAGCCCGATCGGCAGCGCGGTTGCGCGGTCGGCGTCGGCGACGATCATGCCGATGCCGACCGGACCAATCAGGAGTTGCAGCAATATGCCCATCACCACCGCCTCACCTGGCGGCATGATGAGCCCGAGCAGCGGCACGAGGATGATCGCCATGCCGAACCCGGTAAGCCCGCGGACATAGGCGGCGCCAAAGGTCATCGCGGCGGCGCCGACCAGCGTCAGCGGCGCTAGACCGATCAATTGGGACAATCCATTCACCGCGCGGCCGATACCGCAGCGCGGCGGTCCCGCCTAGCCCCTCAACGAATCGGCCAAAGCGCGTTCACCGGTCGTTCGAGAACCTGCGCCGCGATCGCGTGGAGCCGCGGCGGATCGAAGCGGCCAGCGCGCACTGCTTTCGCCAGCCACGCCTCGATCGACCCACCGGTTTCGGTCCACCGGTCCTGCCGCAGCATTCCGTAGATCGCGCCCGCAAGCACATGGATGCCGTCGTCGGCCTTGCGCCAGCGGTCGGCGGGGTTGCGCGCAACACCCAGCGCCTCGCTGATAAGCTGATCGAGCGCCTGCGCCATATCCTCGTCGAGCATCCCCTCGAGCGTCGTGTAGCCCCATTGGGGATCATGGTCGGCGACGATACGCGGGATCAGCGGGTCTTTGGCGAGCAGCGCCAGCGCCGCGGTTGCCGCGGGCCCGTCCATCGGCATCGGCGGGTGCAGCATCTCGTGCGCCGCGATGCGGACGGTGGTCGCGGTATCGTAATCGGCGGCCTGCAGGAAGGTCTGGCCCTGCATCTTGACGCCATGCGGTTTGGAAAAGGCGAGCAGCACGATGTTGATGACAGGATCAAAAGTGCGACCGGTCAGCTTTTCCTGCCAGTGGATGACGTCATAGCTTGCGAGCGCGCGCTGCACTTCGGTGATCCGACCGTCGAAGCCGGCGCCGATCGCTTCGCGGTGGAAGGCAGGAAATCCGGCCTCGCGCATCGCCGCGAAGATGCGGGCGAGGCGCGCGGACTGCGCTCGCAGCCACGCCCATTCCTCGGCCGACCCGTTGGGGTTAGCCGCGTAGCTGGGCCTCAGCCGCGCGTCGGGGTCGGCGAGCAGCGCGATCACCGAATCGAGTGTCGTCACCCCCGCACCGCTCAGCGCATTGGCAAGTTTCGGCCAAAGCAGGCCAAAGGGCGACTGGTCCGATTCGTCGGCGAGTCGCGGGATGTCGGCGCGAATGGCGGCGGGCAAGCGGGGTGCGAAAGCGTCGGCTTCGGCCGTATAATAGTTCAGATAAAGGTCGCGGCCGCACAGCGGGCCAAGAAACGCAATGGCGTCATAGCCCTCCGACCCGGTGACGTTCCAGCGTGTGCGCATCGGGGGCTTGTTGCCCTGCGCGACGGCGGGAAGCGCGGGAAGGAACGAGAACGCGGGTGCGGCGAGCGCGGCGGCTAGGAGATGTCGGCGATGCATGGCCGCTGACTAGCTGCACCGCACCCCGCTGGCTTGAACGGACTTTGCCCGCAGCCGCACGGGCGGCAACCCGGTCATCGCGGCCACTGCACGCGCCAGATGCGCCTGATCGGCGAACCCCTGCTCGGCGGCGAGATCGGCGAGCGTGCCGCGCCATCCGTGCAAACCAGCCAGGGCGCGCCGCGTCCGCGCCTCGAGCCGGAAGCGTTTGGGGCTGGTGCCATAGGCGCGCGCAAAACCGCGGCTGACCGACGCGGGATCGAGGCCGACGCTGCGCGCCCATGGTGTGATCGCAAGGTCGGGGTCGGTGCGCAGCGCTGCGGCGAGCAGGTCGGGCCAGTCGGCGTGCCGCACGCTGCTCGTCCGGAACCGCTCGGCAACGAACGCCGCCGCAGCGCGCGGGTCGCGCTCGGCCAGCCGCGCCGCCATGTCGAGATCGTCGATCGTGCCGACGCCGGGCGCCAGTCCCGGCACTTTGGGCAGGTTCAGCACCTCCGCCCCGCGCGCCCCGAAACGGTCGAGATGCGCGGTCCAGCACCCGTGAACCACGACCATGCCGGGCCGCACCGCAAACCGCCCCGCGTCGCCCGCCTCTTCATATCCGCCGCCGAGCACGACCGCGATATAGCCCTCGGCGTGACGATGCCGTGGCAGACGCTCGTCCGGAGCGTGGCGGCCGATTCCCGCGAGACCTGGCAGCGCAGAACTACCCATCGGGCGTGACCCGGGGACCGAGCGTAACCAGCCAGACGTCGGGCGGCGTCAGGAAGCGGAGCGGCAGAATGCTGGTTCCGAGTCCCGCCCCGACAAAAATGCGCTGGCCGTACTCGGTCATGTCACCGCACGCGAACCGATCACCGTAGCGCGACACATAGGTGATTGCGCCGACGAACGGAAAACGGATCTGGCCGCAATGGGTATGCCCGGCAAACACGCCCGCGACCGGACGGCGGATGGCGGGTATGACATCGGGGCTGTGCGACACGATCAAGGGCACTCCAGAACCCAGCGCGTCCATCGCCGCCAGCGTTTTCGGCACATCGTCATGGCCTGAATAGTCGTCGTCAATCCCGCCGACAATCAGCGGGCCGAGTTTGATTGTCTCGTTCTGGAGTACGCGCACGCCCAACCGCTCGAGTTCGTCGCGAAGCGCATCGGGAGCGAACCAGTGATCATGGTTGCCGGGGGTGACGACGACGCCAAGCGGCGCGTGCAGCTCTGCGAGCGGAGCGACAACGTCACGCGGCGTATATATGCGCGTCGCCAACCGCTTTTCACTGACAAGATCGCCCGCAACCAGCACGAGATCGGGCCGCAGCCGGTTGAGTCCAGCCATAATGCGCGCCAGCCGTTCGGGCGGCATGTCCGGGCCCGCGACATGCGTGTCAGAAAGCAGCAGAATGCGGAGCGGTGGCTGTCCTTCAGGCCAAGCCGTGACCCCGACCGTCGCTGTGCGCACGACCGGGTCGCGCGTTGCGTTCCAATAGCCGCGCGCGAGCAGCGCAAAGCCGAGCACTGCCAGAAGCGCCAGCCACCACAACCAGCGCCGCCGCTTCGCGTTCAAGCCCTAAGGTCCGGCGGGGTCGCTTCGGCCTTCAGCATCGCCATCGCTTCGGCGAGCGGCATGATGCGCTGGCCGTCCTGGCCGAGCGTGCGGATCGCGACCGTGCCTTCCTCGGCTTCGCGTTTGCCGACGACGAGGAGGTACGGGACTTTGGCGAGGCTGTGTTCGCGCACTTTGTAGTTGATCTTTTCATTGCGCAGGTCGCTGTCGGTGCGGATGCCCGCAGCAGTAAGTTGGGCGACCGCGTCCTTGGCATAGTCGTCGGCGTCGCTGACGATTGTTGCGACCACCGCCTGCACCGGCGCGAGCCAGGTCGGGAAACGACCCGCGAAATGCTCGATCAAAATGCCGATGAAACGCTCGTAGCTGCCGAAGATCGCGCGGTGGAGCATCACCGGGCGATGCCGCTCGCCATCCTCGCCGATATACGAGGCGTCGAGGCGATCGGGGAGCACGCGGTCGGACTGAATCGTCCCGACCTGCCACGTCCGGCCGATCGCGTCGGTGAGGTGCCATTCGAGCTTGGGTGCATAGAAGGCGCCTTCGCCGGGCAGTTCTTCCCAGCCATATTGCTCGGTCGCAAGGCCCGCCTCGATCACCGCGTTGCGCAGCTCATCCTCGGACTTGTCCCACATCTCTTCGGTTCCGAAGCGCTTTTCGGGGCGCAGCGCGAGCTTGATCGCATAGTCGAAACCGAAATCCTTGTAGATGCGGTCGGCGAGCGCGCAGAAGTTGCGCACTTCCTCGACGATCTGATCCTCGCGGCAAAAGATATGCGCATCGTCCTGCGTGAACTGGCGCACGCGCATCAGGCCGTGCAGCGCGCCGTGCGGTTCGTTGCGGTGGCAGCAGCCATTTTCGTAGAGGCGCAGCGGCAGGTCGCGATAGCTTTTCATGCCCTGGCGGAAGATCAGCACATGCGCCGGGCAGTTCATCGGCTTCAGCGCCATCCACTCGGCAGCGTCGGAGACGATCGGACCTTCATCCTCGATATTCGGCACCTCGTCGGGGATGACGAACATATTTTCGCGATATTTGCCCCAATGCCCCGACTGTTCCCACTGGCGCGCGTCCATCACCTGCGGCGTCTTGACCTCGCGATAGCCCGCCGCATCGATCGCGCGGCGCATATAGGCCTCGAGCTCGCGCCACACGACGAAGCCATTGGGGTGCCAGAAGACCGAGCCATGCGCCTCCTGTTGCAGGTGGAACAGGTCCATGTCCTGCCCCAGTCGGCGATGGTCGCGCTTCGCCGCCTCCTCCAGCCGCACGAGATGCTCGGCAAGCTGCTTCTTGTTGAGCCAGCCGGTGCCATAGATGCGGCTCAACTGCGCATTCTTCTGGTCGCCGCGCCAATAGGCGCCCGACACGCGCGTCAGCTTGAACGCCGCCGGGTCCAGCTTGCCGGTCGAGGCGAGATGCGGGCCGCGGCACATATCCATCCAGCCGTCACCTGAACGATAGACGGTGAGTTCCTCTCCCTCGGGCAATTCGGCGGCCCATTCAGCCTTGAAAGTCTCGCCATCCTTTTGCCAGCGCGCGATCAGCGCGTCGCGGTCCCACACTTCGCGGCGCAGCGGCTTGTCGGCGGCAATGATGCGGCGCATCTCCTCCTCGATCAGCGGCAATTCCTCGTCGCGGAACGGGCCATGCTCGGCGGTCGGCGCGAAGTCGTAATAAAAGCCGTCGCTCGTCGACGGGCCGAAGGTGATCTGGGTACCGGGAAACAGGTTCTGCACCGCCTCCGCCAGCACATGCGCAAAATCGTGGCGCGCGAGTTCGAGCGCGTCGGCCTCGTCCCGGCTCGTCACCAGCGACAGGTTCGTGTCTTCTTCCAGCGGCCGCATGATGTCGCGCAGCTCGCCGTCGATTCTTGCCGCCAGCGCCGCCTTGGCAAGGCCCGGCCCGATGGAGGCCGCGATCTCGGCCGGGGTAGTCCCGCGCGCGACTTCACGGGCAGAGCCATCGGGAAGGGTGACGCGGATCATCTCGGACATCGAAAAAACGGCCTTTCTGGCGGGCTAAAACAGCGCCCCTTTGCCAGCATGCGGTATGGGCGGCAAGGGGGCGGATTCACAACAAGGCTTGAAATGATACATTGTATCATTATGAGGAGGCGCAATCCTCTCCCGTGAAAGAAAATCGATGTGCCTTCCCTCGCCGCGCGCCCGGGCCGCGGATCTCGTCGGCATCGCCTTGTCGTCGGCCTGCCTCGTCCACTGCCTTGCGCTGCCGCTCGCACTGCTCGTCGCGCCTGCGCTTGGCGGCTGGCTCCGTTTGCCCGAATGGCTGCACGCGGCAATCCTGATGCTTGCCCTGCCCGCCGCGCTGATCGCGATGGCCGAAGGCTGGCGCCGCCATCGCCGGGGGACGGCGCCGCTGTTCGCGGCGGCAGGAGTCGGCCTGCTGGCGTTCGGCTTGGCCGCGCATGAGGGATGGCTGACGACCGCCAACCCCGAAACCGCCGATCGTCTCTTCAGTTCGGCGGGGGCCATTGCACTGGTGACGGCGCATTTGCTCAACTGGCGGCAGCGCCATGGCACCGGACATCGCTAGGAACGGGCCGCCGAAAAGCTCGCTGTACCGCCTGCAACGCGCTGACCGGCGTGATCACGAAAGCTGATCGGGTCGCGCCGCGTCAATAGCGCCCTTGTCATTTTGTCAATGTTACTTGACAAATCCGACTCATCATGTCAATGTTCCTTTACTGAATAACAAGGGAGCTTTACCGATGCCACCTCTAATCCGTGCCTTGCTGTGGGCGTCCGCCAGCCTCGCCATTGCCCTCGCGTGGATCGCCGACGCGATTCCGGGGACGGTGGGCAGCATTCTTGTCCTCGTCCTGCCCATCATTATGCTCGCGACCACCCCGCGTGCAGCTTGCCGGAAGGGTTGAGCGATGGCCGCCAACCCCGCGCAGCGCCGGTACGTCGGCCGCATGATCCCGATTTCGCTGGCCTATATCGCGACTGTCATGTTGGCGAGCTGGATCATTCCCGACGATGCCGCGGCGACCCCGCTGACCGTTGCGGTGGCGCTGGTTCCGGCGCTCGCCACTTCGGGCTTTATCTGGGCGATGGCGCGCTACATCGCCGAACTGACCGACGAATATGTCCGGATGCTGGAAATCCGCAAGATGCTGGTTGCGACCGGCCTCACGCTGGCACTGGCAAGCGGCTGGGGCATTTTGGAACTGTTCACCGACGTGCCGCGGGTGCCGCTCTTCTATGTGTTTCCGGTCTGGTGCCTCGGGCTGGCGGTCGGGTCGCTGGTCAACAAGGTGACGATCGGTGACGGCGGACCCTGCCCGTGAAGAACCGCCTCAAAGTCCTGCGCGCCGAGCGCGACTGGAGCCAGCAGGATCTTGCCGACCGGCTGGAGGTGTCGCGCCAGTCGGTCAACGCGATCGAAACGGGCAAATATGACCCTTCGCTGCCGCTCGCCTTTCGCATCGCCGACCTGTTCGGCCTGCCGATCGAAGCCATTTTCCTGAAAGACTGACGATCATGAAAAACCGCATCACCGTCATGGCCGTTCTCGCCCTGCTCGCCGGCCTGATCGCGAGCCCGGCGCACGCCGCCGAGCCCTGTCCGACGGGGCTGGTCGAAGGCAAGCGCATCACCGTGCTGGTCGAGGGCGACGGCCCCGACGTCGTCCTGATCCCCGGCCTGTCGAGCCCGCGCAGCGTATGGGACGCCACCGCCGACCGGCTGAAAGGCTCGCACCGCCTGCACCGCGTCCAGATCCGCGGCTTTGGCGACGCGGCGGGGGTCAATGCCGAGGGGCCGGTGCTCGACCCGATGATGCGCGAGCTTGCCGACTATATCGACGACTGCATCACCGATCAGGGCCGCGCCGCGCCCGCGGTCATCGGCCATTCGATGGGCGGGCTGACCGGGCTGATGATCGCGGCGCGCGCGCCGGGCGAGGTCGGCAAGCTGATGATCGTCGACGCGCTGCCCTTTATCGGCACCCTGTTCGACCCCACCGCGACGGCGGAGAGCATGAAGCCGCAGGCCGAACAGATGGCCGCGATGATGCGCGCGCAATATGGCCAGCCGGTGCCGACGACCCCCGTCACCGATCCCGGCCCGGCCAGCATGGCCGCGGGCATGTCGAACAGCGCCGCCGGACGCACCGCGATCGCCGGCTGGATGCGCCAGGCCGATCCGCGCGTCACGGGGCAGGTGTTTTACGATGTCATGACCACCGACCTGCGCAGCGAACTGGGAGCGGTCGCGGTGCCGGTCACCTTGCTCTATGCGCAGGACGACGCGTTGATGCCGCCAGAGCGCGCCAAGACCGCGTTCGAGCCGCAATATGCGGGGCTCGCCCGCTTCACCCCGCAAATGGTGCCCGGCAGTCGCCACTTCATCATGCTCGACCAGCCCGAAGCCTTTGCCAAGGCAGTCGATGCCTTCCTCACCGAATGAGCACCGGGCGGCAGCCTGCCCTTGCGAGCCGGTCGCCCGCTCGCTAGGGCAGCGGCAGCCGTAAAGGAGCCCTGCCCGTGTTCAAGCGCCTGTTCGTCGATCACCCGAAAAGCGTCAACGAGAACTATATCGAGCATTTCGGCGTCGCGTCGAAATTCGGGGTGACGATGATCTGGGGCGGGCTGTGCGCGCTGGTTCACGCGGTCGTCCCCGGCTGGTGCATCACCACCGGCAGCGATACGATCCAGCGGCTGAACCGGATCATGGTCGAACAGCGGCGCGCCAAAGGTCAGGCCGTCACCCAGATGAACACGATCGACTGGGTGATCTGACCGCGGTGGACACAGCCCCCGAATTTCTGGAGCGCGTCGGTCGGCCGCGGCTGGCGTTTCGCTTCACCCCGGGCACCGGACCAACGATCGTCTTTTTGCCCGGCTATATGTCCGACATGGCGGGCGGCAAGGCGACGGCGCTGTTCGACTGGGCGGCGAGCGAGGGTCAGGCGTGCCTGTTGCTCGACTATGCCGGATGCGGTTTGTCGGACGGGCTGTTCGCCGACCAGACCCTGCTCGACTGGCGCGGTGATGTGCTCGACCTGATCGACGCCAAGGTCGAGGGACCGGTTATCGTCGTCGGATCGTCGATGGGCGGCTGGTTGATGCTGCTGACCGCGCTGGCGCTGGTCCGGCGCGACGGGGCGGGCCGCGTCGCCGGGCTGGTCGGCATCGCGGCGGCGCCCGATTTCACTGCCTGGGGTTTCAGCGATTCCGAAAAGGCGATCATCATGGCCGAGGGGGCGTTGGTCGAGGAAACCCCGTACAGCGACCAGCCCTATGTGACGACGCGCGGCTTTTTCCAGTCGGGCGAGGCGAACCGGTTGCTCGACACCGTCATCCCCCTCGCCTGCCCGGTGCGGCTGCTGCACGGGCAGGAGGATGGCGACGTGCCGTCCGACATCAGCCTGCGCCTGGCGGCAGCGCTCGCCAGCACGGATGTACAGGTCACGCTCGTCAAGGGCGGCGACCACCGCCTGTCGCGCGAGACCGACATCGCGCTGCTGATCGACACCGTCGCGCGGTTCACCAACAGTTAGAGGACAGATATGGCCCGCAGCGACTTCAAATTTCATGTAACCAAGCGCGTGCGCTATGCCGAGATCGACGCGCAGGCGGTGGTGTTCAACAGCCGTTACCTCGAATATTTCGACCTTGGCATCACCGAATATTGGCGCGCCGCGGGCGTTTATGACCGCTGGCCGCAGCGCGACAGCCCCGAATTCCACGTCGCGCGCGCCGAGGTCGATTACAAGGTGCCGATCCTGCTCGACGAGGAAATCGACATTTGCGTACGCGCCTCACGCGTGGGCCGAAGTTCGATGACCTTTTTGTTCGAACTGCATGGCGCGGGCCAAGACGATCTGCGGGCCGCGGGCACGATCGTCAACGTCCATGTCGAGGAAGCGCAAGGGGCAACGGCGCCGGTGCCCGATGAGTTCACATCTTTGTTCGAAGCATTTGAAGGTCGGACGCTTCGCGCCTAATATGGGCGCATGACCAAATATCTTCACACGATGATCCGCGTGTCGGACCCGCAAGCCACCGTCGATTTCTTCAAGCTGATCGGACTGGAGGAAGTGCGCCGTTTCGATAACGAGGCCGGGCGCTTCACGCTCATCTTCCTTGCCGCGCCCGGACAGGCCGGCATCGCCGAGGTCGAGCTGACCTAT
Source organism: Sphingopyxis solisilvae (assembly GCF_015475875.1). Lineage (GTDB taxonomy): Bacteria > Pseudomonadota > Alphaproteobacteria > Sphingomonadales > Sphingomonadaceae > Sphingopyxis > Sphingopyxis solisilvae. Next base: position 33,701 of record NZ_JADKYM010000021.1, on the reverse strand, counting down.
AATTGGCCGCCGGCGGACGGCAGCACCCCGGAGGAATATACGGGCGGCCGCAATTTCGGCCATCTCGCGTACCGGGTCGACGATATCTACGCGACGTGCCAGCGGCTGATGGACGCAGGGGTGACGATCAACCGCCCGCCACGCGACGGGCATATGGCGTTCGTGCGCTCGCCCGACGGCATTTCGGTCGAGCTGTTGCAGGAAGGCCATCTGCCGCCGCAGGAACCCTGGGCATCGATGCCCAATACAGGCAGCTGGTAGACGTCGCCGCGATGCCCGGGCTGTTGGTCAACATTGATGTGCCCGACCTCGCCGCTGGGGAACGTTTCTATACGAGCGCGCTGGGGCTCACGGTTGCGCGGCGGTTCGACAACGACATCGCCGAACTGACCGGCTGTGAGGTCCCGATCTATTTGATCGCCAAACGCGCCGGGTCGGCGATCGGTCCCGGCGCTGGCGATTTTCGCCGCTACAACCGGCACTGGACGCCGGTCCATCCGGACTTTTCAGTCGCCCGACTGGAAGATGCCGCCCGGCAAGCCGTCGCGGCCGGCGCGGTACAAGAGGGCGAGACATTGGACCTGCCTTATGGCAGACAGGCCATGTTCGCCGACCCTTTCGGCAATGGATTCTGCCTGATCGAGTTCAACGAGCGTGGTTATGACGCCCTGTTGCCCTGAACTTCGCGACCAAGGCTGCGCCGCCACCGCTCCGTCTTGAAAGGGCGCGACGATGGAAAGGAGAAGATCGTGACCGCACTCGACATCGTCCGCATTCCGGTGCTCAGCGACAATTATGTCTGGCTGGTCCACGATGCCGCGAGCGGCGCGACCATGGTCGTCGATCCCGCGGTCGCCGATCCGGTGCTCGCCGCCGCTGCGGCACGTGGCTGGACGATCACCGACATCTGGAACACGCACTGGCATCCCGACCATACCGGCGGCAATGCCGAGATCAAGGAAGCCACGGGCTGTACGATCACCGGACCAGCGGCCGAATATGAACGCATACCGACGCTCGACGTCCGGGTGACGGGCGGCGATACGGTACGGCTGGGCGATCATGTTGCGCAAGTCTGGGACGTCCCTGCGCACACCGCGGGCCACATCGCCTATCATTTCGCCGATGATGCCGCGATCTTTGTCGGCGACACGATGTTCGCGATGGGCTGCGGCCGGCTGTTCGAGGGGACGGCCGAGCAGATGTTCGCGAACATGCAAAAGCTCGGGGCGCTCGACGATGCGACGCGCGTCTATTGCGCCCACGAATATACGCTGTCGAACGCGCGCTTTGCGGTAACCGTCGAGCCCGACAATGACGCGCTCGCCGCGCGGTTGGCGGCGGTCGAAGCGGCGCGCGCCGCAGGTGAAGCGACGGTTCCGACCACCATCGGCGCCGAGCGGGCCACCAATCCCTTCCTGCGCGCGCGCGACGCCGCCGACCTCGGCCGGATCCGCGCGCTGAAGGATGCGGCATGACGCGCCCGCTTCAGCACCCATTCATTTGCCGGGCCTATCCTGTCCCGCTTCAAGGAGCATGTTCATGGCAAAGCTGAATCCGCCGGCCGCGGCCCTGCTGGTCGCGATTGCGCCGCTGCTCGCCAGCTGCGCGCCCGCCGGCACCGCCGAACCGGGCGCCGCGGCCCTAACCCCGCGGCAGGCCGAAAGGCTGGACCGCCAGTTGGCGGGCAAGATCCCCGGCGCCCCGATCAAATGCCTGCCCAATTACCGCAGCAACGACACGATCCGCGTGTCGGACAGCATCCTCTTGTACCGTTCGGGCGGCAATCTGGTGTACCGCAACGACCTGAAAAACAGCTGCCCCGGGCTCGCCCGCGATAGCGATATCATGGTGGTCCGCCAGTTCGGATCGTCGACCTGCGAAGGCGATTTTTTCCATCTGGTCGATCGGTCGAGCGGCATCCGCGGCCCGACCTGTGTCTTTGGCGAATTCGTCCCCTATCGCAAACCGGCGGGGGACGCTGGCTGAACCGGCGGTTCAGTCGCAGGCGGGGACCGGTTTGCGCCGAGTTCTTCGGGTCGCAACCCCGTCTGCTCTAGCGAGTGAAAATTCCTTCCCCTGATGGGGAGGGGCTTTATGCCTTGTACAGCGCCGCTATCTTGTCCGCATAGACCTCGCGCAGCACATGGCGGCGGATCTTCATCGAAGGCGTCATCTGTTCATTCTCGATCGTGAACGGCTCGTCGGCGAAGTCGAATTTGCGGACCTTTTCGATCACCGACAGCTGGCCGTTGACGCGGTCCACCGCCGCGCGCAGCGCCGCGCGAAATTTTTCATGTTCGCGCAGGCGGCACAGGTCTTTCGGCAACCCCTCCGCCTCGGCCCATTCGGTCATCCATTCGGGGTCGGGGACAAGCAGGCCGACCAGATGCGGGCGCTTGTCGCCGTAGACCATCGCCTGCAAAATCTCGGGCTGGAGCGTCAGCATGCCCTCGACGCGCTGCGGCGACACATTGTCGCCCTTGTCGTTGACGATCAGGTCTTTCTTGCGATCGGTGATGACAATGCGGCCCTTCTCGTCGATATGGCCGATATCCCCCGTGTGCAGCCAACCGTCCACGAGCACCCGCGCCGTCTCGGCATCGTTGCGCCAATAACCGTTCATCACCAGTTCGCCGCGCACCAAAATCTCGCCGTCGTCGGCGATGCGGACCTCGGTGTTCATCAGCGGCGGACCGACGGTGTCCATCTTGATCCCTGTGCTCGGGCGGTTGCAGCTGATCACCGGCCCCGCCTCGGTCTGGCCATAGCCCTGCAGCAAGGTTAGCCCGATCGAATGGAAGAACACGCCGATTTCGGGATTGAGCGGCGCGCCACCCGACACCAGCGCCTTCATTCGCCCACCAAAGCGTTTCTGGATCTTGGGCCGGAACAATTTGTCGAGGATCAGGTCGACCGGGCGATCGAGCACGCCCATCCGGCGCTCATAGTCTTTTTCGCCGACGCGCAGCGCCTGGTTCAGCATCCAGTTCGCGAGTTTGCCCTGCTTTTCAACCGATTTGATCATCCGCGCGCGGATCACCTCGAACAGGCGCGGTACGACGACCATGATCGTCGGGCGCGTCTCTTCGATGTTCGAAACGAGCTTTTCGAGCCCCTCGCTATAATAGATTTGCGCCCCGACCATGATCGGCAGGAACTGGCCGCCCGAATGTTCATAGGCGTGGCTGAGTGGCAGGAACGACAGGAACACCTCTTCGTCACCGATGCCGAAATCATTGACCAGCACCTCGGCCGCACCTGCGGCATTGTGCAGGATCGCGCCGTGATGCTGCATCACCCCGCGCGGCGCGCCGCCGGTGCCGCTGGTGTAAATGAGGCAGGCGGTATCCTCGCGCTTCATCGCGGCGCCGCGCGTCTGCGCCTCGGCCAGCCAGGCCTCGCCGCCCTGCACCAGCCCGTCCCAGTCATGCACCGCGACATCGCCCTGCTGCCCGACGCGCAGGCTTTCCATGCTGATGACGATGTTCGCGTCGGAGCGCATGACCGCAGGCATCAAGGTGCGCGCCAGCTTCGCGGTCGAAACGATCACCGCCCGCGCGCCGCTGTTGTCCAGAATATGCTGGTGGTCGCGTTCGGTGTTGGTGGTATAGGTCGGCACGGTGATGCAGCCGGCGGCCATGATGCCCAGATCGGCGATGCACCATTCGGGACGGTTCTCGCTGACCAGCACTACGCGGTCGCCGTCTTTCAGCCCCATCTCGCGCAGATTGTGCGCCAGCGCCGCGACCTGGTTGGCGACCTGTCGCCAGCTCAGCGGTTGCCACGCGCGATCGGCCTTGCGCCACAGGAACGGGTCTTCGCCGCCCCTGCTCGCGCGATCGAAGAACATCGCGACCAGACTGGGAAAATGGTCGAGATGGGGGTTTTCCAGCTTCATTCTATCTCTCTCCAGGGAGACTGTTTTTCAGTTCTTATCGTTTCAAATACACGTCATTGCGAGCGAAGCGAAGCAATCCAGAGCGGTGTTGCGCCGCTCTGGATTGCCACGGGCCTGCGGCCCTCGCAATGACGAGATAGCAAGATCAGCTCGTTCACCCCTGCGGCGGCGCGTCATCCACGGCCGACGTGCCGGGGCCGCGCGGGTCGGCGGCGCCGCGCCAGACGCCATCGACGCGCTCGACCGCGTTCAGTTTCGATCCGAGGTCGGTCGGCGTCACGCTGTAACCAAAGGGCTGCATCTTTGCGGCAATGGCCTGTCCCGCTTCGATATCCTCGATCAGCACGCCCTTTTCACCAAAATACAGGTTGGGCAGCTCCATCGCCGATTTCGCGTCGAGCCCCCAGTCGAGCACGCCGACCAGCACCTTCGTCACGTGCATGATGATGCGCTTGCCGCCCGCCGAACCGACCGCCAGGATCGGCTTGTTATCGGGGCCGTAAACGATCGTCGGCGACATCGACGACAGCGGGCGCTTGCCCGCCTGGACGCGGTTGGCGGTCGGAACGCCGTTCACCGTCGGGGCGAGGTCGAAATCGGTGAGCTCGTTGTTGAGGAAATAACCATTGGCGATCAGGTGGCTGCCGAAAATGCTCTCGATCGTCGAGGTCATCGACACGACATTGCCCGCCTGGTCGACCACGGCAAAGTGGGTCGTCCCCTGCTCCGGAATCGGCGGTGCCTCGGCACGCGGTTTGGCGCCCGGCGGCGTGCCGGGTTCGTAGCGGCCGGCGGCGCCAAAGGGCGAGATCAGCCGGCGGCGCTCGGCCAGATATTTCTTGTCGAGCAGTCCCGCCACGGGAACGTCGACAAAATCACCATCGCCCAGATAGGCACCGCGGTCGGCATAGGCGAGCTGCATCGCTTCGGACAAAAGGTGCCAGCTCATGGGATTGTCCTTGCCCATCGCCTTCATGTCCCAGCCCTCGATCATGCCGAGGATGCCGAACACCGTCGTCGCCCCCGACGAGGGCGGCCCCATGCCGCACACTTTGTAGATGCGATAGGTCGTGCAGACCGCGGGCCGTTCCTTCGCCTTGTACGCCGCGACGTCCTTGACCGTCAGCGTCGCCTTGTTGCGCGGCGCGTTGGCGACCGCATCGCTGATCGCCCGGGCGTTGGCGCCGGAGTAGAAAGCGTCGGGGCCGCGCGCCGCGACGTCGCGCAGCAGCGCGGCATAGGCCGGGTTGCGGATCCGCGTCCCGACCGGCGCCGGTTTGCCGTCGACATAATAGATGGCGCGCGCATCGGGGAAATCTTTCCACAGCGGCTCGAAGCGCGTCATCCAGTTGTGGAGCACCGGGGTGACTTCAAAACCTTCTTCGGCCAGCTTGATCGCAGGCTTGAACAGCGCCGACCACTCCAGCTTGCCCCATTTCTTGTGCGCCATTTCCATGAGGCGGATATTGCCGGGTACGCCGACGGACAGCCCGCCCGGAATGGCATCCGAATAGCTGCGCGGCTTCCCGTCCGCGCCAAGGAAGCGATCGGGCTTCGCCGCCGCCGGCGCCATTTCGCGGCCGTCGATCGTCGATATGCTGCCGTCCGTGGCGTCGTGATGCAGCATCAGGCCGCCGCCGCCGATGCCGCTCGACTGCGGCTCGACCAATGTGAGTACGGCGACCATCGCGACCGCGGCGTCGGCGGCGGTGCCGCCCTGATGCAGGATCTGCCGCCCCGCCTCGGTCGCGCGCGAGTCGGCGGACGAGGTGACGCCCTGTGCGAGGGCGGGTGACGGAAGGGTCAAGGTGAAGACCGCGGCAAGCGGCAGGAATCTTTTCAACATGGCGGCGACATTGGCGCGGGGTTGGGGGGAGTGCAAGCCTAACCGATCCTCCCTGTCGCGTAGCGATGGGGAGGTGGCAGCGCGAAGCGCTGACGGAGGGGCTTTTAACGCACCGTCGCTGCCCCTCCACCACCCGCTTCGCGGGCGGTCCCCTCCCCACGGCTTCGCCGCAGGGAGGATTTATTCGCCTACTCCCACCGCGTCGCTCACCCGCGCAAACCCATCGCGCACTGTCAGCTTTTCGAGCCCTTGCGCGATGCGCGCGGCAAGACCCGGTCCCGAATAGACCATCGCCGAATATATCTGCACGAGGCTCGCGCCCGCCCGGATGCGCTCCCATGCTTGCTCAGCCGAAGCAATCCCGCCCGCGGCGACCAGCGGCACTTTGCCGCCGCTGGCGAGATGGAAATCGCGGACCCGCTGGAGCGCCAGATCGGCGAGCGGCGCGCCCGACAGGCCGCCCGCCTCCGCCGCATGGCGCGATACCAGCGCCGGACGGGTGATCGTGGTGTTCGACACGATGACCGCCGCCAGACCTTTGTCGATCGCCACCGCGACAATATCGTCGATGTCGGCGGGTTCGAGGTCGGGCGCGACTTTCAGGAGCACCGGCTTGGCCGCACCAACGGGCTGCGTCGCGGCGACGCCGTCGAGCAGGGCTTCGAGCGCTCCCTTGTCCTGCAACGCACGCAACCCCGGGGTATTCGGCGAGCTGATGTTGACGGTCAGATAATCGGCGAGCGGCGCCATCGCCGCAGTCCCCTTGGCATAATCCGCGATGCGATCGGCGCTGTCCTTGTTGGCGCCGATATTGATGCCCAGCGGGACCGGCAGTCCGTGGCGGCGCAGGCACGCGATGCGATCGGCGGCCTTCTCCTGCCCACCATTGTTGAATCCCATACGATTGATGATCGCGCCGTCCTCGACCAACCTGAACAGCCGCGGTCGAGGGTTGCCGTCCTGCGGCAGCGGGGTCAGCGTGCCAACCTCGACAAAACCGAAGCCGAAATGCGGCATTGCGTGGGCAACGCGCGCGTCTTTGTCGAAGCCTGGCGCCAGACCGACCGGATTGGGAAAATTCAGCCCGGCAAATTCGGTCGCCAGTATCGGGCTGGTCAGCGCGCGGCGCGCCCGCGGCAGTGGCTCGAGCGCGCCGAGCGTCAGATTGTGCGCCGCCTCGCCATCGGTGGCGTGAACGATCGGGCGGACCAGCGCGTAGGCGGCATCGGCGGCGGAGGCAAAGATCGACATGGCCCGCCATTGCGCGTCCCGCGCGGCTATGGCAAGCCCCGCCTCAACCTGTTGGGTATCGCCAAAAATCCATCGGAAAAACCGGGAGAAATTCGTGTCGCAGTTTCCAATTATCGCTCGCCTGTCCACCGGCCTCGCGCTGTTAGCCTTGGCGGGCTGCGCGCCCGCGACGATGCAGGAAGCGCCCGCCACCGTTACACCCGTGCCGGCCGGTGCGAATCTCGCGCAGTTTTTCGACAATTATGACGCCGCGCAACTGTCACTCAGCCCGCAGGGCAAGGCGTATCGCGGGATTCGCGACGGCGATTATGGCCGCTGGAACGACGTCGGCGAAGAGGCGGCAGTCGCAAACCACAAATTGCAACAAGCGACCGCCGCGGCAATGCGCGGCAGCTTTGACCCGGCCACGCTGTCGGCCGACGAGGCGCTGTCGTTCGAGCTGTTCAACGCGCAGGCGGCGCGCGCCGAACGGCTGTTTCCGTTTCGCAACCATGGCTATGTGTTCGACCAGATGAACGGGCCGCAAAGCCAGCTCCCCGCCTTCCTGATCAACATCCACCGCGTCGCCAGTGTCGCCGAGGCCGAGGCCTATGTTGCGCGCATCCGCGGGCTCGGCCCCGTGCTCGACGCGCTGTCCGCCGAATCGGTGAAGCGCGCCGCCAACGGCGTTCAGCCGCCCAAATGGGTCTATGCCTATCTGATCTCCGACATCGGTAACCTGCAAGCGCCGAACAATGCGGTGATCGAGGATTTTGTCGGCAAGGTCGGCAAGCTGGAAATCGACGCGGCCGAAAAGGCGCGGCTGACCAACGCGGCGAAAGCCGCATGGAACGACAGCGCCGGTCCCGCCTATGGGCGCCTGCTGACCGAAATGAAGCGCCAGCAGGCGAACGCGCCGACGCAGGACGGCGTCTGGCGGCTGCCCGACGGCAAGGCCTATTACGAGGCGCTGCTCGCGAGCTACACGACCACCGACATGACCGCGACCGAGATCCACGACCTCGGTCTCTCGGAAGTCGCGCGCATCCACGGCGAGATGAAGGCGATCATGGCCAAGGTCGGCTTCAAGGGCACGCTGCGGCAATTCTTCGAACATCTGCGCACCAGCCCGCAATATTATCACACGACGCGCGAGGCCTATCTCGCCGAAGTCGACCAGCGCACCAAGGCGATGGAAGCGCGCCTGCCCGCCTTTTTCAACACCCTCCCCAAGGCCGCGCTGCAGGTGAAGGCGGTCGAGGCGTTCCGCGAGAAATCGGCGGGCAAGGCCTTCTACCAGTCGCCCTCCCCCGACGGATCGCGACCCGGTACCTATTATGTCAACCTCTACGACCTGCGCGACATGCCCAAGACCGAACTGGAAGCGCTCGCCTATCATGAAGGCGTCCCCGGTCACCACCTGCAACGCGCGGTGCAGACCGAGCTGACCGGCCTGCCGCCCTTCCGGCGCTTCGGCGGTTTCACCGCTTATACCGAAGGCTGGGGACTCTATTCGGAGGAGCTCGGCAAGGACATGGGCTTTTACACCGATCCCTACAGCGATTTCGGCCGGCTCGGCATGGAGCTGTGGCGCGCCTGCCGCCTCGTGGTCGACACCGGCATTCACGACAAGCGCTGGAGCCGCGAACGCGCGATCCAATATCTGAAGGACAATACTCCCAACCCCGACGGCGACATCGAAAAGGCGATCGAACGCTATATCGTCTATCCGGGCCAGGCGACCGCATACACCGTCGGCAAGCTCAAGATAATGGAACTGCGCGGCCGCGCTCAAGCCGCGATGGGTGAGCGCTTCGACTATCGCGCCTTTCACGACGTCGTGCTCGAATCGGGGCCGGTGCCGCTCGACATACTGGAACGGCGCGTCGACGCATGGATCGCCGCATCGCGAACGTAATATAATAACAAACTTCGCACTTGACGCGCAGGGAAGAAATGCAAATGATTTGCTCCAGATAACAAAGCGGCCAGGGAAAGGTCGCCATGGTCTGGGTTCGTCATGTCAGAAGCTTCATCCTCGCGTTTGGACGCGGACGGCAGCGCGCCGTTCGAATTGCACTATTTCCCGCCCGATCCCGATCTGGCGGACATGGTGTCGAGCTTCTATTTCGCGCGGCTCAACCTGCCGAAATTCGACGAATATGAACGCGCCGACCGGCCGCAGTTCCGCTTCGTGACGAACGCCGACGGCGAATATATCTTTGCCGATGGCCACACCGCCCCGGTATCGCGGGCGATCATCATCGGTCCGACCAGCGGGCGGGTACGCGCGATCAGCAATTGTCCCGCACAATTGTTCGGGTTCGGCCTGCTGCCCGCGGGCTGGGCGGCGTTGATGGGCGACGATGCCGAAAAGCTGACCGACCGTGCGATCGATGCGGTTCAGCGCTTCGGGCCGTGGATCGAGGAGGTTGCGGCGGCGCTGGAACAGGCACCCGATATCGACGCGCGGCTGGTGATCGGCAATAATTTCGCGCGCGAGGTGCTGACGCGCGGCGAAGCGGCGCCGCTGTGGTTCATCCGCACCGTCGACGAATGGCTGACCGCCTCGCCCTCGCCGCAGGTCGCCGATCTGGTCGACGCCACCGGCATGTCGATCCGCTCGGTCGAGCGCATGACCAAACATTATTACGGCCTGTCGCCGCGGATGCTGGCGCGCAAATATCGCGCCGTGCGCGCCGCGTCGGCGCTCGCGCGCGGCGAAGGGCTCGATTCGGCGCAGCTCGGCGACGCCTTTTACGACCAGTCGCATCTGATCCGCGAGATCAAGCGCTTTGCCGGTGCCACCCCGGGCCAGCTGAGCAAGCCGACCCATTATACGCAGGCGACGACCAAGGGCCGCAAGCAACTGGCCGGCAAGGTCGGCCCGATGGTGTCCGAAACATAGGCTTCCAAGTCTCAACATCGTCATTGCGAGCGCAGCGAAGCAATCCAGAGTTGCGTAAAACGCTCTGGATTGCTTCGCTGCGCTCGCAATGACGATTGAATCGGGAGTGAATCCGAGCCCACGCCCCGTTAACCATCAAAATGTGAACTAGGCCGTTTTTGGCGTTTCCGTACAATCGCGAATCAGCGCGTCGGCATAATTCCCCCTTGCGACCCAGAAGAGCTCATCCTCTGACGAGGACTGAGACCTTCATCTCGGCACTCATTTGGCCCCGGCCAGATGGGTGCCTTTTTTTTTCTTGGTGCCCGGCAAAGGCCGGTTGGTTGCACCGTGGGACGGCTTCGCCTATATAAGTGGAGTAATTTACTCCAGTTAAGAATCGTTCGCAATCTTATGCGCCTGTCCAACCTTGCCGATTATGCCGTGGTGCTGATGAGCGCCGCTGCCCGCCAGTGCGGGTCGGTGCCGATTCACGCGGGCATGCTCGCCGAACAGACGGGCATTCCCGGACCGACCGCGCAAAAGCTGGTGAGCGGCCTCGCCCGCGCCGGACTCCTCGTCGCCTCGCGCGGCAGCGGCGGCGGCGTACGGCTCGCGCGGCCCGCGGCAGCGATCAGCGTTGCCGACATCATCGAGGCGGTCGAAGGCCCGATCGCCCTCACCTCTTGCGTTGCCGAGGGGCGCCATGATTGCTCGCTCGAGGGCAGCTGCAAGGTGCAGCCGCACTGGGGCGTCGTGAACGGCGCGGTGCGCGGGGCTCTGGCAGGGATCAGTTTGGCGAGCCTTAGTAAGCCCCTCCCGCCTGCGGGAGGGGTTTGGGGAGGGCCTGTAGAGGTCGCTCACCCAATGAACATTCCCTCCCCCAACCCCTCCCGCAAACGGGAGGGGAGGATAGAAGCATGACCGACAACACAGACCTCCCCGTGAAAGACCAGGCCGCACACGATGCCGCGGCGAAGGTCGCCGATTATGAGCATGGCTGGTCCTCGACCATCGAGACCGACTTTGCGCCCAAGGGGCTGACCGAGGATACGGTCCGCTTCATCTCGGCGAAGAAGAACGAGCCCGAATGGATGCTCGACTGGCGGCTGAAGGCGTTCCGCCACTGGCAGACGATGGAGACGCCCGATTGGGCGAAGCTCAACGTGCCGCCGATCGACTACCAAGACGCATACTATTACGCGGCGCCCAAGCCGAAGCCCAAGCTAGGCAGCCTCGACGAAGTCGATCCCGAGATTCTTGAGGTCTATAAAAAGCTCGGCATCCCGATCGAGGAGCAAAAGGTGCTCGCGGGGGTCGAGGGCGCGCGCAAGGTTGCGGTCGATGCAGTGTTCGACAGCGTCAGCGTCGCGACGACCTTCCGCGAGGAATTGAAACGCGCGGGGGTGATCTTCCTGTCGATCTCCGAGGCGATCCGCGAATATCCCGAGTTGGTGAAAAAATGGCTCGGCAAGGTCGTGCCGATGCACGACAATTATTTCGCGACGCTCAACTGCGCGGTCTTTTCGGACGGCACCTTCGTTTACGTCCCCGAAGGCGTGCGCTGCCCGATGGAGCTCAGCACCTATTTCCGCATCAATGCGGAGAATACCGGGCAGTTCGAACGGACTTTGATCATCGCCGACAAAGGCGCCTATGTCAGCTACCTCGAAGGCTGCACCGCGCCGATGCGCGACGAAAACCAGCTCCACGCCGCGGTGGTCGAACTGGTGACGCTCGACGATGCCGAGATCAAATATTCGACGGTGCAGAACTGGTATCCCGGCAACGCCGAGGGGCTGGGCGGCATCTATAATTTCGTGACCAAGCGCGCGCTGTGCCAAGGCGCGCGCAGCAAGGTGTCGTGGACGCAGGTCGAGACCGGCTCGGCGATCACCTGGAAATATCCGAGCTGCGTCCTCAACGGCGACGACAGCGTCGGCGAATTCTACTCGGTCGCGGTGACGAACAATTACCAGCAGGCCGACACCGGCACCAAGATGATCCACAATGGCAAGCGCACGCGCTCGACGATCGTCAGCAAGGGGATCAGCGCGGGCAAGTCGAACAACACCTATCGCGGGATCGTGCGGGTGGCGCCGAATGCCGAGGGGGTGCGTAACTTCACCCAGTGCGACAGTCTGCTTTTAGGGTCGCTCAGTGGCGCGCACACTGTGCCCTATATCGAGGTCCGCAACCCGACCGCGACCGTCGAGCATGAAGCGACAACGAGCAAGATCAGCGACGACCAGCTATTCTACGCCATGCAGCGCGGGCTTGGGCAGGAAGAAGCGGTGGCGCTGATCGTCAACGGCTTTGCCAAGGAAGTGCTGAAACAGCTGCCGATGGAGTTTGCGGTCGAGGCGCAGAAATTGCTGGGGATCAGCCTCGAGGGGAGCGTGGGGTGAGCAACGATTTGCCCGAAAACCTCGGAAGCGAGTTCTGGTTTGCATTATTCATGCTCCTGCTCTGCTCCTCGGGCAGCTATCTCGGCTTCACTCGGGATAATCCGACAGCTGCCTCGGTCGGCGCATTGCTCGCGTTCTTCTATATTCACCGACTGTTGAAACGCCTTCGCGACGTGCGGCTCGCACGCCACCTAAAGCAACACCCTGAGTTATTGCGGATCTATAATGCTCAAAATTGAAAACCTCCACGCCACCGTCGCCGACAAGCCGATCCTGAAGGGCCTGTCGCTCGCCATCAATGCGGGCGAAATCCATGCGATCATGGGCCCCAATGGCGCGGGCAAATCGACGCTGTCCTATGTCCTCGGCGGGCGGCCGGGTTATGAGGTGACCGACGGGTCGGCGACCTTTGAGGGACAGGATCTGCTCGATATGCAGCCGCACGAGCGCGCCGCCGCCGGCCTGTTTCTCGGCTTCCAATATCCGGTCGAAATCCCCGGCGTGTCAAACGTCCAGTTCCTGCGCGAGGCACTCAACGCCCAACGCCGCGCGCGCGGCGAGGAACCGCTTTCGGGCGGCGAATTCCTGAAGGTCGCGCGCGAGAAAGCCGCGCTGCTCAAGATGGACATGGACATGCTCAAGCGCCCCGTGAATGTCGGCTTTTCGGGCGGCGAGAAGAAGCGCAACGAGATGGTGCAGATGGGGATTCTCGACCCCAAGTTCGCCATCCTCGACGAGACGGACTCGGGCCTCGACATCGACGCACTGCGCACCGTCGGCGACGGGATCAACGCGATCATGCGGCGCCCCGACAAGGCGGTGCTGCTGATCACCCACTATCAACGCCTGCTCGACTATGTGCAGCCCGATTTTGTGCATGTTCTGGCCGCTGGGCGGATTGTTAAGTCGGGCGGCCCCGACCTCGCGCGCGAGCTGGAAGCGCATGGTTATGCGGAGCTTGCGGCGTGATGCTGGCGGCATTTTTCCTGATCGCCCCGCAGCCCGCCGTCGCGGACACCGCACGAGCGGACGCGCTCGAGGACGATATTGTCGTGATTGCCCGCAAGATGACCGAGTGGCGCGGTTCAGTGAAATGGAATGGCGATGTGGTCACCTGCAAGACGACGAAATCGACCAAAAACGCTATGGTGGACAAGCTCGGTTGCGACGCCATGATCTTTTGCACCACGCCAGATGTCCGGGCCGAAGTTGACTCCCTGAAAGATCGCAAGATTTCCAAGGCTGAACGCGCCCGCCGTGGGGACCTTGTCGGACTTCAGGTCAATGAGTGTGCCGAAGAGAGAGCCCATATTCTTGTTGCTGCCTGGCTCGAACAACGTCGGGCAGCAGAGTGATGGCCGCGCCTCTGCCCTCGCGTCGCGACGAAGCGTGGCGCTATAGCAACATCGACGCGGTGACCGCGGCGTGGCCGCTGCCCGCGCCCGAGAGCATCGTTGTGCCCGCGCGCGGAGATTTCCGCCGCGCGATTGTGCAGGATGCAGGCGCGATCCACCAGATCGAGCTGGTGCTCGGCAAAGGTGCGGTCGCCGCGTTGCATATCCTCAACATCGGCGGCGCCTATGGCCGCATCGAACTCACGGTCACGCTGCACGAAGGCGCCGACTTCACGCTCGGCGCGGCGCAGATCGGCGGCGGCGAGCAGAATCTGGAAATCGTCACGACGGTCACCCACGCCGAACCCGGTGCGACGTCGCGGCAGGTCGTGCGCTCGGTGCTCGGCGGGACCGCGACGGGCACCTACCTCGGCAAAGTTGCGGTCGCGCGCGATGCGCAGCAAACCGACAGCGCGCAGGATGTGAAGGCGATGCTGCTCAATCGCAGCGCGACCGCCAATGCCAAGCCCGAGCTGGAAATCTACGCCGACGATGTGAAATGCGCGCATGGGTGCGCGATTGGCGAGTTGGACGCGATGGCGCTCTATTATCTGCAATCGCGCGGGATTCCGCCAGGCGAGGCGAAAAAGCTCATGTTGCAGGCGTTTGTCGCCGGCGTGTTCGACGGCGCCGAGGATGAGGCGCGGTTGCAGGAGCTGGCGCTCGCGAAGCTGGGAGAGTTGGTGTGAGCAGCCTCACTTCTCCGTTCGTCCCGAGCGAAGTCGAGGGACGTCAAGCCGGGCGCCAGCGTGTCTCGACTTCGCTCGACACGAACGGGATCAGGGGGCAGTTTCCGGGCCTCACCCCCGGCTGGCACTATCTCGACACCGCCGCCACGGCGCAGAAGCCGCACGCCGTCATCGACGCCACCGTCAACGCCATGGGCCGCGACTATGCGACCGTGCATCGCGGCGTCTACGCGCGCTCGGCCGACATGACGCTCGCCTATGAAGCGGCGCGGCGGCGGATCGCGGCCTTTGTCGGCGCGAAGGACGATCAGGTCGTGTTCGTGCGGGGCGCGACCGAGGCGATCAACCTCGTCGCCTATTCGCACCCGAAGAAGGGCCGCGTGTTGCTCTCCACGCTCGAGCATCACAGCAATATCGTGCCGTGGCAGCTTGCGGGCTGGCAGGTCGACGTGTGCCCGTTGACCGCCGACGGCTGCATCGATCTGAACGCCGCCGAAAAGGTGCTGACCCCCGAACACACGATGGTCGCCTTCGCGCATGTCTCGAACGTGCTGGGCAGCCCGCTCGACGTCGCGCGCGCGGCCGAACTCGCGCATCGCGTCGGCGCCGAGCTGCTCATCGACGGCTGTCAGGCGGTGCCGCGGCTGCCCGTCGATGTCGCGGCGCTCGGCTGCGACTATTATGTCTTTTCGGGCCACAAGCTTTACGGCCCCACCGGTATCGGCGTTCTGTGGAGCGGCAAGCTCGACACGCTGCCGCCGTGGCAGGGCGGCGGGTCGATGATCGACCGCGTGACTTTTGAAATGACCACCTACGCACCCGCCCCTACCCGCTTCGAGGCGGGCACACCCGCGATTATCGAGGCGATCGGGCTGGCGGCGGCGGTCGATTATGTCGATGCGGTCGGCGTCGAGGCGATCCACGCGCACGAATGCGCGCTGGTCGGCAGCTTGCGCGAGGCGCTGGCACGGCGCAACAGCATCACTCTCTATGGCCCTGAAAACAGTGCCGGAATCGTCAGTTTTTCGATGGCAGGGGTTCATCCGCACGATATCGGCACTATCTTGGACGAAGGCGGGGTCGCGATCCGCGCCGGTCACCATTGCGCGCAGCCGTTGATGGAGCATCTGGGCGTCCCCGCGACCGCGCGCGCGAGTTTCGGCGTGTACAACAATGACGACGATGTGGCGGCGCTGATCGACGGCCTCGCCCGCGTCGAGAGGATTTTCGGATGAGCGAGGACCGCATGATCAAGGTCGAGGAAGTTACGAGCGTCGATGCGCCACCAAAAGCGCGCGTTGCGGACGCGGAAAGCGCGCCGGAAACGATGAGCGCAAAGCTGGAACGCAAGCGCGACTACCTCGCCGGTTTCCTGGCCGAGAAACCGGCCGCGGTCGATCCGCACGGCGTCGGCGGCGATCTGTACGAAGCTGTCGTCAATGCGCTCAAGGACATCTACGACCCCGAAATTCCGGTGAATATCTATGATCTGGGTCTCATCTACAATGTCGAGATCGACGAGGGCCATGCGGTGGTCACGATGACGCTGACGACCCCGCATTGCCCCGTCGCCGAATCGATGCCCGCCGAGGTCGAATTGCGCGTCGGCGCGGTGCCGGGCGTCGGCGACGCCGAAGTCAATCTGGTCTGGGATCCGCCGTGGTCGCCCGCGAATATGAGCGACGAAGCGCGGTTGGAGCTGGGGATGTTGTAAAACCGCCTTCTCCCCTTGCGGGAGAAGGATACGAAGCCTTGTCACGAAGTGACTAGGCGCAGTTGGATGAGGGGTCTGCGAGCCGCAGGCTCGCGCGGTCTTCGACCGCACCCCCTCACCCAGCTTCGACTAGGCAGCAAGTTGCCAAGTCTTCACATCCCTCTCCCACAAGGGGAGAGGGGAAGGAGTGTGAGATGACGACGTTGAAAACCCGCCCAGCCGCGGTCACGCTGACCCCCAACGCCGAAGCGCGCGTTGCCCAGTTGATGGCGGCCGCGCCCGCAGGAGCGATTGGCGTGAAGCTGTCGACCCCGCGCCGCGGCTGTTCGGGCCTTGCCTATTCGGTCGACTATGTGACCGAGGAAGCGAAGTTCGACGAGAAGATCGAGACCCCGGGCGGCATCTTCTACATTGACGGCGCGTCGGTACTGTACCTGATCGGCAGCACGATGGACTGGGTCGAGGATGATTTCGCTGCCGGTTTCGTGTTCGAAAATCCGAACGCCAAGGGCGCGTGCGGTTGCGGCGAGAGCTTTACCGTTTGACGATGATTGTTCGCGATGCACGACTTGACGATGTCGGCGCATGGGCGGCGATGCGCGCCCGATTGTGGCCGGATGCCGAGGCGGCGGAGCTCGCCAGCGAATTGCCGGCGATGCTGGCCGATCCAAGCTTGTGGAATTTCATGCTGACCGATGCGGACGGCCGGGCGGTAGGTTTCGCCGAAGTGCAGTTGCGGACAATGTTCGACGGCTGCGTCGTGCCCTCATATCCGCACATCGAGGGCATCTGGATCGACGCCGGGCATCGCCGCGCCGGCGCCGGACGCCAGCTGCTTGCGGCGATCGAGCAGCGCGCACGCAGCGGCGGCTATGCGCAAATCGGATCGGATGTCGAACTCGACAATCTGGGCAGTCAGGCATGGCACGAAGCCTGCGGTTTCGCCGAAGAGGTACGCACAATTCTTTATGCGAAACCCCTACGCTAACGGCAGACAGTCCACCCCGCGGTGCGCGCTGCCATATCGAAGTGGAAATGGTCGGCGTGGGCCTGGTTATAATCGGGTGACAAGACGGTGCTGAACAGCCCGCACGATCCGTCGCGCACCGCGACCAGAAATTCGCGGCGCACATCGGGTTCTTCCCAGTCGTTGATCAATGAGATCCGCGTGCCATCGGCCAGGACGAAAGCCGAAATGTCGATCGCATTCGCCGTCGAATGCTCGCTCTGCGCCTCGCGCCCCGCAATCTTGCGGCAGTTGTAACTTCCCAGATTTTCCAGCGCGACGACCTTTTGCCCGAAATATCTCTGTGCCAGCGGCTGGACAACGTCGCGGTTCCAAAGCGCCATCGCGATCGAGACGGCGCAGCCGGGCGCCGCGTTCGAGGGCCGCATCGTCGGCACAAACCGGTCGCCGGTCAGCACCATCCGCTGTGCCGCACGACACACGCCCTCGCCCACGACCGGCCGCCGCTCATACCCCGCGCCGGCGCGGTCGAGCGCCGCAAAGCAGGCGTCGTTATCGCTGACCATCGCCACGAGCTTGCGGTGCGTCGCCCAGCCTTGCGGGTGCGCGAGTTCGAAGCGAGCGGTCGGCATATGTTCGGGATGATCGCGGACCCACTGCATGGCGCGGATGGCGCCCAGCGCCAGCAACACCGCAAAGGCGAACCAGGCCAGATAGGGACGAGCGTTTTTCACCCTGTTCCAATGGGGTGCGGCGCTTCCCTGTGCAAGCTCAGAGCGGTTCGAACGTCACCATCAGCCCGTCCTTGGGCCGCGGGATCGGCAGTACCTGCCATTTCGGCTCGTAACCCGGCGCGACGACGATGCGGTGCGTCGTGATCACATGATGGAAAAAGATCTTCGCCTGCATATACGCAAAGTGCAGCCCCAGGCACATGTGCGCACCGCCGCCGAACGGCACCCACGCATATTTGTGCCGCTCGCGCGCTACTTCGGGCGAAAAGCGCATCGGGTCGAATTTTTCGGGCTCGGGCCAATGTTCGGGCATCATGTGGGTGAAGGCGGGACTGACCCCCACCGACGTCCCGGCGGGAATCCGGTAGCCGCCATATTCGAAATCCTTGAGCGCGCGGCGCGGAAAACTCGGCACCGGCGGCACCAGCCGCAGCGCTTCCTTGAACGCCCATTCGGTCAGTTCGAGTTCGCCGAGGCTGTTGTGGCCGACACCCTCGCCCGCCGGTGACACCGCCAGCATTTCTTCGCGCAGCCGGTCCTGCCATTCGGGATGTTTGGCCAGCATCCATACCAGCGAGGTGATCGAGCTGGTGATCGTATCGTGCGCCGCCATCATCAGGAAATTCATATGATCGACGATCGCATCGGCGCTCAGATATTCGCCATTGTCATCGCGGGCGCGGCAAATCTGGCTGAAAATATCTTCGCCGGTTCCTTCGCGGCGTTCGGGCACCATGCGACCGAAATAGTCGACCAGATAGGCGCGCCCTTTCGCGCCGCGGCCCATGGCGGTGAACGGCATCGGCACCCGCACAACACCGATCGACGCCTGCACCATGTCGACGAACGCCTTGTTCACCTTATCGGCTTCCGGCCCCCAGGGAATGCCGAGAAAGCTGGTCGCGGCCAGGTCGAGCGTCAATTCCTTGATCGCCGGGTAGAATTTGAAGCGCTTGCCGCTCCACGCCGCGACCCGGTCGCGGATCCCCTCGTTGAGCGATTCGGCGTAGTGGCGCATCGGTTCGGGCTTGAAGGCAACCGACAATATCTTGCGGTCGGCGCGATGCTTTTCAAAATCCATCAGCATCAACCCGCGCGGGAACAGCAGGTTGAGCACCGGTCCCCAGCCCTGTTCGGACGAGAAGATCTTTTCGCGGTCGAACATCACCAGTTCGTTCGCTTCGGGTCCGTGCAGCGCGACGCTGCGGCCACCGAAGCTGTTGTTCCGATAAACCCGGCCATAGGTGTTGACCATGCGGGTGGTGAAGGCGCGATAGTCGCCGAGTTGTTCGAGCGTGTTGCCGATAACCGGCAGCCCGTCCTCGCCGGGAATATGGTCGAGAAGATGGTCGGGATTGCGCGGCAACCAATGCTGCGTCTCCGGGCCGAAACGGGCTTCGGACCATTCGATCTTGGTTGGCGCGTTCATCGGTTCATCCTCGTTCTCTGGACAGTCCACAGCGGACGTAAACTACTACTGACACTGTTGCAAGTAACGCCGAAATCTACATGGACCACCATTCACCGCAAATTCAACTCGACTCGTACAGCCTATCGCCAACACAACCGCTGCCTGCGGTTTGGCAAAGGAATGGCGTCATGCCCGGAAAGCTTAAAAGACATATGTCGGTCGCACTTGGTGCGCTCGCCACGACCACGCTCGGCGGCTGTTATTACGGCGACGTCTATGGCGCTGGCTATGCGTCGGGCGGCGACTGCGCGGCGCGTTACGGCAGCAGCTATTATGACTATGACGGTTATGCCTATGACGACGGCTACGGCTATGACTGCTACGACGCTTCGGATTATGGCGGCGGCTTCCTCAACATCGGGTTCGGCGGCGGCTGGTACGACAATTATTATTATCCCGGCCACGGGCTGTGGATGTTCGACCGCTATCGCAACCGTTACCCGCTGCGCGATCACTATCTGAACTATTGGGGCGGACGCCGCGCCTGGTGGAAATATCATGGCAGCCGCGGCCATGGTCAGCCGGGACGCCCCGGCGGCTGGACCCGCGGCGACCGCGACGGACGCCCGGGCGATGGCCGTCCGGCGCGGCCGGGTGGATGGCAACGTAGCGATCGCGACAATGACGGCCCGCGCGGCGGCCGTCCGGGACGTGCCGACGGGACGCCGCCTGCCGCCACTCCTCCCGTTCGGCCCGACCGTGGACCGGACCGTTGGCAACGCGGCGACGGCGACAACAATCGGGATCGCGGCGCATGGCGCGGAGGCAGGCCGGGCAGCAGCACCGAAGCCGCGCCGCCCGCAACGGGCAATCCGACCCGACCCGACCGCGATCGTTTTCGTCCGCAGCCCGTCCCGCAAGATGGCAGCGCGGTTTCCCGGCCGCGACCGGTTCGCGCGGCACCGATTGCTGACGAGCAGGGCGCCAGGACACGACCGGCGCCGCGTACCAACGGCGAAATGCGGCGCCCAGCCCCCGACGGCGCCAGCGCCCCTGCGGCGCGGCCAAACCGGGCGCCCGCGTTCGAGCATCCGGCAACGACCGTTCGCCAGCCCGCACCGCCCCCGCCACGCACGTTCGAGGCGCCCGTCACCGTTCCCGAGGCGCGCCCGTCGCGCAGCGACGGCCGGTTCCGCGGAAGCCGCGACGAAAACGCCCATCCGGATTGATCGAAGCCGGCACGCCGTTTTCGCGCGGCGGTCCGGGCGGGCTTAGGGTTCCGGCCCTAGACGTCGTCCGACGACACCAGTTCCTCGACGTTGAGCTCGCCGGTCATCGACGCGACGGTCACCGCAACTGCGGCATCGCCGGTGACGTTGGTCGTGGTGCGCATCATGTCCATAATCCGGTCGACACCGGCGACGAACGCGATGGTTTCCAGCGGCACGCCCACGCTGCCAAAGACCAGCGCCATCATGATCAGGCCCGCACCGGGAATGCCGGCGGCGCCGATCGCGCCCAGCGTGGCGGTTACCGAGATCATGATATAGTCGCCCCAGCTGAGATCGACGCCGAAAATCTGCGCGCCGAACAGCGTCGCCAGGCCGAGATACATCGCCGTGCCGTTCATGTTGATCGTCGCCCCCAACGAAACGACGAAACTCGACACGCTGGGCGAAACCCCAAGATTCCGTTGGGTGCAGCGCAGCGTTACGGGCAATGTCGCGTTTGACGAGGCAGTCGAATAGCTGACCGCGATCGCGTCGATCATCCCGCGATAAAAACCGACCACCGGCACCTTGGCCAGAAACCGGATCATCGCCGAATACAGCACCAGAATGATGAACAGGCAGCCGATATAGTTGAGCGCCACCAGCTTCGCCAGCGACTGGAGCGCGTCGAGTCCGAGCACCCCGGCAACCCACGCCATAAGCGCGAACACGCCGAACGGCGTCAGTTCCATGACGATCATCGTCACCTTTTGCATGATGACGGCGCCGCTATCGAAAATTTTCGCGACCGGAGCCCCCTCGTCCTTTGCCATCAAGATGCCGATGCCAATGAGCAGCGCAAAAACGATGAGTGGCAGCACCTGGACGTCGGCCATGACCTGCACCGGGCTTTCGGGTACGATCGACAGGATCATGTCGGTCCAGCTGGCGGCGTTAGGTTCGGGAACCGCGCCACGCTGGATCGCGCTGGTATCGACCCCGATGCCCGGCCGGGCAAAGCTTCCCAGCATCAGCCCCAGCCACACCGCAATCTGTCCGGATATGACGAACAACAACATGGCGCGCCCGCCGACTTTGCCCAGTTTGCGCAGGTCGCCGATCGCGGCGACCCCGGATACGAGCGAGAAAAAGATCAGCGGGACGACCAGCATCTTCACCGCCTTGATGAAGAAATCGCCGATCCATTTGATACTGGCGGCTTCCGGTCCCCATGCAAACCCCGTGATGACCCCGAGAATCAACGCAGCGATGACACGCTGCCACAACGGAATCCGGAACCACCACCCCATATATCACCCTTTCCCTTGGTCCGGTGCCGCCCGTTTTGCGGCGCCCGAAAAACCATCCTTCACCAATTGCGCCGCGACGTCCACCCCGTCGATGTCAGGCGACGCGCCGTTCAGACAAGCAGCGCGATGGCGGCGCAGGTCGCCGTGCCGACCACCAGCATCATGGGAATCCCTGCCCGCAGGAAATCGGCAAAACGATAGTTGCCCGCCGCATAGACCAGGGTGTTGGTCTGGTAACCGATCGGCGTCGCAAAGCTGGCCGAAGCCGCAAACATGACGGCGATCACCAGTGGATAGGGATCGACACCCAATTCGCGTGCCAGCGCGATCACCAGCGGCGTCACCAGGATTGCCACGGCATTGTTGGTGATGATTTCCGTCAGCAAACCGGCGACGACATAGGTTGCGATGACCAATGCCCAGGGCGGAACGTCGCGGAGCAGCGGTGTCAACTCGCCGACAATCAGGGCAACGCTGCCCGAATTTTCGAGCGCCAGCCCGACCGCCAGCATCGCAAAGATCAGCACCAGCACATTGCCGTCGATCGAATCCCACGCCTCGTCGGCGTCGATGCAGCGCGTGACGAGAATGAAACCGACACCGATGATCGCGGCGACGCCGATGTCCATGATGTTGAAAGCGGCAAGCAAAACAACCGCCAGCAGCGCGCCGATCGCCAGCGGCGCCTTGCTGCGCCGGAACTCGCGCTCGGTGGTCGATCCGACACCGTAAAGGTGGGGATTGGCGTACATTTGCTCGATCTGGTCGGCGGGGCCGGTGACCAATACCCGGTCGACGGCCTGGATGCGCGCATTCGGCAAGTCCGGGCCCGGGGTCTTGCGAAAACGCGCGACCCCCAGAATGCGCACCCGCAGCGCCGACAGGAACGGAATTTCGATCAGGCGGCGCCCGATCGCCGGATGGCTGGGTGCGATCATGGCCTCGACAATTTCTTCGCTGTCGTGGGCGATGTCGTCATGCCCGGCGGTCAGCCCGATGACAACGTTCCGGTTTTCGCGCAACGACAGCAGTTCGGCCAGTTCCAGCCGCAGCACCAGCAGGTCTCCCGCCTCCAGCACTTCGTCTGCAATGCCCGTGCGTCGCAGCGTGGCCCCGCGCTTCAGCCCGACCAACTTGACGCTCGCCCGCTTCAGAAACGGAACCTCGCCGACCGGCTTGCCCACCAGATTGCCGTCCTTGACGATACGGACCTCGGACAGGAATCCGCGATGTTCCTGGCTCAACGCGATCTGGTTCGGCGCCTCGTCGGGCAGGAAACGGCGCGCAATGTAAAGCAGCGCCGTCACGCCCGCCACTCCGGCGACCAGTCCGACCGGGGTGATGGTAAAGATGCCGAACCGGTCGAGCCCGTTGGCATCGGCCACTGCCGCGACCAGCAGGTTGGTCGACGTCCCGATCAGCGTCGTCGTCCCGCCCAAAATCGCGACGAAGGACAAGGGCATCAGCAGCCGTTTGGCGCTCAGTCCCAATGCACCCGCCAGTTTCATCATGATCGGGATCATCACGACCACGACCGGCGTGTTGTTGAGGAACGCCGACGCGACGTAAACGCCGACGAACATCTCTACCAGTGCCAGCCGCGGATGTTGTTGCGCCCGGGCGATGATGCGGTTGGCGATGGCGTCGAGGGTGCCGGTCCGCAGCAGCGCCCCCGACAGAATGAACATCGCCCCGATCGTCACCGGCGCCGGGTTGGAAAAGACCGAAAACAAATCTTTTCCCGACAAAATGCCGAGAAACAGAAAAGCGCATGTACCCAATATCGCAACGACGGTGGCCGGGAACCGCTCCAGCACGAAACCCAGAAACATCAGGCCCAGCACCACCAGGCCGATCGTCGCTTGATGCTCCGCAACCGCGACTCGCAATGCCTCGATCATCTCCGCGTCAGCCGCATTGCGCGCGGTGGAGCAGCTTGTGATCGGCGAGCACCAGCGCCATCATCGCCTCGACCACCGGCGCGCCGCGGATGCCGACGCAGGGATCATGGCGCCCCTTGGTCACGATGTCGGCGGCCTCGCCTGCCTTGTTGACGGTCGGCACCGGGGTGAGGATCGAGCTGGTTGGTTTGAATGCGACACGGACCACCACCGGCTGGCCGGTCGAAATGCCGCCCGCGATGCCGCCGGCGTTGTTCGACAGGAAATCGGGGCGGTTGCTGCCGTCGGTCGCGGGGCGCATCGGATCGGCATTTTCCTCGCCGCGTAGCCGCGCCGCTTGGAAACCGGCGCCGATCTCGACGCCCTTGACCGCGTTGATCCCCATCATCGCCGCGGCCAGGTCGCTGTCGAGCTTGGCATAGATCGGTGCGCCCCAGCCCGCCGGGACACCACTCGCGGCACATTCGATGACCGCGCCGAGCGAACTGCCCGACTTGCGCGCGGCGTCCATAAGGCCTTCCCAGCGCTGCGCCGCAGCGGGATCGGGACAGAAAAAGGGATTGCGATCAATTTCTTCGAGGTCGAAGTTGGCAGGATCGATCGCATCGCCGCCAATTTCGGCGACCCAGGCATGGATCTGCACTTCGGGAATCACCAGCCGCGCGACGCCGCCAGCGGCGACGCGCGCGGCGGTCTCGCGCGCGCTCGACCGGCCCCCGCCGCGATAGTCGCGGATGCCATATTTGGCGTCATAGCTGTAATCTGCGTGGCCGGGGCGATAGGCCTGTGCGATCTCGCCATAATCTTTCGATCGTTGGTCGACATTGTCGATCATCAGGCTGATCGGCGTGCCGGTGGTCTTGCCCTCGAAGGTGCCGGAAAGGATGCGGACGTGATCGGGCTCCTGCCGCTGCGTCGTGTGACGCGACTGGCCGGGACGACGCTTGTCGAGGTAGGGCTGGATATCGGCTTCGCTGAGCGACAGCCGCGGCGGGCAGCCGTCGACGACTGCACCGAGCGCGGGGCCGTGGCTTTCGCCCCAAGTGGTAAAGCGAAGCACGCGCCCGAAGCTATTGAAACTCATACTCCCCTCTCCCCTTGGGGGAGAGGGAGGGGCCCGCGCGGCGCAGCCGCGTGGGAGGGTGAGGGACTGTCCGCAAGCGTAGCCTCGATCACCCGGCACACACCGTCCAGATTTTCCATCACATCGCTATTTGCGAAACGCAGCACCCGATATCCCTCTCGCGCCAGAAAGTCCGTTCGCCGCGCGTCATAGTCGATTTGCGCCGCATGGCTATCACCATCGACCTCTATCACCAGTCGCGCCGATTGACAGACGAAGTCAGCGATGAACGGGCCAAGCCGTTGCTGGCGGCGAAATTTGAAGCCGCCAAGCCCATTGCCGCGAAGAACAGACCAAAGCCTCTTTTCAGCAGGCGTCGCGTCACGCCGGAGACGGCGTGCGCGGTCAACCGTGTCGTCATCGGTCGTGAAGCGGCTCTTTGTCAGACCCTCACCCTCCCATCGCTTCGCGACGGGCCCCTCCCTCTCCCCCAAGGGGAGAGGGTTCTAGACAAGCGCAATATCCGGGGCGTCTTCCTGTTTCATGCCGACGGTGTGATATCCGGCATCGACATGGTGCGTTTCGCCCGTCACCCCCGACGCCAGATCGCTGAGCAGATAGAGCGCCGAACCGCCCACATCGTCGATGGTCACGTTGCGGCGGAGCGGGGCATTGTGCTCGTTCCATTTCAGGATCAGCCGGAAATCGCCGATGCCCGATGCCGCGAGCGTCTTGATCGGCCCCGCCGAGATCGCGTTCACGCGCACGCCTTGCGGGCCGTAATCATTGGCGAGATATTTTACGCTGGTTTCCAGTGCCGACTTGGCGACGCCCATGACGTTGTAATGCGGGATCACCTTTTCGGCGCCATAATAGCTCAGGGTCAGCATCGAGCCACCGCCCCTGCCCGTCTCCGGATCGAAAGGCGTCATCATCGCCGCGGCGCGGGCGGCGACCGCGGTGAAGCTGTACACGCTGATGTTCATCGTCATCAG
Source organism: Sphingopyxis solisilvae (assembly GCF_015475875.1). GTDB lineage: Bacteria > Pseudomonadota > Alphaproteobacteria > Sphingomonadales > Sphingomonadaceae > Sphingopyxis > Sphingopyxis solisilvae. The sequence goes on along the minus strand of NZ_JADKYM010000021.1, from coordinate 8,040 downwards.
AAAATCATCGAGCGTGACGTCAGCATATTTGCCGCGCAGTGCTTCCTTGTTGGTGTAGCCGATCGCGTGAACCACGAAGTCGATCGTCGGCCAGCGCTCGGCCAGCGTCGCAAAGGCGGCGTCAAGATTGCCCATGTCGGCAACATCGCAATCGATCAGAAAATCACAGCCCAGTTCGTCGGCGAGCGGCTTGACCCGCTTCAGCATCACATCGCCCTGATAGCTGATTGCCAGCTCGGCACCGTGCGCGTTCAGCGCCTTGGCGATGCCCCAGGCGAGCGATTTGTCATTGGCGAGGCCCATGATCAGCCCCCGCTTGCCCTGCATCAAACCCGTCATTCTGCGTCTCCGGCCCTTGCTATGGTTACATTGTCGACGCGCCCAATAGCGTCATGGCCCAAATCCTCAACCTCGACGAGTGCGGCGTTGAGTTCGGCTCCCATCACCATACCCAATCCGACGAGATAGAAAAAGAATAGCGCGACCATGACGCCTGCGAGGCTACCGTAGGTCGCGTCATAGCTGAGCAAGCTGGCGAGCAGCGGCGGCAAGGCCAGCGTGACCGCGATCCACCACAGGGTGGTGAACAGCGCGCCCGGCCATTTCGGGCATTGTTTCAAGCGCCGGTATTTCGACGGGGTCAGGCTGTAGAACAACATATAAATTGCGAGAAACAGCCCCAGTCCCGACACCCCGCGCGAAATCGCGACGACGCCCAAAGCGCGATATTCCTGCGGCAGCACGCGCGTCACAAACTGTTCGACCCCGACGATCAGCACCTGCATGCTGAACGACACCAGCATCAACACCACCGCGCCGGTAATGATGCCGATCGACATCAGCCGATAGTGAAAAAAGCCTTTGGAAAAGCTCGTTCCATACGCGCGGCGCAAAATGTCGCGCACCGTTTCGATCAGGCTGCCCACGGTCCATAGCGCGACCAGTGCGCCGAGCCACAGGAAGATGCCCGTGCGCGCGCTCATCACCTCGCGGATCGGCCCGGCCAGCGCATTCGCGACCGACGGCGGCATCGTTGAAAACACCGCCTCGATCGCCGCCTCCCCGCCAACGCTGCCACCGATGAGAGACAACACCGCCGCCACCAGAATGAAAAACGGGAACAGTGCGATCAAAGCCAGATAGGCCAGATTGCCCGCATGGATGAACCCGTCGGTATAGGTGCCGACGACGACGCGTCGGACGATATGGAAAACCCGTGTTCCCGGACCGAGCCGCTGGCGACTGGCGTCGATGACGCCCTGCGCCCGTGCGCGCAGCTTGATCCGCTTGGCGCGCTCCGCGCGCGCTTCGGGCGAATGCGGCGAATGGCCTTCGGCCAGAAACTCCTCGTCGACTTCCTTTGCGACCTGTTTTGCCAGCGCTTCGGCGGCCTGCTGGTCCGTCTCCCCGCTCACGCTTTACACGCCAAGGTCGGCTCGTATGGCGCGCGTGTCGGTCCAGTCGCCCAGCAAGGCAGCCAGGTCGCCGGTCTCGGCGGGCAAATCGACCATCAGGCGTACTAGTTGATCGCCGCGCCCGCCGCCCTTCTGGCTGAAACCCTTGCCCTTCAGCCGCATCACCTTGCCCGAGGTCGATCCGGCGGGGATCGACAGCATCACGGGACCATCGACCGTCGGCACCTTAACCTTCGCACCGTTGATCGCCTCATCCAGCGTCACGGGTAGGTCGAGCCGAATGTTGGCCCCGTCGCGTTCGAAAAAGGGATGGTCCTTGACCGTGATCGTGACAATCCCGTCACCCGCGCCGCCCGGTCCTGGTTGGCCTTTACCGGCGAGCCGCATCTGGGTTCCGGTCTCGACCCCCGCGGGCAGCTTCAGGTCGATCGTGCCGCCGTCGGCCAGCGTGATCCGCTGCGGCGCTTGCGTGGCGGCATCGATGAAGGACACCGCCAAACGGTACGCGACATTCGCGCCCTTTTGCGGCGGCGCGTTGCGGCCGCCGAAACCGCCGAACGGCCCGCCGCCGGCGCGGCCGCCGAACAGACCTTCGAAAATATCGCCGAAATCCGCGCTTTCGTTGCCAAAACCCGAAAAGCCGCCAGCACCGCCCCGCGGGTCGCCGCGAAAACCGCCGCCACCATAACCGAAGGGCATGGCGGGGTTCCCGTCCCCATCGATCTCGCCGCGATCGAATTGCGCGCGCTTGGTCTTGTCCGACAAAATATCATAGGCCTTGGTGACGTCGGAAAAGCGTTCCGACGCCTTCGGATTGTCCTTGTTCTTGTCGGGATGGAGTTCCTTGGCAAGCTTGCGATACGCGGACTTGATCTCCGCATCGCTTGCAGTCTTTGTAACACCCAGGGTGGAATAAGGATCGGCCATCATGCTCCTGTAGCCCGATTAGTGACGGGCCGTGAAGGCCCATTGCGCGGCCATGTGGGAATGGGCGCGAGCACGATCAAGTTTGCCTCAATCCACGCCCTCCCCTTCAGGGGAGGGCAGCGAGACTTGCGAACTTGTTCGCTAGTCGCAGCGGGTGGGGCCCATCGTCCTTGCGCAAGGCCGATGGGCCCCACCCAAACCCCTCCCCTGAAGGGGAGGGGCTTAATGCTTGCTCCCCGCCATCAGCTCGCATTATGACCGCGCGCATGACCGATGACCCTTTTGCGCTTTTCGACACATGGTTCGGTGAAGCGCGCGCCAGCGAGCCCAACGATGCCAATGCCATGGCGCTGGCGACAGCGACGCCCGGCGCCGCACCCTCCATTCGTATGGTGCTGCTGAAAGGCCACGGGCCGGACGGTTTCGTCTTTTACACCAATCTCGACAGCCGCAAGGGCGGCGAGCTGGCGGCGAACCCCCAGGTTGCGCTGCTTTTCCACTGGAAATCGCTGCGCCGCCAGATCCGGATCGAGGGGCCCGTGGCCCCGGTAGACGACGCGACGGCCGACGCCTATTTCGCCACGCGCAGTCGCGACAGCCAACTCGGTGCCTGGGCCAGCGACCAATCGCGCCCGCTGGCCGATCGGGCCACATTTGAAACCCGATTTGCCGAGATGCAGGCGCGCTTTGCGGGACAGGACGTCCCGCGTCCGCCGCGTTGGTCGGGCTGGCGCGTGACGCCGCAGCGCATCGAATTCTGGCAGGACCGCGCGCACCGGCTGCATGAACGGACGCTGTTCGAGCGGGCAGGTGACGGCTGGACGATGGGATTTCTCTATCCATGAGCGCCGCGCGACGCCTTCCGATCAGCCGGGTCGATGCCTTTGCCGACCGGCCCTTCACCGGCAATCCGGCGGCGGTGATGCCGCTGGAGGAATGGCTCGATGACACGACCCTGCTGGCAATTGCCGCGGAGAATAATCTTTCCGAAACCGCCTTCCTCGTCCCAGACGAAAGCGGCGAAGCGGATTACGAGCTGCGCTGGTTCACCCCGACGGTCGAGGTTACGCTCTGCGGCCACGCCACCTTGGCGAGCGGACATGTGCTGTTGTCGGCGGCGCAATGGCGAAGCGACATGCGCTTTCGCACCCGCAAGGCGGGGATATTGCGGGTCGCGCGCAACGGCGAGGATGACGGCTACCGCATGGTGCTGCCCGCTTACCCACCCGCACCGAAGGCGATGCCCGACGTCGTGCGGGCGCTTGGCCGCGAGCCGGTCGAAACGCTGTGGCACGCTGGCGGTTACGCGCTGATCGTCTATCCCGACGCGGCGAGCGTGCGGGCGCTGGCGCCCGATTTTCGCGCGCTCAGGGAAGGCGGCGATGTCCTGTACATCGCCACCGCACCCGGCGTCGGCGATCCGTCCGGCGCCGATGTCGTCAGCCGTGCCTTTGCTCCCGGCGCCGGGATCGACGAGGATCCCGTCACCGGATCGGCGCACAGCGTCCTCACACCCTTTTGGGCAGCGCGGCTCGGGCGCGACGCCTTTGCGGCGTATCAGGCGAGCGCGCGCAGCGGCCATGTCGGCTGCCGCCTCGACGGCGACATGGTCGAACTGACCGGCACTTGCGTCACGACGCTGGTCGGCGACTTCCTGTTATAGGGCGGCGGTCAGATCGGCCAGATGACGGCGCAGCGCCGGAAACTGGTCGCCTTTCGTGACTCCCAGCCGCACGATCGTCACCCGCTGCGATGGCGAGACGATGATATATTGCCCCTGATGGCCGATGCACGCGAACAGGTCGTTCGGACCGCGATCGGGCCATAGCGCAGCCTGCGCCCCCGCCGGACGCCTGCGATTGAGCCAGATATGCCCGCCATAGCCGCCGTCGGTGGCCGCAGGACTGAGCATGAATTTCATCCAGCTTTCGGGCAGCAGCCGCTGGCCGTTCACGACTCCATGGTTCCGCAGAAACTCGCCGAACCGCGCATAGTCGCGCGCCGTCGCGTGCATGATCGACCCGCCGATCATCGTGCCGCTGGCATCGAACTCCGGGGTCAGGCTCGTCATCCCCAACGGTTCGGCAAGCCGCCCCGCGATAAACTCGCGCATCGCGTCGCGGCGCGCGTCGGGGTTCTGCGACGGGGTCAGCGTGTCGGCCAATATGTCCGACAGGATCACGCTGGTCGCCGAGCTATAGTTGAATATCTCGCCGGGCTGGGCTGCCGCAGGCTTGGCCTCGGCAAAGGCCGCCATGTCACCGGCGCCGGGGCCGAACAGCATGTCGACCGTATCGCCGCGCCAGACCGGATCACCATTTTCGATATGTTCGAGCCCCGCCGACATATGGAGCAGGTGGCGCAGGGTAATCGCACCGCGCGGATCGCCGCTCCGCTGCCACGCCGCGACCGGCGCGGGGCCATCAAGTGCCAGTCTTCCGTCGGCAACGAGAAATCCGGTGAGCACCGCGGTGATGCTCTTGGCCATCGACCAGCTGATCAACTTTGAATCGGGGCCGAATCCCGCTGCATAGCGCTCGTAGATCGGCTCGCCGTCGCGCAGTACCAGCAGCGCGCGCGTTTCACCGACGTTTTCGGCATCGACGAACAATGCATCGGCGCGCGCTTTGACCGGCGCGGGCAGCGTGGGCAGCGGCTGCGGCGCCTCCGCCGCACCGACATTGTCGAGCGAAGCCCCGAACTTGGGCGCGGGCGCGGCGGGGGCCAGCGCGCCCTGCCCCGCCGCCTGCGTCAGCGACCAGGCGCCAAGGGCGGTCAGCGCGGCACTTGCCAGCAGGCGTTTTTTCGTGATCATGGTTCCGGTGACTAGCACCAACCCGACCGATCCTTCAACGCCCGACCGACCGGCCCCCGCGGCTGCGCCGGAAACGGCCCCTGTCCGCCTCGCGAAAAAGCCAAGTCGTTGGGGCGGCTGCCTACCTTGGGCAATCCTGCTGGCCGCGCTGCTCGTTGGCGGGCTGGTGTGGAAGTTTCCGGCATTCCAGGCGCAGGCCGAACTGGGTTCGGCCTATGCCGCGCGCGTCGGCTGTTCGTGCCGCTATGTCCAGGGTCGCAGCCTCGAAAGCTGTCAGAGCGATTTCGAACCCGGAATGGAGATGGTGTCGCTGGCCGAAGATCCCGCGACAAAGACCGTCACCGGCAGCGTTCCGCTCCTCGCCTCGCGCAGCGCGCGCTATGCGGGCGCCAGCGGTTGCCTGTTGCGCCCGGAAGACTGACAGCTCAACCGCCGATCCGCCTTGCCGCCAGCGCGATCGCGGCGGGCAGGCCGAACACCAAAAGCCAGATCGCGGCCTCTTCGCTCCAGCCGTATCCGGCGTACAAGACGCCGACCAGCAGGTTGCCGATCGAAACGATCAACCACAGGATCAGGAACAACCGCGTGGCCCGCGCCGCGTCACGCTGGACCAAGCGGGTCAGCATCAGCAGCCCCATTCCGGCAATCAACATCATGGCGGTGTGGGACATCGTCAATCCTCCCAGGGCGGTTCGAGGGTAGCCGAAACATGGCGCCGCCGCCACTCGCCCGGCGACATACCAAGCTTGCGCCGGAAAATCGCGCACAGATGGGCATGGCTCGAAAATCCGGTGGCAAAGGCGATCTCGGCGACCGACAGCGGGCGGTTCATCAGGAACCAGCATGCGCGGCGCAGCCGCTGGCGCAACATATATTGCGCCGGAGTGTAGCCTGTCGCGCGGGCAAAATGCACGATCAGGCTGTTGACCGACATGCCCGCCTGCGCCGCCATGTCCTCGACGGTCAGCGACAATTCGAGCTGGGTCTGGATATAAGCCATCAAGTCGTTGATGCGCTGGGTGACCGCGGGCGCCTCGCGCCGCGCTGCCATCCCGCCCAGCGTCGCCGCCAGAGAGGCCAGCAATCGTTCGGCGGCCGCGGTGTCGCCCGCGGCCAGCGCGCGCACCTCACCCGCCAAAGCCGGATCATAATGACCCGCAAGCGGCCGGGTACCGGGTGTGACGGTAAGCCGCGTCGGCGGGATTATCACCTCGATATAGCGGACCGCCGCGCCCTTTGCGGTGCCATGATAGCGCTGACCGGCGGGCGCCAACCAGATTTCGCCGGGCAACGGATCGCCCAGCGACGTGCGCCGGTCGTCGAGCCAGGTTTCCAGCCAGTGATAGCTTCCCGCCTCATAAAGATAGAGGATGTGGTCGTCCTGTTCGACGGTCCAACTCGTTGGCCCGTCAATCCGGTCGACCTTTACGGCGACGCTGAGTCCTCCCACTTCCATGTCGCGAGTATGGCAAGTTGGGGAGAATGTGAAAGCCTGCCATATCGGCCGAATCTATGGTTAACTCGCCGTTCCAATGCGTGGACCGCTGGCAGAAAACGGGGAAAAACTGCCAGTGACGAGACCCTTTCGCGCGCCATCGCGGCGCGCCATTCAGACCCCCCCCCAACGGCGGGCGGCGCCTATGCCGCCCGCCACTTTTTTGCCCCGAACGTCGAGCGGTTCCGATCAGTTGACGGCGAGAAACTCGTTCAGCGCCAGATTGACCGCATCGGGCGCTTCCCACGGTACGAAATGGCCGCAATCGGGAACCTCGACGATCGTGACATCGGAGACAAGCGCCTCGATTCCATCCAGATTGCACCGTGGCAGCGCGACATCGTCGAGCGCCCAGATCACCAGCGTCGGAATGTGGAGTTTGGGAAAAGGCGCCGCCGGTGGCTCGGCATAGGGTGCGTCCATCGGCGGCACGTCCGTCGGCGAGGCGCGATACCAGTTGATCATCGCGCGGCAGCTGTCGCGGTCTTCCCAATCCTTTAGCAAACGTGCGATCTCGTCGGGCGGCTGGATCCCACCGCTCGGCACGCGCCCGGCAAAGGCGTGCGCCAATATCCCTGCGATGCCATGTTCGGCGATGATCGGGTCGCTCGCCGGATCGCGGAAGGTCCGGATATATTGGCTGGCCGCGCGCTGTTGCGCGTTGGTGTGCAACAGGCGCTGGAAGATCGCCGGATGCGGGGCATTCGCGATGACGGCGCGGGTGACGCGCCCCGACCACGCCGGATGCAGCCCGTGCGGCTGGCCGCCAAGCGCCACGCCCCAGGCGATCGCCCCGCCCCAGTCGTGACCGACGATGGTGAACTCTCCGACCCCAAGCGCGTCGGCAAGGGCAAAGATGTCGGCGATCAGCTTGTCGGGGGTATAGGATTTGGCGTCCTGCGGCTTCGACGAACCGCGATAGCCGCGCTGGTCGGGCGCGATGCACCGGTATCGGTCGGAAAAATATGGCAGCTGATACCGCCAGGTGCGGTGCGATTCGGGAAAACCGTGAAGGAAGATCAGCGTTGGCGCATCGCGCGGGCCGATGTCGACGACATCGAGTTCGATGCCGGTGGAAAGTGTCACACGCTGCTGCTCGAAATCGTCGATCATGGTCCGCTCCGTTGGTTTCTTTTCGAAACCAAATTGGCGGGGATCGGCGCGGCTGGCAAGTCGCTGCGACAAGGGGCCTTTGCCGAGGTTCGAAGCGCGCAGATGGCGGTTTTGGGGAGGTGTGGACGGCAAATCCTCCCCGCTTGCGGGGAGGTGGCAGCGCGAAACGCTGACGGAGAGGGGGGGTGGCGCCCTTCGGCGGCGCGTCAGGCCGATAGCCCCCTCCACCACCGCCTGCGGCGGCGGTCCCCCTCCCCCCCAGACGGGGGGGGTTC
>NZ_JADKYM010000020.1 GCF_015475875.1 Sphingopyxis solisilvae | reverse complement strand
AAGAAAACCCCCCGCCGGATCGCTCCGGCGGGGCTCGTTTCTGTCAGCGCAAGGCCGGGAGTAAGGCTTACGCCTCGCCCTCACCCTCCGGACGATCTTCGACCATCACGTCGTCGGTCGTGAAATCCTCACCCTGCACCTTGCCCAGCGGATCGTCGCCCATCGCGGCTTCCGGGCCTTGCGCCAGCTCGGCGGCATGCTCGGCAGCGGCGCTCGCCGGCGCGATCAGGTCCACCTGGTTCGCGGCGCGCATGGCGGCACGCAGCGCGGCATCCTTCGACGAGGCGGTGACGCGGACGCGGTTCATCGCCGCGCCCGTACCCGCCGGGATCAGGCGGCCGACGATGACATTTTCCTTGAGGCCCATCAGCGAGTCGACCTTGCCCTGCACCGACGCTTCGGTGAGGACGCGGGTCGTTTCCTGGAAGGACGCCGCCGAAACGAAGCTGCGCGTTTGCAGGCTCGCCTTGGTAATGCCGAGGAGGACCGGGCGGCCCTCGGCCGGCTTGCCATTCTTCGGCAGCTTGGCGTTATATTCCATCATCTCCAGATAATCGAGCTGCTCGCCCGGCAACAGCGTGGTGTCGCCGCCGTCGGTGATCTCGACCTTCTGCAGCATCTGGCGAACGATCACCTCGATGTGCTTGTCGTTGATCTTCACGCCCTGCAGTCGATAGACTTCCTGGATTTCCGCCACCAGATATTCGGCCAGCGCCTCGACGCCCATGACATCCAAAATGTCGTGCGGGTTCGGTGAACCGCTGATCAGCGCGTCGCCGCGCTTGACCTGGTCGCCTTCCTGCACTTCCAGCACCTTCGACTTGGGGATCAGATATTCGATCGGATCACCTTCTTCCGGAACGATCGCGATTTTGCGCTTCGCCTTGTAATCCTTGACGAATTCGATGCGGCCGCTGATCTTGGCGATCACCGCATTGTCCTTTGGAATGCGCGCTTCGAACAGCTCGGCCACCCGCGGCAGACCGCCGGTGATGTCGCGCGTTTTCGACGCTTCGCGGCTGACACGCGCCAGCACGTCGCCCGCCTGCACCGTCTGCCCGTCCTCGACCGACAGCATCGTGCCGACCGCGAGCAGGTAGCGCGCGGCTTCGCCCGACGCATCGTCGAGCAAGGTCAGGCGCGGCTGCAGGTCTTCCTTCTTGGCACGGCCCGCCGAACGATATTCGATCACGACGCGCTGGGCGATGCCCGTTGCTTCGTCGACCTGTTCGACCAGCGTCTTGCCGTCCAGCAAGTCCTGATATTTCACGACGCCCTGCTTTTCGGTGATCAGCGGCATGGTGAACGGATCCCATTCGGCAATCCGGTCGCCCTTCTTCACCTTTTCGCCGTCCTTGTGCATGATCTGCGCACCATAGGGCAGTTTGTGCGACGCGCGTTCGCGGCCTTCGCTGTCGATGATCGCGATTTCGCCCGAACGCGACAACGCCAGACGGCGGCCGCGCTGGTCGACGATCGTCGCCATGTCGCGATATTCGATCGTGCCGTCCGAAATCGCTTCGGCGTTCGACTGCTCGTTGACCTGCGCCGCACCGCCAATGTGGAAGGTGCGCATCGTCAGCTGCGTGCCGGGCTCACCGATCGACTGGGCAGCGATGACGCCGACCGCTTCGCCGATGTTGACCGGGGTACCGCGGGCGAGGTCGCGGCCATAGCATTTGCCGCACACGCCCAGCGTCGCTTCACAGACCAGCGGCGAACGGATCTTGACCGACTGAACCTCGGCATCTTCGATCCGCTGCGTCGTCGGCTCGTCGAGCAACGTGCCGACGGGCGCGATGACATTGCCGTCCTTGTCGACGACATCTTCCAGCGTCGTGCGGCCCAGGATGCGCTCGCCCAGCGAGGCGATCGTCGAACCGCCCTGGATGATCGCGCGCATTTCCATACCGCGGGTCGTGCCGCAATCTTCCTCGATCACGACGCAATCCTGCGACACGTCAACCAGACGGCGGGTCAGATAACCCGAGTTTGCCGTCTTGAGCGCCGTATCGGCCAGACCCTTGCGCGCACCGTGGGTCGAGTTGAAATATTCAAGAACGGTCAGACCTTCCTTGAAGTTCGAGATGATCGGCGTTTCGATGATCTCGCCCGACGGCTTGGCCATCAGGCCGCGCATACCCGCGAGCTGCTTCATCTGCGCCTGCGAACCACGCGCGCCCGAATGCGCCATCATATAGATGGAGTTGATCGGGGCGAGACGGCCGTCGTCGAGCTTCGGCGTCGCGCGGATTTCATCCATCATCGCGTTCGCGACCTTGTCGCCGCACTGCGACCACGCGTCGATCGCCTTGTTGTACTTTTCCTGCTGCGTGATCAGGCCGTCCTGATACTGCTGCTCGAAATCCTTCACCAGCGCGCGGGTTTCGTCGACCATCGCTTCCTTCGACGCCGGGATGATCATGTCATCCTTGCCGAACGAGATGCCGGCCTTGAACGCGTTGCGGAAGCCCAGCGCCATGATGGCGTCGGCGAACAGCACCGTCTCTTTCTGGCCGGTGTGGCGATAGACCTGGTCGATCACGTCGCCGATTTCCTTCTTGGTGAGAAGGCGGTTGACGACGTCGAAGGGCACCGTGTGCGACTTCGGCAGGCATTCGCCGATCAGCATGCGACCCGGCGTCGTTTCGAAGCGCTTGAGATACTCATTGCCCTTTTCATCGGTCTGCGGGACGCGGCTGATCACCTTGGTGTGCAGCGTCACCGCGCCGATGTGCAGCGCCTGATGGACTTCGGCCATGTCGGCAAGCAGCATACCCTCGCCCGGCTCGCCTTCGCGCTCCAGCGAGAGGTAATAGAGACCCAGCACCATGTCCTGCGACGGTACGATGATCGGCTTGCCGTTCGCGGGGCTCAGGATGTTGTTCGTCGACATCATCAGCACACGCGCTTCGAGCTGGGCTTCCAGCGACAGCGGGACGTGGACCGCCATCTGGTCACCGTCGAAGTCGGCGTTGAACGCGGCGCAGACCAGCGGGTGCAGCTGGATCGCCTTGCCTTCGATCAGCACGGGCTCGAACGCTTGGATGCCGAGGCGGTGAAGCGTCGGCGCGCGGTTCAGCAGGACCGGGTGCTCGCGAATGACTTCGTCGAGGATGTCCCAGACTTCCTTGCGTTCCTTTTCGACCCACTTCTTCGCCTGCTTCAGGGTCATCGACAGACCCTTGGCGTCGAGGCGCGCGTAGATGAACGGCTTGAACAGTTCGAGCGCCATCTTCTTCGGCAGGCCGCACTGGTGCAGCTTGAGTTCCGGCCCGGTCACGATGACCGAACGGCCCGAATAGTCGACGCGCTTGCCGAGCAGGTTCTGACGGAAGCGGCCCTGCTTGCCCTTGAGCATGTCGGACAGCGACTTCAGCGGACGCTTGTTGGCACCCGTGATCGTCCGGCCGCGGCGGCCGTTGTCGAACAGCGCGTCGACGGCTTCCTGCAGCATGCGCTTTTCGTTGCGCACGATGATGTCCGGCGCGCGCAGTTCCATCAGGCGCTTCAAACGGTTGTTGCGGTTGATCACGCGGCGATAGAGGTCGTTGAGATCCGACGTCGCGAAGCGGCCGCCGTCGAGCGGCACCAGCGGGCGCAGTTCGGGCGGGATGACCGGCACGACTTCCAGGATCATCCATTCGGGACGATTGCCCGATTCGATGAACGATTCGACGACCTTCAGGCGCTTGATGATCTTCTTGGGCTTCAGCTCCGACTTGGTCGTCGCGAGCTCTTCCATCAGGTCGACGCGCTCCTGCTCCAGATCGAGATTCTCGAGGAGCACGCGGATCGCCTCGGCGCCGATGCCGGCCGAGAAGGCATCTTCGCCATATTCGTCCTGCGCGTCGAGCAGTTCGTCTTCGGTCAGCAGCTGGAACTTCTCGAGCGGGGTCAGACCCGGCTCAAGAACGATATAGGCTTCGAAGTACAGCACGCGCTCGAGCTGCTTCAGCTGCATGTCGAGCAGCAGGCCGATGCGCGACGGCAGCGACTTCAGGAACCAGATGTGCGCGACCGGCGCGGCGAGCTCGATATGGCCCATGCGCTCGCGGCGCACTTTCGTGACCGTGACTTCGACACCGCATTTTTCGCAGACGATGCCCTTGTATTTCATGCGCTTATACTTGCCGCACAGGCATTCATAATCCTTGATCGGACCAAAGATGCGCGCGCAGAACAGGCCGTCGCGCTCGGGCTTGAACGTGCGGTAGTTGATGGTTTCGGGCTTCTTGATCTCGCCGAACGACCACGAGCGGATGCGTTCAGGGCTCGCGATGCCGATCTTGATCATGTCGAAAGTTTCGGGCTTCGCGACCGGGTTCATGAAGTTGGTAAGCTGGTTCATAATCTGGCTCCACTCTTCCCCCTTCGCGCCAGGCGAAGGGGGTGAGGAAAAATCTTATTCGGCGGCTTCGGGAAGGGCTTCCGGGCCTTCGTCGGGATCGATCTCCGCATAGGACGACAATTCGACGTTGAGGCCCAGCGAGCGCATTTCCTTGACGAGCACGTTGAAGCTTTCGGGAATGCCAGCCTCGAAGGTGTCGTCACCCTTGACGATCGCTTCGTAAACCTTGGTGCGGCCGATCACGTCGTCCGACTTCACCGTCAGCATTTCCTGAAGCGTGTACGCCGCGCCATAAGCTTGCAGCGCCCACACTTCCATTTCACCGAAGCGCTGGCCACCGAACTGCGCCTTACCGCCCAGCGGCTGCTGGGTGACGAGGCTGTACGGCCCGATCGAACGCGCGTGGATCTTGTCGTCGACCAAGTGGTGGAGCTTCAGCATATAGATATAGCCCACCGTCACCTTGCGATCGAAACGATCGCCGGTGCGGCCGTCGTACAGGTCCGACTGACCCGATTCATGCAGCCCCGCGAGGGTCAGCATGTTGGTCACATCGGCTTCCTTCGCACCGTCGAACACCGGGGTCGCGAACGGCACGCCAACCCGCAGGTTTTCGGCCATTTCGACGATGTTATCGGCATCGCGCGACTTGATGTCCTCGACATATTCGGCGCCATAGACATTCTCGAGCGCATCGCGCACCGCTTCGGGCATCTGCCCGCCGGTCGCGTCGGGATTGGCATCACGCCATTCGTCGAGCGCCTTGGTGACGCGCTGTCCCAGACCGCGCGAAGCCCAGCCAAGGTGCGTTTCCAGGATCTGCCCGACGTTCATGCGCGACGGCACGCCCAGCGGGTTGAGCACGATATCGACATGCGTGCCATCTTCCAGGAACGGCATGTCCTCGATCGGCAGGATGCGGCTGATCACGCCCTTGTTGCCGTGACGGCCGGCCATCTTGTCGCCCGGCTGCAGCTTGCGCTTCACCGCGACGAAGACCTTGACCATCTTGAGCACGCCCGGGGCGAGTTCGTCGCCGCGCTGCAGCTTTTCGACGCGGTCTTCATATTTCGCGTTGATGCGCTTGATCGCCTCGTCATACTGCGCCTTGATCGCTTCCAGCGCGGTCTGCGCGTTGTCGTCGACCACCGCGAGCTTCCACCAGTCGGCACGGTCGAGTTCGACCAGCATCTCTTCGGTGACCGTATCGCCCTTCTTCAGCCCCTTCGGCACCGCGCTGGTCGCCTGACCGATCAGCAGGTCCTTCAGGCTCGAGAAGGTCGCACGGTTCAGGATCGCGCGCTCGTCGTCGGCGTCCTGCTTCAGACGTTCGATCTCTTCGCGTTCGATCGCGATCGCGCGCTCGTCCTTGTCGATGCCGTGACGGTTGAAGACGCGGACTTCGACGACGGTGCCCGACACGCCGGGCGGCAGACGTAGCGAGGTGTCGCGCACGTCGCTGGCCTTTTCGCCAAAGATCGCGCGCAGCAGCTTTTCTTCCGGCGTCATCGGCGATTCACCCTTGGGGGTGATCTTGCCGGCCAGAATGTCGCCCGGGCCGACTTCGGCACCGATATAGACGATGCCCGCTTCGTCGAGGTTGCGCAGCGCTTCCTCGCCGACGTTCGGGATGTCGCGGGTGATGTCTTCCGGCCCCAGGCGGGTGTCGCGCGCGGTGACTTCGAACTCCTCGATGTGGATCGAGGTAAAGACGTCGTCTTTCACGATGCGTTCGCTGATGAGGATCGAGTCCTCATAGTTATAGCCGTTCCACGGCATGAACGCGACGAGCACATTCTTGCCCAGCGCCAGTTCGCCGAGCTCGGTCGACGGACCGTCGGCGATGATGTCGCCGGCCCGGACCACGTCGCCCACCTTCACCAGCGGACGCTGGTTGATGCAGGTGTTCTGGTTCGACCGCTGGAACTTCTGCAGGCGATAGATGTCGACGCCCGACTTGCCGGGTTCGACCATGTCGGTCGCACGGATAACGATACGCGTCGCGTCGACCTGGTCGATCACGCCGCCGCGGCGCGCCGCGATGGCGGCGCCCGAATCGCGCGCAACCGTCTCTTCCATGCCGGTGCCGACCACAGGCGCTTCGGCCCGCAGCAGCGGCACAGCCTGACGCTGCATGTTCGATCCCATCAGCGCGCGGTTGGCGTCATCGTTCTCCAGGAAGGGGATCAGCGACGCCGCGACCGAAACCAGCTGCTTCGGCGACACGTCCATCAGCGTGATCTGCTCGCGCGGCGCCATCAGGAATTCGCCCGCTTCGCGCGCCGAGATCAGCTCGTCGATAAAGCTGCCGTCGGGGTTGAGGTCGGCATTCGCCTGCGCAACCGTGTGCTTCTGCTCTTCCATTGCCGACAGATAGACGACCTCGTTGGTCACCTTGCCATCAACGATCTTGCGGTACGGGGTTTCGATAAAGCCGTACTTGTTCACCCGCGCAAAGGTGGCGAGCGAATTGATCAGACCGATGTTCGGGCCTTCCGGCGTTTCGATCGGACAGATGCGGCCATAGTGGGTCGGGTGAACGTCGCGAACTTCAAAGCCCGCACGTTCGCGCGTCAGACCGCCCGGCCCGAGCGCCGACACGCGGCGCTTGTGGGTGACTTCCGACAGCGGATTGGTCTGATCCATGAACTGCGACAGCTGCGACGAACCAAAGAATTCGCGCACCGCAGCGACCGCCGGCTTCGCGTTGATCAGGTCGTTCGGCATCACCGTCGACACATCGACCGAGCTCATCCGCTCCTTCACCGCGCGCTCCATGCGGAGCAGGCCGACGCGATACTGGTTTTCGAGCAATTCGCCGACCGACCGGACGCGGCGGTTGCCGAGGTTGTCGATATCGTCGATTTCGCCCTTGCCGTCCTTCAGGTTCACCAGCTCCTTGACGACGGCCAGAATGTCGTCGCTGCGCAGCGTCGTCACCGTGTCCTCGGCATCGAGGCCCAGGCGCATGTTCAGCTTGACGCGGCCCACCGCCGACAGGTCGTAACGCTCGGGGTCGAAGAACAGGCCGCCGAACAACGCTTCGGCGGTTTCGCGCGTCGGCGGTTCGCCGGGGCGCATCACGCGGTAGATGTCGCTCAGCGCCTGGTCGCGGTCCTCGGCCTTGTCGGCCTTCAGCGTGTTGCGGATCCACGGACCGGTATTGTTATGGTCGATGTCGAGCAGGACGAGCTTGTCGATGCCCGCCGCGTCGATCTTTTCGAGGTTTTCGGCCGACACTTCGTCACCGGCTTCGATGTAAATCTCGCCGGTCGACTCGTTGATCAGGTCATAGGCCGAGTAACGGCCGAAGATTTCCTCGGTCGGGATCAGCAGCGTGTCGAGCCCGTCCTTTGCCGCCTTGTTGGCCAGGCGCGGGCTGATCTTGTGCCCGGCGGCAAACACGACTTCGCCGGTCTTGGCATCCACCACATCGAAAGCCGGCTTCGATCCGCGCCAGTTTTCGACCTGGAACGGAACCTTCCAGCCGTTTTCGGCGCGCTCGAAGACGAGGCGGTCATAGAAATGGTTGAGGATTTCCTCGCCCGACATGCCCAGCGCATAGAGCAGGCTGGTGACCGGCAGCTTGCGCTTGCGGTCGATGCGGACGTTGACGATGTCCTTGGCGTCGAATTCGAAGTCGAGCCACGAACCGCGGTACGGAATGACGCGGGCAGCGAACAGGAACTTGCCCGACGAGTGGGTCTTGCCGCGGTCGTGGTCGAAGAGCACACCCGGCGAACGGTGCATCTGCGACACGATGACGCGCTCGGTGCCGTTGACGAAGAAGGTGCCGTTCTCGGTCATGAGCGGCATGTCGCCCATGTAGACGTCCTGCTCCTTGATATCGAGGACCGAACGGGTGTCGGTTTCGCTGTCGACCTCAAAGACGATCAGGCGCAGCGTGACCTTCATCGGCGCCGCATAGGTGATGCCGCGCTGACGGCATTCCTCGACGTCATACTTCGGCGCTTCGAGTTCATAATGAACGAAGTCGAGCTCGGCGGTACCGGCGAAATCGCGGATCGGGAAAACGCTGCGCAGCGTTTTTTCGAGGCCCGAGACATAGCCGATCGACGGATCCGAGCGCAGGAACTGCTCATAGGATTCGCGCTGCACCTCGATCAGATTGGGCATCTCCACCGCTTCGTGGATATTGCCGAACAGCTTGCGGATACGCTTGCTCGCCGTCGCTTCGAGGGCCTTGCCCACCGACTTCGCCTTGGTCGCCATAAGTGATTGTCTCGCCTGTCAAAAAATCGAATCGCGGGCGCATCGACGCGAAAAAAGCCGCAGGCAACCGTTACCGGTTTACCGCAGCTTTCCAACGCGTATCGTAATCCCCGCCGATCTATTCGTACAATCCGCTGCGCAAGGCGGACTCTATCTCGAACGACAGGGTGTGACGGCGATATAGGTTTGGGGGAGCAAAGTGTCAACGGGCCGATCGCAAAATGCCGCGTTCTGAGAGACGGTTTTGGGGCTGGGAGCGGCCATCCCGGTTGCGAGCTGATTTCCCCTCCCGCAAGCGGGAGGGGCAGCGAGACTTACGAACTTGTTCGTTAGTCGCAGCGGGGTGGGCCTTCTCAACGTCGTCGCCCACCCCCAACCCCTCCCGCCTGCGGGAGGGGAGAGGAAACGTCCACTATCGACCCTTTGCAGCCACCCCGATCCATCGACGCCGCCCGATCCGCGGCTCAGAAAATACCCTTCAGCAGCCCCGCCGGATTTTTACGCAGCGCCGCCTCCTCCCCCGCCATATAGTGAAATATCCCCTTCAATGCCTGCTCGGTCACTGATCGCGACAACCCGTCGCGCGACAGGCCGGCGCCCGCCAGCATGGGATTGCTTTGCGAAAGCTGGTCGAGCTGGCGAAACGCTCCCACGTCCGCCAGTGCCGAACCGACGAGCGGGGACAGCTTGCCGAACAAGGTGTCGCCCGCGCTCGACTGCAAATATCGCGTTGCGCCGTCTTTCTTCCCCACCAGGGCGGGCGCATCGCTCCAGCGCAGATCGTCGATTGCCGACCGAAAAATCGGCTTTGCCTCGCCCGCCGCCCGCCCCCCGGCATCGTTCAGGCTTTTGGTCAAATTGGTGGTCAGCCCCAGTCTGTCGCCCATGCCGAACAGCTTTGACGCCGCCTTGCCACCCGCACCCGGCAACAGGATACGCACCGCGGCATCGCGGTAAAAGGCACCCGGCACCGCCAGCTTGTCGAGGGCACCATCGGAAGCACCGCCAATCAGCCCCTTGACGCCGCCGCTCGGCAGTCTTGCGAGCGCCCAAGGCGCCTGCGCCAGCGCCGCCACACCAACCACTCCGGCGATCAACATGCGCCGCGCAATTCCTGATTCGTCCGACTCCATCGCGCGCTCCCTTCGGCCCGTTCATCCGCCGCGCGCAACCTAACAGCAAATCGCTCCTGGCCAAAGGGCATGACACACGAACGGCAATGACGTTCGCCATGCCGATTTAGCGGCTGTGATCCACTATTTCCTCTACTTGTCGCTGCTTGGGCACGGCTCGTCAGCACGTGGGCGGCTTTTGCGGCCCGACGCGCGTTCGATGGAGGAATGTTCCATTTATCATCCTCAAGGAGACCACAATAATGCGCAAATTTACTGGCTTGATCGCTTCCCTTTCGCTTGGCGCGGCCGCGATTGTCGCCGCTCCCGCAATTGCGCAGGATGCCGCGACGGCGACCGTCGAACTGTCGGCGGGTACCAAGGTTTTTGATTCGGAGGGCGCCGAACTCGGCACTGTCACGGCCACCCAGGACGCCAACGTCGTCGTCGACCTTGGCGCTGGCAAGCAGGTGACGCTGCCCAGCAATGCCTTTGCCCAGCTGGAAAAGGGCCCGACCATCGGCGCCACCAAGGCGCAGGTCGTTGCCGCGGTCGATCAAGCCGCCGCGGGCAGCGATGCCAAGCTGGCTGCCGCGCTTCAGCCGGGTGCCGACGTCCGCAGCGCCCACGGATCGGCGATTGTCGGCAAGGTGAAGCTCGCCGAGGCCGATGGCGTCGTGCTGACCACGTCCGACGGCGACGTCAAACTGCCGCGCAACGCCTTCTTCGTCGGCCAGTCGGGGCTTGCAACCAGCTTCACCGCCGAACAATTCGCCGCTGCGGTTGCGCAGGCCACTGCCGCCGCGACGTCGCAGCCGGGCGCGACGGCCGAGGCTGAAACGGAGACGCCGGGCACGCCGGCGAACTAAACTAGTGATCGGCTGACAAACAAAGGGCGCGGGAGTTGGCTTCCGCGCCCTTTCCCGTGGCCGCTTTCAATCACCGCGCGGCGTCAATTCACCATCCGCGCGTACCCCGCCCAATAAGGCGCCCGCAAATCCTTGCGCAAAATCTTGCCGCTCGCGTTGCGCGGCAGCGCGTCGATCACATCGACGCTGCGCGGGCATTTGAACGGCGCGATGCGTTCGCGCGCCCAGGCGATGATGTCGGCTTCGTCGATCGTCATCCCGGGCTTGGCGACGCACACCGCCTTCACCGTCTCGCCCCATTTGTCGTCGGGGATGCCGAACACCGCGACCTCCTGCACCGCCGGGTGGCCAAAGATCGCGCTCTCGACCTCGGCGGGATAGATATTCTCGCCGCCCGAAATGATCATGTCCTTCATCCGGTCATGGATGAACAGATAGCCGTCCTCGTCCATATAGCCCGCGTCGCCGGTGCGGATCCAGCCGCCGGCATCGACCGTCTTCGCCGTCGCGTCGGGCAGGTTCCAATACCCCAGCATGTTGTTCGACGAGCGGGTTACGACTTCACCCACCTCGCCCACCGGCATTTCGTCGCCATCGGGGCCAAGGATCTTGATCTCGACCCCCGGCAGCGGCTTGCCCGCCGACCGCATCCGCTTGTTGCCCGCGGGATCATGATCCTCGGGCGGCAGCATCGAAATGGTGCCGGTGGTTTCGGTCATCCCATAGGCTTGGATGAACTGCGCCCCGAACATCTGGATGCACTGGCGCAGCAGTTCGAGCGGGATCGGCGCGGCGCCATAGAGGATATATTTCAGGCGGCTGTAATCGACCGTCGCGCAGCGCGGGTGCATCAGCAGGAATTGTAGCGCCGCCGGCACCATGAAGAAACGCGTCACGCCATGCTGCTCGACCGCGTCGAACACGCCGTCGGGGTTGAATTCGGCCAGGATGATGCCGGGCAGCCCCGCCGCGAGCGCCATGATGCCGAGCCCGGTGCCGCCGATATGCGCGCAGGGCATCGCGACCAGCACCGCCTCGTCATCCTCCCACTTGGTATAGGGCATGTCGAGCGTGCTCGAATGTTTGCGCAGCGCGAACAGATTATGGTTCGACAGCACCGCGCCTTTGGGATTGCCGGTCGTGCCCGACGTGTAGAGCTGCAGCACGGCATCATGCGCGCCCGATGGTGCGAACGCCGTCCGCGCCGCCGCGTCGATCATCGCGCGCGCTGCGGCGGCGTCGATGATCCGCGGGGCGTGGTCAAGCTTGCCGGCGAGCTGGTCGCCCAGCGTCTCGAACCCCGGCCCCGCGAACACCATCTTTGCCTGCGTATCGTTGACGATGAACGCCCATTCGGCGGGCGACAGCCGCCAGCCGACCGGCGCCATCACGATCCCGGCGCGCGCCGCGCCATAGAAGAGGATGAAATAAAGGTCGCTGTTCTTGCCGATCCACGCGATCCGGTCGCCCTTGGTCAGCCCCGCGGCGAGCAACGCCGAGGCGACCTTCGCGGTCGCTTCGTCGAGCTCGGCATAGCTATAAACACGGTCTTCTTCGCGAAGCGCAATGCGATCGGGACGTTCGTCTGCCCAATGGGTCAGGAATTCGTCGAACGTAAACAGCTCCGAAACGTCGCGGGCCATGGGCTCTCTCTCCTCGAATCGCATCTTCTGTGCGCAATCGGGGAAAGGCTAGCGGCTGCAGGCAACAGGTAAAGCGCGTATCGACAACCCTGTCAGCAACGTCAGGTCGGGCGGAATAGCAGCATCAGGTTGTTGGCGGGCATCGCGCGGCGTTCGGTGAAGGTCAGTCCGGAGGCGGCTGCCGCTGCCTTGACGGCATTGAGATCGCGCAGCCCCCACACCGGATCGCGTGCGCGCAGGCTGGCGTCGAACGCCAGGTTGCTCTCGGCCGTCGGCACGTCGGGCTCGACATAGGGTCCATAGAGGATCAACGGCGCACCGGGCGCCAGCAATCGCGCCGCGCCCGCCAACAGCCCCAGCGTCGCCGCCCACGGGCTGATATGCACCATGTTGATGCACAATATGGCGTCGGCACGGTCGATCGGCCAGTCCGCCGCCGCCGCGTCGAGCGCCAGCGGCGCCGCGATATTCGCCAGGTCGGAATCGGCGCTCCAGGCGGCGATCGACACCAGTCCCGCGGGATCGGGATCGCTCGGCTGCCAGTGCAGCGCGGGAAAGGCCGCGGCAAAATGGACCACATGCTCGCCCGATCCGCTCGCGACCTCCAGCACCGTGCCCGTCGCTGGTAGCCATTCGGCTAGAACCGCGGCGATCGCGTCGCGGTTGCGCAGCGTCGCCGGGGCATGGCGCTTGTTGTCGTGGTCGCCGTCGCCGTCGCCGGGCATCCACGGCGGCGATGACGCCATCAACGCTTGGCCTGTGCCCGCGCGCGGCGGTCGCGGACGATCAGCCAGGCCAGCAGCCCGACCGGCCCGACCAGCAGGGTCAGGAGCAGGAACGGGAATTGCATGACGCGGCTGAACCCCTTCTGGTCGGCGTCGCGCGCGATCCACATGCCGGTGAACAGGTCGAACGCCAGATAATGCGTCCACCCCAATGTCGCGCCGCCGGGGCTGTCGAACAGCTTCATCACACCCGCCAGCGTCGTGAAGTCGCCACCCCCCGGGCCGCCCGGATCGATCCCGCCGCTCAGGAAGCCGACGATCATCACCGTGTAAGCAAGGCAGAGCAGGAACACCCCGGCGTAGAGGATTACAGCGAGAATTTTCGGATCGCGCGGCAAAAACGCCAGCGCGATCCAGCCAGCGAAAGCCCAGTAGTTGACGAGCAGAAAGATCGTATCCCAGGTCATGTTTGCTCCTCTTCGGCTGTCGTCGCGGCGGGTTCGGTCCAGCGATAGCGCGACGCAAAAATGCCGATGCTGATCGGCAGCGTCGCATACACCATCGGCGCAAGCGGCACCGTCACGCGAAAAAAGGTCATGACGGTGGAAACCAACCCCGTCGCGCCTAGGATCAGCCAGATGATGATCTGGCCAAAGGCCTCGCGATGCCCCTGCGCGTCCATCAGCGGATTACGGCGAGCCGCGGCGAACAGGCCCGCGGTCAACAGCGACATCAGGATGAAACCCGCGCCATAGAGCGCGAACATCTGCCCCAGCCGACCGTCATAGTCGTCGGCCCGTCCGGCAATGAACGCCGCAAAGCTTGCTGCCATCGCGCGCAGCGGATGAACATAGAGCAGGACGGTGAAGACGAGCGCGAGGGTGAGCAGCAGGAACCGCCAGTCGCCATCGCCGACCATCCGCCGCGCCCGAACATGCGCCAGCCAGAACATCGCGATGATCGCAAAAGCAATGGCAAAACTCGGCGCCCCGGCTATCGCGGCTTCGAGTTGGCGATAGTCGGGCGCCATGCCGCCGGTACCCGCGACCATGAGTGTAACCGCAAAGGCAAAGGCCGCGTCGGTGAACGCGTCGAGCCGCTCCTGTCCGCTGGTCATTGCCCCTCCCCCGTTCAAGCCTTGTGCCAGCGCTAGATCAACCCGCCAAGTCCGAACAGCACGATGCCGCCGAAAAGCGCAACCAGTCTGGTCGTCACGATCAGCAACGTCACCCGCGCCGCCGGCAGGCGTCGCGTTGCGGAAAAGGCCGCGGAGAGGCCCATCCCTAATGCGATTAACGGCGCGTAGAGAAACGCCCAGCCGTAGCTGAACTCGCGGCGCACCGCGATCAACTCCCACTGCTCGACGACCAGCCCGTAGAGCGTGATCGCGGCGAGCCAGACGGCGACGAAGACGACTGCAAACAACGCTCCGCCTGCAAGGCAGCCCGCCGCCGAGCGTTTCGCGCCGCTGTCGCCGTTTTCGCTCAACTGCCGCCGATCTCGCTCAGCGACGGTGTGCCGGGTGCAGCGGCGGGCTCGTTCCACGCCAGGATCGGCTTGCGCGCTGCGCCCGTCTCATCAAGCCGCGCGCGCGGCGCAAAGTGCGGTGCCGATTTGAGCGCCGGGTCGCCGTTCTTGGCGCGCATCGCGACGCTGCGCAGCGCGCCGATAAACTGGTCGAGCGCCGCCTTGCTCTCGGTCTCGGTCGGCTCGACGAGCATCGCGCCGTGAACGACGAGCGGGAAATAGACCGTCATCGGATGATAACCTTCGTCGATCAGCCCCTTGGCGATGTCGAGCGTCGAGAAGCCCTCCGCGAGGCCTTTGTCGCTGAACAGTGCCTCGTGCATGCACGGACCGGACGCCGCGAACGGCGCGTCGAGCACGCCCTCCAGGCTGCGCAGGACATAGTTCGCGTTGAGCACCGCATCCTCGGCGACCTGCTTCAGGCCGTCGGCGCCGTGGCTGAGGATATAGGTCAGCGCGCGGGTGAACATGCCCATCTGGCCGTGGAAAGCGGTCATGCGGCCAAAAGTCTGCGGATGATCCTCGCCCGCGCTTTCTTCTTCGATCAGGCGAAAGCCTTCGGCGTGTTTGGTCACGAAGGGCAAAGGCGCGAAGGGCGCTAGCGCTTCGGACAGCACCACCGGACCCGAACCCGGACCGCCGCCGCCATGCGGGGTCGAAAAGGTCTTGTGCAGGTTGATGTGCATCGCATCGACGCCAAGGTCGCCGGGGCGCACCCGGCCGACGATCGCGTTGAAATTGGCGCCGTCGCAATAGACATAGCCGCCCGCGGCGTGGACCGCGTCCGAAATCGCTTTCATGTCGCGCTCGAACAACCCGCAGGTGTTCGGGTTGGTGATCATCACCCCCGCGACATCGGGACCAAGCCGCGCCTTCAGTGCTTCGAGGTTGACGCGTCCTGCCTCGGTGGCCGGAATATCCTCAACGGTAAAGCCCGCAAAGGCGGCAGTCGCGGGATTGGTGCCGTGCGCGCTTTCAGGGACCAGAATGACGCGGCGGTCCTCGCCGCGCGCTTCCAATGCCGCCTTGATGCAGAGGATCCCGCACAGCTCGCCGTGCGCGCCCGCCTTGGGCGACATCGCGACGCTGTGCATGCCGGTGAGCGTGATCAGCCATTCGGCGAGTTCGTGGATCACCGCATAGGCGCCCTGCACCGTCTCCTGCGGCTGCAACGGGTGCGCGTCGGCAAAGCCGGGCATGCGCGCGACCTTTTCGTTGAGGCGCGGGTTGTGCTTCATCGTGCAGCTACCGAGCGGGAACAGGCCAAGGTCGATCGCGTAATTCTGGCGAGACAGGCGCGTATAGTGACGCACCGTTTCGGCTTCGCTGAGCCCCGGCAGCCCGATCGGCGCGGTGCGCGCCAGCGCGCCGAGATCGGCGGCGGGTGCGGCTTCGTCGAAATCGACCCCCGTCGTCGCGGTCGAGCCGATCTCGAAGATCAGCGCTTCCTCGAGCATCAGCGCGCGGTTGCCGGTGAAGGTCGTGTTATCATCGGCACCGCCCGCGGCGGTCATTTCGGGGCGCCAGCCGCCGGGGTTGAGCGCGGTCATGCCAGCACCTCCTTCAGAGCGGCAGCGAAGGCGGAAATATCCGCCTCGGTGACGGTTTCGGTGACGGCGACGACGAGGCCGTTCGCCAAGTTTGCGTTGGCGGGATAGAGCCGCCCGAGTGACACGCCGCCAAGGATGTCGCGCTCCGCAAGCTTGTGGATCACCGGGCGTGCCTCAGTCGGCAGCAGCAGCGTAAACTCGTTGAAATAGCTGTTGTTCAGCACCGACACGCCCGGGATTTTGGCCAGTTCGGTCGCGGCCATCTTGGCGCGGCCATGATTGATCGCCGCGAGCTGGCGCAGCCCTGCTTCGCCGAGCAAAGTCATATGGATGCTGAAAGCCAGCGCACAGAGCCCTGAATTGGTGCAAATATTGCTCGTCGCCTTCTCGCGGCGGATATGCTGCTCGCGCGTCGACAGCGTCAGCACAAAGCCGCGCTTGCCATTGGCATCGACCGTCTCACCGCACAGGCGGCCCGGCATTTGACGAACATATTTGGTCTTGCACGCGAACAGGCCGACGTAAGGCCCGCCAAATTGCAACCCGACACCGATCGACTGCCCCTCACCGACCACGATGTCAGCGCCCATTTCGCCCGGCGCCTTGATCAGACCGAGCGCGACGGGTTCGGTGACCACCGCGATCAGCAGCGCCCCCGCCGCCTGACACGCCGCGGCCAGCGCCGTCATGTCGTCGATGCGGCCCAGGATGTCGGGGTATTGCACGACGACACAGCTGGTGTCCTTGTCGATGCTGTCTGCCAGCGCCGCCCAGTCGGTCCCCGCCTCAAGGCTGGGATCGCCGTCAACCAGCACGTCACCGGTATATTTTGCCATCGTGCGCGCGACGCTGCGGTAATGCGGGTGCAGCCCGGTCGACAGCAGCGCCTTGCCGCGCTTGGTGATCCGCCGCGCCATCACGATCGCTTCCCAGCACGCGGTCGAGCCATCGTACATTGACGCATTGGCGACGTCGGTGCCGAGCAGGCGGGCGACTTGCGACTGGAATTCGAACAGCATCTGCAGCGTGCCCTGCGCGATTTCGGGCTGGTAGGGCGTGTAGGCGGTCAGGAACTCGCCGCGCTGGATCAGATGGTCGACGCTCGCGGGGACATGGTGGCGATAGGCGCCGGCGCCCAGGAAGAAGGGCCCGTCACCCGCCGCGCGATTCTGGCGTGCTAGCGCCGCCATATGGCGTTCGACCGCCAGTTCGCTGGCGTGCCGCGGCAGGTCGGCAATCGGTCCGTCGAGCCGCGCATCGACCGGAACATTGGCAAACAGATCATCGATCGACGCCGCACCGATGGTGGCGAGCATTGCGCTGCGGTCGTCTGACGTGAGGGGGAGGTAACGCATGAACTACTCCGCAGAAGAGGCTGGTTTTTGGGCAAAAAGCTGGACGGTATCGGCAAGCGTGCCGGAAAAGATCGCCGGACCGGCGTGGGTCGTGCGGATCCACGGCGCGAGCCAGAGGCGAAACCCCGCATCGCGCACCCGGCGGCAAAAGGCATAATCGTCCGACAGCAGCGCCTGGCTTTCGGGCTCGATATAGGGGCAGAAAAAGGCGGGGACGATGTCGCCAACGCCATGCGCCTGCCGTTCGGCGGGGTCGGGCCGGAACACCAGATCGGGCATTGCCGCCGCCATGCCTTCCAGCACCGCGCGGCGGATCAGCATCATCGCGGTGCCAAGCCGCGCCAGCTCGACCAGATCGGTCATCTTGAAATTTTGGTTCGGGTTCAGGAAATGCAGTGCGAAATCGCCGGTGTAGCGCGCCAGGTCGGCGGGATTGTCCTTCGCCAACCCTTGTTCGACCGCGCGCGCGACATTCGCCCAATTGATCATCCGCCGCGGATAGGCACCGCCCAGCACCCCGCAGTCGGGGTTCGCCTCCATCGCGCGGACCAGCGAGAACACATCGTCCGCCGAAAAGTCGATGTCGGCATCGATGAACAGCAGATGCGTGCAATCGCTGGCGAGGAACATCGCGGTCAGCATGTTGCGCGCGCGGGTGATCGACGGCTGGTACAGGATAAACTCGAACCGCACCGAGACGCCCGCCGCCTGCGCCCGCAGCGCGAGAGCCAGCGCGGCGCGGACATAAGTGCCCTGCGCGCCTTCGTAGATTGGTGTTGCCACCATCAGGCGGCAATTGGCGAGCGCGGCGTCGGTCATCGCATCCCTTCCCCCTTCCGTCCGGAAGGGTCGATCGTCTTACAGCGCGTCGCAGAACGCCTTGTACGCCTTTGCGTCCATCAGCCCTTCGAGCTGGCTCTTGTCGCCCAACGTCATGCGAAAGAACCAGCCTTCGCCTTCGGGGTCCGAGTTGACGAGCGCGGGGTCTTCCTCGAGCTGGCCATTGCCTTCGGTGACGGTGCCGTCGACCGGCGCATAAACGTCGCTCGCCGCCTTCACCGATTCGACCACCGCGGCATCGCCGCCCTGGCTCAGTTCGGCACCGGTGTCGGGAACCTCGACGAACACGATATCGCCGAGCTGGCCCTGCGCAAAATCGGTGATGCCGACCGTCGCGACATCGCCGTCGACGTCGATCCATTCATGTTCTTCGGTGTAATAACGCGGCATCGATCAGGCTCCCTGTTTGCGCACATAGCGGTGCGGAATGAATGGCATGGCGGTGACGGTGCAAGCGACGCGCTTGCCGCGCACCTCGGCGGCGATCGCGGTGCCGGGCTCTGCGTGATCGCGCGGGACATATCCCATAGCGATCGGCGCGCCGACGCTGGGGGCAAAGCCGCCCGACGTCACGACGCCGATTTCGGTGTTGCCATCGAACAATTTGGCGCCCTCGCGCACCGGCAGCTTGCCTTCGACCAGCAGCCCGACGCGCTTGCGCGGACTGCCGTCGGCCAGATGCCCCAGAATCCGCGCCGCGCCGGGAAAGCCGCCTTCCTCGCGGCGCCGCTTGCTGATCGCGAACGCCAGATCGGCTTCGACTGGGTCGATTGCGGGGTCGAGATCATGGCCATAGAGCGGCAGTCCGGCCTCCAGCCGCAGCGAATCGCGCGCGCCGAGACCGATCGGCTTGACCTCGTCCATCGCGCACAGCGCATCGGCAAAATCCGTGAGTGCCTCGTTGGGCAACGAAATCTCGAAACCGTCCTCGCCGGTATAGCCAGAACGGCTGATCGCGATCGCATGGCCGTTCCACGTCGCGCGCGTCGCCTGCATGAATACGAGACCCGCGGACTCGGGCACCAGCCGCGCCAGCGCGACAACCGCCTTCGGTCCCTGTAACGCCAGCAGGCCATAATCTTCATTATGATTGAGCGTGATGTCGTCGGGCAGGTTTTCGCGCAGATGACCGATGTCTTCCCACTTCACCGCGCCGTTGACGACGATACCGAACTGGTCGCCCTCATTCGTGATCATCAGGTCGTCGAGAATGCCGCCGTCTTCGTCCAGCAACAGCGAATAACGCATCCGTCCGGGCTTGAGCGCCGAAATGTCGCCGGGAACAAGCGTTTCGAGCGCTTCGGCGACCTTGTCGCCCGAAATCAGCAATTGACCCATGTGGCTGACGTCGAACAGGCCGGCGTTTTCGCGGACCCACAGATGTTCGGCCATGATGCCTTCATACTGGATCGGCATCCAGTAACCGGCGAATTCGACCATCCGCCCGCCCTGCGCGCGGTGCCACGCGTCGAGCGACAGCGCCTGAGTTTCCACCGCTCCTTCGTCGCCCGTCTGTTCGATTTCGCTCATGTCAGTCTCCCGCGGTTGCACGGCGGATGCGCGGCGGGGTGCCGCGCCTTTCGCCATGCCCCCTCTGTCACGGGAACCTGAGAGTTTTCCTCCGCCGCACGGCGAAGTTACCCCTTCGGTGGTTCCAGCCGACCGCCGGAACGCTTTCCAGAGTGTCCGTTCCAGCCTGCGCGGTCCTGCTGACCTGAGAGTTTCCGGGGCGGTTGCTCCTTCGGTGGTGAGGCGCCGGTTGCCCTGCCCCCACGCTCTCCCGCGCGGCCGGTCGAATCCCTTGCGAAACCCGACAGACGCCCGAGCCTTGGCGCTGCCCTTGCAGCAAGTCAATCGGCGAGCGCGCGGATGGCGTCGTTTTCGTGGATGTGCACGCCCGAACCGCCCTGCCGCGCCAGCCGGACGATCGCGGCGGCAACTATGTCGCCCGGAATCGAACGGTACCGGCGAAAGGAACCGTGGAGCAACGCGTTGGTCAAAGGCGCGGCGATCGTCGCCAACCCCTCACCCAGCCTCGGCGGCCCCGGCCGATCGCCGAGCAGCAGGCCGGGACGCATCAGATCGAGCCGCGCGAAACCCAGCGCGCGCAGCCCATCCTCGGTCTCGCCCTTGGTGCGTAAATAGAAATTGCCGGCTTTCGCCGACGCGCCGACCGAACTGACGGCAATCGCATGCGGCGTCCCGCCCGTGCGGGCGCCGCGCGCCGCGCCCAGGATCAGGTCGTGATCGACGGCCCGAAACGCCGCCTGCGACCCCGCCTGACGGATCGTCGTGCCCAGGCAGCAGATCAACACCGCGGGCCTTTCTGCGGCGATGATGTCCGTCCAGCCTTCGGGTGACGCAACGATTGCGCGGTGATGCGCGGCCAGCGCGGCCACCGGTCGGCGCGTGACGACCGTCGCAGATGCCGACCCCAGATGCTCGATCACTGCGCGCCCGACCATGCCGGTGGCGCCGACGATCAGCGCGTCAGACATGCGCCAGCGCGTCCGGCACTGCCTGCCGCCCGAAAATCTCGGCATAGCGGTCGATGGCAAAGCGGTCGGTCATTCCCGCAATATAGTCGCCGATATGGCGGATTGTCGCGCATTCTTCGCCGGGCAGCCGCGCCGACCAGTCGTCACCCATCAACCGCGGGTCGCGGCCATAAGCTGCAAACAGGTCGCCAACCACCTTTTGCGCGGCTTCGGCGGCGGCGAGTTGTTCGGGGTGGTGATAGAGGTTCGCGTACATGAAGCGTTTGAGCTCGCGCTCGTCGGTGGCCAGCGCGCCCGAAAATCCGCCGAGCGTCCGCCCCGCGGCACGGACGTCGGCGACGCTGGCGACGCCCGCCGCCGCGACATTGGCTTTGGTGGCGGCGATGACATCATTGACCATCACCCCGATCTGGTCGCGCACCAGTTCGCGCAGCAGGCGATCGCGCGGTGCGCCCGGAAAGCGCTGTTCGACGGCGCGGAAATTGGCCGCGACGAACGGCTGTTCCATCAACTGGTCGAGATCGAGCAAGCCCGCGCGCAGCCCGTCGTCGATATCGTGATTGTCATAAGCAATGTCGTCGGCGACCGCCGCGATCTGTGCTTCCAGGCTGGCGTGACTCGCCAGGTCGAGCGGAAAGTCGCGGTCGATCCCGGCCAGCGCCCAGCCCGGACGCGCGATCGGCCCGTTATGTTTGGCCAGCCCTTCCAGCGTCTCCCACGTCAGGTTCAGCCCGTCAAACTGCGGATACGGGCATTCGAGTTCGGCCAAGGTGCGGAGCGTATGGCCATTATGGTCGAAACCCCCATGCTCCGCCATCGCCACCTTCAGCGCGTCCTCGCCGGCATGGCCGAACGGCGGGTGCCCGATGTCGTGCGCCAGACACAAGGCCTCGGTCAGATCCTCGTTCAGCCCCAGCGCACGCGCGATGCCGCGGCCGATCTGCGCGACCTCTATACTGTGGGTCAGGCGAACGCGATAATGATCGCCGTCGGGGGCGACGAACACCTGCGTCTTGTGACGCAGGCGGCGAAAGGCGATCGAATGGATGATGCGGTCGCGGTCGCGCTGGAAATCGTCGCGCGGGCCGCGGACGACGCGGCCGACTTCATCAAAACGCCGCCCGCGGCTGTCGTCGGGACGACTGGCGCAGGCGGCAACACTCACTTGACGGGTTCGACGGTTTCGCCCGCCTCGCTGTTGAACAGGAAACCGTCACCGCCCGCCTTTTTATAATCGGTCAGCCAGTCCTGCGCCGCCTTGCGGTCCTTGAACGGCCCGACCAGCAGCCGCCGGGTCCGGCCCCATTCGGCCGTCGCGCCGGATTGACCCTTGAACAGATCGGGGCTCTTTTTGGCGAATTTTGCATAATCGAGTGCCAGCGCGCGCGCGTTCGCGCCGGTCGCAACCTGCACCCAGATGCGCGCCGGATGGGCCTTCTTCTCCGCTGCTTCGGCTTTCGCCTTGGCTTCGGCCTCTGCCTTGACCTTGGCCGCGGCCGCCTCCTTTTCCCGCTTGGCTTCTTCGGCGGCATCGGCGCGGCGCTTGTCTTCGACCAGCTTCGCCAACGTACCGGCATCGACCGCAGTGGTCGTCGATGCCAGTTCCTCGGGCGGAATCTCGATCGAACCGACAATATCGGCGAGCGACGCTAGCGCGGCAAGCGGTCGCCCCGCATCAGGCCCGTTCGGCGTCGGCGACGGAACCGCCGCGGGCGATGCCGGAACCGGCGTTGCAGGCGGCGTTGCGACCGCGGTAACCGCTGGCGGGGTGTCGGTGCGCCGACCGACGTCGGCAATGGTAAAGCCCGGCCCCACCCCAGCTGCGCCATCCGCAGCAACTGCGACGGGCCGCGACGCGGTGGCAGGCGTCGCAGCGGCAGGAACATCCGTTCCGCCTCCCCGTGCTTCGCCGCCCGCCGTTGCTGCAGGCAAGGGCCGGATCGTCTCGCGAAAGGGTGATTGCAGGACTGGCGCGGCGCCGGTTGCCTGATTGCTGGCGGTTGACGCCGACACGTCGGCCCGCACCGGGACGGTCGCGATTGGCGCAGGACTTGGCGCAACGGCGCGGCTTTGCTGCTGGGCAACCGCCGCCGGATTAGTCTCACCGCTCCGCCCGACCGGCTCGCGCGGCTGTGCATAGGCTGGCCCGACCTGCCGCGGCGCCGGTGGCGGGCTGGCCGTCGGAGTGGCCGCCGCAACCACCGCGGCGGCGGGTCGCCGACTGCTCGCGGTTGGCCGTTTGCCCGAAGCAGTCGCGGGCGGTGGGGACGGCGTTGCGGCGGCGACCTGCACCGGTTTGCGTTTCGGCCCCAGCTGGCCGGTCGGAAAACGACCGAAATGCGCCGCCGCGGCCTGCTGTGCCGGATTGAGCCGGTCCATCTGGGTCAGATAGGGCAGGATATTCTGGGCCATCGCGGGCGGCATCGTCGCATTGACGATCTCGGTGGCCTCGGCATCGCGGCCGTTCATCGCCAGGATCATGGCACGCAGACGCCAGGCGCCGCGATCCTGCGCGCGCAGCTGCGGGGTCAGCAGCTGGATCGCGCGATCGGCCTCGCCGCTGATCCCGAGCGACAGCGCATAACGGCGGGTCAGTTCGTCATTGGGAGCGATCGACAACGCCAGCTGGTAATCGCGCTGCGCCGCATCCTGCTGTCCCAGCAGGTCGCGCGCCAACGCGCGGTCGGCCAGGAACAAGCGTTCGGGGGCGCCCAGCAACTGCGCTTCGCCGAAATAATCGAGCGCCCGGGTGGGGCTTTCCATATGGACCATCGCCGACCCGAGCGCTGCCTTGATCGCACCGTCGCGCGGGCTTGCCTGCTCGGCACGGACCAGAAAGCCAACCGCGGCGCGATAATCGTCGAGGTCGATCGAGGCACGGCCGGCGTCCAGCAGCGCAGCCGAATCGCTTCCGTTCGACCCGATCCGTGCCAGCGCCGACGACAGCAGCGTACGCGCCGCGGTGCGCTTTTCCATCGCCGCCTTGGTCGCTGCATCGGGGGGCGTCACCTGCGCCGCCACCGGCGCCGCGCACAGTCCCAAAAGCAACGCGCCGAACGCACCGGCACAGAAGCGCGCGCGCGTCGGCTTCGCCGTCATTTTCGCTTGCCGCATGGGCAACTCATCCCGATCTCCGGCCAGCCTTGCCCGGCGGGCGGCCGTTTACAGCCCCGTTACTGGTTGTTCTGTCGCCCCAGGAAACGCGGAATATCGACACCGTCCGGCTTTTCCGCCGCGTCTTCCTCGGGCGGGTTCGCCCCGCGCGACAGCCGCGACATGCGTTCGAACAGGGTGCCGCCGCCGATGCCGCGCGACGACGACTCTTCGCCGGTGCCCGCGCTGCCAGCTGCAGCCGGCGCCGCGCGATAATCGGCTGCCGGTGCTTCGGGCGCATCAAGGACCAGCTCTCCGGCGGTATCGTCATAGGATGCCGCGACCTGCGACAATTCCATCGGCTCTTCGTCGGCAACCGGCGCTTCGGCCTCGGGTTCGGGCGCATCACCCAACGAGAAGCCCGGCGCCGGATCGCTCGCAGCTTCCGGTTCGGCCGCGGCTTCGGCGACGGCTTCTTCCTCGACCACCGGCTCGATCACCTCTTCGGTCACCGGCGCCGGAGCGGCGGCCCGCGCGGGTGCGAAGGAGAAACTGCGTGTGGCAGGTGCCGCCTGCACCGCGCTGTCGCCGGTGCCGTCGATTCCGGTCGCGACGACCGACACCCGGATCTTGCCATCCAGGCTGTCGTTGAACGCGCTACCCCAGATGATGTTGGCGTCGGGATCGACCAGCTCGCGAATATGGTTCGCGGCCTCGTCGACTTCCATCAGGCGCATGTCCTCGCCGCCGGTAATCGAGATGATGACGCCCTTGGCGCCCGCCATCGACACGCCGTCGAGCAGCGGGTTGGCGATCGCCTTTTGCGCGGCTTCGAGCGCGCGGCCGTCGCCTTCGGCTTCGCCGGTGCCCATCATCGCCTTGCCCATTTCGCGCATCACGCTGCGCACGTCGGCAAAGTCGAGGTTGATGAGGCCGGGCATGACCATCAGGTCGGTGATGCCGCGCACGCCCTGCTGCAGCACTTCATCCGCCATGGTAAAGGCTTCTTTGAAGGTCGTGTTCGGATTGGCGACCAGGAAAAGATTCTGGTTCGGAATGACGATCAGCGTGTCGACATGGTCCTGCAGCTCGGCAATGCCCGCATCCGCCGACCGCATCCGCCGCGCGCCTTCGAAAGTAAAGGGCTTGGTCACCACGCCAACGGTCAGGATACCGCGATCGCGCGCCGCTTTGGCAATCACCGGCGCCGCACCGGTACCGGTGCCGCCACCCATGCCCGCCGCGACGAAGCACATGTGCGCGCCGTTCAGCGCTTCTTCGACCTGCGCGATGCTTTCTTCGGCCGCCGCGCGCCCGACCTCGGGCCGTGAACCCGCGCCCAGCCCCTGGGTAATCTGCGTCCCCAGCTGGATACGCCGTTCGGCGGGCGAGGCGTTCAGCGCCTGCGCGTCGGTGTTGGCGACGATGAAATCGACCCCCTCGACGCGCGCTGCGATCATATTGGCGATGGCATTGCCGCCCGCGCCGCCGACGCCGATCACCGCGATCCGCGGCTTCAGCTCGTCGACCTGCGGTGGGCCAATATTGATGCTCATCAAAAAGTCTCCCTGCAGCGGCGGACAGGTGCCGCTTCCCCAACCTTGCGACCCACCCGGGCGGGTGTCCGACCGTCCGGTTTTCTGCACCCGCATTGCACTATTGTGACGTGGGAATCACCCAAAAAATTAACCTTTTCGCCTTTGCGACCCCTAAAAACTGCTTTTTAATGCGGCCATCAACCGGTGCAGGATCGACGTGCCAGTCGGCTTGTACACATCCTGCGCCATCATCGGCAGGTCGCGCAGATCGACCGGGTCCGACGCCGCATACAGAACCAAACCCGCGAGCGTCGCGAAAGCGGGTCCGCTGTGCGCATCGGGCAGGCCGTGCAGCCCGCGCGGCCTGCCGACGCGCGCGGCGCGGCCGAGCGCGCTCTGCGTATAATCGGCAATCCCCTTCAGGTCGGCACCGCCGCCGACCAGCACCACCTGCCGCCCGATCGGGCCGACGAAATGCAGATCTTTCAGCGTCCGGCCGATCTCGCCCATCATCGCGTCGAGCCGCTGGCGGATCACCGACACCAGCTGCGCGCGCGTGATGCGCGGCGAATCGCCGCCCGCGGGCGCGCCCGGTTCCAGCTCGATCACCTCGTTATTGTCGCGCGGGCTGGCCGACGCCGAACCGTAAAAGCTTTGTAACCGCTGCGCCTGGCTGCGCCTTATGCCAAAGGCCGAGGCGATGTCGTCGGTGATGTCGCTCGCGCCGAACGGCAGTGACGCCATTTCGACGAGCATCCCGCCCGCATAGAGCGAGACCGTCGTCACCGCGGCGCCCAGTTCGACCAGCGCCACGCCCAGGTCGCGCTCCTCATCCGACAGGCACGCCAGCCCCGCCGCGATCGGCGAGGCGACCACGGCGTTGACGTCGAGATGCGCCTGCCGCACCGCCGATTCCAGGTTCCGCACCGGCGCCCCGTCGGCCATGATGATATGGATGTCGACGCCCAGCCGGTCGGCGTGGAGGCCGATCGGGTTTTTGACTCCGGTCAGCCCGTCGAGGGTGTAGAGTGCCGGCTGCGCGTGCAGGATCATCCGCCCTTCGGGGTCGATCCCGGCGCGGCCCGCCGCGAGCAGGTCGTCGATGTCTTCTTTTTCGATCCGGTGGCCGCCGAGTTCGCTTTCGATCGGCGCGACGTCGCTGAGCAGGCCGCCCGCGGAAAAACTGACCCAGACGTCGTCGATGTTGAGCCCTGCGATGCGTTCGGCCTGCTCGATCGCTTCGCGCACGACATGTTCGGTCTGTTCCATGTCGGCGACATAACCACGCTGGACGCCGCGGCTCTCGCGCTGCCCGGTACCGAGCACGTGCAGCTGGCCGTCGGCGGTCTGCCCCGCGATCAGCGCGCAGACCTTCCACGAGCCGACATCGAGCGCGGTGATGATCTTTTCGATGCGCGGCGGCGGCATGGCTCAGCCCTTCTCCGCCGTAGCGGCCGCTGCCACGGCGTCGACCGCCTCGCGCGCCTCGTCGAGCCGCGCGGGGGCCACCTGTCCCTCGTGCGGCAATCGCAGAACAAAGCGTTTCGGATCGCGCATGTCGAAACGCAGGATGCCGCGCCCGAGCAGCCGGTTGGCGCCGTCGAGATGCGCAAACTTCGCCAGCGCCGCCTTGGCCTCCGCCTCGCCTTCGGGCAGCGACAGCGTCTCGCCGCTGCGAAAGCGCAGATCCCAGCGGCGGTTGCCGACCCATGTCGCGCCGGCGAGCAATTCCTTGAGCGAACTCGCCTCGGCCAGCAACCGGTCAAGATCCTGCGACCGCTGGTTCGCCTTGGGTCCGATGACCAGCGGCAGGTCGGGCATCGTTGCCACCGTCACCGGCTCCAGCACCACGCCCTTTTCGTCGATCAGCGACAAGCGCCCGCCATGCTGCCAGATCGCCGCGGGGGTACGCTCGACGATATCGACGACCAGCGTGTCGGGTAGCCGCCGCGATACGCGCGCATCCTTGATCCAGCCATAACGCATCAGGTCGCTGCGCACGTCGGCGAGATCGACCGCCGCCATCGACCGGTCCTTCTGCGCCAGCGCGATGTCGTACACTTTCAGCCGGTCGATCCGGTCGGCGCCGACGACCTCGACCTTCTTGACCTGGAACCCGGCGCGGCCGACGACCTGCGCCCACTCCTCATGCACCTTGGCGGTCACCCCCGTCGCATGCGCCACCAGCCCGGCGACCGCGAACAGGCTGATCCCGACGGTCCAGTTGGCGATCTTCTGCAACCGCTGCGGACTGATCGGCAGCGCGTTGATGATCGCGTTCAGCCGCGACTGCTGGACCTTGCGCCGTTTCTTCGGCGCGCGTGCGGGCCGCCGCGGCGGCGCCTTACCGCGCTTGATCTGGGTCTTGCTCATAATAACGCTTCCCCCACGATGCGTTCGACGAGTTCGGCATAATCCATGCCGACGGCGCGTCCCTGTTCGGGCACCAGGCTGAGCGGCGTCATCCCCGGTTGGGTGTTGACTTCGAGCAGGAAAATGCCCGCCAGCCCATGTTCGTCATCCCAGCGAAAATCCGAGCGCGAAGCACCCTTGCAGCCGAGCAGGCGGTGTGCTTGCAGCGCCAGGTCCATCATCCGCTGCGCCACGTCGGCGGGGATGTCGGCTGGGCATATATGTTCGGTCAAGCCCGGAGTATATTTGGCGTCATAGTCGTAGAAGCCCGACTTCACGCGTAATTCGGTAACCGCGAGCGGCGTGTCAGCAAGGACGGCAACGGTCATCTCGCGTCCCTTGATAAAGGGTTCGGCGAGCAGGCGGTCAAACTTCTGCCAAGGACCCATCGCATCGCGCGCAATCGGGTTGCCGTAATTGCTGTCGTCCTTGACGATTGCAATCCCGACCGACGAGCCTTCGTTGACGGGTTTCAGCACATAAGGGCGCGGCAAAGGGTCGACTGTAAACAGGCTTTCGCTGTCGACCATGGTCCCCGTCGGCATCGGAATGCCATGCGGCACCAGCGCCTGCTTCGTCAATTCCTTGTCGATCGCGATCACCGATGTGACGAGGCCGCTATGGGTATATTTGAGCCCCATCAGGTCGAGCATCCCCTGCACCGTGCCATCCTCGCCCGGAACACCGTGGAGCGCGTTGAACACGACATCGGGCTTCGCATCGGCGAGCTTACGGGCGACGTCGCGGTCCATGTCGATTCGCGTGACCTTGTGCCCGCGGCTTTCCAGCGCGTCGGCGACGCCGTTGCCGCTCATCAGCGACACTTCTCGTTCGGCGGACCAGCCGCCCATCAGGACGGCGACATGCCAGGGGCCGCGGCTCACTTCATGACCCCCACGCGCTGAATCTCCCATTGCAATTCGATGCCGCTCTTGTCCTTCACCCGCCGGCGGACTTCCTCGCCCAATGCTTCGATGTCGGCGCTCGTCGCTTCGCCGGTATTGATGAGGAAATTGGTGTGTTTTTCGCTGACCTGCGCGCCGCCCACCGCGAGGCCGCGGCACCCGGCCGCGTCGACGAGCTGCCAGGCCTTGTGGCCGTCGGGGTTCTTGAAGGTCGAGCCGCCGGTTTTCGAGCGCAGGGGCTGCGACGCTTCGCGGCTCGCCGAGATGCGGTCCATCTCGGCCTGAATGGCGGCGGGTTCGCCGGGGCGACCGCGGAAGGTTGCGCCGACGACGACCGCGCCCTCGGGCAGTTCGCTGTGGCGATAGGTGTAGCCAAGGTCGGCGAGCGTAAGCGTGCGGCGCTCGCCCGAGCGCAAAACGACCTCGCAATCGACCAATATATCCTTGACCTCGCTGCCATAGGCACCGCCGTTCATGCGGACGAAACCGCCGACCGTGCCGGGGATCGAGCGAAGGAACTCCATCCCTGCAATCCC
This sequence comes from Sphingopyxis solisilvae, assembly GCF_015475875.1. GTDB lineage: Bacteria > Pseudomonadota > Alphaproteobacteria > Sphingomonadales > Sphingomonadaceae > Sphingopyxis > Sphingopyxis solisilvae. The sequence goes on along the minus strand of NZ_JADKYM010000020.1, from coordinate 24,550 downwards.
GGCATCTCGCGCGGTCGAGGAGACTAGGATGCCCGAAGCGCCGCCGCCGCAGCGCAGCGTCGTCGCGTCGATCGCCTCGACCTTGGCGAAGGCCTTCCCGAGCCGCACGACGACGCCGGGAAAGCCGCCGTCGCGGACGATCAGGTTCGAACCGAGGCCGAGCGCCATTACGGGGATCGCGGGGTCAAGATCGCGGAGAAAATCGGCAAGGTCGTCGGCGTCCCTGGGTTCGAACAGCCAGTCGGCGGGGCCGCCCGACTTGAACCAGACGAGCGGGGCGAGCGGGGCTTGCTGGGTGAGCTTGCCGCGGACGGATGTGAGGGTGACAAGGTCGCTCACAACCGCACCCCTTCCCCGTTCGTCCCGAGCGAAGTCGAAAGACGCTTGGCGCGGCGTTGCCGTGTCTCGACTTCGCTCGACACGAACGGAAAGTTGAGCATGATGTCGGGCAAAAGCAGGATCACTTGGCTCCCTCCACCGCGCTCGCCAGCCCCGCTGCCATCTTGGTAATGTCGCCCGCGCCAAGGCAGATAATCATGTCGCCCGCACCAAGATCGCCTGCCTTGATGCTATCCGCGATGCTTACAGCCAGCTCTGCCGCATCCGCGACGACGCTAGCCTGCCGATGCCCGCGGTCGCGCAGCCCCGCGACCAGCGCGTCCGACGTCACGCCCTCGATCGGCGCCTCGCCCGCGGTGTAGACCGGCAAGGCGAGCACGATGTCGGCGTCGTTAAACGCCTGCTGGAAATCGTCCATATGATCGCGCAGGCGTGTAAAGCGGTGCGGCTGGACCACGCCGACAACGCGCCCGGCCCCGACGCCTTCGCGCGCCGCCGACAGCACCGCACGGATCTCGACCGGGTGGTGGGCGTAATCGTCAATCACCGTGATGACACCCTCTCCGGTCGCAAACTCGCCAACCTTGGTGAAGCGGCGCTTGACCCCGGCAAAACCGTTGAAGCCCGACACGATCTTGTCGTCCGGCACACCCATGTGCAGCGCGACCGCAATCGCCGCGAGCGAGTTCTGGACGTTGTGGCGCCCCGACATCGGCAGGTGGATGCCTTCGATCGTCCGGCTGTTGCCGTCGCGGTCGCGGACGACGACGTCGAAGCGATTGCCGTCGGGACCGGGCACCACGTTGGTGCCGCGCACATCGGCTTGGGCGGAGAAACCATAGGTCACGATCCGCCGGTCGCGGATGCGCGGGATGATTGCCTGCACCTCGGGATGGTCGAGACACAGCATCGCCGCGCCATAGAAGGGGACATTCTCGATAAACTCGACGAAGGCGTCCTTGATCGCGTCGAAGCTGCCATAATGGTCGAGATGTTCGGGATCGATGTTGGTGACCACCGCGATCGTGCCGTCGAGGCGCAGGAAGCTGCCGTCGCTCTCGTCGGCCTCGACGACCATCCAGTCGCTGTCGCCAAGGCGTGCGTTCGATCCGTAATTGTTGATGATCCCGCCGTTGATCACCGTCGGGTCGATCCCGCCCGCGTCGAGCAACGCCGCGACCAGGCTGGTCGTCGTCGTCTTGCCGTGCGTCCCGGCGATGGCGACGGTCGATTTCAGCCGCATCAGTTCGGCGAGCATTTCGGCGCGCCGGACGAGCGGGATGCGCTGCGCCAGCGCCGCCTCGACCTCGGGATTGCCGCGTTTAACCGCGGTCGAGGTGACGACCACCGAAACGCCCTCGACGTTCGCGGCATCATGCCCGATCGCAACCTTGATCCCGCGTTTGCGCAACCCTTCGATGACATAGCCGTCGGCAATGTCGCTGCCCTGCACCTGATAGCCGAGGTTGTGCATGACCTCGGCGATGCCCGACATGCCGATGCCGCCGATGCCGATGAAATGGATGGTGCCGATGTCGGTGGCAACGCCGCGCATCATTCGCCTCCCATGCGCGCCGACGCCATGCCGGTTGCGGCGGCACGCTGGCCCGACGGTCCACCGACGCGGATCACGTCCATCATCGGCGGCGCGGCGAGCGATTCGACAAGGTCGGCAAGGTCGCGCGTCGCATCGGGCAGGCCGCAGCTCGCGGCGCGCGCGGCGGCATTCTCCAGCGCGCCGGGTTCGAGCGCCATGCGCTGGATCTGCTTCGCAAGTTCGCCGGCGGTGAATTGCGGTTGCGGGATCGAGCGCGCGCCGCCCGCCTCGACCATATCGACAACATTATAGGTCTGGTGATTGTCCATCGCGTGTGGATAGGGAACGAAAATCGCGGGCCGCCCGGCGCAGGCGAGTTCGGCGACGGTCGACGCCCCGGCGCGCGCGATCACCAGATGCGCCCAGCGCAGCCGGTCGGGGAAATCGGCAATGTAAGTGGCGCATTCGGCGGCGACGCCCAGCGCGGCATATTTGCCGCGCACATCTTCCAGGTCGGCCTCGCGGCACTGCTGCACCACCTGCAACCGGTCGAGCAGCGCGCGCGGCAGCATCGCGATCGCGGCGGGAACGACATCGCTGAGCACCGTCGCCCCCAGGCTGCCGCCGACCACGAGCAGGCGGAAAATGCCATCCTCGCTCAGCGGCGGGAAACCCTCCTCGCGGATCGCGACAATCTCGTCGCGCACCGGATTGCCGGTGATGTGCTTCTTCAGTTCATGCCCCGCCGGATAGCGCTGGATATTGTGATAGGCGACCGCCACCGCATCGACGCGCGGCGCCATCATGCGATTGACCCGGCCGAGCACGGCATTCTGTTCGTGCAACACGCGCGGCCGTTTCGTCGCGCCCGCGGCGAGCAGGCTGGGCAGCGAGGGATAGCCGCCGAAGCCGACGACGACCGCAGGGTCGAAGTCGCGGATCAGGTCGATCGCCATGCGGCGCCCCTTGCGGATCGCCAGCGCCGCCTTGATCCAGCCGATGGGCCCGCCCGCCACGCGACCGGCGGGCAGGACATGCGTTTCCATCTCGGCAGGGGCGCCGGGAATCTTCAGGCCGCGATCGTCGCTGACCAGCGCGACGCGATGCCCGCGCGCGATCAGTTCACCCGCGAGCGCATAGGCGGGCAGCATATGCCCCCCCGTCCCGCCCGCGGCGAGCAGATAGTGGCGGGTCGCGGTCATTTCCGGGCACTCATTTCTTGTTCCAGTTGCGGGTCATCGACACCCGCGCCGCATAGGGGTTTCGCCGGGTCAGCGACAAGAGCAAACCCATGCCGATCGACAGCGCGATGAACGACGACCCGCCATAGCTGATGAACGGCAGGGTCATGCCCTTCGACGGGAACAGCTGGGTGTTTACCGCCATGTTGATCGTCGCCTGCCCGCCGAACTGCGCGATCAGGCCCGCGACCGCGAGAATCAGGAAGCTGTCTTCTTCGTCAAGCAGGCGCACCAGCACGCGGACGATGATCGCGAGATAGAGAATGGCGATCGCGATGCAGGCGATCATCCCGAATTCTTCGCCGATGACCGAGAAGATATAATCGGTGTGCGCTTCGGGCAGCTGGAACTTCGCCAGTCCCGCCCCCGGCCCGGTGCCGATCAGGCCGCCCGCGGTCAGCGTCGCATGCGCGCGGTCGACCTGGAAACTGTCGCCTTCGGCGAACAGCCAGATGTTGATGCGCTGCTGCGCCACCGGATAGAAGAAATAGGCGAGGATGATGCCGACAACCCCGGTCGCCGCGAGCATCCCCATGATCCGCATCGACAGCCCGGCGACGAGCACCAGCACCAGCCAGGTCGCGGCAAAAATCACCGTCTGCCCCAGATCGGGCTGCCCCATCAGCAGCACGGCGATGACCCCGGTCAGCACAAAAGTCAGCGGCACGACTGGCAGGCTCTGGTCATGCAGGCGCAGCGACAGCACCCATGCCAGCGTGACCGCAAAAAAAGGTTTCAGAAACTCGGACGGTTGCAAGCGGAAAACCCCGCTGCCGATCCAGCGCTGCGCGCCGTTCACAGTGGTGCCGACCAAGGGCACCAGGAACAGCAGGACAAGAAAAGTGATCGTCCCGTAGATCGCGAAGCGTCGCGCCTGCGCCTTGGGCAGCATCGAAACGGCGAGCATCACCGGCACCCCGACGATCACCCACATCATCTGGCGATAGAAATAATAGAGCGGGTCGAGCGACGCGGTGCTGGTCGACAATTTCTGCGCCGCCACCGGCGACGCTGCCGCCACCGCGACCAGCCCGATCGCCACCAGCATCGACACGAGGAGGAGAAGGACGCGGTCGATTTCCCAGAACCACAGGCCCAGCGGGGTGCGGTCGGCGCGGCTGAGCCGCGGGCCGCGGCGCTTGACGGTCCGCGTCGCTGCGATCACCGGCCGTTCGGTCACGCTGTCCATCTGGTCCATTCCCCCGCTCATGCCCCCAGCGCCTGCACCAGCGCGCGGAATGTATCGCCGCGCTGCTCATAATCCTTGAACTGGTCGAACGACGCGCAGGCCGGTGACAACAGCACGACGTCGCCCGGCCGCACCGCCGCCGCCGCCTGTGCGACCGCGGTTGCCATATCGCCCGACCGTTGCACCGCAATGGCATCACCGATTTCGGCCGAAAACGACTCCATCGCCTCGCCGATCAGATAGGCCTGTTTCACATGACCGAACCACGGGCGGCACGCCGTCAGCCCGTCGCCCTTCGCCTGCCCCCCGGCAATCCAGTGCAGGCGCTGGTCCGGCGCCGGCGGAAACGCCGCCAGCGCCGGTGCAGCGGAAGCCGCGTTGGTCGCCTTGCTGTCGTTATACCAGCGCGCGCCACGGGCTTCGCCGACCAATTCCATCCGATGCGGCAACGACCGAAAGGTGGCGAGACCGCGTTCGATCGCTTCGTCGTTCAATCCCAGCACCCGGCACACCGCGATGGCACAGACGGCGTTCTGCGCATTGTGCGGGCCTTGCAGCGCGGGCCAGCGCGCCTGGTCGACCGGGTCGATATCCTTGCCCGACACGCGGTGCAGACGGTGGTTGATCCGCCCCGCGATCATCTTTGACGGGTCGTCGTCGACCGCGACGATCGCCACCTGATCCTGGTGCTGGAGCGAAAAGAGCCGCGCTTTGGACGCCGCATAGCCGGCGAAACCGTCGTAGCGGTCGAGATGGTCGGGGCTCAGGTTGGTCAGCACCGCAACGTCGCACGCCAGGCTGTGCGACAGGTCGATCTGGTAGCTCGACAGTTCGAGCACATAGACCCCGCCTTCGGGGAGAGGATCGCGCGAGAGGATCGGCAGCCCGATATTGCCGCCCATCAGCGACGCCATCCCGGCGCTTTCCAGCATATGGTGGATCAGCGCGGTGACGGTCGATTTGCCGTTGGTGCCGGTAATGCCGACCACCTTGTGCGGCGGCAGTTCGCCTTGCGCCTCGGCGAACAGCTCGACGTCGCCGATCACCGGCACATGCGCCTCGCGCGCATGCGCCGCGATCGGGTGGCGGTTGAGCGGCACGCCCGGCGACACCACCACGCCCGCAAAACCGATCAGGTCGATCTCGAGCGGATTGCCGATGTCGGCGCCGAGCGCCATCGCGTCGTCGCGCGCATCCTCGCGGTCGTCCCAGGCAGTCACCCCGGCGCCGCTGGCAACGAGCGCCGCGACCGTCGCGAGCCCCGAGCGCGCCAGCCCCAGCACCGCATAGCGGCGACCGGCAAAGGCGCGCGAAGTGATCACCGCAGTTTCAAGGTCGCGAGCCCCGCGAGCGCCAGAACGATCGAGACGATCCAGAAGCGGATGACGACGGTCGATTCGGGCCAGCCCATCTGCTCGAAATGATGGTGGATCGGCGCCATGCGGAACACCCGCTTGCCGGTGCGCTTGTACCAGAAAACCTGGATGATCACCGACAAGGCCTCGACCACGAACAGCCCGCCGACCAGGACCAGCACCAGTTCATGCTGCGCCGTCACCGCGATCGTCGCCAGCGCGCCGCCGAGCGCGAGGCTGCCCGTATCGCCCATGAACACCGCCGCGGGCGGCGCGTTGAACCACAGGAAGGCCAGGCAGGCGCCGATGATTGCGGCGGCAAACACCGCCAGCTCGCCTGCCCCCGAAACATGCGGGATGCCCAGATATTCGGCGAATTTCACATTGCCCGACAGATAGACGATGACGAGGAAGGTCAGGCTGGCGATGATGACCGGAAAGGTTGCGAGCCCATCGAGCCCGTCGGTCAGGTTCACCGCATTGCCGAAACCGACGATCAGCACCATCGCAAAGACATAATAGAGCGGCCCCAGCTCGATCACGACATCGTTGAAAAAGGGCAGATACAGGTCGGTACCGGTGCGCGACACGATCAGGAATACTGCGACTCCGGCGATCAGGAATTCGATCAGCAGCCGCACCCGCCCCGGAATGCCGCGGTGGCTGGCTTTGGTGACCTTGTCCAGATCGTCGAGAAAACCGACCGCGGCGAACCCACCGGTCACGAAAATACAGGCCCAGACAAAGCGGTTCGACAGGTCCATCCACAGCAGCGCCGAGATCATCAGCGAGATGAGGATCATCAGCCCGCCCATTGTCGGCGTGCCCTTTTTCGCGAGATGGCTCTGCGGCCCGTCGTCGCGGATCGGCTGCCCCTTGCCCTGCCGCATCCGCAGCATCAGGATGAAGCGCGGCCCGATCCACAGCCCGATGATCAGCGCGGTCGCGACCGCCGCGCCCGAGCGGAAGCTCAGGTAACGGATGAGGTTCAAAACCCCCGGAAAGCCCAGCCATTCCGCCAGCCAGTAAAGCATCAAAATTCCCCGTTGGTCAGCGCCGACACGACATGTGACAAGCCGACGCTGTTCGACCCCTTGACCAGCACGGTGTCGCCAGGGCGGATCACTGCGCCCAGCCGCTCCGCCGCGTCAGAGTGGGCGGCCACATGCTCGAAATCGATCTGCCCCTCAAGCGCTTTGGCGAGCGGCGCCATCTCTTCGCCCACAAGCAGGGCGAATTGCACCCCGGCTGCGACGAGCGGAGCGGCAAGACCGGCGTGATAGGCCGCACCGTCCGGGCCGAGCTCCTTCATCGCGCCGAGAATCGCCACTTTGCGGTCGCCGGATTCGCTGCCCAGCTGCTCGATCGTCGCCGCCATCGACGCCGGGTTGGCGTTATAGCTTTCGTCGATCAGCAGGATATGCCCGCCGCCCAGCGGCACCCGGTGGCGCGCGCCGCGGCCTGCGAGCCCGGCCATTTCGGCAAAGGCGAGCCCCGCCGCGGGCAGGTCGCCGCCGACCGCCTTGACCGCCGCCAGCACCGCGAGCGAATTGGACACCCAATGCACCCCGGCCTGCGCGATCGTGTAGCACAGCAGCGCATCCTGCACTTGCGCGGTCACGAGCGAGCCGCCCTGCCCGTCGGGCAGCCAGTCGACCGCGCGGACGTCGGCATCGGCGCCGAGGCCAAAGCTGATGACATGCGTCGCATGGCGTTCGGCCTTGGCGCGCAGCCGTGCATAATGCGGACTGTCGAACGGGACGATCGCGGTGCCGCCGGGCTCCAGCCCCTCGAAAATTTCGCCCTTTGCGTCGGCGATCGCCTCTTCGCTGCCGAAAAACTCCATATGCGCGGGGGCGATGGTGGTGACGATGGCGACGTGCGGGCGCACCATGCGCGTCAGTTCCGCAAGCTCGCCCGCATGGTTCATCCCCATTTCGAACACGCCGAAATCGGCGGTCGAGGGCATCCGCGCCAGGCTGAGCGGTACGCCGACATGGTTGTTATAGCTTTTGACCGATCGGTGCGCCCTGCCCGGGCGGAAGCGGTCGAGCGCCTCGAATAGCGCCTCCTTCGTTCCCGTCTTGCCCGCCGATCCGGTCACCCCGATGATCCGGCCATGGCTGCGCGCGCGCGATGCGGCGCCCAGCGCATTCAGCGCCGCCGCGCTGTCGGTGACGCGGACATGCGGATGATCGATGGGGGTTTCGCAGACGATGCCGGCGGCGCCCGCGGCAATCGCCTTGTCGATGAATTTATGCCCGTCGGTCGCCTCGCCGCGCATCGCGACGAACAGGTCGCCCGTCGTCACCTCGCGCGAGTCAAAGGCGACGCCATGCACGGTGAAATCAGCGCTCGCTTCGCCGCCGGTTGCGGCGGCGATGGCGCGGGCGGTCCACAGCGGGTTCATGCCGCACACTCGCGCGCGACCGCGACGTCGTCGAAGGGGATGATGCGCATGTCGGCGCCCGCACCGACGATCTGCCCCTGTTCATGCCCCTTGCCCGCGATGCAGATGATGTCGTCGGCGCGCGCTTCGGCAATCGCGGCGGCGATCGCGGCGCGGCGATCGCCGATGACCTGCGCGGTTGGCGCGCCCTCTGCAATCGCCGCGCGGATGACGGCCGGATCCTCGCCGCGCGGATTGTCGTCGGTGATGATCAGCACATCGGCTTTCGCAGCGGCGACCCTGCCCATCTCGGGCCGCTTCGCCTGATCGCGGTCGCCGCCCGCGCCGAACACCAGGATCAATCGCCCGCGCGCGTGAGGGCGCAGCGCATCGAGCGCCGCCGCGAGCGCGTCGGGGGTATGCGCATAGTCGACGTAGACCGGCGCGCCAGCCTTGGTGATCGCAGCCCGTTCCAGCCGTCCGCGCACCGGCTGAAGCCGGCCGAGATTGCCTAGCGTCTGCGCCATATCGCCGCCGGTCGCGATGACCAGCCCCGCCGCCACCAGCGCATTGGCAACCTGATAGCCACCGATCAGCGGCAGGTCGACCCGATGAGCCGCATCGCCTGCCGCAATGACCAGCGACTGGCCGAGCTGGGTCGGCTCGCGCGATACCAGTCGCAGCGTCTCTCCCCGCGTGCCGACCGTCAACAGCCGGACGCCGCGCGCCTTGACCGCATCGATCACCTGCGCCGAATAGTCGTCGTCGGCCCACACCACCGCCGCGCCGTCCTGATCGACCACTTCGGTGAACAGGCGCAGCTTGGCCGCCAGATAGGCGTCCATCGTGCCATGATAGTCCAGATGGTCGTGGCTGAGATTGGTGAACGCCGCGGCTTTCACCGGCAGGCCTTCGGTGCGATATTGATCGAGCCCGTGGCTCGATGCCTCGAACGCCGCATGACCGACCCCTTCGACCGCCAGTCCCGACATGTTGCTGAGGAAGGTCACGATGTCGGGGGTCGTCAGCCCGGTCGACGAACTGTCGACCGAAGTGGTGATCCCCAGTGTGCCGATCGACGCGGCGTTGAACCCCGCCATCCGCCACAGCTGGCGCGTCATTTCCACCGTCGACGTTTTGCCGTTGGTCCCCGTCACAGCGACGCAGGTGGCTGGAAAACGATGAAAGAATCGCGCCGCAATATGGGCAAAGGCGCGGCGCGGATTGGGCTCGGCGATATGCACCGCGCCATCGACCCGCGCTTCGGGGCGCGCGACGACCGCAATCGCCCCGGCGTCGATCGCCGCCGGAATGAAATCCTCGCCGTTGAATTTTTCGCCGACGAACGCGCCGAACACCGTTCCCGGTGCCACCTTGCGATGGTCGATCGCCAGCCCGGTCACGACCGGGTCGGGCGTCCCGTCATGCGATTTGTCGAGCAGCGCAGACAGGCGCATTACCCGCCTTCCCCGTTTCTCCAGAGCAGCGGAGTGAGTTCGGAGACATCGACGTCACGACTTTCATCGGGGAACACGCCCAGCATCGGCCCGGCGCGCATCACGACCTTGCTGACCACCGGCGCCGCGGTCCAGCCCGCGGTGCGCTGGCCCGAGCTATAGGCATTGCCCTTGGGCTCGTCGATCATCACCAGCACGACGTAGCGCGGATTGTCCATCGGGAAAGCGGCGGCAAAGGTCGCGACGACCGAGCTACGGCGATAGCCGCCCGCGCCGGGCTTTTCGGCGCTGCCGGTTTTGCCGCCAACGCGGAAACCGGGCGCTTCGGCCTTTTTGCCGGTGCCGTCGGACACGATCAGGCGCAGCAGCTGGCGCATCCGCGCACTGGTCGCGGCCTTGAACACGCGGTGCCCCTTCGGCGGCGCCGTATCGCCCAGCTTGGTGATCGTCGCGGGGCGATAGATGCCGCCATTGACCAGCGCGGCATAAGCGCTGGCGAGGTGGAGCGGGGTGACTGCGATGCCATGGCCATAACCGGTGGTCATCGTCGTGATCCGCCCCCAATCGCGCGGCCACAAGGGAAAGGCGCGTTCTTTCAGGTTGATCTGCGGTCGGCCATCGAACTCCAGGCTGCGAAACATCGCTTCCATCTTTTCGCGCCCCAACTCGTCGGCGATGCGCGCGGTGGTGATGTTCGAACTGTGGATCAGCGTTTCGGGGACATTCAGCCAGCGCCGCGACGGGTGGCTGTCGCGGATGCGAAAGCCCGCGATCGCAAGCGGCTGGGTCGCATCATAACGGCGCGCCATGCTGGTCACGGTCCCTGCGTCGATCGCCGCGGCAACGGTCAGCGGCTTGAACGTCGATCCCAGCTCGTACAAATTATGCGTCACCGCATTGCGCCGCGCCGCCATATTGTCGGGGGCCAGTTTGTTGGGGTTATAGGTCGGCAGCGATGTCATCGCAGCGATTTCGCCGGTGTGAACGTCCAGAATGATCCCGGCGCCGCCGATCGCTTCCAGATTGGCGACCGCCGAACCCAGCTCGCTTTCCAGTACGCCCTGCACCCGCGCGTCGATCGACAGCGCCAGCGGCTCGCCGCGGGTCGCCGCATCGGTGAGGCGGCTCTCGAACGCACCCTCGACACCCGCGACACCTTCGCCGTCGGCGTTGATAAAGCCCAGCACATGCGCCGCCAGCGACAATTGCGGGTAAAGCCGTTCCTTCTCGCGCGGAAAATCAAAGCCGACATCGCCGATGGCATTCACGGCCGCGACCTGGTCGGGCAGCGCGCGGCGGCGGATATAGGTCGGTCGCGGCCCGCTCAGCTTGGCGAACAGTTCGGCGCGGGGGGTATCGGGAAAAATCTTGTGCAGCTCGTCGGCCAGATACTGGCGGTTGTTGAGCAACTTTTCAGGCACCACGCGGATCGCATAGCCGTCGATGGTACGCGCCAGCGGCACCCCGTTGCGGTCGACGATATCGGCGCGCGCCGGGATGAAGCCGCCGGTCCGCGATCCCGATTGCGATCCGGTGTCGAACACCGCAAAATAGACCAGCCGGACCGACACCAGAAAAAATGCCGCCATGAACAGCAGCATCAGGATCATCAGCCGCTGCTGGGCAGTCAGCAAAATCTGCTGCCGGACGCCGGCGGTACGTACCCGGGTCGGACGGACGACCAGCGTGTTCATCGGGCGGGCTTGCCTCCTGCCGCTTCGAGAGCCGCCGCGCGCTTCAGATCGGCCAGCGTCGATTCGGCCAGCAACTGGTCCTCGATCATTTTCAGTTGCTCGCGGCGGCGGGTTGGCGCCATGCGCGGCGCGGTATCGCTGCGGACCTCGCTGTCGGCCTGCGCCAGCACGACAGGCTTGGCGGCGGGCTTCGGTGGCGTCGCGGGCGTCGGGGTTTCGGCGACGGGGCTTTGTTTCGGCGCTTCGGGGATGGCGACAGGCGATACCATCGCCATCAGCACCGGTGCGACCTCGTTGGCGCCGCGCGCGCGCGGCAGGCGGTCAAGCGAGGCAAGCTGACGCTCGCTCTCCAGATACTGGTCCGCCGACGGCGCCGAATAGCCAAAGGTGTCGGCGTTCCAATGTTCCAGCTGCCGCATCGAGGCGCGGACCGCGAGTTCGGATTCCAGATAGCGGATATTGTCGCGCGTCCGCTCGATCTGCCGTTCGATCCGCGTCAATTCGCTGCGCGTTGCCGCCACCTTGAGCGACACCGGGTACAGCATCATGGCGCAGATCAGCACCAGCAGGACCAGCCCGATGCCCTGAAGCTTGCGTGCCGCCATCAGCATGAGATCGCCTCCTTCACATGGGGTTGACCCGGCCATGCCGGGGCTGCGGTGCGCACCGCACTGCGCAGCGTTGCCGACCGGGCGCGGGGATTGCGTGCCTCCTCGACCTTGCCCGGCCGCACCTTGCGCGCCGGGGTTTCAAAGGTGGCGGCCCGCGCCAGAGGGATCGGCGCGGGCCGGTGACGCGAACCCGCGGCATCGCCTCCGCTGCGTTCGCGCAGAAAATTTTTCACGATGCGGTCCTCGGTGCTGTGAAAGCTGACGACCGCCAGCCGACCGCCGGGACGCAGGACGCGCTCGGCCGCCGCCAGCCCCGCCGCCAGTTCGTCGAGTTCGCCGTTGATGTGGATGCGGATCGCCTGAAAGCTCTTGGTCGCGGGATCCTTCGGCGCGCCCGGCGGGTGGCGCAGCGCTTTGCGGATCACCGTCGCCAGTTCGCCGGTGCGGCTGAGCGGGCGCGCCGCAACGATCGCGCGCGCCACGCGGCGCGACTGGCGCTCGTCGCCATAATGAAACAGCACATCGGCGATCTCGGTTTCGTCGGCGCGGTTCAGCCAGTCGGCGGCGCTTTCGCCCTCCTGCGCCATGCGCATGTCGAGCGGGCCATCCTTCTGGAACGAAAAACCGCGCTCGCCGTGGTCGAGCTGCATCGACGACACGCCGATGTCAAAGGTGATGCCGTCGACCGCGTCGATCCCGCGCTCGGCGAGCAGGCGATCAATCTCGCCGAAACGGCCGTGGACTAGCGTCAGCTTGCCGCCCGCCTCCTCGACCAGCGCCTGCCCATCGGTAATCGCATCGGGATCGCGGTCGCACGCCACCACCTCGGCGCCCGCGGCGAGCATCGCGCGGGTATAGCCTCCGGCACCGAAGGTCGCATCGACATGACGCTCGCCCGGTACGATCGCGAGCGCGGCGATGACTTCGTCGCGCAGCACCGGGTCGTGACGGGGGTCGCGCGGCAGATCGGGCAACGACGCGCTCATTTGCGCCCCCTCCCCTTCGTCGCATCCCACGACGCCGCCAGCCGCTGGAGCACCGGGTCGGCCTGGGCGCATTCGGCCAGCGTCGGCAGCCACCAGATTTCCAGGCGGCGACCCGACCCCACAAACGCCGTCGCGCCGGCATCGCCGACGCGGTCGCGGTGGATGAAGCTGGGCAGGAAACGACCGCTGTCGTCGAGCGTGTACGGCTCGGTATAGCTGAAGCGTTTCTTGAACTCTGCATCCTCGTCGAAATCGAGGTTGCGTGAGCGCGCGGTTTCGCGATCGCGCTCGATCTCGCCGTTCAGCCGGTCATATTGATCCTGGCCATAGGCAACCAGGCACGGCAGCTTTTCGTGAAAGCCGACCCAGAGTACGCGCTGGCCGTCCGCAATGAGGGGCACATTGTTGCGGAATTGAGAGGGGACGGCGATGCGCCCCTTGCCATCGATCGCGGCGAAACTGGTGCCCGCATATTGGCCGGGCGTCACAATCGCCATCGCTTTGCCCCCCGTATGCGCCACCGGGCAATAATTTCCCGTCCCCGGAATCGCTTGGATTCCAGCAGTTTCGGCTCAGGCGGAGATTGCCCCTCTCCGACTCCTGCCTATCAACTATGAATTGGGGTGAAAAGGGGAAATTTAGGGCAAAATAGGGAATCTAGCCCTAAATCAGCGCAAAATGAGCCGGATCGAGGGCAAAAGCGGTCGCCCCCGCGCCTGACGGGGGTGAAATCGCTATCTTTTCCGGACGAGAACGACTGAGACGACTCGCCTCAGTGGGCGTCGCTGCGAATCCACAGCGGGCTGAACGGCGCGACTCCGGCTCCCGGCCACAACCGCGCGGCCATCCAGGCCATGGTATCGGCGGGCCGCAGATGTTCGGCACCGGGGATGGCCGGCGTCCATAACGGCGCAAATAACAGGTCAGCGTCGCCCACCAACCAGACCTCGCCCTTCCCGATCGGGCACCGGGCGACATGGCGGTCGGCATAGCCGCGGCAAGCGGCGGGCAGCCGCTCGAACCGCCCCGCGCTGGCGAGCAGCAGCCGCGCTGCATCGACATCGGCGGCGACCACCATCGGCGCGTCGGGGTTCGCCGCAGCCAACGTCACGCCCCAATGGTCGAGCAGCGGGGTCAGCAAACTCGTCACCGGCGGGTTGCGGGGATCGCCGATCGGGTGTGCCGCAGGCCAGCCCGACAGGGCATCTGCCAAGATCACAGCCTTGCCGCCGCCGCGCACAAAGCCGTCGATCGCAACCAGTTCCTGCGGCGCCAGCGCGCGCGGGTGCGCGAGCAGCAGTGTCCCGCCCGGTGGCGGCCGGTGTTCGACCAGACTGTCGACAAGCTGCAGCGGCCCGGCGGCTTCCAGCCGGACCAGCGCCGGATCATCGGCGCGCTGCCCGGCAATGATCGCAGCCAAATCGGCCTCACCCGACCAGCGCAGCGGTAGCCCCGTCAGCACCGTGGCGACGGGCGCGTCTGCCGGCGCCGCCGCAGGCCGATAGAGACGGGCGAGCATCGCATGGCTCGCCGCGAACCAGCCGACCGCGATCAGCAAGGCGACCAGCCACGTCAGAATCCGCCAGCGCGGGCGCCAGCCCATCAGCGTTTCGGCAAGGACACCGGCCGCAAGACTTGCCGTCGCGATCAACGCCAGCTGCAACCACGCGAGCTGTCCCGCCAGCACCATACCCAACACTGCCTGCGCCAGCACGATGCCGAACGCCGCAACGAGCAGCGCCCGACGTCGCACGGTCGCTTCGTCGCGGCAGCACCACGCAGCGAGCAGCACCAGCGGCGGAAACAGCACCGGCAACGCCAAGGCCGGGTCGATCCGCCCGAACTGCGCTTGGCCGCCGCCCAGCCATGCGAGCAGCGTCGCCAGCAAGATCACCGGGACAGCGCGGCCCAACGGGCGGCGCCAGCAGGTCATCGCGGCGCCGACTGGCGCGCGCGCTGCAATTCGGGATCGGGTTCGAGATCGGGCACGGTGGCCGTCGACGGCGCGGCCTGCGGCACCTTCACCGCCGTGCCGGGATTTTCCTCCTTCGACACCGGCTGGACTCCCAGTTCCTCCAGCGGCGCCTTGCCGGCCTTGGTGTCGTCGCCCGGCATCTTCACCGTCGCGTCGGCGGCAGCGTCCTCGAACGCCCGTTCGCGGGCGCGGTCGCCGATCAGACCGGCCATGCCGACCAGTAACAGCACCGTCAGCACCCCGGCTATGCCGATCTGAAGCCGCCGCATCGAATCATTGACCGGTCCGGGCGCGGGGGGCAGCGGCGGCACCGGCCCGTCGGTATGCGCTCTTTTCATGCCTCGGCCTCCGCCAGCCCCTTGCTCGCCAGCCATTCGGGGTTGTACAGCGTCGAAAGATAGCGAAACCCGCTGTCGCAAAGGACGGTTGCAATACGCTTGCCGGGGCCCATCTGCCGCGCCAGCGCCATCGCGCCCGCGACATTGATCCCTGACGACAGGCCCAGGCACAGCCCCTCATCGCCCAGCAACTGGCGTACAACCTTCAGCCCCTCGGCATCCGAAATGCGGAACTGGGTGTCGATCGGCGCGCCGTCGAGGTTGGCGGTGATGCGGTTCTGGCCGATCCCTTCGGCAACACTGCTGCCTTCGGCTTTCAATTCGCCGCACTGGTAATAATTATACAGGCCCGCCCCGTGCGGATCGGTCAGCGCAACGACGATGTCGGGATTATGCGCCTTCAACCCCAGCCCGGTTCCGGCAATCGTGCCGCCGGTCCCCGCTGCACAGGTAAAGCCGTCGATCCGCCCGTCCATCTGCGTCCAGATTTCCTCCGCCGTGCCCATCACATGCGCCTTGCGGTTGGCGATATTATCGAACTGGTTGGCCCAGATCGCATTATCGGTCTCCTCGGCGATGCGGCGCGAGGTGTGGACGAAATGGCCGGGGTTGGCGAACGGCGCGGGCGGCACCAGCACCAGCTCGGCCCCCAGCGCGCGGATCGTCGCCATTTTCTCGGCGCTCTGGTTGTCGGGCATGACGATGATCGTCCTGTACCCCAGCGCATTGCCAACCAACGCCAGCCCGATGCCGGTGTTGCCGGCGGTCCCCTCGACGATCGTACCGCCGGGCTTCAGACTGCCATTCGCCTCTGCGTCGCGGACGATATACAGCGCGGCGCGGTCCTTCACCGACCCGCCGGGATTGGCATATTCACATTTGCCCCAGATTTCGCAGCCGGTGGCTTCGCTTGGCCCTTTCAGCAGCACGAGCGGGGTGTTGCCGATCAGGTCGAGGCTGTTTGCAGCAATCGTCATGCCGAGTGATTTAGGGGGGCGCCCGCCGCCCCGCAAGACAGCTTCGCTTGGCCCGGCCAAGCCCGGCCTTTTGTCGACCAACGCCACGTCCCGACCGACGAACGGCCCGATATGCCGTGGCCGACCCTTGCATTAGAGATATTATATCATTACTGACCCCGCCAACCTTCCACGCTCATCATCAGGATTTTTCGTCGATGCGACTGCTTTCTTCCGCCGGTTTCACCCTTGCCGTCATGCTTTCGACCCCGGCTTTCGCCCAGGGTCGCGCGGCCACAGGCAGCGGCGACGATCTGCACACCGGCGATCCGATCATCGTTACCGCGCCCTATGTCCGCAGCCTCGATATTCTCGGGAATATCACGGTCCTCGACGGCGATGAACTGGCGCGGGATATTCGCGGCCAGATCGGCGACACACTGACGCGTCAGGCCGGGCTTTCGGCGACCAGCTTTGCGCCCGGCGCCTCGCGCCCAGTGCTCCGCGGCTTTTCGGGCGAGCGCGTTCGCATCCTGACCGACGGCATCGGGTCGATCGACGTGTCGAACACCTCCGCCGACCATGCCGTCACCATCGATCCGCTGACCGTCGAGCGTGTCGAAATTCTGCGCGGCCCCGCGGTGCTGCTGTTCGGCAGCCAGGCGATCGGCGGCGCGGTCAACCTGTTCGACCGTCGCATTCCGCGCAAGGTGCCCTCCGATCACGTCCATATCGACGCGCTCGGCGGCTATGCGACTGCCGCTAACGACCGCAACGGCGGCGCCTCGGTCGATGTCGCGCTGGCCCCCAATATCGTCGCGCACGTCGACGGCAGCTGGCGCAAGACCGGCAACCTGCGCACCGGCGGCTTTGTCCATTCCGCCGATTTGCGCGACGACCTGCTCCACGCTGCCGAACATGAGGCGGAGGAAGGCCATGACGACGAAGCTGCCGAACTCACCGCGCTGGCGAACAGCCGCGGCAAGATTCCGAACACCGCCAGCGAAACCTGGACCGCCGCGGGCGGCCTGTCGCTGATCAATGAGGGCGGCCAGCTCGGCATCTCGGTCAGCTATTATGACAGCAAATATGGCGTCCCCAGCCGCCCAGGCTTCGAGCATCACCATGATGACGAAGACGAGGGCGAAGACGACCATGACCACGATCACGAGCATGGCGAGGGACCGGTCACCATCGGCCTCAAACAATGGCGCGCCGATCTGCGCGGCGAGGTCGAAATGGGCGACGGCTTTTTCGAAAAACTGCGTATCCGCGCCGGTTTTGCCGATTATCAGCACACCGAGTTCGAAGGCGACGAGGTCGGTACCGTCTTTACCAACAAGGGGATCGAAGGGCGGCTCGAGCTGGCACAGAACGACCGCGGCGGCTGGCGAGGCGCCAGCGGGATCCAGTACAGCCACCGCGATTTCAACGCGATCGGCGCCGAGGCCTTCGTCCCGCGCAACCTGACCGACCAGTTCGCGCTGTTCACGCTGCAGGAATGGACGCTGGGCTCGCTCGGCATCGAAGCTGCGGCGCGCTATGAAACCACCGACGTGCGCGCGCCCTCGCTCGGCATCACCCGCAACTTCGACGCCTTTTCGGGCGCGCTCGGCGCGAACTACGAACTCGGGGAAAATGCCAAGATCGGCCTGTCGGTGGCCCGCGCCGTTCGCGCGCCGTCCGCCGAGGAGCTGTTCTCGAACGGCCCGCACATCGCAACGCAGGCTTTCGAAGTCGGCGACGTCGATCTGAAGCGCGAGGCAAGCTGGGGCGCCGAAGCGTCGTTCAAGCTACGCACCGACGCCTTCAACCTCAGCATCGCCGGCTATTACAACTGGTTCGACAATTTCATCTATTCCGAAGCCACGGGCGAGGAAGAGGACGATCTGCCGGTGTTCCAGTATTTCCAGCGCGATGCCCGTGTCTGGGGCTTCGAGGCCGAAGCCAGCGCCCGGTTGGCGCAGATCGGCGGTTTCAACATCGTCGCCGATCTGGTCGCCGACATGACGCGCGCCAAGGTCAAGGGCGGCGACCATATCCCGCGCATCCCGCCGCTGCGCGTACTGGGCGGGCTCGAAGCGCAGGGCGCGCGCATCGATGCGCGTGCCGAGGTCGAATGGACCGACGGCCAGAACCGCGTCGCGGCCTTTGAGACCCCGACCAAGGGCTTCACGCTGGTCAATGCCTCGATCAGCTGGCGGCCGCTGCCCGATACCAAAAATCTGACGCTGTCGCTGGCCGCGAACAACATCTTCGACGTCGAGGCGCGGCGCCACGCCAGCTTCACCAAGGATTATGTCCCGCTCGCGGGCCGCGATTTCCGGATTACGGCGCGGGCGAGTTTCTAAAATGCCGTCGCCCTCGCGCAGGCGGGGGCGACGACCATGTCAAAATGGCAGTTGCTTGCGCTTGTTCCAGTAAATCGACGTCGCTGCAGCATAGGCACCGACCTTTTCCCACGCCTCTGACTCGACCGCTTCGATATCGATCCCGCTGTCGATATAGGCTTGGACGATGGCCATGATATGGTCCTCGTTCATCTCGCCCGACAAATCGGGATTGGCGCCGGCGGGGCCGAAATCCAGCGCCTTGTCGACGGTGGCGGGCGCCAGGTTGAGGCGTGCCATGTCGCCTGCCAGCCATTCGCGCGCAATACGGGCGAGGCTATAGTCGAAATAGTCGCGCTTCTGCGCATCCGTCATCGCATGCTGCGTGGCGCAGCCCTGGGCGATCGTCACCAGTTGCTGGAACAGCGCATCGCGGCTGGCATCGTCACCCGCTCCGGCCATCGCCGCACCGATCGCCGCTTTTTGCTCCGTCGGCACCTGCACCACCGCACAATCGAATTTCTCGCCTTCCTGCGCCGCGGCGGTCGTCGGCAGGGTGACCGCAAACAGGGCGGCGCCCGCCATCAAAATCTTCCTCATGTCCGATCCTTCCGTCGTCGCAGCGCGATTGCTTACGACAGCATGGCCATCCCGCCGTTCACATGCAATGTCTGACCGGTGACATATCCGGCCTCCTTCGACGCGAGATAGACGACCGCGGCGGCAATATCGCTGCCCGCGCCCATCCGCCCCGCCGGTATGCGCTGATTGAGCGCTTCCTTTTGCGCGTCGGGCAGGTCGTCGGTCATCGCGGTCGCGATAAAGCCCGGTGCGACGCAGTTCGCGGTCACCCCACGGCTCGCCAGTTCCTGCGCCAGTGCCTTGGTCATGCCAGTCACCCCGGCTTTCGACGCGGCATAATTGGCCTGCCCCGGATTGCCGGTGGCGCCGACGACGCTGGTGATCGAGATGATGCGCCCGAAACGCGCCTTCATCATCGGCTTCGCCGCGGCGCGCGCGAGGCGGAAATTCGCCTCAAGGTTGATGCGGATGACGTCCATCCACTCCTCATCCTTCATCCGCATGATCAGATTGTCGCGCGTCACCCCCGCATTGTTGACGAGGATGTCGAGCTGGCCAAGCGTCTCAACCGCCGAAGGCACCAGCGCATCGACCGCGGCGCCGTCGCCGAGGTTGCACGGCAAAGCGATATGGTCGCCGCCCAGCGTATCGCGAAAAGCATTCAGCTTGTCCGCATTGGACCCCGACACCGCCAGCCGCGCGCCCTGTGCCGCGAGCGCCTGCGCGATGGCTGAACCGATACCGCCCGAAGCGCCGGTAACAAGGGCGGTCATGCCGGTGAGATCGAACATCTGAATTTCTCCTGAAATCGCAAAATTAGAGCGTTTTGAGCAAAGCCTCGATGTCATCCATCGAAATCACGCTGATCGTCTCGACCTCGCCGCTCGCGCTGCGTTTCACCATCGGTGACAGCACCTTGCCGCCGAATTCGACGAACTGCCCGACGCCGATATCCTCCATTGCGCCAACGCTTTCGCGCCAACGGACGCGGCCGGTGACTTGTTGCACCAGCAGGTCGCGGATCGTGTCGGCGTCGCTCACCGGGCTCGCGGTGACGTTCGCGACCACGGGAACCAGCGGCGGCGCGGGCGGGTTGGTGCCGAGCGCCTCGGCCATCGCGTCGGCCGCAGGCTGCATCAGCGGACAGTGGAAGGGCGCCGACACCGGCAGCAACACACCCCGCTTGATGCCATAATCCTTGACCAGCGCAACCGCGCGCTCGACCGCGCCCTTGTGGCCCGAAATCACGACCTGCGAAGGGTCGTTATCGTTCGCGACAGTGCAGACCTCGCCCTCGGCGGCGGCATCGGCGAGCTTCTGCGCGGTTTCGATGTCGGCGCCCAGCAGCGCCGCCATCGCGCCGACCCCGACGGGCACCGCCGCCTGCATCGCCTGCCCGCGCGTCTTGAGCAGCCGCGCGGTGGTCGCAAGATCGAACGCCCCCGCGGCGCACAGCGCGCTATACTCGCCGAGGCTGTGGCCCGCGACATAATCGGCCTTGGCCGCCAGCGTCACGCCGCCCTCCTTTTCCAGCACGCGCAAGGTTGCGATTGCGTTCGCCATGATCGCGGGCTGGGCATTTTCGGTGAGGGTCAGCTGCTCTTCCGGCCCTTCGCTCATCAGCTGGAACAGCTTTTGTCCCAGCGCGTCGTCGACCTCCTGAAATACTTCGCGCGCGACCGGCGACGCGTCGGACAGCGCCTTGCCCATGCCAACCGCCTGGCTGCCCTGACCCGGAAAAATGAATGCGCGCATATTGCGTCCCCTAGTGTGATTATGAATTGGGCCGCGCCTATTCCTTCACCCCGCACGATGCAAGCCGAAGGGCACCACCTTGTTAGCCGCATCATGGCCGATGTCGGCGCCGCCAAAAAAAGGAATGCCGCACCGTGCGCACCAATGCCGCACGATGTCCTCCGCCTCCATCCCGAACGGCCGCTCATTCTCGCGCACATCGCTCACCCGCCCCAGCCGCAGCCCGGCAAGTCCGCGCGGCCCCAGATAGCTGGCGACATGAAAAAAGGCGCGGTCAAAGGCATAAAGATATTCGCTGACCTCCTCGACGATCAGCACGTGGCCCGAAAGGTCGGGTTCGAGCGGGGTGCCGAGCAGCATCGACAGCGTCATCAAGTTGAACGCCGCATGGCGCGCGCCATGCTGCAGCCCCGGCTCGCACGCTCCCGGGTCGCGTCCGACCAGCCAGTCGAGCGCGCGCAGCACGGCCGCGTCGCCACCCTCGCGGCGAATATCCGCCACCATCGGTCCGTGCGCGACATGGTCGAACCCGTCGCGATAGAGCGCACCGAGCAGATTGCCCTGATCCGAATAGCCAAGGAACGCCTTGCCGCGCGCGACGTCGGTCATCGCCGCCACGGCATCCTCGGCGATCCGGCAGGCGCCATAACCGCCGCGGGCGAACCAGACCGCGTCGACATCGGGCTGGTTCGCCATCTCGACCAGCGCCGCAAAGCGATGCCCGTCCTCGCCCGCAAAATGGCCGTGCGTCGCAAAGCATTGCGGGTCGAAGATGAGCTCGACGTCGGGATAACCCAGGCTGGCGAGCGCGCGCACCGCCTCGGCATCGTCGGGGAGGATCGGGGTGCTGGGGGCAACGATTCCGATACGCATGATTGAAATCCCATAGTCCTCGGTTGCCTCGCTCCGTCATTGCGAGCGAAGCGAAGCAATCCAGAGCGGTTTACTCTCACGCTGGATTGCTTCGCTTCGCTCGCAATGGCGAGGCTCATGAATATCACTGGCCGCCGGTTGCAAACCCTTCGTCAAAGCCATAACGCGCCTCGATGACCGAAACCAAATCCTATTTCTTCTGCGGTATCGGCGGGTCGGGGATGTTGCCGCTGGCGATGATCGTCGCGGCGCGCGGAGCAAGGGTAGCGGGATCGGACCGCAGCCGCGACCAGGGCCGCTCGCCCGATAAATTTGCCTGGCTCGAACGCCACGGCGTCGCCCTGTTCGCGCAGGACGGCAGCGGCATCGCCCCCGGCCAGACGCTGGTCGCCTCCGCCGCGGTCGAAGACAGCGTGCCCGACGTCGCCGCCGCCAGCGCGCTCGGCCTGCCGCGCCAGACGCGCGCCGAACTCAACGAGGCGCTGTTCAACGCCGCCGCGCAGGGAGTGGGGATCGGGGGTACGAGCGGCAAGTCGACGGTCACCGCGATGATCGGCTGGATCCTCGACTGCGCGGGCCGCAATCCGACGGTGATGAACGGCGCCGTCATGCGCAATTACGCCACCCCCGACGCGCCCTTCGCCAGCGCCCGCGTCGGCGGCGACACACTCTATGTCAGCGAGGTCGACGAAAGCGACGGGTCGATCGCGCTCTATCGCCCCGGCGTCGCGGTCGTCACCAACATCAGCCTCGACCACAAGAGCCTGGCCGAACTCCACGCGCTGTTCGGCGATTTCGTCGCCAAGGCGCGGATCGCGGTCGTCAACGCCGACGATCCCGAATCGGCGGTACTGTTCAATGGCGACAATAATCTGCGCTTCGGCTTCGGCGAGGGCGCCGCGATGCGCGGCAGCGATTTTGTCGCCGAACCCGACGGCTGCCGCTTCACGGTCAACTTCATGGCGACCCGTCACGATGTCCGGCTCAAAATGCCCGGGCGTCACAATGCCATGAACGCCCTCGCCGCGATCGCCGCGGCGCGCGCGCTAAACATTCCGGTCGCGCAGTCGGTCGCCGCGCTGGCCGATTTCGCCGGTCTCGCACGCCGCTACGAGGTGCTCGGGCAGGCCGGCGGGGTAACGGTGATCGACGATTTCGCGCATAATCCCGACAAGGTCGCCGCGACACTTGCCGCGGTCGCCGAACTGCCGGGCCGCGCGCTGCTGTTCTTCCAGCCGCACGGGTACGGACCGCTGCGCCAGATGGGCATCGAACTGGCGGCCAGCTTTGCGGCGGGCATGCGCGCGGACGACAAGCTCTTCGTCTGCGACCCCGTCTATTTCGGCGGCACCGTCGACCGCAGCATCGGCAGCGAGGCGCTGGTCACCGAAACGCGAGCAGGCGGCGGCGACGCCGTCCATCTGACGACGCGCGCCCACTGCGGCGCCGCGATCCTCGACGAAGCCAAACCCGGCGACCGCATCCTCATCCTCGGCGCGCGCGACGACACGCTCACCGAATTCGGGAACGAACTGCTGGAAAAGCTTGCCCGCCGCGCTTGATTCTTCCGGGCGAATCTGTATAGGCGCGCTCATTCGGGGCGAGGCCTTGTGCCGTTCGCCCCGTTTGCTTTGCACCAATACGCAAAGCCGGACGACAGCCGGAGGGGTCTTGCGATTGGCGCAGGACCAGCGATCGGCCAAATCGAAGGAAGCGCACCATGCCGTTTTACGAGCATGTCTTTATCGCGCGTCAGGACCTGAGCCAGGCTCAGGTCGATGCGCTGGCGGAAACCGTCACCAATGTTATCGGCGAATATAAGGGCCAGGTTCACAAGACCGAAACCTGGGGCCTCAAGCAGCTCGCCTACAAGATTCAAAAGAACCGCAAGGGTCATTATGTGATGCTGTCGGCCGAAGTGTCGGGCGAAGCGATCGCAGAAATCGAGCGTCAGGCGGCGATCAACGAAGACATCATCCGCTGGATGACGATCAAGGTCGACGAACTCGAAAAAGGCCCGTCGGTCATGATGCGCAAGCAGGAACGTCGGGGCGGCCGCGGCCGCGACCGCGACGGCGAAGAATAAGGAACAGCAACATGGCACGACCCTTTTTCCGCCGCCGTAAGACCTGCCCCTTCACCGCGAAGGACGCACCGGTCATCGATTACAAGGACGTCCGCCTGCTCCAGGGTTACCTGTCGGAGCGCGGCAAGATCGTCCCGTCGCGGATCACCGCGGTGTCCACCAAGAAGCAGCGCGAGCTGGCCAAGGCGATCAAGCGCGCCCGCCACATCGGCCTGCTCCCCTACATTGTGAAGTAAGGAGGGCAGCGTCATGGAAATCATCCTGCTCGAACGTATCGAGAAACTGGGCGGCATCGGCGACGTTGTTACCGTCAAGAACGGCTTTGCCCGCAACTATCTGCTGCCGAACAACAAGGCGCTTCGTGCCAACGACGCGAACCGCAAGCTGTTCGAAGCAAACCGCGCCAAGATCGAGGCCGATAACGCCGAACGTCGTGGCGACGCCGAAGGCCGCGCCAAGGACATCGACGGCAAGCAGATCGTCCTGATCCGCCAGGCGTCGAACACCGGCCAGCTGTACGGCTCGGTCGCCGTCCGCGACATCGTCGAGGCGCTGGCCGAAGACGGCGTCCAGGGCGTCACCAAGGCGATGGTCGAGCTCGAACGCCCGATCAAGTCGCTGGGTCTCGTCGACGTCAAGGTCAAGCTGCACCCCGAAGTCGTCGTGACCGTCGGCGTCAACGTCGCGCGCTCGCCCGACGAAGCCGAAATGCAGAGCCAGGGCATCGACGTCATCGCCGCCATGTTCGAGGAAGAACAGGCTGCCGCCGCCGCGGTCGCGCTCGAACCCGACAGCGAAGACGAATATGACGACGCCACGCCGCCATCGGAAGCGGCGGGCGGCGCGCCCGGCCCCGG
>NZ_JADKYM010000002.1 GCF_015475875.1 Sphingopyxis solisilvae | reverse complement strand
CAGTTCCCCTCCCGCTTGCGGGAGGGGTTAGGGGTGGGCCAGCGACGTCGCATTTGCCCACCCCGCTGCGGCTAGCGAACAAGTTCGCAAGCCTCGCTGCCCCTCCCGCAAGCGGGAGGGGAGAAGGATTACGCCCCCGGCAAATCCAATATCCGCTTGGCGATGACGTTGAGCATGACTTCGCTCGTTCCGCCCTCGATCGAATTGGCCTTGGTGCGCAGCCAGCTGCGCGCGCGCGCGCCGCCCTTGCTTTCTTCGCTGTCCCATTCAAGCGCGTCGCTGCCGCCGCCCGACATGACAAGTTCGTGGCGGCGCTTGTTGAGTTCGGTGCCGACATATTTCATCATGTTCGACGACGCCGGATGCGCGCGGCCGGTCTTCCACATGTCCATGAACCGCTCGCCCATCGCGCGATAGGCAAAGACGTCGGTGTCGAACGCCGCCATTTCGGCGCGCAGGATCGGATCGTCGAGTTCGCCCGCGGCATTCTTGCCGAACGCCTTGGCAAAGGCGCCGCCGATGCTGACCATGTCGCCGCCGGCGCCGCCGCCCGAGATCATCTCGCGTTCGTGGCCGAGCAGGTATTTGGCGACGTCCCAGCCGCGGTTCACCTCGCCGACGAACTGGTCCTTCGGCACCTTTACATCGTCGAAGAAGGTTTCGCAGAAAGGGCTGTTGCCGCTGATCAGCAGGATCGGCTTGGTGGTGACGCCGGGGCTCTCCATGTCGAAGAGCATGAAGGTGATGCCCTGATATTTGTTCGTCTTGTCGGTGCGGACGAGGCAGAAGATCCAGTCGGCCTTGTCGGCGTAGCTCGTCCAGATTTTCGACCCGTTGACGACCCAATGATCGCCCTTGTCCTCGCCGAAGGTCTGCAAGCTGACAAGGTCGCTGCCCGAACCCGGTTCCGAATAGCCCTGGCACCAGCGGATTTCGCCGCGCGCGATCGGGTTCAGATAATGGACCTTCTGCTCCTCGGTGCCGAACTTGAGCAGCGCGGGGCCGAGCATCCAGATGCCGAAACTGTCGAGCGGCGAGCGCGCCTTGATGCGCTTCATTTCCTGTTTGAGGATCTTGGTCTGCTCGGGCGTGAGGCCCGCGCCGCCATAGGGCTTGGGCCAGTCGGGCACAGTGTAGCCCTTGGACACGCAGGCATCGAGCCACGCTTTCTGGGCGTCGTTCTTGAATTTGAAGTTGCGCCCGCCCCAGCAGATATCATCCTCGTCGCGGATCGGTTCGCGCATTTCGGGGGGGCAGTTCGCCTCCAGCCATTCGCGCACCTCGGTGCGGAAAGCGTCCAGTTCGCTCATCCTTTTGGCTCCTCTTCTGCCCGCAAACCTACGTCGGCTTCGTTCCTTTACGCAAGCGTCAACTTGGAGGCGCACACCTGCCGTTACGGCACCGTAGCGTCGGATCGACCGGCGTTGACGCGGCTCCCGGCGCGCCTAAGCTAAGTGGCAAAAGAAAACGGGAGCAGGATATGCGATTCGCAGGCAAAGTCGCCGTCGTCACCGGCGCGGCATCGGGCATCGGCAAGGCGGCGGTGCTGAAACTGGCGGGCGAAGGCGCGCATGTATTTGCCGCCGATATCGACGAAGCGGGCGGCCGCGCGCTCGCCGAACAGTCGAACGGCAAGATCGACTTCGTCCGCTGCGACGTGACGCAGCCGTCGGATATCGAGGCACTGATGAACGAGGCGGCAGCAAAGAGTGGCGGCATCGACATCTTGTTCAACAATGCCGCGGCGGGCGGCGACCGCGCGCCGATCGACGAGATCACCCCCGAAGGCTGGGACCGGACGATGGACCTGGTGCTGAAATCGGTCGCGATGGGTATTCGCTATGCGGCGCCGCATATGAAACACCGCAAGGGTGCATCGATCGTCAACACCGCGAGCGTCGCGGCGCTGGGCGCGGGCTATTCGCCGACCGCCTATGCGGTGGCCAAGGCGGGGGTGCTGCATCTGAGCAAGGTCGCCGCCACCGATCTGGCGCAATATGGCATCCGGGTGAACGCGATCTGCCCCGGCTTCATCAACACCAATATCTTCACCGCGTCGCTCGACGTTCCCGGCGAGATGAAGGAACAGGCGAATGCGATCATCGCCGGAATGAGCGCGCAGGCGCAGCCGGTCGCGCGCGGCGGCCAGCCCGAGGATATCGCCAACGCGGTCGCCTATCTCGCGAGCGACGAGTCGAGTTTCATGACCGGCACCCACCTGCTCGTCGACGGCGGGCTGACGATCGGCCAGCGCCACGCGTGGGACAAGGAAACGCCGGGCATGTTCGACGCGCTGGTCCAGATGGAGGAGGCCGCCAAGGCCGGAGCGGCCGCGTGAACGCGTCGGCGGCGACCGCCGCCGTGCCGCCACCCGAAAAACTGCCCGTCCGGCTGAAGGTGATGCACGGCCTCGGCAGCATCGCCTATGGGGTAAAAGACAACGGTTTTTCGACCTTTTTGCTGTTATTCTACAATCAGGTGATCGGGATCGATGCCGGAATCGTCGGGGCCGCCATCATGATGGCGCTCATCGCCGACGCGTTCGTCGATCCGGTGATCGGCGAGCTGACCGACCGGACGCGGAGCCGCTGGGGCCGACGCCTGCCGTGGCTCTATATTGCGCCCGTCCCGCTTGCCATTGCCTGGATGCTGCTGTGGCATCCGCCCGCGATGAGCGACGCGATGACGGTCGCATGGCTGATCGGCTTTGCGATTATCGTCCGGTCGCTCGTATCATGCTGCGAGGTGCCGTCGGTGGCGATCGTCCCCGAACTGACCGCCGATTATGACGAGCGGACGATCGTGATGCGCTATCGTTTCCTGTTCGGCTGGGGCGGCGGATTGCTGATCCTGCTCCTCGCCTATGGCGTGTTTTTCGGCGGCGAAAAGGGGCTCGTCGATCCCGACGGCTATGGCCCCTATGCGCTGACCGGGGCGCTGATGATGCTGGGCGCGGTGATGATTTCGGCCGCGGGGCAGCATCGCCGCATCGCGGTGTCGAACCTGACCGACGTCAAGCCGGTGACAACATTGCGCCAGGTACTGCGCGAGATGCGCGACACATTGTCGAACCGCGCGTTTCTGTGGCTGATCTTTGCCGCGCTGTTCGGCTTCATCAATCAGGGTATCACCTTTTCGATGACCAATTATCTGCTCGGCTTTTTCTGGCAGCTCAACCAGATCGAGTTGATCGCCTATGTCTTTCTGCTGTTCGGATCGATGATCGCCGCCTTTCTGTTCGTGGCACCGCTGTCGGCCCGGCTCGGCAAACGCGACGGCGCGATTGTGGCGGGGGCAATCGCGCTGCTGGTCAACAGCGGCATGTATTTCGCGTGGATCCAGGGCGTATTTCCCGGCCTGCCCGGCAAACCCAGCGTCGCGACAATGTTCGCGCTGGTGTTCGTCTCCAACAGCTTTTCGATCATGCTGATGATCCTGTCGTCGTCGATGATGGCCGACGTCGTCGAGGCGTCGCAGAGCGAAACCGGGCGGCGATCGGAAGGGCTGTTCTTTGCCGGTTATTTCTTCATGCAGAAATGCGCGACCGGGATCGGCATCTTTATCGCCGGACTGATCCTGTCGTTCGCGGCGTTTCCGGCGTCGGCAAAGCCCGGCGAGATCGACCGCATGATCCTGGGCGATCTGGCGCTCGGCTATGCGCTGGCGGTGCTGGTGATCGGCATATTGGGGCTGATCGTGATGCGGCGTTTTCCGATCTCGCGCGCTGATCACGAGGCACGACTGGCACTGCTCGACGATACGGCGCGGGCGGAACCCGACGGAAGCGGGGCGCATCCGTAACGGAAAATGTCGGTGCGCGACCAAATGAGGTAATAATCGGCCCGCAGGGGTTGGCAAAGCAGGACGATTCGGTCCAAAGGCTTACGCGAACGTAAACGGAAAGGATGCTCAGATGGATTTCGACCTTACCGACCGGCAGGTCTATTGGCGCGACCGGGTGCGCGATTTCATCGAGCGCAAGGTGCGTCCCGCCGTCCCCACCTATAACGAGCAGGACAAGGCGGGCGATCGCTGGAAGGTGATCCAGATCGTCGAGGATCTGAAGGCCGAGGCGAAGGCCGCGGGCATCTGGAACCTGTTCATGCCGCCGCGCAGCGGCGCGCACCACCATGTCGACGAGACGTTCGAGTTCGAGGGTCCGGGGCTCACCAACCTCGAATATGCGCTGTGCGCCGAGGAAATGGGCCGCATCGGTTTTGCCAGCGAAGTGTTCAACTGCTCGGCGCCCGACACCGGCAATATGGAGGTGTTCCACCGCTACGGCACGCGCGCGCAGAAAGAGAAATATCTCGGCCGGTTGATGAATGGCGAAATCCGCTCGGCCTTCCTGATGACCGAACCCGCGGTCGCCTCGTCCGACGCGACGAACATCGAGACGCGCATCGAGCGCGACGGCGACGATTATGTCATCAACGGCACCAAATGGTGGTCGTCGGGCGCGGGCGATCCGCGCTGCGAGATCGCGATCGTGATGGGCAAGACCGATTTTGCCGCCAAACGCCATGCGCAGCAGTCGATGGTGCTGATGCCGCTGAATGCTCCCGGCGTGACGATCAAGCGCCACCTGCCCGTCTTCGGTTATGACGATGCGCCGCACGGCCATATGGAGATCGAGCTGAAGGACGTTCGCGTCAATGCCGAGGAAGCGATGCTGCTGGGCGAAGGCCGCGGCTTCGAGATCGCGCAGGGGCGCCTTGGCCCGGGCCGCATCCATCACTGCATGCGCACGATCGGCGTCGCCGAGGAAGCGATCGAGAAGATGGCGAAACGGCTCCAGTCGCGCGTCGCCTTTGGCCGCAAGGTCGCCGAATACAGCATCTGGGAACATCGCATCGCGCGCGCCCGCATCGACATCGAAATGACCCGCCTTCTGTGCCTGAAAGCCGCCGACATGATGGACAAGGTCGGCAACAAGTCGGCCGCGGCCGAAATTGCGATGATCAAGGTGCAGGCGCCGAACATGGCGCTCAAAATCATCGACGACGCGATCCAGGCGCATGGCGCCGCGGGCGTGTCGGAGGACTTCGGGCTGGCCAAGGCCTATGCGCATCAACGGACTTTGAGGCTGGCCGACGGTCCGGACGAGGTGCATGAACGCGCGATCGCCCGCATCGAGTTCGCCAAATATAGCGAGGCCGCCGAACCCGGCTTTTCGTCGGGCGACGTCGGGGTTTCGCGTTAAAATAGGCTCCCCTCCCGCTTGCGGGAGGGGTCGGGGGAGGGCCTGTTCCTCTCCCGTCCGGAATTGACATGTCCTCCCCTAGCCCCTCCCGCACGCGGGAGGGGGACTGAACGGAGATTTTGAATGACCAAAGCCGCGATCCTGATCGAACCCGGCCAGCCACTGTCGATCGAGAATGTCGTCGTCGACAAGCCCGGCCCGCACGAGGTGCGCATCCGCACCGCGGCGTGCGGGCTGTGCCATTCGGACCTGCATTTCATCGACGGCGCCTATCCGCACCCCCTTCCCGCGATCCCCGGCCATGAGGCGGCGGGGATCGTCGAGGCGGTCGGCAGCGAAGTGCGCACGGTGAAGGTGGGCGACGCGGTCGTCACCTGCCTGTCGGCCTTTTGCGGTCACTGCGAATTCTGCGTCAGCGGGCGCATGTCGCTGTGCATGGGCGGCGATACGCGGCGCGCCGTGGGCTCCGCCCCGCGCATCACGCGCCCCGACGGGTCGCCGGTGAACCAGATGCTCAACCTCAGCGCCTTTTCGGAGGTGATGCTGGTCCACGAACATGCGTGCGTCGCGATCGACCCCGACATGCCGCTGGACCGCGCCGCGGTGATCGGCTGCGCGGTGACGACCGGCGCGGGCACGATCTTCAACGCGTGCAAGGTGACGCCGGGCGAGACGGTCGCGGTCGTCGGCTGCGGCGGCGTCGGCCTCGCGACGATCAACGCCGCGAAGATTGCGGGCGCGGGACGGATCATTGCCGCCGACCCGGTGCCCGAAAAGCGCGCGCTGGCGATGAAGCTGGGCGCGACCGACGTTGTCGATGCGATGGACGGCGACGCCGCGAAGCAGATCGTCGAACTCAGCAAGGGCGGCGTCGATCATGCGATCGAAGCGGTCGGGCGTCCGGCGTCGGCGAGCCTTGCGGTCGCATCGCTGCGCCGCGGCGGCACCGCGACGATTCTGGGCATGATGCCGCTGACCGAAAAGGTCGGCCTGTCGGCGATGGACCTGCTCAGCGGCAAGAAATTGCAGGGCGCGATCATGGGCGGCAACCGCTTCCCGGTCGACATCCCGCGCCTCGTCGATTTCTACCTGCGCGGGCTGCTCGACCTCGACAGCATCGTCGCCGAAACGATCCCGCTCGAGCGGATCAACGAAGGCTTCGACAAGATGAAGAAAGGCGACGCCGCTCGGTCGGTGATCGTTTTCGACCAGTGAGCGGGCTGGCGCGACAGCAATCCTCCCCGTCGAAGATGGGGAGGGGGACCGGCCGCAGGCCGGTGGAGGGGCAGCGAGCGCAGCTCGCCGACTTCGTCGGCGGCCCCTCCACCATGCTTCGCATGGTCCCCCTCCCCACGCTTCGCGCAGGGAGGAACATATGACCTTGGACGCACAGAAAGCCTTCAGCGGCACCGTCGCGCCCGAGGGGGCGGACGTGCTCGACGAGGCGAAGCTGACCCAGTGGATGGAAGCGAATGTCGAGGGGTTTGAAGGGCCGCTGACGCAGAGCAAGTTCGCCGGCGGCCAGTCGAACCCGACCTATAAAATCTCGGCGCCGTCGGGCAATTATGTGCTGCGGCGCAAGCCCTATGGCCTGCTACTGCCCTCGGCGCACGCGGTCGACCGCGAGTATAAGGTTCAGTCTGGACTGCACAAGATGGGCTTCCCCGTCGCGCGCCAATATGGCCTTTGCACCGACGACAGCGTCGTCGGCAGCTGGTTTTATGTCATGTCCATGGTCGACGGGCAGACGATCTGGGACGGGTCGATGCCCGGATCGACCCCGGAGAACCGCCGCGCGACTTATGAGGCGATGATCGACACACTCGCCGCGCTGCACAAGGTCGATGTCGAGGCGGCGGGGCTGTCGGACTATGGCAAGCCCGGCAATTATTTCGGCCGCCAGGTCGATCGCTGGACCAAGCAGTACAAGCTCGCCGAGACCGAGACGATGGACGAGATGGAGCGGCTGACTGCCTTCCTCCCCGCCACCCTCCCCGAACAGACGCGCACCAGCGTCGTTCACGGCGATTACCGTATCGACAATATGATCTATGCCAAGGATCGGCCCGAGGTGCTGGCGGTGCTCGATTGGGAACTGTCGACATTGGGCGATCCGCTCGCCGATTTCACCTATGTCGCGATGGCGTGGGTGACCGAAAATGGCGGACGGTCAGGGGTGATGGACATCGACCGCGCCGCGCTCGGCATTCCCGAACTCGACGAGATGGTCGAGCGTTATTGCGCCGCCACCGGCCGCGACGGGGTGCCCGACATGAACTGGTATTTCGCCTATAATTTCTTCCGCCTCGCCGGGATCATGCAGGGAATCAAGAAGCGCGTCATCGACGGCACCGCCTCTTCGGCCCATGCCAAGGCCATGTCCGAGCGCGTGCAGCCGCTGGCGGCGCGCGCGTGGGAATTTGCCCGAAAGGCCGGCGCATGAGCCTGTTCGACATGAGCGGTCAGGTCGCGCTGATCACCGGATCGTCGCGCGGCATCGGCAAGGCCACGGCCGAAGCGATGGCCGAACAGGGCGCGAAGGTCGTGATTTCAAGCCGCAAGAAGGATGCTTGCGACGCGACCGCGACCGAGATCAACGCGCGGTTCGGCGACGGCACCGCGATTGCGGTCGCTGCCAACATCTCGTCGAAGGACGACCTCCAGAATCTTGTCGACGAAACGCGCGCCGCGTTCGGCAAGATCACGACGCTGGTCTGCAACGCCGCGTCCAACCCCTATTATGGCCCCGGCCTGGGGATCAGCGACGATCAGTTCCGCAAGATCATGGACAATAATATTCTGTCCAACCACTGGCTGATTTCGATGGTCGCGCCCGAAATGCTCGAACGCGGCGAAGGGTCGATCATCATCATCAGTTCGGTCGGCGGGCTGAAAGGGTCGCCGGTCATCGGCGCTTACGGGATTTCGAAAGCCGCCGACATGCAGGTGGCGCGCAATTTTGCGGTCGAATTCGGCGCGCAAGGGGTCCGCGTCAACTGTATCGCCCCCGGGCTGGTCCGCACCGACATGGCCCGCGCGCTGTGGGAAAATCCCGAGACGTTGAAACGCGCGACCGCCATGGCCTGCCTGCGCCGGATCGGCGAACCGCCGGAAATCGCCGGTGCCGCCGTCTTCCTCGCCAGCCGCGCGGGAGCATTCACCACCGGCCAGACCATCGTGTGCGATGGCGGGGCCACAATTTCGGGAGGCGCATGATGGGCGCGTTGGACGGCAAGGTTGCGATCATCACGGGTGCGGGCAGCGGCATCGGCCGCGCCAGCGCGCTGCGCTTCGCCGCCGAGGGCGCGAAGCTGGTGCTCGGCGACAAGACGGCGGCGGTGCATGAGACGGCGCAGCTGGTGAAAGACGCCAGTGGCGAGGCCGTGGCGCTGGAAATCGACGCGGGCGTCGAGGCCGATGTCGTCAAGCTGGTTGCCACCGCCAAGGACAGCTATGGCGGGCTCGACGTCGCTTTTGCCAACGCCGGGATCATCGGCGACATGGGCGGCATTTTCGATTTCGATCCGATCGCCTGGGCCGAGACGCTGCGCGTCAACCTGATCGGCCCCGCGCTGATGGTGAAACATGCGGGCAAAGCGATGGTCGACCAGGGGCGCGGCGGCGCGATCGTGCTCACCGCGAGCGTCGCCGGGATCAATTCGGGCGCGGGTCCGGGTGCTTACTCCGCGTCGAAGGCAGGGGTGATCAACCTCGCCAAAGTCGCGGCGCAGCAGCTGTCGACCAGCGGCGTGCGCGTCAACGCGGTGTGCCCCGGCCTGACCGAAACGGGCATGACCAAGCCGACCTTCGATTATGCCAAGGCGAAGGAGGTCACCCACAAGCTGGGCCAGCTCAATCCGCTCCGCCGCGCGGCGCAGCCCGAGGAGCTGGCGAATGTCGCACTCTTCCTCGCCAGCGATCAGGCGAGTTATGTCAACGGACAGGCGATCGCAGTTGACGGCGGGCTCACCAGTTCGCATCCGGTGACGCGCCAGCTGCTTGGCCAGACGTCGCATTGAGACAATGGTTTTGATCTGCCTCCCCTCTTCCGTTCGCATCGAGCGAAGTCGAGATGCCCATCGGTCGCGCGTGCCTTCGGGGTGTCTCGACTTCGCTCGACACGAACGGGAACGAAAGGAAGGCGCGAAGCCTTCACAGTCAAAAGGGATGCCATGACTCACGGTTTCGATACGGCGCGGCTGGGCCGCATTCCCGCCTTTCTCGAGGCCAAATATGTCGGCCCCGGCCGCCTGCCGCACGCCGCGACGTTGGTTTCGCGGCGCGGCGAGATCGCGCACCAGTCCGTCATCGGCGAAGCGCGGCCGGGCGAGCCGCTGAAGGATGATGCGATCTTTCGCATTGCGAGCATGACGAAGCCGATCACCAGCATCGCCTTCATGATGCTGGTCGAGGAGGGCAAGGTCGCCCTGTCCGATCCGCTGGTGAAATTCTGCCCCGAATTCAAGGATACCGGCGTCTTCGTCGCGGGCGGAGGCAACGTGCCGTTCCTGACCCGGCCGCCGACGCAGCCGATCCGTATGGTCGATCTGCTCCGCCACACATCGGGGCTGACCTATGGCTTTCAGGAGCGCACCCCGGTCGATGCGGCGTATCGCAAGGCGCGGATCGACGATTTCGACGCCGATTATACGATGGACAGCTTCATCGCCGAGCTCGCGAAAATCCCGTTGCAGTTCGATCC
The DNA here is from genome assembly GCF_015475875.1 of Sphingopyxis solisilvae. Taxonomy (GTDB): domain Bacteria; phylum Pseudomonadota; class Alphaproteobacteria; order Sphingomonadales; family Sphingomonadaceae; genus Sphingopyxis; species Sphingopyxis solisilvae. Next base: position 204,508 of record NZ_JADKYM010000002.1, on the reverse strand, counting down.
CGGCGCGCACTGGAATTATTCGATGGCGACCGACGTCCTCGGCGCGGTGATCGAGCGGATCGAAGGCAAGCCGTTCGGGCAGGTGTTGCAGGAGCGCATCTTTGGCCCGCTCGGCATGGTCGATACCGGGTTCAAGGTGCCCGCCGACCAGCAGCACCGGCTGGCCGACGCCTATGCTTTTCACCCCAAGGACAAGATGCAGGGCTTCGACGAAGGCGCGCGCAGCCGCTGGGCGAAGGACAGGAGCTTTCATTCGGGCGGCGGCGGCCTCGCCTCGACGCTCCACGATTATCACCGCTTCTGCCTGATGCTGCTTGGCGGCGGCAGGTTGGGCGATGTGCGGATCGTCAGCCGCAAGACGCTCGATCTGATGACGTCGAATCATCTGCCCGGCGGGGGCGATTTGACGCAGCATAGCGTCGGGGTGTTCAGCGAGGATGAAAATGCCGGGATCGGTTTCGGCCTCGGCTTTGCAGTGACGCTTGATCCGGCACGCGCGGGCATTCCCGGCTCGGCGAGCGATTTTTACTGGGGAGGCATGTTTTCGACCGGCTTCTTCGTCGATCCGGTCGAGGAAATCTGCATGGTCTTCATGACCCAGCTGATGCCCTCCTCCACCTACCCCGTGCGGCGCGAGGTCAAGACATTGGTCCACGCGGCGATCGATGACTGATTCAACAACCCACCCACCGTTCGTGTCGAGCGCAGTCGAGACACGCGAAGTGCAGCGCTAGACGCTTCTCGACTTCGCTCGAAGCGAACGGAGAATATCAAAGGAGTATCCCATGACCGAAGACACCCCCACCTCCGTCACGATGGAAATGGATGGCGACGTCGCCGTCATCATCGTCAACAACCCCCCTGTCAACGCGCTGAGCTGGCACGTCCGGCAGGGACTCGAAGATAATTTCGCTGCCGCGCTTGCCGACGACAGCGTCAAGGCGATCGTGCTGCGCTGCGCCGGGGCGACCTTTATCGCCGGCGCCGACATCAGCGAATTCGGCAAGCCGCCGCGTGGTCCCGATTTCAACGCGGTGCTCAACAGCATCGAAGCGGCATCGAAGCCGGTGGTTGCGGCGATCCACGGCACCGCGCTCGGCGGCGGTCTGGAAACCGCGCTCGTCTGCCATTATCGCATCGCGGTTCCGTCGGCGAAGCTGGGCGTTCCCGAAGTGAAGCTGGGCCTGCTGCCCGGCGCGGGCGGTACGCAGCGATTGCCGCGCATCGTCGGGGTCGAAGCCGCGGCGACGATGACCTCGACCGGCGATCCGCTGCCTGCTGCCAAAGCGAAGGAGCTTGGCCTCGTCGACGAACTCGCGGGTGAGGACAGCCTTGCCGCCGACGCCATCGCCTTTGCGCGCGCCAAGATTGCCGACGGCCCGCGCCCGACGCGCGAACGCCCGGTGTTCGGCGATGTTGCCGTCATCGAGGAGTTGAAGGCGAAGAATGCGAAGCGCTGGCGCGGGTTCGAGGCGCCCTATGCCAACCTCGCCTGCGTCGAAGCGGCGACGCGGCTGCCGTTCGAGGAAGGGCTGGCGTTCGAGCGCGAGCAGTTCATGAAGCTGATGTTCGGCAGCCAGTCGGCGGCGCAGCGCCACATCTTCTTCGCCGAACGCCAGGCCGCGAAGATCGACGGCCTGCCCAAAGACACCCAGCTGCGCGACATCAAGAAGGTCGGCATCATCGGTGCCGGCACGATGGGCGGCGGCATCATGATGAACTTCCTGCAAAAGGGCATCCCCTGCACGATCGTCGAAATGCAGCAGGACGCGCTCGACCGCGGGCTCGGCGTCGTGCGCAAGAATTACGACGCGTCGGCCGCCAAGGGTCGGTTCAAGCCCGAGCAGGTCGATCAAATGATGGGGCTGATCACGCCGACGCTGAACCTGGACGATCTCGCCGACTGCGACCTCATCATCGAGGCGGTCTATGAAAATATGGACGTCAAGAAGGACATTTTCGGCAAGCTCGACAAGATTGCCAAGCCCGGCGCGATCCTCGCGTCGAACACCAGCTACCTCGACATCGACGAGATCGCGACCGCGACGAGCCGTCCCGGCGACGTGCTGGGGATGCACTTCTTCTCGCCCGCGAATGTGATGAAATTGCTCGAGGTCGTGCGCGGCGACAAGACCGCGCCCGATGCGCTGGCGACGGCGATGGCGATCGGCAAAAAGATCGGCAAGGTCGCGGTCGTCGCCGGTGTATGCGACGGCTTCATCGGCAACCGCATGCTCAAACCGCGCCAGATGGAAGCAATGAAGCTGCTGCTCGAAGGCGCGACCCCGGCGCAGGTCGACAAGGTGCACGTCGAATTCGGCATGCCGATGGGGCCGTTCCAGATGAGCGACCTTGCCGGCGTCGACATCGGCTGGCACCGCGACCCCAACCGCATCGAAAGCATCCGCGACGCGCTCGCCGCCGAAGGCCGCTGGGGGCAGAAGAAGCAAGCGGGCTTTTACGATTATGACGAAAAGCGCAATCCGTCGGAAAGTCCGCGCGTTGCCGAGATCATCGAGGAGTTTCGCGCCAAGGAAGGCGTCGAGAAGCGCGACATCACCGATCAGGAGATTATCGAACGCACGCTGTATCCAATGGTCAACGAAGGCGCGCTGATCCTGTCCGAAGGCAAGGCGCAGCGCGCGTCGGACATCGATGTCGTGTGGATCTATGGCTATGGCTGGCCGGTCTATCGCGGCGGCCCGATGTTCTGGGCGGGGCTGGAAGGCACCGACAAGATCGTCGCAGCGCTGGAAAAGCACGGGTTCGAGATCGCGCCGCTGCTCAAGGAAAAGGCCGAGGCGAAGTCGGGCTTCTAAATCCCATACGCCCTCCCCTTCAGGGGAGGGCAGCGAGACTTGCCAGCTTGCTGGCTTAGTCGCAGCGGGTGGGGTCCATCGGCCTTGCGCAAGACCGATGGACCCCACCCCAACCCCTCCCCTTAAGGGGAGGGGCTTCTGCTGTCTCACCGCGGGGCAGGCGGCCTTTGCTTTGGTCTGCCGTCGCTATTGGTGGGCGCAAATAGTTGCGATTCAGGGTTAAAGCGCTGGTCACACCTGCCGTTACGGCAGAGCATGGTTGCTATGTCGTTTCTCGCCCTGTTGCTGCTCACCGGCAGCGTTCCGGTCGCCGCGCCGCCCGCGCCGCCGACGAGCGCGGTTGCCGTAGCGCGGGCGCGGATCTTGGCGCCAGCCGAAGTGCGGCGGATCGACGGGCGGATCGAGGTGCGGACCGGCGACCGCCGCGCGCCGACGCAGGTGCATCGCGGCGAGCGCAAGGACGGCGGCGAGACGGCGGATTTTTACTAGAACCGACCCAAATTCCCGTTCGTGTCGAGCGAAGTCGAGACACGCCAGCACAGCGCCAGACGCATCTCGACTTCGCTCGATGCGAACGGCGTTGGGTGTCTGGTCTATCCCTGCAACGTCCGGATAATCGCCGAAAAGTCGCGGCCGTCCTGATCGGATTCGACAAACGCTTCATACAATTCGCGCGCCTTTGCCCCCATCGGCACATCGGCGTCGACGCTCGCCGCCGCTTCCATCGCGAGGCGCAAATCCTTGAGCATCAGCGCCGCGGCGAACCCGCCCTTGTAATCATTGTCGGCGGGGGTGGTGGGCCCGACGCCGGGTAGCGGTGCGTAGCTGGTCAGCGACCAGCATTGCCCCGACGACACGCTGGCGATGTCGAAGAATTTCTGCGGATCGAGCCCCAGCTTCTGCGCGAGCGCGAGCGTCTCGCACGTTGCGACCATCGAGGCGCCGAGCAGCATGTTGTTGCAGATTTTCGCCGCCTGACCCGCGCCCGCATCGCCGGCGTGGATCACCGCCTTGCCCATCTGCGCCAGGATCGGCTGCGCGCGGGCAAAGCCGTCGTCGGTGCCGCCGACCATGAAGGTCAGTGTGCCCGCGTTGGCGGCGGCGATGCCGCCCGACACCGGCGCATCGACCGCGACAAGGCCTTTTGCGGTCGCGGCTTCGATATTCGAGCGCGCGGTGGCGACGTCGATCGTCGAGCAATCGAGCAGCAAGGTGCCGGGTGCAGCGTTCGGATAGACGTCGCCTTCATACACCGAGGCGACATGCTTGCCCGCGGGCAGCATCGTCACGACCGCCTCGGCGCCGGTGACGGCTTCGGCCGCCGACGCAGCGCGCGAACAGCCTGCCTCGACCGCACGCGCCAGCGCCTCTTCGCTGAGATCGAAGGCGCGGACGTCATGCCCCGCCTTCGCCAGATTCGCGGCCATGCCACCGCCCATATTGCCGAGTCCGATGAATGCGATTTTCATATCTTGCTCCAACTTCCTCTCCCTTTGGGAGAGGATATGTAGCCTTGTCGGCTTGGCCGACTAGGCGAAGTTGGTGAGGGGGTAGTCGTCACAGATAGCGCACAGCCCCTCACCGACTGCGACTAGGTCCATGCGGACCAAGTCTCCGTTGCCTCTCCCAACGGGAGAGGATGAAAGGCTATCGCCCCTTCCACACGCCTTCGCGCTTCTCGATAAACGCCGCCATGCCTTCGGCCTTGTCCTCGGTCGCCGCCAAAATCTGGAACAGGCGGCGTTCGTAGATCAGCCCCTGGTCGAGGGTGGTTTCGAACGCGGCGTTGACCATGTCCTTGTTCACCATCGCGGCCATCGGCGGCATTGCGGCAATGACGGTCGCGGTCTTCACCGCTTCGTCGACCAGCGACTCATGCGGCACGACGCGCGCGACGAGGCCTGAGCGCTCGGCTTCGGCGGCGTCCATCATCCGGCCGGTCAGGCACATTTCCATCGCCTTCGCCTTGCCGATCGCCCGCGTCAGCCGCTGCGACCCGCCCATGCCCGGCGCGACGCCGAGCTTGATTTCGGGCTGGCCGAATTTCGCCTTGTCCGACGCGATGATGAAATCGGCCATCATCGCGAGTTCGCACCCGCCGCCGAGCGCGAAGCCGTTGACCGCGGCGATCCAGGGCTTGCGCACCTTCTTCACGAAATCGCTCGTCCATTTCGAGAAGAAATCTTCGAGGTAGAAATCGGCGGCGGGCTTGTCGGCCATTTCCTTGATGTCGGCGCCCGCGGCGAACGCCTTGTCGCCCGAGCCGGTGAGCACAGCGCAGCGCTGGCTGGCGTCAGCCTCAAACGCGGCGAAGGCGGCGATCAGGTCATCGAGCACGCCCGAATTGAGCGCGTTCAGCGCCTGCGGGCGGTTGAGCGTCACGAGCGTGACGGCGCCGCGCGTTTCGACGAGGAGGGTTTCGTAGGTCATTCGTATCTCCTAAAATCCTCCCCGCTGGCGGGGAGGTGGCAGACCCGGAGCAAAGCGGAGGGGCTGACGGAGGGGGTTCGCGGCCTTGCGCAAGACCGAAGCCCCCCTCCACCGCCTGCGGCGGTCCCCCTCGCCGTTCCGGGGAGGATTAGAGCGGCGTCCATTTCTCATCATCGGGCAGCGGCGCAAAGATTGCGTCGATCCAGTCGTCGGTCACCGCCTCGGGGGTCGAGGGGTCCCATTTCGGGCTGTTATCCTTGTCGACGATCAGCGCGCGCACGCCCTCGATGAAGTCATGCATCTGAACGACGCGGCTGCCGATCGCATATTCCTGTGTCATCTGCGCCGCGAAGTCGTGCATCGCGCCGCCTTCCTTCAGCTGACGGAGCGCGACCTTGCACGTCTGCGGCGATTTGCTGTGCAGCGCGGCGAGTTCCTTTTCGGCCCAGTCGCTGCCGTCGGTTTCGAGAGCGGCGAGGATGTCTTCATAGGTGTCGCTGGCGAACAGCCGGTTGATCTTGTCGATCTGGTGCGTGATCGCCGCGGGCGGTGCGGTGATCGACAGCTCGCCCAAGATGCCGCCGATGCGGTCGGGGTGCTGCGCAATCCGCGCTTTGGCTTCGGCGAGATGCTCGGACGGCAGATAGTGCGTCGCGAGCCCGAGCGCGAGGCATTCCGCCCCGTCGAGCCGCGCGCCAGTGAGCGCAAGGAACACCCCGACGCGGCCTTCGAGCCGCGGCAGGTACCAGCCGCCGCCGACATCGGGGAACAGACCGATCCCGGTTTCGGGCATTGCGAAGCGGGTATGTTCGGTCGCGACGCGATATTTCGCCGGTTGCGAAATGCCGACCCCGCCGCCCATGGTGATGCCGTCCATGAAGGCGACAACGGGCTTGGGGTAAGTGAAGAGCAGGTGGTTGAGGCGATATTCGGTGTGGAAGAAGGCGCGCGCTTCGACCCCGTCCTTTGCCCCGCTTTCGGCGAGCATGCGGATGTCGCCGCCGGCGCAGAAGCCGCGGCCCTCGCTATGGTCGATGATCACCGCTTCGACGGCGTCGTCGTCGCGCCATTTCACCAGAGCATCGATCATCGCCTGACACATTGCGAGGTTCAGCGCATGGATCGCCTTGGGGCGATTGAGCGACAGGCGGCCGATGCGGCCGGCGGTCGAGATGAGAACGTCTTCGGTCATACAACCTCTCAAAACCTTCTCCCGTCGAGAGAAGGATATGCAGCCTTACCGGCTTGCCGGTTAGGCGGAGTTGGATAAGGGGATCCGCCGTACCGATAGCGCACCACCCCTCACCCAGCTGCGACTAGCCAGCAAGCTGGCAAGTCTTCGCAACCCTCTCCCGACGGGAGAGGGGAATTCGTTACTGGCGCAACAAGTCCCTTCCGACGATCATCCGCATCACCTGGTTGGTGCCCTCCAGGATCGAATGGACGCGCAGGTCGCGCCAGAAGCGCTCGATCGGATAATCGCGCAGATAGCCGTAGCCGCCGAACAATTGCAGCGCGTCGTTGACGATCTTGCTGCCATTGTCGGTCGCAAGCCGTTTCGCCATCGCCGAGAAGCGCGACTTGTCGGGCGCGTTCGCGGTGACCTTTGCCGCCGCCATATAGAGCAGCGCGCGCGACGCTTCGAGGTCAGTCGCCATGTCGGCGAGCATGAACTGGGTGTTCTGGAAATCGGCGATCGGTTGCCCGAATTGCTGGCGGTCCTTGGTATAGGCGATCGCCTCGTCGAGGCAGCGCTGCGCGCCGCCCAAGGAACAGGCGCCGATGTTGAGGCGGCCGCCATCGAGCCCCGCCATTGCGAAGCGGAAACCGTCGCCCTCGGCGCCGACGAGATTTTCGACCGGCACGCGGCAATCCTCGAAGATCACCTGCGCGGTGGGTGAGGCATTCCAACCGAGCTTCTTTTCGGGGGCGCCGAAGCTCAATCCCGGCGTGTCCTTTTCGACAACGATGCAGCTGATGCCTTGGGACTTTTCGTCGCCGGTGCGAACCATACAGACGTAGATGTCGTTGACCCCGGCGCCCGAGATGAACTGCTTGGTGCCGTTGAGCACATAATGGTCGCCGTCACGCTTCGCCGTCGTCTTGAGCGCCGCGGCGTCCGAGCCCGAGCCGGGTTCGGTCAGGCAATAGCTCGCGATCTTGTCCATGCTGACAAGGCTCGGCAGGAAGCGGTCCTTGATCGCGGCGCCGCCGAAGCGGTCGATCATCCACGTCGCCATATTGTGGATCGAGACATAGGCGCTGGTCGCGGGGCAGCCATAGGCCATCGCCTCCATGATCAGTGCCGCCTCCAGTCGCCCGAGCCCGATGCCGCCCGATTCCTCGGCAACATAGATCGCCCCGAAGCCGAGCTCGCCCGCGGCCTTCCACACCTCGACGGGATAATGGCTTTTCTCGTCCCATTCGGCCGCAAAGGGCGTGATGCGGTCGGCGGTGAACTTGCGCGCCATATCCTGAATGGCGAGCTGGTCGTCGGTCAGCTGGAACTGGTCGGTCATGCGGTCTTCTCGATGATGATGGCTTCGGCTTCGATTTCGACTTTCCACTCGGGGCGGATCAGCGCGGGGATGACGAGCATCGTCGCCGCGGGGCGGATGTCCCCAAACATCGCGCCATGCGCGTGACCCACAAGGTCAGCGTCGGCGGGGTCGGTGATATACATGCGCGTGCGCACGACATCGGCGGGCGAACCGCCCAGCGCCTCCAGCGCCTCGCGGATGATCGTCAGGCAGCGCGCCGCCTGCACCCCCGCGTCGCCGACGGTCGATGTCCCATCGGGCTCGATCGGCGCGCAGCCCGCGACGTCGATGCGGTTGCCCACACGCACCGCGCGGCTGTAGCCGTACACCGGCTCGAACGGCGACGCCGAGCTGTGGTTGCGACGCTCATTCATCGCCCGGTCCCGACACGACAGATTCATCTCCCATGATCACCCCCCAACCATATGCGTAACTGCGATCGCAGCGTGCCGATGTTCCGCTATGCTGCAAAAGCCGATTCAGTAGCGGCTCATCGCGCTTCGAGCCATCGAGTGCACTCCCGGCGATTCTGAGATCAAGGCGTGGTTCGGCCCCCTCACCTGCAAGAAACGCCAGATAGAAATCCCCTTTTTCTCGCTTTCGATAGACCGTGTAACCGCCGAATTTTCCGATAAGCTGGCCACGCCTGCGCGGCGGAAGCCAGCTTTCGCTCTGCTTGAATTCGATCACACCTTGTGGACCTTCCCACCGGAGCGTTCCGTTGTGAATGCCCGAATAGCCGAGATAGACGGCTTCGCCAGCCGCGGCTTCTACCGCGAGTTCGCGCATGCAGACGATCGCTGGACCCGAGCTAGAAAAATCCTCGACCGCTCCCAAAACCGCACCGTTGACGGTCCTGGGCGGTTCCGGCTGGGTACCGACCAAAAACGATATGGCAACCAGTCCAAGCACCTTATTCGTTTTCCGTTCAAGCTCGTAGCCCGTCAGCCACAGGTGATCTGCGTGATCTTGTAGGCGTCGTCGTACATGATGTTCACGCGGTCGGAGCGATAGTCCATCGTCATCGCCGAGCGCGGCGGACCCCAGCGCAGCGTGCGGCCTTCGGCTTCTTTCAGGATGCGCGCGCCAAGCTCGGGCGTCGCGGTCTGGCCGACATAGGATTGCACTGCGTCGATGTTGCATTGCTTGAGCCCGTCGACGGGCGGCGGCGCGGGTTCGGCGGGGGCGTCGCTGTAGGCACAGGCGGTGAGCGGCAGGACGGCGGCAACTAGAGCCAAGCGAATATCCATCTTCGGTCTCCCTATCCAATTCATCAGCTACAGCGGGTGTAGCGCAACAAAGGGGTGTCGGTTTCGTCGCCATAGTCGCGCCGAACGAGCGTCTGGCCGCCACCCTGCGCGTCGAGAAGCATCAACCGGTCCCATTCCATGCCTTCACCGCTGAATTTATAGTCCGCGACGATCCGGCTCGCGCCGCGTTCGCGAATGCGGGCCAACTCGCCGTGCGATTCATAGAAGCGCAAACTCGTCGCGTCGATGGTCAGCAGCCCTTTGGCATCGCCCTTGGTCGATGTGCAATCGGCGGCAGCAAGCCCCCAACGGCCGCGAATTGCGGCGGGTATCACCTTGTCGCGGGCACCGATTCCGGTTTCGCGCGTCGTTGGCGGCGGCAACGCCGGATCGGGGTGATAATCCGCCGTGACTTCCTGTGACAGCGCGGGCTCGGCAAGGTCGGGAGTCGCGCTGGATTTCGCTGCATCGTCCGGCACGGGCTCGCCTTTGCTGCACGCCGCGAGCAGCAACAACGTGATCGGCCATGCCCAGCGCATCATCGGCATCCTTCCTTGCTGCGCCGACCGATTGCCGGAGCCGTATCTGTAGAATGTCCGGTGGCCGGATAGGGTTTCATGCCCGTGCGACCGATCAACCCATCGTCGGGATGACAAAGGCGTTGCCGCCGTCCAGCGATCCATCGGGCCAGCGCGCGGTGATCGTTTTCACCTTGGTCCAGAATTTCACACCCTCCATGCCGTGCTGGTTGGTGTCGCCGAACGCCGACCGCTTCCAGCCGCCGAAGGTGTGATAGGCGACGGGCACCGGGATTGGCACGTTGATGCCAACCATGCCGACCTGCACGCGCGCCGCAAATTCGCGCGCGGCGTGGCCGTTGCGCGTGAAGATCGCGACGCCGTTACCATATTGATGCTTTGACGGCAGTTCGAGCGCCGCCTCGAAATCGGCCGCGCGGACGATCTGCAGCACGGGACCGAAGATTTCTTCCTTGTAGCTTTCCATGTCGGGGGTGACATGGTCGAACAAAGTCGGGCCGACGAAGAAGCCCTTTTCATGCCCCTGCAAGGTGAAGCCGCGGCCATCGACGACCAGTTCGGCGCCTTCGTCGGCGCATTTCTGGATCCAGCCTTCGACCTTTTCCTTGTGCGCCTGCGTCACCACCGGACCGTAATGCGCCTCGGCGTCGGTCGATACGCCGACGCGCAGCGCCTCGATCGCGGGGATCAATTTCTCACGGAGCCGGTTCGCGGTGTCCTCGCCGACGGGGACGACGACGGGCAGCGCCATGCAGCGTTCGCCCGCCGAGCCGAAGGCCGCGCCGGTGAGGTCGTTGACCACCTGGTCAAGGTCGGCGTCGGGCATGACGATGCCGTGGTTCTTCGCGCCACCCATCGCCTGCACGCGTTTGCCATTGGCGACGCCGCGGTTGTAGACATAATGCGCGATGTCCGACGATCCGACGAAGCTGACCGCGCCGATGTCGGGATGGTCGAGGATCGCATCGACCATTTCCTTGTCGCCATGGACGGTCTGGAAAATGCCTTCGGGCATTCCGGCTTCAAGGAACAGTTCCGACAGGCGAACGGGCACGCTGGGGTCGCGCTCGCTGGGCTTCAGGATGAAGGCGTTGCCGGTCGCGGTCGCGACGCCGCCCATCCACAGCGGGATCATCGCGGGGAAGTTGAACGGGGTAATCCCCGCGCCGATACCGACCGGCTGGCGCATCGAATAGACGTCGATGCCGGGACCGGCGCCCTGCGTATATTCGCCCTTCAGCACATGCGGGATGCCGCAGCAAAATTCGATGACCTCCAAGCCGCGCTGGATGTCGCCCTTCGAATCGGCGATCACCTTGCCATGTTCGGCGGAGAGCATTTCGGCGAGCTGGTTCATATTGGCTTCGACGAGGCGCTTGAACTCGAACATCACGCGCGCGCGGCGCTGCGGGTTGGTCGCGGCCCAGGCGGGCTGCGCGACCTTCGCGGCGGCGACGGCACGGTCGAGGATCGCACGGTCGCCGAGCGCGACCTGCGCCTGCACGCCGCCATTATTGGGGTCAAGGACGTCGGCGAAACGGCTGCTACCGCCGGCGCCGCCGACGATATGGTGGTCGATTTGTCGCATATCCCGAATCTCCCATAAGATGTTGCTGCTGCAACAGCCGAGTTACGGAGCGATTGCAAGGGATAGACTTGCAGCACGATCCTGCATATTCGCAGCATATGGACTGGGGCAGGCTGCAATATTTCCTGATGGTCGCGCGCCATGGCACGCTCGCACGCGCGGCGGCGGCGCTGCACGTCGATGCGACGACGGTCAGCCGCCGGGTCAGCGCGCTCGAAGCCGCGCTTCAGCAGACCCTGTTCGAACGCGCGCCGACGGGTTTTGTGCTGACCGCGGCGGGCCGCACGCTCGTGCCGCACGCCGAAGCGATGGCGGCGGCCGCGGCGCGCATTCATTCGGCGCGCGAAGGCGGGTCGGCGCTGTCGGGACAACTGCGGGTCAGCGTCTCCGAAGGTTTCGGCAACAGCTTCATCGCGCCGCGGCTGGCGGGCTTCGTCGCCGCGCATCCCGAGCTCGAGATCGACCTCGTCGCCTCGTCGGGTTTCCTCAACCCGTCACGGCGCGAGGCGGATATGGCGGTGCTGCTCGCGCGGCCGCGCAAAGGCCCGCTCATCACGCGCAAGCTGGCGGACTACAGCCTTGGAATCTATGCCCCCTCCGACCGGCCCGACTGGCACGAAAAGATTGCGTCGGCACCGCTGTCGCGTACCGGCATTCCCGTGATCGGCTATATCCCCGACATCCTCTATGCTCCCGAACTCGACTATCTGGGCGAAATCGAGCCGGGGCTGCGCGCCCACGTTCGTTCCTCGTCGATCCTGGCGCAGCGGCGGATGATCGCGGGCGGCGCGGGGGTCGGTGTCCTGCCCTGTTTCCTCGCCGCCGGCGATCCGGCACTGACCCGGGTGCGGCCCGAACAGGTGATCGGCCGCAGCTTCTGGCTTGCGCTCCACCGCGACATCGCGCCGCAACCGCGCATCCGCGCGTTCATCGACTGGCTGGATGCTGAGGTGCGTGACGCCCGCGCGTTGCTGGTCGAAAATTGAATCCCGCGCGGGATAAAGTTGTCGTAATTTGTCGCAAATCCCGCATTGCGCTTGCAAGCGGCCAATCAATGGGTTGAATAGGCGCGATTCCTCCCCCGCCGCCGCTGGCGATCCATGACGAGAATGAATTTTATGCCGGAAAAGGGTGCGCTGCTGACCGGTTTGTTGGGCGCTGCGACCTTGCTGCTAGCCGCCTGTTCGGGATCGGACGAAAACAGCAAGGGCGGTCGCGGCGCGCCGCAAGTCGGCTTTGTCGTGGCAAAGGTCGAGGCGGTGCCGGTTACCACCTCGCTCGGCGGGCGGACCGTGGCGTTCGAAACCAGCGAAGTGCGGCCGCAGGTGAACGGCCTGATCCGTCGCCGCCTGTTTACCGAGGGCGGTTTTGTCCGCGCCGGGCAGCCGCTCTACCAGATCGATGCCAGCCTGTATCAGGCCGCGGTCGATCAGGCCGCGGCGAACCTTGCCAGCGCGCGCGCCGCCGCGCAGGCGGCCGACGAGCGCGTCCGCCGCTTTGCTCCGCTCGCCAAGATGCAGGCGATCGCCGAGCAGGATTATACCGACGCGCTGGCCGAGGCGCGGGTGGCGCGCGCCGCCGTCGCGCAAAATGCCGCGGCGCTGGAAACCGCGCGGATCACGCTGCGCTATGCCACGATCACCGCGCCGATCAGCGGGCGGATCGGCCGTAGCCTGGCCACGGCAGGCGCACTGGTCAGCGCCAACCAGACGGCACCGCTGACCACCATTCAGCGGATCGACCCGATCTATGTCGACATGCAGCAGTCGAGCGCCGAACTGACGACGCTGCGCCAGGCGATCGCCAACGGCGGCATCACACCGGGCAGCACCGCGGTGCGGCTGCGGCTGGAGGACGGCAGCGCCTATGGCCTGACCGGGACGGTCGAATTTTCCGAGATGACGGTGAACGAGGCGACCGGAACGGTGACGCTGCGCGCGCGCTTTCCCAATCCGCAAGGCTTGCTGCTGCCGGGCATGTTCGTCACCGCGATGTTCCAGCAGGCGGTCGATCCGACTGCGATCCTGGTGCCGCAGCCGGCCGTGCAACGCGATTTCGACGGGTCGGCCTTCGTCTATCTGGCGGGACCGAACAACAAGGCGGTACGCCGTAAGATCGCGACCGAACGGACGGTCGGCGGCAGCTGGATCGTGACCGACGGGCTGAAGGCCGGCGACCGGGTGATCACGCAAGGCGTCGGCAATCTGCGCGACGGCGCCGACATCCGACCGGTTCCCGCCAGCAGTCCGCAACGGGTAGGGGCTCCCGCGGCGGCCAAGACAGCCGAAAAGGGTAAATAGCCCCCCATGTCACGGATCTTCATCGACCGGCCGATCTTTGCCTGGGTGCTGGCGATCGTCGTCATGCTCGCCGGTTTCGGCGCGCTGCGCGCGCTGCCGATCGAGCAATATCCCGACATCGCGCCGGTGCAGGTGAATATCCGCGCCAGCTATCCCGGCGCATCGGCCGAAGCGGTGGAGAACAGCGTCACCCAGATATTGGAACAACAGCTGACCGGTATCGACGGGCTGCTCTATTTCAGTTCGCAGTCGAGTTCGCGCGGACAGGCCAGCATCACCGCGATCTTCGACAAGGGGACCGACCCCGACATCGCGCAGGTCCAGGTCCAGAACAAGATCGAATCGGCGGTATCGCGCCTGCCGCAGCAGGTGCAGCAGCAGGGCGTGCGGGTCAGCAAATCCAATTCGGACACGCTGCTGATCGTCAGCGTGTTCGACAAGACGCGGACGCGGTCGAATTATGACGTATCCGATTATCTGACCACCAACATCCAGGATCCGCTGTCGCGCGTCGAAGGGGTCGGCGACGTCAACATCTTCGGTTCGCCGCACGCGATGCGCATCTGGCTCAATCCGCAGCGGCTGGCCGCGGTGTCGCTGATGCCGGGCGATGTCATCGCGGCGATCACCGCACAGAACAGCGAGGTCGCGGCGGGTGAGGTGGGCGGCCTGCCGGCGCCGCAGGGCCAGTTGCTGACCGCCACCGTGACCGCGCAGTCGCGGCTGCAGACACCCGAGGAATTTCGCAACATCCTGCTGAAAACGCTGCCCGACGGGTCGGCGGTGCGGATCCGCGATGTCGCGCGCGTCGAAATCGGCGCCGAAAGCTATAATTCGGTCGGGCGCCTGAACCGGCAACCGAGTTCGGGCATGGCGATTTCGCTGTCGCCCGGCGCCGACGCGCTGGCGACGGTCGAGCGGGTCAAGGCGCGGATGGCCGAACTGGCGCAGAATATGCCCGACGGCCTCGATTATGCCTATATCAACGACACGACGACCTTTATCCGCCTGTCGGTCAGCGAGGTGCAAAAGGCGCTGTTCGAGGCGATCCTGCTCGTCATCATCGTCATGTTCGTGTTTCTGCAAAGCTGGCGCGCGACGCTGATCCCGGCGATCGCGGTGCCCGTCGTGCTGCTCGGCACCTTTGCGATCTTTTATCTGGCCGGGTTCAGTATCAACACGCTGACCCTGTTCGGGCTGGTGCTGGCGATCGGCCTGCTGGTCGACGACGCGATCGTCGTCGTCGAAAATGTCGAGCGGCTGATGGAAGAAAATCCCGGCATGACCGCGCGCGAGGCGACCGTCCAGTCGATGAAGGAATTGCAGGTCGCGCTGGTTGCAATCGGGCTGGTGCTGTCGGCGGTGTTCCTGCCGATGGCCTTTTTCGGTGGGTCGACCGGCGTCATCTATCGCCAGTTTTCGATCACCATCGTGTCGGCGATGGTTCTGTCGGTGTTTGTCGCGCTGATCCTGAGCCCGGCGCTGACATCGACGCTGCTGAAACCGCGCGCGCATGGCGAAACGCCGCCCGGACGCTTTCCGCGCTTCGATGCGGCGATGCTGCGCGCCAAGACCTGGTTCAACACCCGGTTCGATCGCTCCACCGAACGCTATGTCGGCAGCGTCGAAAAGGTGGTCGACCGCAAGTGGCGCTTTCTGGGTCTCTACATCATCATTCTGGTGTTGCTCGCCTTTCTGTTCCTGCGCCTGCCCGGCGGCTTTCTGCCGGGCGAGGACCAGGGCCGCGTCCAGGTCCAGTTCCGTCTGCCGGCCGGAGCCACCCAGGCACGGACGCTGGAGGTGCGCGACGCGATCGAGGATCATCTGCTGAGCGCCGAAAAGGCGAATATCGAATCGCTGTTCCTCAATGCCGGCGGCGGCGGGGGCGGCGCATCGGGACAGAATACGGGTCAGGGCTTCATCAACCTGACGCATTGGGACAACCGGCCGGGCAAGGAAAACAGCGCCGACGCGATCGCCGAACGGACGCGGCAGGCTTTCGCCGGGCTGCGCGACGCACAGGTGTTTGCGCTGGTGCCGGGCGCGGTACGCGGGCTGGGTGACACCTCGGGATTTACGATGCAGCTCCAGAATCGCGGCGGCATGACACGCGAGCAGTTTGCCGCGGCACGCGACCGGCTGCTCGCCGCCGCCAATGCCAATCCCAAGCTGACCTCGGTGCGGCTGAGCGACCTGCCCGACCTCGCGACGCTGAAGATCGACATCGATTCCCAGCGACTGACGGCTTATGGTCTGAGCAACGCCGATGTGAACACCACGCTGTCGACCGCCTGGGGCGGGCGTTACGTCAACGATTTCATCGACAAGGGCCGCGTGAAGCGCGTCTATGTGCAGGGCGACGCGCCGTATCGCGCCAAGCCCGAAGACCTGGGCCAATGGTATGTGCGGTCGGCCAGCGGTGAAATGTCGCCCTTTTCGGCTTTCGCGAGCATCGGCTGGTCGACAACGCCGAGCACCACCTCGCGCTTTCAGGGTGTGCCCGCCTTCGAAATCTCGGGCCAGCCGACCGCGGGAACCAGTTCGGGCGAAGCCATGGATGAAATTGCCGCACTGGCGGCCGAAATTCCCGGCACCAGCGTCGCCTGGTCGGGGGCATCCTATCAGGAACGACTGTCGTCGGGGCAGGCGCCGCTGCTCTATGCGCTGTCGCTGCTCGTCGTGTTTCTCTGCCTTGCCGCGCTCTATGAAAGCTGGTCGATTCCGGTTGCGGTTCTGCTGGTCATTCCGCTCGGGCTGGTTGGCGCCGTGTTCGCGGTCACGCTGCGCGGGCTGGAAAATGACGTCTATCTGCAGATCGGGCTGCTGACGACGATGGGGCTCGCGTCGAAAAACGCCATCCTGATGATCGAGTTCGCCGAACAGGAAGAGAAAAAGGGCAAGCGCGTCATCGAGGCGGCGATCACCGCGGCGCGCATCCGCCTGCGTCCGATCCTGATGACCAGCTTTGCTTTCATCTTCGGCGTGATTCCGCTGGCGCTGGCGTCGGGCGCCGGAGCGAACAGCCGCATCGCGATCGGCACCTCGGTGATCGGCGGGATGTTGACCGCGACCCTGCTCGCGATCTTTTTCATTCCGCTGTTTTTCGTCCTCGTCCGCCGCGGCGTACGCGACGGCATCGCCGCCGCACGGGCCCGCTTCGGCAAGGGCAAGGACGGAGCCGCCGAGGTGCCGGCATGATCCGCCTCCGCGCGTTCCTCGCCTTCGGCCCCTTGCTGCTCGGCGCCTGTTCGCTCGCACCCAAGACGGTGCTGCCCACGCCGCCGGTGCCGCAAAGCTGGCCGGTCGGCGACGCCTATCTGCTGCAAAGCGAGGCGGCGCTGCCGATCCTTTCCTACCAGAGCATTTTGACCGACCCGAGACTCCAGTCGCTCACCGAACAGGCATTGGCGAACAATCGCGACCTGCGCGTCGCCTATGCCAATGTCGCGGCGGCGCGCGCGCGCACACGCGTGACCCGCGCGGAACAATTTCCGGCCGTCGGGATCAATGCCGGAGCAGGCTATTCGGATGGCAGCGGCGACGGCAACGGCCGCGGGGATTTTTCCCTGCGCGGCGGCATCAGCGCGTTCGAACTCGACCTGTTCGGCAAGCTCGCCAATGCGACCGAAGCCGACCGCAACCGCGCGCTCGGCACCGAAGCGGCGGCCCGCACCGTGCGGCTGGCGCTGATCGCCAGCCTTGCCGACGCCTGGGCGACCTATGGCGCCGACCGCGACCTGCTGCAGATCGCCGAAGACACCGCCGCCAATGCGCGCGAGAGTGTGCGACTGACGCAGGCGCGGCTCGACGGCGGGGTGGCGCCGCGCACCGACCTGCGCCAGGCCGAACAGATTCTCGCGACCGCCGAAGATGCGATCGCGCAGCAAAGGACGGCGATCGCGCAGGACGAAAACCTCATCCGCCTGCTCGTCGGCGGCGATGTCGACCGCGCGCTGCTGCCCGCCGGGCTTGCCGAGGTAACGCCCGCGATTGCGCCGGTTCCGGCGGGCGTGAGTTCGCAGATCCTGCTCCGCCGTCCCGACGTGATCGAGGCCGAATATGGCCTGCGCGCCGCCAATGCCGACATCGGGGTGGCGCGCGCGCGCCTGTTTCCGTCGATTTCGCTGACCGGGCTGCTCGGCTTTGCCAGCGATGCGCTGTCCAGCCTGTTCGACAGCGGATCGTTCAGCTGGTCGGCGGGC
This sequence comes from Sphingopyxis solisilvae, assembly GCF_015475875.1. Taxonomy (GTDB): domain Bacteria; phylum Pseudomonadota; class Alphaproteobacteria; order Sphingomonadales; family Sphingomonadaceae; genus Sphingopyxis; species Sphingopyxis solisilvae. The sequence goes on along the minus strand of NZ_JADKYM010000002.1, from coordinate 186,840 downwards.
GGCGACGTGACCGCGCCGATTTTCGACGCCGGCGGCCGCCGCGCCGGGGTGGCGGTGAGCGAGGCGCAGCGCGATGCCGCGCTCGCAAGCTATGAAGGTGCGATCCAGACGGCGTTTCGCGAGGTCGCCGATGCGCTTGCGGTGCAGGGCACGATCGCCGAACGCGCGCGCGCCGCCGCCGCGAACACCGCCGCCGCCGCGGACACTGCGACGCTCACCGATGCCCGCTACAAGGGTGGGATCGACAGCTTTCTCGCCAGTCTCGACGCGCAGCGCAGCCTCTATGCGGCGCGGCGCAGCGAGATCGCGACCCAGCTGCTGCTCGTCCAGACGCGCATCGCGCTGTTCCGTGCGCTGGGTGGCGATAGCGGTGCGGGGGGCAACGCGACGGCGCGCTAGATAATCTCACGCAAAGGCGCAAAGACGCGAAGAGATTGGCACTGGCCGCAAAGCGGCACCATGACCAAATGATCTGCTTTCAGACAAGAGAGATACTGGGCCTATCCGCCCGAAATCCCTTCTTCGCGCCTTTGCGCCTTTGCGTGAGATAAATCGACTAAACGCTGGACGCCTTGACATCCCCCCTCGCTCGCGCGCTAATAGAACAAATCAGGAACATATATGCGCGAGTCGTCTCAACCTCTCGCCGGGCTGCGCCAACGCATCGCCCGGCTGGCCGCCACCGGTGGCCCCGAAAGCCGCCCGGCCGAGGGTTGGCTGGCGACGGGGCATGACGCATTCGATGCGGCGCTCGGCGGCGGGCTGGCAATCGGGCGCACGCACGAGTTTTTTGCCGCCGACGCGCTCGACGCGTCTAGTGCTGCGGCCTTTGCAGCATTGCTCGCGCTGCGAACCCCGGGCAAGGCACCGCTGCTGTGGTTGCGCACCGTCGACGCCGGACGCCGCACCGGGCATATCTATGCCCCCGGCATCGCCGAACTCGGCGGCGACCCCGACCGGCTTCTTCTTGTCGAGACCGCCGACCCCAAAATGCTGCTCGCCTGCGCCAACGACGCTGTACGCTGCGCCGGATCGGCGGCGGTGATTGTCGAAAGCTGGGGCAAATTCCCGCTGCTCGACCTGACCGCGGGGCGCCGACTGGCGCTCGGCGCGCGCGATGCGGGGACGACGCTGCTGATGCTCCGCCTGAATGCCGTGCCGACGCCAAGCGTCGCCGAAACGCGCTGGAATATCGTCGCCGCACCGTCGCGCGCACTCGAAGCCAACGCCCCCGGCGCCCCGGCCTTCGACCTTGAACTGCTGCGCTGGCGTAGCGGCCCTGCTGGAACGCGCTGGCGACTCGATTGGGACAAAGATGAGCAAGCTTTCCGGAACGCGGCGCTATCTGGCGCTGTTCTTCCCCTGGCTGCCCGCCGAACGGTTCACCCGCTCGGCGCCGAAGCCGCCTGACCTTCCGCTCGTCTTTGCCGAGAAGCAGCGCGGGGCGCTGCGGATCGCGAGCGTCGATGCGCGCGCGCAGGCGCTCGGGCTGCGTGTCGGCATGCCGCTCGCCGACGCGCGGGCGCAGGTGCCCGATCTGACCATCGTGCCGCACGATCCCGTCCTCGACCAGAATTGGCTCGACCGGCTCGCACAGGGCTGCGCGCGCTATACCCCGCTCGTCGCGCTCGATGCCCCCGACGGGCTGATCCTCGACATCACCGGCTGCACCCATTTGTTCGAGGACGAGGCAGGGTTGATCGATGATATCGAGCGGCGGCTGACCCGGCTCGGCATGACGCCGCGCCATGCCCTCGGCCCCACCGCCGACGCCGCCCGCGCGCTCGCACGCTACCAGACGCGCCCCGCTCCCGACGAGCCCACCGCGATCCGCCGCCTGCCCGTCGCCGCGCTCGAACTCGACGCCGAAGCGACGACCGCGCTGGTCCGCGCCGGGCTCAAGACGATCGGTGACCTCGCGGCGCGGCCGATGGCGAACATCGCCGCGCGTTTTGGTGCCGCCGCCGCGATGGCGCTGCGCCGCCTGCTCGGCGACGCGCCCAGCCCGCTCGACCCGCGGGTCACGCCGCCGCCGGTCGCTACCGAACGCCGCTTTGCCGAACCGGTCGCGAGCCTGCCCCACGCGACCCGCATTCTTGCCGAGCTGGTCGATGAAGCGATCATCGAGCTTGGCGAGCGCGGCAAGGGCGGGCGCCATTTCCGCGCCACCTTCTTTCGCAGTGACGGCCTGGCGCGCAGTATTGCGGTCGAGACCGGTCATGCGACACGCGATGCGGGGCTGGTGATGCGCCTGTTCGCCGAGCGGATGGATGGCCTGCGCGATCCGCTCGACCCCGGTTTCGGGTTCGACATGATGCGCCTCGCGGTACCGCGGCTCGAACCACTTGCCGCGACGCAGCTCAAGCTCGAAGGCGGGGAGGTGCGCGCCGCGGCGGTGACCGATCTCGTCGACCGGCTGGCGACGCGGCTCGGTCGTGGCGGGGTGCGCAAGTTCGTCGCCGCCGACACCCATATCCCCGAACAGGCGCAGCTCGCCCTGCCCGCGATCGACGCACCGCCGCCCACGCCCTGGCCCGCCCCCGAACCCGGCGAACCGCCGCTGCGCCCCTTCTATCTTTTCGATCCGCCGCAGGTGATCGAGGTGATCGCCGAGGTGCCCGACGGCCCGCCGCACCGCTTCCGCTGGCGCCGCGCTACCCACGCGATCCGCCGTTACGAGGGGCCGGAACGGATCGCGAGCGAATGGTGGCGCCGCCGCGACAATGCCGGGCTGACGCGCGACTATTACCGTGTCGAGGACGAGCGCGGGCGGCGGTACTGGCTGTTTCGCCACGGGCTGTACGACGAAAAGCCCGATCCACGCTGGTATATCCATGGGGTGTTCGCATGAGCGAACAACCCGCGCCCGATCCCGGCTTTGCCGAACTGGTCGCCGCGACCAACTACAGCTTCCTGCGCGGCGCCTCGCACCCGCATGAGATGGTCGCCGAAGCGATCAACCTTGGCATGGCAGGTATCGGCATCGCCGACCGCAACAGCGTCGCGGGGGTGGTGCGGGCGCTGACCGGGCTGCGCAAGCTGCGCGAGAAGGCCGACGCAGAGGGGATAGAGCTGCCGCCCTTCAAACTCGTGGTCGGCGCGCGCCTCGTCTTCGACGACGGCACCCCCGAAATCATTGCCTATCCGACCACGCGCCACGGCTGGGGCCGCCTGACCCGGATGCTGACCATCGGCAATCGCCGCACCACCAAGGGCGACTGCGTGATGAAATTCAAAAATCTGCTGATCCACTGCGAAGACATGCTTCTGATCGCGATGGCGGGCGAAAAGGACGAGGCGGTGTTGCGCCGTCTCAAAAGGGTTGCACCGAACGCGTTATGGCTCGGCGCGACAATGCCAAGGGGTGGCAGCGATCGCCGCCATCTCGCCCGGTTGGAAGCGTTGGCGATGCGCGTCGGGATTCCGATGCTCGCGACCAACGACGCGCTTTACGCGACGCGCGGGCAGCGCCCGCTCCACGATGTCGTCACCTGCATCCGCGAAGGCACGACGTTGAACGCGGCGGGCCGCCTGCTGCGCGTCAATGGCGAGCGCCATTTGAAAGCGCCGCGCGAAATGCGGCGGTTGTTCCGTGCCTGCCCGTCGGCGGTTGGTGAAAGCGTCCGGATTCTCGATCGCATCGGTTTTTCGCTCCGCGATCTCGCTTATGAATATCCGCACGAACCGGTTCCCGAAGGATGGGCTCCGCAAAGCTGGCTCGAACATATGGTGCTGGATGCCGCGAACCGGCTCCACCCGCAGGGATTGCCGCAGCGCTGGCAGGACGTGCTCGACGAGGAGCTTTCGCTCATCCGCAAATGCAATTTCGCCTGCTATTTCCTGACCGTCCACGACATCGTCAATTTCGCGCGGACACAAAGCCCCCCCATCCTGTGCCAGGGGCGTGGTTCGGCGGCGAATTCGCTCGTCTGCTACCTGCTCGAGATCACTTCGATCGATCCGATCGCGAACAACCTTCTCTTCACCCGCTTTCTCTCGGAAGAACGCCGCGAGCCCCCCGACATCGACGTCGATTTCGAACACGAACGGCGCGAGGAGGTCATGCAATATATCTATCGCCGCTACACAAGGCGGCGCGCGGGCATCGCCGCGACGGTGATCCATTACCGGCCGCGCAGCGCGGTACGGGAGGCGGGCAAGGCGCTGGGGTTCAGCGAAGATGTCACCGCACGGCTCGCCGATACGAGTTGGGGTAGCTGGGGCAGCGAGATGCCGGTCGAGCGCTTCATCGAAGCCGGGCTCGATCCCGAGCAGGACGACATCGCACGCCTGCAATGGATCGTCGCGCAACTGCTCACCTTTCCGCGCCACCTGTCGCAGCATGTCGGCGGCTATGTGCTGACCGAGGACCGGCTCGACGAAACGGTGCCAATCCACAATGCCGCGATGGCGGACCGCACCTTCATCGAATGGGACAAGGACGACATCGACGAACTGAAATTGATGAAGGTCGATATCCTCGCGCTTGGGATGCTGACCTGCATTCGCAAATGTTTCGATCTGATGCGGCTGCACGGGCTGGCGGATCACGACCTCAAGTCGGTCCCGCCGGAAGACCCGGTTGTTTACGACATGCTTTGCAAAGGCGACAGTATAGGGGTCTTTCAAGTCGAAAGCCGCGCCCAGATCAACATGCTGCCGCGCCTGCGTCCGCGCGAATTCTACGATCTGGTCATCCAGGTTGCGATTGTGCGGCCGGGTCCGATCGAGGGCGATATGGTCCACCCTTATCTGAAGCGCCGCAATGGCGAGGAAGCGGTCGATTATCCGTCACCCGCCCCACCGCACGATCCGCGGGAACTCTACAATCTGCTTCACCGGACCTTTGGCGTCCCATTGTTCCAGGAACAGGCGATGAAACTCGCCATCGTGGCCGCCGAGTTTACCCCCGATGAAGCCAATGGTTTGCGCCGCGCGATGGCGACCTTTCGCAATGTCGGCACCATCGATCAATATGAGGAGAAGATGATCGGCGGCATGGTCCGCCGCGGCTATGATCGCGCCTTTGCCGAACGCTGTTACAATCAGATCAAGGGATTCGGCAGCTATGGCTTCCCGGAGAGCCACGCCCAGTCGTTCGCTAAACTTGTTTATGTGTCGTCATGGCTGAAGCGCCATCACCCTGCGGTCTTTACCTGCGGCCTGCTCAACTCGCAGCCGATGGGATTTTATGCGCCCGCCCAGCTCGTCCGCGATGCGCAGGAGCATGGGGTCGAGGTGCGCGCGGTCGATGTGAACGCCAGCGATTGGGACAACAGCCTGGAGCGCCGCGATGACGGCAGCCTCGCGCTCCGGCTCGGCTTTCGGCAGGTTGACGGGTTTCGCGAGACTTGGGCAGCGCAGATCGCGGCGGCGCGAACTATGCCCTTTGCCTCGGTCGAGGAACTCGCGCGGCGCGCCAATCTGCCTTCGCGCGCGCTGCGTCTGCTCGCTGAAGCCGATGCGTGCGGGTCGATGGGGCTCGGCCGGCAGCCGGCGCTGTGGGACGCCCGGCGCGTGCGGCAGGGGGTGCTGCCGCTGTTCGGCGTCGCCGAAACCGACGAGCTGGGTATGGAGGAGGACGCGCAGCTGCCCCCCACCCCGCTCGTCGAACATGTCCTCACCGATTACCAGACGACGCGCCTGTCACTGAAAGGACATCCGATGGCGTTCCTGCGCGACGATTTCACACGTGAAGGGGTGCTAAGCGCCGCTGAAGTGGCGGCAGCGAAGAACGGATCGATCGTCCGCACCGCAGGAGTCGTGCTGATTCGCCAGCGCCCCGGCAAGGGCAATGCGATCTTCATCACGCTCGAGGACGAGGGCGGGGTCGTCAACATCCTCTTATGGGCGCGGCATTTCGAACGCTATCGCCGCGCCGTCATGGCGTCGCGGCTGATGCTGGCCGAGGGCGCGGTACAGCGGAGCAAGGAGGGCGTCATCCACCTGATGGCGACGCGCATCACCGACCGGACGGCGATGCTCGATACGCTGGGCAGCGACCGGCGCTTCGACCCCGATGTCTGCCGCGCCGACGAGGTAAAACATCCGCAGCTGCCGCGCGGCTATGCCGCCAAGCACGGCCATCCGCGCGATGTCCGTATCCTGCCCAAGTCGCGGGATTTTCATTGATGATCGCCGACTGACGTCGGCGAACGGCACCAGCCCGCTCCCCCACCCGGCCTCCCAACGATAGTAACCTGGGGAGGCCGGGTGGGGGAGCGGGCTGGTGCCGTCCCTGTTCGGCAATGCCGAACAGACAAAAAAGATGATGCCCCGGCTGTGGGGGCCGGGGCATCGGATCAGGCTATTTAAGGGACCAACCAAATATAGCCTGAAAGTCGTGGGCGGATGTTAGCGGAGCAGCGCCATCACGCCCTGCTGGCTCTGGTTCGCCTGGGCGAGCATCGCGGTCGATGCCTGCGACAGAATGCCGGCCGCAGCGAGGTTCGTCGACTCGACCGAGAAATCGGCGTCTTCGATGCGCGATTTCGATTCCGCCAGATTCGTGACGCTCGACGTCAAATTGTCGACAGCCGAGGTCAGACGGTTCTGCTGCGCACCCAGGTTGGCGCGTTCGGTGGCCACCGTCTGGATCGCCGTGTCGAGCGTCGCGAGGGCGCCCGAGGCACCGGCGGCGGTCGAGAAGTCGAGACCGTCGACGCCCAGCGCCGCAGCCTGCAGGTCGGCGACCGTGATGTTCACGACCTGGCCATCGTCAAGACCGGTCTGGATATCGAAACCGGTGGCGACACTGCCGTCGAGCAGCACGTTGCCGTTGAAGCTGGTGCGGGTCGCCACGTCGCCGATCTGTTCGATCAGCGCGGTCACTTCGGTCTGGATCGCGGTACGGTCGTCGTCGCCGAGCGTGCCGTTGGCAGCCTGCATCGCCAGTTCGCGCATACGGACCAGGATGTCTGCGATGCTGCCGGCGGCGCTGTCGGCGGTCTGCGCCAGCGAAATGCCGTCGTTGGCGTTACGAACCGCCTGGGTCAGACCGCGCGCGGCGGCGTCCATGCGGGTTGCGATGGCGAGGCCGGCGGCATCGTCCTTCGCGGCGTTGATGCGCTTGCCGCTCGACAGGCGTTCCATCGCCTGCGACTGCATGTTGCTGGCAACACGCGCATTGTTCTGGGCGCGAAGCGCGCTGACATTGGTGTTGATGACAGTCATTGTTGTTCCTTTCCGGCCTCGATGGCCATTCCCGTGATGTGAGGGCTCGAGGAGCGGTCACGGAAAGCAGTAACGACGGGCGGCGGCGGCGATTAAGGCGGCGCCGTCAAAAAAATGCCGAAGGTTGTTCACAGCGAATGTCGGACTCAATCAAGTCATTGAAATACCTCAAATAAATTATTTGGCACAAGCTTTGCATTGTTATTTGCGTACGGCGCACCGGTGCGCCCGGAACGGATGACAAAGCAATGAGCACGATTGACCCGAGCCGGCTGCTGCAGATGCGCAGTTCGATCCTCAATCAGAACGAGGCGCTGCAACGCGCCGCCGGTCGCGGCGGCATCGGCGGGGCCGGCGGCGCCAGCGACGGCATTGGCGGAACCCCCGATTTCGGCGCCGCGATCAACAATGCGCTGCAACAGGTCAACGCCCAGCAGGCGAAGGCAAGCGCGATCAGCGAAGCCTATGAACGCGGCGATACGCACGACATCGTCAGCGTGATGATCGAGCGGCAAAAGGCCTCGCTCGGTTTCGAAACGACGCTGCAGGTGCGCAACAAGCTGCTGTCCGCGTACCGCGACATCATGAACATGCCGGTGTAACCCATGGCCGATACCCAGATCCTTGCGCCCATCGACGACGGTCATGCCGGACGCCTGCCCGCCCCGGCCAGCGCCAATCCCTTCGCACCGCTGACCGGATTCATCCGCCAGCCGGCGGTGCAGCGCGCCCTGCCTGCCATTGCCATGACGTCGGCCATCGGCATCGCCGCGCTCGCCTATTTCACCATGAACGCCGCGCCGCAGGCGCAGCTGTTCGCCGGTCTGGACGACAGCGACAAATCCGCGGTCGCCGACGCCTTGCAGACGCAGGGGATTGGACATCGCATCGATCCGGTGACCGGTGCGCTGACCGTCGATGCCGACAAGCTGCACCAGGCACGGATCGCGCTGGCCGGACAAGGCCTGCCGAAGGCGGCACCGAGCGGCGACAGCCTGATTGCATCGCTGCCGATGGGATCGAGCCGCGCGATCGAAGGCGAAACCCTGCGCTCGGCGCGCGAGGCCGATCTGTCGCGGACGATCGAAACGGTCGATGCGATCCGCAGCGCGCGCGTCCATATCGCCGCCGCCGAGCCGAGCCTGTTCGTCCGCGAGGACAAGCCCGCAACGGCATCGGTGATGCTGACGCTGCAGAACGGGCGCTCGCTGTCCGACGGTCAGGTGCAGGCGATCCGATATCTCGTCGCCTCGTCGGTTCCCGGCATGAACGCCGAACAGGTATCGGTGATCGACCAGCGCGGCGCGCTGCTGTCCGACACCGCATCGGGCAGCGACATGAAGGCATTCCAGTTGCAGGTGCAGATCGAGGACCGGTTCCGCCGCGCGCTCGACACCTTGCTCGGCCCGATGCTCGGCGCGGGCAATTTCAGCGTCGAGGTCCACGCCGACGTCGACATGTCCGAAAGCCAGGCGACGCGCGAGAGCTTTCCCGAAAACGACCGCGCGATGACCAGCGAACAGATCACCCGCACCGTCAGCGGCCAGGGGACGCCGCCCGCCGTCGGCATTCCCGGCGCCCTGTCGAACCAGCCGCCGCAAGCCACCACGGTCACCGCCAATGCGCCGCAGCCGACCCCCGCCCCGGCGATGACGCCGGGCACCGAAAGCAACGAAAATGCCGCGCGCGCTTTCGAGGTCGGCCGCGAGATTTCGGTCACCCACTCGCCGCAGGGCAAGCTGCGCCGCGTGTCGGTCGCCGTCGCGCTCAACCAGGGCAAGAAGGCACTGACGCAGGCCGACCTGACCAAGATCGATGCGCTGGTCAAGGGTGCGGTCGGTTTCGACGCGGCGCGCGGCGACGTCGTCGCGATCAGCCAGCGCCCGTTCGTGCAGACCGAGGTCAGCGAGCCCGCCTTTTACGACCAGGCCTGGTTCCTGCCGCTCGTCAAACAGGTCGGGGCAATCCTCGCCGCGCTGCTGGCGTTCCTGTTCATCGGCCGGCCGCTGATTCGCGCCGCCAAGGCGCGCGCCGCCGAACGCGCCGAACGCGACTCCGCGCTCGAGGAAACTTTGCTCGCCGCCACCGATGCGCGCCCGGCGCTCGCCAGCGGCAGCGCCGGGCGCGAAATCACTCTCGAAATGATCGAGCAGGCGCCGAGCTATGAAGCCCGCGCCAACCTGGTTCGCGCCTTTGTCCGTCAGGATTCGGCCCGCGCCGCGCTCGTCGTGCGCCAGCTGATGCAGGAGGGCGCCCGTGCCTGACGCTGCCGACACGCTTACCCCTCCCGCCGCCCCCGCTATCGAAGGATCGGCCGCCGCCGCCATCCTGTTGATGCTGCTCGACGAGAATGAAGCGGCGACGATCCTGAAGCATCTGGCGCCCGAAGAGGTGCGCCAGCTGGCGAAATCGATGTTCGACACCGCCAATGCCAGCGAACAGCAGATCGGCCAGGCGCTCGACCGCTTCGTCGTGCGCAGCCGCGACGTCAGCGCGCTGGCGATCGGCGCCGACACGCGCATCCGCACCGTCATCAACCAGGCGGTGGGCAACGTCCGCGCCGACAATATCCTGGCCGCGGTCGCGCCGCAGCGCAGCGCCACCTCGCTGGAAATCCTGCGCTGGATGGATGTCGATGCGATTAGCGCGCTGCTCGCTACCGAACATCCGCAGGTCGGCGCGCTGATCCTGTCGGTGCTGGTCCCCGACGTCGCGGCGCGCGCGATCGAAACGCTCGACGAAATCCTGCAGGCCGATCTGGTGCTGCGCGCCGCGCAGCTGACCGCCGTCCCCGCGGCAGCGATCGAGGATCTGGAATCGGTGCTCGCCAGCGCCAATGTCGACGGCCAGCGCGTTGCCAAACAGGCGATCGGCGGCCCCAGCGACGTCGCCAAGATCATGAAGAAAATGCCGAAGTCGCTGAGCGAACGCACGATCCGCGCGCTCAAAAAGACCGACAAGCTGCTCGCCCAGACGATCGAGGAAGAAATGTTCATCTTCGAGAATCTGCGCGACCTCGACAAGAAGAGCCTGGGTTCGGTGCTGCGTTCGGTCGATGCGGCGCAGCTCGCCATCGCGCTGAAGGGCACCGACGACGACATGATCGACCTGTGCCTGTCGACGATGTCGCAGCGCGCGGCGGAAACGATCCGCGACGAAATGGCCGAAATGACGATGGTCAAGCGCGCCGACGTCGACGATGCGCAAAAGAGCGTGATGACGATCGTGCGCCAGATGGCGGCGTCGGGCGAGATCATGATCGCAGGGAGCGGCGACGATTATGTCTGACCGTGCCGCCGAAACGAGCTTCAGCCCCGTTTCGCTCGCCGACGCGATGGCGCGCGGCGGCGGCTTTCGTCCGCTGGCTCTGGGCGGCCATGCGGCTGCCCCGCCGACGGCGACACGGCCCGTCGCCGACGCCGATCTCGACGATCCTTTCGCCCGCGGTCTCGCCGAGGGGCAACGCGTCGCCGAGGCCGCCTTTGTCGCCGAGCGCCACCAGCTGCTCGCGCTGCTCGCCAGTGCCGAAGCGTTGCAGGACGAACCGAGCGAGGAACTGGCGCAGCTGATCGCACGCACCGTCGAACGGCTGGTGCGCCAGATCGTCGCCGATGCCCCGATCGATGCCGCCTGGCTTCAGGCACAGGCCGAAACCGCCGCGGCGCTGGTCGCCGATGCCGACAAGGCGCGCACGCTTTGCGTTCATCCCGACGATGCCGCGCTGCTGACCGATTGCCCGCTGTCGCTGGCGATCGAAAGCGACAGCGCGATGATGCGCGGTACCGTCCGCATCGAAACCTCGACCGGCTGGATCGAGCATGGTCGCGCCGTCTATCTCGACGAATTGTGCGCCGCGCTGGGCGAAGGGACGGCGGCATGACGCGCCGCCTGGCCCTCTCCGCACAACAGCTGCTCGACCCGATCGACCTGACCGACGCCAGCCCGCGCCGCATCGGCACGCTGGTGTCGCATGAAGGCATCATGCTCGAAGTGTCGGGCTTTCCGCAGCCGCTGGGCAGCAATGTCCGCATCAAGTCGGCGAACAACGACTATGTCTATGGCGAGGTTGTCGGCTTTCGCGGCCAGAGCAGCCTGGTCCTGCCGTTCGATACCAATATGCCGCTGGTCACCGGCGCGCCCGTGGAGCCGCATGGCGCCAGCAGCATGGTCGCGTGCGGCAAGGCGCTGCTCGGCCGGATCATCGACGCGCAGGGCCATCCGCTCGACGGGCGCCCGCCGGTCAAATCGCAATTCCAGTGGCCGCTCGCCGGACGCAAGGTCAATCCGCTGCGCCGCGGCCGCGTCACCCGCCCGCTTAACATGGGGGTGCGCGCGATCAACGCGCTGCTGACCGTCGGCGAAGGGCAGCGCGTCGCGATCATCGCGGGATCGGGCGTCGGAAAATCGGTGCTGATGGGCCAGATGATCGCCGGGACCGAATGCGACGTCATCGTCGTCGGGCTGATCGGCGAACGCAGCCGCGAGGTCAGCGACTTCGTCGAAACCAAATTGCCCCCCGACGTCCGCAAGAAAGCGGTTGTCGTCGCGGTTCCCGCCGATCACCCGCCGCTGCTGCGCCTGCGCGCCGCGATGCGCGCCACCGCGATTGCCGAGGCGTTTCGCGCCGACGGCAAGAAAGTGCTGCTGCTGATCGACAGCCTGACCCGCGTTGCGCATGCGCAGCGCGAGATCGGGCTGACTTTGGGCGAGCCGCCGACGATGAAGGGCTATCCGCCGTCGGTGTTCGCGCTGATCCCGTCATTGTGCGAACGCGCCGGCATCGACCGCGAAACGGGCGGATCGATCACCGCGCTCTATACCGTGCTTGCCGATGGCGGCGACATCGACGACCCGGTTGTCGACAGCGCGCGCGCGATCGTCGACGGCCATATCATCCTGTCGCGCCAGCTCGCCGAACAGGGCGTCTATCCGGCGATCGACGTCGCGCGATCCTTGTCGCGCACGATGGTCGACACGGTCGATCCCGAACATGCCGCCGCCGCCGCGCGCTTTCGCCAGCTGTGGTCGGCCTATGAAGAGAACCGCGATCTGATGCTGATGGGCGCCTATGTCGCCGGCGGCGATCCGGTGCTCGACACCGCCATCGCGCGCCACGCCGACCAGCTCGCGTTCGTGACCCAGCCAGCGAAAGCCCGGGTCGATTTCGACATGTCCCGCCAAACCCTGATTGAAGGATATTCTGCATGACCGCCCGCACCGCACGCCGCAAACGTATCATCCGCGTGCGCACCGTCGAACATCAGATGGCGGAGGCCAATCTGGCGCGCGCCAATGGCGAACTCGCCAGCCTGGTCGAACTGGCCAAGCGGCTCGAAACGCTGCGCGTCGACCTGGCAATGGCCAAGGGCGCGGTCGCAGGCGGCGCGCTCAACACGATCGGCGAGCTCGCGATGCGGCTCGACATCGCGCAGGAAAATCTGACCGCGCCGCTCGCGGGTGCCAGCGCGCGCCGCGACCAGGCCGGGGTGCTGGCGCAAAGCGCCATGGCAAAGGAAGAGTCCGCCGTCCGCCTGTACGAACGCAGCCGCAAGTCCGCCGAAGCCGAAGCCGAGCGTCGCCGCGACGCCAACCGTCCGCACCGCACGCGCGGCGGCATGCGGCTGCGCCTGATCGAAGGCGGCGCAGCATGATGGGCGCCGCCTCCCTCCCCCAGCCCCAGGGTTCGACACCCGCCGGGTTCGCCGCCTTCCTGAGCACGATCGGCCAGACGCCGACCGGTAGCGAGGTAGAAAATGGCTTCGAGCAATTGCTGGCGGCGATTCCAAAGGTCGATGCCGCTGCGATCGAAGCTGCGCCCGAGCAGCCGGTTAAGCCAGCGGCAGCAGAAACGCCCATGATGGCGACATCGCCGGTTGCCGTTGCCGCGGCCACCGCGATCGTCCCGGCGGCTGCCGCGGGCGAGGGAGACGCGATGGATATCGCCGTCGCAACGCCGGTTGCCAGCACCGACGATGGTGCGCGCGATGCCCGTCCGGACCCAGAAACCGCCGCCGCATCGGCGGCGAAACTGCTGATCGCGTTGAACGGCAGCCTCGCCAAGCCCGAGACGAAATCACCCAAAGCGGTCGAGAGCGAAGCCCGGCCCGACGGTGCAGCCGCGGACGCTACGACGGCGGCCAAACCCGCTGAAACGGTCGCGGCGCCCGAAACGCCCGCACCGACGACCACCCCGGCGCCCGCAGCGGCGCTGGCCATCCCGACTGCGCCTGTCGCCGCGGCGGTGGTCGCCGCTGTCGTTGGCAAGCCCGCGAAGGCGGGCGAAAGCGCCTCGCTCCCCACCGGCGACACGGCGCCGACCGCCGAAGCCGCAACCGCCGCGCCAACCAGCGAGAAAGCGCGCAGTGCCGAAGCAAGGCCCGCCGCGCCAGAAATGGAAACGGCGATCGCGGCGTCGGCGGCAAGCAAGCCGCGCCCCGCGCCGCTGCCTGGCCCGGTTGCCGCGCGCGCCGAAGCCGTCGCGGCCAAGCCCGCCGACGCAGCACCGTCGATGACGATCCAGTTCGCGCAGCCGGCGACCACGGGCGTCGCAGCATCGTCCAACGCTGCCGCTCCCGTCACCGTTGCCGAACGCATCCTTGACCTCGCCAGCGATGGCGCGTGGATCGACCAGTTGGCGCACGACATTGCGGCGACCAAATCGGACAGCGGGGACATCAGCTTTCGCCTGATGCCGCGGCACCTCGGCCGCCTCGACGTCGCGATGCGCATGGGTGACGAGGGCGTGGCGCTGAAGCTCGACACCCAGCATGAGGCCACCGCGACGATCGTCACCGCCGCGCAGGGCCGACTGGTCGACGATCTGCGCCAGCAGGGCGTTCGCGTCACCAGCAGCGAAGTGACCTGCACCCCCGGTGACAGCAACCGCCAGATGCAGGGCCAGTCGCAGGGTCAGGGGCCCACCGCCGCGCCCGACGCCAGCCACCTGATCGAAACCGCCACCGAGCGCGCCGCGCCGCGCGAACGCGAAGAGGCCGCCGACCGCCGCGGCCGCTTTGCCTGACCATGAGGGAATGACCGATGTCCAAGGATAAAACCGAAACCGAAGCCAAGCCGAAGGGCAAGCTCAAGAAGCTGCTGTTCATCGGCATCGGCGCCCTGGTGCTGGTCGGCGCCGGCGCCGGAGCCGGCATCTATTTCGGCGCGCTGTCGGCGCACGAAGCCAAGCCCGAAGATCAATATCCGAAGCTGGTCGTGCGCGGCAAGGATGCCCCGGCTGCCGAAGGCGACGAGAAGGACGCAGCGCCCAAGGTCGGTACCGTGTCGGTGCCCAACGACAAGTTCAAGGTCGACCCGCGCAAATATGAAGTCACTTACTTTGCGATCCCCGACGCCTTTACAACGAACCTGGCCGACGGGTCGGGCTTTCTGCAGGCGGGTATCAGCCTTTCGACCTTCTATGACGGCAAGGTTATCAATAATATCAAACGGCAGGCGGTGCCGATCCGGTCGGTCGTCCTTATGGTGCTGTCCGAACAGGATCCGGCGCTGCTCTCGACATCGCAAGGGAAACAACGACTGCAGCGGCAACTGACCGCTGCGATCAACGATGTCCTGCGCGAAAAAGAGGGATTTGGGGGTATCGACAATGTCTATTTCACGAGCCTGGTGATCCAGTGAGCGTGCGCGAAAAATCGGTGAAAGCGATGAAGCCGCCGGCCGCCCCGAGCACCGAGGCGGCCGAGGCCAGGGCGTCGCTGTTGCTGCGCAAGGCGGAGGGCAGCTATGCGTTTCCGGCGCTGGACAGCGTCGCGGTGCAGTTCGCGCGCAGCCTGCGCGATCTGATCCGCGCGCTGGGCGCCCCGACGGTGCAGGTCGAACGCGGCGAAACCGCCACGATCAGCTTTGCCGACTGGGCCGCGGCGTCGGCGCCCGCGATCTTCTGGCGCTATCATGCGCCGCCGCTCAAGGGGCCGCTGCTGCTCGCCGCGCCGCGCCCGCTGTTGCTCCAGCTCGTCGACATTTTCTATGGCGGCAAAGGCGCCCCGGCGGGCGAGCGCGAGGAACTGACCGACGCCGAAGACCGGTTCGCGGCGCGGCTCGGTCGCGACATGGGGCTTCAGCTCGCCGCCGCCTGGCGCGGCAAGCTCGGCCTCGAACCCGAACTCGATTGCGTGACGTGCGACGCCGCCAAGCTGGCCGCGGTGCGCGCCGACGACGAATTGTTCGTCCAGCGCTTTGTGCTGCGCGGTGCCCCGTTCGAGGGCCGAACCATCAGCTGCGCCTATCCGCTCGCCGCGCTGCGCGGCATCGCGGGCGCCGAACCGGCGACCGAAATTCCGGGCGCCGCCGACCCGGCCTGGGCAAGCGCGTTGCACAAGACGCTGCGCGAGGTTCGCCTGCCCGTGCGCTCGGTGCTGGCACGCCCCGAAATCAGCCTCGTCAAACTGCTGGCGCTCGAGGTCGGCGACATCATCCCCATCGGCATGCCGCGCCACGTACCCGTCACCGTTGCCGGACGCAGCTTTGCGCTGGGCAGCATCGGCGAAGCCAATGGCAACGCCGCCATCATGATCGAACATATCGAAAAAGGACCGAACCATGACTGACCTGAGTGACGCACCGACGGCGCCGCGCGCCGAACGCCGCGACAACAAGAATATCGCCGCGGCGCCCAATTTCGACCTGCTCGCCGGAGTCTCGTTGCGCGTGTCGGTCGAGGTCGGGTCGACCTCGATGACGCTCGCGGAGTTGCTCGCGATCGACGAGGGCAGCGTGATCGAACTCGACCGCGCCGCGACCGACCTGCTCGACATCTACGCGAACGGCACATTGATCGCGAAGGGCGAGATTGTCAGCGTCGATGGCCGTTACGGCATCCAGGTTGCCGAAGTCGTCGCGCCCGCGCGCGGCCTCGAAGGTTTCGAGCGGAGAGCCTGATGCTGGAATATATCCTCCGCTTGGCTCTCCTGCTGCCGCTCGTCGGCGGCATGGCATGGGGCAGCCTGTGGCTGTGGAAGCGCGTCCAGATGGGCGTGCCGCTCGTCGGCGGCGCGGCGAAGGCGCGCGCCGTCGAAATGGTCGATGTGCTGCCGCTCGGTCCGGGGTCGAAGCTGGCGGTGGTCGAATTCGCCGGACAGCGGATTCTGGTTGCCGTTTCACGCAACGGCATCACCCGGATTGCCGACGACAGCCAGGGCGACTTCCATGCAGATTGATCGCAAGACCGGGCTGCGCGCCGCGGCGCTGATCGGCGGCCTCGCGCTGCTGATCGCCTCCCCCGCCGCTTTTGCCCAGACCGCCGACGGGCTCAGCCGCGCGGTGAACGACATCGGCGGCGACGGCCGTCCGCTCAGCCTGTCGCTGCAAATCTTGGTGCTGATGAGCCTGCTGACGGTGCTGCCGTCGCTGCTGCTGATGATGACCAGCTTCACCCGCATCATCATCGTGCTGTCGATCCTGCGCCATGCGCTCGGCCTGCAACAGACCCCGCCAAACCAGGTGCTCGTCGGATTGAGCCTGTTTCTGTCGCTGTTCGTGATGCAGCCGGTGATCAGCGAAGTGAACCGCGTCGCGATCGAGCCCTATGGCCAGGAACAGATCGACATCGGCGAAGCGGTGTCGCGTTCGGGCACCGCGCTGCATGGCTTCATGATGTCGCAGACGCGCAAGAGCGACCTGATGATGTTCGCCAAGATCGCGAAGGCACCAAACTATGCCAGTCCGAAGGATGTGCCCTTTTCGATCCTGCTGCCCGCCTTTGTCACCAGCGAACTCAAGACCGCATTCCAGATCGGCTTCCTGATCTTCCTGCCCTTCCTCGTCATCGACCTGATCGTCGCCTCGGCGCTGATGTCGCTCGGCATGATGATGTTGTCGCCGACGATCATCTCGATGCCGTTCAAGCTGCTGCTGTTCGTGCTTGTCGACGGCTGGGCGCTGACGATGGGCTCGCTCGCCGCTTCGTTCGGCACCTAGGGGCAGCGCAGGATGGAAACCGACTATTTTATCGGCATGGCGCAGCAGTCGCTGTGGATACTTGCCCTTGCAGCGGCGCCGTTGCTGTTGCCGGTGCTTGTCATCGGCGTCCTGCTCGGCATGGTCCAGGCGGCGACGTCGATCAACGAACAGACGCTGACCTTTGTCCCGAAACTGATCGTCGCGGCCATCTGCCTCGCGATTTTCGGCGGCAGCATCCTGGTGCTGCTCACCGATTTCACCCGCGACATCTTCGCGCAGATCCCGAACCTCGTCCGCTAAATTCGCCGTGGACCCCGCCGACATCCCGAATATCGAGGCGATGCTCCAGCTGTGGATGCTGGGCATGGTTCGCCCCGGCGCCGCGTTCATCGCCGCGCCGGTGTTCGGCGCTGCAAATATCCCGATGCAGCTGCGGTTGGTGATCGCGCTCGCAGTCGGCGTCCCGTCGGTGGCGGCGTCGGGAATGGCGTTGCCCGCCGAAGGCATCGTATCGGTTCCGGGGCTTTTGTTCGTCATGGGCGAGGTCGTGATCGGGCTCGGTATCGGCTTTGTGCTCCAGATGGGGCTGGCAGCGGCGCTGCTCGCCGGCGAAGCGATCAGCAACGCCATGGGGCTGGGCTTTGCATCGATGGTCGATCCGCTGGGCGGCGCATCGAGCTCGGCGATCGGCCAGTTTCTGTCGATGCTGGCCACGGCGCTATTCCTTGCTGCCGACGGCCATCTGGTGCTGATCGGAATCATCGTCGACAGCTATGTGGCGCTGCCCCCCGGCAATGCTTTCCCTTCGTTCGACGCGATCGGCGGCGTGCTGCGTTTCGGCAGCCTGATGTTCGCCGCGGCCTTGACCATTGCGATGCCGGTCGGCTTCATCCTGATCCTGGTCCAGATCATCATGGGCGTGATCGGCCGCTCCGCACCGGCGCTGAACCTGTTCGCGGTCGGCATCCCGGCAACGCTGCTCGCCGGTCTGGTCCTGCTCGGGGTCGCGACCCCGGCCATGGCCGAGGCCATCGTCCGCGTCCTGTCCGACGCACTCGACGCCGCGCGAATGTTCGCGAGACCCTGATCGATGGCCAGCCAGCCCGAGAAGGACCAGAAAACCGAACAGCCGACGGCCAAGAAGCTGGCCGATTCGACGCGCGAAGGCGATGTGTTGATGTCGCGCGAGCTGGCAACGGCGCTGATGATGCTGGCCGCCGCAGGCTGGATCGTCGCAGCGGGGGGCTGGTTTGTGCAATCGGCGGGCGACCTTGTCCGCCGCGGATTGACGCTGACCGCGGCCGACGTCGCCGACTTCGCGCCTGCCGAGGCGCTGATGCGCAACGGCGCCGAAATCCTGCTGCCGCTCGTCAGCCTGTTCGCGCTGGCGCTGGGCGCCGCGATCACCGGTCCCGCCCTGCTTGGCTCGTTCGGCTGGCGCGGCAAGGCGCTCGCGTTCAAGGGCAGCCGCATGAACCCGATGGCGGGGCTGAAGCGGATGTTCGGGATGCAGGGCGCGACCGAACTCGGCAAGGCACTCGCCAAAGTGCTCCTGCTTGGCACCATCGGTTACTGGCTGGTGGCGCGCAGCCTGCCCGCGATCATGACGATGGCACAGGCCGACCTGCTGGCCGCGGTCGGCCTCGCCGGACAGGCGATTGGCCACGCGATGCTGATGCTGGCGGGGGGGCTGGTCGTGATCGCGCTGATCGACGTGCCCGTCCAATGGTTCCAGCGCAACAAGCGGCTGATGATGAGCAAGCAAGAGATCAAGGACGAAATGCGCCAGACCGACGGCGCCCCCGAACTCAAACAGGCGCAGCGCCAGCGCGCGCATGAGATCTTGAGCGGTTCGGCGCGCAAGGCGGTTTCCGAAGCCACCGTGGTGCTGACCAATCCGACACATTTTTCGGTGGCCTTGCGCTACCGTCCGGGGGTCGATGCGGCGCCGGTGGTGGTCGCGCGCGGGCGCGGCGACGTCGCGCTGTCGATCCGCGAACTGGCCCGCGGCGCCAATGTCCCGCTGCTCGAATATCCGCAGCTGACCCGCGCGATCTATTTCACCGCACGCGCGGGACGTGTGATCCCGGAGGAATTGTTCGTCGCCGTTGCCACGGTGCTGGCCTTCGTTTTCCAGCTTGAGCGCATGGTCGCGGAAGGAACCGCGCCACCCGTGGTCGATGTTCCGCCGTCACACCATTTCGACGCCGAGGGCCGCCGTCGGGCTTAAAATCGTCCGCGCGCATCCGTTAAGAGTCGCGAAGGATATTGCGCCATGGTCAGTTCAATCGCCGCCAGCCTGGGCTTTGGCTCGGGCATCGATATGAAAAAGCTGGTCGAGGATCTCTCGGCCGCATCGCGCGATCCCAAGGTCGCGCGCATCGCGTCGCTGAATCAACAGAACCA
Organism: Sphingopyxis solisilvae; assembly: GCF_015475875.1. Classification (GTDB taxonomy): domain Bacteria; phylum Pseudomonadota; class Alphaproteobacteria; order Sphingomonadales; family Sphingomonadaceae; genus Sphingopyxis; species Sphingopyxis solisilvae. The sequence continues at coordinate 167,343 of NZ_JADKYM010000002.1, read as the reverse complement.
GGCGCGGATCAGCGCGCTGGCGCAAGCGCGGTCGAATCTCGACGGCTTTGCCGACTCATTGAGCCAGATGGTCAGCGACGGCACCCTGCGCAGCACGCCGACGGTGTCCGACCAGAGCATCCTTGGCGCCACCAGTCGTGCCGGGCTGTCCGCTGACAGCTTTGCCGCAACGGTGGTGGTGAACCAGCTCGCGCGCGCACAAACAAATTATTCGGCGGTTGTGGCCAGCCGCACCGACGCGATCGGCACGGGGACGATGACCCTGACCGTGGGCGGCGTGGCGACAACGATTACCGTCGGCGCAGGCAACAACAGCCTCGACGGCCTGGCCAACAGCATCAACGCCAGCGGCGCCGGGGTCACCGCCTCGATCATCGCCGACGAAGGCGGCCACCGGCTGATCCTGAAGGGTCCGACCGGCGCGGCGAACGCCTTCACACTCACCGCCGACCCTGATGCCGATCCGGCACTCGCGGCCTTCGCCACCGGCGGCGGGATGACACAGGGACAAAGCGCCGCCAACGCCGAGTTCACGATCGACGGGATCGCGTTCAGCCGCGCGTCGAACATCGTCGACGACGTGGTTCCGGGCATGTCGCTGACCCTGAAAAAGGCTGCGCCGGGCCAGCCCGTCGATATTGGCGCGAACCGTCCGCTCGACATGATCAAGCAGACGGTCGGCGATTTCGTCGCCGTGTACAACCAGCTCAAGAAGAGTGTGCTTGCGGCTTCGGGCATGGCCGGGCCCACCGCCTCGCTCCGCGAACTGGAGCGCGAATTGGCGACGCTGGTCGGACAGGTCGTTACCAGCCACCCCACGATCAACAAGCTCAGCGACATCGGCGTGTCGACAACCAAGGACGGTTTGCTCGCGGTCGACGAGGCCAAGCTTGCCAAGGCACTGGAAACCGATGCCGGCGCGGTCGAGGCATTGTTCAATCCCCGCCGCGACGGCGGTCGCACCGAGGCGACCGACCCCGGTATCGCCTTTGCCCTCGACGCGATCCGCGACAGGGCGGTCGGCAACAACGGCGTCATCGACCGCGTCAGCAAATCGCTCGCGGCGCGGAAAGACAATCTGCTTGGGCAACTCGAAACGGTCGAGATGCGCGAGAGCGCCTATCGTGCCCGGCTCGAGAAACAATATGGCTCGCTCGACGCCAAACTGGCCGCGTTCAAGGCCACCCAGACCTATCTTGAGCAGCAGATCAAGATGTGGACCAACTCGCGTAACGACTAGGGACTTCGACCGTGACCGCCACCGCCTCGACCGTCCGGGCGACCGGGCAATATCGCCGTTTGCAGCACGAAAGCCGCGCCGCCGCCGCCGACCCGGTCGAGCTGGTGACGATGCTGTACGACGAGCTGGAAATCGCGCTGGGCGTGCTGGGGTCGATGGTTCGCCAAGGACAGCGCATTTCGGCGACCGAGCCCGCACACCGCGCCCGCGCAATCCTGATCGGCCTCGATGCGGGGCTCGATCATGATGCGGGGGGCGACGTCGCGGCGGCGCTGTCGCGCGTCTATCGCAGCATGCGCCGCAAACTCGACGACGCCGTCTTGCAAAACGACGATGCGGCGCTCGCCGATCTGCTCGAAGGCTTGCTGACGGTCAGCGCGGCCTGGCGCCAGCTGCGCTGAGTGCGGCGTCCACTCGTCCTGATTTCGGAAAATTGGGTACCCGGCCGCCCTAGGTGGGGACGGGCGGCCGGGTGATCGGGGGCGGACCAGAGCCCCCTATTTTCAGCACTTGCTGAAAACTTGTGCGATATGGTCAGGCCGCCTGCTGCTGCACCCCGTATTTGCGCATCTTTTCGATGAGCGTGGTGCGTTTCAACGTCAGCAGCCGCGCCGCTTCGGAAATGATGCCGTCGGCCAGGTCGAGCGCGACGTGGATCTGTTCGAGCTCGATCGTTTCGATCTCGCGCTTCAGGTCGATCGGGCGGCCGGGCGCCGGCGTCTTGGCATGCGGTGCCGCATGGGCCGCGGCGGATTCGTCCGCGCTGGCCTGCACCGCGGCCGGGCTGCTGGGGACAGCCGGCCGCGGTGCAAGCGCTGCGGTGGGGTTCAAAAGGATGGCGACATCGCTGGCGCCGAGCGTTTCGCCGCCGTGCAGCACGCTGGCTCGCTCGACGAAGTTGCGCAGTTCGCGGACGTTGCCCGGCCAGCCGTGCTGCATCAGCAGCGCCATCGCGGCATCGTCAAACCGGCACTTCGCCTCGCCCGGCATCTTGCGCTGAAAATGGCGGATGAGCGCGGGAATGTCCTCGACGCGGCTGGCGAGGCTGGGGACCTGCAACACAACCACGCCGAGCCGGAAGAACAGGTCTTCGCGGAACTTGCCATCGGCGATCGCGGCGCCGAGATCCTGGTGGGTCGCCGAAATGACGCGGACATCGACGGCCTTCACCTCGCTGCTGCCGACGCGGACGATCGTCCGTTCTTCCAGCACGCGAAGCAGCTTGACCTGCATGTCGAAACGCATGTCGCCGATTTCGTCGAGGAACAATGTGCCGCCGTCGCTCGCCTCGAAATGGCCGATGCGGCGGGCGTGGGCGCCGGTGAAGCTGCCCTTTTCATGGCCGAACAATTCGGATTCGATCAGGTCGCCGGGAATGGCGCCGCAATTGATCGCGGAAAAGGCCTTTGCGGCGCGGGCGCCTTCGTCGTGGATGGCGCGGGCAACAAGTTCCTTGCCCGATCCGGACGGACCGCAGAGCATGACCGAGGCGTTCGACCGGGCGACCCGGCGGATCATGTCGCGCAGCTGCGTCGCGGCCGCGCTGCTCCCGATGATGAGCGTCTCGAGCGCCGGATTATTTTTGTGCCCCACGGTCATTCTGGTCTCCACCGCGCCCCCCAATTCGGCGCCTTTTCGATGGACCCAGAAATTGACGAAAGTAGTAAACAAAAGATTATCCAAAGGCACCTAACCCATTCAAAACAAATGGTTATTGCCAAAATGGATGTTTTGTCTACGCATTCGCGTCATTAACGATCGGATATACCGCCAAACTGGCACTAATTGCCGACCGCTGTGCGCCAGCCGAGGGTGATCGAGATGCGGCGGTTGCGCGGATCGAATCCGTCGGAGGGGATATAGGGTTCGCGATCGGCGACCCCCTCGATGCGCTGGAAGCGCGTCTTGTCGATGCCGCGATACTCGAGAAAGTGGCGCGTGACCTCTGCCCGGTCGACCGACAGCCGCCAGTTGTTGGTCCCCGACGCAGCCGACCAGGGCGCCGCATCGGTATGGCCGCGGATCATGATCTGGTTCGGCATTTCGGCAACCGGTCCCGCAATCTCGCCGAACAGTCGCGCGCCGGCGGGCGTCAGCTGGCTGGTTCCGATGGCGAACATCGAAAAATCGGCATCGTCGACAACATCGATACGGAGTCCCTCCACGGTTTCGGTAAAGCGCAGATTGCGGGCGAGCCGTTTCAGTTCGCCCTTCGCCTGAACGCGCTCGGTCAACGCCCGGGCGATTTGCTGGAACCTCAGCCGTTCGCGTTCGCGGCCCGACGCTTCCTTGGGGCCGCCGACGGCATCGCGGGGGATGGTCATGGTTTTGGTCCCGGTCTGTCCAGGGCCGTGCGGATATTTGTCGACGGCAACGAGCGAATCGCCGCCAAAAAAGCCGTTCGATCCGGCGGTATCCTGTTTCGACTGGACGATGGTCGGGGCAAAATAGTCGGCGAGTGCCTTGCGCTGTTTTTCGGTCGTCGCACCGAGCAGCCACATCAGCAGAAAAAAGGCCATCATCGCGGTGACGAAGTCGGCATAAGCGACCTTCCATGCGCCGCCGTGATGGCCGCCATGCGCTTCGGCGATCACCTTTTTGACGATGATCGGGCGCGGCGGGGTATTGGGACGCGCAGCCATCAGCGGCCTCTCATCCCGTCAAACACTTCGGCAAAGCTCGGCTGGTTCGAATGTTCGACCCCCGACCGCGCCGCCTCGATCACCAGCGGCTGCGGATGGCCGTGCAGCGAAGCGATGATCAGCTGTTTCACCGTATGATAGATCGCGCCGTCGCTTTCGATCACCGTCCGCGCGCGCGTCGCGAACGGGCCGACAAAGCCGTAAGCCAGCAACACACCCAGGAACGTGCCGACCAGCGCCGAGCCGATCATACCGCCCAGCACCTCGGGTGGCTTGTCGATCGACCCCATCGTCTTCACGACCCCGAGCACCGCCGCGACGATGCCGAGCGCCGGCAGCGCGTCGGCCAGATTCTGCAAGCCGTCGGCGGGCTTGATCGCATGATGGTGATGGTTCTTGAGCGCGCTGTCCATGACGTCCTCGACCGCATGCGGGTCGAGCGTCCCCGACGACACGACGACCAGACGCAGCGTGTCGCAGATCAGGTGGACCAGCGTGTCGTCCTTCAGCAGTTTGGGATATTGCTGGAACAGCGCCGAGTTTTTCGGATCCTCGATATGCGGTTCGACCGCCACCGGGCCTTCGGTCCGCATCATCTTCATCAGGGTCGAGACCAGCAGGATGCAGTCGAGATAGTCCTGCTTTTTATATTGCGGCCCCTTGAATACTTTGGCGAGCCCGCCGGCGAGCGCCTTCAGATCGGCACCTGAATTGCCGATGATGAGCGAGCCCATGGCCGCGCCGCCGATAATCAGCATCTCGTGCGGCAAGGCGTGCATGACGGGGCCGAGGTTACCGCCGGCCAGCGCAAAACCCCCGAACACCAGCAGGATCAGTACGACAATGCCGATAGCGGGAAACATGCGGGGGCAACTCCATTCGGGCCAGAAGCCCCAAATTCCATGACGTCTTTGATGATTAACGGCAGCAGCGCCGCCGGATTGAGCCGATCAGCGCAAAAGATCGAACAATGTCTGCCGGTTGATCTTGGCAAAGGCCGCCTGGGCGGCGCCAAGCGTCAGATCCTGGGCATTGAGCTGCGCGATCGCGACGGTCAGATCGGTGTCCTCGACCGACGACCGTTCGTCCTTCAGGGTAATGTCGCGCGCCGCCAGCGTTTCGCCGATGCGTTCGAGGCGCCCGCCGGAAAGACCGATTTCGGCATGCCGGTCGGCAAGATGCCCGATCGCGGTCGACAAGCCGGTCAGCGCCGCACCCATCGCGGGCTTGTCCCCTGCGGCCACGGCGGCGGCGGCATCGCGAACGCCAACCGAAATGCTGTTGCCGCCAAGGACAAACACATCGGCTGCAGCCGGGACCGGCGCAAAACTGATGTCGGAGTCGAACCGCATGATCCTGGCGTTTCCGCTGGCGAACAAGGGATCGCCATTGGCGTCGCGCGATGCCGACAGGCTGTCGATTTCATCCGCAATCGCCCCCAGTTCGCTCGTGATCGCCGCGCGGTCGGCCGGATTGGCCGAATCGTTCGCGGCCGCCAGCGTGAGCTCGCGCGCGCGCGCCATCAGATTGTTGACCGACTTCATGACGCCATCGGCCTGCGCGACGAGCGCGTTGGCCGTGGTGATATTGCTGTTCCAGGCGACCATGCTGGCCTGTGTGGTGCCGATCGTTGCGATGCGCCGCGCCGCGACCGGATCGTCCGACATGCGCTGTAACCGCTTGCCGCTGGAAATCTGGGTCAGCGTGCGCTCGAGCTGGTCGGCGAGTTTTTGCTGGCGCGCAATTTCGCGCGTCATCCGGTTGCCCACGGCGTTAATCATCTGCGTCGCCTTCCTAGATCGAATTCAACAGCGTCTGCATCGTTTCGCGCGCGACCTGAATCGTGCGCGCCGCGGCCTGATAGGCCTGCTGGAAACGGAGCAGGTCGGCGGCCTCGCGATCGAGATCGACCTCGCTGACCCCGTCGCGCGCGGCCGCGGCGCCATCGGCGCGTGTTTCCGCCGCCGCCGCCTGCGCGCGTGCCGACGCCGTCGCCTGGGCCTGACCGGCGAGATGCCCCGACCAGCGCGCTTCGGGATCGGCCGCCCCGCGCATCGCGCCGAGCGCCAGCATATTGCCGTTGCTGCCCGAGGCATCCGCCGCCGCCACCTGTTCGGGGGTCAGCGCCGCCGCGGTCAGGGTCGCCGCGCTGGTGCCGGTGAACAACGGCGCGCCCGGGTTACCGTTGGCGTCGGTGCCGGCCTGGTGCGCCGCGTTCAACTGCGCCGCAAAGGATACCGCCAGCGCGTCGAGTTCGCTGCGCTGGTCGGCGACATGATTGGCGGCTTCGGACAGCCCGGCCAACGAACCGGTGGTGATCGTCAGCGGCGATCCGCCGATGCTGTACGACAGCCGGCCGTCGGCTGCCGCAGTCACCGCGATCGGGTTGACCACGCCGCCGCCGACGAGCAGGTCGCCCGAACCGGACGCCCGCAAGGTCACCGACCCGTTGTTTTCAAAGGTGGCGCTGACCCCGGCCTGCGACGACAATTTGTCGAGCAACCGGTCGCGTTCGTCGAGGAGGCTGGCTTCGTTCGTCGAACCCGGCCGTGCCTTGCGCAGCCCGATGTTGATCTGTTCGAGCGCCTGCAGATTGGCATTGAACTGGTCGACGGTGCTGGTCGCCGCGCCGCCGATGCCTTCGCTCATCCGGTCGAGCTGGCCGGCGGCGGTGCGAAAGCCCGACGCGACCTCGTCGACCGCCTGCAGGAACTGGCTGCGCAGGGTCCGGTTGCCCGGGTCGGCGGTCAGCTGGTCGGCAGTGGTGAACAGCCGGGTCAGTCCGGTCTTGATGCCATTGCTCTCGTCGCTGAGCGCGCCTTCGACCTTGCCGAGCCAGCCAAGTTTGGTCGCGGCACGTTCCGAATCGCCAGACGACAGACGCGAATCCGCGATCAACCAGGCATCGACCGAGCGGCTGACGCCGCGAATCTCGACCCCCGCGGGATTGACGTTGCCGCGATAAAAGACCGAATCGCTGCCGCTGACCGGCTCCATCATCTCCAGCCGCCGCCGCGCATAGCCCGGCGTCTGGGCGTTGGCGATGTTGTCGCCGACCGTCGATAGCGCCCGCGAATAAGCTTTGAGCCCGCTGTAACCGATGCCGAGAAGATCGCTCACTGGACACCTCCCGCCGCGCCGCCCAAGCGACCACGAAGCTGGCTTTCGATCAGGTCGGCAATGCCGAACTGGCGCATCGCGGCGAGCGATTCGGCGGTGCGCGCGTCGGCCATTTCGCGGAAATTGTCCGTCGCGCTCGATCCGAACACATCGTCACCCAATTTGGCCTGGCGCATCGTCGCCATCAGCTGGCGCAGGATGACCGCTTCGAACTGTTCGGCGGCCTTGCGCAGTCCGCCGTCGCCGCCTCCGCCGGTCAGGTTGGGACTGGCCGAAGCGGGGACGACCGGGCGCGTAGCGGGCGTGGAAGAGATGGGCATCGTCATATGATCACCAGTTCTGCTGTGAGAGCGCCGGCCTGGCTCAGCGCCTCGAGGATCGCGACCAGATCGCCGGGCGACACGCCCAGACGGTTGATCGCGTCGACCAGTTCGGAAAGCGAGGCATTGGGTTTCATCAGGAAGGCGGGACGAACATCCTCGGCGACCTCGATGTCGCTCGACGGTTCGATCGCGGTCTCCCCGCGGCTGAACGGCGCGGGCTGGACCACGGTCGGCGATTCCTTCACCGACACGGTGAGCTTGCCGTGGCTGACCGCGGCGGTGCCGACGCGCACCGCGCCGTTGATCACCACCGTGCCGGTGCGGGCATTGACGATGACTTTCGCCGAGGGTTCGGAACGCTGGATATTCAGATTTTCGATCTGCGACATCAACCGCATGCGGTCGTCGCCGTTGCCGCTGGCGCGAATCGCGATGCTGGCGCCGTCGATCATCGATGCGCTGTTCGGGATCGCCGCGTTGATCGCGTCGGCGACGCGCTTGGCATTGGTCGCATCGAACTGGTGCAGGTTGAAGGTCAGCCAGTCGCCGGTGGCAAAGCCGGTATCGACCGCGCGCTCGACCGTGGCGCCGCCGGCGATACGCCCGCTCGACGGGACGTTGACGGTCAGCTTTGATCCGTCGGCGGCGTTCACCCCCAGCCCGCCGATGACCAGATTGCCCTGGACCATCGCGTAAATCTGGCCGTCGGCACCATAAAGCGGCGCGAGCACCAATGTCCCGCCGCGCAGGCTCTTGGCCTTGCCGATCGCCGACACCGTGACGTCAAGGCGCTGGCCGGGTTTGGCAAAGGGCGGCAGTTCGGCGGTGATCATCACCGCCGCGGCGTTCTTCAGCGCCGGATTGACCCCCGGCGGCAGGGTGAGGCCGAAACGCGAGATCGCGCCCTTCATCCCCAAGGTCGAGTAATCGAGGCTGTCGTCGCCCGTTCCCGCCAGCCCGACGACGATGCCATAACCGGTGAGCTGGTTGGCGCGCAGCCCCTGAAACTGGCCCATGTCCTTGATCCGCTGCGCCTGCGCCGGTGCCGCGAAGGCAAGGCTGGCGATCAGCAGCGCGAACAGGGTGAACAGGATGGGACGCTGGGTCACGGACATATTCCTTTTCAGAACGGGCTGATGATCGAGAAGAAGCGCTGGAGCCAACCTTGCTGGCTGGCGCGGGCGATCTCGCCCTTGCCGACGTAGCGGATGGTGGCGTTGGCAACGCGGGTCGACAGGACGCGATTGTCGGGGCTGATATCCATCGCGCGGACGATGCCGGCGATCTGCACCCGTTCATCGCCGCGGTTGAGCGTGAGCAGCTTTTCGCCGCGCACCAGCATCGTCCCGTTGGGATAGATTTCGGCGATCGTCACGCTGACCTCGCCCGACAGCGCGTTCGACTGCGACGCGTCGCCCTTGCCCTTGAATTTCTGCCCGCCGCCCATCGCGATATCGCTGGGGTTGAACAGCGACAGCGGCCCGGTCGATGGCGGGGTCAGCCCGACATTGCCGTCGCGCTGCGTCCCCGCGGCATTGCTTTTGGTTGCGGCGGTGCGCTCGACCAGCTGGATTGTGATGAGATCGCCGACCTGGCTCGCGCGCCCGCCCGAGGTCAACGGCGCGTAGCTGCCCTGAAAAATCGCGCCGTTGGCCGGCAACGGCGGCGGGGGAACCGGCGCGGTCGCGGCGAAGGCGTCGGGTGGCATTTTGTCCTTTGCCGCCGCGCCACACGGCACGAGCGCAAGGGCGATGACCGCGCCAAGCAAAAGTTCAGAGCGTTTGCGCGGCATTTTTCATCATCTCGTCGGTGGCCTGGATCATCTTCGAATTGACCTCATAGGCGCGCTGCGTCTCGATCATGTCGACCAGTTCCTCGACGACATTGACGTTCGATCCCTCAAGCATCCCGCCGCGGAGCGATCCGCGGCCCTCTTCGCCGGCGCCGCCGACCTGCGGGGCGCCCGATGCCTGGGTTTCGACGAGCAGATTGTCGCCGATCGCCTGCAGCCCCGCCGGGTTGGCGAAACGCGCAATTTCGATCCGGCCGAGTTCGGTCAGCGTTCCATCGGCCCCCGTGGCCGATACGGTGCCGTCGGCGCCGATCGACACGTTGGTGGCATCTTCAGGAATCTGGATGGCGGGGGTCAGCGGCTTGCCGTCAGAGGTCACGATCGTACCGTCAGACGCGCGGCCGAAATTCCCCGCGCGGGTATAGCCAGTCCGCCCGTCGGGCATTTCGACCTGAAAATAGCCGGCGCCGTCGATCGCGATGTCGAGCGCGTTGCCGGTGGTGGCGAACGTCCCCTGCGTATCGATGCGCGACGTGCCGCCCAGCGACACGCCGGTGCCGAGGTTGAGCCCGGTCGCATAGCGGTTTTCCGCCGATGACGGCGCACCCGGCGCGGTCATCATCTGATAGCTCAGCGTTTCAAAGCTGGCGCGGTCGCGCTTGAACCCTGTGGTGTTCACGTTGGCGAGGTTGTTGGCGATCACCTGCATCCGGAAGCTCTGGGCATCCAGACCGGTTCGCGCGACGTGCAAGGCACCGAAACTCATGTCATTGTCTCCTTAACGGGGAAGCTGCATCAGGCTGGCGGTGGCGCTGTCCATCTCGCGCGCATCGCTGATCAGTTTCAGCTGATTGTCCCAGCTGCGGCTCGCTTCGATCATTTCGACCAGCGCCGTGGTGGCGGCGACATTCGATCCTTCGATCGAGCGGGTCACGAGCCGCGCCTCGGGGTCGTCGGGCAGGATGCCGTCGCCCTTGACGCGGAACAGGCCGTCGAGCCCCTTGACGATGTCGGATCCCGCCGGGGTCGCCAGCCGCAGCCGGTCAACCTCCTGCGGATTTTCGGCATCGCCGCCCGCAGGAACGATCCATACCCGGCCCTCGACGTCGATCGTAACCGCGTCGGCGGGGGGGATGGTGACCGGACCCTGGCCGCCCTGGACCGGGTGACCGTCGCCGGTGGTGAGCAGCCCGCTGGGCGACAGTTGCAGGTCGCCGCGGCGTGTATAGGCCTCGGTGCCGTCCTTGGCCTGCACCACCAGCAGCGCATCGCCCTGGACGGCAATGTCGAGATCGCGGCCGGTTGCGGTGATGGTGCCGGCGCGCATGTCGGCGCCGAGTACTTCCTCGGACGACATGGCGCGCGCATTGGCGCCGCTGCCGTTCAGCCACAGCGCCTGCGCCTCGGCCATGTCGGCCCGAAACCCGGGCGTCTGCGCGTTCGCCAGATTGTTGGCGATCGCCGTCTGCCGGGCCTGACTGCCCCGCATCGCGGTAAGGCTGGTATAGATGAGGCGGTCCATGGCAGAGCTCCGGGCAGGCGGTCAATCGCGCAGGATCAACGCATGTTGATGATGGTCTGGGTCAGCTGCGACGCGCCCTCGATCGCCTTGGCGTTCGCCTGGAAGTTGCGCTGCGCGCCGATCAGCATCACCAGTTCTTCGGTGATGTCGACGTTCGAGCGTTCGAGCGCGCCCGAGCGGATTGCGCCCATCGGGCCGTTGGTTGCGGCGTCGATGGTCGGCGGGCCGCTTTCGCCCGACGACTGCCAATGCGCGTCGCCGACAGGGCGCAGCCCCTCCATTGCCGGGAAGGTCGCCATGGCAATCTTGCCCAGCGTCTGGGCTTCGCCATTGGCAAAGGTCGCGGTGACCAGCCCGTCGAGGCCGATCGACACATTGACCAGCTGCGCGGTGGGATCGCCCGGCGCGCCTTCGGGCAGCACGAAATCGAACATTCCGGCAAGCGAGTTGTCGGTCACATTGCCGGCAGCATCGACCGGCAACAGTTGAAGTTTCTGCCCCGTCGTATCGATGACGTTGCGGTCCGGCGTCGCCGTGAAAGCACCGTTGCGCGTATAGGTGACCTGTTCGCGCGGCGGCGCGCCCTTCACGACAAACATGCCCTCGCCGACGATCGCCATGTCGAGCGTCTTTTCGCTCGATTCATACGACCCCTGCGTGAATTGCTGCGTGATGCCGTTCAGCCGCTGGCCCTGACCCGCGATCATCTTGGTCGACTGGGTCGGGGACGAGGCGAAAATGTCGCCGAACTGCGCCTTGCTGCGCTTGAAGCCGACCGATCCGGCGTTGGCGATGTTGTTCGAGATGACCGACATGTCGGTCTGGGCGCCCTTGAGGCCCGAAAGCGAGATATAGAATGACATGGGTTGTTCCTTCCTTAGGCGGCGGGAGTCGGCGCCGGGGTGGCGGCCTTGATGTCTTTGAGCAGCTGCGTCTGTGCCGACAGTTGTTCGGAAATTTTCTGCAGCGTCACATTGGTCTCGTTGATCCCGGCAAGGCTGGAGAATTGGGCCATCTGGGCCACCATCTGCTGGTTATCGACGGGATTGAACGGATCCTGCTGCGACAGCTGCGCCGTCATCAGCCGCAGGAAATCGCGCTGGCCCATCTGCTGGCTGGTGCCAGGGGGATGGAACACGGGGTCCTTGTTGCTGATTCCATTGATGCTCATCTTATTGTCCCAACCGCAGCGTTTCGTTGATCAGACCCTTGGCGGTTTCGAGGACCTGGACGTTGCTTTGATACTGGCGCGCCGTTTCGACCATCTCGACCATCTCGGCCGCGCTATCGACCGCGGCCTGCCAGACGTTGCCGTCCTGGTCGGCGAGCGGGTTCGACGGATCGTGCCGTTTCGACGGCGCCATTTTCGAGGTCGTCACCTGGTCGACCTGCACCGTCGCGCGCCCGTGGGCGTCCATGACGGTACGAAAGACGGGCTTGAGCGAGCGGAAGGCCTCGGCCTCGCTGCCCGCGATCGTCCCGGCGTTGGCCAGGTTCGAAGCGGTGGTGTTGAGCCGGACGAGCTGCGCCGACATCGCGCGACCGCTGATGTCGAAGACGGAGAAGTTGCCGTTCATCGTCATTCGCCCTTGATCGCGCGCGTCAAAGTGTTGACGCGGCCGTTGAGGAAGGCGAGGCTGGACCGGTAAGCGAGGGCGTTTTCGGCAAACGCCGTCTGTTCGGTCGCCATTTCGACGGTATTGCCGTCGAGCGACGCCTGCACCGGCACGCGATAGGCAATCGCGCCCTCGGTCGCGGCGCCCCGCTTGGCAAGATCGAGCGCCTTGGCAAAATCCAGGTCGCGCGCCTTGTAACCCGGCGTAGCTGCATTGGCGATGTTCGACGCGAGCATCATCATGCGCTGACTGCGCAGCTGGAGCGCTGTCGCATGCAGGCCAAAGAGTTTCTCGGATGCCATCATCACTATCCTTCCTTCGCCGCTTGCCCGACCGACCGGAACCGGTGCAGGCGCGCGGAAGACACAAGGAATGAAGCAATCACCGTGCCAAAATCGGAAAATCACGCATTTATATGGGGTTGATGGCCTGCCGGCCGCGCTGCCGGGCATCGACGTCAAAAATCCGACGCGCGCTATTTTCCGCTGACGGACACGCGCCCCAAAGCGCGACTGGCACGCTTCCTGCACCGGGCAGGAACAGTCCGTCGGAGCATAAGGAGATCGATCTTGTCCGCCACCACTTTCCTACGCCGGGCGTTGTGCCTTGCCACCGGTGCGGCGTTGGCAACCGCCGCGGCAACGCCCGCCCGCGCCGAACAGGCCAGCGAGGACTGGCAGACCATCGACGCGCTGACCGCGATGGTGGCCAGCGCGCTCGGCCGCACCGCAACCCCGATTGATCGCCGGATCAAACTTGCACGCTGCCCCGAACAGGTGTCGGTGACCGCGATCGACGCCAATGCGCTGGCGGTCCGCTGTGCCACGATCGGCTGGCGCTTGCGCGTTCCGCTATCCACCCCAGACGGCGCGGTTGCCGTCCCGGCCAGCCTTGCCAGGCCGGCGGTTGCGGCGCCCGTCATCCGCCGCGGCGACAATGTTCGCGTCACCATCGATACCGACAGCTATTCGGTCAGCTACACAGCCGTCGCGACCCAGGATGGCCGCGTCGGCGAGACCATCGGCCTGCGCGGCAGTCACACAAAGTCGGCGCTCAGCGCCACCGTTACCGGTCCCGGTCGTGCCCGCCTGATCGACTGAGACGGGCCGGCGTCGCAACGCGCGCACCTCTCCTCAGCAACCTACCCTGCCCCTGGCCCGGTGATGCTCGGCATTCCGACATCGCCGGGCCATTCTTTTGCCAAAATCGGCGAACCGCCTTAATCGTCGCGGCAAGCATCCGTTAAGACCTTCGTGAACCGCGCCGTCATCTTTCTGACGGCATCGGATGGAGGCATTTATGTCGGGTGACAGCAGCAAGATCGGACCCGTCGGCGGCATCGTCCGCGCGGCCCCGCCGCGCAGCGTCACGCGCGACGCCGGGGCGCCGCAGACGCGCGCCGCAGCGTCGGCGCAGCCGGTCGCCGACCATGTGCCGGTCGCGCGCCTTGTCCGGCTGTCGGCGGCGCTCGCCACCGAAGCGCCGCCCGTCGATGTCGGCCGCGTCGCCGCGTTGCGCACCGCAATCGCCAGCGGCAACTATGGTGTGCATCCCGCGATCATTGCCAGCGCCATGATCGACTATCACAATGGCGGGGGCGAATGATGCTGGACGATGTGCAATCGCGGCTCGACACGCTGGTCGACGCGCTCGACGGCCACGACGCAGGCGCCATCATCGCGGCGACCGAAGAGCTGGCCACGGCGGTTATCCTGTTTCGCGGCACCGGCATTCCGGCCGGCAGCGAACAGCGTGCCCAGTTGCTGATCGGAAAAACCTTGCGCCAGCTCGAAGCGGCAGCGATCCGCGTCAACGTGCTGAAGGACTGGACGCGTCAGCGGATTGACAGGAACCACGAAATTCGCGGCACCCATCATCGTGGAGCTGCATTAAGCTACTGATAAATCGTTGCATATCTGCCATTAACCCTAAATGGCACGATGATTGCTTTGGTTTCGCCGAACCAGCGGAACCAGATTATGAACGTCGTCAGCAATTCCCAGCCAGGCCGCCACATCGCCGCACCCGTTGTGGACGCGGTGCAAATGGCATCGGCGCGCACGGGCATCGATTTCGACTATCTGGTCGACGTCGCGCGGGTCGAGAGCGGCTATAATCCGACCGCCAAAGCGGCAACCTCGTCGGCGCGCGGCCTGTATCAGTTCACCAAACAGACGTGGCTCGCGACGCTCGACCGCCACGGAGCCAATCATGGTCTGGCCTGGGCGGCCGAGGCGATCGGCCGCGACGCGTCGGGACGCTTGACTGTCGCCGACCCGGCGTTGCGGCAACAGATATTCGATCTGCGCGATGATCCGTTTGCGGCGTCGACGATGGCGGCGGCACTGACCGGCGACAACCGCGCCTATCTCGAAAGCCGGATCGGCCGCAGCGCCGAACCCGTCGACCTGTATCTCGCACATTTTCTGGGATCGGGCGGCGCCGCCCGTTTCCTGGCCGCGCTCGACGCCAATCCCGACCAGCCCGGCGCGCCGATGATGCCCGAAGCCGCCGCCGCCAACCGCTCGGTCTTTTACGCCCCCGACGGCAGCATGCGCAGCCTTGGCGAGATCCGCGACCGTTTCCGCGCCAAGCTGGAGAACGGCGGCAAGACCGAGAATATGAAACCCTTCGCGCCGGCGGGCTGGGCGGCGCACAGCCGCAGTGACAGCGGCCTCGCCGGCGGCGGCAACCGCCCGCCCCTCCCCATGATGGATATTCAACCCATGCCGAAAAAACTTTCGATGGGCTTTGCCGCCGATGCGTATCGGCGGCTGGCCTCGCTGTCGGGCGGCGCCATATGACCTCCGCGCTGAACCTTCGCAACCTCGGGCGCATTGCCGGCGCCTCGGCCCTGCCGCTCGGGATGCTCATCCTGGTCGCGCTGATGGTGATCCCGGTGACGCCGCTGATCCTCGACATCAGCTTTGTCGGCAATATCATGATCAGTCTCGCGATCCTGATGGTCGCGTTGTCGGCCGCCAAACCGCTCGATTTCTCTTCTTTCCCCACGGTTTTGTTGCTCGCGACATTGTTCCGCCTTGCGCTCAACGTCGCGTCGACACGCGTCGTTCTGGTCAACGGCCACGAGGGTACCGCGGCAGCAGGCCATGTGATCGAGGCCTTTGGCCAGGTGCTGATCGGCGGCGACTATGTTGTCGGGCTGTTCGTGTTCTTCGTGCTGATGATCATCAACATGGTCGTCATCACCAAAGGTGCAGGCCGTGTGTCCGAAGTGTCGGCGCGCTTCACCCTCGACGCGCTGCCCGGCAAGCAGATGGCGATCGACGCCGACCTCAACGCCGGGTTGCTGACGCCCGAGGAAGCCAAAACGCGGCGCCAGGAAGTGGCGACCGAAGCCGATTTCTATGGCTCGATGGACGGTGCTTCGAAGTTCGTGAAGGGCGATGCCATCGCCGGCCTGCTGATCCTGTTCGTCAACATTGTCGGCGGGCTGATCCTGGGCATGTTCAGCCATGGCCTCAGCTTTTCCGCCGCGGGCAGCACCTATGTGACGCTCGCGATCGGCGACGCGCTGGTCGCGCAGATCCCGGCGCTGTTGCTGTCGATCGCCGCTGCCGCCATTGTAACCCGCGTCGCGTCGCCTTTCGACCTCAGCGGCCAGATCGGCAGCCAGTTCTCGGCGCCGTCGGTCTGGATGGCGGTCGGCGGCATCCTGTTCATTCTCGGACTCGTGCCGGCGATGCCACAGATGCTGATCCTGCCTGCGTCAGCATTGTCCTTTGCCGTCGGCTGGCACCTGCGTCGTTCGGCAACCGCGGTCGCCGCAACGCCCGAACCGGCCGCACCGGCGCTCGATCCGCACCACATCGAATGGGCCGACGTCAGCGACGCCAGCGCGTGCCAGCTGGAAATCGGCTATGCGCTGGTCAGCCTGGTCGACGAACGCAAGGGTGCGCCGCTGATGACGCGGATCACCGGCATTCGCCGCCAGTTGTCGAAAGAACTCGGCTTTGTCGTGCCGCCGGTCAAGGTCAGCGACGACCTGTCGCTGCCCGGCAATGTCTATCGCATCTCGGTCGCCGGGGTGATCGTCGGGGAGGACGAGGTGTTCCCTAACGAAATGCTCGCGCTCGATTCGGGTGACCTCGTCACCAAGGTGGCCGGACGCCCGTGCAAGGATCCGACCTTCGGACTCGACGCGCTGTGGATACCGAAGGCGACGCAGCACGACGCGATCGCCGCCGGCTATACCGTCGTCGATCCGGCGACCGTGGTCGCGACGCACCTGAACAACAGCATCGTCGGGTCGGCCGCCGAACTGTTCGGCATCGACGATGCGCAGGCGCTGATCGACAATCTGAAGATTCATTATCCGCAGCTGGCCCAGAATCTGAGCCCGCAGGGCTATGCGCTGCCGCGGGTCGCCGGCCTGTGCAAGGCGCTGCTCGTCGAGCGCGTGCCGCTGCGCGATTTCCGCAAGATCGCCGAGGCGATGGTCACGCTGGCGGCGCAGCAGCTGAACGAAGTCGATCTGGTCGAGGCAGTGCGCCAGCGCATCGGCGCGCTGATCGTCCAGACCATCGTGCCCAGCCGGATGCCGCTGCCCGTCGTGACCTTCAGCCCCGACATCGAAATGCTGCTCAACCAGTCGGTGCGCGCCAATCCGGGGGCCGAATGGCCGTTCGAGCATGGCATGGCGATGAAGATCATCGAACAGGTCGGCCAGGCAGTCGAACCGCTGCTGCTCCAGACGCGCAGCTTTGCACTGGTCGCCTCGCCGCTCTGCCGGTCGGCGCTGTCGCGGCTGGTGCGCGCGACATTCCCCGACGTCGCCGTGATCTCGTACCTCGAAATCCCGGCCAACAAGCAGACCGAAATCGTCGCGACGATCGGCGCCGAAATGCCGCGCCTCGCGACCGGTCCCGACGCGCATATGGAGGATCAACCCCATGAGAATTGAGCCCGCCGAGCAATTTTCCGCATCGGCACCCCGCGCCGCCCGCGCGCGTGGCTATGGCGAAAATGTCGAAGCGCTGGTCGAGGAATATGCACCGCTGGTTCGCAAGATCGCCTGGCAGGTGTTCTCGCGGGTGGCGCGGACCAGCGAACTCGACGATCTGATCCAGACGGGGTTGATCGCCTTGATCGAGGCGAGCCGGAACTACGAGGAACGCGGCTTTGCCTTTTCGACCTATGCCACCACGCGCATCCGCGGCGCCATGATCGACCAGCTTCGCCGCGAGGCCGATGTCGGCCGGTCGGCGATCGACGCCGCCAAACGGGTTCGGGCGACTCGCGCCGGGCTGGAACAGCAATTGCGGCGCGCGCCGACAACCGCCGAAATGGCTGAAGCCATGGGACTGTCGGCCGAGGATTATTTTGCGCTGGAGCGCAACGCAACGCATGGTCGCTCGACATCGCTCGACGAGCTTGGTGACACGGGGGCGTTTCTGGTCGCCGACGAACGGGTCGGCGCCGCCGAGGCCTGCGAGCAGGAGGATATGATCGGCGCCCTGCGCCAGTGCATCACCTGCCTGTCGGACCGCGAACAGATGGTGCTTCAGCTTTATTTTTTCGAAGAGCTCAACCTGCACGAGATCGGCCTGACGCTCGACGTCAGTGCGGCGCGCATTTGCCAGATCAAGCGCGAGGCGATGGCCAAGATCGACAAGATGATGCGCCAGATGACCGAATGACGTTCTATCGCGCGGCCCCGCGGGCCGGATTCGAGCAATCGAGGATTCCCGACCCTAGGCGGCAAGCGTCCGGTGGCTCTGCGACGCCGCGCCGATCTTCTCGAAATAGCTCGCCATTCGCTCGTTGCCATGCTCGGTCAGGCGAACGATCGTCCGTCGGCGATCGCGCTCGTCGATCGAGCGCTCGGCAAGGCCCTGACGCTCGAGCGCGGCGATCATCCTGAGCCCCGAAGACAAGGGCACCGCGGCCCCGGTCGCGAGATCGCTGGCGCTCAGCGACCGGCCGCGGCTTTGCGCCATCATCAGATCGAGCATCATATCCCATATCGGCCCGGCCATTTCGGCATCGCCAAAATGGGTGCGCCGGATACGGCGGATGTGAATGCTGAGCGACAATTGCTGGACCAGCGCCGCGGACGGCGGCTCGCCCCGCGAAACTCCGGAAGCGGACGACGGCTCTCCGCTACGCGCGGCCAGCAATTCGTGGATCTCGTCGATCCGCGACTTGAGCTCGGCAACTTCTCGGTTCGAAAACTGCTGCATTCAGCCATACCCCGTCGGGGCCACAAGCATCAGGCGGCGGCATCGGCTTTCCGGTTGGACGATCCCGCAGCATAGATGATAAGCAGCAGGATCGGATACGAGATATAGACGGACAGCAGCGAATAAGGCCGTGCCAGTATCTCCGCAAACATGTATTTCTGGATATGGGCAAAGATGGCAATCAATTGCCAGCCGGTGATCCAATAGGGCCAGAAACTCTGCGTTTTCAGGGCGATGTACCAGAAGCTGAGCAGAACGAACACGTCGATGACGAAGATATTGAATTCTATATCGGTCCAGGTCGGAAAGGGCGACACCGCGCTGGTGAGGACCGAGGCGATCAGGGCGGTATAGGCCGCCCACCGCTCAAAGGGGCCGCCGCGCCTGATGGCGACGGCCACTGTGATGAGCAGAACAATATAATAGATCGCCACGGACCACATTGTGGCTGTCAACCCTTGCTGATGTTAAACGGCTTGCGCCAACGGCGTCACTGCGACTTCGTCCGCGACCTGGTCGTTGCTGCCGTCTTCGACCAGTCGGGCGCTCGCCGGCTTCACCCCGGCGCCGAACATGCGCGTCCCCAGACCAACTTCCTTCTGCGTGACCGTCAGCGCCAGATGCGCGTCGGTCAGGAGCTGGCGGACTTCGCCGGCGGCGGCCAGCGCGTGCGCCACTTTCGCCATCGCCGACTGGCCGACGATCGCCGACATGTTGGTTTCGCGGCGCGCGGTGGGCAGGGTGGCGGCAAGCTGTGCGATGCGGATCATCGCCTCGTCGATGGCGTCTTCGGCCTGGTGCAGGTCGGCTGCGATTTTCTTGGCGGCCGAAACTCGTTCATTCAGCATGTTCTTTTTCCTTGAAAAAGAATGCTACCGGTTTCCCCCCCGCAGCATTCGGTTCGGACATTCAGGACATCAGCTGACCAAGTCCGACAAGGATCGAATAAAGAGCGGAAAACGCCAAGATGGTCGCGAAGGCGATCAAGATTGGCCAGATAATCCTTTCCATCAACCCATGCCGGTTGGCCGGCTGGGACGCGGTCGGGAACGGCGTACCGATATCGAATAATCGCCGAAACGAACTGCGCCCCGTTTCGGCATCGGGGGGCGGGGCAGCGTCGCCTAGGTCGATCAATTGATATGTCAAAGGCTGATAAGGGGTAACATGATCGAAGACACCGTTAACCGCCAGGATACGCGCTGCCTCTATCCGATTGGAAGCATTGAGTTTTTTTAGCGCGCGCCGCACCCGTTCGTCCACCGTATGCGGCGAAACATTCATCAGGCGGGCGATTTGTTTGGAATTTTTGTGCTCATAAACGTGCCGCAACGTTTCAATCTGCGCGGCAGACAGCAGGCTGATGTAATTGTCCGGATCGCCGTGCACCGGGGTGGAATAGAGCATCACGAGTCGAAATCAAGTTTGACAGGGGTAACATTCGGCCGCGTCCAGCGCTGCCGAAACGGCGTCTTACCCCTCCAAATGCCCGCTTCGTGGCGGTTGGCGCGCTTGGCATTAACCATGATGCAAAGCAAATTATTTTTTACGGTAAACGGACAAACTTATCCGTCCCATCGCGGGATCGGTGCGTCGCGCCCTGCCTAATTGCGCCGCTCGACCAGCCCGCGCGCGATCACCTGCGCCTGGATTTCGGCCGCGCCTTCGAAGATGTTGAGGATACGCGCGTCGCACAGGATGCGGCTGATCTCATATTCGAGCGCATAGCCGTTGCCTCCGTGGATTTGCAGGCTCGCGTCGGCGTTTGACCAGGCGGCGCGCGCGGCGAGCAGCTTCGCCATCCCCGCCTCGATATCGCAGCGCTTGCCGCTGTCCTTGGCGCGCGCCGCGGCGTAGCTCAGTTCGCGCGCTTTGACGAAGTCGACGAGGCCCATCGCCAGCTTGTCGGCGACGCGCGGGAAATGAACGATCGCCTTGCCGAACTGCTTGCGGTTCAAGGCATAATCGAGCCCCAGTTCGAGCGCGCGCCGCGCTACGCCGACGGCGCGCGCCGCAGTCTGGATGCGCGCGCCCTCGAAGGTGCGCATCAACTGCTTGAACCCCTGCCCCTCCTCACCGCCGAGCAGCGCGTCGGCCGGCGCCGCCATCGCATCGAACTGAAGCGCATATTCGCGCATGCCGCGATAGCCGAGGACTTCGATCTCGCTGCCGGTCATTCCGTCGGCCGGAAAGGGGTCGGCCTCGCTCCCGCGCGGCTTGGGGACCAGCAGCATCGACAGCCCCGCATAGCCCTTCGCATCGGGCAAGGTGCGGGCGAGCAAGGTCATCAGGTCGGACCGGGCGGCGTGGGTGATCCACGTCTTGGCGCCATCGATAATCCAGCCATCACCCCCCCGCCGCGCGCGCGTCTGGAGCGCGCCGAGGTCCGATCCGACATCGGGTTCGGTGAACACCGCGGTCGGCAGCACCGCGCCGCTGGCAATCTTGGGCAGCCATTCGACCTTTTGCTCCGCTGTGCCGCCCATCGCGATCAGCTCGCCGGCGATTTCGGATCGCGTGCCGAGCGATCCAGCGCCGATCCAGCCGCGCGACAGTTCCTCGGTGACGATACACATCACCAGCTTCGACAGCCCCAGCCCACCAAACGCCTCGGGAATGCAGACGCCGAAAGTGCCGAGGTCGGCCATCGCACGCACCGTGGCGTCGGGGATCAGGTCGTTGGCGAGGTGCCAGCCATGCGCGTGCGGGATAATCTCGGCGTCGGTAAAGCGGCGAAACTGGTCGCGGATCGCATCGAGGTCGGCGTCGTGCAGCGTCTCGCTGGGCCAGTGACCGTCGGCGAGCGCCGCCGCCACTTCGGCGCGTACGGCGGCAAGGTCGGTGTCGAGCAGGTCGGCGCAGCTTTCGGCAAGCGTCCGCGCCGCCGCGCCGATCCCCAGGTCGACCGGCCGGAACATCTCGTTCTGCCCCATCGGCAGGCCGCCAACGAGCTGGCCAATTCCTTCGGCGAAGGCGAGCGTCGCGATCCTGGCGTCGAGTGGATTCGCACCCCGCCCGCTCTCGACCCAGCCCTGTACCGCTTCGAGTGCCGCCACCGTCGTCGCCACCCAGGCGAAGCCATGCGCGGCGCGCTGCTCATGATCGATCGGCCGCGCCGCCAGCCGTGCGGCGAGCGCATCCGCCGCCGCCGCTCGATAGGCATCGGCGGCTTGCAGCGCGGACCGCAAATCCATCAGACGGCGCGCTCGAAAATCGCGGCGATGCCCTGCCCGCCGCCGATGCACATCGTCTCGAGCCCGTAGCGCCCGTCGCGGCGCACCAGCTCGCGCGTCAGATTGGCGAGAATGCGCCCGCCGGTCGCGCCGATCGGATGGCCGAGCGAAATCCCCGACCCGTTGACGTTGAGAATGTCGTTCCGGCTGTCGTCGTCCGACCAGCCCCAGCCCTTGAGCACGGCGAGCACCTGCGGCGCAAACGCCTCGTTGAGTTCGACCAGGTCGATATCGCCCCAGCCAAGCCCGGTCCGCGCGAACAGCCGTTTAACCGCGGGAACCGGGCCGATCCCCATCCGGCTGGGGTCGCAGCCCGCCGCCGCCCAGCTGTGGAACCAGGCAATCGGTTCGAGCCCGAGTTCGTCGAGCTTGTCCTCGGCGACGACCAGGCACGCGGCGGCGGCATCATTCTGCTGGCTGGCGTTTCCCGCGGTCACCACCGCGCCGGGGATATTCTTTGCCTCGATCGCGCGCAGCGCGCCGAGCGATTCCAGCGTAGCGTCGGCGCGGTACCCCTCGTCATGCGCAAAGATCACCGGATCACCCTTGCGCTGCGGCACCGCGACCGGGACCAGCTCGTCGTCGAACAGCCCCTTCGCCCATGCCGCCGCGGCACGCTGGTGGCTCTGCACCGCATAGGCGTCGGCGGCCTCGCGCGTGATGCCATAATCTTTCGCCAGATTTTCGGCAGTCTCGATCATCCCGCTGATCACCCCGAAACGCTCGATGGGCTGCGACATCAATCGCCCGCGGGTCAGCCGGTCGTGGAGCACCAGATTGCCGGCGCGCACGCCCTTGCGGACATCGATGCTGTAATGTTCGACGTTCGACATCGATTCGACCCCGCCCGCGACGACGACGTCGGACATGCCGGTCTGAACCATCATCGCGGCGTTGGCGATCGCCTGCAGCCCCGAGCCGCAACGGCGATCGAGCTGATAGCCCGGCACTTCGAGCGGCAGTCCCGCGGCGAGCCACGACCAATGGCCGATGCTCGGCGCCTCGCCATTGCCATAGCCTTGCGAAAACACGACATCGTCGACCCGCGCCGGATCGATCTTGGTGCGCTCGATCAGCGCCTTCAGCACCACGGCGCCAAGCTGTCCGGCATCGAGGCTGGCGAGCGCGCCACCGAATTTGCCGACGGCGGTGCGGATCGGGGCGACGATGGCGGCGCGGCGCAGGGTCATATCATTCTCCAGGTTTCAGGCGATACCGACGATACCGGCATCGATCAGCCGGGCAAGCTCGCCCGACGGCAGCGACAGCCGGTCCGCCAGAATTTCTTCGCTATGTTGGCCATTGCGCGGCGCGGGGCGTGGCGGCTGGCGCGCGTCCTGCGGCAGGGTCGCAAAGGCGCCCGCGGCGGGATAGGCGAAACCGCTGGGGTTGTCCGCGGCGCCAAAGATCGGGTTGCCCGCGACCAGCGCCGGATCCTGCACCGCGTCCAGCATTGTGCGATAGGGCGAATGGACGATCCCGCCCGCGTCGAACGCGGCGGCGAGATCGGCATGGCTGCGGGCAGCGATCGCGCGCTCAAACAGCGGATAGAGCGCGTCGCGATGGGTGAAGCGCAGGCCGTCGTCGGTCGCAAAGGAGACCCCGCGCGCCGCCTCGACCGCCGCGATCGCCTCGCCAAGTCCGAGCGCGGCGACCAGATTGGCCCATTGCCGCGGCGTGACGACGACGATCATCGTCCGCTGGCCGTCGGCGGTGACGAAATCGCGCCCGAACAGGCCGTAAACCGCATTGCCCAGCCGCGGCCGGTTGGCGCCGCTATACAGCACCTCCGCCACCCCGCCGAGATTGGCGACGGTGCCGATCGCGACATCGGACAGCGGCACCCGCACCTCGCCGCCTTCGCCGGTGGCCGTGCGCCGCTGGATCGCAGCGAGCAGCGCAAAGGCGGCATAGGCGCCGCTGAGCAGATCCCATGCAGGCAGCACATGGTTGACCGGTTCGGGACCGGCGCCGGTGAGCATCGGATAACCGACGCTGTTGTTCACCGTATAATCGAGCGCGGGCGAGCCGTCTGCCCAGCCCATCACGCGCACGGTGATCAGGTCCGCCCGCCCTGCGGCCAGCGCTTCATGCGCCAGAAAGCCGTCGACCGGGAAATTGGTGATGAACTGCCCCGTCGCGCGCACCAGCGCCTGGAGCAGCTCGCGCCCCTCGGCCCGGCTCAAATCAAGCGCGACGGACTTTTTCGCACGGTTGAGATTTTCCCAATAAAGCGAGTCATTGCCGTCGGTCACCGGCCAGCGGCGGAAGTCGGGACCGCCGCCGATCTGGTCGACGCGGATCACCTCGGCCCCCATCTGCGCGCAATAGAGCCCGGCGGTGGGCGAGGCGACGAAGGACGAGGCCTCGATCACCGAAAGGCCGGTCAGCAGGTCGTACATCCGCTCCTGTTCCTCCCCGATCTTCGGCCCCAGCGCCACGCCGGGGCATCTGGCGCACCCCGCAGCCCGAGTCAAACCGGCGCGGCGCCGAACCTAAAAGATCGGCAGCTCGTTCGTCGACTTGATCTCGGACAGCGCCACCGTCGAGTTGATTTCCTGCACCCCGGGCAGCTTGCTCAATTTGTCGAAGAAAAACGCCTCATAGGCGTCAATGTCCTTGGCGACGATGCGCAGCATGAAATCCATATTGCCCATCAGCACATAGGCGCCGAGCACTTCGGGAAAGGCCGCGATCGCAGCGCTGAATTCGTCGAGGTTGGCGCGCCCGTGCGCGTTGAGCTTGACCTGCGCAAAAATATGCGCGTGGAGCCCGACCTTGCGCCGGTCGATGACCGCGACGCGCCCCTTGATATAACCATCGCGTTCGAGCCGGTCGACGCGGCGCCAGCATGGCGACGGCGACAGCCCGACACGCTCGGCGAGTTCAGCGGTGGTCAGGCTGGCATCGAGTTGCAGCTCGCGGATGATATTTTTCTCGAATGGATCAAGTCCGGTCATTTTATCCTCATGATGACGATAACGACAACATATTGACCGGCATAACGCTAAAGCATCGGAATATCGAGCAAGATTGACCTCGCCACCGCTGCGATAAGCGACGCAGAACAGGAGGCCACCATGGTTGTGCCATTTTCGGGTCGCTTGCCCGCCGACGAAACCGCCGAACGGCTGATCGCAAGCGCCGGGCAGCTCGCGGCGTGAGACAGCGCTTCCGGATCGTCGCGGCTTATGATCCGCAGGCACTGCCCAGGATCCTCGGCGTCTTTGCGCAACGCACGCTGGTGCCGGTGGCCCTGTCCTCGCAGCGGCGCGGCGGCATGCTTCATGTCGAAGCAGCGCTCGACGATCTCGACGCCCCGACGGCCGCCATCATCGCGGCAAAACTCTCCGAGAGCGTCCTCGTAGCGAGCGCCGTTTGCGACGCGGTCGACGCCGCGACGAGCGCGCGCTGCACGTCGACGCCCGCCATCACCGCTGCGGCGTAGAACCCCAGCGTGCGGGATCGATAAGGATGGGAGGGAAATGGCGCACCCGAAGGGATTCGAACCCCTGGCCTCTGCCTTCGGAGGGCAGCGCTCTATCCAGCTGAGCTACGGGTGCCAAATAGAGCGCGGCCTCTAGCAAGAGCGCGGCCCGGCAGCAATGGCCTATCGACCATCGCGCGGCGATGTGCGACGCGGGCGGCAAGCAAATGGGGAATGCCGGAGTGACCAAAACCGAACCGGGCTGGCCGATGGCCGCCGACCTGTATGGCGAGATGCAGCTCGAAGCGCATCCGCCGCAACGGCGGCGCTGGCGCGACTTTCTGCCCGGGGTGCTTGTGACCGGTATCGCGGCACTCGCCGCCGCCTGGCTCGCCGACCATTATGCCGCGCCGATCGTGCTGATGGGGCTGCTGATCGGCCTCGCCATGAGCTTCCTGTCGCAGGACCGCCGCACCCACGCCGGACTCGATTTGATGTCGCAGACGGCGCTGCGCATCGGGATCGTGCTGGTCGGCGCGCGGATCACCGCCGACCAAATCGCCGAACTGGGGCCGCTGCCCTTTGCCTTGCTCGTGCTGATCATGCTCGCGGTGATCGTGGTGACGGTCGCGACCGCCCGGTGGTTCGCGCAGGATCGCCACGCGGCGCTGCTCGCGGGCGGAGCGACCGCGATCTGCGGCGCGTCGGCGGCGCTCGCGCTCTGGTCGTTGATCGGCGACAAGCGCGTCGACCAGGCGCGCTTCACGCTGACCCTGGTCGGCATCACCGTCGCCAGCGCCTTTGCGATGACGCTCTATCCGGTGCTCGCCGCCGAACTCGACCTGACCGATGCGCAGGCGGGGTTCCTGATCGGCGCGTCGATCCATGACGTCGCGCAGGCGATCGGCGGTGGCTTTTCCTTCTCGCCGCCGGCGGGCGAGGTTGCGACGATCGTCAAGCTGACCCGCGTCGCGCTGCTTGCGCCGATGCTGATGCTGGTGGCGCTGTGGCTGGGGCGGCGCGGCGAAGGCGACGGCGCACGCAGGATCCCGCTGCGGCTGCCGTGGTTTATCGTCGGCTTTCTGGGCATCGCCGCGCTCAATTCGCTCGTCACCATTCCCCGGCCGCTGCAGGACGGCGCCGCAACCGGCGCGCAGGCGCTGCTCCTGCTCGCGATCGTCGCCACCGCGATGAAGGCGCGGCTGCACCTGCTGCTCGATCAGGGATGGCGGAGCTTCGCCCCGATCATCGTCGCGACGCTGACGAGCTTCGCGCTGTCGCTGGCAGCGGCGCTAAGTCTGTGACGGCGTGACGTCACAGGATCATCTTGTAAGATTTAGCTTTTCGGTAAAGCCCAGCTGACCGTCAGCTGCGTCGCACGGCGCGGGATGTCGAGCTTGGCCTCGCTGAAATTGACCTTTTCATTCGGCGGCAGCATCCGCACCGGCGGCTTGATCGTCCAGCTGTACACGATCGTCCCTTGCGCATCGCGCAGTTCGGCAAGGATCGGCGGGACGCGTTGTTCGCGATCGGTCGGGTTGATGATCACCCCCGAGGCGGCGAAATAGATGGTGCCGTCGGCCAGCTCGCGGTGATCCTGGTTGGGCGGCAGTTCGATGACCAGGTCGGGCTCACCCGCCATCCCGGGCAGCCCCAGCCCCTGCGCCCAGCCGGGCAAACCGAAATAATATAGTCCCCCTGTCGCCGCGACCATCAGCACCGCGGCGCTCGCGGCGATCAGCGTCCAGCGCTTCGCCGGATTGCGGCGCGGGCGGCGAAATGGCAGCGGCGCATCACCGACAGCGGGAGCGGGTGCCGCTGCCGGCGGATCGGCCGCAAAAGCTTCGGGCGGCGGCGGCGCGGCTTCGGGAACCGCAACGTCGGCAGGCACAGGCGCAGGCGAAGCGGGTTCGCTTGGCGGCGGCGCGGCGGCAACACCGACCTCGACCGGCGGCGCCGGCACCTCTGCGGTGCGCACCGCGGGCTCCTGGAACCAGCTGTGGCGGCAATTGGCGCAGCGCACCGTTCGTCCCGCCGGTCCGATGGCGGTATCGGGCACGACGTAGCGCGTGTGGCAGGACGGGCAGGCAAGGATCATGGTGCTTCTCTAAACACGCTGATTCGCGGTGTGGCAAGCGCCGCGTCGCCGGAGCCTGCACACTCGCGGCTTTACCTGGCCGGGCAGCCGTGCAACAGGCGGGGCATGAGCGCCGCCGCTCCCCCGTTTCGACCCGTCCGCCAAGCGCCGTTCGGCGCGCATTTGACGTCATGACCGCGGGCGCGCCGCGTGCGGCCGGGGCCATGGTCGAATTCGACGGGGTCGGCCTGCGCTATGGCCCCGATGCCGAGATTTTGCGCGACATCAGCTTCAACCTGCAGCCCGGCAGCTTCTATTTCCTGACCGGCGCGTCGGGCGCGGGCAAAACCTCGCTGCTGAAGATGCTGTATCTGGCGCAGCGGCCGAGCCGCGGCATCGTCCGCCTGTTCGGCGAGGATCTGGTCGCGATGCCACGCGACCGGCTGCCCGGGTTCCGGCGCCGGATCGGCGTCGTTTTCCAGGACTTTCGGCTGATTCCGCATTTGAGTGCGCGCGACAATATCGCGCTGCCGCTGCGCATTGCCGGGGTCAACGAAGAGGATCTGGCCGGACCGGTCGGCGAGATGCTGAGCTGGATCGGGCTCGGCGACCGCGCCGAGGCGCATCCCGCGACGCTGTCGGGCGGCGAGCAGCAGCGCGTCGCGATCGCCCGCGCGGTGATCGCGCGCCCGCAATTGCTCGTCGCCGACGAGCCGACGGGCAACGTCGATCCCGACATGGCGATGCGCCTGCTGGGATTGTTCGAGGCCTTGAACCGCTTGGGCACGACCGTCGTCGTCGCCACCCACGACATCCACCTGATCAGCCGGATTGAAAATGCACAAATGATGCGGCTGGAAAAGGGACGTTTGTCCGACCCGACCGGCGCGCTGCGCTACCCGCCGGCGAACCGGGTATAGGGGCGCGCCGACCATGCTGATCCCGCGCGTCCCCGTCCAGCACCGCCGCCTGCTGCCCGACCGCCGTTTGTCGGGGCCGACGCCATGGGTGGTCGCAATCCTGATGATGCTGACCCTGCTCGCCGCCGCCGCCGGGGTCGGGCTGGCGCGATCGGCCGATGCGATCGGCAGCGCGATCGCCGGGCGCGTCACGGTCCAGATCGTCACCGCCAATCCGGTGACGCGCGCCGAACAGGCGGCGGCGCTGCGCCGTGCGGCGGCAGCGCAGCCCTTTGTGCTGGCGGCGCGCGCGGTCGACCGCGAGGAGTTGCAGGCGACGCTCGGCCAATGGTTCGGCAGCGAAGCAAGCGGCGACGGGGGCGCGGATCCGGTGCTGAATTCGCTTCCCCTGCCGGCCTTGGTCGATATCGATTTTGTCGGCGAAGACCGCAGCGGCCATATGGCGCAGCTGCGTACGCTCGTCGCCGCCGAAGCGCCAGGCGCGCGCATCATCCCCCACGCCGAATGGTTGGGCCCGGTCGCGCGGCTGATCGGCTCGCTGGCGTGGATCGCCGGCGGTCTGGTCGTGCTGATGACGCTGGCCAGCGCCGCCGTCGTCATCATGACCGCGCGCGCCGCGCTCGGTACCCACTATGCGACGATCGAGATGCTCCACCTGATCGGCGCCACCGACCGCCAGATCACCCGGCTGTTCCAGCGGCGCATCGCGATCGACACCGCTTATGGCATTGCGCTGGGCACCGCGGTCGCCGCGGCGCTATTGTTGCTGATTGGATGGCAATGGTCGGGGGTCACCTCGGGGCTGGCGGCGACCGCGTCGCTGGGGCCGACCGGCTGGGTGCTCTTGCTGGCGCTGCCGCTATTGGCTATCGCGCTCGCAGCCCTGACGGCGCGCCAGACATTGCTCGCTGCGCTCAAGAAGATTTTATGATCAAGCGCCTGATATCCCTTATTTTCCTGGCCTGGGTGCTCGGATTTGCGTGGTTTGCGCTGCTGCCGCCCTTGCCCGCGGCGGCACAAAAGACCGATGCGATCGTCGTGCTGACCGGCGGCCCGGGACGCATCGACCGCGCGCTCGAGCGGCTCGAGGCAGGCGACGCCAAGCGGCTGTTGATCAGCGGCGTCGCGCGCGAGGTGAAACCGCGCGAGCTGGCGGCGGAATATAAACGCCCGCAAGCCCTGTTCGATTGCTGCATCGCGCTGGGGTTCGAGGCCGAGGATACGCGCTCGAACGCGACCGAGGTTGCGACCTGGGTTGCGCGGCGCAACTATAAAAGCGTGCGGCTGGTCACCACCGACTGGCACATGCGCCGCGCGCAGTATGAAATCGGCCGCGCGGTCGGCGACGCGGTGACGATCGTGCCCGACGCGGTGCGCAGCGAACCCAATTTCGCCACGCTGTTTCGCGAATATCACAAATATCTGGCGGGGCTGGCCGGCGGCCTCCTCGGGCTGTAACCGACGCCGATGCGCTATACCATCGCCCTGATCCGTTCGATCCTGTTCTGGATCCTGTTCGTGCTGATGAGCAGTTTCAGCTCGATCGGTGCAGTGATTTCGCTGCCGATCTCCCACCGCGCGACGATCTGCTTCGTGCGCATCTGGGCGCAGTTCCACCGGCTGATCTGCCGTTTCGTGCTGGGCCAGAAGATCATCGTCGAGGGCGAGATGCCCGACATTCCGGTGCTCTATGTCTTCAAGCATGAGGGCGCGTTCGAGACGATCGAGCAGCCCGGCCTGTTCAAGCATCCGGCCGTCTTTGCCAAGGAACAGCTGTTCAACATCCCGGTCTGGGGGCAGGCGGCGCGATTCTACGGCCTGATCCCCGTCGACCGCGACGGCGGCGGCAAGGCGATGCGCGCGATGCTGAACGCCGCCAAGGCCGCGCTGGCCAAGGATCGCCCGCTGGTGCTGTTCGCCGAGGGAACGCGGATACCGCATGGGCTGGCGCCGCCGCTCCGCTCGGGATTCGCCGGCATCTACCGCCTCCTCGGCGTGCCGGTGATCCCGGTCGCGGTGAACAGCGGCATCGCCTATCCGCCGCGCCGCTGGGTCAAATGGCCCGGGACGATCACCTATAAGGTCGGCGAGACGATCCCGGCGGGACTGCCGCGCGAAGAAGCCGAGGAAAGCGTCTGGCGCGCGATCAATGCGCTGAACCCGCCCGAGGCGTTGCTCGAAGGCTATAAAGCCCCCTAATTCCCGTTCGTGTCGAGCGAAGTCGAGACACGTGGAGGCTTCGCAGGGCGTGCGTATCTCGACTTCGCTCGATACGAACGGAGGTTGGGCGTGTGGTTTAGTGCTTCCGCCCGAAATCTGGCGCGGCGTCGTCCTGCCCCTGTTCGATGATCGAGCGGCGGATCGCGCGCGTCCGCGTGAACCAGTCCTCCAGCTTGGCGGCGTCGCCGCGGCGGATCGCCTGCTGCAGCACGGTCAGATCTTCGTTGAACCGCTGGAGCGTCGCGAGCACCGCATCCTTGTTCGCCAGGAACACGTCGCGCCACATCACCGGGTCGCTCGCGGCGATGCGGGTGAAATCGCGGAAGCCGCCCGCCGAATATTTGATCACCTCGCTTTCGGTGACCTCTTCCAGCTCGCTGGCGGTGCCGACGATCGTATAGGCGATCAGGTGCGGCAAATGGCTGGTTACCGCGAGCACCATGTCGTGGTGCGCGGCGTCCATGACGTCGACCTTTGCCCCC
Organism: Sphingopyxis solisilvae; assembly: GCF_015475875.1. Classification (GTDB taxonomy): domain Bacteria; phylum Pseudomonadota; class Alphaproteobacteria; order Sphingomonadales; family Sphingomonadaceae; genus Sphingopyxis; species Sphingopyxis solisilvae. Next base: position 136,526 of record NZ_JADKYM010000002.1, on the reverse strand, counting down.
AAGGCTTCCCAAAAGGCGGTCAGCGCCGCGACCGCGTCGCCCGGCGCGTCGGCGGCGGGGGTGACGATGCACCAGCGCCCCTCGAACAACGTTGCAAAGCCCGCGGCGGGACCGCTGTTTTCGGTGCCCGCCACCGGATGCGCCGGAATCACGACATGATCGGGCAGCGTCTTGGCGAGTGCATCGGCGACCCCGGCCTTGGACGAGCCGACGTCGGATATGATGGCGTCTGCCCTCAGTCCGGGGGCAATCGCCGCGGCCGCGTCGGCCATGCGCCCGACGGGGACTGCGAGGATGACCAGATCGGCACCGGCGACCGCAACCACCGGATCGTCGGCGATCGTGTTACACAGGCCGAGCGCGCGCGCCTCGTCGCGCACTTCGGCGCTGGCGTCATGGCCGGTAACCACCGTGTCGGGCAGCCGCGCCGCGATGGCGCGCGCGACCGACGAGCCGATCAGCCCCAGGCCGATGATCGCGACGCGTTCGACGCTCGCCGCCGTTGGCATCAGCCGTTCAGCGCGGCGCGGATCGCCGCCGCCAGCCCGCGCGTCTCGTCCTCGGTGCCGATCGTCATGCGCAGCGCGTGCGGCAATCCCTGCCCCGGGAGCCAGCGGACGATATAGCCTGCGTCCATCAGCCGGTTATACACCGTCTCGGCGCTGATCTCGCCCTCGAACAGCACGAGCAGAAAATTGCACGCCGACGGCACGACGCGCACGCCATGATTGCCCAGGCTTTCGAGTTCCGCCGCCAACCAAGTCCGCCATTTGGCATTATGTTCGCGGCTGGCAGTCACAAATTCCTCGTCGCCGATCGCCGCGATCGCCGCCGCCTGCCCCGCGCGCGTGACGTTGAACGGCAAACGGATGCGATGCAGCGCCGCAATCACCTCGGCAGCGGCGTAGCCCCAGCCGATCCGCTCGGCGGCGAGCCCGTGAATCTTTGAAAAGGTGCGGGTGATGAAGACATTGGGCTGCGTCTTCGCGAGCTCCAGCCCGCCGTCATCCTCGGCCTCCGACAGATATTCCGAATAGGCCTGGTCGATGACGAACAGCACATTCCTGGGCAGACCCGCGTACAAGCGCGCAACCTCGTCGCGCGACGCCAGGGTGCCGGTTGGATTGTTCGGATTGGCCAGATAGACGACGCGCGTCTTTTCGGTCACCGCTGCGAGCAAGGCATCGACGTCGGTCGCATAGTCGCGGTCGTCGGCCTCGACCGGCACCGCGCCGACGCGCCGCGCCGCGATTTCATAGACCGCGAAGCCGTAGCGCACGTACAAGATCTCGTCGCCCGCCCCGGCGTAGGTGCCCGCAGCGAGGTGGAGCAGCTCGTCCGACCCGTTGCCGCAGATGATCCGCGCCGGGTCGAGCCCGAACTTTGCCGCGATCGTCGCGCGCAGCTCGTTTGAACCGGGATCGGGATAGCGCGACAGCGCATCGGCGGCGGCCTGCGCCGCGGCAAAGGCGGCGCGCGCCTTTTCACCCGTACCGAGCGGGTTTTCATTGGCGCTCAATTTGATCAGCGGCCGACCGTCGGCCCCCGCCGACTTGCCGGGAACATAGGGAGCGATGCCGCTGATCCACGGCTTTGGGCTGAGCGTTTGCGTCGTGTCGGTCATGCGGCGCCGTTTAACGGCTGTGCGCCCCGAGTCCAGCGTCTAGTCCAGCACGTTGACACGCTTCGCGCGCCCGCTTAGCCCCGCGCGGACCATGGCCAGCCTGCTCCACCATATCCAGCACCAGGGCGTCACGATCGACGCCCCGCTGCCGCTCGACAGCGGGCAGATACTGCCGTCGGTGACGATCGCTTATCAAAGCTATGGCGCGCTCAATGCCGACCGGTCGAACGCGGTGCTGATCTGCCATGCGCTGACCGGCGACCAATATGTCGCGAGCGACCATCCCGCGACCGGAAAACCGGGCTGGTGGGCGCGCATGGTCGGCCCCGGCAAGCCGATCGATACCGACCGGTTTCACGTCATCTGCGCCAATGTGCTGGGCAGCTGCATGGGGTCGAGCGGCCCGGCCAGTCCCGACGCGGCGACCGGCGCGCCGCTCGGCATGGAATTTCCGGTCATCACGATCACCGACATGGTGCGCGCGCAGGCGATGCTGCTCGATCACCTTGGCATATCGCGGCTTCATGCCGTCGTCGGCGGGTCGATGGGCGGCATGCAGACGCTCGCCTGGGCGGCGACCTATCCCGAACGGCTTGGCGCGGCGCTGGTCATCGCCAGCGCCGCGCGGCATTCGGCGCAGAATATCGCATTTCACGAGGTTGGGCGACAGGCGATCATGGCCGACCCCGACTGGCAGGATGGCCAATATTATGCCAGCGCGCGCGCGCCCACGAAAGGGCTCGCAGTCGCGCGCATGGCGGCACATATCACCTATTTGTCCGAAGCCGGGCTGACCGAAAAATTCGGTCGCCGTTTGCAGGCGCGCAATATCAAGAGCTTTGGTTTCGATGCCGATTTCCAGATCGAATCCTATCTGCGGCACCAGGGGCTGGCGTTCACCGACCGCTTCGACGCCAACGCCTATCTCTATATCACTCGTGCGATGGATTATTTCGACCTTGCCGAGCCGCACGACGGGCGGCTCGCGGGTGCCTTTGCCCGCGCCAGAGACGTGCGCTTCACCCTCGTCAGCTTCGACACCGACTGGCTGTATCCCACGTCGGAATCGCGCCGCATCGTGCAGGCGCTACAAAGCGTCGGTGCCGCGGCCAGCTTCGTCGAGCTGTCGGCGCCCTTCGGACACGACAGCTTCCTTCTCGATGTTCCCGCGTTAGACCGGCTGGTTGCGGGCGCGCTCGGATCGGGTTTCTGATGGCGCTGCGCCCCGACCTTGCGATCATCGCCGACGCCGTGCCGTCATCGGCGCGCGTGCTCGACGTCGGTTGCGGCGATGGCGAGTTGATGGCGGCATTGCGCGCCAAAGGCGTCGATGCGCGCGGGCTCGAAATCGACCCGGCCAATGTCACTGCCGCGATCGCGCGCGGGCAGTCGGTGGTCCAGGGCGACGCCAACCGCGACCTCGCCGATTATCCCGATGACGCGTTCGACTATGCGATCCTGTCGCAGACACTGCAAACGACCGAACGACCCGACAGGGTCGTCGACGAACTGCTGCGCATCGCGCCGCGCGCTTTCGTCAGCTTCCCCAATTTTGCGCACTGGCGCGTGCGGCTCGACCTCTTGTGGGGAGGGCGGATGCCGGTGACGCGGTTGCTGCCCGTCGCCTGGTACGAAACCCCCAACATCCACCATGTCACGGTCAGCGATTTTCGCGACCTGCTGCGCGCCAAGGAGATCGGGGTCGAGGCAGCCTGGTATTTGTCGGGCGACAAGCCGACCAGCGCCGCAGCCGCGACATGGCGCGCCGAACACGCGATTTTTCTGGTCTCGCGTACCTGAACCCTGTCGTTGCAGTCGATCGGACAGGCATGTGACCGACGTCGCTAGTTGGCGGCAGTTACGGTGTGACGCGCCATATGCGGAATGAAGTCCATCTTGCCGATGACCAGCCCCGCATCGCGCAACAGGGCGTAAGCCATCGTGACATGAAAATAGAAATTCGGCATGATCCAGTCCCGAACATCCGCTTCGGCGGACATCAGAAATCGCACCCCATTCGGCAACGTCAAATCAACGCGCCCGTCAGCATCCGCCCATCCGGCAGGGTCCGCCTGATCGACCAGTGAACGAACCGCGGCGATACGCCGACGAACCTCGGCGAGCGAGCCGTACGCGTTTTCTTCTAGCGGCACCGCTTGTCCGCCGACCTGATTGAGCGCCAGCAGCACCTGATTGAGTGCGACGCGAAATTGCAGCTCAAGCGGGAACATATCGTCTGTCAGCTTTGTCGCAAGGACATCGTCGGTCATCCCGGCATCGATGGCCTTGCTGACGAGATGATCAAGCGAACCGAGCATGTCGGTAAAAACTGTTCGCGCCGAGTAAGCGTAAGACATCAAATTACTCCAACCAATTTGGGGCGAGCGTTTCAGTCGCGCTTCTTCAGCCCGTTCGCGACAAAATCATTCGCGATCGCGGCAATCTCCGAAATGTCGGCATCGGCGTCCCACAGGCCATAACGCATGCCCAGAAACACGTTCATCCCGCCGATCGCCCAGGCATGAATCTCCCCGACATCGGCGCGAATCTCGCCGCGCGCCGCGCCGGCTTCCAGCCGCTGGCGCACGCGCGCGACGGTGGTTTCATAATGGCGGCGATAGCTGGCGTAATCGACGAACTCGGCCTCGTCGATGATCCGGTAGATTTCCTTATGCTCGCGCACGAAACCGAGGAAAGACTCGAGCCCGATGCGTTCAGCGCTGATCTCGTCGGGCGCCGCCTGCACCAGCGGGGTGACATGGTCGCGAAGCTGCTCGCTCATATAGCGGACGAGCGCCTGAAAGATTTCCTCTTTCGAATCGAAATAGGTGTAGAAGCTGCCGAGCGCGGTCCCGGCGCGGCGGGTGATGCCGCTGATCGACGCTTCGTGAAAGCCGCGCTCGCCAAATTCGACCGCCGCCGCGTCGAGCAGCTTGCGCAGGGTGCGCCGCCCGCGATCGGTGCGCGGCGTCTTGTCGCGCGCATCGCCGACGCTGTCACCGGTTGCGCTTGGCGGCTGATCCATGACCTCTCCCGTCTCCCTTCCGCTCGGCTTCCCCTGCATCGTGGCTTTTTCGCACCACTGGCAAGCAAAAAACGTCAGGATGATATTCCAAGTTGAAACTTGGTTCATGTTTCATTATTGGGTGAATCGCGGCTTGGCAAGCATCAGGCCCAAAAAAACGACCGGGGTGGCCGCTGCCGCTCTTTATCTGGGAGAGTTTTCATGCGTTCTTTCGCTCGTCCGCTACGCCGCGCCATTCTCGCTTCGAGCGCCATTCCGATGCTCGCCTTTGCCCCGGCCGCCTTCGCGCAGGAAACGGGCGCGAGCAGCGACACAAGCGACGATGAAATCATCGTCACCGCCCGCCGCCGCGACGAGCGACTGATCGACGTACCGGTCGCGATCACCGCCTATTCGGGCGACGCGCTCGCCAAGGCAGGCGCCATCGACATCACCGAGGTCGGCCAGACCACCCCCAACACCACGCTCGAAGTATCGCGCGGCACCAATTCGACGCTCAGCGCCTTCATCCGCGGTGTCGGCCAGCAGGATCCGGTGTCGGGTTTCGAACAGGGGGTCGGGCTCTATCTCGACGATGTCTATCTCAACCGCCCGCAGGCGGCGGTGCTCGACATCTATGATGTTGAACGCATCGAAATCCTGCGCGGGCCGCAGGGCACGCTGTATGGCCGCAACACCATCGGCGGCGCGGTCAAATATGTGACCCGGCAATTGCCGCAGGATTTTTCGCTCAAGATCAAGGGGACGCTCGGCACCTACGAACAAGCCGACCTGGTCGTCACCGCCAGCGCGCCGGTCGGCGACCTGCTGCGGGTCGGCGGATCAGTCGCGCGGCTGTCGCGCGGCGGGTTCGGCAAAAACCTGACCACCGGGCTCGACAATTATAACAAGGATATCTGGGCCGGTCGCGGCACCGTGGAGCTCGGCGGTTACGGCGAACCGGTGCTGATCCGGATCACCGGCGACTATACCAAGGACAAGAGCGCGCCGCGCGGCGGTCACCGCCTGATCCCGTCGCTGGTCACCGGCGCGCCCGTTCTCGGCAAGGTGTTCGACAGCCGCGGCGGACTCAATGATCCGAAACAGGAAATCGAGGCCTATGGGCTGGCGATGAATGTCAGCGCGTCGCTCACCGACACGCTCACGCTCCGCTCGATCAGCGCCTGGCGCAAGGACAAGTCGGCGACCCCGATCGATTTCGATGCGCTGCCCGCGGTCGATGTCGATGTTCCCGGCTTCTATTTCAACGAACAGATCAGCCAGGAATTCCAGCTGCTGTACGAGGGCGACCGCCTCAAAGGCCTGCTCGGCTTTTATTATCTCGACGCAACCGCCGACACGCTGTTCGACGTGCGCATCTTCAACACCTTTGCCGGGCTGACCGCCTTTACGCGGGCCGACGTCGATACCCGGACGTTCGCGGTGTTCGGTGACGCGACCTTCGACTTTACCGACCAGCTCAGCCTGTCGCTTGGCGGCCGCTACACCTGGGACAAGCGCGAGGCGTCAATCCTGCGCCAGAATTATCTCGGCGGCGGCTCACCGGTATTCGGCGGCGCCGGGGTGCCGTTCGGCGCACCGGGCACCAATTTCAACGGCAGCCGCAGTTTTGAAAAATTCACCCCGCGCGCTTCGCTGACCTTCAAACCGAACAGCGACCACACGCTCTACGCCAGCTATTCGCAGGGCTTCAAGGGCGGTGGCTTCGACCCGCGCGGCGTCGGCGTCAACGCGCCGGGCGCGATCCCGGGCGCGCCGACCGAAGCAGAAATCGCCGCCTTCCTCAGCTTCCGGCCCGAAAAGGTCGACAGCTACGAACTTGGTTACAAGGGCAGCCTGATGGACGGCGCGCTTAATGTCGCGCTCGCCGGCTTCTATGCCGACTATACCGATGTCCAGATCCCCGGCTCGGTCGCCTGCACCGTCGGCGGTCTGCCCAGCTTCTGCGGTGTCGTCGCGAATGCCGGCAAGGCGACGTTCAAGGGACTGGAATTCGAAGCGCGGGCGCGGCTGGGCGAAGACATGGCAGCCGCTGGCGACCGGCTGACCTTTTCGACCGCGCTTGGCTATATCGACGCGCAGTACAAGGAATATGTGACCAACATCGGCGGTCAACCGACCGATGTCGCGGCGTTCCGCGAGGTGCAGAACACACCCAAATGGACCGCCAGCGGCACGCTGGCCTATAGCGCCCCGGTCGGCGACGGCGACATCAGTTTCGGCACCACCCTGTCGTACCGCAGCAAAACCTATCAGTTCGAAATCCCCAATCCCTATATCGATCAAAAGGGTTTCGCGCTGTGGGATGCCAGCCTGGTCTATACCGCACCCGAAGGCCGCTGGAGCCTGGGGGTGTTCGGCAAGAATCTGACCGACAAGAAATATAAAACGTCGGGCTATACCTTCATCAACGTCAATCCGACTACCGGTGTGCCCATCCTCGGCGGCAACGGCCTGCCGACCTCGGCGCTCGGCACCGAAGGCACGCTGACCGCCTTTTACGGCAACCCGCGCCAGATTTTCGTCACCGGCACGGTCAAGTTCTGAACCACCGGCGATCGATAAAAATGGGGAAAGGGGCGTCCGGAGTGGCGCCCCTTTTTTGTTGGTGAGAAGTTGAAGCTGGAGTGGCTGGTTTGGGGTGGGGATCGGACGGTAGCGTAGAACTACGCCCTCCCCTTCAGGGGAGGGCAGCGAGACTTACCAGCTTGCTGGTTAGTCGCAGCGGGTGGGGTCCATCGGCCTTGCGCAAGGCCGATGGACCCCACCCCAACCCCTCCCCTGAAGGGGAGGGGCTAGATGCCCGCTACCGGTCGAAACCAGCCTATCCCGCCAGCCCCGGTGCGCCGCACGACGCCACCATGCGTTCGCCGTCAATGACGATCGGACTCGCCAGCCCGTCGACGAAAGCACCCTCGGGCCGGAACCGCATTCCGCGCGCCGCCACCTGCGGGTCGGCGAACACCGCCGCCATGTCGTTGATCGGCCCCGCCGGAACCCCCTGCTCCTCCAGCGCGAGTGCCAGTGGCTGGGCCTCCCAGCCCGCGATCCGCGCTGCCAGTAGCGGAATCAGCGTACCGCGGTTCGCCAACCGCGCCGCGTTGGTCGCAAAACGCGCGTCATCGGCCCAGTTCGGCTCGCCCAGGATCACACATAATTTACGAAACTGGGCGTCATTGCCGACCGCGATCACCAGCTGGCCGTCGGCGGTGGCGAACGCCTGATAGGGGACGACATTGGCGTGGCCGTTCCCCATGCGGCGCGGCACCGCGCCGCTCGCGAGATAATTGGCGGCCTGATTGGCGAGCACGCCGACCTGGCAATCGAGCAGTGCCATGTCGATATGCGCACCGGCCGCCGTGACGTCACGGCGGCGCAACGCGGCAAGGATCGCGACGGCCGAATACATGCCGGTAAAGATGTCAGCGTAAGCGATCCCCGCCTTTTGCGGCGCGCCGTCCGGCTCGCCGGTCAGCGACATCGCTCCGCCCATGGCCTGAATGATGAAATCATAGCCCGCGCGGTGGGCATAGGGGCCGGTCTGGCCGAAGCCGGTGATCGAACAGACGATCAGCCGCGGGAAATCGGCGATCAGCGTCGCGGGATCGAGGCCATATTTGACGAGCCCGCCGACCTTGTAATTTTCGATGACGACATCGGCGTCGGCAATCAGCGCTCGGACCTCGGCCTGCCCCTCGGTCGTCGCAATATCGATCGCCACCCCGGACTTGCCGCGATTGGTGCTGTGAAAATAGGCGGCGCCCAGATTCGCGCCGTCGGTGCCAGTGACAAACGGCGGCCCCCAGCTGCGCGTGTCATCGCCAACCCCCGGTCGCTCGACCTTGACCACCTCGGCGCCGAGGTCGGCGAGCAATTGCCCGCACCATGGCCCCGCGAGCACCCGCGCCAGTTCGACGACGCGGATGCCTGCGAGCGGCTTCGCGCTGTCAGCCGCCAAAAGCGGAGATGCCGGTGATGGCGCGGCCCAGGATCAGCGCGTGAACGTCATGCGTCCCTTCATAGGTGTTCACCGTTTCCAGGTTCACCGCGTGGCGGATCACATGATAGTCGGCCGAGATACCGTTGCCGCCGTGCATGTCGCGCGCGACGCGGGCGATATCGAGCGCCTTGCCGCAATTGTTGCGCTTGAGCAGGCTGATCGCGTCGGGAATGAGCCGCCCATCATCGATCAACCGCCCGACGCGCAGCGCCGTCTGCAACCCGAGCGCAATTTCGGTGAGCATATTGGCGAGCTTGAGCTGGACGATCTGGTTCGCCGCGAGCGGGCGCCCGAACTGCTTGCGCTCGCCGGTATAATTGCGCGCTGCTTCGTAACAGAACTCCGCCGCGCCCATCGCGCCCCAGCCGATACCGTAGCGCGCGCGGTTGAGACAACCGAACGGGCCTTTCAGCCCCGACACATGCGGCAACAGCGCGTCTTCCCCGACTTCGACCGAATCCATGACGATCTCGCCGGTCACCGACGCACGCAAGCTGACCTTGCCCTCGATCTTGGGCGCCGACAGGCCTTTCATGCCCTTTTCGAGCACAAAGCCGCGGATCGCGCCGTCATGCGCTTCCGACTTCGCCCACACGACGAACACGTCGGCGATCGGCGAATTGGTGATCCACATCTTCGCGCCCTTGAGGCGATAGCCACCTGCGATCTTTTCGGCGCGCGTCCGCATCCCGCCGGGGTCGCTGCCGGCGTCAGGTTCGGTCAGCCCGAAACAGCCGACCAGTTCGCCCGAGGTCAGTCCGGGCAGATACTTCCGCTTCTGCTCTTCGCTGCCATAGGCGTTGATCGGGTGGATCACGAGCGAGCTCTGCACCGAACAGGCCGAACGATAGCCCGAATCGATCCGCTCGACCTCGCGCGCGATGAGCCCGTAGCTGACATAGTTCAGCCCGGCGCCGCCATATTCGGGGTCGATCGTTGCACCGAGCAGGCCGAGTTGGCCCATTTCCGACATGATCTCGCGGTCGAACCGCTCGTCCAGAAAGGCCGAGGTGACGCGCGGCAACAGCGCATCGGTAGCATAGGAACGCGCCGTGTCGCGGACCATCCGCTCCTCGTCGCTGAGTTCGGCGTCAAGCTGAAGCGGGTCGAGCGGGTCGAGCGCTTCGATGCGCTGCGGATCGGCGAGGGCCATGGAAACGGGCTTTCTCTGTATGGCGAGCAGCCCTTTCGGGACGCGCGCTAGGGGGTCGGTGCCGCGGTGCTGCGGGCAATTGCGGCAGCGGGACTGTCGCGCGGTTCCAATATCGCCGCGGTCTCGATCAGGTCAAGCGCCCGCCGCGCCTCATGGTAACGCCGCGCATCGATCAGCCACGCATTGGCGACCGCCGCCCCCGGCATCGCCTCGACCTCGGCGATCGCCCGGTCGGCCTGTCCGGCGGCGAGATAGCGACGCGCCCGCTCCAGCCGTTCGGACGCCCGCGGCGATTGCGTTCCCGCCGCCCTCACGACGAACAATTCGCCCATCTCGCGGCGAAATGCCGTCCACAGGCTGCCGCTATCATCGCTGCCGCGCCCGACCAGCTGCGGCGCCAGCGTGTCGAGATCGGTGCGCAGCTGTTCGAGCGTCACCGGATCGCGCGACGTCTCGATGATCGTCTTGACCGCATTCGGCTGGTCGTCGCCGAAACGCAGCCGCAGCTGCGCGTCAAGATAGCCAAGCGATAGCCCGCGATCGAGCGCGCGCCGTACCGCAAAGGCGACGAGCAGTCCTTCGGCGCGCGAGGCATTGCCCGATGCCGATTGGGCCTCCAGCGTGATCCGCGACAGCCGTTGTTCGAGCTCGGCAACCCGCGCTGCCAGGGCGTTCGCGCCATCGACCGGCGCGATCAATAGCGGCTGTTCCGGCGCAGCATCCTTGGGAACAGCCCCCGCAACGAGCAGCGGATCGACCATTGCGCCCGCCGCTGCCGGGTCGATCGTCTTTGTCGCCGGCGCAGCGCTATCGCCCGCCAACCAACGGCTCGCCGCCCAGCCGCCACCGATCACGCCGATCAGCAGTAGCAACAGGGCAGCGATCATCAGCAGACGAAAGGATGGCCCCCTGGCCGCGGCCGCCGCCTCGACGGGCGCGGGGCTGTCGATATTGTCGATTGCCATATGTCTCTTTCGAACGACCCTATTTTTCGCCCTTGTGGCACAAAGCGGCCGCCAGTGCCAACATTCCAGCGTCCGTTGGCTGCGCGCTTGCGGTCCGCTCGGCCCAACCGGCGCCCGCCGCGGCCGCGACCGCAGGGCTGATCGCGACCAGCGCCAGATGCGCGCGCGGTGGTCCCGCCAGCGCGGCGATCCGGCGCGCCGCGCGGCCCGAATGCGCAAGGAGCACCGCCGGCGCAGCGATCAGTCCGGACCATTCGGACGGCGGATCGACCGGGTCCACCGTGTAGCAAGGCAGCGGCTGGAGCGTCATGCCACGGGGATCGAACGCCGACCGGTCGCGGCCACAAAGCCATAAAATCCGGGCAATTTTCCCTGAGGCCATGACGTCAAGAAGGGCTTGGGCATCCGCCTCGCCGGTCCGGGCGACCGTCAGCCCCGCGCCCGCGGCCGCCGCTGCGGTCGCATCGCCCACCGCATAGACCGGGAGCGCTGCCAGCGCGGCGAGCTGCGGTCCCGCCAGCCGCACCGCCTGCGCACTGGTCAGCAACATGACGTCGTAATCATCGGCGGCGGGCGGCGTCCAGGGCAATGTGCGCGCCGCGAACAAGGGCATCGCGCGGGCATCGAGACCGAGGGCCGCGGCGCGCGCGACCGTCGCGGCATTACCCGGTTCGGGGCGGGTGACGATCAGCGGCAAGCCGCGCGTCATGCGGCGAACAGCCGCCGAACGCTGTCGGGCGCATCGTCCAGCAACCGCCGCGCCAGCGCCGCGGCGGCGTCGTCATGATCGACGAGCGCATGACCGGCGGCGTGATCGGCGCCGTCGTCGGAGAAAATTTCGGCGTCGAGCTGCAGCATGCCGTCTTCGCGCCAATGCGCATGCGCCGCCACCGGCGAGCGGCAGTCACCGCCGAGGGCCGCCAGAAAGCTGCGCTCCGCGGCGACCGCGCGGTGCGTCGGTTCGTGATCGATCGCCCGCAGCAGCGCGAGTGCGGCGCCGTCATCGGCGCGGCATTCGATCCCGATCGCGCCCTGCGAGGCGGGGGGCAGCAGCACCGCGGAGTCCTGCGCGATACCGACCGCGTGCATCCCCAGCCGGTCGAGCCCCGCCGCGGCGAGTAGGGTCGCGTCGGCCTCGCCCGCCGCCAGCTTCGCCAGCCGCGTCGCAACATTGCCGCGCAGCAGCACCGGCGCCAGATCGGCGCGGATTCGCCGGATCTGCGCCGCGCGGCGCGGACTGCTCGTTCCCAACCGGGCGCCGTGCGGCAGCTCGGCGATCGTCGCCGCCGCTATCCCTTCGCGCACCACCAGCCGGTCGCGCGGATCGGCGCGTTCGAGCATCGCACCCAGCGCAAAGCGCGCATCGCGGATCGTTTCGACATCCTTCAGCGAATGAACCGCGATGTCGATGACACCGGCGTCGAGCGCCGCATCAAGCTCGCGCGTCCACAGGGCCTTGCCGCCGACCTCGGCGAGCGCACGGTCCTGGATCCGGTCGCCCGTTGCGGTCATCGGCACGATCTCGAGCGCTTCGGCTGCTATGCCGTGCGTGACGATCAGCGCCGCCACCGTCATCTGCGCCTGCGCCATCGCCAGCGGCGATGCGCGGGTGCCGATGCGCAGCGGATTATCGATTGAAGGAAGTTCGGTCATCGCGATGCTGCTAGCGCGGCTTGCCCTGCCGATAAAGGGGCGGGTAAAGGATGCGCAAGATTATGACTCTCATCCTTGGCCTCGAATCGAGCTGCGACGAAACCGCGGCGGCGCTTGTCGATAGCGATCGGCGCATATTGGCGCACCGCGTCGCGGGGCAGGAGGCCGAGCATCGGCCGTTCGGCGGGGTTGTGCCCGAAATTGCGGCGCGCGCGCATGTCGACCGGCTTGCGCCGATTGTCGCCGGGGTGCTCGCCGATGCGAGCGTATCGCTCGCCGACGTCGATGCCATCGCCGCAACCGCCGGCCCCGGGCTGATCGGTGGGGTGATGGTCGGGCTGGTCACCGGCAAGGCGCTCGCGCACGCCGCGAACAAGCCGCTGATTGCAGTGAACCATCTCGAAGGCCATGCGCTGTCGCCGCGACTCGTCGAGCCGAATCTTGAATTTCCCTACCTGCTGCTGCTCGTCTCGGGCGGCCATTGCCAGCTGCTGCTGGTCAGGGGCGTCGGCGATTATCGCCGCCTCGCCACCACGATCGACGATGCCGCGGGCGAGGCGTTCGACAAGACCGCCAAGCTGCTCGGGCTGGGCTATCCCGGTGGCCCCGCGGTCGAACGCATCGCGCGTGATGGCAATCCTCATGCCGTGCCGCTGCCGCGCCCGCTCGTCGGCAGCGCCGAACCGCATTTCTCCTTCGCGGGCCTCAAAAGCGCGGTCGCGCGTGCCGCCGCCAGCGACGCGCACAGGATCGCCGACCTCGCCGCGTCGTTCCAGCAAGCGGTCGTCGACTGCCTCGTCGATCGCAGCCGCATCGCGCTGGCCGCTTGCCCTGATGCAACGGCGTTCGTCGTCGCAGGCGGCGTCGCCGCCAACGGCGCAATCCGCGCCGCGCTCACCGATCTCGCGGCGCGCTTCGACCGTCCCTTTGTCGCGCCGCCCTTGTGGCTGTGTACCGACAATGGCGCGATGATCGCCTGGGCCGGGGCCGAGCGCTTCGCCGCGGGGCTGTTTGACGACCTGTCGGTCGCCGCCCGCCCGCGCTGGCCGCTCGATCCCGCGGCCGGAACCGTGCGCGGCGCCGGAGTCAAGGCATGACGCGTGAAAGCATGACGTCATATCGCAATTTCGGCGTGATCGGCGGCGGCGCCTGGGGCACCGCGCTGGCCCAGATGCTCGCTGCCGACGGCGCGCCCGTCCGCTTGTGGGCGCGCGAAGCCGAGGTGGTTGCGGCAATCAATGCCGAGCATCGCAACCCGGTCTTCCTGCCCGGCGCGGCGCTGTCGGCGTCGCTGACCGCGACCGGCGCACTGACCGACATGGCCAACCTCGACGCGCTGCTCGTCGTCGTGCCGGTGCCGTTCCTGCGCGCGGTGCTGGCCGAGCTGCCCGCGGGCGACGCGCCGCTGATCTTTTGCAGCAAGGGGATGGAGGCAGGCAGCTTTGCCTTCCCGGTCGACATGGCGCGCGACCTCGCGCCGCAGCGACCGCATGCGGTGCTGTCCGGCCCGACCTTTGCGCACGAAGTTGCTGCGGGCCTGCCGACCGCAATCACCCTCGCCGCCGCCGATCCCGACCTCGCGTCCGATCTCGCCCGCGCGATCGCGCGCCCGCATTTCCGCCCCTATGTCTCGGCCGACGTCATCGGCGCCGAGATTGGCGGTGCGATCAAGAATATCCTCGCCATCGCCTGCGGCATCGTCGACGGTGCCGGGCTTGGGCTCAACGCCCGCGCCGCGCTGATCAGCCGCGGCTTTGCCGAAATGACGCGCTTCGGCCTCGCGCGCGGCGCGCAGGCCGACACGCTTGCGGGGCTCGCCGGGCTCGGCGACCTTGTCCTCACCTGCACCTCGGCCAATTCGCGCAACTTCGCGCTCGGCCAGGGGCTGGGGCGCGGCGAGCCCGCCGCCACGCTGATGGCCGACCGCCGCACCGTCGCTGAAGGCGCATTCAGTGCGCCGGTGGTGGCCGCCGCGGCGCGCGCCGACGGCATCGATATGCCGATCACCGACGCGGTGGCGCGGCTGGTCGCGGGCGAAGCGCAGGTGGCCGACATCATTCAGGCTCTGCTCAGCCGCCCGCTGCGAGCCGAGGGCCGGTGATCGATTGCATGGATTTGCCTGCCTCCCCGCTCCGCGCTAAGATGCGCGGCGGGGATCAGCAGAAGGGGCGGCGGGCTTGAGCCAGACGGACAGCGCATCCGCGCCCGCATCGGCTGCCGCCCCGTCGGGCGACGCCGACACCGCCGCGCTCGCCAAGGGCGGACGCACCAATTTCTTCGGCTTCATCCTGCGCTTGGTCGCGCGCCTGCCGTTCCTGTATGTCGCGGGGCGCTGGTACGGCCCCGAAGCCGTCGGCCGTTTCGCCTTCGCCGTACTGGTCATCGAACTCGTCGCGCAGGTTGCGACGCTGGGCCTTAAACGCGGCCTGGCCGAACAGCTGAGCGTCGCCGGCGCCGACCAGCGCACCGTCGTCTGGGACGGTATGTTTGTGGCGCTGCTCGCGTCGGCGACCGGATCGGCGCTGCTGTTCGCTTTTCCGCAGCTGATGTATCCCGCGGGCGATATCGGCGGTGCCGACCGCTGGATGGCGCTGCTGGTCTTTGCCATCGCCGGGACCGATATCGCGCTCGCCGCCTGCGCCTATCGTTTCGACATTGGTGCGACGGTGCGCGCGCGCGCGATCGTCGAACCTTGGGTGATCAGCGCCGCCGCCGCCGGCTTCTGGTTCGTGTCGGTCAGCGACGGGTTGATGCTGTCCTATGCCGCCGCGATGCTCGGCGCCTTCCTGACCGCGTTGATCCCGATGCTGCGCCACTATGGCGGGCCGCGCGGCTGGCAGCCGCACCCCGCCCATCTGATCACGGTGGCGCGGCGCAACGCGCCGCTCGCCGCCGCCGATGCGATCGAATGGGGTACGCGCCGCCTCGACCTGTTCATCCTCGGCCAGTTCACGTCGCCGACAATTTACGGCATCTATTATATGGCGCAGCAGGTTGCGTCGCTGCCGCAAAAGCTGAAAACCAGCTTCGAACCGATCCTCGGCCCGGTGATCACGCGCAATCTGGCCGAAAAGCGCTTTGCCGCCGTGGCGGCACAGGTCAGCCAGGTCGGTTTCTGGATCATCGCCGCGCAGGCCGGGGTCGCGCTCGCTCTCGGCATTCCGGGCGAAGCCGTGATGGGCCTCGTCGGCCCCGAATTCGTCAGCGGTACCGCAGCGCTCGCCTTCCTGCTCGCCGCCGAAGTCGTCGCGGCCACCGCGGTCGTCAGCGAAGCGGCGCTTGTCTATGTCGCACGCCACCGTAACCTTTTGATCAGCATCGCGACGCTGGCCTTGCAGGCGGTGCTCAGCGTCACGCTGATCCTGATAGCGCAGTCGATGGGGCTGCCGCCGATCACCTACGCCGCCGCGGTCGCACTGGCGCTGATGCTCGCGCTCGGCTTTGCTTCGGTGGTCAAGGCGCGGCTGCTCGCGCGCGTCCTTGGTGCGCCGGTGAACAGCCTGCGCTGGGCGCTCGTCTGGGCCACCGCAGGCGCCGCCATTCTCGGCTGGGGCGCGACGCAGCTCCCCGAATGGGCCGAGCTGCTGATCGGCGTCCCCTTCATTCTCGGCATCTATGCCTGGCTGATCTGGACCCGCGGTTTCGGCCCCGCCGATCGCGCGCTGTTCAAGAAACATCCCGAAGCGGCGGAAGCGTCGGGTTAGCCAGTTGACCGTAGCTCTGAGCCTGTCGAAGGGCACTTATCCGGATAGGCGCCCTTCGACAGGCTCAGGGCTACGGTTAAAACGACCTTACTTCACCGCTTCCTGTGCCGCATCGCCTACATCTTGGGCAGCATCGCCAACCTTCTGCGCCGCTTCGGTGATCGCACCCGTTTCCGCCCTGTCGTTGGCGAGGAACTGGAACGCAAAAAAGCCGGCGAACGCCAGCACAACGAGCAGGATAAGGCCCATGCCAAGTCCGCCGCCGCGCCGCGGTTCGCGATCGATGATCTTCGTCGTGTGCGTCGTCCCGTCGGGCGCGCGGGTTTCGTGAATCTCGTCGGCCATCTCGTCCTCCTGTGCCATTCTTCTGGCGCATAGGACGCGTCGGCTGACCGAAAGTTCCTAGCCGAGCCGGGCGCCGACCTTGGCTCCCAGGTCGGTCTGCGCCCGCGGGCCGACCTGTGCGATGATTTCGCGCGCGCACACCGCGCCCATCGTCAGACAGTCGGCGATCGGGCGCTCTTCGGCCAATCCCGCCAGAAAACCGGCGGCGAACAGGTCGCCCGCGCCGGTCGTGTCGACCACCTCTTCAATCGGCTCGGCAGCGACTTCGGCGCGCTCGCCGTTCGTCACTGCAACCGCACCCTTTTCGCCGCGCGTCGCGACGAGCAGCGGCACCTGGGCAGCAACCTGGGTGAGCGCCGCCTCGAAATCGCTGTGCTGCGCCAGTTCGAGGAGCTCCGCCTCGTTGGCAAACAGGATGTCGATCTCGCCCGCCGCCATCATGCGGCGGAAATCCTCGCCATGCCCCGCGACGACGAATGTGTCCGACAGGGTGAAAGCGACGCGGCGGCCCGCCGCCTTGGCCATGCCGATCGCCTCGGCCATCGCCGCCCGCGACGCGTCGGCGTTCCACAAATAACCTTCGAGATAGAGGATGTCGGCATCGGCGATCAGCGCCGCGTCGAGCGATTCGCGGCCCAAGTTCTGCGACGCCCCCAGAAAGGTGTTCATCGTGCGCTGGCCGTCGGGCGTGACCAAGATCAGGCAGCGCGCGGTCGGCGCGCCGCTGTCGGACGGCGGTGTGTCGAACGCGACGCCGAGCGCGGTCAGATCGTGGGTGAACACCTGGCCCAGCTGGTCCTGCGCGACCTGGCCGATGAAGCCACAGCGCCGCCCGAGCGCCGCCATCCCGGCGAGCGTGTTCGCCGCGCTGCCGCCCGACATTTCGATCGCCGGTCCCATCGCGGCATAAAGCCGCTCGGCCTCGTCGGCATCGATCAGCCGCATCGATCCCTTGACCAAGTTTTCGCTTTCGATCAGCGCGTCGTCGGCGCGGGCGAGGACGTCGACGATCGCATTGCCGATGGCAACGACGTCGAAACGGGCGGTGGCGGCCATAAAATATCCTGTAATGCGTGAAAAAAGCTGCCGCGCTTTAGGGATGCGGACGGGTCAAGGCAAGCGCGACGCTTGACGCACGCGCCACGCCCTCGCATCCCGGCGCGATGACCCGCGCCTTCCACGCCCTGCTGCTCGCACTCCGCGACCTGCCGCAGCCGCGCGTCCTCAAAATCCTCGCGCAAAGCCTGGCGCTCACCCTGTTGCTGCTCGTCGCGGCGGGGATTGCGATCTATGTTGCCGCGCACTGGGCGTTCGATCACTGGCAGTGGCTCGGAACCGCCGAGCGCGACATGGCAGGCGTGCTCGTGATCCTCCTCATCATCGCGGGCAGCTGGCTGCTGTTCCGCGCCGTCGCGATCGTCGTTGTCGGGCTGTTCGCCGACGCGATCGTCGCCGATGTCGAGGAGCGCCATTATCCCGCCGCGGCAGCGCGCGCCGTCGATGTCGGGTGGGGACAGAATATCCGCCTCGCGCTTGCGTCGTTGGCACGGCTGATCGGTGGCAATCTGCTTGCGTTGCCCTTCTATATTCTGTTGCTCGTCACCGGCATCGGTACGCCGATCCTCGCGCTGCTGGTCAACGCGCTACTGCTCGGCCGCGATCTCGAGGCGATGGTGCGCGCGCGCCACCCCGACCGGCCGCGGTTCGACCGGCCGACGCGCTGGTCGCTCGGGCTGCTGTCCGCCGCAAGCTTTGTGGTGCCCGTCGCCAATCTGTTGGCGCCGATCGTCAGCGCGGCTATGGCGGTCCATATGCTCCATTTGCGGAGCGGGGACCGGAACATATGAACCAAAACCGCCGTCTGGCTACGATCGCCAGCCTTGCCCTGCTGCTTGGCGGTTGTGCCGGCAGCGCCATCCCGCGCCCCGCGCCGTCGCCGGGTGGACTGCCCGCCACGACCATCCCCGCGCCGCGACCGGTGCAGAACAACAGCCTGATCGGCCACCCCGCCAACGCCGCGCTGGGGCTGTTCGGAAAACCGCGGCTCGACGTCACCGAAGGCGGCGGCCGCAAGCTGCAGTTCGGCGGTAGCGCCTGCATCCTCGACATTTATTATTACGCGCCGCGCCAGGGTGCCGATCCGCTCGCGACGCATGTCGATGCGCGGACCCCCGACGGTCGCGACGCCAATATCCCGAGCTGTATCGACGCGCTGCGGCGGTGATACTAATCCCCCCCGTGGCGAAGCCATGGGGAGGTGGCAGCGCGTAGCGCTGACGGAGGGGCTTTCAACGCGACGTTGCTGCCCCTCGACCATCCGCTTCGCGGACGGTCCCCCTCCCCATCGCTTCGCGACAGGGAGGATTGTCGATGACGTCACGACGTCAATTGATCCAGCGCCCAACGCGCCGCGTCCGCCACCATCGGCGTGTCATCCTCCGTCAGCCGCTCCAGCAGTGGCCGAAACCGCGCGTCGCCGCTGTTCCCGGCGGCAATCGCCGCGTTGCGCACCATCCGCCCGCGCCCGATGCGCTTGATCGGCGACCCGGCAAACACCTGCCGGAACGCGGCATCGTCGAGCGCGAGCAGGTCGGCGAGCGAGGGGGCGACGAGTTCGCCGCGCGGCAAAAAGGCGCGGTGCGCATGCGCGGTGTCGGCGAATTTGTTCCAGGGACACACCGCCAGACAATCGTCGCAGCCATAGACGCGATTGCCGATCCCGCGGCGCAGCTCGTGCGGGATCGGTCCGTCATGCTCGATCGTCAGGTACGAGATACAGCGCCGCGCATCGACCCGGTAAGGCGCGGGAAAGGCCTGCGTCGGGCAAGCGTCCTGACACGCGGTGCAACTTCCGCAGCGGTCGCGCCCCGGCACATTGGGGGCCAGCGCCAGCGTCGTATAAATCGCCCCCAGAAACAGCCAGCTGCCATGCTCGCGGCTGACCAGATTGCTGTGCTTGCCCTGCCAGCCAAGCCCCGCCGCCGCCGACAGCGGCTTTTCCATCACCGGCGCGGTATCGACGAACACCTTGAGTTCGGTTCCGGGGACTTCGGCGACCAGCCACCGCGCGACCGCCTTCAGCGCCTTTTTGACGACGTCATGATAATCGCCGCCCTGCGCATAGACCGAAATCCGGCCGCGCGTCGGACGATCGGCGAGCGCCAGCGGGTCGTGCGCCGGGGCATAGCTCATGCCCAGCGCGATCACCGACCGTACCTCGGGCCACAACCCTTTGGGCGATCCACGCTGCGCGGCGCGGCTTTCCATCCAGATCATGTCGCCGTGGCGCCCTTCAGCCAGCCACTGGTGCAGGCGGGCCGCCGTCTGCGGCGCCGCATCGGCATCGGCGATCCCGAACGCGACAAAGCCCTGCGCGCGCGCCACCGCCTCCAGACGGTCTTCCAGCGACGGCATTTCGGCAGGCAAGGCTTCGGCAACCATTGCTGCTCTATACGCGAGCCGCCGGTTCGTGCCATAGGTGACGGACGCACAGATCAGGGACCGAGGTTTGAACGATTTCAGCGTCGAGGCGACCGGCCTCAGCAAATATTTCGGCGATTTCAAGGCCGTCGATAATGTGAGCCTGACCGTGCCCGCGGGCAGCATTTATGGCGTGCTCGGCCCCAATGGTGCGGGCAAGACCACCAGCCTGCGCATGACGCTGGGCATCATCGACCCCGACGAAGGGTCGAGCCGCATCTTTGGCGAGCGCCCGCAAACCGTGCGCCACCGCATCGGCTACCTCCCCGAGGAACGCGGCCTCTACCCCGGCATGAAGGCGCGCGAGGCGATCGCCTTCATGGGCGCGCTCCGCGGGCTCGACTGGTCCGAAGGCCGCCGCCGCGCCGCGACCTTCATGACCGAACTCGGCCTCGAACGCGTGATCGACGAAAAGGTGCGCAAAATGTCGAAGGGAATGGCGCAGATGATCCAGCTGATCGGGTCGATCGTCCACGCCCCCGACCTCATCGTCCTCGACGAACCTTTTTCGGGACTCGACCCCGTCAACCAGGAACGGCTCGAAATGCTCGTCCGCCGCGAACGCGACCGCGGCGCTACCGTGCTGTTTTCAACGCATGTCATGGCGCACGCCGAACGGCTCTGCGACCGGCTGGCGATCATTGCGCGCTCGCAGCGCCGGTTCGAAGGGACGGTCGACGAAGCGCGCGGGCTGCTACCGATGCAGGTGCGTTACACCCCGCGCGCCGATTCCGACCCGGCGTCGGTCGCGGCGCTCTTGCCGACCGGCGCCGAGCATCGCGGCGACAGCTGGTTCTTTCCGGTCGAGGATGCCGGGGTCGAGCCCTTGCTCGCCCGCATCACCGGCAGCGGGCTTGGCGTTGTCGGCCTGTCGATCACGCGCCCGGCGCTGCACGACGCCTTCGTCCATATCGTCCGCCAGGTCGACGCCGGTTTCGAGGCCGACGCCGGTGCCGACGCGGTCGAGGAGGCGCTCGCATGACGCCGTTCCTCCGCAACATGTTCGTCATCGCGCGCCGCGATTTCCTCGCGATCGTCGCGACCCCGACCTTTCTGTTGTTCCTGCTGGCGCCGCTGTTCATGATCGCCATGGGGCTTGCGGGAGGCATGGGGGCGTCGCAACTCGCCGACAGCGCGCGTGGCGCCGGGCGAATCGTCGCGATCGTCGAGGCGGCGGATATCGAGGCTCTGCGCGCCGCCGACGACCGGCTGCGTCCCGCCTTTTCGCGCGGCGATGCCCCGCCGCCGCTGGAATTTCGGATCAACAGTCCGGCTACCCCCGATCCCGTAGCGATCGCGCGCGAAAAGGGCACCGACACCTATGCGGTCCTGTCGGGGCCGTTCGACAGTCCGCGCATCGTCGAACGCAATGCCGAAGGCAGCGCGGGCCGCTATCTCGCGCTGCTCGCCAATCAGGTGCTGCGTGACCGTGCCGCGGGCGATGTTGCACCCGCCACGCCGCGCTTTGAAAGCGTCCGCAACGGCGGGTCGAGCATCGCGCTCCAGCAATCGCTCGGCTTCGGCGCCGTCTTCGTCATCTTTCTGCTCACCCTGTTGCTCGCCGGCCAGACGGTGAGTTCGCTCGCCGAGGAGAAAGGCAACAAGGTTATCGAGATCCTTGCCGCGGCGGTTCCGCTGGAAAGCGTCTTTCTGGGCAAGCTGCTCGGCTTTCTCGGCGTCGCGGTGCTGTTCATCGTCTTCTGGCTCGCAATGGCGATGGTGGGCGGCTTCGTCGCGATGGTCCAGATGGACCCGACGACGCTGGCGACGACGCAAAATGCCAACAAGGCGACCGCCGCGCTCGGCGCCATGCCCGCGACCGGCTGGGGCTTTTTTCTCGGCATCGGCTTTGTCTATTTCATCCTGTCCTTCCTGTTACTCGGCGCGGTTTTCCTCGGCGTCGGGGCGCAGGCGGCGACGGTACGCGAAATCCAGATGCTCAGCCTGCCGATCACGATCTTCCAGGTCGGCATGTTCAGCCTGTCCGCCGCCGCCGCGAGCGCGCCGGGCAGTTCGCTCGCGGCCTTTGCGCAGGTCTTCCCCTTCTCATCGCCGCTCGCCATGGCGGCGCGCGCCGCGACCGACGACAATATCGCCGTCCATTTCCTCGCGCTCGGCTGGCAGGCGATCTGGGTCGCGCTGGTGATCTTCCTGTCGGTCCGTCTGTTCCGTTCCGGCGTGCTCGGCGGCGGCCGCGGCTGGAAATTCTGGCGCCGCAAGACGCGGGCCGCGCAGGCAACCGAGCCTCGTTGACAAAGTTGTAAATAGTGGCATTCTGCAACTGATCAGGCCGCGCCCGACGGCCGTTGAGAGGAGCAGCCCCGATGGCCACCCAGATTCGCGTCGCCCCCGAAGTCGCCAATCCGCTGGATGTTTCGCGCGCCGAGCTGTGGAGCGAGGACCGCTGGCAGGAACCGATGCGCCAGCTCCGCGCCGAGTCGCCAATCTACTACTGCCCCGAATCGAAGTTCGGCCCCTATTGGTCGGTGACCACCTACAAGCCGATCCAGCATATCGAGGCGCTGCCCAAGATTTTCTCGTCGAGCTGGGAATATGGCGGCATCACTGTCGCCGGCGACGGGATCGAGCATCTGAAAGAGGGCGAGATCCCGATGCCGATGTTCATCGCGATGGACCCGCCCCAGCACACCGCACAGCGCCGCACCGTCGCCCCGGCCTTCGGCCCGTCGGAGATCGAACGGATGCGCGCCGACACCCAGGCGCGCACCGCGGCGCTGATCGACACGCTGCCGGTCGGCGAGACGTTCGACTGGGTCGAAAAAGTGTCGATCGAACTCACCACCGACATGCTCGCCATCCTGTTCGACTTTCCCTGGGCCGACCGCCACAATCTGACCCGCTGGTCGGACGCGCTCGGCGACATCGAAAGCTTCAACACGCTCGAGGAACGCCAGGCACGCCTCGCCACCGCTTTTGAAATGGGCGCCGCGTTCAAGGAATTGTGGGATCACAAGGCCAAAAACCCGGGCAAGCACGACCTCATCTCGATCATGCTCCAGTCCGACGCAATGAGCCATATGAGCCATGAAGAGTTCATGGGGAACCTCATCCTGCTGATCGTCGGCGGCAACGATACGACGCGCAATTCGATGTCGGCCTATGCCTATGGCCTGCACTGTTTCCCCGAAGAGCGCGCCAAGCTCGAGGCAAACCACGACCACGACCTCGCGGTCAACGCGATGCACGAAATCATCCGCTGGCAGACCCCGCTCGCGCATATGCGGCGCACCGCGATGGAGGATACCGAGCTGTTCGGCCACCAGATCAAGGCGCGCGACAAGATCGCGCTCTGGTACGCGTCGGCGAACCGCGACGAGAGCGTGTTTCCTGACGGCGACCGGATCATCGTCGACCGCGAAAATGCGCGCCGCCACCTCGCCTTCGGTTACGGCATCCACCGCTGCGTCGGTGCGCGCGTCGCCGAACTGCAACTGACCTCGCTGATTTCGGAGATGCAGAAGCGCCGGCTGCGCGTCAATGTGCTCGCCGAACCCGAACGCGTCCACGCCAGCTTCGTCCACGGCTATCGCCATATGCCGGTGGTGCTCGAGAAATATTGACGCCGGCTGAAACCTCGCGGCGGCATGCGACGTATCTGACGCACAGGCCCGGATTGCGGGCCGGGAGTCCGTGATGATCGACCGCCGTTACCTCCTCGCTGGCCTCGCCCTCGGCGGCGCGGTGATCGCCGCGCCGCTGCTGTTCGCCAAATCGACGCGACCGCAGGCGGCGCCCGGCTGGCGCCTGTCCGAAGCCGAATGGAAAAAGCGGCTGACCCCGTTCGAATATAGCGTGCTGCGCGAAGCGGCGACCGAGCGTCCGTTCAGCCACCCGCTCGACAAGGAAAAGCGCGCCGGCACCTTTGTCTGCGCCGGCTGCGCGCTGCCGCTCTATTCGAGCAAGACCAAATATGACAGCAAGACCGGCTGGCCCAGCTTCTGGGCGCCGCTGAAGGGTGCGATCGGCACCGCGACCGACTATGACCTCGGCTATCCGCGGACCGAGGTGCATTGCACACGCTGCGGCGGTCACCTTGGCCATGTCTTCAACGACGGGCCGAAGCCGACCGGCAAGCGTTATTGCATGAACGGCGCGGCGATGCGCTTCCGGCCTGCCTGATTGCGCCGGTTCACGACGCGGGCTTGACCCGCCACACTGCCAGTCCCGCACGCGACGCGATCGGCAGCGGCTCCAGCCATGCGGGCGCCTTTCCGGCATAAAGCTGTGCCGCCAGCGCGTCGCGGTGTGCGCGGCGGTAGCGCAGCAGATCGTTGGCGGTGCGGCAGATCACGACCAGCCCCGCCTGCTCCTTGCGCACCAGCGCTTCGGCTTTGGCCGGATCGCCGACAAAGACGCGCAGCGTGTTCGCCATCGCTTCCTTGTTGCGATGGTGGCCGGTGGCGACAAGGCCGTGATGCGTCCAGTAAACAAACGGTGCGCCAAGGTCGATCGGGGTCATGATCGTGGTCGCGGGTATCCGGTTCAGTGCCGCGACGGCCACCGGATCGAGGCAGTTCTGCGCAAAGGGCGATGCCGCATCACCACGCCTTTCATCGGGTTTGAACATCGGAAACAGCGCGCCGAGCAGGATTGACGCCGCAATGCTGCCTAGCAGCGGCAGCGACAAGGCGGCCAGCGTCGATGCCAGCACCCGTGGCAGCGCGGCCGGGATCGTCCGGGCCCATTGCCAGGCCCGAATGCCCAGCCAGGCGCAGCCAGGCAACGCAAACAGATGCGCGGTCGATACGCTGCGCAGCACCAGCACCGACAGGATCGTGGCCCCGGTCAGCGCCACAATGACCGTCACCCAGTTGCGGCGATCGACGTGATCGGCCGAGGCGCGCCACGCCAGCAACGACCCCGCCAGCCCCATCAACGACGGCACGAGTACGAAGATGGCGTCATAGGCACCCGATGCCCAGACCGGCTGACCTTCGAGAATATTTCGGTACCAGTATTGGACCACGATCGGGTCGAGCGAAGCGAAAGGCCCGTTCGCGCATTGCGGTTCGGTCCACACCAAAGCTCCGGCTGCCGCCAGCCCGGCACCACCGAGCAGCGCAAGCCGCGCCCACGGCCGTGCCGGATCGGCGTGCGTGATGCCCAGAACCGCCGCAGCTGCGGCAACAAAGGCTGCCATGTAAGGCGCCGACAGCGAATCACACCAGGTTCCGACCAGTCCGACGGGGCCGCGCGTCGCGAACTGCAACAGGATCGCCCCGCCCGCCAGCGCGACCAGATAGCCAGCCAGCCAGGCACGGTCGTCGCCGTGGCCGTGCAAGGCCCAGCGCAGCGCCGCCAGCGCGGCGAACAGCGCGACGACCGGCAAGCCCTCGATCGATACCGACAGCAAAGCCGCGGCAAACAGGCCGCCAAGCAGCCCCGGCCGCCACCCCGCCGGGCGCAACGCCTGCGCCATGATCAACATCGCGAGCAAAATCTGCCAACCATGATGGTCGACGCGCAGCGGGCGGAATTGCGCCAATATATAACCCGACATGATCAGGAACAGCGGCACGACATAGGCGATCCGCGGGTCCGACAGGCGCCGGTACCCCAGCACGCACGCAACACTGAGCGCGGCGCCGAGCAGCGGCGGCCACAGCGCCATCACGATCCGTTCGGCGATGGCCGCGCCGAACAGCGGCTCGAGCAGCAAAATGCCCAGCGCCAGCGGCGCATCGACGATCCGCGACCAGTGCATCAAAACCCCGCCGCCGGCAGGATTGACCCGATATTGCGTCAGATCCCACCAGCTTTGGCCGGCGAGCAAGTCGCGCACCTGCGCCATGCGCATCGCATCGTCGGTGTCGGCAAGGTCGAGCGCGCCGATCGCCTGCCATTTGCCGACGATCGCGATCAGACTCATCGCGCCCCACACCAGCAGCGCGATGCGGACGGGGGTGAACCAGCGGTGCAGCGCGGTCGCGTCGGCGGACGCCGGTGCGTCGCCCTGCGCTGCCACGCCGCCGGGAACGGGCGCCGCCAGCTCCGTCATCAGGCTGCGGCCCGGAAGACGATATGGCGGCGGAGCAGATAGGTCGTCTGGAAACTCACGACGATCGCCGCCAGCTTGGCAAGCCGCGGATCGAGCCCGAACGCACTGCCGGTACCGACGATTGCGGTCGTCACGGCAAGACCAACCAGCGCCGATCCGACGAACAGCATCTTCTGGCGGTGGCGCTCACCGGTGCCGCGCGCCGCGGCGCCGTCGGCAAAGACAAGGCGGCTCGACACCAGCCAATGAACGAGGATTCCGGTGCAATAGCCGACCGCCGATGCCGACATCGGGGCCAGCCCCGAATCGAGCAGCAACAGGAATAGCGCCGCATCGCTGCCCAGTGCGAGTACGCTCGCGAGCAAATAATTCACCCAGCGGATTTCGCCGCGGCGTACCGCTCCGACCAGTTTGGTGACAGGGAGCATGGCGAAGACCCCTCCGGCCAAAACGCTCAGGCGGCCTTGCTCACGCGCGCCGGGACGTCGCGGACCGACGCCAGCGCCGCCTGTTCGCCCTCGGTGCCGCTCTCATGATATTCGGCGTCCTCGTTGACGCCCCAGATGTCGTACACCCGCTCGCCCGCGACGATATTGCGCACCGTCAGCATCGCGGTCATCATCGCATGATCCTGGTTGTTATAGCGGTGCATGCCGTTGCGCCCGACCATGTGCAGCGTCGGATAGCGCGCTTCCAGCTCGCTGCGCATTGTTTCGACATGCGCGGCATAATCATCGTCATAGACCGGATAGGCTTTTTCCTGCCGCACAACGGCGCCGCCAACGACATCCTTGGGATCGCAGAGCCCCAGGATCGCCATTTCTTTTGTCGCAAGCGCAATCAGATCGTCATCGCTTGACGCCCACAGCCCGTCGCCCTCGAAACAGAAATACTCCAGACCCACACACGCGATCGCCGGATCGGGCACCATTTCGGGCGACCAGCTGCGGAAATTCTGCACCCGGCCGACCTGCACCTTGCTGTCGTGGATATAGATCCAGTTGTCGGGGAACAGATCCTCCGACCGGATCTTGAGCGCAACGGTCAGAAAATCACGATATTTCAAATTCGGCGCTGCGTTCAGCGCACAGGCGGGCAGCGGATGGATGCGCGCCGCCAGCTCGCGCATCGGCGCCGAGCTGATCACATGCGCCGCGTCGATCACCACATCACCGTCGGGCCCGTTGGCGGTCAACCGCCAGCGCCCGCTGACCTGATCTTGCGTCAGCTGCTTGAAGCTGTGCGCCATCAACACATGGTTGCCGCCCGCAATAACCTTGTCGCGCGCCGCGTCCCACATCATGCCCGGGCCAAGCCGCGGATAGCGGAAGGTTTCGAGCAGGGTCTTGGTCGCCATCCCGTCATTGGGCCGCTTGTTGAGGCCCAGGCTGCGCTTCAGCCCGTCGAGCACCGCCGCACCGAGGCTCAGCCCCTTGATGCGCTGTGCCGCCCAGTCGGCCGACATTTCGTCGCACGGCATACCCCACACCTTCTCGGTGTAGGTCTTGAAAAAGATCGAATAAAGCTTCCGCCCGAACTGGTTGATCGTCCAGTCCTCGAAACTGCGGACATTTTTGTTCGGCAGCAGCTTTGCCTTGGCATAGCTGACCATGCACAAGGTCGAGCGGACGACGCCCAGATTCCACAGCGCCTCGAACGCGCGCAGCGGATAGGAATAGAATTTGCCTTCATAATAGATGCGGCTCATCCGCGGACGCTGGATGAAATCGTCGGGCAGAATCTCGTTCCACAGATCGACGACCTCCTGGCTTTTCGAGAAAAAGCGGTGCCCGCCGATATCGAAGCGAAAGCCTTCATGCTCGACCGTCCGGCTGATCCCGCCCACATAGACCGGGTCCTTTTCGATCACGGTGACCGAATAGCCTTCCTTGGTCAGCAGATAGGCGGCGGTCAGCCCCGCCGGTCCAGCGCCGATGATCGCGACATCGGCGCTGGTCGGGCGGTTTTTCGGTTTCGTAGCGACGGACATTGATTGGCTTCCCCACAGGCAATTCATGCTCCTGCCCGCTGTGGCCAATCATGGATAAGAAATGGTTAATTCTCCGTCGGCGAATTATCTGCCGCCAGCTTCGCAACCGTGATCGTCGATCAGCGGCGGGACGGCGCGCGGTCTGCGGTCCGGGCCGACCGCAACAAAGATGAACCGCGCCTGCGTGACACGGCTGTTCTCGTCGACATGACGTTCGCGCGCCCAGGCTTCGACCTCGACCTGCATCGACGAGCGTCCGACCTTGACCAGCCGGGCGAACACCGACACCTCGTCGCCCACAAAGACGGGCCGGTGAAAGGTCATGCCTTCCACCGAAATCGTCACCGCGCGGCCGCGGGCGTGGCGCGACGCCACCGACGATGCCGCAAGATCCATTTGCGCCATCAACCATCCCCCGAAAATGTCGCCATAGACATTGGCGTTGGCGGGCATCGCGGTGACGCGCACAGCGGGTTGCGTCGCGGGCATCTTTTCATTGTCCATCATAGGCGCCCCGGATGCGCATCGTGCGCGCCGCCGCAACCATTGCCGTCAGCGCCGGACGCACCTCGTCCCATTTGCGCGTCTTGAGCCCGCAATCGGGGTTCACCCAGATTTGCGGCGGCAGCAAATGTTTGCCCGCCAGCGTCAGCAGGTCGGTCATCTCGCTTGTCGCGGGGATGCGCGGACTGTGGATATCATAGACGCCGGGGCCGACTTCGTTCGGATACGCATAGGAGGCAAAGGCGTCGAGCAACTCCATCTGCGAACGCGCGGTCTCGATCGAGATGACATCGGCGTCCATCGCGCCGATCGCGCGGATGATGTCGTTGAACTCCGAATAACACATATGCGTGTGGATCTGGGTGTCGTCGCGCACGCCGCTCGCCGTGATGCGAAAGCATTCGACCGCCCAGTCCAGATAATACTGCCATGCGCTGCGACGCAGCGGCAGGCCTTCGCGGAGCGCCGCCTCGTCGATCTGGATGATCGCAGCGCCTGCGGCCTCCAGATCCTGCACCTCGTCGCGGATCGCCAGCGCGATCTGGCGGCAGCTCGCCTCGCGCGGCTGGTCGTCGCGGACGAACGACCAGTTGAGGATCGTCACCGGACCGGTGAGCATACCCTTCACCGGCAACTCGGTCTGGTCCTGGGCAAAGCGCCACCAGTCAACCGTCATCGCCTTCGGGCGCGAAACATCCCCGTAAAGGATCGGCGGACGGACGCAGCGCGAACCATAGCTTTGCACCCAGCCCGCACGGGTAAACGCAAAACCCGACAGCTGCTCGCCGAAATATTGCACCATGTCGTTGCGCTCGAACTCGCCGTGGACCAGGACGTCGAGGCCAATCTCCTCCTGCCATTTGACCGCGGCGCGCGTTTCGACGCGCAGATATTGGTCATAAGCGGCCGCGTCGATCTCGCCCTTGATAAAGGCGGCCCGCGCCTTGCGGACCTCGGGGGTCTGCGGGAAGGAACCAATCGTCGTCGTCGGATAGGCAGGCAGCGCCAGCCGCTCCTGCTGCGCCGCGCGGCGCGTGGCGAAGGGCGAAGGGCGGTGGATCGCCGTGTCGTCGAGCGCGGCGAGGCGCGCGGCGACCGCGGGATCGTGGATTTTCGGCGATGTTTGGCGCGCGACCGCGGCGATCCGCGACGCGGAAAAGGCCGCAAAGCTGGCATCCTCGCCCTCGTTCAGCGCTCTGGCCAGCGCGGCGAGTTCTTCGATCTTCTGGACCGCGAAGCTTAGCCATTGCGCGATTTCGGGATCGAGCGACGTCTCGAGCGCCAGATCGACCGGGACGTGAAGCAGCGAACAACTGGGCGCCAGGACGAGATCGCGTTTCGCGGCAATCTCCTTGAGCCGCCAGTAAAGATCGGGAAGATTGGCGCGCCAGATATTGCGCCCGTCGATGACACCCAGCGAGAGCAGCACGTGCGGCTGAAGCTTTTCCAGTGCAAGCTCGAGCTGGTCCGGCGCGCGAACAAGGTCGAGGTGCAGGCCGTGGACCGGCAGGTCGGTAACCAGATCGAAATTGTCGTCCAAACCGCCGAAATAGGTGGTAAGCATCAGTTTTGGGCCGCGGGTCGCCAAGGCGGAATAGGCGCGCGCAAACGCCGTGCGCTGGGTTTCGCTAAGATCGAGCACCAGACAGGGTTCGTCGATCTGCACCCATTCCGCCCCCAGCTTGGCGAGCCGGGCGAGAATCTCGGCATAAACTTCGAGCAACTGCGGCAGGAGCGCAAACGGCTCGACCGCCTTGGCTTTGGCAAGCATCAGATAGCTGACCGGGCCAAGGAGGACGGGCCGGGTCATATAACCGAGCGCTTTCGCTTCCTCGAACTCGTCGAAAATCTTGGTCGACGCGATCCGGAACGTCTGCCCCGCGCTGAGTTCGGGGACCAGGAAATGATAATTGGTATCGAACCATTTGGTCATTTCCTGCGCCGTCGTATCGTGCATATGGCCGCATCCCGCCGACGACGCCGCGCCCTGCGTCCCGCGTGCCATCGCGAAATAGGTGTCGGTATCGACGGTTTCGCCGGTCCAGTCGTACCGCGTGGGGACCGCGCCGATCAGCGCGCTGGTGTCGAGCACATGGTCATAGAGCGAAAAGTCGTTCGACGGCAGAATGTCAGCGCCCAAGGCCTTCTGGCGGGTCCAGTGGAGCGCGCGCAGCCCGGCCGCAGCAGTCTGGAGTTCGGCAAGCGAGGATTTTCCCGCCCAATAGCTTTCGAGCGCGAATTTGAGTTCGCGGCGCAGGCCGATGCGGGGAAAGCCGAGGGTGGCGACGCTGACAGTCATGATTGGCACCTTGCAAAAGGGCAAGGGCGACAGGCAGACGCACGAACACGGGGATCCGCGCCCACGAAGCAAGGGTCGGGCGCAGCCATGCATGCGACCTGACCGGACACCCCGCCGGAGGACGTATCTGACGAGGCAGGTCTCCTGGCTCGCGGATCAGCGCAGCGGTCTGGCCTTCCCGGTTCCTTGCGAACCAGTGACACGTATCGACCGCCGCTCACCGCTTACAGTTGCGGGGGCAGCGCCGGCCTTGCCCGTTCGGGCGCACCGGCTTCCCGTCTTAGCTTTGCGCCGCACCGGCGCCGCAAAGAACCTCGACGATCGCCATCCTAGCGACGCGGCCCGGCGTGTCAATCGGACATAAAGATTTCTTTATATCTCTAGCCGATCAAGGTGCGACTGGGAGCGCCAGCACATCCGGCGTGACCACCTCCGCGTCAGGCGATGGCGTCGGCGGCGCCCGCGCGCCATTGCCCTCGCCCGTCACCGCCGCGCCCTGCGCCACCACATCGCGCCGCAACGGTTTCAGCGTCAACGTACCCAGCCGCACCCGCGGCGTTGCCTTGCCCGGAACCGCGGCGATCGCAAAACCGCTGTCGAGCCGCGATGCCGCGGCGGACGCCTTGCCCGGTCGCACCTTGTAACGCCCGTAGGCGACGCCTTCGAACAGGAAATAGCCGTCGAATTCGGTCAGCGTGGTCGCGCGCACCCGGCCTTCGGAATCGACCAGTTCGAGCGCTAGCCCTTCGACCGGATTACCCCCGTCGCGGCGCGCAACACCCTCGATCTCGCCCGCCGCCACCATCGGCAGGGCGACCCGCGTCGCGACCCCGGGGCGCGGCGTCACCACCACGCCCGGCAGCGCGGGCTGGACATAGGGATCGGGCAAGCTGCCCGCGTCGATGCCGATCAGGACCGGCCGGAAAGGTTCAAGGCCATCGATCGTCCCCTGGCCGTCCTTGCCGGTCGCCCGCTCGACATAGGCATGCCCCGCGGTCAGCGGCACGCCCGCCAGCGCCGCCTCGCCCGGCTGACGGACGCCGTCGCCATTATCGTCCATCCACACGTCGGCGATAACCTGGCCGCGGCTCGCCAGCTTTTCGCTCGACACGCGCCAGCCGCCGTGCGGTTTCGGTCCCAGGCTGAAGGCGAGTGACAGCGACGCCGCGACCGATCCGTCGCTCGCCACTTCGCCGAAACCGCTCAGCTGTAAACGATTGAAACGGCGCGTATATCCGGCGCCGACCCGCGCGCGTTCGAGCCCGCGGTCGTAGCCGAGCTCGGTGCGCCATTCGGCATCACCCTTTCCGGCCCATTCGCCGACCAACGCCATGCGCGTGTCGCTGTTCGCGCCGGACAGCGCAAAGCGCGCCTCGCCGCGGAGACGCACACGCCCGATGCGGGCATTGGCGAGCAGGGTAGCGGTCAGATTGTCGGGCGGATCGGGGCCGATCGGCACCTTGGTCCGCGCCCAGTCGAGCTGGCCGGTAAAGGTCAGCGCGCGGAAACTCGCCGATGCGCGCGCGCTCGCTTCCAAACTGGAAATGCCTGAGCGACGATCGATCTGGCGCAGGTCGAAATGCAGCGGCAACACGGTCCGCCCCAGCTTGACCGACTGGTCGACCGAGATCGAATACATCCCGTTGATATTGCTGAGAAAACGGTCGGACACGAAACCGTTCCACCCGCGCATCGCGTCGGCGCGGACATAGGTTTCGCCGAAGCCCGCCAGCCAGCTCGCACGCACTGCGCCGCCCCCGTCATGCGCATAGCTGCCGCCAACCTCGAGCAACGTCGGCCCGATCGAGCGGCGCAGCGCGGCCTCGGCATAATTGCGCCGCACATCCTCGATCACCAGGCTGTGCGCATAGGCAGCCACCGAGGTGCGCGTATCGAGGCCGCGCTCGATGCCCAGCGTCCCGCGCCAGCCGCGCCGAAACGGCCCGCGCCGCCGCCCCCCAAACTCGATCAGGTCGGCATTTTCCTGTGCGAAGCCGGCCCAATACCATGTCTTTTGCGGCGGGATCGAATCCATCCCTACCTGCACCTGTTTGATTTCGCGCCGGATCTGGCCCTGCGGACCGTAAAGCACGATTTCGAAGCGGTTCGCGCCATATTGCAGCGGCACATCGAGAAATTCGTAGCGGCCGTCGCGATTGGGGCTGGTGAAGGCCAGCAACTGGCCGTTGCGATACAATTCGGCGTCCCACCCGGCGGGCAGGTCGCCGCGAAAATTCGTCTTGTCGAAGCTGTCGGGACGTTCGATCGGGCGGTTGGTGAGCACCGCGCCGCGCCCCGGCGCCGACGACGCGACAATGCCGGTCGACAACAGGCTGACATCGCCCGCCGCGTAATGCGTCGCCTTCAGCGGCCCGAGCAGCCGCCCTTCGGGATCGGTGCGATACAGCCGCATCCGCAGGCTGTCGGGGACGCCTTCATTGTCCGATGACAGCCGTGCATCGAAACTCTGTTTCAGCACCTCGCCCGCGGCGAAAATCTCGTAGCGCCCTTGGACATAGGAGCCGCCGCGCCGGTCCGACACAAACCCCGCCGATGCAACGACATCGACCGATGGGGTCGCCCACCCTTGATACGGCCGCGACGCCTGCGGCAGGCTCGCAAGATCGAACTGCGCCGCCGGGCGGATCGCCGCGGCGCGCGCGCGCCGTTCGGCGGCGAGCTGGAACGGCAATTTTTCCTTGCTGTCGATCCGCAAAACCGCGTTCGACAGGTCGGCGACGATCGGCACGCCGAGCCATTTGGTCAGGCTGTCCAGATCGACGCACCAGCCCGCCGGGGTGTCGCGAATCGTCGTCGCCGACAGCCGATAGCTCTGGCTGCCCGCGCGCACCTCGCCCGCGTCGCGGTCGATCACCAGACTGCGCCGCTCGTCGAACACCCATCCGGTTGCGCGGCGCAACTTCTTGTCCACGCGCACCGCGAGGTCGAGCGCGAGCACGACGTCGGCCAGATCGACGCACATCCCCTGCGGCGTCTGGTACCCGCGCACCCCGTCGCCCAGCCGATATTGCCCCGACCGCAGGTCGAACAGCCAGCTGTCATCCTCGTTCGGGGCCCAGCCGTCGGCGACCAGCGAAACCGGCTCTTTATCAACGGCCTGCGCGCCAGCGGGAACCAGTCCCGCCAGCGCCAGTCCGGCGAGGATCGCCGGTTTCCATCGGGTCAGCGCCGCGCGAATCACGGCCCCGGCTTTCGCCCCGCCCCTATCGCGTCACTTGACCACCCGGTCGACCTGGTCGATCGTCCCGCCGCCGACCTCGCGGTCCTCGCTATAGCGGATGCGCACCGGCCCTTTCAGCTTTTCCGCGAGTTCGGGCGGCACGCGCAGCGACACCGCGCGCGCGCCGACCTCGGGATAGACCGCAATGCCGCGCGCCACCAGCAGGGGCTCGCTGACCCCCGGCCGCGTCACTTCGATGTCGCCGTAGACCGAGCGATTGCCTGTCCGCGTCAGTCCGAAATTGAACGCCGGTCCGTCGGCGGTATCGGCGACCCACGCCTCGCCGATCGACGCTTCGGCGCCCAGATTGCCGACGCGGACGATCACCGGGATGGTGATGCCATAGATGGGCGTCAGCGCGATCGACACGCCCGTGCTGGCAGGTTTGGCGACTTCGCTTGCGGTGGCCGGGGCCGCATCGGGCACGGCGCGGAACAGCATATGGGCGCGATATTCGCCGGGCGGCGTGCCTTCGGGAATGCGCACCCCGACGCGGATCACCTGCGGCTGGTTCGGCGGCAGCGTCACGCGGCGCGGGCTGAACGCGATCATGTCGAGCGCGGCGCGCTCGGCGGGCGTGGCATCGGCCTCGGCGATTTCGTCGAGCCCGCCCGCGGCGGTCATCCGCTTGATCTCGAGGCTGATGCGATAGGTCGCGGGTTCGGCGCCGATATTGTTCAGTACCACTTCGGTACCGCGCGATCCGTCGAGCACGACGCGCGTCGGCGCGACGAGCAGATCGCCCGCGGCATGGACGGGTGACGCCGCAAAACCGCACAATGCGACGCAAAACAGGCCGAAGCCCTTCAGAAAATCAGGCATGGATACGATCCCCACAATCGTTGGTCCCGGCACGGCGTACGCCGTCCCGCTTGGTCCCGTCCTGCCTGCGCCAACATGGTTGATATTTCGCTAACCATGATGGCGGTACGTCTTGCGCGCGCACAAAAAAGGCCGCCGGACCTGCGCCCGGCGACCCTTTTCGGTGTCGGCGGGGTTTAGCCCACCAAGTCCGCCGCCTTACTGATAATTGGCGGTGACGTTGAACGTGCCGGTATAGTCGCCCGCGGTCTGGTTGGCGCCGACGTTCAGCGTGCCGCCGACCTGGAAGCTGCCACCCGTCGCGCCCAGCGTGATGTTCGCCGACGAATAGGTCAGCGACGAGGTCATCGTGCCGCCCAGCGAGCCATTGAGCGTCACGCTCGAATCGCCGCCGACGAGGACGACGGCACCGCTGGTGCCCTGGACGTCGAAGTTCGCCGCCGTGGTCGTGCCGGTGCAGGTCAGGCCCGCGCCGCAGGTCGCCGCGCCGCTGGTCGAAACCGACACGGTCGAGGCGGTCGCGCCGCTGATGATCGTCGCATATTGCAGCGCGCTGGTGTTGGTCAGCGTGATCTGGCGCAGGATCTTGGCCGTGGCCGTACCCGTCGCCGTTGCCGCATGCGCCGCCGAAGCGTTCATGGCGAGGGCAGCAATCGCGGCGCCGAGGACGGCGCGCTTCATTCCAAATTTGCGCATATGTTTGGTCCCTTGAATTCAAAGACAGATTGTCGAAACGCGAATGGATATCCCACCCCATTCGCCGACCCTGTTAGCCGGGGACCCGTTCAGCTTTTGCCAGCAAGCTTGGTTAACGACGCAGTAGGAATTGGCCCGCCTTACCGACAGTAAGCGAGAGAAATCAGGGTTTTAGCCTGATTCTGGAAAGGTCATAGGAACCGCCCACCATAGTTTAACGGCCCGGACTGGCACAAATTAAGCGGGTAGCGCCCGATCGATTCGCCAAAAAGAAGATTTCGCGCGGAGGCCGCAGAGAACACAGAGATTCTGAAACAGTCTCTCTGTGTTCTCTGCGGCCTCCGCGCGAATCAAATTTCAGACCAATATCGGCTCAAATCCCCTCGCCGCTCAGCCGCTGGCAAATCATGTCGAGCTGGTCGAGCGACGCGAATTTCAGCGTCAGATTGCCCTTGCCCCCGCCCGCATAGTGAATTCCGACCCCGATCCCGAGCAGTTCGGACAGATGGCGCTCGACCGCGACAATGTCGGGATCGCGCCCGCCTACGCCGTCCATGCTCTTATATTCCAGCGGCGCCTTGCGCCCGCCGCCCTTATCCTCGCGCACCAGCGCCTCGACCGCGCGCACCGACAGGCCTTCCTTGACCACACGCCGCGCAATTGCTTCGGCATCGGCGGCGCCGATCAGCGCGCGCGCATGCCCCATCGCCAGCGATCCGTCACCGACCAGCGCCTGCACCGCGGCGGGCAGGTCGAGCAGCCGCATCAGATTCGCGACATGGCTGCGCGATTTGCCAACCAGCTTGGCGAGCGCTTCCTGGTTATGCCCGAAATCGTCGATCAGGCGGCGATAGGCACCCGCTTCCTCGATCGCATTCAGGTCTTGCCGCTGGATATTTTCGACCAGCGCAATCTCGTAGGTCGCCGCGTCGTCCAGATCGCGCACCAGCGCCGGAATCTGGTGGAGCCCGGCGCGCTGCGCCGCACGCCAGCGCCGCTCGCCCGCGACCAGCTGATAACCCTCGCCATCGGGCGCGCGCCGGACGATCACCGGCTGCAACAGGCCGCGCAGCGCGATCGAATCGGCCAGTTCGGCGATCGCGGTCTCGTCGAAATGGCGCCGCGGCTGGCCGGGCAGCGGGCGAATCGCGCCGACCGCGACATGCTGGACCGCATCGCCCGATGTCGTCGGCGCCGCTTTCGCCGCCGCGCCGGGGCTCGCCAGCACGGGTGCCTCGGCGGCGACGTCGCCGAACAGCGCGTTCAGCCCGCGCCCCAGTCCCGACGGTCGCTTCCGCGCCGGAGAAGTTTGATT
Organism: Sphingopyxis solisilvae; assembly: GCF_015475875.1. GTDB lineage: Bacteria > Pseudomonadota > Alphaproteobacteria > Sphingomonadales > Sphingomonadaceae > Sphingopyxis > Sphingopyxis solisilvae. The sequence continues at coordinate 99,691 of NZ_JADKYM010000002.1, read as the reverse complement.
TTCTTCTTTTTTTTCAGTCATTTAAGCGGCCTTGCGGACGTTGGGCAGGCGGTCGATCAGCTCGCGCGCCAACGCGATATACGCCGCCGACCCGGCGCAGCGATGGTCATAGATCAGCGCCGGCAGGCCGTGGCTCGGCGCCTCGGACAGGCGGACATTGCGTGGGATCACCGTCTGGAACACCACCGGCCCCAGCACGTCGCGGACATCGTCCGACACCTGGTCGGTCAACCGGTTGCGGCGGTCGAACATCGTCAGCGCGACCCCCAGGATCGACAATTTCTGGTTGAAACGCTCGCGCACCCGCTCGACCGTGGTGAGCAATTGGCTCAACCCCTCGAGCGCAAAAAATTCGCATTGCAGCGGCACGATCAGCGATTCGGCGGCGATCAGCGCGTTCAGGGTCAACATGCCGAGCGACGGCGGGCAATCGATCAGGCAGATATCCCACTGCCCCGCCTCGGCACCGGTCAACGCCTGTTCGAGCCGGTGGAGCCGGTCGGCAAATTCGATCAGTTCGATCTCGGCGCCCGACAGGTCGACCGTCGCCGGAACGATGTCGAGCCGCGGCACCGCCGTGGGAATCGCACAATCGGCGAGCGGCGCGTCGCCGCGCAGCAATTCGTAACTCGAAGATTCACGCTGTGCCTGCTTGATGCCCAGCCCGGTCGACGCATTGCCCTGCGGATCGAGGTCGATGATCAGCGTCCGCCAGCCCGTCGCCGCGAGCGCGGTCGCCAGATTGATCGCGGTCGTCGTCTTGCCGACCCCGCCCTTCTGGTTCGCCACGGCAATGCGGATCATGCTTTTCCTCGTTTCTTATCCGTGATTTTCCCGGTTCCGACCAAAATCTGGCTGTCGGCGTCGGTACAGCTTTGTTCCACGTGAAACAGATTCTGCCACGGCGGCGGCAACAACGCCAGTTCCTTAACCGCATTTCGGCCCTTTGGCAGCAGCCAGCGCGTCGATTCGGTGGAAAAACGCGCGGATAAGTCGATGAGCTTGTCGAGAGGCGCGAATGCCCGCGCGCTGATCGTCGCCGCCGGCCGCGTTGCGACACGCTCGAGCGGGACATCGGCCACTTCGACATGACCCAGTCCGAGTTCGGCCACCACCGCACGCAGGAAATCGCACCGCCGCCGCCGCGATTCGACGAGCAGCATCGGCCGTTCCGACAATATGGCCACGACCAGGCCGGGCAACCCCGGCCCGCTCCCCAGGTCGACCCAGAGTCCTTCGCCGTCCATGTCGAGGGCCAGAAGCTGCGCGCTATCGGCGATATGGCGCACCCACAAGGCCGGGATCGTGGACGCTGCGATCAGATTTTGCCGGTCATTCTCGGCCACGAGCATCGCCGCGAACCGCCCCAGCCGCGCCCATTGCACCGCCGTGGGCGTGAACGTCCGTTCCAGCCAGTCGCGCGCTGCGCTTTCATCATTCAACAGTTCGGCACCCGTCACTTCGTTCTTTCACGCGTTCTATTCTTCTTCGCGCCTTTGCGCCTTTGCGCCTTTGCGTGAGGTTTTGAAAGCCCTGCGCGCGCAGGATCAGGGGATAAACGATGTCTTTTGTCATGGTCGTCGGATTCACGAAGGTCTGGAGGCGACCGATTGCGGATGTAAAGCCCTCTCCCCTTGGGAGAGGGTTGGGTGAGGGTGTCTGAGGTTAGATTTCAGGGTGGACGGGTGATCCCCTCACCCAACTTCGGCTAGGTTGCTGCGCAACCAAGCCTGCGTATCCCTCTCCCGACGGGAGAGGGGGATAGCAGCTCCCCACCCCAAAGCGGACGTCTGAGTCCGCGACCACGCTCGCTGCCAATTCAGGCCGCGCGCCGCCGGCTATGCACCATGATGGCGGTCAACGCCGCCGGGGTTACCCCGTCGATCCGCGCCGCCTGGCCCAGCGTTTCGGGTTGCGCCTTGCCCAGCCGTTCGACCATCTCGCGCGACAGGCCGCCGATCGCGGCATAATCGAGCGCGGGATCGAGGCTGATCGCTTCATTCGCAGCGAGCGAGCGGAGCTCGGCATCCTGCCGCGCGATATAGGGCGCATAATGCGCATCCTCGGCGACCTCCGACAGAATTGCCGGGTCGACAGCGTCGAGTTCGGGCGCGAGGCGTGCGAGGCGCGCCATCGTCATCTCGGGATAGCGCAGCAGGTCAATCCGCTTGCGCGCGAGCCCGTCGCCGGGCAGCGCGAGCCCGACCGCCGCATAATCGGCGGTGCTCACCGCGACGTCGAGCAGGTTTTCGGCCCGCGTCCGCTCGGCCTGTCGCGCCGCGAACAGCGCCGCCGTCGCCGGACGGACAAGCCCGAGCGCAATCCCCTTCGGCGTCAGCCGCGTCGCGGCATTGTCGGCGCGCAGCCGCAGCCGATATTCGGCGCGCGCGGTGAGCATACGGTACGGCTCGGTCACGCCCTGCAACACCAGGTCGTCGACCATGACGCCGATATAGGATTCGCTCCGGTCGAGGATCAACGGGTCGCGCCCCTTTACTGCGAGCGCGGCATTAGCCCCCGCGATCAGCCCTTGCGCCGCCGCCTCCTCATATCCGGTCGTGCCGTTGATTTGCCCCGCGCAATAAAGCCCGCGCATCGCGCGAACCTGCAACGTCCGGTCGAGCGCGCGCGGGTCGATATGGTCATATTCGACCGCATAGCCGGGAACGACCATTTCGACCGCCTCCAACCCGTCCATCGTGCGCAACATCGCGAGCTGCACGTCGGCAGGCAGCGAGGTCGAAATGCCGTTCGGATAGACGAGATGGGTATCAAGCCCCTCGGGCTCAAGAAACACCTGATGCCCGTCGCGGTCGGCGAAGCGGTGGATCTTGTCCTCGATCGACGGGCAATAGCGTGGCCCCGCCGCGCCGATCGCACCGGTGAACAGCGGCGAGCGATGCAAATTGTTGGCGATGATCGCGTGCGATTCGGCGTTGGTGCGCGTAATCGCGCAGAAAATCTGCGGTACCGTCCGCGCCTTGTTCCACGTGGAACAGGTCCATTCGCCGCTGTCAGACAGTTGCTCGTCCAGCCGCGCCCAGTCGATCGTCCGCCCGTCGAGCCGTGGCGGTGTTCCCGTCTTCAGCCGCGCCATCGGCAAACCGGCCGCGCGTAATTGCTCGGCGAGGCGGTGTGCGCCAGCCTCGCCGATGCGCCCACCGACCATCTGCTCCTCACCGCGGAACATCCGCCCGCCGAGAAAAGTGCCGGTCGCCAGCACCACCGCTGGTGCCGACAGAGTGGTGCCATCGGCAAGATCGAGGCCTTCTACGGTGGCACCATCGCTCGACAGTCGCAGCGCCGCCGCCTCGCCCGCGATCACTGTAATGCCGTCCTCCGCCGCGAGCAGTTGCTGGATCGCGTCACGATAGCGTTTGCGATCGGCCTGGATGCGCGGTCCCTGTACCGCCGCACCCTTCGATGCATTGAGCATCCGGTAATGGATCGCGGCACTATCCGCCGCGCGCGCCATCCACCCGTCGAGCGCGTCGACCTCGCGCATCAAATGCCCTTTGCCGAGCCCCCCGATCGCCGGGTTGCACGACATCGTCCCGATCAGCGCGGGGTCGAAACTCACCAGCGCGACGCGCGCACCCAGCCGCGCCGCAGCCGCCGCGGCCTCGGTTCCGGCATGTCCCCCGCCGACGACGATGACATCATATACTGTGCTGCTGGGCATGATGGCGGCGCCATTAGCCCAAATGCAGCGGCAAATCCACCGCGACACGACGCGAGTGACGTTTCACGTGAAACATCACTTCCCTATACAAAAGCGCCCGAACAGCGTGTCGAGCATATCTTCCACCCCGGCGCGCCCGGTGATCCGGTCGAGCGCTCCGCTCGCCAACCGCAACCGTTCCGCGAGAAGGATCAGGTCCGATGCCTCGCGCGATCCAGGATCGACCTCCAGCCAGTGCGTCGCCTCGGCCAGCGCCGCGCGCTGGCGCTGGCGCAACGCGGCTTCGCCCTCGCGCGGCAGCAGCGTCCGCGCCATTTCGACGATCATGCGGTGCAGGCGCTCCATCCCCTCACCCGTCCGCGCCGACAGCACCAGGTCGCACCGCGCCGCCTCGGCTTCGGCGGCGGCATCGCCGCGCCAGCGGTCGGCCTGCGCCGCGACCAGGATCGTGCGCGGATGGACGGGTGCCGCCTTCGGCCGCCCCAGCCATAACAGGATGTCCGCCGCCGCGACCGCCGCCTTGGCGCGGTCGATCCCGATCATCTCGATTTCGTCGGCAATTTCCCCGCGCAGCCCCGCGGTGTCGGAAAAGCGCATCGCAATCCCGTCGAGCGCCAATGATGTCTCGATCACATCGCGCGTCGTCCCCGCCACGGGCGACACGATCGCCAATTCTCTTTGCACTAAAGCATTGATTAAAGTGGATTTTCCGGCATTTGGTGGCCCCGCGATGACCACCGACAACCCTTCCGAAATCACCTCCGCCGCGGGCCGCGCCAGCCACTTCGCCAGTTCATCCGACAACACGGTCATGCCGGCGATCAACTTTCGAGTGACAACTTCGCCAACTTCGACATCATCTTCGTCGGCAAAATTCAGCTCGGCTTCGGCCCCCGCCATCAACGTCAACAGCCGGTCCTGCCATCCCGCCACCGCGCGCGACACATGCCCGCTCGCCATGTCCAGCGCCTGCACGCGCTGGCTCTCGGTCTCCGCGGCGAGCAGGTCGGCCAGACCTTCTGCTTCGGCCAGATCGATCCGCCCGTTCAGGAACGCTCGCCGGGTAAACTCCCCGGCCACGGCGCGGCGTAGTCCGGGCAGTGCGGCGAGCGCGGCCTCGACCGCCGCCACGACCGCGCGGCCGCCGTGGAGGTGCAGCTCGGCCAGATCCTCGCCCGTCGCCGTCGCCGGTCCGGGAAACCAGAGGATCAACGCGCGGTCGAGCGGTTCGCCACCAACGGTCCTGAGTCCGACCAACGTCGCCCGCCGCGGTGACGGCAAGCGCCCGGCCAGCTTCCGCAGCGCCTCCCCTGCCCGCGCACCGCTCACCCGTACGACGGCAATCGCCGCCGGCGGCATCCCGCTCGACAACGCAAAAATCGTGTCGCTTGCGTGCGTTGGGTTCAGCTCTTGCGTCCCTTGGCGGACTTGTCGTCATCGCCCTTATCGGCCGCTTTCGCGCCGTGGCCCATCAGCCCGCCGCCGAACTGGCCGAGCAGCGACTGGACCAGTTCGAGCCCGCTGCCGCCCATCGGGACCCAAGTCTTGACCATCTGTTGGACCATGTCGGGGGTAATCCCCTTCGCCATCAGCTCCTTGACGCGATCAAGATAGATGTCGTGCAGCGGTTCCAGATCGGGCAGGCCGAACAGGCGCCGCGCTTCGTCGGGCGTGCAGTCGATCTCGATATTGAATTTCATGCCTGTCTCCCGCCCCAAATGCCGGTTCGCCGCTTGAGCCGTGCCCGCAGCCCCGCTAGCTTCGCGCTTTCACACGAAAGAAGCAAGAGCAGGAGAAGCCCCGCATGGCCGCCACCAACACCTCGATCCCCGCGTTGAACGGCGCAGGCGACATTCCCGCCTATGTCGCGCGGCCCGACGCCGATTCACCGCGCGCCATCATCGTGATCCCGGAAATCTTCGGTATCAATGCCGGCATCCGCGAAAAATGTGACGACTGGGCGGCGCAGGGCTATCTCGCGATCGCCCCCGACCTGTTCTGGCGCTTTGCCCCCGGGGTCGAGCTCGACCCCGATGTCGAGGCCCAGTTGCAGGAAGCCTTCGGCTATTTCGGCCAATATGACGCCGACGACGGGGTCAAGGACATCGAGGCGGCGATCCGCTGGCTGCATGCGCAGGGGGCGACCAAGGTCGGCTGCGTCGGCTTCTGCCTCGGCGGGCGGCTGGCCTATATGGCGGCGGCGCGCACCGACGTGAACGCGTCGGTCGGCTATTATGGCGTGATGATCGACCAGATGCTGAACGAGAGCCATGCGATCGCGCATCCCTTGATGCTGCATATCCCCACGGCGGACCATCTGGTCGGGCCCGAAGCGCAAGCCAAGATGCACGAAGGCCTCGACCCGCACCCCAAGGTCACGCTCCACGATTATGAAGGGCTCGACCACGGTTTCGCCGCCACCAGCGGCAACCGCCGCGACGAAGCGGGTGCGCAGCTGGCGGATAGCCGCACCAGGGCGTTTTTCGCGGAACATCTGGCGTGAGCGCGCATCCGGGTCTTGCCGCCTGGCACGCCTATATGGCGGCCGGCGGCGATCCGCAGGCTCTCCGCGACCTGCTCGCCGACGACGCCGTATTTCATTCGCCGGTCGTCCACACGCCGCAACAGGGCCGCGACAAGGTCTTCGCCTACCTCCACGCGGCCAGCCAAGTCCTCGGCGGCGACCATTTCCGGTACCTTCGCGAAATCGTCGACGGTAATCAGGCCGTGCTCGAGTTTCAGACCGAACTCGATGGCATCCAGATCAATGGCGTCGACATCATCCGCTGGAACGACGCGGGCCAGATAGAGGATTTCAAGGTGATGGTCCGCCCGCTGAAGGCGATCAACAAGGTCTGGGAGAAAATGGCAGCGATGCTCGCCGCGCAGGCGGACTAAACGCTGTTTCGGTAAAGCCTAGATCAGACTGAGCTCGGCGAGTTCGCGATAAAGTTCGGGCGGCAGGTCGGCGACACCGCTCTTGTCGTCGATTGCGCGCGGCGCGTCGGCAGCGGCCAAATAGCGCCACCCCTGATGCGCGCGCTTCGGCATCGGATGCACGCGCTCGAGATTGGCGACGCAGACGATATCGATCCGCCCGTCGTCGCGATCGTCGAAGCGCAGAATTTCCACCCGCCCGACCAGCATATGTTTGACGATGAAGTGCAGCCTGCCGCCGACCAGCGCGTCGGCGCGCTTCGGCCTGAACCGCGTCGTGAAGCGGACTTCGCCGTCGCGCGCATAGGCAGCGATTCGCGCGGCGAGCGACGGATAATCGGCACAGCCGACGGCGACGCGGGTCATGTGAAGTGGGGGCATATCAGGGAGATGGGCAGCCCCATCCCTGGTTCAAGCCGTCAGTCGGTTTGCGCTGTGAATAGATAATAATCGCCACGACCCTGCGGATTCACCGGAACCGTCAGCAGGAACAAGGGCGAGAGAAGCACAGGGATCAGCGCGGTGAAACCGGTCATCGCGACCCACGGAGCGGAGATCATCGCAACGGATCCTGCCCACGCCAGCCCCAGCCGGAGGATCGCGCGGCGTATCCATGACGATGGCGGCGGGTCCGGTTCCGCCAGCATCTCTGCGAGAACCTCGGAAGCATCCTGATGCTGCCACGCCGGAACCGTCAGGCAGAACCCACCGATTGCGAGGACATGCGGGGATACGCTGGTATAATGCTCTCCACCAAGATGGACGATGATCCCGGCAGCATCGAGCATGGCCGCCACCGTCAATGCTTCTCCGCGGCCCAGTACATGGGCAATGGGAACCATTGCATCGTCGGACATGGACCGACGATGCAATGTTTATCGATGCCTGTCTAGCCGAACAGCGTTCCGACGCCGACGGTGGGGTTGACCCAGCCGTCGTACATCATCTTGAGCGCGACATAGAGCACCAGCAGCAAACCCAGATAGGCGAGCCACTTGTAGCGTTCGATCAGGCGCGCGAGGAAATTGGCCGCAACACCCATCAACGCGACGGCAAAGACCAGCCCGACGATCATGATGCCCGGATGCTCGCCCGCCGCGCCGGCGACCGCGAGCACATTGTCGAGGCTCATCGACACGTCGGCCACCGCAACCGCCCAAGCGGCGCCCCAGAAGCTCTTGGCGGGCTTGAGCCCCGAATGCTCGTCGCCGCCGATCTCCGGCGATCCAGGCGAATGGACGCCGCCGACATGACGCAGCTCGCGCCACATCTTGAACGCAACCCAAAGCAGCAGCAGGCCACCGATGAAGATCAGGCCGATGATGCTCATCAGTTGGACGACGACCAGCGCAAAGGCGATGCGCAGCACCAATGCCGCGAGAACACCCATGATGATCACCTTGCGGCGCTGGTCGGGCGGCAGGCCGGCCGCGAGCGCGCCGACGATGATGGCATTGTCCGCCGCCAGCAACAGGTCGATCGCGATCACCAGGAAAAACGCCTTCAGGTTCGAAGGTTCGGTGATGTTCGAAAAATCGTTGACGATATGACCCCACATTCCGCTGAGGCCGCCAAGATCCATGGGTTGCGCGGCGGTGCCGCTGGCCAGGACCGAAAGAAGATCAATCACGCCGGATTTCCATTTCCATTGTCCCCGATCGCCCGACCCCCGATCGCCACCGCTTTGGCAGAGGGAAGGGAATATCGGGCGTCATCGTCAAAAAGCCGGAACGCCGACTATCGTTATTGGTTCATCGAATCGAAGAAATCTTCGTTTGTCTTGGAATCCTTGATCTTGTCGAGCAGGAATTCCATCGCGTCGACGGTACCCATCTGCATGAGAATCCGGCGCAGCACCCACATTTTCGACAGCTTGTCCTTTTCGACCAGCAATTCTTCCTTGCGGGTGCCCGACTTGCCGACGTCGAGCGACGGGAAGATGCGCTTGTCGGCGACCTTGCGGTCGAGCACGATTTCGGAGTTGCCGGTGCCCTTGAACTCTTCGAAGATCACCTCGTCCATGCGGCTGCCGGTATCGATCAGCGCGGTGGCGATGATTGACAGCGACCCGCCTTCCTCGATGTTGCGTGCGGCGCCGAAGAACCGCTTCGGGCGCTGGAGCGCATTGGCATCGACACCGCCGGTCAGCACCTTCCCCGACGAGGGGACGACGGTGTTGTAGGCACGGCCGAGGCGCGTGATCGAGTCGAGCAGGATCACGACATCCTTCTTGTGCTCCACCAGGCGCTTGGCCTTTTCGATCACCATTTCGGCGACCTGGACGTGGCGCGTCGCGGGTTCGTCGAAGGTCGAGGAGACGACCTCGCCCTTCACGCTGCGCTGCATATCGGTGACTTCCTCGGGGCGTTCGTCGACGAGGAGGACGATCAAATATACCTCAGGGTGGTTGTCGGTGATCGCCTTGGCGATATTCTGCAGCAGCACCGTCTTGCCCGTGCGTGGCGGCGCGACGATCAGCGCGCGCTGGCCCTTGCCCTGCGGGCTGACGAGGTCGATGACGCGTGCTGACTTGTCCTTGACCGTCGGATCGACGGTGTCGAGCGACAGCTTCTGGTTCGGATAAAGCGGCGTGAGGTTGTCGAAATTGACGCGGTGGCGAACGACATCGGGATCGTCGAAATTGACGCTGATCAGCTTGGTCAGCGCGAAATAGCGCTCGCCGTCCTTCGGTGCGCGAATCTCGCCCTCGACCGTATCGCCGGTGCGCAGGCCATATTTGCGGACCTGGTTCGGCGAGACATAGATATCGTCGGGACCGGCGAGATAATTGGCTTCGGACGAGCGCAGGAAGCCGAACGAGTCGGGCAAAACCTCGATCGTTCCCGATCCGATGATTTCCTCGCCCTCTTCGGCAAGTTCTTTCAGGATCGAGAACATCAGATCCTGTTTGCGCAGCGTCGAGGCGCCCTCGACCCCCAGTTCTTCGGCCATTTCGACCAGCTGGGCGGGCGCTTTGGTTTTGAGTTCTTTAAGATGCATGGGATGGATTCCGGGTGATATTCAGGAAAAAGCAAACATGTTTCGATGCACCGCTGGGGTGCCTATCCGGTCGGGGGACGACCGTTTGCGATAGCTCGGACGCTGGGGAAGCGCCGCCCGACTGGCGGGATTGCCACGGCCCCTATCCCCCGCTCGGCGTCAAGTCAATCAGCCTGACCCGAACCGGGCAGGATCAGGGGCGAACAACCGCGAGGATGACGATGATCGCCGCGGCGACGCCGGGAACCTCGTTGAGCAGCCGGAGCTGCTTTTCGGTCAGCGGCCGCAACCCCTGCTGCAGCTTTTTGAAATAGCCGATCATCCAGCCGTGATAGCCCGACAGCGCGAGCACGAGGATGAATTTGGCGATGAACCAGGTTTCGCCCCAATAATTGCCGTTGAATGCGAGCAACAGCCCGAGCAGCCAGACGATCGTCAGCGACGGGTTCAGGATGATCCGGCGCAAGCGGTCCTCGCGCTCGATCCACTTTTTGTCTTCGTCCGACCCGACCGGGCATTGGTGATGATAGACGAAAAAGCGCGGCATCATGAACAATCCGGCCATCAAGAAGATGACAAAAATGATATGCGCCGCTTTGACCCAAAGCATCGTCGCCCCCAGAAATCCCGCCAGACTCGAAACAGCCAGTTCCATAGATTATCCGCCGCGAACGCGCCTGATGAGATGTTCGACATGGGCAATCGGCGTGTCGGGCACGATGCCATGACCCAGATTGAAGATATGGGGACGCGCGGGGAAAGCCGCAAGGATGCGGTCGATCGCGGCGTCGAGTGCGTCACCGCCGGCGACCAGCGCGAGCGGATCGAGGTTGCCCTGTACCGGGAGATGCGGCGGGAGCGCGGCATCGGCCCAGCCCGGATCGACCGTTTCGTCGAGCCCGATCGCATCGACACGGGTTTCGTCGGCATAGGCACGCAGCTTGCCGCCCGCACCCTTCGGAAAGCCGATCACCGGGGTATCGGGATGGATCGCCTTCAGACGGCGGACGATTTCGGCATTGGGCGCGATCACCCAACGTTCGAATTGCGCGGGCGAAAGGCTGCCCGCCCAGCTGTCGAACAATTGCACCGCGTCGACGCCATGTTCGATCTGGCCCGCCAGGTAATTTACCGTAACATCGACGATCGCATCGATGATCGCCTTGAAGGCTGCCGGATCGCCATAGGCCATCCGCCGCGCCGCCGCCTGATCCTTCGACCCCTGCCCCGCCACCATATAGGTGGCAACCGTCCACGGACTGCCGGCAAAGCCCAGAAAGGTGGTTTCGCGAGGCAGCGAAGCCGCGACGCGCGCCACCGTCGCATAGATGGGATCGAGCCGTGCGGGCGCCGCCTGCAACGTAGTGAGCGCGCTGTCGACGAGCGGCGGGGCGAGCCGCGGCCCTTCGCCCGCCTCGAACCACAAATCTTGTCCCAATGCGTGGGGAACGATCAAAATGTCGGAAAAGAGGATCGATCCGTCGAACCCGAAGCGCCGGATCGGCTGCAGGGTGACTTCTGCCGCAGCTTCGGGATCGTAACATAGCTCGAGGAAGCCGCCCTTGGTCTCCCGCAGCGCGCGATATTCGGGGAGATAGCGTCCGGCCTGACGCATCAGCCACAGGGGCGGGTGTTCCTGCCGCGCCCCGTGCAGCACTGCCAGCAAGCTCTTCGGTGACGCCTTCACACGGCCCCTCTTTCTCTCTTCAATATAATATTAAATAAAATTGTGGTGGTTTGTTGGTCGGCGGACAGCGCGGCTTTAGGCGCGAGCGTCGTTTTTGCCAACAGCTTGACTCCGCGGGCAGCGTTCGATGCCGCAGAGTCGTTGCCCGCTTTGCCCGCAATTCACAGCCTGTGGATAAATTCTCTCCCCTGTGGACAAGGGATAGAGCGGAATCGGCAGCCTCGGGGATGAATCCTCCCTCCCGATTCCGTCCCCGCGCTTGTCCAAAACTTATCCACAAGCGCCTTTTTGACATTGCCGACCGGTTCCGGGATTGCCTTTTTCAGCGGCTTCCCGCCATGGTGCCGTGATGGGCCGGCTTCACCTTCATCTCATATCCGACTCCACGGGCGAGACACTCGAAAATATCGCCAAGGCGGCGATTGCGCAGTTCGACGATGTCGAGGTGGTGCGCCATTTCTGGCCGATGGTACGATCGGAATCGCACCTCGACCGGATCATGGCCGAGGTGCAGGCCAGTCCGGGGATGATCCTGTTCACGTTGGTCAACGGCGACCTGCGTGTCAGTCTCGAACGCCGCGCCGGGGCGCTCAACCTGCCGCTCGTCCCCGCGCTCGACGCGGTGACTGACGCCCTGTCACGGATGCTCGGCCAGGAAGCGAAAGCGCGGCCGGGGCGCCAGCACCAGCTCGATGCGGCTTATTTTGCGCGGGTCGAAGCCATTCAATTTACCGTCGCGCACGACGACGGCATCGGTTGGGAAAATTGGGAGCAAGCCGACATTGTGCTGGCAGGCGTCTCCCGGACGTCGAAAACCCCGACGAGCATCTATCTCGCCAACCGCGGATTCAAGACCGCCAACATCCCGATCGTCCCCGAATCGCCGCCGCCCGACGCCTTGTTCCGGCTCAAGCGCCCGATGGTCGTCGGGCTGACGACCGGGCTCGACCGGCTCGTCCAGGTACGGCGCAACCGGCTGCTGTCGCTCAACCAGGCGCCCGAGACGAGCTATGTCGATGACGAACGCGTGAAGGCCGAGCTTGCCTATGCGCGGCGGATGTTCGCCGACAATGGCTGGCCGGTGATCGACGTAACGCGCCGCTCGATCGAGGAAACCGCCGCGGCAGTGATCAAGCTGGTCGAGGATCGGGCGAGCGCATGACCTTGCTGCTCGCTTCGCAAAGCAGCGGCCGCGCCGCGATGCTGCGGGCCGCCGGGCTCAGATTCGAAACCACTGCTGCGCATGTCGATGAGGAAGGACTGACCGCCGCGCTCCGGGCCGAGGGGCAGAGCGCGCGCAACGTTGCCGACGCGCTGGCCGAGGCAAAGGCGGTCAAAATCTCGTCGCGCTTGCCCGGGGTAACGGTGATCGGCGCCGACTCGACCCTCGCGCTCGACGATGGCACGATGCTTTCGAAGCCGTCGACCCCCGAAGAGGCGGCCGACCATCTGCGCCGCATGGCGGGAACGCGCCACCGCTTGTTCAGCGCGGCGGTCGCGGCGCGCGATGGCGCCCCGATGTGGCGCGCGATCGGCGAGGCGAAGCTGTGGATGCGCCCCTTGTCCGATGCCTTTATCAACGCCTATGTCGCCAAAAATTGGGACAGCATCCGCTGGACCGTCGGCTGTTATGAAATCGAGGGAGCGGGCGTGCAATTGTTCGAACGGGTCGAGGGCGATCCCTGGACGATCATCGGCATGCCGATGCTGCCTTTGCTGGCGTGGCTACGTACCACCGGGCTGGCGCCGCAATGAGCGCGCTGCCCTATGCCGAAGTGATCGGCGATCCGATTTCGCACTCGAAATCGCCGCTGATCCATAAATTCTGGCTCGACGCGCTGGGCATCGCGGCCGATTATCGCCGCGCGCATATCAAGCCCGACGCGCTGGCTGCCTATATCGAACAGCGTCGCGCCGATCCCGACTGGCGCGGGTGCAACGTCACGATTCCGCACAAGGTTGCGGTGATGGATCTGGTCGATGACCCCGGCGATATCCGCGGCACGATCGGCGCGATGAACACGATCGTGCGGCAGCCTGACGGATCAGTGATCGGAACCAACACCGATGCGGCAGGATTCTACGCTCCGCTGGCCGAACTCGACCTCGAAGGCGCGCCGGTCGCGGTCGTCGGCGCGGGCGGCGCGGCGCGGGCGGTGTTGTTTGCGCTGGCGCGTGCTGGCGTCGGCCATGTTACCATCCTCAACCGCTCGCCGCTCAAAGCGATGGGCCTGCTTGCAACCTTTGGCCTCAAAGGCGAGGTCGTGGCGCTCGATGCCCCGCTGCCTCCCGCCGCGCTGCTGGTCAATTCGAGCAGCCTCGGCATGAAGGGCCAGCCGCCGCTCGACCTCGACCTGTCGCCGCTCCCGGACGACGCGATCGTCTATGACCTTGTCTATTCGCCGCTCCGGACGGGCCTCCTCGAGACCGCCGATGCGCGTGGGCTCGACACCGTCGACGGGTTCGACATGCTGATCGGTCAGGCGGCGCTCGCGTTCGAACTGTTCTTCGGCGCGTCGCCGCCGGAGGGGCGCGACGACGAATTGCGGGCGCTGCTGGTTGCATGAGTCACTTCAAGCGCCCCCACCTGCCGCTCCGTCGCCCCTTCCTGCTTGGCCTGACCGGCTCGATCGGCATGGGTAAATCGACCGCGGCGGCGATGTTCCAGGCCGAAGGCGTGCCGGTATTCGACGCCGACGCCGAAGTGCATCGGCTGCAGGGACCGGGCGGCGCGCTGGTCGCCGCGATCGAGGCGCGTTTTCCCGGAACGACCGGCCCCGAGGGCGTCGACCGGCAAAAGCTGGGGGCGCTGGTGCTCGGCAACACCCACGAACTGGCGGCGCTCGAGGCGATCGTCCATCCGGCGGTGTTCCGCGCCCAGAAGCGCTTTCTGGCGCGGCACCGCTCGCGCGATGTCGTCGTGCTCGATATTCCGCTGCTGTTCGAAAAGGGCGGCTGGCGGCGCGTCGGCGCGATCGCGGTCGCCTCGGCACCCGCCTGGATGCAGCGCAAGCGGGTGATGCGCCGCCCCGGCATGACTGCCGCAAAGCTCAAGGCGATCCGCCGCCTGCAGGTGCCCGACCGCGTCAAACGCGCGCGCGCCGATTTCATCATCGAAACGGGCCGACCTAAAAGCGCGACGCACCGCCAGATTCGCTTCATCGCCTCTTGTTTCCGCGCGCGTTAGGGTCCAGATTATCGGTTCGATGCGCGAGATTATTTTCGATACCGAGACCACGGGTTTCGACCCCAAAAGCGGGGACAGGCTGGTCGAAATCGGGTGTGTCGAGCTGATCGACCGCCGCGAAACCGGCATCACCTTTCACGCCTATTTCAACCCCGAACGCGACATGCCGGCTGCCGCCGAGGCGGTACATGGCCTGTCGGCGCAGTTTCTGTCGGACAAGCCGCTGTTTGCGACTCGCGTCGACGAGCTGCTCGAATTTTTCGGCGACGCGCCGCTGATCGCGCACAATGCCGCGTTCGACTTTGGCTTCGTCAACGCCGAACTGGCGCGCATCGGCCGCCCCGCACTCGACATGGCGCGCATGTGCTGCACCGTCCAGATGGCGCGCAAACTCCATCCGGGCGCCAAGCACAGCCTCGACGCGCTCTGCACGCGCTATGGCATCGACCGCAGCCACCGCGTCAAACATGGCGCGTTGCTCGACGCAGAACTGCTCGCGCATCTTTATATCGAAATGACCGGCGGGCGGCAGATCGGGCTGGGACTTGCCGCCTCGGGCAGTCCCGCGACGCCCGGCGCTGCGCCCCCGACGGCGGCGCGTTCCGGCCGACCGTTTCGCGAACCCCGGCCCCATGTCGCCTCGGCCGCCGAACTGGCGCGCCACGCTCAATTTGTCGCAGGGCTGAACCAGCCGCTGTGGCTCGATACGGTGTGATGGCCCTCCCATGACGTCACGCACCGGCCAAGAAGGAGAAGAAAAATGGAAATCCGCGTCTCTGGCCACCAGATCGAAACCGGCGAAGCGCTGCAGGCGCATGTCGCGGACCGGATGAACGCGATTGCCGACAAATATTTCTCGCGCGCGATCGGTGCGCATGCGACCTTTGGCAAGGGTCCGCACGACAGTTTCCAGTGCGACATCGTCGCGCATGTGATGCAGGGGCTGGTACTGAAAGGGCACGGCCAGGCGCAGGACGCGCATGTCGCGTTCGAAGGCGCCGCCGAACGGATCGAAAAGCAGCTCAGGCGCTATATGCGGCGATTGAAGGACCGCAACAACGGCCCCGCCCAGCCATCGCCGACGGTCGACGAGATCGAGGAGAATGCGAGCTATATCGTGTTCGACGGCGGCGGCGAGGAAGAGGCGGGCGATGCCCCCGCGATCATCGCCGAAACGCGCGTCGATATCCCGACCAGCAGCGTGTCCGACGCGGTGATGATGCTCGACCTTCGGAACACCAACGCGCTGCTGTTCGTCAACAGCAAGACCGGGTCGCACAACATGGTCTATCGCCGCGACGACGGGACGATCGGCTGGGTCGAACCACGATAGGACTGGATTTTCTCCGCCAACCGGCATAAGGGCCGCGCCCAACACGTCCGATGCCGGTCCGGCGGGGCGCCGGTTCAACCGATCCGCAAACATTGTTCGGGAACGCCCGGCCCGCTTGCCCGGCGGCTATACAGATTTGACCAGACCCATGAACCTTTCCTCCCTCCTCTATCCGGCCACGGTGCGCGCGCACGTCCAGATCGATTCGAAAAAGGCGCTGTTTCCGTTCGTCGGCGATCTGGCCAGCCGCTCGCTCGGCCTCGACGCGGGCGAGGTCAGCGAAGCGCTGCTCGAACGCGAACGGCTGGGGTCGACCGGCTTCGGCCGCGGCATCGCCTTGCCGCATGCCAAGATGGCCGATTTGACCGGGGTCCGCGGGCTGTTCCTGCAACTCGCGCGGCCGATCGACTTCAGCGCGGTCGACGGTCTTCCGGTCGACCTGCTCTTTGTCCTGCTGTCGCCGCTCGACGCCGGCGCCGATCATCTGAAGGCGCTGGCGGGTGTGTCGCGCATGTTGCGCAACGAGGCGGTGGCCGAACGGCTGCGCGGCGCCAAGAATGACGAAGCGCTTTATGCGCTGCTCGCCGATACTGAAACGCGTGACGCGGCCTGATAAGGCATTGCGGCGCATGATCTGAATCCTCCCTGTGCCGTAGGCATGGGGAGGGGGACCGTTCGCGAAGCGAATGGTGGAGGGGCAGCAACGTCGCGTCATTTGCCCCTCCGTCAGCGGCCTTGCCGCTGCCACCTCCCCATCGCTGCGCGACAGGGAGTATCCTTATGGCGCGGCTGACCAGTCGCTTTCTTGTCGATCTGCTCATTCGCCGCACCGAAGCGGCGGGGGGATTTGCTGCGGTGCTGGTCCGCGGCGACGACCATGCCGGATCGATCCTGGTCCAATGCGCCGAACGCGGTCGGCCCGGCCCGTTGCTCGAACGGCGTTTTTCGCCGACCGGCGATTATGTCTGGGAAGCAGTCGGTCCCGATGACCCCGACGATGGTGAATCGCGCGCAAACTATCGCGAACGGCGGCAAAGGGCCGATCCCGACCTGTGGATCGTTGAACTGGATATCGCAGATGCGCCACGACTCGTCGCGGAGTGGGCTGCGTTAACTTGACTCTGTTGCAGCGCACAATAAGTGGCGCGCATTCGATAACGCGTAGGTCGTTCCGCGGGTTGCATGGATTTCACCATGCCCCGATGAAACGGAGTGGACACGCAGTCGGACGATGACCGCAGGCGATGTACCGGACGATAGTCCCCCGCCTGTTTTGAGAGGTTCGGTTTATCGGCCGCACGTTTGACGGACATTATGAGTCGCATTTTGAATGGTGCCAGCGTGGCCGCCGTCGGCATGACTGCCGCAACCATGCTTTTTCTGGCCGAACCCGGCTTTGCCAGCGATCTGGCTGCCGACGCCAGCCTCCCCGCGTTGATCGTTCCCGGTGCCGACGCGCCGGTCGCAAACGAAGCGGCGGAGCTATCGACCGGGGCGGAAACGCCCGTCGACCCTGTTGATCTCGACAGCGCGGAAAATCCGCCGGCAGATGAAAAGCCGGAACCGGTTACCGCCGAATCGCTTGCCGAACTGGTGGCGGCAACGCCGCGGCCCGCGACGCTCGATCCCGAACTGCGCTGCCTTGCCGGGGCGGTCTATTTCGAATCGCGCGGCGAATCGCTCGTTGGCCAGCTTGCCGTCGCGCATGTCGTCATCAATCGCGCCCAGTCGGGTCGTTTTCCGAAAAGCCTGTGCGGCGTGGTCCACCAGAAAAGCCAGTTCAGCTTTGTTCGCGGCGGGCGGATGCCCGCCGTGCGCGAAGGCGCGCAATGGTCGAACGCGATTGCGATCGCCCAGATCGCCCGCGACGGCAGCTGGAACAATCACGCGCCGGGGGCGCTGTTCTTCCACGCGCGTTATGTGTCGCCGAACTGGCGCAAGACGCGTATCGCGCAGATCGACAATCACATTTTCTATCGTTGACGGGTACCGGTTCGCGATCCCCCTTGGCGGCTTGGCCACCGGGGTTCGCGAAACC
This sequence comes from Sphingopyxis solisilvae, assembly GCF_015475875.1. Lineage (GTDB taxonomy): Bacteria > Pseudomonadota > Alphaproteobacteria > Sphingomonadales > Sphingomonadaceae > Sphingopyxis > Sphingopyxis solisilvae. Next base: position 81,827 of record NZ_JADKYM010000002.1, on the reverse strand, counting down.
CCGTTCATTGCCAAGCCATATTATGTGGCGCATGATAGGGCGATGACGCGTCCTTTTTCCGTCGCCCTGCTCGCTGCAGCGGCGCTTTCGCTGGGTGGCTGCGCCACTGCCGTCCCCCCGGTGGAGGTGACGCGTTTCCACAACGCCGTTCCAGGCTGGGCGCCAGGGACGCGCTATGCCGTTGCGACCACCCCCCTCGACGGGCCTGGCGCGGCGATGCCCTCGCTTGAATGGAACAGCTATCGCGCCGCGGTGGATCAGCAGTTGCAGCGGCTCGGCCTTGTCGCGGCGGGCGCCAACGAGCGCGCACCGTTGCTGGTCCGCGTCTCGTTCGATCGCAGCGAGGAACGCGGCGCTGCGCGGCGGTCGCCGGTGTCGGTCGGGGTGGGCGGTTCGACCGGCAGCTATGGTTCGGGGGTCGGCCTTGGCCTCGGCATCAATCTAGGCGGCGGACCCAAGGCGATGGCCGACTTGCAGCTGGCGGTCCGCATCGACGATTCGGCGAGCGGCCAGGCCTTGTGGGAAGGTCGCGCGCTGACCGCGGTACCGGTCAAGGCACCGGCCGCGCAGCCGTCGCTGGCCGCGGCAAAATTGGCCGAAGCGTTATTCAGGGACTTTCCCGGCGAATCGGGACGCACTATCAGCGTCCCATGACAATCTCCATCAACGCCGCCTTCGACAGCGGCAATATCGTCGTCGACGCGATCGACGGCACGTCGGCCCGCCTGTCGATTCGCAAGGACCGCGAATCGGATTTTTTCCAGTGGTTCCACTTTCGCGTGGCCTGCGCCGTCGGCGACCCGCTCGAGCTGGCGATCACCGGGCTCGACCGCTCCGCCTATCCCGACGGCTGGCCCGGCTATGCCGCCTGCGGCAGTTTCGATCGCGAAAACTGGTTTCGCCTCGACACCAGCTATGAAGCAGGAACCTTGACGATCCGGCACACCGCCGAAAGCCCGATCCTGTGGATCGCCTATTTTGCTCCCTATTCGATGGAGCGCCATCACGATCTGGTCGCCAGCGTCGCCGAGTGCGACGGCGTGACCTATCGCTGTCTCGGGACGAGCCTCGAGGGGCAGCCGATCGACTGCCTCGAAATGGGTAGCGGCCACACCCAGGTCTGGCTCTATGCGCGCCAGCATCCCGGCGAAAGCATGGCCGAATGGTGGATGGAAGGCGCGCTGGAAAAGCTGACCGATCCGGCCGATCCGCACGCGCGATCGCTGTTGAAGAAATGCCGGTTCCACATCGTCCCGAACATGAATCCCGACGGATCGTGCCGCGGCCATCTGCGCACCAATTATGCCGGCGTGAACCTGAACCGCGAATGGGACAATCCGACCGCCGAACGCAGTCCCGAAGTGCTGTGCGTTCTGGGTGCGATGGACGAGACGGGCGTCGACTGGGCGATGGACGTCCACGGCGACGAGGCGATTCCGGCGGTATTCCTTGCGGGTTTTGAAGGCATCCCGTCGCTCAAGCCCGAACAGATGGACAAATATAAGGCGTTCCAGGCGGCGCTGGCGGTGAACACGCCCGATTTCCAGGTCGCGCTCGGCTATGCTGAATCGGCGCCCGGAAAAGCCAATCTGTCGATGTCGACGACGCAGCTTGCCGAACGGTTCGGCGCGGTGTCGATGACGCTCGAAATGCCATTCAAGGACAATGACGACCTGCCCGATCCTGTCGCCGGCTGGTCGCCCGAGCGGTCGAAACTGCTCGCCCACGCCTGCCTCCAGACGCTGGACCAGATGCTGTGACCGCGGGCGCCGGGGAACGGGGCTGGCGGATCGTCAAGGACGATCTGTCGGGCGCCGCGATCCGGGCGCTGCTCGAACAGCATTTCGCAGGCATGCTCGCCAATTCACCGGCGGGCAGTTGTCATTTCCTCGACTTCGATGGTCTCAACGCCCCCGATGTCACCTTCTGGTCGATCCACGAGGGCGACCGGCTCGCCGGATGCGGAGCGCTCAAGATGCTCGATCCGGCGCATGGCGAGATCAAGTCGATGCGCACCGCCGACGCCTTTTTGCGCCGCGGCGTTGCTGCGCGCCTGCTCGACCATATCATTGCCGAAGCGCGGCACCGCGGTGTCGGCCGGCTCAGCCTCGAAACCGGATCGGGCGCGGCGTTCGAACCGGCGATCGCGCTGTACAGCCGCTATGGCTTCGCCGATTGCCCGCCCTTCGCCTGCTATAAGTTCGATCCGTTCAGCCGCTTCATGACGCGCGAAATCTGACACCCGAGAAAAGGGCGGGCGCAAAAACGGGGTCCGAAAGGGACTTCGGACCCCGCGCAAACCCGTCTTCAATCCGGGTCAGGGCGACGCTCAGGCCGCTTTCTTGTTTTCGATCACCGGCTGCGCGCTGCCGCCGATCGCGATCTTGTGCGGCTTCATCGCCTCGGGCACTTCGCGCACCAGATCGATCGTCAGCAGGCCGTCAGCCAGGTCGGCCTCGCTCACCCGCACAAAGTCGGCCAGCTGAAAGCGGCGCTCGAACGCGCGCGTCGCGATGCCGCTGTACAGCAGCTGGCGTCCTTCGCCTTCCGGCGCCGGCGCCTTGCGGCCGCTGACCGTCAGCATGTTCTGCTGCGCCGTGATATCGATTTCGTCGCTCTTGAAACCCGCGACCGCGACGGTGATCCGGAAATGATCGTCGGCGACCTTTTCGATATCGAACGGCGGGTAGTTCTCGGCCCCCGAACCGCTCGTTTCCAGAAAGTCGAACAGGCGGTCGAAACCAACGGTCGAACGGCGATAGGGGGTCCAGTCAAAGCTGTTACGCATGGGTCATTCCTTCCTTTGAACAAGCGAAGCAAAGGGACCGCGGCACCGCGCCGCGATCGCCACCCGGCCCCGTTTTGGCGGCCGGATGACCAAGATTTGGTGGCGCCTGAAACCATTTCAAGGGGGACGTTGGCCTTTGCCCGAAAGCTGGGTTAAGGGGCGGCAAATCCGCTCCAACCGAAGGACGAAACATGCCGCAGCTCATCCTCATCCGTCACGGCCAGTCGCAGTGGAACCTCGAAAACCGCTTCACCGGCTGGTGGGATGTCGACGTCACCGAAAAGGGCGTGGCCGAAGCCTGGGCCGCGGGCGAGCTGATGAAAGCGAAAGGCGTCGCCCCCGACAGCTGTTTCACCTCGGTGCAGACGCGCGCGATCAAGACGCTGAACCTCGCGCTGGAAGCGATGGGGCGGTTGTGGCTCCCCGTCACCAAGGACTGGCGGCTCAACGAACGCCATTATGGCGGGCTGACCGGGCTCGACAAGGCCGAGACCGCGGCCAAGCATGGCGAAGACCAAGTGAAGATCTGGCGTCGCAGCTTCGACATCCCGCCCCCGCCGCTCGACGCCGGATCGCCATGGGATCTGTCGACCGATCCGCGCTACGCCGGCATCGAAATTCCCGCGGCCGAAAGCCTGAAGGACACCATCGAGCGCGTCCTGCCCTATTACCGCAGCGCGATCGTCCCCGAACTCGCCGCGGGCAAAACGGTGCTGATCTCGGCGCACGGCAACAGTCTGCGCGCGCTGGTGAAGCATCTGTCGGGCATTTCGGACGCCGATATCACCGGCCTCGAAATCCCGACCGGCCAGCCCATCGTCTATGATCTCGCCGACGATCTGACGCCGGGCGATCGTTATTATCTCAGCGAACGGTAACAGATTTCGTCATTGCGAGGAGCCGCAGGCGACGCGGCAATCCAGGGTAGCGTAAACCGCCCTGGATTGCGTCGCTTCGCTCGCAATGACGATGCCTATATTGTCCCTGTCACGGTTAGCTGGAAGTACTGGCCGAACCGGCGCAACCGGCTTTCGCTGAATGCGACCGGACCGTCGCGGCGCGCGACAAAGACCGTGCGGTCGAACGCGTCCTTCATCCCGGCCAGGTTGCGGTACGACAGCTTCACGGTGAAGCCCGCGACATCCTTATGCTCGACAAAGGCGGTGACAAAGGCGCCGTCGGTGTAATCCTCTTCGATCGCGCCCAGCCGCAAATTGGCGCTGTAGCGCTCGTCGAAATATCCCGCGCTCCACGCCAGCTGCGACCCCGGAATATCGTGGCGCAGGCTGACGTCGACCAGATATTCCTGCCCGCGGCTCTGGTTCCGCCACGCGCCGGTCAGCGGATCGCGCACCCGATTGCGGCGCCAGGTCAGGTCGCTGTTGATCCGCGCGCCCTTCCACCCGAGCCGGTCGAGTAGCAGCGTCGCCTTCGAACTGATCCGGTACAGATGCGCGGGCGGCAGATTGCCGCGTCCTTCGGTGGTCGGCGACAGCGGGATCTGGTCGACCAGATCCTGGGCATAGGCATAGGCGGCGGCGATCGACGCATTGCCCCATCCCCCCATGTCCTGCACCACTTCCAGTTCGGTCCGGTTGAGGATGGGGGGCACCAGCAACCCGTTGCCGTCATTGCCCTGCCCGTTCGCGACATCGACCGAGCTCGCAAAATCATAAAAGTTGAGCTGGTCGACGCGGCGCTGGAGCTGATAATTGATCGTCGTGCGCGGCGCGACCTTCCACGCCAATGCGAGCTTGCCTTTCGGCCGCACGAAACGGCGCGTCAGCCCGCCCGGCCCCGACGAGCCGAGCTCGCTATATTCGGCGCCCAGATTGATCTGCGCGGTCAGATTGGGCGCGAGCGCCCGGCCCCAGGTCAGCGACGCTTCGCCGCGTTTTTCCTCGACCCTGGTCCGTTCGCCGCCGAAAAGGACGGGCCGAAAGCTGCCGCCGGGATCGAGCACCGCCAGCTCGGCATCGACGTCGAGGATGTTGTACGCGCCTTCCAGCGCGACCTGCCAGTCGGTGCCGCCCGCGCTCCGCCAGCCATATTCGCCGCGCAGGATGGCTTCGCTTTCGTCGGCGGTCTGCCTGAACCGTTCGCCGCTGCGCCCGCCGACCGCGCGGTCGACGATGAAAGTATCGACAAAGGGGCTGTGTTCGAACCGGTACAGGCCGATCAGCTTCAACCGCCCCTTGCCAAGCCCCAGCTCATAGTCGCCGCCGATGTCGTAATTGACTTCGTCCTCGGCAAAGCGGAAATCCTCGTTCACCTGCCCCGTACCGGGCTGCACCGACGTACCGCGGACCCGCTGGTCGATCTGCTGTAGCTGGCCGCCCAGATTGACGTTCCACTTGTCGCCGCCCGGCGTCGTGCGTGCCAGCGCCAGCGCCAGCCGCGGCCGGTCGCCGTAATAGCTCGCAAATTCGTCGCGGACGAACGACAGATTGCCGTCGCTGTCGAACCGTCGTTCGGGGCCCCAATGGCCCTGCCGGTTCGCTTCGTTCTTCAGGCTCAGCGTCACCTGCGTGCCCGACACCTTGCCGGTGGTCGAAATTTCGCCGTTCAGCCAGTTATTCTCCAGCCGCGGGCGCCATTCGGGTTGCCAGCGGATCGTGGTCCGGAATCCGCCCGCCGCGGCGCCCGCGACCAGCACGACATTGGCGACCTGGCCGGTCAGGCCCGGCACGTTCAGGCTCGCGCCGTCGACGATATCGACATAGGCGACTTGCGGTGCGGCGATCCGCTGCAGCGCGCTGCGCGCATCGGTTGATTTGTTGGCGATCCGCTCGCCGTTGATCAGGACATTCTGCGTCGCCTGCCCCAGCCCGCGATCGCCGCCGTTGGTGCCCGTTACGATGACAAACCCGGGCACCTTCTCGACCATGTCGAGCGCGGTCCGCGGTGCAAAGCGGGTAAAATCGGCGGGCGTATAGCGCTGGCCACCGGTCGCCGGTGCGGCGGAATCTGCCGCAATCGGTTCTTCATTCGCCAGCGCCGGTGCGCTGGCCCAGACAGCCGCGATCCCGACCGACAGTTTCCAGGCAATCGCCCGCATAACCCCCCCCCGCACTGGCGCAGTAAAACAAAATTGCGCTGTCGCCTTCATAAGGGACGCTGCCGCGGAACTATGTCACAATATCCACCAACGGCGTACGAGGATCGATCAGCAGACACGCCGACCCGCGATCAATCGCGCAGCAGCTCGTTGATCCCGGTCTTGGCGCGCGTCTTCGCATCGACGCGCTTGACGATCACCGCGCAGTACAGCGACGGGCCGGGCGACCCGTCGGGCAGCGGCTTGCCCGGCAGCGATCCCGGGACGACGACCGCATAGGCGGGGACTTCGCCCATGAACACCTCGCCCGTCGCGCGGTCGATGATCTTGGTCGATGCGCCGAGGTACACACCCATCGACAGCACCGCGCCCTCGCGCACGATCACGCCCTCGGCAACTTCGGCACGCGCGCCGATGAACGCGCCGTCCTCGATCACCACCGGGCCCGCCTGCAGCGGCTCGAGCACCCCGCCGATCCCGGCGCCGCCCGACAGATGGACGTTGGCGCCGATCTGCGCGCAGCTGCCGACGGTGGCCCAGGCGTCGACCATCGACCCTTCGCCGACATAAGCGCCGATGTTGACGAAGCTCGGCATCAGGACAGCGCCCTTGCTGATGAAAGCGCCGCGGCGGACGATCGATCCGGGCACGGCACGGAAACCCGCATCGCGAAATCGGTTTTCGCCCCAGCCAACGAATTTCGAAGGCACCTTGTCCCACCAGGTCGCGCCGCCGGGACCGCCGTCGATCAATTCCATGTCGTTGAGCCGGAACGACAGCAGCACCGCCTTTTTCAGCCACTGGTTGACCTGCCATGTCCCGTCCGCATCGCGCTGTGCTACGCGCAGGCTGCCGTCATCGAGCCCTTCGATCGCGGTTTCGACCGCGTCGCGCACCGCGCCGGCCGTGGTCAGGCCAAGCGTGTCGCGCGCTTCCCACGCGGCGTCGATCGTCGTTTGCAGGTCGGTCGTCATGAAATCCCCCAGGGTGCAGGCAAGCTGTCGAGCCAGTCGGCAAGGTCGCGCACATGAAAATCGACATGATCCGGCAGGTGGTCGCGATGGCCGCTTTCGCTGCCGTTGTCCAGCCACACGGTGGTCATCCCCAGCGCTTTTGCCGGGGTCAGGTTGCGCGCCATGTCCTCGACGAAGACGCTCTTCGCCGGATCGACGCCCAGATGCGCGATCATCATCTCATAGGCGGCGGCCTCGGGCTTCGGCGTGTAGCGCGTGATCCTTATGTCGCAGATGCCGTCGAACAGGTCGGCGATCCCGCGCGCATCGAGCACGCGCGCCGCGTAATCGGCGTCGGCGTTGGTGAAGACCAGCCGGCGACCGGGAAGCCGGGTCAGCGCGTCGCGCAACCGCGCATCGATCGCGATGCGGTCGAGCGCGATATCATGCACATCGACCAGAAAATCCTCGGGATCGACGCTGTGGTGGCGCATCAGCCCCGCCATGGTCGTGCCGTGATCGTGGAAATATTGCTTCTGCACCCGCCGCGCTTGGGCCGCGTCGCAACCCAGCAACCGCATGATGAACGCGCCCATCCGCTCGTCGATCAGGTCGAACAGCCGCGCGTCGGGCGAATAGAGCGTGTTGTCGAGATCGAAGATCCAGCAATCGATATGGTCGAGCGAAACGGACATGGCGGGGCGCCGCATAAAGGCTGGGGTGCGCGGCGGCAAGGCTGACTTGCCGCCGCGGCGACGGGCGGAAAAGTGACGCACCGCCAAACTACCGATTAACCGCAAAGCGCTATGGTCGTCACCGTCGCTGCGCTACAAGGCAGCAATCGGGACAAGGGGAAGGTGATGACCCACAAGCGTCAACGCGGCAGCAAGCGGCGAATCGCGAAACGCCCGCTGCCGCTTCTGTTGGGCCTGACCGCTAGCTTGCTCGCCGGTTGCGGCGGTGGAGGCGGGGCACGGCCCTCGCCGACCCCGGCGCCGCCGTCGGCGCCCGCGCCGACCCCGACCCCAACCCCGACGCCACCCCCTACGCCGCCACCGACGGGCAATTTTAACACCGCGGAGGTGCGGCGATCTGACGGGGTCAATTTCCATGGAGCGATCACCGCTTATCAGGCGGGGGCGACAGGGCAGGGGATTTTGGCGGGCGTTATCGACGACGGAATCGACGAGGACAGCCCCGAATTTGCCGGGCGCATCTCGCCTTTCTCCGCTGACGTCGCGGGATCGCGCGGGATCAACGGTGAAGGCAATCACGGCACCAATGTCGCGCAGGTATTGCTGGGCGCAAAGAATGACGCGGGGACGATGGGTATCGCCTATAACGCCGGGCTGCTCGTTCTGCGCGCCGACCGGCCGGGCAGTTGCGCGACGGAGAATCCCGGCACCGAGGAAAGCGGCTGTCAATTCGCCGGCAGCGCCATCGCCGCCGCGCTCGATCGCGCGGTCACCGCGGGCGCGCGCGTCGTCAACATCTCGCTCGGCGGCGACGATCCGCCGGGCGCGACATTGCGCAGCGCCGTGCAGCGCGCGACCGCCGCCGGGGTGATCATCATCCTGTCGGCGGGCAACGAGGGCGACACGACTGCGAACGGCAACGATCCGAACAATCCGGGGCGTTTTGCGCAGGGGATGCGCGATGCGGGGGGCGGGCTGGTGATCATCGTCGGGTCGGTCGACAGGAACGGCGCCAATTCGCCTTTCAGCAATCGTGCCGGTACCTATTCGGCATCCTATCTGTCGGCGCTGGGCGAAGGCGTGTGCTGCGCGTATGAAAATGGGGTGCTCAAAACGCAGGGCAATTTTGTTTTCCTGCTCAACGGGACAAGCTTTGCCGCCCCGCAGGTCGCCGGCGCGGTCGCGTTGCTGGCGCAAGCGTTTCCGAACCTGTCGAGCCCACAGATCGTCCAGCTCCTCTATCAATCGGCGCGCGACGCCGGGACGGCGGGCGAGGATGCGGTCTTCGGTCGCGGCATCCTCGACATCGCGCGCGCTTTCCAGCCGATGGGCCCGACGACGCTCGCCGGCACCGCGACCGCGGTCGATCTCGGCAGCGCGCTCGGAATGCTCGGCGGGCCGATGGGTGATGCGGGGGCGGGCCGGGCGGGGACGGTGACCGGCTTGGTCACCGACGGCTTCGGCCGCGCCTTCAATGTCGATTTCGGCCAGTCGCTCGCACTGCGCCGACCCGATTTCAAGTTGTCGGGGGCGATCGGCGGGCTGGTCCGCCAGCAAAGCGCCGCCAGCCGCGCGACGGCGCTGTCGCTTGTGACGGCGCCGGGGGCGGGCGGCGGCGATGCGCTGGCCGGCCTGTCGTTCCACGATGCGGCGCGCGCGCGGACGCTGGCCGCATCGGTCGTGACGCGCCTCGACGCGCAAACGCGGATCGGTTTTGCCGCCGGGCGCGGCACGGGGGGCTTGCTGGCGGGCGAGCGCGGCGACAGCGGCCACGCGATGCTGATTGGCGATGGCGCCCACGAAGGCCTGGGTTTCGCCGCGCAGCCGGGGATCGCCGCGATGCTGCGCCGTCGCGTTGCGGGCGGCCATCATGTCACGCTGCTGATGGAGGATGGCTGGGTGTCGGGTGCGCGTTGGCAGGACGATCCGGTACTGCGCTATCGTTCGGGTCGCGACAGCCGCTACCAACGGATCGGCGCCGCGTGGGACGGCCGCTTCGGTGCGGCGCGCGCCGCGCTCGGAGGCAGCTGGCTGCGCGAATCGGACAGCTTGCTCGGCGCGCGCCTCGGCCCGGTTTTCGGCTCCGGCGGCGCGACCAGCCTGGTCGGTGATGCCAGCATCGGCATCGAGCTTGCGGACGGCTGGAATCTGTCGGGCGCCTGGCGCCAGATGTGGACGCTTCCCGATCGCGGCGGGCTGGTTGCGGGCGGGACGCTGTGGTCGTCGGCCTTTTCGCTCGACGTCGCGAGGACCGCGCTGCTTCGTCCCGGCGACCGCGCTGCGCTCCGCTTTGCCCAGCCGATGCGCGTCGCGCGCGGCGGCATCGACCTGATGCTGCCGGTAGCGCACGACTATGCCAGCGGGCGCACCGATTTTGGTCGCCGCAGCTATAATCTTGCGCCGACGGGCCGCGAACTGGTGGTCGAGACAAGCTATGCGGTGCCGCTGTTCGGCGGCGACCTGGTCGCCAACAGCTGGTGGCGCAAGGATCCCGGCCATATCGCCGCCTTGCCCGACGACCGGGGCGCGGCACTGCGCTTTACGATGGGCTTCTGATCGGCTTTAACCGCCCCCGACATCAAATCAGGGGATGCCAGAATGAAACCGATCCATTGCCTTCCGCTCGCGCTGCTCGGCGCCGCGCTGGCCGCGCCGCTCGCCGCGCAGGCGCCCGCGCGCACAGTGATCCACGCCGGGCAATTGTTGGCCGAACCCGGCAAGCCGGTGCGCGGGCCGTCGACGATCGTCGTCGAGGGCGGCAAGATCGTCAGCATCGCCGACGGCCATCAGCCCGCCGAAGCGGGCGCGACGCTGATCGACCTCAGGGACAAATATGTCCTGCCCGGCCTGATCGACAGCCATGTCCATTTGACCAGCGACGCGGGCGGAATTGCCGGGCAGCTGGAGGATGTGACGCTCAGCCCCGCGGCGCAGGCGTTCAATGCCGAGGTCAACGGGATGAAAACGCTGCGTGCCGGTTTCACTACCGTTCGGAATCTCGGTGATGGTGACGGCGCGACGCTTGCCCTCAGGGATGCGATTCTGGCGGGCAAGGTACAGGGGCCGCGCATCGTCGATGCGGGCGCGAGCATTTCGGGCAGCGCGGGGCATATGGATGGTTCGCTTGGCTATCGCGACGAGCTGCGGCCCTTCTTTGCGGGCGCGGGCAATACGTGCAACGGCGCCGACGATTGTCGTCGCGCGGTGCGGCTGCAAATCGGGCGCGGTGCCGACGTGATCAAATTCGCCTCAACCGGCGGGGTCAACAGCCGCATCGGGGCGGGGCTGGGCAAACAGATGTTCGACGATGAAGCGCAGGCGATCGTCGAAACCGCGCGGCTGTTCGGCAAAAAGGTCGCGGTTCACGCGCATGGCGCCGACGGCATCCGCCTCGCGCTGACCGCGGGCGCCGATTCAATCGAACATGGCACGATCCTCGACGAAGCGACGATCAGCCAATGGGCGAAATCGAAAACCTATTATGTCCCGACGCTCTCGACCGTGAACGGGTACAAGGAACGCATCGCCGCGAACCCGGGCGCCTATGAGCCCGATGTGCTGGCCAAGATCAAATGGCGGATCGAAATCACCGGCAAGAGCCTGGAACAGCTGGTGCCGCGCGGGGTGAAGATCGCGTTTGGGACCGATGCCGGGGTATCGAAGCACGGCCGCAACGGCGACGAATTCGAACTGATGGTCCAGCACGGCATGACCCCGGTCGCGGCGCTGAAAGCCGCGACGGTGAACGCCGCCGACCTGCTCGGCCTGTCGGACCAGATCGGCAGCATCGCGCCGGGCAAGAGCGCCGACATCATCGCCGTCGCCAGCGACCCGCTCGCCGATGTGCGGGTGCTGAAAAAGGTCGATTTCGTGATGGCGCGGGGGGAAGTGGTCGATTGACTGAAATTATCCTCCCTGCGGCGAAGCCGTGGGGAGGGGGACCGCGCCCGCAGGGCGTGGTGGAGGGGCAGCGACGTTGGCGTTGTCGCCCCTCCGTCAGCGCTTCGCGCTGCCACCTCCCCATGGCTTCGCCACAGGGAGGATCAGTTGTTGTCCAGCGCCGCGGCCAAGCGCTGCCATTGTTTCCATTTCCCCGCATAGCCGATCGTATTCGCAGCGCTGCTCGACGGCAGGTCGATGACATCGACGCCATCCAGCATCGGCAATTGCCGCCGCCCGATCGCAGCAGCCTTGCCGCCGTTGAACGCGATCATACGCAGGTCGGGCAGGGTGGCGACCAGCGCGGCGAGGTCGTGCGCTTCGGCATCGCGGATCTGCGAGTCGCTGCTTGTGTGCCGCTCGGCGGTGCGGATCACGTCCCACAGGCCGACGCGCGCCGCGCGCAGCGCCGCCAGCCGGTCGTCATAGGACAGCGCCGCGAGCGGCTGGCCGATCACGTCGCCGACCAGCCGCCAGAACTGGTTTGTCGGATGCGCATAATATTGGCGCTCGGCGAGCGACCGCGCGCCGGGCAGGCTGCCGAGGATCAGCAGCCGGGTGTCGCGCGCGACATGGGGCGCGAAGCTGGCGTGACGAAGGGTGGCCATCGGTCACCGATAGCTCGGCGACGGTCGCGCAACAATCTTGCCCGCCTCTTGACCGTCAGGGGAATCGCCGCTAGGGGCCGCGACGATCGAAAGCGGCGCTTAACCGCCTCTTCCGGTTGCAACAGCGCTTGAACATTGCTGGCGCGGATGGAGCCTCCGGAAGATCGCCCTGATCTGCCGGGGTCTTTTGCTGTTACAAGGTTGCCCGTTTTCCGTGGATTTCCGTGGATTTCGGACCGATGCTTCATCCACCGCGGTACAGTAACCGTTCGCTTTGATGGGCGAACACATAAAGGTGAAGCATTCATGCCCACGATCAACCAGCTGGTCCGCAAGGGCCGGACTCCCCAGAAGGTGAAGTCCAAGGTCCCGGCGATGGACGCAAACCCGCAGAAGCGCGGCGTTTGCACCCGTGTCTATACGACGACCCCGAAAAAGCCGAACTCGGCGCTCCGCAAGGTTGCCAAGGTCCGCCTGACCAACAGCCGCGAAGTCATCACCTATATCCCCGGCGAAGGCCACAACCTCCAGGAACACAGCGTCGTGCTGATCCGCGGCGGCCGTGTCCGCGACCTTCCCGGTGTGCGTTACCACGTCCTGCGCGGCGTGCTCGATACGCAGGGTGTGAAGGACCGCAAGCAGAGCCGTTCGAAATACGGCGCGAAGCGTCCGAAGTAAGGACCGCTTTTTCGGCTATTTGATCATCCCGAGCCGCCCATGCGCCGGGATGCTGTTGTAAAAGGAATTACCCATGGCTCGTCGTCGTCGTCCTGAACGCCGCGAAATCCTGCCCGATCCCCGTTTCGGAGATGTCGTGCTGTCGAAATTCATGAACAGCGTCATGCTGGACGGGAAAAAGTCGGTCGCCGAAAACATCGTTTACGGTGCGCTCGAATCGGTCGAAGCCCGTGCGAAGAAGGAACCGCTCGGCGTGTTCCACGAAGCGCTGGCGAACATCCGCCCGAACATCGAAGTGCGCAGCCGCCGCGTCGGCGGTGCGACCTATCAGGTTCCCGTCGAAGTCCGCCCCGATCGTGCGCAGGCGCTCGCGATCCGCTGGCTCATCACCGCCGCGCGCAACCGCAGCGAAACGACGATGGCCGCGCGCCTGTCGGGCGAGCTGCTCGACGCGTCGAACAACCGCGGCAACGCGGTGAAGAAGCGCGAAGACACGCACCGCATGGCCGAAGCCAACCGCGCTTTCAGCCACTATCGCTGGTAATTGCGGCGACGCTCCCCGTGTTACGGGGGCGTCTCGCAATCGCAACAAAACTTCCTATATCGGGGGCGGCCGCAACGGCCTCCCCCAAAGCCCAAGGAAAAGACCATGGCACGCAGCCATCCGCTCGAACGCTATCGCAATTTCGGTATCATGGCGCACATCGACGCCGGCAAGACCACGACGACCGAGCGTATCCTCTATTACACCGGCAAGTCCTACAAGATCGGCGAAGTCCATGACGGCGCCGCGACGATGGACTGGATGGAGCAGGAGCAGGAACGCGGCATCACGATCACGTCGGCCGCGACGACCTGTTTGTGGAAGGCCGATGAAGGCCAGGGTCCGGAACATCGCCTGAACATCATCGACACCCCCGGCCACGTCGACTTCACGATCGAAGTCGAGCGCTCGCTGCGCGTCCTCGACGGCGCGGTCGCTGCATTCGACGGCGTTGCCGGCGTCGAGCCGCAGTCGGAAACCGTGTGGCGTCAGGCGGACAAGTATAAAGTTCCGCGGATGTGCTTCATCAACAAGCTCGACCGCACCGGCGCCAATTTCTATTATTGCGTCCAGACGATCATCGATCGCCTCGGTGCGGTTCCGGCGGTCCTGTACCTCCCCATCGGCGCGGAATCGGACTTCAAGGGTCTCGTCGACCTCGTCAACGAGCGCGCGATCATCTGGAAGGACGAAAGCCTCGGCGCCGAATTCTTCTATGAGGAAATTCCCGCCGACCTCGTCGACAAGGCCGCCGAATATCGCGAAAAGCTCGTCGAGCTCGCCGTCGAACAGGACGACGATGCGATGGAAGCCTATCTCGAAGGCAATCTTCCCGACGTCGCGACGCTGAAGGCGCTGATCCGCAAGGGTACGCTGAATCAGGCGTTCGTCCCCGTGCTGTGTGGTTCGGCGTTCAAGAACAAGGGCGTCCAGACTTTGCTCGACGCGGTCGTCGACTATCTGCCCTCGCCGCTCGACATCGAAGACGTCCAAGGCATCAACCCCGACACCAACGAACCCGATTCGCGCGCGACCGCCGATTCGGCGCCGCTGTCGATGCTCGCGTTCAAGATCATGAACGACCCGTTCGTCGGTTCGCTCACCTTCGCCCGTATCTATTCGGGCACCCTGACCAAGGGCAGCTATCTGAACTCGGTCAAGGACAAGAAGGAAAAGATCGGCCGTATGCTCCTGATGCACGCCAACTCGCGTGAAGACATCGAGGAAGCGTTCGCCGGCGACATCGTCGCGCTCGCGGGCCTCAAGGAAACCACCACCGGGGACACCCTCTGCGCCAGCAACGCGCCGATCATCCTCGAGCGGATGGAATTCCCCGAGCCGGTGATCGAGCTGTCGGTCGAACCGAAGACCAAGGCCGACCAGGAAAAGATGGGCATCGCGCTCAGCCGTCTGGCTGCCGAAGATCCCTCGTTCCGCGTGTCGACCGACCATGAATCGGGCCAGACGATCATCAAGGGCATGGGCGAGCTTCACCTCGACATCCTCGTCGATCGCATGAAGCGCGAGTTCAAGGTCGAAGCGAATGTCGGCGCGCCGCAGGTGGCGTACCGCGAATCGCTCGCGAAGCCGGTCGATGTCGACTATACCCACAAAAAGCAGTCGGGCGGCTCGGGCCAGTTCGGCCGCGTCAAGGTCAGCGTCGCCCCCGGCGAACGCGGCTCGGGCATCACCTTCATCGACGAGATCAAGGGCGGCAACATTCCGCGCGAATATATCCCGTCGGTCGAAAAGGGCATGCGCGAGTCGGCCGAAAACGGCCACATGATCGGCTTCCCGATCATCGACTTCGAAATCCGCCTGACCGACGGCGCCTACCACGACGTCGACTCCTCGGCGCTGGCGTTCGAAATTGCGGGCCGCGCGGCGATGCGCGAAGTGGCGGCGAAGGCCGGCATCAAGCTGCTCGAACCGGTGATGAAGGTCGAAGTCGTGACTCCCGAGGAGTTCATGGGCGACGTCATCGGCGACCTCAACAGCCGCCGTGGCCAGATCCAGGGCACCGACAGCCGGGGCAACGCCCAGGTGGTTGAAGCCATGGTCCCGCTTGCCAATATGTTCGGCTACGTCAACCAGCTGCGGTCCTTCACCCAGGGCCGCGCGCAATACTCGATGCAGTTCTCGCACTATGAAGAAGTGCCGAACAACGTCGCCGAAGAAGTGAAGGCCAAGATGGCCTGACAGGGTTGAAACCGCGCGGGCTTGCACCGCGCGGCAAGACCCTCTAAGGGCGGCGCCTGATTCAGGTAGGCTCCGCCCGGAACTGATCAACCAAACATCGAACAAGAAGGTTCAAACACATGGCAAAGGCTAAATTCGAGCGGAACAAGCCGCACTGCAACATCGGCACCATCGGTCACGTCGACCATGGCAAGACCTCGCTGACCGCAGCGATCACCAAGGTGCTCGCCGAAAACGTCGCGGGCAACGCCGCCGTTGACTTCGCGAACATCGACAAGGCTCCGGAAGAGCGCGAGCGCGGCATCACCATTTCGACCGCGCACGTCGAATATGAAACCGAAGGCCGCCACTATGCGCACGTCGACTGCCCGGGCCACGCCGACTATGTGAAGAACATGATCACCGGTGCCGCCCAGATGGACGGCGCGATCCTGGTGGTGTCGGCCGCTGACGGCCCGATGCCGCAGACCAAGGAGCACATCCTGCTCGCCAAGCAGGTTGGCGTGCCGACCATGGTCGTCTTCCTGAACAAGGTCGACCAGCTGGACGATCCCGAACTTCTCGAACTCGTCGAGCTCGAAATCCGCGAAGAACTGTCGAAGCGCGATTTCGACGGCGACAATATTCCGATCATCCCGGGTTCGGCGCTCGCCGCCCTCGAAGGTCGCGACGACAACATCGGCAAGGACGCGATCCTGAAGCTGATGGCCGCCGTCGACGAATGGATCCCGCAGCCGGAACGTCCGCTCGACAAGCCCTTCCTGATGCCGATCGAAGACGTGTTCTCGATCTCGGGTCGTGGTACGGTTGTCACCGGCCGCGTCGAAACCGGCATCGTCAAGGTGGGTGAAGAAGTCGAAATCGTCGGCATCAAGGACACCAAGAAGACCGTCGTCACCGGCGTCGAAATGTTCCGCAAGCTGCTCGACCAGGGCCAGGCCGGCGATAACATCGGTGCGTTGATCCGCGGCGTCGGTCGTGAAGAAGTCGAGCGTGGCCAGGTTCTGGCGAAGCCCGGCTCGATCACCCCGCACACCGAATTCACTTCGGAAGTGTACGTCCTGTCGAAGGACGAAGGCGGCCGTCACACGCCGTTCTTTGCGAACTATCGTCCGCAGTTCTACTTCCGCACCACCGACGTCACCGGCGAGGTTATCCTCCCCGAGGGCACCGAGATGGTCATGCCGGGCGACAACGTCCAGCTGTCGGTCAAGCTGATCGCCCCGATCGCGATGGACCAGGGTCTGCGCTTCGCCATTCGCGAAGGCGGCCGCACGGTCGGCGCAGGGGTTGTGGCGACGATCACAAAGTAATATAGGGCCGCGAGCCGCCTGATTCGGAAGCGATTCGGGCGGCTCGTAGCTTAAAGATTTTTAATGGCCGGTCCGGCTTCCATGCGGAGGTCGGAGCAGGCCATTTCGGCTCTTTCGCATCGTCAGACGGGATTCGACTGGAACAGTCATGGAAACGCAGAATATTCGCATTCGCCTGAAGGCCTTTGATCACCGCGTGCTCGATCAGGCCACCACCGACATCGCCGACACGGCGCGTCGTACCGGAGCGCTTATTCGCGGCCCGATCCCGCTGCCGACGCGCATTGAAAAATTCACCGTGAACCGCGGCCCGCACATCGACAAAAAGTCGCGCGAGCAGTTCGAGGTGCGTACCCACAAGCGGCTGCTCGACATCGTGCAGCCCACCCCGCAGACCGTCGATGCGCTGATGAAGCTCGACCTTGCCGCGGGCGTGAACGTCGAAATCAAGCTGGCTTAAGCCAGCGCAGCCCCGGCGAAGGTCGGGGTCTCTATCGGCAGCCATTTCGGTGGCTGCATTGTCCGGAGCGATCCGGACCGACGATAGGGTGGATACCGCCGGTTGTTTCTTCGGAAACAGACAGACCGGGCTGCGTCCCCCGTCTCGCCGCTCTCCTTCGGGAAGGCGGCACCTCAGCCCGGACGGGGCGACCATCGAAATTTTGGGCTGGGAGGGTTTCCACCGGGGTTTGCCCCGAGGGAGTCCCACACGCCGTGCGGAATGGTCCGCCCGGCCTCTGTTGAGGAGTATGATCATGCGGACTGGCGTGATCGCGAAGAAAATGGGGATGACCCGCCTGTTTCAGGACGACGGCCGCCACGTGCCCGTCACCGTCCTGAGCCTCGAAGGCTGTCAGGTCGTCTCCGTACGCGAACAGGAACGCGACGGCTATGTGGCCGTCCAGCTCGGTGCCGGCTCGGCGAAGGCGAAGAATGTTGCGAAGCCGCAGCGTGGCGCTTTCGGCAAGGCCGAAGTCGAACCGAAGGCAAAGGTCGTCGAATTCCGCGTCGCTGACGACGCGACGCTCGACGTCGGCGCCGAACTGTCGGCCGACCATTTCGTCGCCGGCCAGATCGTCGACATCCAGGGTGTGACGCAGGGCAAGGGCTTTGCCGGTGCGATGAAGCGCTGGGGTTTCGGCGGTATGCGCGCGACCCACGGTGTTTCGATCAGCCACCGTGCGCATGGTTCGACCGGTAACCGCCAGGATCCGGGCCGCGTCTTCAAGAACAAGAAGATGGCCGGCCACATGGGCGCGCGCAATCGCACCCAGCAGAATCTCGAAATCGTCCGCACCGACGCCGAGCGCGGCCTTCTCTTCGTCAAGGGCTCGGTCCCTGGCTCGAAGGGCGGCTGGCTGCTCGTCCGCGATGCGGTGAAGCTGCCGCGTCACCCCGATGCCCCCTATCCGGCGGGCATCAAGAGCGCGGCCAACACCAACGAAGCCCCGGCTGACGCGCCGGTCGAAACGCCGGTCGAAGAAACCGTCGTCGACACCGCGGCCACCGACGGCGCACAGGAGTCCTGATCATGAAGGTCAAGGTTCAAACCCTCGACGGTAAAGCCGGCACCGACATCGATCTCAATGACGATGTGTTCGGCGTCGATGCCCGTGCCGACATCCTGCACCGCGTCGTTGCCTGGCAGCTCGAAAAGCGCCGCGGTCCGGCGCGTGCCGCGCGCGAGCGCAGCGACGTCGCCCGCACCGGCAAGAAGTTCGGTCGCCAGAAGGGCGGCGGTACCGCGCGTCACGGCGACCGCAAGGCGCCGATCTTCATCGGCGGTGGCAAGGCGCACGGCCCGCGTGCCCGCACCTTTGGCCACGCGCTGAACAAGAAGATCCGCACCCTCGGCCTGAAGATGGCGCTCAGCGACAAGGCGAAGGGCGGCAAGCTCGTCGTTCTCGACACGCTCGAGATCAAGGACGCGAAGACCAAGGCGCTCGCCGGCAAGCTCGGCAAGATGGACCTCGGCAACCGCGCCCTCTTCATCGACGGCGACGCGGTGCACGAAAGCTTCGCGATGGCGTCGGCCAATCTGGTCGGCATCGATGCGCTGCCGGCGATCGGCGCCAATGTCTATGACATCATCCGTGCCGACACGCTGGTCCTGACCCGCGCGGCGGTCGAAAAGCTGGAGGCACGTTGCAATGGCTAAGGCAAAAACCGTCGATGCGCGTCACTATGACGTGATCCTGGCTCCGGTGATCACCGAAAAGTCGACGCTGCTCAGCGAAAATAACGCGGTGGTGTTCAAGGTTGCGAACGATGCGACCAAGCCCGCCATCAAGGCCGCCGTCGAGGCGCTGTTCGATGTCAAGGTAATCGGCGTGAACACGCTCGTCACCAAGGGCAAGACCAAGCGCTGGAAGGGCAAGCCCTACACCCGCAGCGACGTGAAGAAGGCGATCGTTCGCTTGGCCGAAGGCCAGTCGATCGACGTCACCACCGGCGTCTGATTGTAGGAAGAGGCAGGAACAATGGCACTTAAATCCTATAATCCGACCAGCCCCGGACAGCGCGGCCTGATCCTCGTCGACAAGTCGGCGCTGTGGAAGGGCAAGCCCGTCAAGGCGCTGACCGAAGGCAAGCGCAAGACCGGTGGCCGCAACAACAAGGGTCATGTGACCTCGCGCGGCATCGCCGGCGGCCACAAGCAGAAGTACCGCTTCATCGACTTCAAGCGTCGCAAGTGGGACATGCCGGCCACCGTCGAGCGGCTGGAATATGACCCCAACCGCACGGCTTTCATCGCGCTGGTGAAATATGAAGACGGTACGCAGGCCTATATTCTGGCGCCGCAGCGTCTGGCGGTCGGCGACACCATCGTCGCGGGCAAAAAGACCGACGTGAAGCCGGGCAATGCGATGGAATTGTCGCAGATGCCGGTCGGCACGATCGTCCACAATATCGAGATGAAGCCGGGCAAGGGCGGCCAGATCGCCCGTTCGGCTGGCACCTATGCCCAGGTCGTCGGTCGTGACCGCGGCCTCGTCATCGTGCGTCTCGGTTCGGGCGAACAGCGTTATATCCGCGGCGAGTGCATGGGCACGGTCGGTGCGGTGTCGAACCCCGACAACCAGAACACCAACCTTGGCAAGGCCGGTCGCGGCCGCTGGCTCGGCAAGCGTCCGCTGACGCGCGGTGTTGCGAAGAACCCGGTCGATCACCCGCATGGTGGTGGTGAAGGCCGCACATCGGGTGGCCGTCATCCGGTGACCCCGTGGGGCAAGCCGACCAAGGGTGCCCGTACCCGCCACAACAAGTCGACCGACAAGATGATCATCCGGTCGCGTCACGCGAAGAAGAAGAGGTAAGCCATGGCTCGCTCGGTCTGGAAGGGTCCGTTCGTGGACCTCCATCTGCTCAAGAAAGCCGAAACGGCCCAGGACGGCGGCAGCTCTGCCCCGATCAAGACCTGGTCGCGCCGGTCCACCATCCTGCCGCAGTTCGTGGGGCTGACCTTCAACGTCTACAACGGCCGCAAGTTCGTGCCGGTGTCGGTCAACGAAGACATGGTCGGCATGAAGCTGGGTGAATTTGCGCCGACGCGCTTCTTCCCCGGCCACGCTGCCGACAAGAAGGGCAAACGCTAATGGGCAAGGCAAAATCCCCCCGCCGCGTTGCGGATAACGAGGCTCTCTCGGTCGGCACGCAGATTCGCGGTTCGGCGCAGAAGCTGAACCTCGTCGCCGCGCTGATCCGCGGTCGCAAGGTCGAAGACGCGATGAACGTCCTCGCTTTCTCGAAGAAGGCGATGGCTGTCGACGTGCGCAAGGTTCTCGCCAGCGCCGTCGCCAACGCGGAAAACAACCACAACCTCGACGTGGACGCGCTGGTCATCAAGGAAGCCAGCGTCGGCAAGTCGATCTCGATGAAGCGCTGGCACGCCCGCGGCCGCGGCAAGTCGACCCGGATCGTCAAGCCGTTCAGCCGCATCCGCATCGTTGTGCGCGAACAGGAAGAAGAGGCGTAATATGGGCCAGAAGAGCAATCCGATCGGCCTGCGCCTGCAGGTCAACCGCACCTGGGACAGCCGCTGGTTCGCCGAAGGCCAGGACTATGGCCGCATGCTGGTCGAGGATCTGAAAATCCGCCAGTTTGTGTTCAAGACCCTGCCGCAGGCAGCGATCTCGAAGGTCGTGATCGAACGCCCGGCGAAGCTGTGCCGCGTGTCGATTTATGCCGCCCGTCCGGGCGTCATCATCGGCAAGAAGGGCGCGGACATCGAAAAGCTGCGCAAGAAGCTCGGCGAGCTGACGGGCAGCGATGTGTCGCTGAACATCGTCGAAATCCGCAAGCCCGAGGTTGACGCCAAGCTCGTCGGCCAGGGCATTGCCGACCAGCTCGAACGCCGCGTCGCGTTCCGCCGTGCGATGAAGCGCGCGGTGCAGTCGGCGATGCGTCTGGGCGCCGAAGGCATCCGCATCAACTGCGCCGGCCGTCTCGGCGGCGCGGAAATCGCGCGCACCGAATGGTATCGCGAAGGCCGGGTGCCGCTGCACACGCTGCGCGCCAATGTCGATTATGCCGAATCGACCGCGCACACCGCCTATGGCGTGTGCGGGATCAAGGTGTGGATCTTCAAGGGCGAGATTCTGGGCCACGACCCGATGGCGACCGACCGTCTGATGCTCGACGCACAGACGACCGGCGTGCGTCCGGCTCGTGAAGACCGCCGCTAAGGACAACGGACATGTTGCAACCGAAGAAAACCAAGTTTCGCAAGGCTTTCAAGGGCCGCATCCATGGCAATGCCAAGGGTGGGACCAGCCTGAACTTCGGCTCCTACGGGCTGAAGGCGATGGAACCCGAGCGCATTACCGCACGCCAGATCGAAGCGGCGCGCCGTGCGATCAGCCGTGCGATCAAGCGTCAGGGCCGTTTGTGGATCCGCATCTTCCCCGACGTCCCCGTGTCGTCGAAGCCGGCCGAAGTCCGTATGGGCAAGGGCAAGGGTTCGCCGGAATATTGGGCCGCGCGGGTGAAGCCGGGTCGCATCCTGTTCGAACTCGACGGCGTTCCCGGCCCCGTGGCCGCGCTGGCGTTCGAACGCGCCGCGATGAAGCTTCCGATCAAGACCAAGGTGATCGCCCGCCTCGGCGACACCTCGCACCTGGAGGGTTAAGGACATGGCCAAGACCGAAGATTTCAAGGCCAAGACCGACGACCAGCTCGCCGAACAGCTTGGCGAACTGAAGCGCGAGGCGTTCAACCTCCGTTTCCAGGCGGCCACCGGCCAGCTTGAAAAAGCGTCACGCGTCAAGGAAGTGCGCCGCTCGATCGCGCGCATCAAGACGCAGCAGACCGAGCGCGCGCGCTCGGCCGCGAAATAAGGAGACTGTCGATGCCGAAGCGCATTCTGACCGGTACGGTGGTGTCCGACAAGGGCGACAAGACCGTTGTGGTGAAAGTCGAACGCAAGGTGAAGCACCCGCTGTACGGCAAGATCATCCGCCGTTCGAAGAAGTATCACGCCCATGATGAGGACAATGCCGTCAAGGCCGGCGAAACCGTCCGCATCGAGGAAACGAAGCCCATTTCGAAGCTGAAGACGTGGAAGGTGCTCGACAAGGTCGACACCCACAGCAAGCCCGAAACGGCTGCTGACGCCTGAGCTGAGTTTCACGGAACCGCCGGGGCATCCCGGTAGGCCAAACAAGAAGGAAGTGCATCGATGATTCAGATGCAGTCACAATTGGAAGTCGCTGACAACAGCGGTGCCAAGCGCGTCCAGTGCATCAAGGTGCTGGGCGGATCGAAGCGTCGCACCGCCGGCGTGGGCGACGTGATCGTCGTGTCGATCAAGGAAGCCCAGCCGCGCGGCAAGGTGAAGAAGGGCGACGTGCATCGCGCCGTCATCGTCCGCACCGCCAAGGACGTGCGCCGCGCCGACGGGTCGGTGATCCGTTTCGACAGCAACGCCGCCGTGCTCGTCAACAAGAATGAAGAGCCGATCGGCACCCGTATCTTCGGCCCCGTCGTCCGCGAACTGCGCGGCCGCGGCTATATGAAGATCATCAGCCTGGCGCCGGAGGTGCTCTGACCATGGCGAGCAAGATCAAGAAGGGTGACACCGTCGTCGTCCTGTCCGGCAAGGACAAGGGCAAGACCGGCGAAGTGACGCAGGCGCTGCCGAAGGACGGTAAAGTCGTCGTCGCGGGCGTCAACGTCATCACCCGCCACCGCAAGCCGACCCAGCAGAACCCGCAGGGCGGTCTCGAACGCAAGGAAGCGCCGCTGTTCGCGAGCAAGGTCGCACTGGCCGACCCGAAAAGCGGCAAGCCGACGCGCGTGCGCTTTGAAACCAAGGACGGCAAGAAGGTCCGCGTGGCCGTGAAGTCCGGGGAGACGATCAATGGCTGACAACTACACCCCGCGCATGCGCAAGCGCTATGACGATGTGATCGTCAAGGCGATGACCGAGAAATTCGGTTACAAAAATGCGATGGAAGTGCCGAAGATCGAAAAGATCGTGCTCAACATGGGCGTCGGCGAAGCCACGCAGGACAAGAAGAAGGTCGAAGCGGCCGCTGCCGAGATGGAACTCATCGCCGGTCAGAAGCCCGTCGTGACCAAGGCCAAGAAGTCGATCGCCCAGTTCAAGCTGCGCGAAGGCATGCCGATCGGTTGCAAGGTCACCCTGCGCCGCGAACGCATGTATGAATTTCTCGACCGGCTGATCACGATCGCCATGCCGCGCATCCGCGACTTTCGCGGCGTGTCGGCGACCAGCTTCGACGGCCGTGGCAACTATGCCATGGGCCTGAAAGAGCAGATCATCTTCCCCGAGATCAACTATGACCGCATCGACCAGGTGCGCGGCATGGACGTGATCGTCACCACCACCGCTCGCACCGACGAAGAGGCCCGCGAACTGCTCAAGCTGTTCGGCTTCCCCTTCCCGATCGAAGCGCAGGAAAAGGAAGCCGCCTGATTCCCGCAAGGGACCAGGCAGGCTCTTTCAAGAAGGAAAGAGAACTTAAGTCATGGCGAAACTGAGTTCGGTAAACAAGAACGAGCGTCGCAAGCAGCTGGTGAAGAAATATGCCGGCCGTTATGCGAAGCTGAAGGCGATTGCGGCGGATAGCTCGCTCGACGAGAGCGAGCGTCTGATCGCGCGTCTGAAGATGGCGGAAATCCCGCGCAACGGCAACCCGACCCGCATCCGCAACCGGTGCGAGCTGACGGGGCGCCCGCGCGCTTATTATCGCAAATTCCGGCTGTGCCGTATCCAGCTCCGCGATCTGGCCAACAAGGGCCTGATCCCCGGTGTTGTGAAGTCGAGCTGGTAAGGGACTAGAAGATGGCAATGACCGATCCCCTGGGTGATATGCTCACCCGCATCCGCAACGGCCAGCAGGCGAAGAAGGACAGCGTCCTGACGCCCGCCTCGACGCTGCGCGTCCGTGTGCTCGACGTCCTCCAGCGCGAAGGCTATATCCGCGGCTACAGCGAAGAAGCGCTGGGCGCGAAGGGCCAACACAAGGGCATCCGCATCGAGCTCAAATATTTCGAAGGCCAGCCGGCGATCCGCCACGTGGCCCGCGTGTCCAAGCCGGGCCGCCGCATCTATTCGGGCTCGAAAGAGCTGCCGATCGTGCGCAACGGCCTGGGCATCACCATCGTGTCGACCCCGCGCGGTGTCCTGTCGGATGCCGAAGCCCGCGAGCATAATGTCGGCGGCGAAGTGCTGGCGGAGGTGTTCTGATGTCGCGCATTGGTAAAAAGGCTGTGGAGATCCCCAGCGGCGTCACCGCCGCGATCGACGGCGGCCAGCTGTCGGTTAAGGGCCCGAAGGGCACGCTCGCGATGCCGCTCGCCGACAACATCAAATATGAAGTCGGCGACGGCAGCATCTCGGTGCAGCCCGCGAATGACACGCGTGAAGCACGCGCCTTTTGGGGCATGCAGCGCACGCTGGTGCAGAATTTGGTCACCGGCGTGACCGAAGGCTTCACCAAGGTGCTCGAAATCACCGGTGTCGGCTATCGTGCCAACTCGCAGGGCAAGACGCTCAAGCTGCAGCTCGGCTACAGCCATGATGTCGATTTCGCGGTGCCCGAAGGCATCGAGATCAAGACGCCGGACAATACGACGATCGAGATCAGCGGCATCGACAAGCAGCAGGTCGGCCAGGTCGCGGCGGAAATCCGCCGCTGGCGCAAGCCGGAGCCCTATAAGGGCAAGGGCATCAAATATCGCGGCGAGTACATCTTCCGCAAAGAAGGCAAGAAGAAGTAAGCCATGGCACATCTTACCCAATTCGAAAAACGCCGCCAGCGCGTCCGTACCGCCCTTCGCCAGCGCGCCGCCGGGCGTCCGCGTCTGTCGGTTCACCGTTCGGGCCGCCACATCTATGCGCAGCTTATCGACGATGCGGCCGGGCAGACGCTCGCTTCGGCTTCGACGCTCGACAAGGATGTTCGTGGCAAGACCGGCGCGACCACGGCAGCTGCGGCTGACGTTGGCAAGCGCCTTGCCGCTGCCGCCAAGAAAGCGGGCGTGACGCAGGTCGTGTTCGACCGCGGCGGTTTCCTGTTCCACGGGCGCATCAAGGCGCTGGCCGACGCGGCACGCGAAGGCGGATTGGAGTTCTAATCATGGCAGACGAAATTCAGAACGCCGAAGGCGCCCCCGAGGCAGCCACCGAGGGCCAGGCGCCGCGCCGCGGCCGTGGCGGCGGTCGCGACGGCGGACGTGGCGGACGTGACGGTGGCCGTGGTCGCCGCGACGACCGTCGCCCGCGCGACGAGGACGGCGGCGAAGAGCTGATCGAAAAGCTCGTCCACATCAACCGCGTGTCGAAAACGGTGAAGGGCGGCAAGCGCTTCGGTTTCGCCGCGCTCGTCGTCGTCGGCGACGGCAAGGGCCGCGCCGGTTTCGGTCATGGCAAGGCGCGCGAAGTGC
Organism: Sphingopyxis solisilvae; assembly: GCF_015475875.1. Lineage (GTDB taxonomy): Bacteria > Pseudomonadota > Alphaproteobacteria > Sphingomonadales > Sphingomonadaceae > Sphingopyxis > Sphingopyxis solisilvae. Next base: position 56,142 of record NZ_JADKYM010000002.1, on the reverse strand, counting down.
CCGAAGCCATTTCGAAGGCGACTGCGGCGGCTAAGAAGTCGATGATCCGCGTTCCGCTGCGCGACGGCCGCACGCTGCACCATGATGGCCGCGGTCATTTTGGCGCCGGTCTGGTCACCGTTCGTTCGGCGCCCGCCGGGACCGGCATCATCGCCGGTGGTCCGATGCGCGCCGTGTTCGAATCGCTCGGCGTTGCCGACGTGGTGACCAAGTCGAACGGCACCTCGAACCCCTATAACATGATCCGCGCGACCTTCGAGGCGCTCGGCGAACAGACCAGCCCCAAGTCGGTCGCGCAGCGTCGCGGCAAGAAGGTGTCGGATCTGATCAAGCGCGGCGGTGCATCCGACCGTGCGGCCGAGGCGGAAGCCGCGGCGGTGACGGAGTAAGACGATGGCCGACAAGAAGATCAAGATCCGCCAGATCGGTTCGCCGATCCGTCGTCCCAAGAGCCAGCGCGCCATCCTGACGGGGCTTGGCCTCGGCAAGATGCACCGCGAGGTCGAACTGGTCGACACCCCGGAAGTGCGCGGCATGATCCGCAAGCTGCCGCACATGGTGGAAGTCGTCGAGGGCTGAATGAAGCTCTACCGCCTGTTGACCGGTCCCGATGACGCCGCCTTTTGTGCGCGCGTCGAAGGGCTGCTCAACCGGGGGTGGCAACTTCACGGCAGCCCGTCGATCACCTGCGTCGACGGTCGGGGCTATGTCGCCCAGGCCATCGTGATGGACAAGGCCGGGGCGTACCCCGGCTTTCAACCGTCGAGTGAAATCGAACCGGACTAGTCCCAAACGGACAGGGCGGTTCCCAGCGCGAACAAAGCGAAAGCGAGTGCAAAATGACGATCAAGCTTAACGAACTTCGTGACAACGCCGGTGCCCGCAAGGGCCGGATGCGGGTCGGCCGCGGTATCGGCTCGGGCAAGGGCAAGACCGCCGGGCGCGGCCAGAAGGGCCAGAAGGCCCGCAGCGGCGTCGCGATCAACGGCTTCGAGGGCGGCCAGATGCCGCTCCACATGCGCATTCCGAAGCGCGGCTTCAACAATATCTTCGGCAAGGATTTTGCCATCGTCAACCTGGGCATGATCCAGAAGCTGGTCGATGCCAAAAAGCTCGATGCCAAGAAGACGGTGGATCACGCCGCGCTCAAGGCCGCCGGCGTTGCCCGCGGCGGCAAGGACGGCGTCCGCCTGCTTGCCAAGGGCGAACTCACCGCCAAGCTGACCTTCGCGGTTGCCGGTGCGTCGAAGGGCGCGATCGAAGCGGTCGAAAAGGCCGGCGGCAAGGTCGAACTTCCCGAAGTCCAGCCGGAAGGCGACGGCAAGAAGGCCAAGCGCAAGGCCGCAGCGACCGCCAAGAACGCTTGATCTAAATTACCCCTCCCGCTTGCGGGAGGGGCAGTGAGACTTGGAAGCTTGCTTCCTGGTCGCAGCGGGGAGGGCGCCTCGGCTTCGCGCTACGCGGACAGGCCCCACCCCAACCCGCCCCTGAAGGGGAGGGAGCTTTAAAGCGGGTCTTTCCCCTTGCGCTTCGTGACCGGCGAACGCACATAGGCGCCGGGTCGCGGGGGGCGCGGTCCGGAATATCCTCGAGGAAAACACCCATGGCCTCTCGCGCCGACCAGTTTGCTTCCAACCTCAATTTCTCGAAATTCGGTCAGGCGACCGAACTCAAGAACCGCATCTGGTTCACGATCGGTGCGCTGATCGTGTTTCGCTTTCTGTCGTTCGTGCCGCTGCCGGGCGTCGATCCGGTCGCGCTGTCGACGTTGTACAGCCAGGCCGCTTCGGGCGGCGTCCTCGACATCTTCAACACCTTCTCGGGCGGCAGCCTGGAGCGCATGAGCATCATCGCGCTCGGCGTGATGCCCTATATTACCGCGTCGATCGTCGTGCAGCTGGCCGCGGCGCTCTCGCCGACGCTCGCCGCGCTCAAGAAAGAGGGCGAAAGCGGGCGCAAGAAGCTCAATCAATATACGCGCTACGGCACGGTGTTCCTCACCGCGATCCAGGGCTATTTCATCGCCGTCGGGCTCGAAACACTCGGCGCCAGCCAGGGCATTGCCGCAGTCGTCGATCCCGGCATGATGTTCCGCGTCGGGGCGGTGATTTCGATCGTAGGCGGCACCTTGTTCCTGATGTGGCTTGGCGAACAGATTACCGCGCGCGGGATCGGCAACGGCGTGTCGCTGATCATCATGGCGGGCATTCTGGCGCAGCTGCCGCGCAGCTTTTCGCAGATGTTCACCCAGGTGCGCGAAGGTTCGATGGGCGGCGGCGTCGTCGTCGCGGTCCTCGTCGGGGCGGTCGCGATCATCGCCTTCATCAGCTTCATGGAACGCGCGCAGCGCCGCGTGCTTGTCCAATATCCCAAGCGCGCGACACAGCGCGGGGTGATGCAGGCCGACCGCAGCCATCTCCCGCTGAAGGTCAACACCGCGGGCGTCATCCCGCCGATCTTTGCGTCGTCGCTGCTGCTGATGCCCGTCACCATCACCCAGATGATGGGCAATAATGTCCAGGGCGACACCGCGACGGGCGACTTCCTGATCACGCTGAACCAGTATCTGGCGCACGGCCAGCCACTCTATATGGCGCTCTATGCCGCGGGCATCATCTTCTTTTGCTTCTTCTACGTCGCGGTGGTGTTCAATCCCGAGGAAACGGCGGACAATCTGAAGCGCCAGAACGGTTTCATTCCGGGCATCCGCCCGGGCAAGAATACCGCAACCTATCTCGATTTCGTCCTGACACGCATCACGGTGATCGGGGCCGCCTATCTGGCAGCCATCTGTCTTGTCCCCGAATATTTCATCGCCAGTTCGGGCCTGCCCTTTGCGCTCGGCGGCACCAGCCTGCTCATCGTCGTCAATGTGACCATCGATACGATCAGCCAGATCCAGAGCCATATGCTGGCGCACCAATATGGCGACCTCATCAAAAAGGCCAAGTTGAAGGGCGGCGTTGCGCGGCGCTGATCGCCCCGCTACGGCAACCGCGACACGGGTTGAGGCAACAGGGGCTTCCATGACGCTGAACATCATTTTGCTCGGACCGCCGGGGGCGGGCAAGGGTACGCAGGCTTCGCGGCTCGAGGACGAGCATGGCATGGTCCAGCTGTCGACCGGCGACATGCTGCGCGCCGCGGTCAAGGCAGGCACTCCGATCGGCGTCCAGGCCAAGGCGGTGATGGACGCGGGCGAGCTCGTCTCCGACGACATTGTCTCGGGCCTGATCGGCGAACGGCTCGACCAGCTTGGCGCCGACGTTTCGGTGATCTTCGACGGCTATCCGCGCACCGCGGCGCAGGCCGACGCGCTCGACATCATTCTTGGCGAGCGTGGTCGCAAGCTCGATCACGTCATTGAACTGCTGGTCGAGGAAGACGCGCTGGTCGATCGCATCACTGGGCGCTTTTCCTGCGCCAGCTGTGGCGCGGGCTATCACGACCGCTACAAGCTCCCGAAGGTGGAGAATGTTTGCGACGTTTGCGGCAGCACCGAATTCAAGCGCCGCCCCGACGATAACGAGGAAACGGTGCGCACCCGCATGGCCGAATATCGCGCCAAGACCGCGCCGATCCTGCCGATCTACGACGCGCGTGGTATTGTCACGCGTGTCGATGGCATGGCGCCGATCGACCAGGTCAACGACGCGATCGAGGCCGTCCTCACGCCTGCTGGCTAGCGCCCACGCTTAATCGTCATTGCGAGGGGCGAAGCCCCGTGGCAATCCGGACCGGTGCAATGCCGCCTTGGACTGCTTCGTTTCGCTCGCATCGACGAAGCCTGGTTGCGGCAAGCGGGGGACCGGTCATGAATTTCAACTCAATATGCGCGAGTGCAGTTTCAGCCGTTGCGGCGCTGACCCTGGCGCCTGCGGCGCACGCCAAGGTTATCGACCAGAGCGACGCGGGGTTCACTGTCGCGCACACCGCGCAGGTTGCGGCGACCCCCGCCGATGTATGGAAAATGCTCCGTACGCCCGACAAATGGTGGTCGAAGGACCATAGCTGGTCGGGCGATGCGGCGAATTTCTGGCTCGATTCGCAGGCAGGGGGCTGTTTTTGCGAAAAGCTGCCCGATGGCGGCGCGGGGGTCGGCAGCGTTCAGCACGCCCGCGTCCTGTTCTCGAAGCCCGGCCAGATGCTGCGTCTGTCGGGCGCCTTCGGGCCGCTCCAGGGCGAGGCCGTAACCGGTACGCTGACCATCCAGATCAAGGAAACGCCGACGGGCAGTGCATTGCGGTTCGACTATGTCGTCGGCGGCTATATGCGCTTCAAGGTCGCCGACATCGCTCCGGCGGTCGACGCGGTGATCGGCGAACAGCTTGCCGGCCTCGCTGCGGCGCTCGGCGGTGCTTTGCCGGCTTCGCGTGACGAAGCGGCGGCGGGGCAAGCGACGCCCGCCAAGGAAACCGGGCTCGATTCTGTCGCCGCCGATCTGGCAAAGGATGATTCGGCGACGCCCGACTGATTTAATTGCCGGGTTTCCCGCGGAGCTTCGCTAGCGCCGCAAAAGGCCCCGCCGCATCTTCGCTCAGCACGCCCTTTTCGGCGAGGATGCGGTCGGCATCGGGGTGACGGGGAAAAGGATCAAGCGCAAGCGACAGCGTTTGCACCGCCGCTTCGCCCAGATCCATGCGATCGCCCTCCAGCGGCAGCAGGTCGCAATCCTCGCTGCTGATCTCGATTTCTTCGTCCGCATCGACCGGTGCGTCGATATCGCGCAGGAATCGCAAGTCGAACGGCTCGCTGAGCGTCGCCGGGACCGGCAGCCCCGTCGCCGCGCACGGCTGGACAATGGCGGCATCCACCGCCCCCTTGGCGCCGATCCCACCCGCCACGGTGCGGATTTCGGCAGTAACGACAAAGTGATCGACCGTGATCAGCGCCAGTCGCTGCGCGATCCGCGCCCGCGCTTCGGCGTCGGCCTCGACCGCCACGGCACGCCCTTGCGCCGCGTCGGCCAGTGTCAGGATCAGCGAAAATTCGGGCGCCGCGCTCACTCTGCGACTCCGCCCAACCGATCGGCGACGACCCGCTCGGCCACCGGCGTCGCCGCCAACGCGGCCCGCAATTTCGCCACCTCGGCCATGACGTGCGCCAGCCCCGCGGCATCGGGTTCGTTGCCGCGCCACAGGTTGCGGACCAGTGCCGCGCGCAGTTCGTCCGATCCGTCGGCGGCGCGGTAGACACCGAGTCGCCCGCCCAGTGCGCCGACCATGCGACCGATCTGTTTGCCGACGACCATGTCGCCGAACCCGATCTGACGCATCTGACCGTCCATGTCGGTGACGAACAATTCGGTCAGCTCGACGCCTGCGCGAGCCTGCGCGGGGTCCTCGTCGATCCGGTGGAGGACCAGCGCCAGCACCAGGCTGACCATATCGAACCGGCCGTCAAGCGTGTCTGGAACACCGCCTGCGGCATACCAGTGCGGCGCGCGCGCGGTGGCGACGACGGCGTTCCACAGCGGTCGGCGCGCCTCGCGCGGATCGGGTTGCGGGCGGAAAAGATTGCGGAGCGAAAACATGCCCACCGCTTAGGCGCAATTGGCGCTGCCGAAAAGAGGCACCGGTCCGCCGCGCCGGTCAGCTTCTGGCAAGCTTGGCGGCGCCACAAGCCGCTTGTGCGTCCCGTCCGCTTGCGGTTAAGAGGCGCGAGAGCGCGCGCCGACCGCCGGAATGCGGCGATCCGGCGCAACGGAGATAATGATGTCGAATTTCAGCCTTTCGCCCGCCGCCTCGCGCGCGCGTCTTCTCGCCCTTGGCCTGCTCGTCGCGGTCGCCACCAGCGGCTGCTCGCAGCTCAAGGGGCGGCAGGGCTATGTTGTCGATCCCCTGCTGACCGACTCGGTCACTGCGGGCGTCGATAACCGCGAATCGGTGGAAAGAACGCTGGGCCGCCCGACTTTTGTCGGCCAGTTCGGCACCAACGAATATTATTATGTCTCGCGCGAAACGCGCCAGCTCGCCTTTGCCAAGCCGCGCCCCGTGAACCAGCAGGTTCTGCGTATCCGCTTCGACGCGGCGGGCAATGTTGCGGCGGTCGATCGCACCGGGCTCGAACTGGTCAGCCGCCTCAATCCGTCGGGTGACAAGACGCCGACGCTGGGCCGCCAGCGCAGTTTCTTTGAAGATATCTTCGGCAATATCGGCGCGGTCGGCGCCCCGGGCGCGGGCGCGCCGAGCGGGCAGTAGGCTTATGCGTTAATCCTCCCTGTCGCGAAGCGATGGGGAGGGGGACCGTCGGCACAGCCGATGGGGGGCCGCGGCCTGTGCGCTATCGCCCCTCCGTCAGCGCTTGGCGCTGACACCTTCCCATGGCTGCGCCACAGGGAAGATTATTAGAAACTACTGCGCGATCCCGCCCGCCGCGAGCACCGCCAGCGTCACCAGATCCGACGCTGGCGACGCCATCGTCGCGACCTGGACCGGATGCTCCATGCCGACGAGCATGGGGCCGATCACCGCGCTGCCGCCCAGTTCGCGCAGCAGTTTCGCGGACAGATTGCCCGATTGCAGCCCCGGCATGACCAGCACGTTCGCCGGACCCGACAGGCGGCAGAAGGGATAGTTCGCCATCACCTTGGGGTTGAGCGCGACGTCGGGCGACATTTCGCCCTCATATTCGAAGGCCGGTTTGCGGGCGTCGAGGATCGCGACCGCGTCGCGGATATTGTCGAGCCAGCTGCCCGGCGGATTGCCGAAGGTCGAATAGGACAGGAACGCGACGCGCGGCTCGTGCCCCATCCGCCGCGCGACCTGCGCCGTGCGTTCGGCGATATCGGCCAGCATTTCGGCGCTCGGCCGCTCGTTCACTGTCGTATCGGACATGAAGATCGTCTGATGCTGGCCGACCAGCACATGGATGCCGAAAGCGGTCTTGCCCTCGGCATGGTCGATTACCCGCCGCACCTCGCGCATCGTCTGCGAATAGGTACGCGTGACCCCGGTGATCATCGCATCGCCCAGCCCGAGTTTGAGCAGCAGCGAACCAAAGATGTTGCGGTCGCGGTTGACCATGCGTTCGACATCACGGCGCAGGTACCCGCGCCGTTGCAAGCGTTCGTACAGGATCTCGACCATTTGCGGCACATGCGGCGAATTGACGCTGTTGTGGACTTCGTAGCTTTCAGGGTCGGCGACCCCCATTTCTTTCAGCTTGTCGCGCAGTCCCTCGCGGCCGACCAGCACCGGGGTGCCATAGCCGCCGTCGCGGAACTGGATTGCGGCGCGCAGCACCACTTCTTCCTCGCCCTCGGCGAACACCACACGCTTGGGGTTCGCGCGCGCCGCCTCATAGGCGAGCGTTAGCACCGACGTCGTGGGGTTGAGCCGTGCGCGGAGCGAGGTGCGATAGGCGCCCAGATCGGCGATCGGTTTCTGCGCGACCCCCGTCTCCATCGCCGCCTTGGCGACCGCGGCGGGCACGATTTCCATCAGCCGCGGGTCGAAGGGCGAGGGGATGATATATTCGGGGCCAAAGCTCGACGCGCGTCCGCCATAGGCCGCGGCGACCTCTTCGGGCACCTGCTGGCGTGCCAGGTCGGCGATCGCATAGGCCGCGGCGATCTTCATCTCCTCGTTGATCGCGGTCGCATGGACGTCGAGCGCGCCGCGGAAGATGAAGGGGAAGCAGAGGACGTTGTTGACCTGGTTCGGATAATCCGACCGCCCCGTCGCAATGATCGCGTCAGGTCTTGCTGCACGGGCGTCGGGGGGCGAGATTTCGGGATCGGGATTCGCCATCGCAAAGATGATCGGCGCCGGCGCCATATCCTTGACCATCTCGGGCTTCAGCGCGCCCGCCGCCGACAGCCCCAGGAACACGTCGGCGCCGACCAGCGCCTCGGTCAGGTCGCGCGCCTCGGTCGGGACGGCGTGGGCGGACTTCCACTGGTCCATACCTTCGGTGCGGCCCTGATAAATGGTGCCCTTGCGGTCGCACATGATGACATTTTCGTGCCGCACGCCCATCGATTTGATCAGCGAGGTGCACGCGATCGCCGCCGCACCGGCGCCATTGACGACGACCTTCACCGTCGAAAGGTCGCGCCCGGTCAGGTAACAGGCGTTGATCAGCCCCGCGGCGGTGATGATCGCGGTGCCATGCTGGTCGTCATGGAAGACCGGGATATTCATCTTTTCCTTCAGCGCCTGCTCGATGATGAAGCAGTTGGGCGCCGCGATGTCCTCCAGGTTGATGCCGCCGAAGCTGGGCTCGAGCAACTCGACCGCATCGATAAAGCGCTGCGGGTCTTCGGTGTCGATTTCCAAATCGATCGAATCAACGTCGGCAAAGCGCTTGAACAGCACCGCCTTGCCCTCCATCACCGGCTTCGAGGCGAGCGCGCCAAGGTTGCCGAGGCCGAGGATCGCGGTGCCGTTCGAAATCACCGCGACCAGATTGCCCTTGATCGTATAGTCATAGGCCGTCGCGGGATCGGCGGCGATCGCCTTCACCGGGACAGCGACGCCGGGCGAATAGGCAAGGCTCAGGTCGCGCTGCGTCGCCATCGGCTTCGACGCGACGATCTCGATTTTCCCGGGCCGCCCATATTCATGGTAAAGCAGAGCCTCGCGGTCCGAAAACTGCACCTTGCTGCCGCTGTCCATCGCTGTTCCCCTTGGTTGAATTTGCCAGACGCGCGCCCGAGCCCATTCCCTAACGTCACCGGCGGCGATTGTAACCGCCAATGTTGTCGAGCGGTGGTCCGATGAACGGCTCCGGTATTTTGCATCCCGGATTGAGCCGGGGATGCCGCATGTCTGGATTCGACCGGTTGCTGCCATAATATCCTCCCCATCGACTTGCGATGGGGAGAGGGATCGCCGCGAAGCGGTGGTGGAGGGGCCGCGAGCGTCAGCGAGCGCTGCGCGCTCAACCCCTCCGTCAGCCCTGCGGGCTGCCACCTCCCCATCGCAAGTCGATTGGGAGGATCTGTCGGTGTCCGCTCCCCACCCCAGAGCGGCCCTTCCACCAGCATCCCCCCACCCCGACCTTGCCATGCCGCGCCCAGTCACTAAGCAGGGTCCGATGCCTGCCGCCGCTCCCAAACCCGCGAACAGCAACGCCGCTGCGTCCGCGGCAACGCCGATGATGGCGCAATATTGGGCGCTGAAGGCCAAGGCCGGCGACTGCCTGCTTTTCTATCGCATGGGCGATTTTTTCGAGCTGTTCTTCGACGATGCCAAGGCCGCGGCCTCGACGCTCGACATCGCGCTCACGTCGCGCGGCGAGCATGATGGACAGCCGGTGCCGATGTGCGGCGTGCCCGCGCATTCGGCCGAATCCTATCTTGCGCGGCTGATCCGCGCCGGGCACCGCGTCGCGATCGCCGAACAGGTCGAAACGCCTGCGGAGGCCAAGGCGCGCGGCGGGTCGAAGGCGCTCGTGGCGCGCGCGATCGTGCGCTTTGTCACCGCGGGGACGCTGACCGAGGAAAGCCTGCTCGAAGGGCGCAGCGCCAACCGGCTCGCCGCGTTCGCCGAAGTTGGCAGCGAGGACGAAGTCGCGATTGCCGCCGCCGATATTTCGACCGGGCGGTTTGAGGTTGTCGCGGTGCGCCGCGAAGCGATCGATGCCGAACTGGCGCGGCTGGCGCCGTCCGAACTGCTGGTCAGCGAAAGCGCGGGCGAACTCCCGATGTCGTCAGCGCGCCAGATCGTGCGGAGACCACCGAGCGACTTTTCGAGTACCGCGGCGCAGAAACGGCTCGAATCCTTCTTCGGCGTCCAGACGCTCGACGGTTTTGGCCAATTTTCGCGCGGCGAAATCGCCGCGATGGGCGCGCTTATCGCCTATCTCGACCATGTCGGCACCGGCGCGCCGACCTTTCTCCAGCCGCCGGTGCGGCATCTTGCGTCGGGGCGCATGGCGATCGACGCCGCGACGCGCGAAAGCCTCGAACTCGTCCGCACCATGGCCGGGACGCGCGACGGCAGCCTGCTCGGCACGATCGACCGCACCGTCACTGCGGCAGGCGCGCGGCTGCTCGCTGACGATCTCGCCAGCCCGCTCACCGACAAGGCAGCGATCCTCGACCGGCTCGACCTTGTCAATGCGCTTGCGCGCGATGCGCTATGGCGCGGCGATCTCCGCGCGGCGCTCCGCGCACTGCCCGACGCCGGACGCGCGCTCGGACGCCTCGTCGCGGGGCGCGGCGGCCCGCGCGACCTGGCGCAGCTGCGCGACGCGCTCGAAGGCGCGCGGCGCCTGCGCGAACGCCTCGCGCGGCGCGCCGACCTGCCGCCCTTGCTCGCGCGCCTGCTTCCCGGCCTCGACGGCCACGGCGCGCTCGTCGACGAACTGACTCGCGCGCTGATCGAAATGCCGCCGATCGATGCCGCGCAGGGCGGCTATATAGCCGAAGGTTACGACTATGCGCTCGACGCGCTGCGCGAAACCGCGCGCGACGGGCGCAAGGCGATTGCGGCACTGGAGGCGCAGTATCGCGACCGCACCGGCATCGCCTCGCTCAAGATCCGCCACAATGGTGTCCTCGGCTATCATGTCGAGGTGCCCGCGAAGCACGCCGACGTGCTGATGGCGCCCGAAACGGGTTTCACCCACCGCCAGACGCTCGCGGGTGTCGTGCGCTTCAACTCCTCCGACCTCCACGAAGCGGCGAGCCGCGTGACGCAGGCGGGCGTCCATGCCGTCGCCGCCGAAGCCGCGCATCTCGAATCGCTCACCGAAGCCGCGACCGCGCGGCGTGAGCAGATCGCCGCCAGCTGCGACGTGCTGGCGCGCATCGACGTCGCCGCGGCGCTCGCCGACCATGCGATGAGCCATAACTGGTGCCGCCCCGACCTGGCCGATACGCCCTGCCTCGATGTTGTCGGCGGGCGACATCCGGTGGTTGAGGCGGCGCTCGCGAAAGCGGGCGAGCGTTTTGTCCCCAACGATCTGTCGCTGTCCGAAACCGACCGATTGTGGCTCGTCACCGGCCCGAACATGGGGGGTAAATCGACCTTCCTGCGCCAGAATGCGCTGATTATCGTGCTCGCGCAGGCGGGTGGTTTCGTCCCCGCGGCTTCGGCGAAGCTCGGCCTCGTCGACAAATTGTTCAGCCGCGTCGGCGCCAGCGACAATCTCGCGCGCGGGCGCTCGACCTTCATGGTCGAAATGGTCGAAACCGCCGCGATCCTCGCGCAGGCGACCCCGCAAAGCTTCGTCATTCTCGACGAGGTCGGGCGCGGTACCTCAACCTACGACGGGCTTGCGCTCGCCTGGTCGGTGGTCGAGGCGGTGCATGAAGTGAACAAGTGCCGCTGCCTGTTCGCGACGCATTACCACGAACTGACGCGCCTCGCCGAAACGCTGAATGCGCTCTCGCTCCACCATGTCCGCGCGCGCGAATGGCAGGGCGAACTGGTGCTGCTCCACGAACTCGCCGACGGTCCCGCCGACCGCAGCTACGGCCTCGCCGTCGCACGCCTCGCCGGGGTACCCGCGGCGGTCGTCAAGCGCGCCGAGGCGGTGCTAGCCAAGCTCGAAGCGGGGCGCGAGAAAACCGGCGGCCTCGCCGCAGGGCTCGACGACCTGCCGCTGTTCGCCGCCACCCTCGCCGCGGCGCCTGCCGAAAAGGCCGACGCGCTGCGCGACGCGCTCTCCCGGATCGACCCCGACGCGCTCGCACCGCGCGAGGCGCTCGACGCGCTTTATGCGCTCAAACGCCTGCTGGCGGACGAGGAATGAGCGACATCTTCGACAAGCTCGAACAGCGCCGCGCGATCATCGATCGCCGCGCTCTCGCCGACCGGCTCGACGCGATCGCCGCCGAAGCGCAGGACGCCGGTGCCCGCCGCCGCGCGATGGTCGCGCTGCTTAAGAGCGCGCTGGACGACGGGCGGGCAGAGATCGAGCGGCGGCTGCTCGCGCACCCCTCGTCGGGCCGCCTCGCCGCCAGCGCCACCGCCTTCCTGATCGACCAGATCGTCCGCCTCAGCCACGACTTCACTGTCGGCCACCTCTATCCTTCGGGCAATAAATCGTCGGGCGAGCGGATCACCCTGATCGCGGTTGGCGGCTATGGCCGCGGCGAAATGGCGCCATACAGCGACATCGACATCGGTTTTCTCACCCCGTTCAAGCAGACGAGCTGGACCGAAAGTGTGATCGAGGCGCAGCTGTACACGTTGTGGGATCTCGGGCTGAAGGTCGGCCATTCCAGCCGCTCGATCGACGAAATGGTCCGCGCCGCCAAGGACGACCTGACGATCCGCACCGCGTTGCTCGAAGGCCGCTTCATCTGGGGCGACCGCGAACTTTATGATCAGGCCTCAGCGCGGTTCGATGCCGAGGTCGTCGCGGGCAACGCGCGCGCCTTCGTCGCCGACAAGCTCGCCGAGCGCGACGAGCGGCACAAGCGCATGGGCGATTCGCGCTATGTCGTCGAACCCAATGTGAAGGAAGGAAAGGGGGGGCTGCGCGATCTCCACACGCTGTTCTGGATCGGTAAGTTCATCCACCGCGTGCGCACCGTGCCCGAGCTCGTTGACGCCGGATTGCTCTCGGCGCGCGAGCTTCGCCAGTTTGCGCGCGCCGAAAATTTCCTGCTCGCGGTGCGCTGCCACCTCCACACCCTCGCGGGCCGCGCCGAGGACCGGCTGACCTTCGATTTCCAGCGCGAGATCGCCGCGCGCATGCAATTCGCCGACCGCCCCGGCAAAAGCGCAGTCGAGCGCTTCATGCAGCTCTATTTCCTCCACGCGAAAAGCGTCGGCGACCTGACCGGCACCTTCCTCGCGCATCTCGACGACCAGATGGCGGCGCGCGGGCGGCGCTTTCTGCCGACGATCCGGCGGCGTCCCGGCAAGCTCAATGGCTTCGTCCTCGACCGCGGCCGCCTCGCGCTGCCCGACGACAAATTTTTTCAGCAGGACCCGGTGCGGCTGGTCGAGATTTTTGCGCTCGCCGACAAGCACGCCCTCGAAATCCATCCGCAGGCGATGCGGCAGGCGCGGCACGAGGCGAAGCTGATCGAGACGCAGGGGGTGCGGCGCAACGCGCGCGCCAACGCGCTGTTCCTCGACGTGCTGACGTCCCCACGCGATCCCGAAACGGTGCTGCGCTGGATGAACGAGGCTGGGGTGTTCGGCCGCTTCGTTCCCGATTTCGGCCGCGTCGTCGCGCAGATGCAGTTCGACATGTATCATCACTACACCGTCGACGAGCATACGATCCGCGCCATCGGCCTGCTGTCCGATATCGAACAGGGGCGGCTCAAGGACGATCATCCGCTGTCGACCGCGATCATGGACCAGATCCATTCGCGCCGCGTCGTCTATGTCGCGGTGCTGCTGCACGATATCGCCAAGGGGCGCGGCGGCGACCATAGTGTGCTCGGCGCCGAACTCGCGCTGCGCGTCTGCCCGCGGCTGGGGCTGAGCGAGGCGGAGACCGAGACCGTCTCGTGGCTCGTGCGCTATCATCTCCTCATGTCGGCGACCGCATTCAAACGCGACCTCGCCGATTTCAAGACGATCCTCGACTTCGCCGGACAAGTGCAAAGCCCCGAACGCCTCCGCCTGCTCCTCGTCCTCACCGTCGTCGATATTCGCGCGGTCGGGCCCGGGGTATGGAACAGCTGGAAACGGCAGTTGCTCACCGAACTCTACGACGCCGCCGAAGAAGTGCTGCGCCTCGGCCACAAGCAAAAGGGCCGCGAACAACGCATCGCCAGCAAGAAGGAAGCGGTCGCGGCGCAATTCGGCTTCGACCAGAAAACCTTCGACAAGGTCGCAAAGCGCCTGCCCGAAAGCTATTGGATCGCCGAGCCGGTCGAGGTCATCGCCGCCAATCTCGTCCATATCCGGCAGGCGGGCGACGCGCCGCTGCACATCGCCGCGGTCCCCGACGACGATCGCGGCGCGACCTTGGTGATGGTGCTTGCCGCCGACCATCCGGGGCTCTTCTATCGCATCGCGGGGGGCATTCACCTGGCCGGCGGCAACATCATCGACGCGCGTATCCACACGACGCGCGACGGTCTCGCGCTCGACAATTTTCTGGTGCAGGACCCGATCGGTCGCCCGTTCGACGAGCCGGGGCAGATCGGCCGACTGACCCGCGCGATCGAGGACGCGCTCGCCAACCGCCAGAAACTGCTCCCCAAACTCGAAGCCCGCGCCCTCCCGCGCACCCGCGCCGAAGCTTTCCGCATCGCCCCCAATGTCTTCGTCGATAACAAGGCATCGAACCGCTTCACCGTGATCGAGGTCAACGCACAGGACCGCCCCGCGCTGCTCAACCAGCTCGCCTATGCGCTGTTCCAGTCGAAGGTGACGGTCCACAGCGCCCACGTCGCCACCTATGGCGAACGCGCGGTCGATACCTTCTATGTCACCGACCTGATCGGCGACAAGATCGACAGCGCAGCGCGGGTGAAGTCGCTGGAGAAACGCTTGCTCGAAGCGGCGACGAGCGCGAGCGAGGAGGCGGTGGCGGCTTAGGTCTTGCGCCCCAGCTCGCGTGCCAGCGCCAGAAACGCCGCCAGAGCGGCTGAAGGATGACGGCGGTCCGGATAATAGAGCGCGACCCCCGGAAACGCTGGGGTCCAGTCGTCGAGCAGGCGGACGAGCCGCCCCGCCTCGATGTCGGCGATCACATCCTGTTCGAAAAAGAATCCGACCCCCACACCCGCAACCACCGCCGCGCGCGCGATCGTCACATCGTCGATGGTCATCGGGCCGCTCACGTCGATCTGTGCCGTCTCGGCGCCATTCTCGAAATACCAGCGATAAAGCCCGCCGTCGGGCAGGCGCACGCGGATGCAGGCATGGGTGGCAAGATCGGTGGGAACACGCGGCGGCGCATGCGCAGCAAGATAGTCGGGCGACGCGACGACGGCAAAACGCTGCGCTTCGCCCAGCGACAGCGCGATCATGTCGGTGGGGACCAGTGACTCGACCCGCACCCCCAGATCGAACCCTTCCGCGACAATATCGACCAGCCGCCCGTCAGCCACCACATCGACATGCACGTCCGGGTAGCGACGCGTATAGTCCAGGATCAGCGCCGCCAGCGCCGATCGCGCCGCAAACGGCGGCGCGTTGATACGCAGCGTCCCCGATGGCGTTTCGCCGCGCGCCCGGACAATCTCGATCGCCTCGCGAACGTCGAGCAGCGACGGGCCGATCCGATCGACGAAAATATGGCCCGCGTCGGTCAGCGCGACGCTGCGCGTGGTGCGGTTGAACAACCGCACGCCCAGTTCGGCCTCGATCCGCGCGATCATGTGGCTGAGCGCGGTCGTCGACAGGCCAAGGTCAACGGCCGCCTGCCGGAACGATCCGCGCCGCGCAACCGCTAGCACGGCGTCAAAATCGCGCAGTGCAAGTTGTGTCATTATCCCGATTTCTTCATCAGAACATCCAACATTAGCCCACTTATGCGGATGATGCCGCGCGCTTAGATGGGAAGCAAGCCCAAGATCGGAGACTCGTCATGCAATTGCCTCATCCCGTTCAAACCTATTTCGACGCCGACCAGCGCGGCGACGGCGCCGCCCTGATGGCGGCCTTCGCCCCCGATGCGCTCGTGAAAGATGAAGGGCACTCGTACCGCGGGCACGACCAGATCGATGCCTGGTGGCGCGACGCCAAGCAGCAATATGCCCATCAGGCGGCGCCATTCGAGGCGGAGCTCGCGGATGACCGGATCAGCGTTCGTGCCACGGTGACGGGCAATTTCCCGACCAGCCCGGCTGTCCTCACCTATCATTTTACGCTCGCCGACGGTCGCATCGCCGAACTGGAGATTCGGCCATGACCGGCTTTCTGTCGCTCGCCGGCAAGCGCGCGCTCGTCACCTCGGGCACGAAGGGCGCGGGCAAGGCAACCGCCGCCCTGCTCCGCGAACTCGGCGCGACGGTGCTCACCGTCGCCCGGAACGCGTCCGATTCCGGGGCTGACCCCCTGTTCATCGCCGCCGACCTGACGACCGCCGAAGGATGCGAGCGCGCCGCTGCCGCGGTGCACGAACGCCTCGGCGGCATCGACATTCTCGTCCACATGCTCGGCGGGTCGTCGGCGCCGGGCGGTGGTTTTGCCGCGCTGAGCGACGCGCATTGGGATCGCGAGCTTGCGCTCAACCTGTTCCCCGCCGTCCGGCTCGACCGGGCGCTGGTCCCGGCGATGGCCGCGCAGGGATCTGGCGTCGTCGTCCATGTCTCCTCGATTCAGCGCCAGTTGCCCTTACCGGAAGCAACGACCGGCTATGCCGCGGCCAAGGCGGCGCTTTCGACCTACAGCAAAGCCTTGTCGAAAGAGGTCGCGCCAAAGGGGGTGCGCGTCGTCCGCGTCGCCCCGGGATGGATCGAGACCGAAGCATCGGTGCAGCTCGCCGAACGCATCGCGCGCGACGCGGGGACCGATTATGAAGGCGGCAGGGCGATCATCATGAACTCGCTCGGCGGCATTCCGCTCGGCCGCCCGGCAAAGCCCGAAGATGTCGCCAACCTGATCGCCTTCCTCGCATCGGACCGCGCCGCGGCGATCACGGGCACCGAATATGTGATCGACGGCGGCACGATCCCGACGGTTTGATGGCCAACCCCATCTTCGCTCCCTGCCCGATCCACAGCGCACACACGGCAACGTCGCTACCGAACCGGCTGTGTGCGATCAGCGCTGCTCGGGCGGAATGTCGCGCAGGCGGAGCGAATGCGCGCGAATATTCTCGGCGTCATAGCTTACCTTACGGCGCTGCGTCGATGGCGGCTGGTGGACGCGTGATACGCCGGGGCGCCATTCGTTCGCGGGACGAATCGGCCGCGGCACAAATCCGCCGCCGCAATTCGGGCAGACATTGAACAGGATATTGTCGACGCAATCGGCGCAATATGTGCACTCATAGGTGCAAATATGTGCGTCCACAGCATCGATCGGCAAGTCGCGGTCGCAATATTCGCAATTCGGACGAAGCTCGAGCGCCATGTTCCCTCCGTGACAAAAGCTATTCCAGAATTGGCGCGTTCCGCGCCACGCCATCCTTGTCCAGTCGCCTTCGATAAACGGCGGACTTTCAGGGGCCTACCCCCGCAACACCGCCCCCACCTTCGCTGCCGCCACCACCACCTTGTCGGCGATCGCCTTCAGCTCTGCATCGGTGAAGCTCTTCTCGACCGGCTGCAATTCGACCTCCACCGCCAGGCTCACATGACCCTCGGGCACGCCCTGCCCGGTGAAGCGGTCGAACAAACGAGCATCGACGATGGCCGCCTTGTCGGCACCGCGGATCGCTCGCACCAGCTCGGCGGCGGTCAGGCTCGTCGGGGCCAGGAACGCAAAGTCGCGGCGCACCGATTGCAGCGTGGGCGGGGTGAAGGCCGCGCGCGCCGGGCCGCTCGCGCGTTTGGCGGGAATGGCATCGAGGAAGATCTGCACCGCCATCACCGGGCCGTCGACGTCGAAATGGCGGGTCAGCAGCGGGTGGAGCGCGCCATATTCGGCGAGCACCGCCTTGGGCCCCAGCCGCAGGGTGGCCGACTGGCCGGGATGCCAGATTTGGCCCTCGCTCACCGCTTCCATCACCTGCAAACGGTCGGCGGGTGCGCCCGCGGCGTCGAGCAGTGCCAGCGCTGCGGCTTTGGCGTCGAACGCATCGAACGCCGCCGCCTTGCCCGCCTGCCAGCCGCGCGCGCGCTTCTCGCCCGCCATAAGCACCGCCAGCGTCGGATGCTCGGCATCGGCCAGATAGCGGCGGCCGATTTCGAACAGGCGGATGCTGGCCGCGCCGCGGTTCTGGTTGCGCTGCGCCGCGGCGAGCAGGCCGGGGAGCAGCGACGGGCGCATGACCTTCAGATCTTCGCTGATCGGATTGGCGAGCGACCAGTCGCCGCCGCCAAACGGCGCCGCATCACGGTCACTGATGAATGACCAGGTCACCGCTTCATGGAAGCCTGCGGCGGCCGCGGCGCGGCGCATACGCCGCTCCAGCATCTGTTCGGGGGTCGCGGTCGGTTTGGCCACCCCATCGGTGCGCGGCAGAGCCACCGACGCGATTGCGTCGAACCCGGTGATGCGCGTGACCTCCTCGACCAGATCGGGGGCGCCGTCGATGTCGCGGCGCCAGCTCGGCACCTGAACCTGCCAGCGGCCGCCCTGTTCGATGACGGTGAAGCCCAGCGCGGTCAGGATTTCCTGCTGCCGCTCGGGCGCGATCGCGATACCGCCCAGCGTCGCCGACAGCGTCGGGTCGTAATCGACCATCTTCACCTCGGCGGGCGGCGTCCCGGCGCGGGTGACCGCCGAGGGTGTGCCGCCGCAGATCGCCAGCACATGCGCGGTGACGATCGCGGTCGCGTCGTCCAGAAACGCCGGATCGACCCCGCGCTCGAAACGGCTGCGCGCGTCGCTGGTCAGCGCCAGTGCCTGTCCAGTCAGCGCGATGCGTTCGGGGGTGAAGTACGCGACCTCGACCAGCACGTCGCTCGTCGCTTCGCTGCACCCCGAATGCTCGCCGCCCATGATGCCCGCGATGTCGTGGACGCCGCTATCGTCGGCGATCACCGTCATCGTGTCGGTGAGCGTGTAATCCTTGCCGTTGAGCGCGGTAAGCGTCTCGTCCGCCTTTGCGCGCCGCGCGACGAGCGGCCCGGTCAGCTTGGCACGGTCATAGATATGGCTCGGGCGGCCGAGGTCCAACATCACATAATTGCTGATGTCGACAAGCGCCGAGATCGACCGCTGCCCGACCGCTTCCAATCGGCGGCGCATCCATTCGGGGGCGATGCCGTTGGTGACGCCGCTGATCGTGCGGCCATAGAAAGCGGGGCAGCCTTCGGGATCGTCGGTGCGGATTTCGGTTGCGGGCGCGCCCTCGCCGATGATCGTCGGGACGTCGAGCGGCTTCAGCGTGCCGAGCCCGGCGGCGGCGAGGTCACGCGCGATCCCGCGCACCCCCATGCAATCCTGCCGGTTCGGGGTGATCGAAATGTCGATCACCGGGTCGCCCGCGCCGCTGTAATCGGCGAAGCTGGTGCCGACGGGCGCATCCTCGGGCAGTTCGATGATGCCGTCATGATCGTCGCCGAGCTCGAGCTCGCGCGACGAGCACATCATGCCGTTCGATTGGACCCCGCGCACCGCGGCGACCTTCAACTCCATGCCGTTCGCGGGCACGACCGCGCCGGGCAGGCCGAGCACGCCGACCAGCCCGGCGCGCGCATTGGGGGCGCCGCACACGACGGTCAGTGGTGCGCCACCGTCGCCGGTGTCGACGGTCAGCACCTGCAATTTGTCGGCCTGCGGATGTTTCTCGGCGGTCAGCACGCGCGCGACGCGGAAGCCCTCCAGCTTGTCGGCGGGATTCTCGACGCCTTCGACTTCGTGACCGATGCGGTTGAGCGTGGCGACGACATCTTCGACGGTGAAATCGCCGTCCAGATGCTCGCGGAGCCAGTCGAGGGTGATCTTCATGCCGAAATCCCCCCACTCAGCGTGGGAACACTCAGCGCGCCGAACCCATAATGCGCCAGCCAGCGCAGGTCGCCGTCGAAGAAGGCGCGCAGATCGTCCATGCCATATTTCAGCATCGCCAACCGATCGACCCCGACGCCAAAGGCAAAGCCCTGCCACACGTCGGGATCAAGCCCGCAGTTCGCGATCACGCGGCGGTTGACCATCCCGCTGCCGAGCAGCTCCATCCACGCATGGCCATCATCGTCGCCATGTCCGCCGACGATCCGGCGACCCTTTTCCTGTTTATAGCCGACATCGACTTCCGCCGACGGTTCGGTGAAGGGGAAATAGCTCGGGCGCAGCCGCAGGACGATGTCGTCGCGCTCGAAATAGGCCTTCAGGAATGTTTCGAGCGTCCATTTGAGGTGTCCCATATGGATGCCGCGGTCGATGACGAGACCTTCGACTTGGTGAAACATCGGCGTGTGCGTCGCATCGCTGTCGCTGCGATAGACACGGCCGGGGGCGATGATGCGAATCGGTGGCTCCTGGTTCATCATCGTGCGGATCTGCACCGGCGACGTGTGGGTGCGCAGCAACATTGCGCGGCCCTCGGCGTCCACGTCGGGGAAATAGAAGGTGTCGTGCATCGCGCGCGCCGGATGCGTTTCGGGAATGTTGAGCGCGGTGAAATTGTGCCAGTCATCCTCGATCTCGGGACCGGTGGCGACGGCAAAGCCCATGTCGGCAAAGATTTCGGTGAGTTCGTCCATCACCTGGCTGACCGAATGAACACTGCCCTTCGGCGCGGCATCGGCGGGAAGGGTCATGTCGATCGCCTCGGCGGCGAGCTTGATGTCGAGCGCCGCGGCATCGAGCGCCGCCTTGCGTTCGGCGAGCGCAGCGGTGATCGTCTCGCGCAGCGCGTGAATCTGCGGCCCCTGCGCCTGCCGCTCATCGGGGGTCATGGCGCCGAGCGATTTGAGCAGCGCCGTGATGCTGCCCGCCTTGCCGAGCGCGATGACGCGCAGGGCTTCGAGGGCGTCGAGATCTTCCGCTGCCGCAATGTCTGCCGCCAGCCGGGCTTGCATCGCCTGATAATTGCTCATCATCGTTTGTCCTGCGGCGATGACGGGCACCCCGCGCGCCACCGCATGTTCCATTCGCCATCCGGGGTGCCGCTTGCACCGGATGGTGCGAGCGGGTCAACCCCGCGACGGGCGATGCAAAAGGGGCGGCTCCTTGCGGAACCGCCCCTTTGTAACTGGCTTGTCCGCCGGAGCGTTACGCTGCCTTGGGCAGCGCCGCTTTCGCCTGTGCGATGATCGCGGTAAAGACGCCGCCTTCGTTCATGGCGAGGTCGGCCATGACCTTGCGGTCGAGATCGATTCCGGCCAGCTTCACGCCGTGCATGAACTGCGAATAGGTCAGGCCTTCGGCGCGGACCGCCGCGTTGATGCGCTGGATCCACAGGCCGCGGAAGCTCCGCTTCTTAACCTTGCGGTCGCGATAGGCGTATTGGCCGGCCTTTTCGACCGCCTGCTTGGCGATACGAATGGTGTTCTTGCGACGGCCATAATAGCCTTTCGCCTGTTCCAATACGCGTTTGTGCTTGGCGCGCGTGGTGACGCCGCGTTTGATGCGTGACATGGTCTAGCGCTCCTTACTTCAGGCCGTAGGGCGCCCAGAGGCGCACATGGGCCACGTCCGAATCGCTGAGCACGCTCGTGCCGCGGTTGGTGCGGATATATTTGGCATTGTGCGAAATCAGGCGGTGGCGCTTGCCGGCAACGCCGTGCTTCACCTTGCCCGTGGCGGTGAATTTGAAGCGTTTCTTCACACCGCTCTTGGTCTTCAGCTTGGGCATTTTGGTCTCCTTTGGAAGTCCGTTTGGTGTCGGCCTGGCAGCCCTTGTCGCCAGCCGACACAATCGGAAGCGGGGCGCTTAGGGGGAATCGCAATGAAATGCAAGCGCTGCGGGCGCACAGGTGCGCGCGCTGCGGCTCAATGATGGCAGGCGAGGCCTTCGATCACATCCTCGAGCCGCGCCGGATCGCCCAGCGCGATGACATGGCCCGCGCTTTCGGCGCTGAGCGGGTCGCCGTTCCAGTCGCACATCGTCCCGCCCGCACCCTCGACGATCGGTGCCAGCGCGGCGAAGTCGTGGAGCTTGAGGCCTGCCTCGACGACCAGATCGATGTGGCCGTTCGCCAGCAGACCATAATTATAGCAGTCGCCGCCAAAGACCATGCGCTTGTGCGCGGTCTTGGCGGCGAGCGCCATGAAATGTTCGGCGTCATGATCGTCGAAATATTGCGGCCCAGTGGTTGCGAGCACCGCGTCGCCGAGCGTGCGACAGCTTCGCGCGCGCGCTGGTTCGCCGTTGAACAAGGTCGGCTGTCCGACCGCCCCGATCCAGCGTTCGCCCGCGATCGGCTGGTCGATGATGCCCAGCACCGGCCAGCCGTCCTGCAACAGCGCGATCAGGGTGCCGAAGATCGGCCGCCCGGCCATGAAGCTGACCGTGCCGTCGATCGGGTCGAGCACCCATTGGCGCGCGGCATCAGGGCGCTCGGCACCATATTCCTCTCCGATGATCCCATCGCGCGGCGCCTCGGCGTCGAGCAGGCGGCGCATCGCGGCCTCGGCGGCGCGATCAGCCTCGGTCACCGGCGACGCGTCGGCTTTCGCCTCGTGGGTCCAATTTGAACGGAACAGTGGACGGATCGCGGCGCCTGCGGCGTCGGCCAAGCGATTGGCAAGCGCGATATCGGACGATCGGGCCACGTCAGCGAGGCCGATGCTCGGTACCCGCCCCGGCGGTGATGAATAACGCGCTAGCGTCGCCATCGATATCGGCGGTGTGCCAGCAACCGGGAGGGTTGATCGCATATTCGCCGGGTTTCAGTGTGAGCGATCGGGCTGAGCCGTCGGCCATTTCCTGATGCAGACTAATTTCACCGCTGAGACACAGGACCACTTCGTCGCCCGCCGGGTGCATTTCCCAGCTGGTCCAGTTTCCGGTGAAGCGATGGGCGCTGACCAGCCGTCCCTCGCGTCCATCCGATGCGGTGCGTGCCGCATAATCGGCGTACCATTGCATACCGTCGAACGCAGGCTGGACGGCGGCGGTCGCGCCCAGGCCGAGGTGCAGCGGCTGGGTGAAGATATCGGGATTGGTCATCAGGCCCTCCTAGTCGAACAGCGACGAGACGCTCGATTCGTCGGCGATGCGCTTAATCGCTTCGCCGAGCAGCGGCGCGACGGTCAGCGCGCGGACCTTTTTGCTGTCGTTGACCGCGTCGGTCGGCTGGATCGAATCGGTGATGACCAGTTCGGTCAGCTCGCTCGCCTCGACGCGCGCGACGGCGCCGCCGGACAAGACACCGTGGGTGCAATAGGCGACGACGCCCTCGGCGCCCGCGGCCTTCAGCGCCCCGGCGGCGTTGCACAGCGTTCCCGCCGAATCGACGATGTCGTCGATCAGGATGCAGAAGCGCCCTGCAACGTCGCCGATGATGTTCATCACTTCGGATTCGCCGGCGCGTTCGCGGCGCTTGTCGACGATCGCCAGCGGCGCATTGTCGAGCCGCTTGGCGAGCGCCCGGGCGCGCACGACGCCGCCGACGTCGGGTGACACGACCATCAGATTCTTGCCCGCGAACCGCGCCTGAATGTCGGCGCTCATCACCGGCGCGGCGTAAAGATTGTCGGTCGGGATGTCGAAAAAGCCCTGGATTTGCCCGGCGTGCAGGTCGATCGCGAGGACACGGTCAGCGCCCGAGGTGGTGATCAGATTGGCGACGAGCTTCGCCGAAATCGGCGTGCGCGGACCGGGTTTGCGGTCCTGGCGGGCATAGCCAAAATAGGGGATGACCGCGGTGATCCGTTTTGCCGAGGCGCGGCGCAGCGCGTCGGTGATGATCAGCAACTCCATCAAATTGTCGTTGGCCGGGAAATTGGTTGGCTGGACGATGAAGACGTCCTGTCCGCGGACATTTTCATGAATTTCGACGAACACTTCCTCGTCGGCAAAGCGGCGCACGCTCGTGTCGGTCAGCGGCAGCTCCAGATAGTCCGCGATGGCGCGGGCGAGAGGCAGGTTGCTGTTGCCGGAGATCAGTTTCATGGGGTGCGCGGCCCTTTCGCGGCGGATAGGATTGCGCGCCCCTTAGCCAGCGGGGGGCGATAGGGGAAGAGCTTAAAGCCATCCCGCCGCGCGAAGCTGCGGCATCATGTCGCGCGATACCGGGACCTCTTGCCCGCCGACCAGCGTGATTGCCGCAACGCGGCCGTCGCGGCGCACCGCGATCACCCCGCCGCGCGCCACCCACCAGCTGCGATGGACGCGCAGGCCGTCGGTGGTGCCGAGCCGCTCGATGGCGTCGCGCAGGCGCATCAGGATCAGTTCTTCGCGGCCGTCACCGATGACGCGGACATAATGATCCTCGCCTTTCAGCGCGCGCACCGGACCGAAACCGGGCGGGAGCGGCAAGTTAGGGGCGATGGACGCCGCGGTGCCGCTGTCGGGTGCTCCCGCCGTCGGTTGGAGCGTCGGCGGAAGGAGAGGGGGCGCCGTCGGTTCGGGATTGGCGGCGGGACGAAACAGCAGATACATCGCCGTGTGGATGATCACCCCGATCACCAGCACCTGCAGATAGACCGCACCGAGCAAGGGCGATTGCAGCGCTTGGTCGATCGAAGCCCGTCGCCAAAGCAGCATGACGAGCAACGTCATCGGCATCGACCCGACGATCAGGCCGAGCGCGATGGTCACCGCATAGGGGATACGCACCGCTTCGGCGAGCCAGCGTGCCACCGCGCCGAGGCCGCCGAAGATCGGATAGCCACACAGGATCATCAGCGGCCACAGGATCAGCCGCTGCACCAGCGGCAATTCGTAGCTACCAAACGGGCCGATCAGCGCGAGGATGATTCCCGCGACGATCATCAGAAAGCTTTCGATCGCAATTTTCCGCGCCATGACGCCGGTCTGGCTGCCGGTTCGCGCTTCGTCAATTGGCAAATGCGCCGGATTCGCGAAGTTTTTGGCCGGACCGGCGAAGTGGCGATTGCCCGCGGATGGCCGCGCGGCATCTGCAGTGCATCGACCAGCAAGGACTATCCGATGATCACCCATACCGCAGCCGCTCCGCCACTACGTCGTTCCGCCCCGTTTCTACGCGCGATCGCACAGACCGCCGCGATCACCGCCGCGGTGCTCGCGCTGGGCTATCTGATGCGCGGCCAGGGCGAATATCGCACCCCGGCCTGGGCGCTGTGGATCCATCTTGGCACCGTGATCCCCGCGGTGCCGCTCGGCGCCTTTGTGCTGTGGGCGCCCAAGGGAACGCGCGGGCACAAAACGGCGGGGCGCGTGTGGGCGTTGCTGATGCTGGTGACCGCGATCGCCAGCTTCTGGCTGCGCGGGCTGACCGGCGGCATCGGGCCGATCCATATTTTTTCGGTGATCACCCTCTATTCGATTCCGATGGGCATCTGGCATGCGCGGCGCGGGAATATCGTCGCACACCAGCGCGCCATGCGCGGGGTCTATATCGGGCTGATCGTCGCCGGCGCCTTTTCGATGATGCCGGGCCGGTTCCTTCCCCACCTGCTGTTCGGCTGAGCATTGCAATCGCCGCCGCCGCGCGTATGGCTCGGCGGCATGACCGACGCCGCCCAAATGCTCACCATCGTGATGGCCCAGATGACGCAGGCGGTCGGCGACCTTGCCGCCAATGCCGACGCGATGCGTGGCGTTCGGGCGCGCCACCCCGGGGCCGACCTGATCCTCTATCCCGAGTTCCAATTGATCGGTTATCCGCCCGAGGATCTGGTGCTGAAACCCGCGCTCGCCGAACGCGCCGCGACCATGCTGGCCGAACTGGCGCTGGAAACCGCCGATGGCGGCCCGGCGATGCTGGTCGGGTCGGTGGAACGCGACGGGGCCGACCTTTATAACATCGTCGCATTGCTCGACGGCGGCAAAATTGTCGCCGTGCGGCGCAAGCACGAGCTGCCCAATTACGGCACCTTCGACGAAAAGCGCATCTTTGTTCCCGGCCCGCTCCCCGATGTCGTCGATTGGCGCGGGATCAAGCTCGGACTGCCGATCTGCGAGGACGGGTGGCTGCCGAAAGTTTGCCAGCATCTGGCGGGGCAGGGCGCCGAGCTGCTGATTTCGGTCAACGGCAGCCCCTATGAAATCGACAAGGACGAACGACGACTGACGCAGGTCTTTGCCAGCCGCGTGGCCGAAACCGGGCTGCCGGTGATCTTTCTCAACCGCATCGGCGGGCAGGACGAGATTGTGTTCGACGGCTGCTCGTTCGTGCTCAACGCCGACGGGTCAACGGCGCACCGGTTGACCGACTGGGAGCCGGAGGAGCGCGTGACGTGCTGGACAAAAGGCGCGCCAAATGTCGAAAGGGGCGGCTGGACCTGTGCCCCCGGTGCGATCGCCGAATGGGAGGCGCATCCCGCCGACATCTATAGCGCGATGATCCTGTCTTTGCGCGACTATGTCGAACGCAACCGCTTTCCGGGCGTCGTGCTCGGGCTGTCGGGCGGGATCGATTCGGCGATCTGCGCCGCAATCTCCGCCGACGCGCTGGGACCGGACAAGGTCTGGTGCGTGATGCTGCCCAGCCGCTTCACCAGTCAGGTCAGCCTCGACGATGCGGCGGGCTGCGCCGCGATGATCGGGTGCCGGCTCGACACCATCCCGATCGCCGCCGCGGTGGACGCGTTCGACACGATGCTGGAAGGCAGCTTTGCCGATGTCGAGGTCGACATCACCGAAGAGAATGTCCAGTCGCGCATCCGCGGCGTGACCCTGATGGCGCTCAGCAACAAATTCGGGCCGATGCTGCTGACCACGGGCAACAAGAGCGAGATGAGCGTCGGTTATGCGACCATCTACGGCGACATGGCGGGTGGTTATAATCCGCTGAAGGACGCGTACAAGATGACGGTGTTTGCGCTCGCCAAATGGCGCAACGAGAATGTGCCGCGCCTGTCGCGAAACCCGGTGACGCCCGTCATGCCCGAGGGCGTAATCACCAAGCCACCCAGCGCCGAGCTGCGTCCCGACCAGAAGGACGAGGATAGCCTGCCGCCCTATCCCGATCTTGACCGCATGTTGCACATGCTGGTCGAGGAGGAAGCGAGTACCGACGAGGTAGTTGCCCGATATGGGTTCGCGCGCGAAACGGTCGCGCGGATCGAACGCTTGCTGATGCTGGCCGAATACAAGCGCCGCCAGGCGCCGCCGGGGGTCAAGCTGTCGACGCGCAATTTCGGCCGCGACCGGCGCTACCCGATCACCCACGGTTTCCGGACCGGTTGAACGTCGACGACTCCGGCCCGCGTACCGGTGCATGTTTGGGGCTGGTTGGATCGGCGCAGCCGTGCAGGGTCGAGATCCGCAATGCAGCGACAGGGGAGGCAGAAGATGACGGCGTATTTGGGACCAAAGGCTCCGGCAAAGCGGGCCGCACAAGTGCTCGAAATACTCCGGATCACAGTGGCGATCCTGATTCTGATCCATGGCGTCTATCGGCTCGCGGCCGGGCTCGTCGTGCCGTTCGGCACCTGGCTCGACAGCATCGGATTTCCCTTTGGTTATGGCTGGGCGATGGCCGTCACCCTGTACGAGCTCGTCGGTCCCGCGCTGATGCTCGCGCGTCGCTGGACCAGCCTTGCGGCCTTGGGCCATGCGGCAATCTTGACGCTCGGGATGATCCTGGTCCATCTGCCCGCCGGATGGTTCGTCGTCGGCGGCGGCCGCAACGGGATGGAGTATAGCGTCCTGTTGATCGTGTCGCTGCTCGCCATCGCCTGGGCCTATTGGCCGGA
The DNA here is from genome assembly GCF_015475875.1 of Sphingopyxis solisilvae. Lineage (GTDB taxonomy): Bacteria > Pseudomonadota > Alphaproteobacteria > Sphingomonadales > Sphingomonadaceae > Sphingopyxis > Sphingopyxis solisilvae. Next base: position 28,873 of record NZ_JADKYM010000002.1, on the reverse strand, counting down.
ACGGCGCCCCACCGACTGAGGCGCCACGACAGGGTCGCGCGCAGAGGACGAAGCGGTTATAGGCGCGCGGCATGACCGTCGTGACCCGCTTCGCCCCCTCGCCGACCGGCGCCCTGCATGTCGGCAACGTCCGCACCGCGCTCCACAACTGGTTATGGGCGCGCAAACATGGCGGGCGCTTCCTGCTGCGCATCGACGACACCGATCTTGAGCGATCGAAAGAAGAATATGTCGACGCGATTCGCGCCGACCTCGCGTGGCTCGGGCTCGCTATCGACGGCGAGGAGCGCCAGTCGGCGCGCTTCGCGCTGTACGAGGCGGAGTTCGAGAAGCTCAAGGCGGCGGGGCGCGTTTACGCCTGCTACGAAACGCCCGAGGAGCTCGACATCCGGCGCAAGATCCTGCTCTCGCGCGGGCTGCCGCCGGTCTATGAACGCAAACCGGTGGATGCGCCGGTGCCGGAGGGTGTGGCGCCGCACTGGCGTTTCAGGCTGGATCATGATGCGCCGATCGAATGGACCGACCTGATCCGCGGCGACCAGCATTTCGATCCGCGCACCATGTCGGACCCGGTGATCCGCCGCGCCGACGGCAGCTGGCTGTATCTGCTCCCCAGCGTGATCGACGATATTGCGATGGGCATTACCCATGTCGTGCGCGGCGAGGACCATGTGTCGAACACCGCGACGCAGATCCAGATGTTTGCGGCGCTCGGCGCGACGCCGCCGCACTTCGCGCACGAGGCGCTGCTCGTCGGCACCGAGGGCAAATTGTCGAAGCGGCTCGGCTCGCTGGGCATGGCCAGCTTGCGCGACGCCGGGATCGAACCGATCGCGCTCGCGGCCTTGCTCGCGCGGCTCGGCACCAGCGATCCGGTCGAGCCGGTTACCAGTCTGACGCCGCTGGTGGAACATATCGACTTCGCCCGTTTCGGCCGCGCTCCGGCGCGTTTTGACGAGGCCGAGCTTGCGTTGCTCAACCAGAAGATTTTGCACCAAACCGATTATGAGGCGGTCGCCGATCGGCTCCCCGCCGCGATCACCGCGGCGCGCTGGCACGCGATTCGCCCGAATCTGATGACGGTCCCCGAGGCCGCTGATTGGGTGAACGTGTTCGACGGGCCGCTTGGGCCGTCACCGGTCGATGATACCGACCGCGCGGTGCTGGCCGCCGCCGCTGCGGCTGTGCCTGCGATCGACTGGAGCGCCGACCCCTGGCACGCCCTGACCGCAGCGGTGAAGGAGGCGACCGGGGCAAAGGGGCGCAGCCTGTTCCTGCCGCTGCGCCGCGTGCTGACCGGGCGCAACCATGGTCCCGACATGGCGGAACTGCTGCCGTTGATCGCGAAAGATCAGGCGCTGGCGCGTCTGAACGTCGGCTAAACTGCCCATAGCACCAAGCGGGCGCAGATTTGCCTACTTCTCAGCTTGACAAAATGAGTAATGTTATACTATTACTCTGCTATGACTTGGCCGACTAGCGGTGGTCAAAACGCGGCGGGGCCGGGTCTGACAGGCAAGGAGAGATGCCATGACCCTGATACCCTTGATTTCGGCGATCATGACCGCGCCCGAAGTGACCACGGCCCCCGCGAGTCGATCAGAATCGATGCCCCGCAACATCTATGGCAGCGATCACGGTCGCCATCCGGTCGCGGCGCTTCTCGCCGTCGGGCTGCCCGCCGCGCTGGTCGTCGCGGTGGCACTGTCGCCGATGATCGTCGAACCGCCGCCCAAGATCCATTCCGAACCCTGGGAGACGATCACACTTCCCAAGCCGGTGCCGCCCGACGCGAAGAAGGCGAAACTGCCGGTGCCGCAACCCGCCGATCCCGCTTTCACCGCCAGCGAATCGCCGTTCCGACCGCTGACCCCGGAAGCGCCGACGGCCGGCCCCGAACGTCCTTATGTCGCGCCAAGCGGAACCGGGACCGGGCCGACGCTTGTGATCGATCCGCCCGCCGATCCGCCTTTGCCCCAGCTCGTCCTTGCCGAACTCGACCCGCGCTACGCTGCGTCGTTCCAGCCCGATTATCCGGCGAGCGAACAGCGCCGCGAGATCGAGGGCGTCGTGAAAGTCCGCGTCCTGATCGGCACCGACGGGCGGGTGAAGGCTGTCGAACTGGTCAGCACCGACAGCCCCGGCTTTTTCGCCGAAACCAGGCGCCGCGCGCTCGCCAAGTGGCGTTTCAAGCCCGCGACGCGCGGCGGCGTGACGGAAGAAAGCTGGAAGACGATGACGGTGCGCTTTGAAATCAAGGGCGCATGATCATGTCATGAACCTCGCGGGACGGGCGATCAAAGCGTCGGCCCGCCCGCTCTTTTGCTTGACAGAAGCGCCGAATCCGGCCACAGGCGCGCGGATATTGGGGGCGGCGCCTCGTGCGCGGCCCCTGAGTTTTTTCACACCAACGTCGGGGCCAAAGTCCCGCCGCGTCCCCGGAACTCCGGCGGATGTGCAGTTATTTCGAGGAACACAGGCCATGGCCAAGCCGACGACCGTCAAGATCAAGCTGGTGAGCACCGCCGACACGGGCTTTTTCTATGTGACGAAAAAGAACCCGCGCACGATGACCGAAAAAATGTCGGTCCGGAAGTACGACCCGCGCGTGCGCAAGCATGTCGAGTTCAAGGAATCGAAGATCAAGTGAGGCATTTTCCCGCGCGCTGAACGCGCGCGGCAAGATTCGCTACCCCGGTGAAAGCCGGGATCAAGGGGTGGCCATTTGCGCCGCCCTTTTTCGTGCGCCGATTAGATGTCAGCTTTGGGGTGGGAAGCTGACATTGCGAAGCCCGCACACTATCTGCGCACGCAAACTACCAGCCTAGGCGATGCTTGATACGACTCCACAGTGAGTCTCGCTCATTCATATTTGCAGGGGCGCCGCCAAGACGAGCGGCGGGCCGACCAGCGAAGACGATATTGAGCATTCCCTTGGTCAAACCATCAGGAACAGTGATCGCTGCCGATGCAGAATCCTGGAGCACGTCATCGACCAAAACCTCCACCGTCGGAGCGCTTGCCCACACAATGAGATGATCGGGTGTCCATTCGACCTCGCCAAGGGTGCGCCCACTAGACGGTCTCATGGCGATGGTTGATCTGGCTGGTACAACAAACTCTTCGGCCCATGGCTCAAGCCACACCAAAAGCTCGTCGCGCCCAGGGTTGGAGAGGCTCCATTGATTGTCTAGCTCGGCCATCGCGATCAGCATTCCAGATTGAGCTTATGTCCGCAATTGGTCGCTTCCAGTCGTTCGCGTCAGGCAAACACCCCAACGCTCTCGATGAATTTGATCACCGAAATCGGCTTCGACACATAGGCCTCGGCCCCCGCCGCCCTGATCTGTTCCTCGTCGCCTTTGCCAGCATAGGCTGTGACGGCCATGATCGGCACCGCGCGCAGAGTCAGGTCGGCCTTCATCTGGCCGATCAGCTCGAGCCCGCTGACATGCGGCAGTTGGATGTCCATGATGATCAGATCGGGCGCGATCTCGCGCGCTTTCGCCAATGCATCGCGGCCGTCGCGGACGGGGTGCGCGGTATAGCCGTGGGCGTTGAGCAGGTCGCAGAATAGGCGCAGGTTCAGCTCATTATCTTCGACGACCAGGATGGTCTTGCCCATGATTATTCGCTTCCCCACCTTGCGTCTGTCGACCGTTTAGGCGAATCGGCGGTGTGACACAATTGCCTCGCGGCGAAGGATATTCGGTCTTGCAGGAAAGTGACGAGGCGCTGGCGCTCCAGGCACTGGGGTGGATTTTGAGCGACGAGCCGCGCGCCGAACGGCTGCTCGGCATGACCGGGCTCGACCCGGACGGGCTGCGCGCATCGCTCGGCGAACGCGCGACGCTCGCGGCGATCCTGACCTTCCTCACCGCGCACGAGGCCGATCTGGTCGCCTGCGCCGACGCGCTCGACCTGCCCCCCGCACAGCTTGCCGCCGCGGCGGACCGCCTCGAAGGCCATGAAAGGATCGACCCATGACCCGCCCGCTCGTCATCACCGATTGCGACGAGGTGCTGATGCACATGGTCGTGCCTTTCGCCGAATGGGTCGACGCCGAACATGGCGTGCTGTTCCGCATCGAGGATGCCAGCTTTGCCGGGGCGCTGAAGCGCAAGGAATGCGGCACGCCGCTGGAGGCGGCCGAGGTTTGGCCGCTGCTCGACGCCTTTTTCCGGGGCGAGATGGCGCGGCAATATCCGATTCCGGGCGCGCTCGCGGCGATGGCCGCAATCGCCGAGCAGGCCGACATCGTCGTGCTGACCAACGTCGGTCCCGACCATCAGCAGGCGCGGATCGAGCAACTCGCGCTGCACGATTTTCACGCGCCGGTGATCGGCAGCCGCGGCGGCAAGGGCGAACCGGTGCGCCGGTTGATCGAACAATATCAACCCTCTGTCGCGCTGTTCATCGACGATCTGGCGGGGCATCATCAGTCGGTGGCGCAGGAAGCGCCCGACGTGTGGCGGCTCCATCTGGTCGGCGAACCCGCGATCGCCGACAAGATCGCGCCGTCGCCTTATGCCCATGCGCGCATCGATGACTGGGCGGCGGCGCAGGACTGGATCCTCGCGCGGCTCGCGGAAAATGTCCCCGCTCCGGCCCCCGAACCCGTTTAAGAAGGAACGACCATGGATATCACCGCAAAGCTCACCGAACTCGGCCTCGAACTGCCCAAGGCTGCCGCGCCGGTCGCCGCCTATGTCCCCGTCGTCGAACATGGCGGGCTGCTCTATGTCAGCGGCCAGCTGCCGTTCCGTGACGGGCAGGTCGTGACCGGACGCCTCGGTGACGACATGGATGTCGCCAGCGGGCAGGATGCGGCGCAGCGCGTCGCGCTGATGCTGATCGCGCAGATTGCGCAGGCGCTGGGCGGCGACCTTTCGCGTGTCGAGCGCGTCATCAAGCTGGGCGTATTCGTCAACAGCGCGCCGAGCTTCACCGATCAGGCAAAGGTCGCCAACGGCGCGTCTGACCTGTTCGAAACGTTGTTTGGCGAAGCGGGGCGCCACGCGCGCGCCGCGGTCGGCGTGGCGGTGCTGCCGCTCGGCGCCGCGGTCGAGGCCGATGCGATCGTCGCGGTGAAACCCGCCTAAGGCTGGCGATGGCCGAAGCCGACCCGCCTGCCCGGACGATCTCGCTCGGCACCGGTGTCGCGGCGATCGATGCCGCGGCGTGGGACGCGTTGCACGACGGCGGCAACCCGTTCGTCAGCCATGCCTTCCTGTCGCTGCTCGAAGAATCGGGCAGCGTCGGGCCGGGGACGGGCTGGCAGGCCGCCCCGTTGCTGGTCGAAGATGCGGCGGGCAGCCTCGCCGCCGCCGCGCCCGCGTACCTCAAATCGCACAGCCAGGGCGAATATGTCTTCGACCACGCCTGGGCCGACGCCTGGGCGCGGGCGGGCGGGGATTATTATCCCAAGCTCCAGATTGCGGCGCCCTTTACCCCGGTGCCGGGGCCGCGGTTGCTGGCACGGGACGCCGGCGACGCATCGCTGCTGGTCCGCGCCGCCGAAACGGTGGTGCGGCAGAACGGATTGTCGTCGGCGCACGCGAGCTTTGTCGCGCCCGAGCAGATGCCGCTGTTCGAGAAGGCTGGCTGGCTGGTGCGCCGCGACATCCAGTTTCATTTCGCCAATGCGGGCTACGCCAGCTTCGACGAGTTTCTAGCGACGCTGACCTCGGCCAAGCGCAAGCAGCTGCGCAAGGAACGCTTGCGGGCGGTCGAAGGGTTGCGGATCGAGGAACTGAGCGGCGACGCGATCCGTCCCGAGCATTGGGACGCGATGTGGCTTTTCTATCAGGACACCGGCGCGCGCAAATGGGGCCAGCCCTATCTGACCCGCGCGGCCTTCGACCTGATTGGCAAGCGGATGGCGCAGCAAGTCATTCTGCTTATCGCCTATGAAGATGACCGGCCGGTCGCGGGGGCGCTGCACTTCCTTGGCGCCGACACGCTCTATGGCCGCTATTGGGGGTGCCTGGCCGACATCCCCTATCTGCATTTCGAGCTGTGCTATTACCGCGCGATCGATATCGCGATCGCGCGCGGGCTGCGCCGGGTCGAGGCGGGCGCGCAGGGCGGGCACAAGCTGGCGCGCGGCTATGGCCCCGTGGCGACCTGGTCGGCGCATTTCATCGCCGATCCCGGGTTCCGCCGTGCGGTTGCCGATTTTCTGGAGCAGGAGCGCCGCGCCGAAGCAGCCGAGATGGACTGGCTAGAAGGGCATACGCCCTTCAAGCGGAAGGATTAGGCGGCAAAGCGCCGTGCAGCCGGACGGCGCGCGGTTTCATCGAGCCAGGCGCGTGCCTGGCGCTGCGCTTCGGCGATTTCGTCGCGGGTCATTTCGTCGGACAGGTCGGCGCGGCATTGCTGGCCTTCCTTGTTGCCGCCGAGCGCCGCGAGGTTGAACCATTTATGCGCCTGGATCAGGTCGACATCGACACCGCCGGTCCCGGTGGAAAAGGCGATGCCCAGATCGAAATAGGCATTGGCGTCACCGCGCGCCGCATCGAGCAAGCGGCTTTCGATCAGAAACTGCGCGGACTTCAGACTGTTGGCCATAAAAACCCCCTGTCGCCTCCCCCCACAGGAGGCTTCGGGGTCTAACCTTGCGACTTATGGTCAACAAAGCGTTAACGCGGTGCGCGATTTCTTGTGGATAGCACGCCAAAGTGGCGCAATTCCGTGGTTATTGGCCGCAATCAATTCACCGGATAATTGTCGATCAGCCGCGTTTTGCCCATCCGCGCGGCAGCGAGCAGGCGCGCCGGGCGCCGAAAAACGGTCAATCTTTCAAGGCTGTCGGCATCGGCGAGCGCGACATAATCGACGCTGTCGAACCCGCCCGCGACGATAGCCGCTGCCGCTTCGGCCAACGCCCCATCGACATCCCCACCCTTGGCAATTGTTGTTGCGGCGGCTTTCAAGGCATCGGGAAAGGCGGTTGCGGCGGAGCGCTGCTCGACCGACAGATAGGCGTTGCGCGACGACAGTGCGAGGCCGTCGGGGTCGCGCGCGATCGGCGCGCCCAGAATGTCGAGGTGGAAATCGAGATCGCGCGCCATGCGGCGGATGATTGCGAGTTGCTGCCAGTCCTTTTCGCCGAAAATGGCGATGTCGGGCCTGACCTGGTTGAACAATTTGGCGACGACGGTCGCGACCCCGTCGAAATGGCCGGGCCGCGCGGCACCGCAATAATCGGCGCCGAGCTCGGCGACCTCGATATGGGTGCTGTGACCGCCCGGATACATGACCGCGACGTCGGGCGCCCAGAGCAGCGCGACGCCTTCCTCGACCAGCAGCGCCGCGTCGCGTGCTTCGTCGCGCGGATAAGCGGCGAAATCCTCGTTGGGGCCGAATTGGGTCGGGTTGACGAAGATCGACACGACGACATGATCGGCGACGCGCCGCCCCATGCGGACCAGCGAGAGATGGCCATCGTGCAATGCCCCCATCGTCGGCACCAAGGCAACACTTTTGCCGCCCTGCTTGAGCGCCGCGATGGCGCGGTGCAGCGTCGCGATGTCACGGATGATTTGCACGCTTGCCCGCCCTCCGATAATGGCGACGCGATGGCCACCCCGAGCGGCTCCCATGCGCCGCCAACAGGAAAATCGCAACGCCCATGACGAACCCCGCACCGCACCGCATCATCTTTGCCAATGAAAAGGGCGGGACCGGCAAATCGACCTGCGCGGTGCATTTTGCGGTCGCGCTCACCAGCCAGGGATGGAAGGTCGCCGGCCTCGATCTCGATCCGCGCCAGCGCACCTTTCACCGCTATCTCGAAAATCGGACCAATACCGCGAAGCGCCGCGATATCGACCTGCCGACGCCGCATTTCGAGGTATTCGAAGGGTCGACGGTCGAGGAACTTGACGCGCAGGTCGCGCGGTTGTCGCACGACGTCGATTATTTCATCGCCGACACACCCGGCCGCGACGATGTCTTTGCGCGCCATCTGGCGACATCCGCCGACACGCTGGTCACTCCGATCAACGACAGCTTCATCGATTTCGACCTGATCGGCCAAGTCGATCCCGAGACATTTCAGGTCACCCGCCCCAGCTTTTATTCCGAGCTGATCTGGGACACGCGCAAGGCGCGCGCGAAGACCGACGGGCGAACGATCGACTGGATCATCCTGCGCAACCGCCTCCAGCATGTCGACGCGCACAATATGCGCCGCGTCGGCGAAGCATTGAGCCAGCTGTCGCGCCGCGTCGGTTTCCGCGTCATTCCCGGGCTAGGCGAGCGCGTCATCTATCGCGAACTCTTCCCTGCGGGTCTGACCCTGCTCGACAAGGCGCATCTAGGCGGTATGGGCATCGGCCATGTCGTCGCGCGGCAGGAATTGCGCGAGGCGATGGGCGGGCTGAACCTGCCCGCGCGCGAGCGGCTGCACCCCGACGGCGATCTGTTCGCTGCCGCCTGAGATTTCTCTCCCCCAACAGGATCCCCCAATGACCCATATCTTCCATCCCACAATGCTGCGCGAATATGACATCCGCGGCGTCGTTGGCGACACGCTGTCCGACAAGGATGCCTATGCCATCGGGCGTAGTTTCGCGACGCTGGTGGCGCGCGCCGGGGGCAAGCGGATCGCGGTTGGCTACGATGGCCGACTGTCGTCGCCGATGCTGTGCGATGCCCTGATCGAGGGGGTCAACGCCGCGGGTATCGACGCCTTGAACGTCGGGCTGGGGCCGACACCGATGCTCTATTATGCGGCCTCAACCCAGGAGGTGGACGGCGGCATCCAGATAACCGGCAGCCACAACCCCCCCGACTATAACGGCTTCAAATTTGTGATGCAGGGGCGGCCTTTTTATGGCGCCGATATTCAGCGGATCGGCGAAATGGCTGCTGCGGGGGATTGGGAAGTTGGCGAAGGTGCCACGCGGGGCATCGACATCATCGACGCCTATGTCGACCGGCTGGTCGAAGGTTTTACCGGCGGCGCCTATCGGATCGGCTGGGATGCGGGCAATGGCGCCGCGGGAACCGTGATCGAAAAACTCACCGCGAAGTTGCCGGGCGAGCATTTCCTGTTGTTTACCGACATCGACGGTCATTTCCCGAACCACCATCCCGATCCCACCGAAGAGAAGAATCTGGCCGATTTGCGTAAGCTCGTCGCCGAGAGGAGCCTCGATTTCGGCGTCGCTTTCGATGGAGACGGCGACAGAATCGGTGCGATCGATGGCGAGGGGCGGGTGATCTGGGGCGACCAGCTGCTGCAAATCTATGCCGCGGCGCTGCTTGCCGACACGCCCGGCGCAACGATCATCGCCGATGTGAAGGCCAGCCAGGCGCTGTTCGATCGCGTTGCCGAACTCGGCGGCCAGCCGTTGATGTGGAAGACCGGCCACAGCCTGATCAAGGCCAAGATGAAGGAGGTCGGCAGCCCGCTGGCGGGCGAGATGAGCGGGCATGTGTTTTTTGCCGACCGCTATTTTGGCTATGACGATGCGCCTTACGCGGCGGTGCGGCTGATCGAGGCGGCGACGAAGCTGGGGCAGAGCGTGACCGAATTGCGCGGCAATATGGCGCCGATGGTCAACACGCCCGAGCTGCGCTTTCAGGTCGACGAGGTGCGCAAATTCGCCATTGTGGATGAAGTTCTGGCGCGGCTCGCCGCATCGGGGGCAAAAGTCGATCGCACCGACGGCGCGCGCGTCCTCACCGATGACGGCTGGTGGCTGCTCCGCGCGTCGAACACGCAGGACGTGCTGGTGGCGCGCGCCGAGGCAAACGACGACGCAGCGTTGGCACGGTTGCTCGCCGCGATCGACGAACAGCTCGCGCTGTCGGGGATCGCACGCGGACCGCAAGCGGGGCATTAGTTTCTATCTCCCCTCCCTTCTAGGGAGGGGTCGGGGGTGGGTGTGCGGCGAAGAAAGAACGCCTGCGGCGACCCACCCCTAACCCCTCCCTAAAAGGGAGGGGGACAGCCCTGCAAATATCTTGCCAGATTGACCTTGGCGGCGCTCCTCGGGTAACGCCCGTGCATGTCTCCTCAGGAAGCGATGTGGAAATGACCGACGACGAAGCGACCCCTGCGATCGTGACTGCCGACACCGATCATGGCGTCGCCGAACATCGGGCGCATGTCCGCGACGACGCGGCGGCGGGCAACGGGCTGGCGGTCATCTCGATCGCCAAAAGCTATGACAAGCGGGTGGTGCTATCCGACGTGTCGTTGTCGGTGGCAAAGGGCGAAGTGCTCGGTCTGCTGGGCCCCAATGGCGCCGGCAAGACGACCTGTTTTTATTCGATCATGGGACTCGTAAAGCCCGACGCCGGGCGCATCATGCTCGACGGCGCCGACATCACCGCGCTGCCAATGTATCGCCGCGCGATCCTCGGCCTCGGCTATCTGCCGCAGGAAACCTCGATTTTTCGCGGCATGACGGTCGAGCAGAATATCAGCGCGGTGCTCGAGCTTGCCGAGCCCGACAAGATCGCGCGCGAACGGCGGCTGGAAGAATTGCTTGAGGAATTCGGGCTGACGCGGCTGCGCAGCGCGGCGGCGATGGCGCTGTCGGGCGGCGAGCGGCGCCGCGCCGAAATCGCCCGCGCGCTCGCCGCCAACCCGTCGATCATGCTGCTCGACGAACCCTTCGCCGGGATCGATCCGCTGTCGATCAGCGACATTCGCGACCTTGTTGCCGATCTGAAGACGCGCGGCATCGGGGTGCTGATCACCGATCACAATGTCCGCGAAACGCTCGACCTGGTCGATCGTGCCTGCATCATTTACGACGGCAAGGTGCTGCTCGCGGGGTCGCCCGAAGAGCTGGTCGCCGACCCCGAAGTGCGGCGGCTGTATCTGGGCGAGGGTTTCTCGCTGTGAGGGGCCGTGGTCGTACCAATGTCGAATGAGCGGCTTTCCGTTTCCGTTCGTGTCGAGCGAAGTCGAGATACGCCGAGTTCGTGCATGGCTTCACGTGTCTCGACTTCCGGGAAAGCCGGAAGTTTATCCCGAGCGACTGCCAAGGCAGTCGAGGGGCTCGACACGAACGGGAAAGTAAGCAGGTAACTTTCGATGGCGTTGGGTCCGCGCCTCGATCTTCGCCAGTCGCAATCGCTGGTGATGACGCCGCAGCTGCAGCAAGCAATCAAGCTGCTGGCGCTGTCGAACCTCGAACTCGAAACCTATCTGGCCGAAGCGCTCGAGGGCAATCCGCTGCTCGATACGGCGTCGGCCGACAGCGACAGCAGCGCGGCCGATGCGATGGACGTCCCGGGCGACGAAACGCCGATCAGCGAAGCGGCATCGCTCGATGCGGATCATGCGCTGTCGTCGGAGAGCGGCACCGCCAACGATCTCGACGTCGATATGACCGTCGAAAGCTTTCACCACGACAGCGCCAGCGACAATGTCGGACTGTCGGGTGGAAACGATAGCGAGGGTATCGATTTCGACAGCTTTGCCGGCGAGGATGCGACGCTGCACGAGCATCTGCTGGCGCAGGTCGGCGAGCGGTTCAGCGGGATGGAGGCGATGATCGCCGAACAGCTCGTCGCGCTGATCGACGAGGCGGGCTATTTGCGCGCCGATTTGGCCGAGGTTGCGCAGCGGCTGGGCGTGCCGCTGGCGCTGGTCGAGAATGTGCTGGCCGGGGTGCAATGTTTCGATCCGTCGGGGGTCGGCGGCCGCGACCTTTCCGAATGTATCGCGATCCAGGCGCGCGAGGCCGACCGCTACGATCCGGCGATGGCGACGATGATCGCGCATCTCGATCTGGTCGCCAAGGGCGCCTTTCCGCAGCTGAAGCGCATCTGCGGGGTCGACGACGAGGATCTGGCCGACATGATTCGCGAGCTGCGCGGCTATGATCCCAAGCCCGGGTTGAAATTCGGCGGCGACCGGTCGCAGGCGGTGGTTCCCGACCTGTTCATCCGCCCGACCGCCAAGGGTTGGGCGGTCGAGATCAACAGCGGCACCCTGCCGCGCCTGCTGGTCAATCGCCGTTACTACACCGAGCTGGCCACCGGTGCCGCGGCCAAGAGCAAGGCGTGGCTGTCCGAACAGCTGGCGAGCGCGAACTGGCTGGTTCGCGCGCTCGACCAGCGGCAGCGCACGATCATCAAGGTGGCGAGCGCGATCGTGAAGCAGCAGGAGGGATTTTTCCTGCACGGCGTCGCGCATATGCGGCCGCTGACCTTGCGTCAGGTCGCCGAGGAAATCGGCATGCACGAATCGACCGTCAGCCGCGTCACCAGTAACAAATATCTGTCCTGTCCGCGCGGGCTGTTTGAACTCAAATATTTCTTCTCCAGCGGTATTTCGGCGACCGAGGGTGACGGCGCGGTATCGGCCGAGGCGGTCAAGAGCCGGATCAAGGCGATGATCGAGGCCGAGGACGCCAAGGCGATCCTGTCCGACGAGACGATCGCGCAGCGGCTGTCGGCCGAGGGCCACGACATCGCGCGCCGCACGGTGGTGAAATATCGCGAAGCGATGGGTTATGGATCGTCGGTGCAGCGGCGGCGGCAAAAGGCGCTGGCGGGGTAGGATCGGTCGCCCCCGGGTAGGTGGGGGCCGCTGGAGGTATACGCAGCGGTGTCGCGCAAGCCCGACGACGGCCCCGCCTTCGCGGGGGCGACGTTTTCTCGCCGGCAGCCGGTTGACTTTTTACCCGCTTCCCCATAGTTGCGCCGCTTCGCGTCAACACGCCAAGATTTACGGACAAGAACCATGAAGATTCGCAACAGCCTGAAGTCGCTGAAGGACCGCCACCGGGATAACCGCGTTATCCGCCGCCGTGGCCGCACTTATGTGATCAACAAGACCAACCGCCGCTTCAAGGCGCGCCAGGGCTGATTGTCCTGCCGGGGCTTTTTTCGCCCCGCGTGCATTTGCGAGTAAGCGTGACGCCGTCGGATGCTTCCGGCGGCGCTTTCGCGTGTCTGGAAAGCCTATGATTCGCCAAAGCGTAATCTTCGATGTCGGCCGCGTCCTGTTCGACTGGGACCTGCGCCACCTGTTTGCCAAGCTGATCGACGACCGGGACGAACTCGAATGGTTCGTGACCAACGTCGTCACGCCCGAATGGCATTTTCAGCACGACGCCGGGCGCCCGCTCGCCGAGATGCTGCCCGAGCTCAAGGCCGACTTTCCCGGCCATGCGCCGCTGATCGACGCCTATGCCGCGCGCTTCAACGAGACGATCCCCGGGCCGATGCCGGGCAGCCTCGAACTGGTCGAGCGGCTCAATGCCGCGGGCGTGCCGCTGTTTGCGATCACCAATTTCGGCCATGAATTTTGGGAAGGCTTCCGTCCGACCCAGCCGATCTTCGATCGCTTCCGCGATATCATCGTGTCGGGCACCGAAAAAATGATGAAGCCCGACCCCGCGATCTACCGTCTCGCGCTCGAGCGCTTCGACATCGACCCCGCAGGCGCGCTGTTCGTAGATGATGTGGCGGCGAATGTCGCGGGCGCTGAATCGGTCGGCATCGCCGGCCATTTGTTTGGCGGCGCGGCGATGCTCGAACGCGCTCTGGTCGCGCGCGGCTATTTGCCCGGCTGATCGAAACGCAGAACCAGTCGCCGTGTTGCGGTGACGTCGGCGGCAAAGCTGCCATCGGCTTGCGCGCGAAGATCGGCAATGCCGAACGGATTGACGATCCCCGCGCGGCTCAGTCCGCCTTTGGACTCGAGCCCGATGATCGTCAGCGGCGCGTCACTGCGCTGCATCGCGGTGCCGAAATAGGCCAGTATCGCGGGATGCTGTTCCGCGGTACCGACGCACAAGCCCCGCTCGATCCGGAAGCGGACAACGCCTTCAACCGCGGCGTCGCCAAACGTGCCGCTGTAATTCCGCGCTTCGAGGGGGCAGGGCGCTGAAACGAGCCCCGCCGGGACGGGACGAAATGGTGCCGCGATCATCTGCGCAGTGGGTTCCATGCGCGACACCCACGCGGCGTTGGAAAGCAGGCTGACCGCAATGCGCTCGCCGCGCCACAGCCCGAGCGTGCTGCGCGCGCCCTGCGTGACGCCATTGTGGAACAGGAATGGCGCGCCGTCGGCATCGGAACCGATCCGCCACCCGAAGCCGACGCGATAATCATCTTCTCCGGCCGCTTCGCCGCTGGCCAGCTGTACCGGGACCAGCATTGCGTCGAAGGTTTGCGGGCGCACGACGCGGCCGTCGATCATCCGCCCGCCGAAGCTCGCGACCGCGCTCGCGGTGCCGCTTAAGCCGCCGCCACCCCAAGTGTAGCTGAAATCATGGCGCGGCATCTCGACCACCCGACCCGCATCGAACCCATAGGCGCGCGAGGCGTCGGGATTATCACTGTTCGTCGCGTCGGCGCGGATCGCGATGCCCGGCGCTACCTCCTCGCTCACATAATCCGTGAAGGGGCGCCCGGCCTTTTCTTCGACCAGCGCACCGAGCAAGGTATAGCCCCATGATGAATAGCTGTAGGCGGTTCCCGGCGGGCTCAGCAGGTCGCGTTCGGCAAAGATGGCGACCGCGTCACGCCCGGTAGCGTAATGGCGCGATCCGCGATCCGCATCGATGGCCTGATAATGCGGCAACCCCGATGTATGCGCGGCGAGCTGGCGCGGGGTGATCGCGGGCCAGCGCGCGCCGAGCCAGGGCAACTGCGCCTGCACCGGTGCGTCAAGGTCGAGCCTGCCCGCTTCGGCAAGCTTGGCGGCGGCGGTGACGGTGAACAGTTTGGATACGCTGGCAAGGCGGAACAGCGTATCGCGCGTAACGGACAGGTCGCGGTCGATATCGCGCAGCCCGCTTGATCCCTCCCACACGATCCTGCCGTCCTGCCACACCGCCGCCCCCATGCCGGGGACGCCGTTGGTGTCGCGCAGCGTATCGAGCAGGCGTTGCGCGATGATGGCAGCATCGGCGCCGGGTTCGGCGACTGCCGGTGATGCGCCCGCCAGCAAAGCCAATAGCCCCGCAGCGCGCGCCGTCGAGATTGTTCGCATTCCATGTCTCCCTCGGTGGAGGGGAGGCGGTGATGGCGAGCTGTCGCACCGATGTGCCGAATTGTCGCACGGCTGTCGCAGCGCGCGGCGCTAGCGGTACCGGTACATTATTCCTCCACCCCCAGCTGCGTCAGCACGAAGGCGAACTCCTCGGCGTCCTCGCGCAGCGCGCCCCAGCGGCCCGACTTGCCGCCATGGCCCGCGCCCATGTTGGTGCGCAGCAGCAGGAGCGAATCGTTCGTCCGCGCCGCGCGGAGCTTGGCGACCCATTTCGCGGGCTCCCAATAGGTCACGCGCGGGTCGTTGAGGCCCGCCGACACAAGCATCGGCGGATAGGCCTTGGCCGTCACATTGTCATAGGGGCTGTAGCGCAGCATATAATCGAACGCCGCCTTGTCGGTGACCGGATTGCCCCATTCGGGCCATTCGCCCGGGGTCAGCGGCAGCGTTTCGTCGACCATCGTGTTGATGACATCGACGAAGGGTACGCCCGCGAGCACCGCGCCCCACAATTCGGGCGCCTCGTTATAAACAACCCCCATCACCTGTCCGCCCGCCGAGCGGCCCTCGATCGAAATCTTGCCCGCGCTGGTATATTTCTTGGCGATCAGGCCTTTTGCGACGTCAATGAAGTCGTTGAACGTGTTGGTGCGCTCGGTCGTCTTGCCCGCAAGATACCAGGCGCGCCCCATATCGTCGCCGCCGCGGACATGCGCGATGGCATAGATCATCCCTCGGTCGACGAGGCTCAAACGCGTCGTCGAAAAGCCCGGCGGGACGCGGTAGCCGTAGCTGCCATAGGCATAGAGGTGCATCGGCGCGCTGCCGTCGAGCTTTATGCCCTTTTTGTAGACGAGCGAGGCGGGGATCATCGTCTTGCCGTCGCGGCTCGGCAGATTCACCCATTCGGTAATATATTGGGACGAATCGTAACCGGACGGAATTTCCTGCACCTTCAGCGTTTCGAGCGTCCCGCTCGCCAGATCATAGTCATAGACGGTGTCGGGGGTGACCATCGATTCATAGTCAAGGCGCAGCTTGTCCTGATGATATTCGGGATTGTCGCCGAGCCCGGCCACATAGGTCGCTTCGGGAAATTTGATCCGGCCGGGGGTCAGCGGGGCGTCATATTTGCGGACATCGACCTGATCGAGCCCGTTCTCGCGCGCTTCCAGCACGAAATAGTCGCGAAAGATCGACAGGCCGGTGATGTAGCTATGATCCGATCCGGGGATCAGCGTTTTCCATTCGCCGGGCTTGTCGATGCTCGCGGTCGCGACACGGAAATTGGGGTGTTCGTCGTTGGTGTGGATATAGAGCGTGCCTTCGCGCTCATCGACGCTGTATTCGCGGCCCTTCTGGCGCGCCGATACGAGCTGCATCGGCGCTTCGGGATTGTCGGCGGGGAGGAGGTAAACCTCGCTCGTCTCGTTATCGCCCGTCGCGATGACGATATAATTGTCGGCGGCGGTCTTGCCGATGCCGACGCCGAAGCCGATGTCGGCTTCCTTGTAGAGCAATTTATCGTCGCTCACCGGGGTGCCGAGCTTGTGCAGCCGGACATTGTCGGTGCGCCAATTCTCGTTCGCAAGGCCATAGAGAATGGCGTCGTTGTTCGCGGTCCACACCAGCGACGATAAGGTGCCGGGGATCACGTCGGGGAGCAGCTCGCCCGTTTCGAGGTTGCGGATGCGCGCCTCGAAGCGCTCCGACCCATTGTCGTCGAACGAATAGGCCATCAGCTTGCCGTTCGGGCTCACCGACACTTCGGCGAGGCGGAAATATTCCTTGCCCGCCGCCATTGCGACCTCGTCGAGGATCAGCTGGGTATCACCACCGGCCGCCGGCTTCCTGTACCACTTCTTGTATTCGGCGCCTTCCTCATATTCGACCCAATAGACCCAGTCGCCGTCCTTTTGCGGCACGCTCGAATCGGCCTCCTTGATCCGGCCCTTCATTTCCTGGAACAATGTTTCGACCAGATCGGCGTGGGGCTTCATCGCCGCGTCGAAATAGGCGTTTTCGGCCTTCACATAATCGAGGATGTCGGCGTCATCGATTACGGGGTAGCTTTGATCGCGCAGCCAGAACCAGGGATCGGACAGCGTTTTGCCGTGCAAGGTCACGTCATGCGGCCGTTTTTCGGCGACCGGAGCGGCGGGGATGGTGGTCAATTCGCTCTCTTTCTCTGCGGCAAGGGCGGCCGGGGACGCGACAAGCGGGGTGGTAATTGCGGCCAGAAACATCCAAATAGCGCGCATAAGAAAACTCCCGCAGCATCGTCCCAGATGGGCCGGTTCGGCTGCGATGTAGGAACAAGGAAGCCGTCATGTCCAGCCCCGTCCCCGGCTCAATCCACGCCGAGCGCCTTGCCCGCGTCCGCACCGAACTCGCCGCGCGCGGCCTCGACGGCTTTGTCGTGCCGATCAGCGACGAGCATATGAGCGAATATGTCGGCGATTATGCGCAGCGCATGGCGTGGCTGACCGGCTTTGGCGGATCGGCGGGGACCGCGGCGGTGCTGCCCGAAAAGGCGGCGGTGTTCGTCGACGGGCGCTATACGGTGCAGGTGCGCGACCAGGTCGACGGCGCGCTGTTCGACTATGTCGGGGTGCCGCAGTCGAGTGTCGCCGAATGGCTCGGCGCCCATGTCAGCGCGGGGCAGAAGGTCGGGTATGACCCCTGGCTGCACAGCATCGACTGGGCACGCGGGCTGGAAAAGGCGCTGACGGCGAAGGGCGCCGAACTGGTCGCGGTCGATAAAAATCCGGTCGATGCCGCGTGGGACGACCAGCCCGCGCCGAGCGCCGCGGTCGTGACCGTCCATGATGCTACACTGGCCGGACAGAGCGCGGTGGAAAAGCGCGAGATCATCGCCGACTGGCTGAAAGCCAACAGCCTCGACACCACCGTGATGACTGCGCTCGATTCGATCGCCTGGACGTTCAATATCCGTGGCACCGACGTCAGCCACACCCCGGTCGGCCTCGCCTTTGCGTTGCTGCACGCCGATGCGACCGCCGACCTGTTTATCGCGCCCGAAAAGATCACCGATGCGGTGCGTGCGCATTTGGGCAACAGCGTGCGCATCCATGATCGCGACGCGTTCGAGGGTGCGCTCGCCGATCTCGCGGGCAAGAAGGTGGCGGTCGATCCCGACCGCGCGGTCGCGGCGATCTTTACCGCGCTCGAAGCGACCGGCGCCAAGATCGAGCGTCATCGCGACCCCGCGGTGCTGCCCAAGGCGATCAAGAACGACGTCGAACTCGGCGGCACCCGCGCCGCGCATGTCCGCGACGGGGTCGCGGTTTCGCGCTTCCTGAAATGGACGGAGGAGGTCGCGCCGCAGGGCGGGCTCGACGAGCTGGGCGCCGCGGCGAAGCTGCGCGAATTTCGCGAGCAGGGCGGCGGGCTGAAGGATCTGTCGTTCGACACCATCTCGGCGGCGGGGCCGAACGGCGCGCTGCCGCATTACAAGGTCGATGAGACGACCAACCGCGCGATCGAAACGGGCACGCTCTATCTGGTCGATTCGGGCGGGCAATATGCTGATGGGACGACCGACATCACCCGCACGATCGCGATCGGCACCCCTACCGCCGAAATGCGCCGCCGCTTCACGCAGGTGCTGAAAGGCCATATCGCGCTCGCCACCGCGCGCTTCCCCAAGGGCACGCGCGGCAGCCAGCTCGACATTCTCGCGCGCCAATATCTGTGGGCCGACGGGGTCGATTATGCGCATGGCACCGGCCACGGGGTCGGCACCTATCTGGCGGTCCACGAAGGGCCGCAGCGGATCGCCAAGCCCGCGGGCGGGCAGGCGGGGACCGAGGAGCCGCTGCATGCCGGCATGATCCTGTCGAACGAGCCCGGCTATTACAAAGCGGGGCATTTCGGCATCCGCATCGAAAATCTGGTGATCGTCGTGCCGCAAAGCATCACGGGCGCCGAGGAGGAGATGCTGGGGTTCGAGACGATTACTTTCGCGCCGATCGCGCAGAATCTGGTCGACGTGTCTTTGTTGTCGGCGACCGAGGCCGACTGGCTCGACGCCTATCACGCCGCGGTGTTCGACAAGCTGGCGCCGGGGATGGACGAGGCGACGCGCGGCTGGCTTGCCGCCGCCTGCGCGCCGCTCGACCGCACGCCTGCCGCGCTCGCGGCTTGAGCGTCCGTATGACCGACCCGCGCAGCGCCGTGCCGCTCGACGATTTCCGCGTGCAGGAGCGCGTGCGCGTGCGCTTCAACGAGATCGACGGACAGAATATCGTCTTCAACGGCAATTATCTGGTTTATGCGGACATCGGGGTGACCGAATATTTTCGCGCGCTCGGCGAAGGACAACCGGGACCGTATTTTGACCAATATGGTACAGACATCCGTGAAACGCATTGCGAAATCGATTATCATTCGCCGGCGCGGCTGGACGAGTTGATCACGATCGCGGCGCGGATCAGCGCGATCGGGCGGACCAGCTTCACGATCCACTGCGGCATATTTCGGGGTACGGACCGGCTGACCGACATCGAAATCGGTTATGCGCATATCGACAGCGACAGCGGCCAGCCGACCGCGTTGCCGGGCAGCTTTATCGCCGAAGTGCGGCGATTCGAGAAACGGCTGCCGCGCCAGGACTGATTCGCGCGCCGTGCCGGAAACGGCGAATCGCACTCTCAACCAAAAAGGTCGAAAAAAAGGGCCGCCCGAGGGGCGGCCCATGAAAGTTTTGGGAGAGGATGCCTAAAAGGCAGTGTCATATTGCAGCGCACAAAAAATTGTGCAACTGCGAAATGAGCATCTGTAATTGCAAAATTTGCAATCGTTGCCGGGTTGGTGTCTATTCAGTGCAATCTTCGACCCCCTCGCAAATTGACGCGGCATCGCCTAAACTGCGCCGATGCGAATGTTCAAACCTGTCGATGTTGGCGGCGGCCTGTCGGATTTCTGGGCCTATATCCGCCAACCGCGCCCGCATCGCTGGGCGAGCTGGGGGGTGGCGCTCGTTCTTCCGCTGGTCGTGTTTTACGGATTTTCGGAACATCTGATTCCCTACGAGAAGCCACAGCCGAAGATCATCTATTTCGAAAATTGGAAGCAGGACCGCGGCGCCGACGAGATTCGCGCCGACTGGGTCGCACGCGCAAAGGAGACGACCCGCCGAAACGCCGAAAAACGCGCAGAATATCAGCGCCTCGCCGACATGATGGGCGTCGCATATGATTCGGCGGAGGCCGACAAGGTGACCCGCGAAACTTTGGGCGAGGAAGCGGCGGCGGCGGCGAAGCAGAAAAGGCCGGTGGCTGCCCAGCGCTCCACCCTCGCCGAACGCGCGGCGCGCGGTCCGCAATCGCAGGCCGCCGACTGATCGGCATGCAGCCTGTACCCGCCGATGCCGACTGGATGGCAGCCGCGATCGCGCTGTCGCGGCGGGGGAAGCCGATGTCGGCGCCGAACCCCAATGTCGGATGCCTGATCGTCAAGGACGGGATCGTCGTCGCGCGCGGCTGGACGCAACCCGGCGGCCGTCCCCATGCCGAGGCGGTGGCGCTGGCGGCAGCGGGTGACGCCGCGCGCGGTGCGACCGCCTATGTCAGCCTTGAACCCTGCGCGCACACCAGCCCGCGCGGCCCGGCGTGCAGCGACGCGCTGATCGCCGCCGGTATCGCGCGCGTCGTCGTCGCGGCGCAGGATCCCGACCCGCGCACCGATGGCGAGGGCATCGCGCGGCTGCGCGATGCGGGGATCGCGGTTGTCGAGGACGTCCTGCCCGCCGACGCGCGCGCCGCGATGGCGCCGTGGTGGACGCGCCAGACGGCAGGGCGTCCGTATGTCACGCTCAAGCTCGCAACGTCGCTCGACGGCTGCATCGCGATGGCTGACGGGTCGAGCCGCTGGATCACGGGAGTGTGCGCCCGCGCGCACGGCCACCTCGAACGCGCGCAGCATCAGGCGATTCTCGTCGGCCGCGGGACGCTGGGCGCCGACGATCCGAAACTCGATGTGCGGCTACCCGGACTGGAAGCGCGCAGCCCGAAAAGGCTGCTGCTGACGCGGGGGATTGCGCCGGCCGGCTGGACCGCGGTTGGCTCGCCCGAAGCGATCGATGGCGTCGATTCGGTGCTGGTCGAGGGCGGCGCCGGGGCCGCGGCGGCTTTTCTCGCCGCCGACCGCGTCGACCGGCTTTTGCTCTATCGCGCCCCGATCCTGATCGGTGGCGGCAAGCCCGCGCTCGGCGACATCGGCCTGACCGGTCTGGCCGACGCCCATGGCCACTGGCGCCTGGCCGACAGCCGCCTGCTTGGCAGCGACCGGCTCGACGTTTACGAGCGGGTCAGAGAAGGATAAGCGCGCCCCATGTTCACCGGCATCATCACCGACATCGGCACCGTTCGTTCGCGCGAGGATCGCGGCGACGCGCGGCTGATCATCGGCACGACCTATGACACCGCCACCATCGACCTGGGCGCTTCGATCGCCTGTTCGGGCGCGTGCCTGACCGTCGTCGACAGGGGCGCCGATGCAGACGGGCATTGGTTTGCGATCGACGCGAGCGCCGAAACGCTGGCGCGCACCGCACCAGGCATGTGGGACGCGGGCCGCCGCATGAACCTCGAACGCGCGCTCAAGGTTGGCGATGAACTTGGCGGGCATATCGTCACCGGCCATGTCGATGCCGTCGGGACCATCGTGTCGGTCGTGCCGGTTGGCGACAGCGTGACAGTCACCGTCGCGGCGCCCGCTGCGCTGGCGGCGCATATCGCGCCGAAGGGATCGATCACCGTCGACGGGGTGTCGCTGACGGTGAACGAGGTCACCGACCAGCCCGACGGCAGCGCGCATTTCACGCTGAACATCATCCCGCATACGCAGGCGATGACGACGCTCGACGAAGCGGCGGCGGGGCGGTTGGTCAATCTGGAGATCGACATCCTCGCGCGCTATCTGGCGCGGATGCAGGCGCGGGGATAGGCGGGCTTCAGAGGTCGGTTGTGAGAATGTCTCACGCAAAGGCGCAAAGGCGCGAAGAAGAAAAAGTCAGCGCGGCGGGCCTTTCGATAATCTCACACAAAGACACAAAGATGGTGGTCTTCTCGAACACCGTCGCGCGCAAACCACGCGAAGCGCCATTTTGATGGTCGCCTGCGGCGACAAGCGACGGCCGCGGAAAATCACGCCATCTTTGTGTCTTTGTGTGAGATTTCTTTTTCTTTGCGCCTTCGCGCCTTTGCGTGAGAACATTTTCCTGCGCGACGCTGACGGCCTCAGCCTTCGCCCCAGCCCACCGCGATCTCAGGGTCCATCGCCACCATCGACCGCCGCATCGCGATGCGGCCGATGCGCAGCAGTTCGGATTTGCGCCGCGCCGGGGCGAGGTTGCAACTTGCGGCTTCGCGCACGACCGCGGCACCATAGCGGTCCGCGATGATCAGGCCCGAGGTTTCGGGGCGATAATCGGGGGTGTCGAGGATCGCCGGGTCGAGCCCCGACGCCAGTGCCCAGTAAAAACGGTCGCACCAGTCGCAATAGTCGGGCCATTTGCCGTCGCCGATGAGGTCGGCGCGGCTGACCTTGATCTCGACGATCGTGATGTTGCCCTTGGCATCGATCGCGGTCAGGTCGGTGCGCCGCCCGTTGGGCAACGGCACTTCGGGGATTGCGACCAGCCCCGCCTGCGCGAACAGACGGCACACGCCGCGCGCAACGTCCGCGGCGGTGATCTGTTCGCTCAGCATCGTGTCAGTTACTCGTCAGAACGGGACGTCGTCGTCCAGATCGTCGTCGAACGGCGGGCGTCCGCCGCCGCTACCGCCGCCGGACGATCCGCCGGAGCTGCCGCCCTGGTTCCAGCCGCCGCCCGAGCCACCGCTCGACCCGCCGCCGCCCCAGCTATCCTCGCCGCCACCGCCGCGCGAGCCGCCGCCGGGCGCGCCGTCGAGCATGGTCAGATTGCCGCCCATGCCCGCGATCACCACTTCAGTCGTATATTTGTCGTTGCCGTCGCGGTCCTGCCATTTGCGGGTGCGCAGCGAGCCTTCGATATAGACCTTCGAGCCTTTTTTCAGATAGCGTTCGACCACCCCGACCAGCCCTTCGCCGTTGATCACGACATTATGCCATTCGGTGCGCTCCTTGCGCTCGCCGGTCATGCGGTCCTTCCACTGTTCGGAGGTCGCGATGCGGATGTTGGCGATCTTGCCGCCGTTCTGGAACGACTTGATTTCGGGGTCGGCGCCCAGATTGCCGATCAAAATTACCTTGTTGACGCTGCCAGCCATGCCGCTCCGCTCCGCTTGAATGTTGGAAGGATCAGCCTAGTCCAAAGGCAACGGCTGTCCAGTAGGTGATACCTGCTGCGGCATAGGCGAGCGCGAACAAATAGCCAACCATGAACAGCGGCCATTTCCACCCGTTGGTCTCGCGCTTGGTGATCGCGATGGTGGAAATGCATTGCGGTGCGAACACGAACCACGCCAGAAAAGCGAGCGCCGTGGCGATGCTCCAGCGGCCCTGCAAGCGCTCGCTGAGCGATTGCGCCATCGCCTCCTCGTCATCGCCCGCCTCGATCGCATTGGCGGTGGCGAGCGCCGACACCGCCACCTCGCGTGCCGCCATCGCGGGGATCAGCGCGAGCGCGATGTCATGGTTGAACCCGATCGGCGCGACGACGACCTCCAGCCCGCTCGCGATGCGGCCGGCGACGCTGTAATCGACTTGGCTCTCGCTGCTGTCGGTCGGCACCGTGGGGTAGCTGAGCAGCAGCCATAGCGCGATCGTGGTGACAAAGATGATCGTCCCGGCGCGGCGGAGGAAAATCCACGCGCGCTGCCACAGCGCGATGGCGACATCGCGCAGCCGCGGCCATTGATAGCGCGGCATTTCCATCATGAAGCCCGCCGCGGTGCCTTTGGCGACGGTGCGGCGCAGCACCAGCGCGACGACGAGCGCCCCGACGATGCCGGACAGATAGAGGCCGAACAGCACCAGCCCCTGCAACCCGACCGGCGAGCCGCCGACGTTGCTGTTCGGGATGAAGGCGCCGATGATCAGCGTGTAGACGGGCAGCCGCGCCGAACAGGTCATCAGCGGCGCGATCAGGATCGTCGTCAGCCGATCCTTCGCATCGGGAATCGCGCGTGTCGCCATGATCCCGGGGACCGCGCAGGCGAAGCTGGACAGCAAAGGGATGAAGCCGCGCCCCGACAGCCCGACCTTGGCCATGATGCCGTCCATCAGAAAGGCGGCGCGGGTCATATAGCCCGTCGCCTCGAGCAACAGGATGAAGAGGAACAGGATCAGGATCTGCGGCAGGAAGACGATCACCGACCCGACCCCGCCGAGAATCCCCTCGATGATCAGTCCGCGCAGGAAGCCATCGGGCAACGCGGCATCGACCGCGCCCTGCAAGGCGGCGATGCCGCCCTCGATCCAGCCGATCGGCGCCTCGGACCAGGCATAGACCCCCTGGAACATCACGAACATTAGCGCGAGCAGGATCAGGAAACCTGCGACCGGATGCAGCACGATCGCATCGACGCGCCCGGTCCAGCGGCGCACCGGGGTTTCGGATACGGTCGCGGCGCGTGCGATTGCGCGGGCGCGCTGGTGCAGCGCGGCGTCGGAGGGCGGCGGGGCGGACGGCGCACTCGCCTGCGTCTGGTGCGACAGGATCGCGCCGTCGACCGCGGCGAGCAGGTCGGCCAGCCCGCGCTTGCGCACCGCGACGGTCGGCACCACCGGCACGCCGAGCTCGCGCGACAGGATCGCCGGGTCGAGCGTCAGCCCGTCGCGTGTCGCAAGGTCGAGCATGTTGAGCGCGACCACCGTCGGCCGCCCGAGCGCGATCAGTTCGAGCGCAAAGCACAGATGATTGTCGAGATTGGCGGCGTCGACGACGACGACCAGCGCGTCGGGCTGCCGCTCGCCCGCCTGCCTTCCCAGCAGCACATCGCGCGTCACCGCCTCGTCGGGACTGGCCGGAGTCAGGCTGTAACTGCCGGGCAGGTCGACCAGCGACATGGGGCGCCCATCGGCAAAGCTGGCGTGCCCCGCCTTGCGTTCGACGGTGACGCCGGGATAATTGGCGATCTTTTGCCGCGCGCCGGTCAGCGCGTTGAACAGGCTCGATTTGCCGGCATTGGGATTGCCGACCAGCGCGATCGTCGGGATGGCAGCGGTCATGGCGCGGTCGGCGCCACTTCGATCATCGCCGCCTGCCGCGCGCGGATGATCACTTGCATCCGCCCGACCGACAGCGCCAGCGGGTCACGCGAGAACAGGCTGCCGCGGTGCAGCGGGGTCACTTCGATCCCCTCCATCAACCCGAATTCGCGCAGCCGCCGCCCCTCGTCCTGCGACATGGCGTCCCAATCGATACGGGAAATGCGGACGGCGACGCCGAGCGGCGCAGAATCGAGCCTGGGGTTCATTTGCGAGCGATTATCAATAACGCTGGTCGAGCGCCAGCGCTTTATCGCGGCTCGCTAGCGCCCCGGATAGCGCAGCCGCCCGATGAAGCGGGCAAGGCTCGGGCGTTCGGTGCTGCGCGAGGCGCGGCGATATTTCCAGCTTTCGAAGCGCATCACCTGGTCGATCCGGCGCGCGAGGAAGGCGCGGGTGTCGGCAAAACCCGCGCTCTCGTCGTTCAGGAACACCGCCATTGTGGAGGCATAGACGGCGCCGAGGATCGCGCGTTTGCTGTAGTGGTTATAGTCGGTCGCGGTGTCGCCCGCGAGCCGCCACATCGCATCGGCGCTGCGCCAGCCGAGCTTGGCCGCGAACGGCACATTGGTGGGCAGCGCGAGCAGCGCGAGCGCGCGGCGCAGCGATTCGCGGTCGGGGGAGAGCAGGTCGATGCGCGTTTCGACCAGCGTCGTGATGCGTTCGCGGATCTTGAGCGCCGCCAGTTTGTCGGCGGGCCACTTCGCCGCCATGCGCGCGTCGATGTCGGCGAACCAGGCATCGACCATGTCGCGCCCGCCGCCGGGAAAGGCAAGCCGGGCGACGTCGGAATCAATCGCAACGCGGCGCGCCGCGTCGGCGAGCGCCGCGGCGCCGAAGCCGTCGAACGCCGCCGACTGCGCGACCAGCGGCGCGAGCGCGGCGCGGATCTCGTCAAGGGTCGGATCGGCAGGAAGGATCGAGGCCATAGGCTCTAGATAGGCGCCGCGCGGCGGTTCGGCAACCGGATCAGCACGAGCGCGGCGCCGACCATCATCCCGCCGAAAATGTCGAGGGGTCCCAGCAGCTCGCCGAACGCCAGCCAGCCGGCGAGCGCGGCGACCGCCGGCTGGACGAGCAAGGTCAGCCCGATGACGAGCGGCGAGAAGCGCGGCAGCGACCAGGTCATCAATCCTTGGCCGATGAGCTGGCTGGTCAGCGCCAGCAGGATCAGCGGCGTCCAGTTTTGCGGCATGATCGTCTCGCCCAGCCCCATCGCGGTGGCGAGCAGGATCGGGACACAGACGACCGACGAAATGGCGAGCGCGGTCCAGGGTTCGAGCGTGCCGCGCACGCGCTGCATCAGGATGACATAGGCGGTGTAGAGCACCCCTGCGAGCAGGCTGAGCAGGTCGCCGACCAGATAGGCGGGCGACAGTTCGTAACTTTGCCCCATCAAGAGCGCCGATCCGGCAAAGGCGAGCAGGATCGCCAGCGCCTGCCACCCGCGCGGCCAACGGCGCGCGAGGAAAATGCCCCAGATGACCAGCAGCAGGCTGGCGCAATTTCCGAACAAGGTCGCGTTGGCGACCTTGGTCTGGAGGATGCCGATATGCCAGGCGACGAGATCGAGCGCGAAAAAAATGCCCGCAGCGCCGGCCACGACGATGGCATTGCGGGGCGGCATCCGCCCGCCGCTCTCGCGCCATGCCAGCGCAAGCAGAAAGGGCAGCGCGATCGCCATGCGCCAGAAGGCCGAGGCGGTCGGGCCGGTGTCGGCCAGCCGGACAAACAGCGCGCCGACCGACAGCGAAATATTTCCCGCGAGCAACGCCAGAAACGCCCAGCGTCCCGCGACCGTCGCCGCACCGTCTTTCTCGTCGAGGCTTTCGATCTTGGCTGTCATTTAGATTTTCTTTTGATACTGACCATTGTGCAGGCACCGCGGCGACCATAGCTTTGCGGGCCATAGCGACGCCCCGACCGGTCGTCGCCGGAAATTTGGAACGTGGAGGATTTATGGCCGTATCGCTTTTCGACCCGATCAAGCTGGGCGCCATCGAGGCACCGAACCGCATCATCATGGCGCCGCTCACCCGCGGCCGCGCCGGGCCCGGTTTCGTCCCCAACGAGCTGGCGGTCGAATATTATCGCCAGCGCGCCGCGGCGGGCCTGATCATTTCGGAAGCGACCGGCATTTCGCAGGAAGGGCTCGGCTGGCCGTCGGCCCCCGGGCTGTGGACCGATGCGCAGGTCGAAGGCTGGAAGCCGGTGACCGATGCCGTCCATGCCGCGGGCGGGCGGATCATCGCGCAGCTGTGGCACATGGGCCGCCTCGTCCATTCGGTGTTCAACGACGGCAAGCCGCCGGTGTCGGCATCGGCCACCGTCGGCGCGGGCCGCGCTCATACGCCGGTCGGCCGTCGCGATCTGGAAGTCGCGCGTCCGCTGGAACAGAACGAGATCCCCCGCGTGATCGCCGATTATGTCCATGCCGCCGAAAATGCCAAAAAGGCGGGGTTCGACGGGGTGCAGCTGCACGGCGCCAACGGCTATCTGATCGACCAGTTTTTGCGCGACAATTCGAACCTGCGCGACGATGATTATGGCGGACCGGTCGAAAACCGCATCCGCCTGCTGCGCGAAGTCACCGAAGCGCTGACCGGCGTCTGGGGCGCCGACCGGGTGTCGGTGCGCCTGTCGCCGAACGGCGAAACGCAGGGCGTCGACGACAGCGCGCCGGAGAAGCTGTTCCCGGCGGCAGCCGCGGCGCTGGACGCGCTCGGCATCGGTTTCCTTGAACTGCGCGAACCCGGCCCCGACGGGACGTTCGGGAATACCGAGGTGCCGAAGCAGTCGCCCGCAATTCGTCAGGCGTTCAAGGGGCCGCTGGTGCTCAACAGCGACTATGATGTGGCGAAGGCCGAGGCGGCGCTGGCGAGCGGTGTGGCCGACGCCATCTCCTTTGGCCGGCCCTTCATTGCCAATCCCGATCTCGTCGAACGCATCCGGAGCGGCGCCGCCTGGTCGCAGGACAATCCGCAGACCTGGTATTCGCCGGGCGCCGAGGGTTACATCGACTATCCGGCTTTGGTGGACGCGTAAACGGTGTCTATCCTCCCTGTGGCGTAGCCATGGGGAGGTGGCAGCGCGAAGCGCTGACGGAGGGGCTATGACGCGGCGTCGCGGCCCCTCCACCATTTGCTTCGCGAACGGTCCCCCTCCCCGTCGCCATGCGACAGGGAGGATCGGCTAATCCCTTTCCGCAATCGCCTTGTCGATAATCCCCGCGCCCAGCGGCCCCAGAATATTGCTGCCGAAACGGAACAGCAGGAAGGCGCCGACAAACAGCAGCAAAGGCTGAATGATCAGCGCGACGATCGCTGCGACAAACGCGACGGCAAACAGCATCAGAAAACCGCCGCTCAGCGCCTGCTGTCCCTTCGGGCCAAGCTCGATCGTGCGCGGCCCTTTGGCATCCCACCATTTGCCGGTGACGATTTTTTTGCGACCGCCGCTTTGCGGCGGCGCCCGGCCGGGGATGCGCGCGGGCGCTGACGCGGTATCCGATTTCAGGGCTGGCCGGTCTTTCGGCCCGGTTGCCCAAGGCCGCTTGCCCGGCTCGGCCGTCGCGGCGGCAACGCGCGGCTTGGCGGGGGCGGCATTCGACACCGGCGGCTGGTTTGGGGCGGGCCGCGCGCTCAACCCCGATTCGGCGCGCGCGGCCGCCGACATATCGGGCGC
>NZ_JADKYM010000019.1 GCF_015475875.1 Sphingopyxis solisilvae | reverse complement strand
GCCGGCTTGGCCGGCGGGACGGCCGCGTGGCGGCATGTCGAGCGCGGCAGTTGATGAGCGCGCTCTGGCCTCGCTGAGCTCCGGCCAGGGGTCGCGACATTGTTCTGGCCGCGCGAGCGCACTTGGGCTCGCTCTCCTTGCGGCGCGGGCGCACGCACCCGGAGCGGGTGGACAGCGCTGACGCGCTGCCACGGTCCTGGCTACGCCAAGACCTACCCTTCCGTCTGCGCACACGCCGTGCCGCTGCGGGCTCGCCAAGAGCGCGATTGCTCGGGCCCTTCGGGCCGGCACTGCTCCGCAGCGCTGCCGCTTTGGCGTGACGCACCGACTTGAATGGTCGGGAATGAAACGACACATGAGTGTAAGAACAGGAGGGAGCTACTGCGGTGCCGAGCCTCGCTCAGCGCGTTGAAAACTTCAAGGAGCGGCTACGGTTCCGTTTTATGCCGCCTATCGCCGATTGGCTGGCGTGGGCGTCCACATATCAGGCACGACAGACGCTTGGGGGGATGCAGCCAATGCGGCTGCTCGTCGACAACACGGTGCTCTATCACGCGGTGACACACGAGACCGCGTGGATATCGACTGGCAAGAGCAAGTGGGGGCCGCACGAGATCGACACGGGTTATTCGGCGCGCGTTCCTGTTCACGATGACGATACGGATGGTCGTGAGCATCGGAATGTTCGCTTTCTTGCTGGGATCGCGCAGTTGTGCCGTAACGGTTTCGTCGAGCTTCTGACTTCTGCCGAGCTGCAGGACGAGCAGTTTCGGCAGCCTGCCGGCCGCTATCGGGGCTATGGCTATTTCGATCATAGCCTTTTCGCCCGGCTTCAGATCGAGAGCGTCGATGGGCATGTCTTTCCGCATCTCGGCCCGAGTTGGATGCGGCTGCCGTCGGCCGAAGAGCAGCAGCGAGCCCGCATTGATCGCCATCGCCAGGACGAAGCCTTCGACGAGTTGGTAAGGACGTTGGGTCAGGCCAACAGTCAGGATGCGTGGCACCTTTACACCGCCGACAAATTCGGAATCCATGCTTTCTTGACGATGGATTTCAAGTTCATCCGGACCGTCGAGGCTCAGGCGCGCAGCGCCGCCGTCAGCCGTCTGAAGGCTCGTGTAATGTCGCCGGAGATGCTCGGGAAGGAACTTGGCCTATTTCCCTTGTCCCCCCGGTTGTTCAGCTATCATGACGCGAGTTTCTTCGTCCGAACGGATCTCAGCATGCCGTCCGAAAAGAGGCGGCCTCTCAACGGCTACCGACGGACCGACCGTTAGGCAGAAGCTTAACGGCCAGCGCCCTTGGACATCACAGCGGCAATTCAGTCTGAGCGCGCAGCGGCTCGACGATGAATGTGTGGCGCGGGGGCTCCTCGAACAGCACCTCGTTGGGGAGTGTAGCATCAAGCCAATGTATCACGTCGCGGCGATGGATGATGACGCCGTGGCGCTGCTGATAGGGGATGACATCGGCGCCGGCCGGGATCGTGAGGATACGGTAGGAGAGGGGCCAGTCGGCGAGCGGGGGATCCCATACGCCCGCAAGGTAGAAGAAATTGCCGCTGTCGAGCGTTACCCGGTAGCGGCGGTCGCCGGTGCCCATGCGGAACTCGGACGCGGGGATCAGGCAGCGGCGCTTCGGGAAGGCGCGGCCCTCGGAGCGCGCAAAGCGGTAGTTGATGCCGTCGGAAAAGCGCGGGTCGCTTCCCCAGACAGCCTCGACCATTTCGATCTCGCTTTCGTCGTCGGGATTGCGTCTTATGAGCGCACGGCGACCGCCGTCCGGGGCATCGGGATCGAAAGGGGTTGGCGCCGTGCTCATGGTTGGAACATAATGGGAACGACCGTGAGTCGCAAGCATCAGGGGCTGCAGGGCAATGTGTAACGATTACAAGCTTGAAGTCGACGTTGCTTCGATCATGGAAGACTTCGACGATCTCCAGATCAAGATCAAGATGCCCGAGGGCGCGCCGAACGTGCCGGCGCGCGAGGATGTGCGAATCACCGATATGGCGCCGATCGTGAAGGCGAGCGATGGCGACGCCGTCGGCGAGCTGGTCAACCGGCGGTGGAGCTGGCCGGGGCAAGGCGGGAAGCCGGTCTATAATGTCCGTTCGGAGGGCCGCGATCTCGGGACGCAGCGTTGCCTTGTACTTTGCGATGGCTTCTACGAGTTCACCGACCCCACCGATCCGTCGCAGAAGCGCCTCGATAAATGGCTCTTCACGTTGAAGGATCATCGCTGGTTCTGCATGGCGGGCATCTGGCGCGATGCGCATGTCGGAGAGGCCTTCAGCCTGCTGACCATGGACGCTGGGCCGGACATCGCGCCCTATCATCACCGCCAGATCATTCCGCTGCCGCGCGACAAATGGGTGGCCTGGCTGGACCCGCGGGCCCCCGCCGAGGATATTCTGCAATGGCTGCCGGCCAGCATGCTCGAGGTCACCCAGGTCTACGGCAAGCCGCCGGCCCAAGGAGCGCTGGCGCTATGACCATGACCGACGCCGAAGGGCTCGACATCTTCGTCAAGGCGCAAGAGCAAGTCTATCCGCGCGCACTCGATGAAATCCGGCGCGGGCGCAAGCGCACGCACTGGATGTGGTTCGTCTTTCCCCAGCTTGCCGGCCTCGGGCGCAGCGCGGTGGCGCAGCTCTACGGCCTCGGAGGCATAGAGGAAGCGCGTGCCTATCTCGCCCATCCGCTTCTCGGCGCGCGCTATCTCGAATGCGTCGAGGCGTTGCAGGATCTTACCGGCAGTGACCCGGTGGCGGTGTTTGGAGAAGTCGACAGCATCAAGCTCCGCTCGTCGCTTACTCTGTTCGAGGCAGCCTCTGACAATTCGCTCTTGGCGGCCGCGCTGAACCGATGGTTCGCGGGCGAACGTGATGATCGTAGCCTCGCCTTGCTCCGCTCCGCGGGCAAAGACTGACGCGAAAGAAGATTGGCCGGCGCGATGGAATTGAACAATCGCGAAATCGCAACGCTGATCTGGCTGGCGATCCTCGCAGTCGCCGTCTTCCGCCATGCCTCGGTTAGGATCGCCTTTCGGGGACTGCTAAGAGCTTTTGTTCAGCGCCAAATTCTCCTGATCTACGGCGTGGCAGCCCTATATGTAGGCGCATGTATCGCGTTTCTCTCTTGGTGGGGCATATGGACTGCCGACAATCTGAAATCGACGATCTTCTGGTCGATCACGTTCGTCTTCGTAACACTCATCGATGCCAACAGGATCGATGAGGATAAGACCTACTTTGGGCGGACGATCGGCGATACACTCGGACTGACGGGCCTCCTCGTTTTCATCGGCGGCCTCGAAAGCTTCAGCCTGCCAGCCGAGATGCTCTTCGTCCCGGTCATGTCCTTCGTGTCCCTCATGCATCAGGTCGGTCTTCGTGATCCCGCGCACAAGCCCGCCTCGAGCTGCCTCGGCGCACTCCTCGTGGTCGCAGGCATCGCCATTCTCGCGTACAGCATTCACGCAACCTGGCTCGAATGGGCGAAGTTTGACCTGCGCAAGAATCTGAGCGAACTGCTCGTTCCGATCCTTCTGTCACTGCTTTTCCTGCCCTTTCTGTATGCCCTCTCGATTTTCCTCGTCTATGACCGCAACTTCACGAACATCGCATATGCCCTGCCCGACAAGGGGCTTGCGCGCTTTGCTCGGGGTCGCGCGCTTTTCGCCTTTCGTACCGACCTCGATCTCCTGAAACGCTGGCGCCATATCGTCGCCCAGCGGCGTCCTTCCGATCGGCTGGGTGTCGTGCAGGCGATCGCCCAGGCTATGCGGGAGCGGGACAATGCGTTGCGACGACCAGCCGTCGACCTGACAGACGGCTGGTCGCCATACGTTGCCTTGGAATTCCTCGTGTCAGAAGGATTTCCGCCGACGCCCTATCTCTGGTATTCCGACCGGTACCGCGCGAGCGTCACGCACAAGTTCGGCGATGGTCCGCTGGCCAATTACGCCACCTATTATGTCGAGGGCGACGAGGCGCGAGCGACGCTGCTCACCCTAGAACTCTGGATATGGGGGAATGACAATCGCGAAAGGGACGAGGAGCGCTTTGCAGAACTTGTCACCATTTTGATGGATCGTGCGGTCGGCGCGGAGGCCCGTTCTGCGTTCCGCGATGAGCTTGATCCGGAGGCCGATGGCGCCTCGCTCGATTGGAACGGGTATCGCTTTCGGATCGAAGCCGAGGAACCGAATCCTACAGGACGATATTCGCTCGAGTTTTCGATCGCGCACCCCTGCGAACCCGGAAATACCTCATCCTGATCGGGTCAATTATCCCCGAATCTCAATGCAGTGACAAACGATCAACACGACCGTGCGGGAGCTGCCTTGACGAATGTTTCTCGCAAGTAGAACATATAGGGAACATTTGAGTCGGTATCATCATGAGCGCTACGCCCATTTCTTCGCTCCGGCCGAGTGCCGACCAGCTCGCGACGCTTCGTGAGGCGGTCGCGCGCGTCGCGGCCGCACGCGGGCCGGTGCTGCCGTTCGGGATCGGCCCGCTCGATCATCTGCTGAGCGGCGGCGGGCTCGACGGCGCGGGCTTGCACGAGTTTGCGGGCGCATCGGCAAGCTGGAGCGATGACGCAGCGGCGACACTGTTTACCGCGGGGATCGCCGCGCGCTTCGCCGCCGCGCCCGGTGTCGCCGCCCTCTGGGCGCTGACGCGTTTCGATCTCTATGCCCCCGGTCTCGAACAGGCGGGGTTGGGGCCGGACCGCATTCTCTATGCGCAGGGCCGGACCGACAAGGAATTGCTCGCTATGTGCGAGGATGCGCTGCGCGACGGCTCGCTCGCCTGTGTCGTCGCCGAGGTGAAAGCGGCCGACCAGACGGCGACGCGCCGGCTTCAGCTTGCCGCTTCCGAAGGGCATACGCCGATGCTGCTCTACCGGCGATATCGGCGATACGGCCAATGCCCGCTTGCCGATCCCTCGCTCGCCATGACCCGCTGGCGCATCGGTACTTTGTCGTCGGGGCGTATAGCGTCGCCGGGCGTCGGACGCGGGCGATGGAGCGTCGAGCTTGTCCGCCAGCGCGGCGGGCCGCCTTTCTCCCTCGAACTGGAGGCGTGCGATGACCAGGGTCGCCTCGCTCTTCCTGCCGCAACTGCCGATAGAGCGATTGCGACGGGCGGGGCGGCAAGACACGCCGCCTGAACCGGCGCGAGCTGCTCCACGCTTTCCCGAGCCGATCGACGACAATCCCGGTACCTGCTCGGTGCCGCGCGGCGGTGGCTGGCGCCCCGGCGCGCGCTGGGCACAGGATGCATCGGCGCGGGCGCGACCCGATCAGTCGGCGGTCGATGCGTTGCCCGCACACCAGCGACCGACGATGCGCGAGCTGGGACGGCGCAGCGAAGCAGCCGCCCCGGTGTTTCGCACGCTTCGTGCCGACGATGGCGGAGGCGCGGGCGCGGGTGTCGCTGTCGATATGGCCCCATGGGCAGCGAAGCCGACGATTCTTGTCGCGCGGACCGGCCAGCGCGACATTGTCACGGCCACCTGTCCGCATGCGCTCGATCTCGGGCTCGCACCCGGTATGGCCGCGGCCCATGCGCGGGCGCTCGTGTCCGATCTTGAGGTGCTCGATGCCGATCCCGTCGGCGATCGCGGCTGGCTGGATCGCCTTGCGCTCCACGCCGCCCGCTATTGGACGCCGACCGCAGCGGTATCGGGCAGCGACGGGCTATGGCTCGACCTGTCGGGGACGACGCATCTCTTCGGTGGCGAGGAGCGCTTCGCGGCGCGGCTGCTCTGCTTTCTGAAGCGGCTCGGCTTTACCGCGCGTGTCGCGATCGCCGGGACGCCCGGCTCCGCTTACGCACTCGCGCGCTACGGGCCCGCGACGTCTCTCATCTTGCCGGAAGGCAGAGAGGGTGAGGCGCTGGCGCCTTTGCCGCTCGCGGCGCTCCGGCTGGCGCCGGAGGCGCTCGCCGCGGCCGCGCGGTTCGGGATCGAGCGGATCGCCGATCTCTACCCGATGCCGCGCGGGCCCCTGGCCCGGCGGCTCGGGCGCGCGGCGGTCGAGCGTCTCGACCAGGCGCGCGGGTTCGTGCCCGAGCCGATCATCCCCGTCGTCCCGTTCGAGATGCCCGAAGCGCGGCGCTCGCTGCTTGAGCCGATCGGGACGGCCGAGGCGATCGAACAGGTGATTTCCGACCTTCTGGACGACCTGGTGCCTGCGCTTCGCGAGCGCGGACTTGGCGCGCGCAGCCTCGTGCTCCGCTGCGACCGGCTCGATATGGGCGAGCAGCTCGTCACCGTGGGGACGGCGCGCGCGACGCGCGATGCGAAGCATCTGCTGCGCCTGTTCAAGCTCCGGGTCGACCGGATCGAGCCGGGGCTCGGGATCGAGGCTATGGTCCTGACCGCGCCGCAGGTCGAAAGTCTGGCGCCCGAGACGATCGGCACCGCGCTCGACACGTCACGCCAAGCGCCCGACCTCGCTCCGCTCGTCGATGCGCTGGCGGGCCGTGGCGGAGAAGGCGCGCTGTTCCGCTTGGGCGCGCTTGAAAGCGATGTGCCTGAGCGCGCGATCACGCGCGCCGGCCCCCTGACCAAGCCTGACGGCTGGCCGGCGTGGGCGCGGCCCATTCGCATGCTTGCGCGGCCCGAAGCCCTGTCGGGCGTCGTCGCGCTGCTGCCCGACCATCCGCCGCGCCGCTTCGCGTGGCGCGGGCGGAGCTATGCGGTGGTCGCGGGCGACGGACCCGAGCGCATCCATGGCGAATGGTGGCGCCGCCCCGGCGAGATGTGGGCGGTGCGCGACTATTTCCGGGTCGAGGCGGAAAGCGGCGAGCGCTTCTGGCTCTTCCGCCGCGGCGACGCGATCACCGGCAACACGGGCGATCTGAGCTGGTACATGCACGGCGTCTTCGGATGAGCGCGTCCGCGACGACATATGTCGAACTCTATGCCACGAGCCATTTTTCCTTCCTGCGGGGGGCCTCTTCGCCGGAAGAGCTGTTCGCGGCCGCCGCGCACCTCGGCCATTCGGCCCTCGGGCTTTGCGACCGGGGCAGCGTCGCCGGCATGGTCCGCGGCCTGTCGGGGCAGGAGACGACCGGCGTCCGGCTGATCGCCGGGACGCGCGTCGATCTTCGCGATGGCCGCTCGATCCTTCTCTATCCGACCAATCGCGCGGCCTGGTCGCGGCTGACGCGGCTGCTCTCGCTGGGCAAGGCGCGCGGCGGCAAGGGCCAATGCTGGCTCGACTGGCCGGATATCGCGGCCTCGGCCGACGGCCTCGTCGCGATCCTCCTGCCCGATGCGGCCGACGAACGGACGCGGCTCGATCTCGCGGAATTGCGCGACGCCTTCAGCTCGCGCGCATTTCTGGCGCTCACGCTGCGGCGCCGTCCCGGCGATTTCGCGCGGCTTTCCGCCCTCGACGCGCTGGCGCGCGGTCTCGGCGCACGCAGCGTCGCGCTCGGCGACATTCTTTATCACGCGCCCGACCGCCGCCCGCTGCAGGACGTACTGACCGCAATCCGCGAGAAGACCACCATCGACGCGCTGGGGTTCAAGCGCGAGCGGTTCATGGACCGGGCGCTGAAGAGCCCGGCCGAGATGGAAAGGCGCTTCGCGCTCTTTCCCGATGCGATTGCGGCGACCGCGGATATCGCGGCGCTATGCCGCTTCGATCTCGGCGAGATCCGCTACCAATATCCCTATGAGCAGGTGATGGCGGGACGAACGGCGCAGGAGGCGCTGGCCGCGCTGACGGAGGAAGGCGCGTCGCGCATGTTTCCCGGCGGCGTTCCGCCTGCCTACCGGCAGCAGATCGATCACGAGCTGCGATTGATCGGAGAACTCGATTACGCGCCCTATTTTCTGACGGTAAACTCGATCGTCGCCGAGAGCCGGCGCCGCGGCATCCTGTGCCAAGGCCGCGGGTCGGCGGCGAATAGCTGCGTGTGCTTTCTGCTCGGCGTCACGTCGATCGACCCGATCCGCCACGAGCTGCTCTTCGAGCGCTTCGTGTCGGGCGAGCGCAAGGAGCCGCCCGACATCGACGTCGACTTCGAGCATGAGCGGCGCGAGGAAATCATCCAGTGGATCTACGAGACCTACGGCCGCCATCGCTCCGCGCTCACTGCCGTGGTCACGCGTTACCGCACACGAGGCGCGGTCGCCGAGGTCGGAAAGGCGCTGGGCTTGCCGCGCGATCTCACCAAGATGCTCACGGGGCTTGTCTGGGGCTGGTCGATGGACGGCATCCCCGAGGAGCGGATCGCCGAGCTCAATCTCAATGCCGATGATTATCGGCTGAGACTCTGTCTCGATCTTGCGCGCCAACTCATTGGAACCCCGCGGCACTTGTCGCAGCATCCCGGCGGCTTCGTGCTGACCGAGGAGCGGCTCGACGATCTCGTGCCGATCGAGCCGGCGCGCATGGAAGACCGGCAGATCATCGAATGGGACAAGGACGATATCGACGTCCTCAAGTTCATGAAGGTCGATGTCCTCGGCCTCGGGATGCTCGGCTGCATGAACCGGGCGTTCAACCTGCTTCGTGACCTTAAGGGGATCGATGTCGGCATGGCCGATCTGCAGGACGACGATCCCGCCGTCTATGGCATGATCCAGAAGGCCGATACGCTCGGGGTTTTCCAGATCGAGAGCCGCGCGCAGATGTCGATGCTGCCGCGGATCAAGCCGAAATGTTTCTACGACCTCGTGATCGAGGTCGCGATCGTCCGGCCTGGTCCGATCCAGGGCGACATGGTGCATCCCTATCTTCGCCGGCGCGAAGGCAAGGAAAAGCCCGAATATCCCAAGCCCGAGCTGCGCACCGTGCTTGAGAAGACCTTGGGCGTGCCTTTGTTTCAGGAGCAGGCGATGAAGGTTGCGATCGTCGGCGCCGGCTTCACGCCGGCCGAGGCCGACCAGCTTCGCCGCGCGATGGCGACCTTCAAGCTGACGGGAGGCGTGTCGCATTTCTACGACAAGCTCGTCGGCGGCATGGTCGAGCGCGGCTATCCCAAGGATTTTGCGGAGCGCACCTTCAAGCAGATCGAGGGCTTCGGCTCCTATGGCTTTCCCGAAAGCCATGCGGCCTCGTTCGCGAAGATCGCTTACGCCTCCTGCTGGATGAAGCATCATCATCCCGATGTCTTCTGCGCCGCTTTGCTCAATGCGCAGCCGATGGGCTTCTATGCGCCCGCGCAAATCGTGCGCGATGCGCGGAATCACGGCGTCGAGGTGCGCCCGGTCTCGATCAACGACAGCCATTGGGATTGCACGCTGGAGGAAAGCGGTGGGCGCTATCTCGCGGTCCGCCTCGGTTTTCGCCAAGTCCGCTCGCTCGCCAATGTTCATGGCGCCGCGATCGTGGGGGCGCGGGGCGATGTGCCCTATGATTGCGTCGAGGATGTGTGGCGCCGCGCGGGGGTGCCGCGCGCCGCGATCGAAAGGATCGCCGAAGCCGACGGCTTTGCCTGCCTCGCCGAGGACAGGCGGCAGGGGCTCTGGAAGGTGCGGGGGCTGGGGGAGGCGCCGCTGCCGCTGTTTGCTGCGGCGGACGCCCGCGAGGCGGGCTTCTCGCCCGAGGGGCTCGAACCCGCCACCGCACTCCGGCCGATGACCGAGGGACGTGAGGTGGTGGAGGATTATCGCACGCTCCAGCTGTCGCTGCGCGCGCATCCTTTGAGTTTCCTGCGAGACGAGCTCGACGCGATGGGCGTGGTCCGCTGCGCGGACCTCGCCTATATCCGCGATGGCCGGAATATCGAGGTGGCTGGGGTGATCCTCGTACGGCAGCGGCCCGGCTCCGCAAAGGGCGTGCTCTTCGTCACGATCGAGGACGAGACCGGGATCGCCAACGGTATCCTCTGGCCTGACCGGTTCGACATCTACAGGCGCCAGGTCATGTCGGCCTCGATGATCGCGATGCGAGGACGGCTCCAGAAAGAAGGCGAGGTCATTCACATCATCTGCGACCGGATCACCGATCATGATGCGCTGCTCCGCAGCGTAGGGCGCAGCGCACTTCCCATTGCGCCGGGACGCGGGGACGGGGCGCGGAGCGGGGGAGGGCCGGACAGCCGCGAGCCTGGCCTGCGCATCCGGAGCCACGATTTCCACTGAGGCCCATGGGTCTCCTCGCTCGGCGGACCTCTCCCTCATTGGCTGCCTGATTGCGGGTCTCGGCTCGCCTAATGCCGTCAACCCCCGTTGGGGGTTCGCCCTCGCGCGGGCGCTCGGTGACGGCGGCTCACGGCCCCTCCTTTTGGCGCCATCGGGAACAGGTCCCGAGCAACCAAGGAGACTTGAAATGGGTACCACCATCGGAAATCTGACCCTCAAGGACGACGGCAGCCTCGAGGGCACGCTTGCGACCCTCATGGTCACCGTGCCGATCGCGATCGTTCCGAACGGCCGC
This sequence comes from Sphingopyxis solisilvae, assembly GCF_015475875.1. Taxonomy (GTDB): domain Bacteria; phylum Pseudomonadota; class Alphaproteobacteria; order Sphingomonadales; family Sphingomonadaceae; genus Sphingopyxis; species Sphingopyxis solisilvae. Next base: position 44,613 of record NZ_JADKYM010000019.1, on the reverse strand, counting down.
AAGACGAAGGAAAGCGAGCCCGACTTCCGCGTCGTCAGCCGGCGGAACGGCTTCGAACTCGGCGGCGGCTGGACGAAGACCGCGCGCTCGACCGGCGCCGAATATATCTCGGTGTCGCTGTCGGCGCCCGAACTCGGCGAGATCTTCTGCAATGTCGCGAACGCGCCGGGCGAGGATCCGATGAAGAAGGTGCTGATCTGGAACGCCCCCGGCACCTGATCGGTTGACCGGCTCCGCCGTCAGGCGGAGCCGGTTTCGCTCACGGCGGCATATTCCTCCGGGGAAAGATGCACGCGCATCAGTTCATCGCGTTCTTTCTCGCTGAATTCAGACGCTCGATCGGGATCCGTCCCGCTTTCGAGCTTTTTCCGCATGATCTCGTGCATCGCGATCGTCAGCGCGGGAAAGCGGCGAATGCCGAGGCCGATGATTTGTCCGTTTCGCTTTGCTGCCAATTGCCCCTGATGCTCGACCCATGCGATCTGGGGGTCTGGAATGAAGACGATCTCGGCTTCTCCGAGCGAAGAGGGCGTAATGCACATATATTCGGCGCCATTAGTCAGGACGCTGTGCAACACCAGGTCGGACCCCTGAGGCCACCAGCCGACAGCGGCCTTCGATTGTTTGGTATAGTCGTTGGCGACATACCAGCGGACATTTGCGTGACAATGATTGGCCGGCATGCCCATCCACGCGAGGTCCTTAGCGGGCATCCGCCGAGCACGATAGGCGGGCAGGGCCATGACGTCCTGGACGAGCGCGCGTTCCCAGTCCGTTGGCGGAAATGTCCAGCCCTCGACCTGGTCGAGGAGCCTTGTCCGTAATGCGGACTTACGCTGCTTTGCTTCACCCATTCGCGTCCGCCCCACGCCACCTAGACGCGTTGGCTTTCGCACCGGAAAGGCAGGACAGCAAGGCCGATGCTCCCGCAGCCCGCGGATCCATCCCGCTCTCGAATGCCGCTAATCCCTTGGCCGAGGACCGGCCTCCTACAGTCAACCCCGATGGGGTCCCTGCGCAAGCTTGGGCCGCGGCTGCGCCGCGGTGACAGCGGCCTGTCCCCGTCCGGCGGGGCGACTGTCGAGCGGGAATGGTCCCGCTCCCGGACAGGAGCCTCGAAATGCCGCTTTCCACCGCACAATCCTTCGCCTGGAGCATGGCCCGCACGATGATGACCATCATCGTCCTGATCGAAACGGGCAGCGGCTTCTCGGTCATGCCGCTCGACGAGTTCGACGGCGATCCCGCCTGCATCGTGTGCGAATATGATCCGTTCAATCGCTGAAATCTCGAGAAAACTCGCCCCACGGTGGTTCCAGTTTCGGTTCCACCCTCGGGGCGATTTTGCTATGTCGGGCAAGCAGATTGCGCTGTGGTGGTGGTGGAGAGCGCGTCCGATGGGAGGACGCTTATGACTTTTATGATCATTCTCGGCGCCGTGGCTGCCATCTATATTGCCATCCTGATGTTCCGGCTGGCCTCGGTTGCACTGCCGCTCTACGCGGGCATCGGCACGACGCTCTACCTGATCGATCGCGACTTGGGATATCTGGTCCCGATCATCGCCGGACTGGCCGTCGGCGCCCTGGTCATCGGATGTGGACGAGCCCTCTGCGCCTTCCTCCCGCCGCTTTATCGCTTCGTCGTCATGCTTGTCTTCGCCATCCCGGCGGGATTCGCAGGCTACCAGGCGGCGAGGGGGTTTGCCGGTCTCGGGCTCGCGGAAGGCGCCATGCTCGAGACGCTCGGAATCGCCGGCGCGTTAGCCGCGGCCGCAGCCGCCATGCGCGGCCTCGGTGCGAGGCAGGACGGCTCTCCGCGTGAAGCGACGATAGGCGCCGTGTGAGTACAGCCCGCCGCCAGTGAAGGTTGGATGACCGCCCATCTCCGGTCTGCGCTACGCTGCAACGCCGAACCGGCGCGGCCTCCTCGATCTGCGCCATCTGCCGGCAAGACGCTGACGCTGGATCGCTGACCGCAACGGCGGGCATGCGACTTTCTTCCCCCGGCGTTCCGCCGTTCCTCGCGAATCAAGAAAGCCTTTGCCCTCCGTCCTCCGCTTTGCTGCGGGCCTGGCGGCTGCGGCGCGATCCCTTGCCGGACGTCGATGCGCATCGAGGCCGCGATGGTGCGGCTCGACATGCAGCAAAGGACATCATCATGAGCAAGATCGGCAGCTTCCAACTCGTCTCGGGCGAATATCAGGGCGAGATCGTCACGCTTTCGGTGCAGGCCAAATCGGTCCGCATCGTCCCGGAGAAGAACGCAAGCGGCAACGCCCCGAGCCATCGCGTCTTCGTCGGCGACGCCGAAGTCGGCGCCGCCTGGTCGAAGACCAGCCAGGACAAACGCCCCTATCTTTCGGTCAAGCTCGACGACCCGAGCTTCGTCGCCCCGATCTTCGCGCAGCTATTCGCGGGCGACGAGGGCGAATATGACCTCGTCTGGAGCCGCCAGAACCGCCGCAACGACAATTGATGCGGCGCCCATCGCCCGGCCTCGGCCGGGCGATGTTATATCCAATTTGAGGGCTTTAGCGTGCGTAGCTCGGATATTTTTGCGCTAAGTCCATGATGTATGCGCCGGTAACCACGCCGCTGTTGGCGGGCCAAGGTCGGCCGAAAGCGGCGGTTTATTCTCCTCAAACGGGTCGGAGGTGCGAATGGATCAGGCAGTCGGATGGCAGTCGCCATATTTTCCGAAAATATTCGAACGATATGATCGCGCGGACTTCGCGCAGGAATTCCTGCGGCGAAGCCCCGCCTATCGCGGCGGCTATGCCGCCGCCGCGGCGGCGCCGGGCGCCGACCGCGTGCGGCTCTTTCGGCGGCTCGCCAGCCGCTGGGGGTTGGTCTTTCGCCTTCGATCCTGATCTTCCGGCCGCGGCCGCGCCCGCCCTGTGGCGGCCGCAGGCCTGCGCCTTCGTCACGATCGCACGCCCGGCGCCCAAGGGCTTTGCCGCGCTGCGCCTCGCCGAGATTGTCGACGGACCAGAGATTGCCGCAGAGCTGCTCTCGTACCGCGACTGGCATATCGTCCTGCTTGCCGGGGGACGGCACTATCGTCTGCTGGTCCGGCGCTGCTGCGCGAACGAGCGACTGGCATTTCTCACGCCCGCAGATGCAAAGGCCGGTCTCCGCGCCTCGATGATCATGGCGCTTCACCGCGAACTCCTCGATACGGGCGGCGCTCGTCCGGCACCTGACAGCGCCCCGGGGGCGACGGAGCGCTGGCGCCTGGTCCAATGGCTCCGCATTCTCGACGCCATGACCGAGGGAGCATCGGCCCGCGACATGGCGGCAGCGCTACTGCTCGCCGAGGCGCGCAACTATTCCGCCGCCGAGTGGGACGCGTCGAGCGAGCGCCGCCGTATCGCGCGCTGGCAGCGCGCCGCCGTTGCCATGCGCGACGGTGGATTCAACGCGCTTCTCGGCGCGGCCTGATCGGGACATTCCGACGACCTTCGTTTTGTCCGTTCCGAATCCTTCGGGTGATTTTCCAAGAACGCCTCCTCGTTCCTGAACCCTGATCCGGGTTCCGGTCCTTGGCAGGAGGCCCCATTGTCCGATCGTCACACGCCCGTCGTCGCCCGCTATCTCCGGACGCCGGAAGCGGCTGTCCACTTGAGCCTGTCGGCGGCGACGCTCGAGAAGCATCGCTGCTACGGGACGGGGCCACGCTATCACAAGCTCGGCGGCCGCGTCGTTTATGCGATCGCCGACCTCGACGCCTGGGCGGCGATCGGACGCAAGACATCGACCTCGGATCCCGGCGTCGGCCACATTTCGCCGCTGCGCCCGGTGCGCCGCTGATGCGCCGGCGAATGGCATCGGCTTTGCCGTCGCTCATGCCGGCGGCGGCGTCTCCGCCTGCCGGCGTTCGGCTCCCCGCAAGCGGCCTGACCGACGTCGAGATGACCTGGATCGAGGGCCGGCTCGAACAGCAGCTCCGCTTCGGGCGGGTCGCCGCCGAGCGGTCCGGCGGACCGCACAAGCGCATCGCGTCCTTCCGTCCGGGTGCGACCTTCGGGCTGATCGGTTGCACAGTGAACGATCTCGGATCTCTGTTCTGGAGCCTAGCCATCGTCAGGGCGGTCGCACCCGGTGCGCCCTATGCGACCCATCCCGCTGTTCACCCGGGAGGCGACATTCTCCTCGAGCTTTCCGATCTCGAACCCATCCGCGCAGTGTGCCGCGAGATCGACATGATCGAGGTCACGGGCGTCGATGCGTGCGACGTGTCTCCCGATCACTGGCGCCATATCGGGCGGCGGCTCGCAGAGACGCTGCCGTTCCGCTCCTACTCAGCCGAACGCCATGCCGCGTGGCTCCGCCGCGGCGAGGCCCGTCCATGAACCGGCGGTGGCTCCGCACGACCGCCGCCTGCGGCGCGCTCTTTTGCGGGCTGTTCGGCGCGGCCGCGATCCTCGCGCCGCAGCCGCGGCTCATCTGGAACGCGAGCGCGAGCGTGCCGGTCGGGCTTTACGCCATCGACGTCGGCGCAAAGCCTGCGCGCGGCGACCTTGTCGCCATTGCGCCGCCCGCGCCGCTCTCCGCCTGGCTTTCGGAGCGCGGCTATCTGCCGCGCGGCGTGCCGCTCCTGAAGCGGGTCGCAGCAACGAGCGGCGCGCTCGTGTGCCGCAGCGGCGTCTTCGTCACGATCGACGGCGCGCCTGCGGCGCGCACGCGATCGGCGGACCGCATGGGACGAACACTGCCGCTCTGGCTCGGCTGCCGCCGGCTGGAGCGCGGCGAGCTATTCGTCCTCGGCCTGTCTCCCGACAGCCTCGACGGCCGATATTTCGGGCCGCTTCCGGCATCCGCCGTCATCGGCACCGCGCATCCCATTCTCACCCGCGACGCCTCCGGCGCGCCGCTTCGCTGGCGCCGGAACGGCGCGCGGCATTTCACCAACTAGCCGGACGAGGAACAGACATCATGATGATCGGAAGCTTTCAGACCGCAGGCGAGGGCTATGCGGGATCGATCCGGACCCTCCTGCTCGACGCGATGATCGCGATCGTTCCGGCTGCGCCGTCCGACGCCGAAAACGCGCCGGGCTGGCGGGTGCTGCTGGTCGAGGCCGACGATGGCGTCGAGATCGGAGCGGGCTGGGACCGCACCGGCGAACGCGCCGGTTCCTTTATCGCGCTGCAGATCGACGACCCGGCCTTGCCGTCGCCGCTGCGCGCCAACCTCATTCGCTCCACGCGACACGAGGACGAATATCATCTGCTCTGGTCGCGCCCGGCACCGCAGGCGAAAGGCTGAGTGATGCGGCCTTTGGCTCGCTCGGCGCGCTTCCGCGCGATGCGCATCGCCGGTGCCGCTTTGCTGGCGCTCGCGGCGCTGCCTGCCGTTCCGGCGGCAGCGCGCGAGCGGCCTGTCGCTGCGCCTGCCGCTCATCCTTATGCGCCCCATGTCAGCGAGGCTTCGCAGCGGTTCGCCATACCCGAGGCATGGATATGGCGCGTCATGCATGTCGAAAGCCGGGGTCGATCGCGCGCCGTGTCGCACGCGGGGGCAATGGGGTTGATGCAGATCATGCCGGGGACTTGGGCCATGCTGACTGCAAGATACGGGCTGGGGTCAGACCCCTTCGACGCGCGCGCGAACATCCATGCCGGTGCTGCCTATCTGCGCATGATGTGGGACCGATATGGCGACGTCTCGCTCATGCTCGCCGCCTATAATGCGGGACCGGGCCGCGCCGACGCCTATGCGGTGGGTCGGCGCCGACTTCCCGCAGAGACCATCGCCTATGTTGCCGCGATTGCACCGGCGATCGGCGCATCGGGCATCGCTTCGCTCGCCCCCGCGCCGACACCGACGGCACCGTCCTGGCGCAGCGCTTCGCTGTTCGCCGAACGCCCCGGCGACGATGCGGCCGCGCTGCCCGGTGCAGCTCCGCTGCAATCCGGGCGCAGCGCCGATGCAGCGGAACGTGCGCCACCTCGCGCGCCTGCGGCGCTCTTCGTTCCGCTTTCCGGCCGCGACCAATGATCTGTCGCGCCTCGGTTTCGATGCCTTGCCCGGACCTGTTGGCTCGGGTGTTCTGGCTCGTCTGGAAGGGGAAGGGGGCAGGGCAAGATAAAAGACCGGCCAGCTCGCTGGCGGTATGTGGTTGGTTTGTCTCAGCTTTTGCGTATGGCACGCGGCCCGCCGTGCCATATAGCGGGCAGTTTACGCCTTTCCTTTCAACGGCTTGCCGTCTGGCACCCCGCCGATGAGCGACGACGACCAAGATTTCCGGGTCAGGCCGGGACGGGGGAGAGACGCGGGGGCGGGTTCCGCCGGTCGCGGCAAGCGGCTTGCGGCGGAGGTGCGGCGTGCGGCCGCGCGTTCGGGCGCGACGCGGCTCCGGCGCGCGGGGCCTTCGCGCGGCGGGACCGGACGTCATGGGCGCGGCCGCCGGGCGCTCGCGGTCATCCGGCGCGGTCCCGCGATGCGCCGTGTCACCGTGATGGCGCGGATCGTCCGGCATCGCGGCGCAGGGTTTCGTGCCGCCCCGCTCGGACGCCACATAGCCTATCTCGAACGCGACGGCGTGACCCGCGATGGACGCGACGCCTCGATGTTCGATGCCGCCGGCGATGAGGCCGATCGCGGCGGCTTCGCTGAGCGCTGCGGCGGCGATCGTCACCACTTCCGCTTCATCGTCAGCCCCGAGGACGCGGCCGAGCTTGGCGACCTGCGCGGCTACACGCGCGACCTGATGAGCCAGCTCGAGGTCGATCTCGAGACGCGCCTCGACTGGGTCGCGGTCGATCATTGGAATACCGACAATCCGCACATCCATGTCCTTGTGCGCGGGGCCACGGCCGATGGCACTGATCTCGTTGTCGACCGGGGCTATATGGCCGAGGGCGTCCGCGGCCGTGCGTCGGAGATCGCGACCCTGGAGCTTGGCCCGAGGAGCGAGCTTCAGGTCGATGCTGCGCTGCGCCGCGAAGTCGAGGCCGAACGCTGGACCAGTCTCGATGCCGAGCTTGCGCGGCGATCGCGCGAGAATGAAATCGTCGATCTTCGCCCGGTCGCCGGGGGCGAGGCCAGGACGGACCGGCATCTGCTGGGGCGTGCCGCGAAGCTCGAGGCGCTGGGGCTCGCCTCGCGTGTCGGACCCGCCCAATATCTTCTCGATCCGGGGGCCGAGGAAAGGCTTCGCACCATCGGGGAGCGCGGCGACATCATCAAGACCATGCACCGCGAAATGGCCGCGCGCGGGATCGCATTCGATGCTTCGGCTCTGGCGATCGGAGAGCAGGGCGAGGGTCCTATAATCGGCCGTCTGGTGGCGCGGGGGCTCGACGACGAGCTCGCGGGTTCTGCCTATGCGATCGTCGACGGGATCGATGGCCGAACCCATCATATCCGCTTTCCCGATCTTGAACGGACCGGCGACGCAAAGCCCGGCGCGATTGTCGAGCTGAGGCACTGGGACGGACGCGATGGCGCCCGCCATATCTCGCTGGCGGTTCGCTCGGATCTGCCGCTGGGCGAACAGGTCGAGGCCCCCGGCGCGACTTGGCTCGATCGGCAGCTTGCCGCGCCCGACCGGTCAATGCGCTCCCAAGGGTTCGGCCGCGAGGTCCGGGATGCGATGAAGGCGCGCACCGCCTTTCTCGAGCGCGAGGAGTTGTTGCCGCGCGACATGGGGCGCCAGTCATCCTGGGAACGGATCGAGATGCTCCGCCGGCGCGAGATGGACGCAGCGGTGGACGCGATCGCGGCGCGAACCGGACTCGAGCATCGGCCGTCGGCGCCGGGCGAGCATGTGAGCGGCATCTACCGCGAGCGCGTGCAGCTCGCCTCGGGACGCTTCGCGATGATCGACGACGGGCTCGGCTTCCAGCTCGTGCCCTGGAGGCCAGCACTTGAGCCGCATCTCGGCAAGCATATCAGCGGAACGGCAACAGCGACTGGCGGCATCGACTGGTCGCTCGGCCGCGGCCGCGGGATCGGCATCTGACCGGACAGGAGAAAACCCATGAACGACCGAATCCTTTGGGGACAAATCACGGTCATCTTTCTGATCGTCCTCGGCGCGGTTTGGACCGCGACGCAGTGGACGGCATGGGAACTTGGCTATCAGGCAGCGCTCGGCGATCCCTGGTTCCGCATATCGGGCTATCCAATCTATCCTCCGCCGGCCTTCTTCTGGTGGTGGTTCGCCTTCGATGCCTATGCGCCGCCGGTTTTCTATCGTGGCGCCGCGATCGCCGCCTCGGGCGGCTTCCTGTCGATCATCGTCGCGATCTTCATGTCGATCTGGCGCGCCCGTGAGCGGCGCCGCGCCGAGACCTATGGCTCGGCGCGCTGGGCTAGCGAACGCGAGGTTCGCTCCGCTGGCATGCTCGGCGAGGACGGGGTGATCATCGGGCGGCTCGGGAAACGCTATCTGCGACACAATGGCGCCGAGCACCTGCTCTGTTTCGCGCCGACGCGGTCGGGGAAGGGCGTCGGCCTCGTCATCCCCACCTTGCTGACATGGCCCGGCAGCTGCATCGTTCATGACATCAAGGGCGAGAATTGGGAGCTTACCGCGGGCTTCCGCGCGAGGCACGGCCGCGTGCTGCTCTTCGATCCGACCAACAAGGCGTCGGCCGCCTATAATCCGCTCTTCGAGGTCCGCCGCGGCGAGTGGGAGGTGCGCGACGTGCAGAATGTCGCCGACGTTCTCGTCGATCCCGAGGGCAGCCTCGAGAAGAGAAACCATTGGGAGAAGACGAGCCACGCGCTCCTCGTCGGCGCGATCCTTCACGTCCTTTATGCGGAGGAGGACAAGACGCTCGCTGGGGTTGCCGCTTTCCTTTCAGACCCGCGCCGCCCGATCGAGACGACGCTCCGGCGCATGAAGACGACGAAGCACCTCGGCACATCGGTTCACCCGGTGGTGGCGGCAGCGGCGCAGGAACTGCTCAACAAGAGCGAGAATGAGCGATCGGGCGTGCTCTCGACCGCCATGTCCTTTCTCGGCCTCTACCGCGATCCGGTCATCGCGGCCGTCACCGGATCGTCCGAATGGAGGATCGCCGACCTCATGGAGGATGATGTCCCGGTCTCGCTCTATCTCGTCGTACCGCCGGGAGACATCAGTCGGACCAAGCCGCTGATCCGCCTGATCCTCAACCAGATCGGGCGGCGCCTCACCGAGGAACTCAATCCCGCTGCGCGGCCGCGTCGGCTATTGTTGATGCTCGATGAGTTCCCGGCGCTCGGGCGGCTCGATTTCTTCGAAAGCGCGCTGGCCTTCATGGCGGGGTACGGGATCAAGGCTTTCCTGATTGCCCAGTCGCTCAACCAGATCGAGAAGGCCTATGGCCAGAACAATGCGATCCTCGACAATTGCCATGTGCGCGTCAGTTTCGCGACGAACGATGAGCGCACCGCCAAGCGCATATCGGACGCCCTCGGGACGGCCACCGAACAAAGGGCGATGAAGAATTATGCGGGCCACCGGCTCTCGCCTTGGCTCGGTCACCTGATGATATCGCGTACCGAGACGGCCCGCGCCTTACTCACACCCGGCGAGGTGATGCAGCTTCCGCCCGACGACGAGATCGTGATGGTCGCGGGTCTTGCGCCGATCCGGGCGCGGAAGGCGAGATATTTTCTTGACGCCCGGTTCAGTGCGCGGATCATTGCGCCACCCGATCGGAAGGCCGGACCAATGAAGCTTCATGACTGGGCGCGGAGGGAAGGAGCTGAGCCTGCGCCCGTTCGCCTCGCATTGCCCGCGCCTGAAGCCAAGGAACAGAACGACAGCGCGAGCGACACTGCGAATAGCGGGATCCGGCAGGAACCAGAGCTTCCGGCACATGAAGACGTCGCGCCGCCAAGCCGTCCGGTGCAGGGCGAGTTCGACTATGCCGACGACGACGCACAGGGCGACGCAGCCCGCGCCCGCGCGGCTGCCGATCGCCGCCTGTCGCGCGCGGCGCGAAATGCCTCGCTCGATCCCGGTGACGGGATCGACCTGTGAGCCGCGCCCATATCAAACAGACGTTTCGCCTCGACGCTGGCCTCGTGCGAAGTTTGGAAGATCGAGCGCGCCAACGCGGCACTACCAAGACCGAGGTCGTGGAAGCAGCGCTTACGGCCTTGTTGCTGCCCCAAGATCAGGACCGTGCTGAGGCCTTGCTGATCCGGCGCCTGGACCGCCTGGTCCGGCTCTTCGAACGGCTCGAATGGCATACCGACCTCACCAACGAGACGCTGGCGCTCTTCGTGCGGCACTGGTTGACCAGCACGACGCCGCTTCCTGACAACGCGCTCGCTGCGGCGCAGGCAACCGGCAAGCGGCGGTGGGAGGGATTTGTCGATGCGCTCGCAAAGCGGATGGACGGCGGCGCGAAACTGGGGGCCGAACTGCGCCGCGGAGACGCTCAGTCGGATCCAGCGAGGAAGTAGGCGCGGAGGCGATGGGACACTTCCGGGTTGAGCTCGATGAAGACGCGGCGACCATCGTAGAGGTCAGGTTTTCGCTCGGTAAGGTTCGCGTCGCAGAGCTTCTGGCAGAGGCGAATAGCGCTGCTCATGGGGATGCTGGGCGTAACGCATAGCGAGGTCACCGAGATGGGCTTTCGTTCGCATTCGTGGATGAAGAGGTCGACCAACATCTCCCACGCGGGATCCCCGAAGAGTTCGGGCGCGCCGAGCAGTTGCTGGCGGAGGAGCCGTCTCCGCATCATTGCGCGGGCATTGGCGAGCGCCAGGTCCTCGCCGTCCGAAGTCTGCTGGCTGCTAGGGCTCCGGAGCGTAAATGGCGCCGCCGCCTCCCGATTGGCTGTCGGATCGCGATTGATGAGGTGATGTGCGCATGCAGTGGTCACGATGATATGGTCGAGCACCTCGATCCCGAGCGAACGGCCTATCTGGTCGAGGCGCCTGGTCACTTCGATATCTTCCGCGCTTGGGCTCGGGTCGCCGCTGGGATGATTGTGCACGAGGATGATCGCGGCGGCGTTCACTTCGAGCGCACGGCGAAAGATCGTTCTCGGGTAGAGGCTGATCTGGGAAATTGTGCCGCGCTGCATCTCTTCGTCGGCGATCAGGCGTTGCGAAGAATCCAGAAACAGGATGCGGAAGCGCTCGTCGGCAAGGCTGCCCATCGACAGTATCAGATACTGCCTGACTTCGGCCGCGAAAGGGTCGATGCGAATCCCGCGGATGTCGGAACTCGCCGCTGCAATTGCGGCGTCGCGAGCGTGAAGGATGAGGGACGCCACGGGAGAATTGCTGCCGACGATCCTTGCTATTGCCTCGGGCTCTTGGGCCCACAGGCGGCCGAGCGACTGGAATTCGTCTAGGAGAGCGTTGGCGACTGCTGCGCCGCGTCCCGGGGCTGCGATTTCCACGAGATGTGCCAAGATGGATCGCTGCCGAACTGCTTCAGGCGACGCTGGTGATGCCAGGTTGCAAGGATCAGCAGGGGCGGCACCAGCCAGGACGATGCGACTTGCATCGTGAGATACACGACAGGACTGATGGAGAGGTCCACGGCTCGGCTCAAGTGGGCGAGCAGGGGCAAAGCATGAAGTATCGCCGCGGGAATGGTCCAGAAGCGGTACGCGACCATCGCCAGGGCGAGCGTCGCCAGAGCTCCAAATGCGTCTTGCGCGAGATAACCAATGTCGAGCGCATGATATGAGACCAAGCCAGAAGCGACCAACAAGCGATCCCAGACCACAATGGTAACTGCGATCGCGACCATCGCCCGCTCGGGCCCGCCACCCTTCCACGCCGCATAGACGAGAGCGATCAGCAATATCGTGGCGAAAATGGCTATGCGCATTCTCGTGACTTTTCATGCGGATCGCTCTCGGTCAATTCGCTTCATGCAGCCGACGAAAGCGGAACGACCTCCGTGTCGGCAACGGACGGGCATTCGCGCAGATCGTACCCGGCCGTTTCCTTGCCAATCTCGGCCAGCTCGTTGTGCGCACGAAGAATACTGCCGCTGACCTTGACGAGCGACATCTGCGCCTCGACCAAGCGCATGATTGTTCCCTGGCCGGTCTTCGCCGGTGCGCCGATCGCGCGCCGGGCCATCACGACGCTGGTGGTGAGCGAAGCCACGGCAATCAGCGCGTCGTCGATACTTCCTTCGGCGTTCGGAACGTCGCGATGCAGCCGGGCCGCCATTGCGGCAATATTCTGAGACATAGGTTCTCCTTCGCCGAAGCCGCAAAGCCTCAGCCAATTGGACCGATTTGAAGAGAGGTCAGTTCTGGATCAGCTGGTTCAGCGCTTGAGCAACGCCGAGACCACCCAGGACAATCCAGACCGCAGCGGCAAGTCCGGCGAGATAAATCCAAAGCCGGTTTGCCGAATTATGGTTGCGCTTGAAAAGACCTCTGAACGGCGGGCGAATTCCCGATGACCCGCCCCGCAACGCCGAACTGTCGTGCAGTTCCATGAGGTTGGGCGAGCCGCCGTCCGGAAACTCGGATCGCACCAAGGCCGGCGTCGCCGGAACCTCCACCGTGTCGTATGTCACTCGGTCGTATTTCTCCTTCATCTGCCGATAGATGAAGGCGGACTCGTTCCGGTCCTGCGCGCCTAGCGTGTCGCGCGCCAGATTCAGGCGCTGATCGACGGTGTGCTTCGAAATATCCAGAAGCCGGGCGATCTCTTTCGAGGTCTTGTGCTCAATGAGCAGGTCCAGGCACGCGCGCTGCTTCTCGGTCAGGCGGTTCCATCGATCTTCATCGTCAGGTGGGTGCGACCCCGAATCATCCATGGTCCCACTCTTGTCACAAAGCCGCCGAGCGCAAGCATCATCGGGGTGAGTCGCGGTAAGATGGCTTCGGACCGGGCCGTCTGCATAGGCAATGGCTAGTCATTCTTTCCGACCGTTTGATGCCCGAAAATCCTTGTTGAAGCTGGCACTTTTCTGCGTCTCTTACTCGTCCCCGTCGAGCCGGGCGCCGTTGCCCGGACCAGCGAACGGGGTTTACAATGGGCGCAGTACCAACCGGCAACGAGCCGCAGGCGCGTGGCGCGCGCATGCTCCGGACCGCGCTTGGCGGCGCCATCGCCGAATGGCTGGCCGACCCCTCGGTCATCGAGATCATGCTCAATCCCGATGGCCGGCTTTGGGTGGACCGGCTGGGCATCGGCATCGCCGATAGCGGCGTCCTTCTCGCCGCCCCCGATGGCGAACGCATCATTCGCCTCGTCGCGCATCATGTCGGCGCTGCAGTCCACGCCGGCTCGCCGCGCGTTTCTGCAGAACTCCCGGAGACCGGCGAGCGATTCGAAGGGTTGCTGCCGCCGGTGGTCGCAGCGCCGACCTTCGCCATCCGTAAGCCCGCCGTCGCGGTGTTCACCCTCCACGATTATGCCGCCGCCGGTATCATGTCGGACCTCTCGGCCGAGATCCTCCGCTGTGCAGTAACCGAGCGAAAGAACATCTTGGTGGCCGGCGGCACCGGTACCGGAAAAACCACGCTTACCAATGCATTGCTCGCGGAGGTTGCGATGACGTCGGATCGTATCGTTCTGATCGAAGATACACGCGAGCTTCAATGCGCCGCGCCCAATCTCGTCGCGATGCGAACGAAGGACGGCGTGGCGACGCTTGCAGACCTCGTTCGCTCTTCGCTCCGTCTGCGGCCTGATCGCATCCCGATCGGCGAAGTCCGGGGAGCGGAGGCGCTCGAGCTTCTGAAGGCTTGGGGCACCGGTCACCCCGGCGGCATCGGCACGATCCATGCGGGGACCGCTCTCGGCGCGCTGCGCCGAATGGAGCAGCTGATCCAGGAAGCCGTGGTGACGGTCCCGCGTGCGCTGCTCGCCGAGACGATCGACCTAGTCGCCGTGCTGGTACGCGACGGCGCCGGGCGACGCCTCTCCGAACTCGCCCGTATCGATGGTCTCGACCCTGCGACCGGCCAGTTCTGCATTGCCCCGCTCATCAACCCCGAAGGAGATATATGATGATCCATGCCTGCCGGCATGGCGCGCGCCGCGCCATGCTCTGTTCGACCGCGCTCATCGTCGCGCTCGCTGTCGCCGCACCGGCCCGCGCTGGCGGCTCGTCGATGCCGTGGGAGGCGCCGCTGCAATCGATCCTCGAGAGCATCGAGGGCCCCGTCGCTAAGATCGTCGCGGTGATCATCATCATCGTGACGGGTCTTAGCCTCGCCTTCGGTGACACGTCGGGTGGCTTCCGCCGACTGGTCCAGATCGTGTTCGGCCTGTCGATCGCCTTCGCGGCGTCAAGCTTTTTCCTCTCCTTCTTCTCCTTCGGCGGCGGAGCGCTGGTCTGATGGAATCGCAGGGCGAGGTCTCAGGCTTCTTCGCGCCGGTCCACCGGGCGCTCGCCGAGCCGATCCTGCTCGGCGGCGCGCCGCGGTCGCTCGCGATCGTCAACGGCACGCTCGCCGGGGCGATCGGCCTCGGTCTTCGGCTCTGGATCGCGGGCCTCGCCATCTGGGCGATCGGCCACGCGCTCTCGGTCTGGGCGGCGCGCCGCGATCCCCAATTCGTCGACGTCGCCCGGCGTCACCTCAAATATCCTGTCTGGATGCGGCCATGATGAACTTCGCCGAATATCGTTCGAAATCCGCCTGCCTTGCCGATTTTCTCCCGTGGGTCGCGCTGGTGGGCGAGGGCGTGGTGCTGAACAAGGACGGATCGCTGCAGCGCACTGCGCGCTTCCGCGGCCCCGATCTCGACAGTGCCACGCCCGCCGAACTCGTCGCCGTGACCTCGCGGCTCAACAATGCGCTGCGGCGGCTGGGTTCCGGCTGGGCGGTGTTCGTCGAGGCGCAGCGACTGCCGGCGAGCGACTATCCGCAGTCGGAGTTTCCCGATCCGGCCTCGGCGCTGGTCGATATGGAGCGCCGCGAGCAGTTCCGGGAGGAAGGGGCGCATTTCGAGAGCCGCTATTACCTGACCCTCCTGTGGATGCCGCCCGCCGAGGATGCCTCGCGCGCGGAAGGGTGGCTCTATGAGGGGATGGCGCGCTCGGGCGTCGACCCGCGCGAGCATATCGCAAGCTTTACCGACCGGACGAACCGCGTTCTCCATCTTGTCGAGGGTTTCATGCCCGAGGCCGAGTGGCTGGAGGACGGCGAGACGCTGACCTATCTGCACTCTACCGTCTCGACCAAGCGCCAGCGCGTTCGCGTGCCCGAGACCCCGGTCTATCTCGACGCGCTGCTGACCGATCAGCCGCTCGTCGGCGGGCTTGAGCCTCGGCTTGGCTCGTCGCATCTGCGGACGCTGACGATTACGGGGTTTCCGTCGTCGACCTGGCCGGGGCTGCTCGACGAACTCAACCGGCTCGCCTTCGCCTATCGCTGGTCGACGCGCGCCATCATGCTCGACAAAACCGATGCGACCAAGCTGCTGACCAAAATCCGGCGGCAATGGTTCGCCAAGCGCAAGTCGATCGCGGCCATCCTGAAGGAGGTGATGACCAACGAGCAGTCGGTGCTCATGGACAGCGACGCCTCGAACAAGGCGGCCGACGCCGACGTGGCGCTACAGGAACTCGGCGCCGATCATGCCGGCGTCGCATATGTGACCGCCACCGTGACTGTCTGGGACGCCGATCCGGCGCTCGCGGCCGAGAAGCTCCGGCTCGTCGAGAAGGTCATCCAGGGCCGCGACTTCACCTGCACGATCGAGGGCATGAACGCGATCGAGGCGTGGCTCGGGGGTCTCCCGGGGCATGTCTATGCCAATGTTCGCCAGCCTCCCATTTCGACGCTCAATCTCGCCCACATGATCCCCCTATCCGCCGTGTGGGCGGGGGCGGAACGGGACGAGCATTTCGGTCAGTCCCCCTTGCTGTATGGCAAGACCGAAGGTTCGACCCCGTTCCGCCTTTCCCTTCATGTCGGCGATGTCGGCCATTGCCTCGTCGTCGGCCCGACGGGCGCCGGCAAGTCGGTGCTGCTTGCCACCATGGCGATGCAGTTCCGCCGCTATGCAGGGGCGCAAATCTTCGCTTTCGATTTCGGCGGTTCGATCCGCGCCGCAGCGCTCGCGATGGGCGGCGACTGGCAGGATCTCGGCGGCGCCTTGCACGACGGCGAAGGCGGCGTGGCGTTGCAGCCGCTCGCCCGCATCGACGAGGCCGCTGAGCGCAGTTGGGCAGCCGAATGGCTCGCCGCGATGCTCGCCGGCGAAGGCGTCGAGATTGACCCGGCCGCCAAGGAGCATCTCTGGTCGGCGCTGACCTCGCTCGCGACCGCGCCAGTATCCGAACGGACGCTGACGGGCCTCGCGGTGCTGCTCCAGTCGATCGAGCTCAAGCAAGCGCTGGCTCCCTATCTGGTCGGGGGTCCCTGGGGCCGGCTACTCGATGCCGACGAGGAGAAGCTCGGCGAGGCGCTGGTGCAGGTGTTCGAGACCGAAGGCCTCGTCGGCGCAGCATCGGCGGGTGCGGTGCTGTCCTATCTCTTCCACCGCATCGCCGGGCGGCTCGACGGGTCGCCGACGCTTATCATCATCGATGAGGGGTGGCTCGTTCTCGACAGTCCGGCCTTTGCCGCGCAGCTCCGCGAATGGCTCAAGACGCTGCGCAAGAAGAACGCGAGCGTGGTGTTTGCGACCCAAAGTCTCGCCGATATCGAAACCTCGAGCATCGCACCCGCGATCATCGAGAGCTGCCCGACGCGCATCTTCCTGCCGAACGAGCGCGCGCTCGAGCCGCAGATCGCTCGCATCTACGAGCGGTTCGGGCTCAACGACCGGCAGGTCGAGATATTGAGCCGGGCAACGCCCAAGCGCGACTATTATTGCCAGTCGCGCCGCGGCAACCGCCTGTTCGACCTAGGCCTCGGCGACATCGCACTCGCCTTCACGGCCGCCTCCTCGAAGACCGACCAGACGCGCATTGGCGAGCTTTTCGCCGCGCACGGCCGCGAGGGTTTCGCGGCCGCCTGGCTCTCCCACCGCAAGCTCGAATGGGCGACCGAGCTGCTGCCTCCCGCAGTCGCCCCCAACCAGGAGTCCCCCCAATGAAGATGAATTTTGCTCGCGTCCTTGCCGCCGCCTTGCTGGCATCCGCCGCGGGTCCGATGGTCGCGGCGCTGGCGATCGCGCAGGTCGGCGGCATCGTCCACGATCCGCGCAACTATTCGCAGAATATCCTGACCGCCGCGCGCACGCTCGAGCAGATCAACAACCAGATCAAACAGCTCCAGAACCAGGCGACCTCGCTGCTCAACGAGGCGCGCAATCTCCAGAGCCTGCCGACATCGACGCTCGGCGAACTGCAGGCGCAGATCGACCAGACCAAGCAGCTGCTGAGCGAAGCCGAAGGCATTGCCTATGATGTCGCCGACATCCGCAAGGGCTTCGAGCAGCGCTACAAGGGCACGGCTTTCTCGGGTCCGGCGTCGGCGCTGGTCGCCAACGCCGAGGCGCGCTGGAAGGACAGCGTCGGCGCGTTCGAGGATGCGATGAAGGTGCAGGCCGGCATCGTCTCGAACATGGGCGGCACCCGCACCTCGATCTCGACCATCGTGGGCGCCAGCCAGGGCGCGACCGGTGCGCTGCAGGCCGCCCAGGCGGGCAACCAGCTGCTCGCCATCCAGTCGCAGCAGATCGCCGACCTCGCCGCCGTCGTGACGGCACAGGGCCGCGCCGAGATGCTCGGTGCCGCGCGCGCAGCGGCGGCCGAGGCCGAAGGCCGCGAACGCTTCCGCCGCTTCCGCAAGGGCAATTGAGATGGGCCGGGCGGGCGGGCTGGTGATAGCGGCAATCGTCCTGGGTCTTGCGCTGACCCTTGCCCTCATCGCTGCGCTCGATCCGCCCGCGCCCCGTGCGTCCGCTCCCCAAATCTCCGGAGCGGACGCACCCCCCGATTATGGCGACACGCTGCGCCGCTGCCGAACCGCCACCGAAGCTGACCCCGAATGCGAGGCGGCGTGGGAAGCGAAACGGCGTCACTTCTTCCGTTCTGGAAAGCCCGAGCAATGAACGACACCGGCGTTATCGACAATTTCCTGTCGGTCTTCTCGACATACATCGACAGCGGCTTCGGGCTGCTCGGCGGCGAGGTCGGGTTCCTCTCCTCGACGCTGATCGTGATCGACGTGACGATCGCCGCGCTCTTCTGGGCATGGGGCACCGACGAGGATGTGCTGCAGCGGCTCATCAAGAAGACGCTTTATATCGGTGTCTTCGCCTTCATCATCGGCAATTTTCAGGCGCTTTCGGTCATCCTGCTCGAAAGCTTTGCCGGCCTCGGCCTGAAGGCGAGCGGCGGCGCGATGGCGATCGGCGACTTCATGCGCCCCGGAATGATCGCCGCGACCGGCCTCGATGCCGCCGAGCCCCTGCTCGATGCGACCGCCGATCTCGTCGGCCCGGTCGGGCTCTTCACCAACTTCGTCCAGATCCTGATCCTGCTGATCGCCTGGGTGATCGTCGTGCTCGCCTTCTTCATCCTCGCGGTGCAGGTCTTCGTCACTATTCTGGAATTCAAATTGGTGACGCTCGCAGGTTTCGTCCTGCTGCCCTTCGCCTTCTTCAATCGCACCGCCTTCATGGCCGAGCGTGTGCTCGGCCATGTCATCTCCTCAGGCATCAAACTGCTCGTGCTCGCGGTGATCACCGGGATCGGCGTCACCCTGTTCGAGCGCTTCATTGAAGCGGGCCTCGGCACCGAGCCGGACATCCGCGAAGTGATGGCGATCGCGCTCGGCGCGCTCACTTTGCTCGGTCTCGGCATCTTCGGTCCGAGCGTCGCCAACGGCATCGTTGCCGGGGGGCCGCAGCTCGGCGCCGGCGCCGCTGCCGGAACGACCTTGGCCGCCGGCGCGACCATCGCAGCCGGAGCCGCCGGGGCGACTCTCGCAACCGGCGCCGCCGCATCGATGGCCGGGAAGGGAGCGGCGGGAGCCTCGCGGGCTGCCGGATCGGCCTCGGCTTCCTATGCCCGCGGCGCTGCAGGCAAGTCCGGGATGCGGGCCTTCGGCTCGGGCATGGCCAATGTCGCGCGCGACGCGGCGAGCAGTGCCGGCTCGCCGCTGCGGCAGGCAGCGGCCAAGCTTCGCCATAATTTCGCCGAGGGGCAGGCCGGCAAGGCCGCGCCTACCGCAGCCGGGGCGGAGCCCTCCGGCCAGCCGGCCTGGGCCGCCGCCATGAAGCGGCGCCAGGCAATCTCCTCCGGCGCCACCATCGGCGCGCAAACCCTGAAACAAGGCGACAGCCATGGCGCAGGTTCATCCCCCGACATCAGCCAGAAGGATTGAGACCATGTTCCGACGACCCCACCAACATTATGGCAAGTCGCCCGAGCCGGTGACGCCCTATCAGCGCGCCGCGCAGATCTGGGACGATCGCATCGGCTCGGCGCGGATCCAGGCGAAGAACTGGCGGCTCGCCTTCTTCGGCTGCCTCGCGCTTTCGGGCGGGCTCGCCTCGGCGCTCGTCTGGCAGTCGCTGCGCGGCACGATCACGCCCTGGGTGGTCGAGGTCGACACGCTCGGCGAGGCGAGGGCGGTCGCGCCTGCCGATGCCGACTATGCGCCGACCGACCCGCAGGTCGCCTTCCACCTCGCGCGCTTCATCGAGCATATCCGCTCGATCCCCGCAGATCCCGTGGTCCTACGCGCGAACTGGCTCAGCGCCTATGATTTCGCGGCCACATCGGGCGCGCAGGCGCTCAACGATTATGCGCGCAACAACGATCCGTTCGCCGAGGTCGGCAAGCGCCAGGTCGCGGTCGATGTGTCGAGCGTGATCCGGGCGTCTAAGGACAGCTTCCGCATCGCCTGGACCGAGCGTCGCTACCAGGACGGCGGGCTCATCGAAACCTCGCGCTGGTCGGCAATCGTGACCGTCACGATCTTGCCGCCGCGCACCCCCGATGCCCTCAGAAAAAATCCTTTGGGCGTCTTCGTGACCGCGATCAATCTTTCCAAGGAGCTCAATCAATGATGAGGATTTCACTGCTTGCGGGCGCAGCCTTGCTGGCGACGCCGCTCCACGCAGCACCCGGCGATCCGCGCGCGCAGGTCGGCCGCGCCAACGATGCGGCGCGCGTCCAGCCCGAGCGCGCGACCTTTATCAACGCGATCCAGCAATATGCGTGGGCCGAGGGCGCGCTGTTTCAGGTCTATACGGCACCGGGACAAGTCACCGACATCGCCCTGCAGGAAGGCGAGGAACTGGTGGGCCCGGGGCCGGTCGCCGCCGGCGATACGGTGCGCTGGATCATCGGTGATACGTTGAGCGGTGAAGGCGGCGCGCGGCGCGTGCATATCCTCGTGAAGCCCACGCGGCCCGACATCATGACGAACCTCGTTATCAACACGAGCCGCAGAACCTATCACATGGAGCTACGCGCGACGCCGGCGACCTATATGGCCGCTGTCTCGTGGCGGTATCCGCAGGACGAGCTTATCGCGCTCCGCGCCGCCGAGGCCGAACGCGTCCGGGCCGCGCCGATTGCCGGGGGGATCGACCTGCCGTCGCTCAACTTCGCGTACCGGATCAGCGGCGACAAGGTCGCGTGGCGGCCGGTGCGGGCGTTCGACGACGGCCGCCAGTTGTTCGTCGAGTTCGGCCCGTCGATCGCCACCGGCGAAATGCCGCCGCTATTTGCCGTCGGCGAGAAGGGTGCGGCCGAGCTTCTGAACTACCGTGTCGACGGCCGCTTCATGATAGTCGACCGGTTGTTCGATCGCGGCGAGCTTCGCCTGGGTACCGGAAAGGCGGCGAGGAAGGTCCGGATCGCTCGCGACGCGCCGACCGCGCGGGTGCGCCCGTGAGCCGGCTCGCAGACGCCGAAGGGGAGGCGCCGGCCGCCGAACCCATGCCGGACGCGGCGGTAGTTGCGCCTGCAAGCCCTGACGGCTTTCGTCTTGAGGGCGAACTGCCGCGCGTCATGCGCCTGTCGCGCAAGACGCTTGCGGTGCTCGGTGGCACCGCCGGGATCGCAATTGGGGGCGCACTTCTCTGGGCGCTGCGCTCGGCCGATCCAAAGGTCGCGCAGGAGCTTTACGAGGTCGCCTCGCCCAACCGGTCCGAAGCCGTGACCGGGGCGCCCGCCGACTATGGCGCTGTCCCCAAGCTCGGACCGCCGCTGCCAGGGGACCTCGGGCGGCCGATCGTGGCGGCGCAAAGGGCGGGCGAGCCTGTCCCCGTCCCCGCGATGGGGCCGCCCCCGCCCGATCCGCGCCAAACCGCGCGGGACCAGGCGAAGCAGCGCGCTCTGCAGGAACGCGAGGCCGCCGAGGGAAGCCGCCTGTTTCTGGGCGGCGGCAGCGCGGCGGCCGCCGCGCACGGAATTCTCGATGCCCCGCCGGCAGCCTTAGAACCGGCCAAGGAGGCAGGTACGCCCGCAGCAGTGCGCAAAGCCTTTCTCGCCGGCGGGCCGCAGCCCGCGTTCGAAAGCTCCGAGCGGATCGTCGCGCCGAGTTCGGCGGCCGTGGTTCAGGCTGGCACCGTTATCCCGGCTGCTCTGATCACGGGAATCCGGTCCGACCTTCCCGGCCAGATCACCGCGCAGGTCACGCAGAATGTCTATGACAGTCCGACCGGTCGGCTGCTGCTCATTCCGCAAGGTGCGCGGCTCGTCGGAGAGTATGACAGCGAGGTCGCCGCGGGTCAGCGCCGTGTGCTTCTGGCCTGGGATCGCCTTATACTCCCGGGCGGGCGATCAATTCGTCTTGATCGCCAGCTCGGCGCAGATGTCTCGGGCTATGTCGGTCTTGAAGATGGCGTGAACAACCATTGGGGGCGGATGTTGCGCGCGGCGTTGGTCTCGGCGTTTCTCGGCGTCGGGACCGAACTCGCCGTCGGTGGGGACGGTGACCTCGTCCGGGCGCTTCGGTCGGGCCTTCAGGATAGCACGAACGAGGCTGGGCGGCGGGTGGTCGAACGCGAGCTCTCCGTGCCACCAACGCTCACAGTCCGGCCCGGCTTTGCGTTTCGCGTCATGGTGACCCGCGACCTCATTATTGATAGCTCGGCTTCGGCAGGTGCGCGGTGAGCAAGCTCAGACTGGGAGCGGTGCTGGACGAAAAACCAGTCAAGCTCAGTATCGAACTCCCGGGTGCCTTGCACGCCAGGCTGGTCGAATATGCGAAAGTTCATGCGCGTGAGACGGGGCTCAGCGAGCCGATTTTGCCCGAGCGCCTCATTGCTCCGATGCTCGATCATTTCATCAGCACCGATCGGGCGTTCGCTCGCCTTCGGTCGAAATAGGCCTCCGAGCGCCAAAGCCGAGTCACAGCAAATGTCCAAGGACGGCCCAAACGACTATACACGCACGATCCGGCGCCATCAGCTAAGAGAGATGGTACCGCTTGCCGACAGCACCATCTTCGAGATGGAGCGTCGGGGAGAATTCCCTCGTCGCTACGCATTGTCTCCAAGGACGGTAGTCTGGAACCTGGCGGAGGTTGAGGCTTGGTTGGCGGATCGCCGGGCACGGCCTATCGGTCGCGCCCAGCAAGTGGATGTCCGCGACCGGCGCAATCGGCCGGTCAAAGGCTAGGGTCGAGGTCGAGGAGTGGCGGTGCTGGGGGGAGCAGTGTGGGTGCATAGCGCTGACCTGCGATCCACGCATCGACGGTATTTGACCATTCCTGCATCATGTGGCGCCTCTGCTGCTCATATTCGGCTTTGTTGTACACGCCCCTCGACGAGCGGCCGTCTTCATGCGCAAGACATTTTTCGACCCAGTCACTGTTGAACCCCATCTCGTTCAGAAGCGTCGAACCCGTTCGGCGAAGGTCGTGCACGGTGAATGGTTCAAGCGGCAGGCCGTCTTTCCGCGCCTGTTCGACCACGGCGTAAGTCACCCGGTTCAGAGTTGCACGGGACATCGGCGCATCCGCGTCGTAGCGGGATGGCAGCAAATATTTCGAATTGCCCGCACAGGTCTTCAGCGCGATCAGGATGTCGAGCATCTGCGTCGACAGATAGACATTGTGCGGCCGCGATCTTTTCATTCTTTCCTTCGGAATGGACCAGACGGCATTTTCGAAGTCGACCTCGTTCCAGACCGCATCCTGGAATTCACTCTTCCGCACCATCGAAAGTAGGATGAATCGCATCCCCAAGCGTATTGTCGGGATGGTTGCCACCTGCTCGAGGGCCTTGAACAGCACCCTGATTTCCGAAGGAGATAGCGAGCGATCTTTCGGGACAAAAGTCGCGATTGATGCCGGACCCACTTCGTCAGCGGGATTCTCCGCCTTTTCGCCGTGCAGCTTTGCAAAGGCGTAAATCTGTTTGAGGATATCGCGGACATGAATGGCGGTTGCCGGCGCGCCGCGATCTACGATCTTGAGGCAATGTTCGCGTAGATCGCCCGGGGTGATCTCGGTCAATAGGCGACTCTTCCATACCGGAAGTAACTCACGCTCGAATATCGAGCGCCTCATTGCTCGTGTGCTGTCGGCCATAGGAGCACACTGAAGCCACTTCTCTCCGAACTGGCCAAAGCTCTTGGCTTCCTTGATCCGCCTCTTCTCGCGCTGCTTCTCGATGGCCGGCGACTGCCCCTCGGCGATCATTCGTTTTGCGTCGATGCACTTTTCGCGAGCGCGCGCTAGCGAAAGGTCCGAAGGCGCGTACTTGCCAAGTGTCACGGTCTCCCGGCGACCATGCAAACGGTAGTCCACGCGGAAGGAAATGGTGCCGCCGGGACTGACCAGCACATACATGCCGTCACGGTCCGTGACCTTATATGGTTTTGCTTTTGGTTTCAGGTGCTTGAGTTCTGTATCGGTAAGCATGAGGGGGACTCCGACGGAAAAATACCGTCAGCCTAAAAGCGCAGTTCTCCCGCCCGAAAAAGCACTGCTTTTCCGACTGTTAGAGCGAAAAAAATACCGTCTAGGACTGATGTGTCCCTGACGGTATCGACGATTTCTGGAAGAAACAAGGGTAGGCAAGGCCGTCAGCCCGTCCGCTCGCAATGAAGGCTGCCCACCGATTGTCGCCGAATGTTATCGACAACAAAATTATTTTTTTCAATTAGTTGGACGTCATCCCTGCGAGAGGTATTCGGGCATTTGCGTGCCCCGAATCATTCCCACTCGATCGTCCCCGGCGGTTTCGACGTATAGTCGTAAACGACGCGGTTGATGCCCTGCACTTCGTTGATGATGCGTGTCGCGCAGCGGCTGAGGAAGCTCGCGTCAAAAGGATAGATGTCGGCCGTCATGCCGTCGGTCGAGGTCACGGCGCGCAGCGCGCAGACATGGTCATAGGTGCGTCCGTCGCCCATCACGCCGACGGTCTTGACGGGCAGCAGCACCGCAAATGCCTGCCAGATCGCATCGTAGAGGCCGGCGTTGCGGATTTCTTCAAGATACACGGCGTCGGCCTTGCGCAGGATGTCGCAGCGTTCCTTCGACACTTCGCCGGGAATGCGGATCGCCAGGCCGGGGCCGGGGAAGGGGTGACGGCCCACAAAGATGTCAGGCAGGCCCAGTTCCTTGCCGAGCAGGCGCACCTCGTCCTTGAACAGCTCGCGCAAGGGCTCGACCAGGTTCATGTTCATGCGTTCGGGCAGGCCGCCGACATTATGGTGACTCTTGATCGTCACGCTCGGCCCGCCGGTGAAGCTGACGCTCTCGATCACGTCGGGATAGAGCGTGCCTTGGGCGAGGAAGTCGGCGCCGCCGATCTTCTTCGCTTCTTCCTCGAACACATTGATGAACTCGGCGCCGATGAACTTGCGCTTCTTTTCGGGATCGGTGACGCCCGCGAGGCCCGCCATAAAGCGTTGCTCGGCGTCCACCACGACAAGGGGGATGTTGTAATGGTCGCGGAACAGCCGTTCGACCTGTTCGCGTTCGTTCATGCGCAAGAGGCCGTGGTCGACAAAGACGCACGTCAGCTGCTCGCCGATCGCTTCGTGGATCAGCACCGCGGCGACCGCGCTGTCGACCCCGCCCGACAGGCCGCACAGCACGCGCTTGTCGCCGACCTGCGCGCGGATTTCGGCGATCTTGGTGGCGCGGAATTCGGCCATCGTCCAGTCGCCGCTGCACCCGCAGACATGGCGGACGAAATTGGCGATCAGCTTGGCGCCGTCGGGGGTGTGGACGACCTCGGGGTGGAACTGCGTACCGTAATAGCGGCGTTCATCATCGGCAATCAGTGCGAAGGGCGCGCCGTCGCTGACCGCGACAATGCGGAAACCCGGGGCGAACTCGGTGACCTTGTCGCCGTGGCTCATCCACACCTGATGGCGCTCGCCGACGTTCCAAAGGCCGTCGAACAACACGCAGGGTTCGGTGACGGTCAGGAAGGCCCGGCCGAATTCGCCGTCGCGCTCGCCATCGGCGCCGCCGGGTTCGACGCGGCCGCCGAGCTGCTGGCTCATCACCTGCTGGCCGTAACAGATACCGAGGATCGGCAGGCCGCTGCCAAACACCGACTGCGGCGCGCGCGGGCTGCCGTCGGCGGGAACCGAGGCGGGCGAGCCGGAAAGGATGATCCCCTTGGGCTGCATGCGTTCAAGCGCCGCTTCGGCCAAGGTGAAGGGGACAATCTCGCTATATACCCCCGCTTCACGAACGCGGCGGGCGATGAGCTGGGTCACCTGGCTGCCGAAATCGACGATCAGGATCGATTCGGGCGGCTGCGAAGAGGCTGGAGTCGGCATGGCTGGCCGATAAGGGGCAGGGGCCATGCTGTCCAGCGGTCGATATCGACCGTTGGTGGAACGCTTATGGTTTCGACACATTATTGCGACAATTGCGACATAACTGAACCACCGCCGACAAACTGTGTCAGTGCCGGTTCACTGCGGTGCCGCCAACACAAGCAACGACAAAAGAACAGAAAAAGGCTTTCCCTTGATGAATATGTCTCGCCCCTCCCTGTCCGTGCGCGCCATGTTGCTGGCTGCCAGCGCTTCGCTCGCCGTTCCAGCCTATGCCGAAACCGAAGTGATGCCGACGAGCGCGGCCGCTGCGATCGTTGTCGCCGCCGACGACCAGCCCGCCGACCAGGCGGGGCCGGCTTCGCCTGCGCGCGGCCCCGACTTCGACGATATCGACGGCGACGAGATTGTCGTGACCGCGCCGCGTCTGGCCGGGCAACTCGACACCAATATCAAGGCGGAAGCCGAACTCGATGAAGCGGCGATCGCCAGCTATGGCGTGTCGAACGTCGCCGAACTTCTGGAAGCATTGGCACCGCAGACGCGGTCGGGGCGCGGGCGCGGAAGCGGTCGGCCGATTATCCTCGTCAACGGGCGCCGCATCGGTGGCTTCGGCGAAGTGCGTAATCTGCCGCCCGAAGCAATCGCGAAGGTCGAAGTATTTCCCGAAGAAGTCGCGCTTCAATACGGCTATTCGGCCGACGAGCGCGTCGTGAATTTCGTGCTCAAACCCAATTTCCGCCAGATTGCGGTCGAGGTCGAAGGCGGCCTGCCGACACAGGGCGGACGTTTTCAGGGCGAGATCGAACCCAGCTTTTTAATGATCGGCGAGAATGGCCGCCTCAACCTCAACGCGGGCTGGGAGAGCAAGTCGATGCTGCGCGAAAGCGAGCGTAGGCTCGATTATGCGTCCGACGCGGCCGGTCAGGCGTTGGCGGCGGGCGCCGCGGCGCGCAGCCTGCTCGGGGCGTCGGACGAATATCGTATCGACGCGACGATCCAGCGCAGTCTGAACAAGGTGACCGATGCGTCGCTCAATGTCCGTTTCGACCAGACCGATACGCGCTCGTTGCTCGGCCCCGGGATTGGAGGGGTGACGGACCCGCTCGAACGAGACGGCCGGAGCCGTAATCTGAGCTCGACGGCCAGCGTCAACGGTATGCTCGGCAATTGGCGTTGGTCGGTGTCGGGCAATTATGCCGACGCTGACCAGCGGACGTTCACCGATCGCATCAGCGGTGCGCGCGACCGGTTCGACAGCAGCCAGCAGAGTTTTGGTGGCAACGCCAATCTGTCGGGCACGGTGACCGAAGGCTGGGCCGGGCCGATCCGGCTGTCCGCGACCGGCAGTTTTTCGGGACTCCGGTTCGACAGCCGATCGGAACGCTCGGGCGCCGTCACGACGACCAACCTGAGCCGCGATCTGCCGGGCGTGTTCGGATCGCTGACCGTGCCATTGCTCGATCCCGAGTATCAGGTCGGCAATATCGGCCGACTGTCGCTGACGCTGAGCGGCCAGTATCAGGACCCCAGCGACTTTGCGGCGCTGAAAAGCTGGGGCGCCAACCTGAATTGGGGGCTGACCAGCAACCTGTCGCTGATCGCCAGCTTCAACCAGGACGAGGCAGCACCGGGCATCCAGCAACTGGGAGCGGCACCGCTCGTGACGCCGGCGGTGACCTATTATGATTTTGCGACCGGGCAGACGGTGCAGATCACCACGACCACCGGCGGCAATCCCTTCCTGCTTGCCGAACAGCGACGCGATCTGAAACTGGGGTTGAACTGGTCGCCGCCGATGGTCGAAGGGTTGAATTTCTCGGTCAATTACAACCGCAACAAGAGCTTTGACACGTCGAACGGCTTTCCGCTGCTGACCCCCGAGATCGAGGCGGCGTTTCCCGACCGTGTGACCCGCGATGCCAATGGCGTGCTGCTCGCGCTCGACCAGCGTCCGGTCAATTTCGATCGCGTCGAAAATTCGCAAATCCGCTGGGGATTGAACTTCGGCAAAAGCTTTGGCCAGCAACAGCCGCGTGGCCCCGGTTCGGGCGGTCCGGCCGCCGGAGGCAGGCGTCCGGACGGTGCAGGTCCCGGAGCCCCGCGCGGCGGCGGCGGCCCGCGGATGGGCGGTGGCGGTGGTCGTGGCGGCCCGGGCGGCATGTTCGGTGGTCCGCAGGGCGGACGCTGGCAGGTGTCGCTCTATCATACGATCAAGCTGACCGACAAAGTGTTGATCCGGCCCGGCGTGCCCGAACTCGACCTGCTGAACGGGTCGGCCACGGGCAACGGCGGCGGCAGTAACCGGCACCTGCTAGAACTCGACGGCGGGCTGTTCAACAAGGGTATGGGGGTCAGGCTCAGCGCGAAATATGACAGCGGCAGCACGGTGACGGGCGGCAGTGCGGGCGATCTGAAGTTCGGCGACCTCGCGACCTTCAACCTGCGCTTCTTCATGGACCTGAACCAGAAGCCGAAGCTGACCGAAGCAGTGCCGTTCCTGAAAGGATCGCGCCTGCGGCTGTCGGTCGACAATCTGTTCGACGCGCAGCGCAAGATCACCGATGCGACGGGACGTGTGCCGCTCAATTACCAGCCGGGCTATATCGACCCGCTCGGCCGCTATATCGAGCTGGAGTGGCGCAAGACCTTTTAGGCCGGAACGCCGATCGCGCTTTCGGCGCCTTGCGATGATGGCGAGCCGGGTACGAAGGTTAGCGCCTTTGCGAACTGCGCGGTGCAACCCGCCCAGCTGTAACGCGCGCCCAGGGCGGCGGCATCAGAGCGGTCGCATGCCAATGCGGTGTCGATCGCGCGGCCCAGATCCTGGTCGAGCGCGCCCGCGCCATCGCGGATGATATCGCCGGGGCCGGGAACGGGGAACGCGGCAACGGGCGTCCCGCAGCTGAGCGCTTCGATCACTACCAGCCCGAAGGTGTCGGTGCGGCTGGGGAAAACGAACACGTCGGCTCCCGCATAGGCCGCCGCGAGCGTTTCGCCACCCAGTTTTCCGAGAAACATCGCGTCGGGGTGCTGCGCCTGGAGCGCGGCCAGCGCGGGTCCATCGCCGACGATCACCTTCGTACCCGGCCGATCGATATCGAGGAACGCGCCGATATTCTTTTCGACCGCGACGCGGCCGACATAAAGCTGGATCGGGCGCGGCAGGCCGGCATAGGCCGGATGCGCGGCGCGGTCGGGGCGAAACAGATCATGATCGACGCCGCGTTCCCACATCATCGTTTGAGTGAGCCCCTGATCGGCGAGCTCGCGCGCCAGGCTGCGCGTCGCAATCATGATATGGCGCGCGGGACGGTGGAACCAGCGAATGAAGCGCCAAACGAAGGCCGGCGAAACGGGCAGCCGCGCCGCGACATATTCGGGAAAGCGCGTGTGATAAGCGGTGGTGAAGGGAAAGCCGTTCTTCAGGCACCAGCGCCGCGCCGCCAGCCCCAGCGGACCTTCGGTCGAGATGTGGATCGCCTGCGGGTCAAAGGCGCGGATATGCCGCCCGACCTTTCGCCACCCTGCGAACGCCAGCCGGATTTCGGGGTAGGAGGGGCAGGGGACCGAACGGAACAGGTCGGGCGAAACGGCCGCGACCTCATGTCCTGCCTTGCGCAGTTCGGCGATCGTTGCCTGCAACGTCCGCACGACGCCGTTGACCTGCGGCTCCCATGCGTCGCTGACGATCAGAATCTTCATGCCGCGCGTGCCGGGGCAGGAAGTTCGAGCGTCGCCGGGACGCTGCGCTTCGCGACCTCCTCGGCCCAGTGCAATATCTCCATTCGCCCGTCATGATGCTCGACCAGCGCGGTGCAGCCTTCGACCCAGTCGCCGTCGTTATAATATGCTGTGCCTTCGATCTCGCGCATTTCGGCGCTGTGGATATGGCCGCATACGACCCCGTCGACCCCGCGCGAGCGGGCGGCGTGGGCGACGACCTCCTCATAACGCCCGATGAACTGAACCGCGTTCTTGACCTTGTGCTTGGCGACCATCGACAGCGACCAATAGGGCAGGCCGAATGCGCTGCGGATGCGGTTCACCACCACATTGCACTTCATCAACGCAGTGTAGGCGGCGTCGCCGACGAAGGCGAGCCAGCGGTGCGCGAGCATCACTGCGTCGAATTCGTCCCCATGGACGACCAGCAATCTGCGCCCGTCGGCGGTCTCGTGGATCGCCTCGCGCCGAATTTCGACCCCGCCGAAATCGAAGCCGTCGAAGGGTTTGACCATCTCGTCATGGTTGCCGGGGACATAGACCACGCGGGTACCACGCTTGGCGCGCTTCAGCACCCGCCACACCACGTCATTATGCTCGGGCGGCCAGAAATGGCGCTTCTTGAGCCGCCAGCCGTCGATGATGTCGCCGACCAGATACAGCGTCTCGCAATCGATATGGTCGAAAAAGTCGATCAGCATTGCGGCGTTGCAGCCGCGGGTGCCAAGGTGGATGTCGCTGACCCATACCGCGCGGTAGTTGCGCCGCTCGCCGATCACGCGCTCGGGAATATGCGGGTCGGTTGTAAAGGGGTCGGCAAAACGGGCGGGGATCGGCAGGGTCGAGATCGAGGCCATGTCATGCTCCGTGGCAGCCTTAGCTGCCCACGGCCTAGACAGGAGTTTTGTGACACTGTGCGATTCAAACCCGCGTCGGTTCGGAGGCAGTTTGAAGGCGGTTTGGTGACGGTGGGACAAGGCTGCCCCCTCCCGCAGGCGGGAGGGGCAGCGAGACTTACGAGCTTGCTCGTTAGTCGCAGCGGGGCGGGAAATCGCGACGTCACATGCTCGCTACGCTCGCGCCCACCCCTAACCCCTCCCGCAAGCGGGAGGGGAAGATCAGGTCCGCCTTATCACCAGATTGCGGATCTCGCTCATGTCTTCAATGGCGAAGCGCACGCCCTCGCGGCCCAATCCGCTGTCCTTCACCCCGCCATAGGGCATGTTGTCGACGCGGTAACTCGACACGTCGTTGACGACGATCCCGCCGACGTCGAGATGATCCCACGCCTCCAGCACTTTCTGAATGTCGCTCGTGAACAGCCCCGCCTGCAAGCCGAACTTGCTGTCGTTGACCTCGGCCAGCGCCTCTTCCCATTTGGAAAATTTGCTGAGCACCACAACCGGCCCAAACGCTTCCTCGACGACGACATCGCTGCCCGCCGGGACATTTTCGAGCAGCGCGGCTTCGAGCATATTTCCCTCACAGCCGCCGCCCGCGAGGAGGGTCGCGCCTGCGGCGACCGCATCGTCGATCCAGCCCTTCAGCCGCTGTGCTTCCTTGACCGAGATCATCGGGCCGATGAAGGTGTCGCGATGCTTGGGATCGCCCGATTTCAAGGCCTTGACCTTCGCGGTGAGCATGTCGCGGAAAGTGTCGTAAATATCCTCGTGGATGATCACGCGTTGCACATGGATGCAGCTCTGCCCCGACTGGTAATAGCCGCCGAAGATGATCCGCGCGAGCGCATGGTCGAGGTCGGCGTCCTTGTCGACGACCACCGCAGCATTGCCTCCGAGTTCGAGGACGACCTTTTTCTTCCCCGCCTTGGCTTTCAGATCCCAGCCCACGCCGGGGGAACCCGTGAAGCTGAGCAGTTTCAGCCGCTCGTCGGTGGTGAACAGATCGGCCCCTGCGCGGCTCGCGGGCAGGATGCTGAACGCGCCTTCGGGGAGGATATCACATTCGGCCAGCACCTCACCCATGATGATCGCCCCGAGCGGGGTCATCGATGCTGGTTTCATCACGAACGGACAGCCGATCGCGATCGCCGGCGCGATCTTGTGTGCCGCGAGGTTGAGCGGGAAGTTGAACGGCGAGATAAAGCTGCACGGGCCGATCGGCACGCGTTTCCACATCCCCATATAGCCCTTGGCGCGCGCCGAAATGTCGAGCGGCTGGACCTCGCCATAATTGCGCGTCGCTTCCTCGGCGGCAATGCGGAAGGTGTCGATCAGGCGCGTAACCTCGCCTTCGCTGTCGGCGATCGGCTTGCCCGCTTCGACGCACAAAGCATAGGCGAGCTCGTCGAACCGCTCCTGAAAACGCGTGACGCAATGATTGAGGACGTCGCGCTTCTCGAAACTCGCGAGCCGCGCCATCGGCTCAGCGGCGCGCACGGCGCCCGCGATCGCCTCGTCGATCACATCGGGGGTCGCCAGCGCGGTGCGGAACGTGACCTCGCCGGTATATTTGTCGATCACCTCGAGGTCGGTGTTCGGCTGCACCGCCTTGTTGTTGAGGTAGAGCGGATAGACGTCCTTGAGTTTCATCATTCTACTCCCCCCTCCCGCTTGCGGGAGGGGTCGGGGGTGGGCCAGCAACGGTGCGGATAGCCCACCCCGCTGCGACTAGCGAGCAAGCTCGCAAGTCTCGCTGCCCCTCCCGCTTGCGGGAGGGGAGCGGAGATCAAAGCTCCTTCGACAACTTCTTGATGTCGATGTTCAAGATCTGATCATTCTCCGAATAATCGACCGGGCAGTCGATCAGGTGGACGCCTGGCGTATCGCGCGTATGCGCGAGCAGCTCCTTGAGATGGTCTGCGCTCGTTACGCGGTGGCCGTGCGCGCCATAGCTTTCGGCATATTTGACGAAATCGGGGTTGCCATAGGTCAGCCCCCAATCCTTGAAGCCCATGTTCGCCTGTTTCCAGCGGATCATGCCATAGCTGTTGTCGTTGAGGATCAGCACCGTCATGTTGAGTCCAAGCCGGACCGCAGTTTCCATCTCCTGGCTGTTCATCATGAACCCGCCGTCGCCGCAGATCGCCATGACCTTGCGGTCGGGGTAGACCATCGCCGACATCATCGCCGACGGCAGCCCGGCGCCCATCGTTGCCAGCGCATTGTCGAGCAGCACGGTGTTCGGGCGATAGGCGGTGTAGCCGCGCGCGAACCAGATTTTGTACACACCGTTGTCGAGGCAGATGATGCCGTCGTCGGGCATGCTGTCGCGGATCGATTGGACCAGATGCGGCGGAAAGATCGGGAAACGCGCGTCTTCGGCCAGCGGCTTGGTGTGTTCAATCTCGCCCTGTCGGAACTTCAGCATATGGTCGAATTTCCAGCTGCCGCTGGGGACGATGTCTTCCTTCATCTGCCACACCGCGTTGGCGATATCGCCGATGACCTCGATATTCGGGAAATAGACCGGATCGACTTCGGCGGTTTTGGTCGAGACGTGGATAACCGTCGGCCCGCCGCGCTGCATGAAGAAGGGCGGCTTTTCGATGACGTCATGGCCGAGGTTGACGATGCAGTCCGATGCCTCGACCGCGCGGTGGACGAAATCGCCTGAACTGAGCGCGGCGCAGCCCAAAAATTTCGGATGCCGCTCATCGATCACGCCCTTGCCGAGTTGCGTCGTCAGGAACGGGATGCCGGTCTTTTCGATGAATTGCAGCAGCATGCGGCTGGTCATGGTACGGTTGGCACCGGCACCGATGACGAGGACGGGCGACTTCGCTGCTTCAAGCGCTTTCACCGCCTCGCGGATCGATTTGGTGTCGGCGGTGGGGCGGCGCGAATGGCTGCGTTTCAGCGGGGTCGCGTCGGTATGTTCGTCGGCGATATCCTCGGGCAGTTCGATATGCACTGCGCCGGGCTTTTCCTCCTCGGCGAGGCGGAATGCTTCGCGCACGCGGCTCGGGATGTTGTCCGATGCGGCCATCTGGTGGGTATATTTGGTGATCGGCCCCATCATCGCGACGACGTCGAGGATCTGAAAGCGGCCCTGCTTCGATTTCTTGATCGGCTTTTGCCCGGTGATCATCATCATCGGCATTCCGCCAAGCTGGGCATAGGCGGCGGCGGTGACGAAGTTGGTTGCGCCGGGGCCGAGTGTGGCGAGGCAAACACCGGTCTTGCCGGTGTGCCGCCCATAGGTCGCGGCCATGAAGCCCGCACCCTGCTCGTGCCGGGTCAGGATCAATTTGATCTGCTTGGACCGCGACAAGCTGTCGAGAAAGTCGAGATTTTCCTCGCCCGGAACGCCGAAAATATATTCGACGCCTTCTTCTTCCAGACATTCGATGAACAGGTCGGATGCTTTTTTCATGTGACAGTCGCCCCCTCAGCCGCGCACCTCCATCGGTGCAGCCCCAAGCCATGCTGGCGACCACAGCATGATTTTCCGGTGCAGCGGCTCTCGTCGTCAGGCCGCGAGTCCCTGCTGCTCCGGGGAGAGTTTGTAACGAGGGGAGAAGGGGTTGTCACCATGCGGAACGGCCGTCGCATATTATATGCGACGGCCGACAATGGCTCGTGAATGTCCTTATTAGCCGCCCTTGCGCGAGGATCGCGCATCAATCGACTTCCGAGCGTTGTTTGCATATTCGTCAAAATTCTTCTGGAACACGGCAACGAGTTCATCGAGCGCCGCAACCGCGTCCTCACCCTCTTTCGGGGGGAATAGTTTCAGGCCGTTGCCTCCCCACGCCTTATACTCAAAGTCGATCTTTTGATCGTTACCGAAATCACGAAGCATAAATAAAGTGCGCAAAGAGCGGCCGTAAATCGCTGCTTTTTGGTAGAAAACATCGGCAACGATCAATTCACTGTAGCATTTGGAGACCGAATCCGAGCGGCGCGTCTTGATCTTGTTCATAGTCTTGCGTTCGAGCGGTTGTTCGTGGCGAACTATAATCGTGCCCGGAGAAAGTTTTAGCATGTTGTGAAGATCAAGCGACTGAAGTGCATCCAGCTGCGACGGACTGTCAAGCGCGCTGGCGAGCTGCGCTTTGTTGCTCGCATCTCGGCCGCTGTGTGCCAGAGCGTCGATCAATCCGCCGCCCAGCAGGCCGGTCGTCATTGATGTCATCCGCTCAGCGGGCCAAACATGCAATTCACACGGCGCATCCTGTGCGGCCGCGGGAGCTGTTATCGAAGTTGCGGCAAAAATAATGCAGGCAGTTTGGATGACAGATTTCATATTTCCCTCTCATTTAAGGACCGTTGCTATTTGCGCTTTGATTGAGAATCCCGCGTCATTGCCGCGCCGAAAGCATCGAAGTTCGCAAGATAGGCGGAGTGAAGCTCATTAAGCGCGGTTTGATTATCTTGCGGCCTGTCTGGTTTCGGCGGAAATGCTGTCATTTTTGTCTGCACGAACGTGCCGAAGATATTTTCAGGCGACGCCGATGCGCCAAACTGACGAAAACGCACCAGCGATTTAAGATAAGTTCCGTTGACTATATCCTGTTGCAAGAACACGTCGTCGGCAATCAATTCGGCATAACAGGATGACGATGAATCCGCGATCCGGCTAGCTGATGTCCGGATCACGCGGCTTTCCAGCGGCGTGTCGTGCACGATTACCTGATATCCGGCTAACCCAACGCGGTCCGCAACGTTGGCCGCGCGCAACAGCGCTGCCTGTTGGCTGGTGCCGATCGGATCTTTTGGGACTACGGGATAGCCTTCGCGACCGGTCACCGCCCCATCGACTATACCGCCGCGAGTCCAGCCGTGAAAAACCGAGCGTAGTCCGTTACTTGGCCACACATGCAGTTCACAGGAAGTAGGTACCACTTCGACGCCAGCGGGTTGATTAGGGTCGGTCGATGTCGAACCTTGCACCGCCGCAACAGCGCCAAAGTGAACGCACAAAATCATTGCGACGCCAAAGGCGTAGCAATGCGATTGTTTTAACGACATG
This sequence comes from Sphingopyxis solisilvae, assembly GCF_015475875.1. Lineage (GTDB taxonomy): Bacteria > Pseudomonadota > Alphaproteobacteria > Sphingomonadales > Sphingomonadaceae > Sphingopyxis > Sphingopyxis solisilvae. The sequence goes on along the minus strand of NZ_JADKYM010000019.1, from coordinate 9,360 downwards.
AAGTTTGACTCTCCCCCAACTAGGCGAGAATTAATTCCGGCAGCAGTATTTGCAAGTCTGATTTTCCATACGATTTTCGAAGCGTCAGAAGCGACATTTTGGTTCAATCCACGTCGAACAGCCCCGCCAGCTGTTCGACCATCGTGCCGCCCAGTTGCTCGGCGTCCATGATCGTCACTGCGCGGCTGTAATAGCGGGTCACGTCGTGACCGATGCCGATCGCGCAGAGTTCGACCGGCGATTTTTTCTCGATCCAGTCGATCACCTGGCGCAGATGCTGGTCGAGATAGGCGCCGTGGTTCACCGACAGCGTTGAATCGTCGACCGGCGCTCCGTCCGAAATCACCATCAGGATGCGGCGCTCCTCGGGTCGGCCGATGATGCGGCTGTGCGCCCACGACAGCGCTTCGCCGTCGATATTTTCCTTGAGCAGCCCTTCACGCATCATCAACCCGAGCGACTTGCGCGCGCGGCGATAGGGTTCGTCGGCGGGCTTATAGATGATGTGCCTGAGGTCGTTGAGGCGGCCGGGGTGTACGGGGCGCCCCGCGGCGAGCCAGTCCTCGCGGCTCTGTCCGCCCTTCCACGTCCGCGTCGTAAAGCCGAGGATTTCGGTCTTTACGCCGCAGCGTTCGAGCGTGCGCGCGAGGATGTCCGCGCTGATCGCGGCGATGCTGATCGGCCGGCCGCGCATCGAGCCGCTGTTGTCGATCAGCAAGGTGACCACCGTGTCGCGGAAATCGGTATCGCGCTCGATCTTGTAACTCAGCGACTGGCCGGGCGAGACGATGACACGCGCAAGCCGCGCGGCGTCGAGCTGGCCTTCCTCCTGGTCGAAATCCCATGCCCGGTTCTGCTGCGCCATCAGGCGGCGCTGCAGGCGGTTCGCGAGTTTGGTGACCGCACCCTGCAGATGCGCCATCTGTTGATCCAGATAGGCGCGCAAGCGAGTCAACTCGTCGGCATCGCACAGCTCGGTCGCCAGAATGATCTCGTCATGCTTGTCGGTAAAGCGGACATAGTTGAAGTCGGGGACATCGGTCGGCAGGCGGTTGGGACGCACCGGCAGCATCCCTTCGTCGCCTTCGCCGCCCATTTCGGGTTCGCCGTCGGCTTCCATTTCCTGCGCGTCGGGGTCGCTGTCGCCGTCGTCGGCCTGGTCGCCCGCCATTTCGGCGCGCGCGTCGACCTGGCTTTCACCAGCGCCGCCGTCCTCGCTTTCCTGCTCTTCCTGGCTTTCCTCGGCCTCGCTCTCATCCTCTTCGCCGCCGTCCTCGCTGCCTTGTTCGGCGGGGTCGTCGGCCTGGATCAGATCGAGGTGGCGCAGCGCGAGTTTTGCCGTTTCGGCGAACGCCGCCTGGTCGTCGAGCAGCATCGACAGCGCCGTGATGTCGCCGCCGGCATCGCGCGCGATCCGCTCGCGGACCAGCGACAGGCCGGTTTCGGTGCCCTGCGGCGCCTGCTGCCCGGTCAGCGCCTCGCGCAGCAGCAGTTCGAGCGCGCTCGACATGGGCACGTCGTCGCGGCCCTGCGCGCGCGAAATCGGATCGCTGCGCATCCGCATTGCCAGACTGGCCGACAGATTGGCGCGCATGCCGTCCATATGCCGCGCGCCGAGCGCCTCGACCCGCGCGCGCTCCATCGCATCGAACGCGGCGGCGGCAACCGGTTCGGCGGGACGGGCAGCGGCGTGAACCTTCTCGCTATGATGCTTCATCCGCAGCGCATAGCCGTCGGCGAACCCGCGCGCTTCGGCCACCTGATCCGCCGGCAGCGTGCGCGACGGTGTCGGCACCTTGATCGCCTTGCCGACCTGCGCGGGCGCGTCGGCGGTAAAGCCCACCTCGACCTCGGCATCGCGCGTCACCGCGCGCGCGACGCTGGAGAGCGCGGCCTTGAAATCGTCGAGGGGAGACTGGGTAGTCATTTCGAGTCGGCTCTAACCGGCTTTGGGGGGCGAAGGAAATCCCTTTCATCGTCGCCCCGGACCGATCCGGAATGATGAAAGCGGGAGTAAGGGGTCTCATAGTGAAGCTCGCTTGACGATATGGAACGTCGGGCGCATCGCCGCGTCATGGCCTCCCCCACAACGTCCCCCATGAAACGCCCTTGGATCGTCATCGCCTGCGCCGCGTTCATCGTCACGCTGGCGATGGGCGTGCGCCAGTCGTTCGGATTGTTCCTGCCGCAAATGAGCGTCGACATCGGGATCAGCCGGTCGGATTTCGGGCTGGCGATGGCGCTGCAGAACCTGCTCTTCGGGCTGGTTCAGCCCTTTGTTGGCGCGCTGGCCGACAAACATGGCGCGGGGCGCGTGGTCGTGGCGGGCGCGCTCCTCTATGCCCTCGGGCTGATCGGGGCCGCATTCGCGACCGATGCGATCGGGCTGCATATCAGCTTCGGTATCTTTATCGGCATGGCGCAGTCGGCAACGACGTTCGTCGTCGTGCTCGGCGCGGTCGGGCGCGTCGTCAGCGCGGAAAAACGCAGCAGCGCGTTCGGCATTGTGACCGCGGGCGGTTCGCTGGGGCAATTCCTGGTCGTGCCGCTGGCGTCGATGCTGCTTGGCGACGTCGGTTATCAGCAGACGCTGTGGATCATGGCGGGGCTCGTCGCGCTATGCGGCTTGCTTGCGATCGGCGTTGCGGGTCGCAGCGACGGCGGCACGACGCTGGCGCTGGAAGAACAGAGCGCGCGCGAGGCGCTGCGCGAGGCGGCGGTCCATCGCGGCTATTGGCTGCTCAACGCGGGCTTTTTCGTCTGCGGCTTTCACATCGCCTTCATCGCAACGCATCTGCCCGCCTATCTGGACGACAAGGGGCTGGGGATCGACATCGGCGCACAGGTGCTGGCGCTGGTGGGGCTGTTCAACATCCTCGGCTCCTACGTGTTCGGGCGTGCGGGCGATGTCCTGCGCCAGAAATATGTCCTGTCGGCGCTCTACACCGCGCGCTCGATCGTAATCGCGCTATTCCTGTTCCTGCCGTTGACCCACGCCAGCGCGCTGGTGTTCGCGGGTGCGATGGGGTTCCTGTGGCTCGGCACTGTCCCGCTGACCAGCGGGATCGTCGGGCGCATATTCGGCGTCCGATATCTCTCCATGCTCTACGGCATCGTCTTCCTCAGCCATCAGATCGGCAGCTTTTTCGGCGCATGGATGGCGGGGCTGATCTTTGACTGGGCGGGCAGCTATGACATCGCCTGGGGCTTTGCGATCGCGCTGGGGGTCTTTGCGGGACTGGTTCATCTGCCGATTGCGGACGCTCCCGTCAGGCGGCTGCAACCGGCATGAAATGGGCGCGGCAGGACGCAGCGGCGCTCGGGCTGTTCGCGGTGATTGCGGCGGGTGGGCTGTGGCTGTGGACGGGCGAAGGACCGGCGGTCTGGCTGGCCGACTTTGCCGTCCTGTGCGGCTTTTAGGGAGCCGGAACCCGGTTACAGATCGCTTCGTCGGCGGGTTTCGGGTCGGCGGGATCGGGTAACAGCTGGAACACATGCGCCAGATGCGTTGCCGTTCGTTCCGGCCGCGTGCGTTTTCCTGCAACGACATCGACGAAATCACGGCATGCGGCGGCGCTGCGCAGGAAATTGCTGTGTCCGGTGGTCGCGCGCGACACATCGGTGGTGTCGATTACGATGAGGCCCGACACCGGTTTGACGTAGCAGCGGATCGGCAGCCCTTTGGCCTTCAGTTCGGCCGCTTCGAACGGATCGAAGCAATAGGGCGAACCGAGCCGCGGATAACCGTGCAGCGCGCGCGACGCGGCAAGCGCCTTGTCGGCACGCGAGACATAGACGGTGATGCGTCGGTCGTTGGCGACTCGGCGCGGCGCCAGCACTTCTTCCTCGATATCGCGCTCGAATGTTTCGCGGTCGATATCGGGCGATGCCAGAATGACGTTCGAGATATTGCTGCTGTCGGCGCTGCTCGACGTGCGATCGACATAGGCGATCGCCGGAATTACCAGCCGCGCGCCAAGCGAATGCGACACGACGACGATCTCCTTGACCCACGGCCGCTCGGCCAGCGTCTTCAGAAAGTCGCGGAAATTGCGGACGTCGTGATACATGTTGGTTTCGTCGACCGCATAGCTCAGCACTTCGCCCTGCGACGGCCAGCTATACTCGATCACCGGCCCGTCGAACCCGGTCATCCGTGCGATCTGGTCCGCGTCTTTCGATGTGGTTTCAAACGTCTCGCGATAGCCGTGGACATAGAGCAGGACGCGACCCTGCCGCCGGTCGGTTTCTGCCTGCAGCGCCCGCCACCAGTCCCCGGCTTCCTGAAACGCCATCGGGGTGCGGAGCTTTTTCTTGCCGCCGAGCTCGGCCTCAACAGGCGCGGAAAAGCGGCCGTAACGCATCTTGTCACCGCGATGGCGGAGCATGCTGATGTCGCCAGTGCGGCAGTCGGGCAGGCGCGTGGTCGCGAAGAACAGCGGCAGTGCCTCGCCATCGACGACGGCACCCGGCTGCGCGGTGCAGCGCGGATCGGCGACATAGTCGGCGTGGCGGACAGGGCCGTAATCGACGGCAGCGATGCTGCATCCCGAAAGAACGGCACACCCAAGCAGCATGATGGAGTTCCGAAGAGCCGTATGCGAGTGGAGCATGGGTTTGCCCTGCCTTAGATATTGAGGAAAAGGTGCTAGCTTTGGATCCTGCGCAAGGTTTCCCTATCGTTCTTGAGGAGGGCCTCACTTTCGGCGGGTGTGAGGGGCATTTTTGCAAAGCGATCTAATACGAGGCCCAACAAGTTTTCGAGGAAGGCATCCACCCGTCCTGCATCCGACGAAAGGAATGCGGCCCAGTCCTCCTTCTCGTCCTTTCGGGCTTCTGAGAAGAAATCGTTCGCCGCCACCGCTCCTTGCCGTTCACATTCGGCTACAATTGCTGCCTGACAGGGCCTTTGCTTTCGAACAAACGTGAGAAAATTGGCGACGTGCGGCTTTTGATAAAAATTGAGTGCCTCATCTAACGAAGCCGGAGCGAACTGACTAGAAAGCTCGACCACGACTTCCCCCACAGCTTGATCAAATTTGATCTTGTATATAGCGCTGGTTGCGATGATCATCGCATCGGCGCGCGCCTTGCGTGCGCCAGGAAACTTCTTCTCTAATGCCCGCGTCTGTTCGTTAGCTTCGATATCATCGCGAATTCGCTGCAAAGTTGGGGCGATAGCATCTTCAAATGCTCGGTCAGGCAAATGCAAATCTATAATTTGGCGAGCAGTAAATTTTTGCGCCGTCACTTGGGCTGGTGCCGTATTCCAGCAAGCAAAAATAAGGAAAAGGGTGGCTCCTAAACGTGCCAGCGACTGTTTCGGAATCACTTGCCGATCACCCCTTCGGGCAGATCTTCGCCGAACACGCGCTGATAATATTCGGCGACGATCATCCGTTCGGCCTCGTCGCACTTGTTGAGGAAGGACAGACGGAAGGCGAAGCCGATGTTGTTGAAGATCGCGGTGTTCTGGGCCCAGCTGATGACGGTGCGCGGGCTCATCACGGTCGAGATGTCGCCGTTGATGAAACCTTGCCGCGTCAGGTCGGCCACCTTGACCATATTGGCGACCGTGGTGTCGTCGGTGTCGGGCACCTTTGCGAGGACGATCGCGCTTTCGGTCGCGGCGGGCAGATAATTGAGCGTGACGACGATATTCCAGCGGTCCATCTGGCCCTGGTTGATCTGCTGCGTGCCGTGATACAGCCCGCTCGTGTCGCCGAGGCCTACCGTATTGGCGGTCGAGAACAGGCGGAAATAAGGGTTCGGGCGGATGACGCGGTTCTGGTCGAGCAGGGTCAGCTTGCCCTCGGTCTCGAGCACGCGCTGGATCACGAACATCACATCGGGGCGCCCCGCATCATATTCGTCGAAGACCAGCGCGGTCGGCGTCTGCAGCGCCCAAGGGAGCAGGCCTTCTCGGAATTCGGTGACCTGCTGGCCCTCGCGCAGCACGATCGCGTCGCGGCCGACAAGGTCGATGCGGCTGATATGCGCGTCGAGGTTGACGCGGATGCACGGCCATTTGAGGCGCGCCGCCACCTGTTCGATATGCGTTGACTTGCCGGTGCCGTGATAGCCCTGCACCATCACGCGGCGGTTGTATTTGAAGCCAGCGAGGATCGCGAGCGTTGTGTCGCCGTCGAACACATAGGCGGGGTCGAGGTCGGGAACGCGCGCGTCGGCCTCGCTGAACGCCGGGACTTTCATATCGATATCGACGCCGAACACCTCACGCGCATCGACCTCGATATCGGGCGCCGCGAGTAGCGTCGATCCGTGATGGTCCGGGAGGCTGTTCGGGATATCGGTCATCTTGCTGCCTTCAAAAATCTCTATCCCTTCTCCCTTGACGGGAGAAGGATACGAAGCCTTGCCGCGAAGCGACGAGGCGTAGCTGGATGAGGGTGGGCGGCACTTTGTACCGCGCGAGCCTGCGGCTCGCATACCCCTCACCCAGCTTCGACTAGGCGGCAAGCCGCCAAGTCTTCGCAACCCTCTCCCGCATGGGGAGAGGGGAATTGCGCTAGCGCGGTATCGCTGTCCGTTTCAGCTTGCAACGCCTTTTCAGAGGAGGCCGAGCGCCTTCATCACTGCCGACTGGTCGTAATAGGGACGCTCGCAGACGATCTTGTCGCTGCCGGGCGCGAATTCGAAGCTGGCGGCCATTCGGATGCGGAATGCCTTGCCGGTCGGCGCGATCGTGCGCGGGCCGAGCTTGAGCGGACCGAGATGCGTGCCGGTCAGCCAGAATTCGACCAGCACCAGGTTCGCCGCCGCGTCAGCGGCGATGGCGATGACTTCGTTCGCCTGATCGGGAAAGGGCTCGCGCGACGCGGCAAAATAGGAGCGGACAGCGGCTTCGCCATCAAACACCGTTCCGGGGCCCAGCAATTCGTAGCGCGGATGGTCGAAGGTCGCGATGACGCCGTCCCAGTCGTGGGTGATCTCGAGCGCCATATGGCGGCGGACCACCTCGATCCGTGCTGCGTCCAGATCGCTCATCGCGCGTCTCCTATACGAATGCCTTCGTCTTCCGCAGCAACTGATATGCCGCAACCACTTCGCCGAGTCTCGTCTCGAAACTGCGATCGCCACCATTGCGGTCGGGATGATATTTGCGGACGAGTTCGCTGTAGCGGCGACGTAGCGCGGCGCGGTCGGCATCGGCCGCGAGGCCCATCAACTGCATCGCGGCATGTTCTTCGCGCGACAGGCCGGGATTGGCCGCCTCGCGCCGGGCTTCGTCCATCCGCTGCCGGAACCGCGCGCCGAGCGCGTCCATCGGATCCTTGAAATCGGCCCAGCGGGGCGGCAGGTCGGCGCTGCCCGCGGGGCGGAAGGTACGGCTTTCGGTTTCCCAGCCCGCGGTCGGGGATTGCGCCGCCATGATCTGGTCGGCGTTCATGCCTTCGAAAAAATTATAGCCCGCGTTGAATTCGCGCACATGGTCAAGGCACAGCCAGCGATATGGGGGCGGGCCGTCGGGCGAGCGGTGCGCCGATGCTGGCGCGCGAAATTCGCCCGGCTCGCGGCAGCCCGGCACTGCGCACGGCGCCTCGCGCGGCACGCGGCCATGAAAACGGGAGGGGCGGGCAGAGGACGGCAAAAGGGGCTTTCGGACTCGAACGTCGGGGGAGGGGGTCTTATAATTTGGCGACGCAGCGCCTATGGTCAACCCCATGAGCAGCCAAGGTCCCGTACAGCAAGAGATGGAAAGCCTGCTCGCCGCAGCCTTTCCCGACGCCAATTTCACCGTCAGCAACGACAGCGCCAGACATCATGGCCACGCCGGCGACGACGGCAGCGGCGAATCGCATTTCAGCCTGGCGATCGAATGGGCGGGCTTTGCCGGAATGAACCGCGTGATGCGCCAGCGCATGGTGAACAAGGCGCTCGGCGACCTGCCCGGACAGCGCGTCCACGCGCTGGCGATCCGCGCGACGGCGCCGGGGGAATAGCGGCGCGCATGGCGGAGCACCGCATCTATGGCATGAGCTTTGCCAGCGTCTATCCGCACTATGTGGCCAAGGCCGAGCGCAAGGGGCGCACAAGGGACGAGGTCGACGCGATCATCCGCTGGCTGACCGGCTATAGCCAGATGGAGCTGGAAGCCCGGATCGCCGCGCGGGTCGATTTCCGCGCCTTCTTTGCCGATGCGCCGACGATGAATCCGGCGCGACCAAATCAAAGGCGTCGTCTGCGGCATCCGCGTCGAAAATATCGACGAGCCGCTGATGCGCGAGATTCGCTATCTCGACAAGCTGATCGACGAACTCGCAAAGGGCAAGGCGATGGAGAAGATCCTGCGCGCGCCCGGACCCGCCGAACGCTGAGCCATCCGCCAAAAGGAGACGCGCATGTTTGAAATCATCACCCCATCGACCCACGATCTTGGTGCGTTCGAGGTGCGGCGCACGCTGCCGAACAAGGCGCGCACGATGGTTGGCCCGTTTATTTTCGTCGACCAGTTCGGTCCCGCGCATTTCGACATTGGCAAGGGCATGGATGTGCGCCCGCATCCGCACATCAACCTCGCAACGGTCACCTATTTGTTCGAAGGGGCGATCGAGCATCGCGACAGCCTGGGCACGCTGGCGACGATCCGGCCGGGGGCGTGCAATCTGATGACGGCGGGGTGCGGCATCGTCCATTCGGAGCGCACTCCCGCCGCCGAACGCGCAACCGGCTCTGGCATTTCAGGGATGCAGACCTGGCTGGCGCTCCCCGACTGCAGGGAAGAGATCGACCCTGCGTTCGAACATGTCGCGAAGGACGACCTGCCGCTGGTCGAGGATGGTGGCGTGTCGGCGCGCGTCATCATGGGCAGCCTGTGGGGCGCGACATCGCCGATCACCCAGCATGCCGCGACAATCTATGCCGACATATTGATGGGCGCAGGGGCCAGCATCCCGATCGAAGCCGACGCGGACGAGCGGGCCGTGCTCGTGGCGCTCGGCGATGCCAGCCTCGATGGCGAGCGCCTCGATCGCTACAGTCTCTACATTCTGCGGCCGGGGCAGGCGATGACGTTGCGCGCGGAGAGCGATGCGCGGGTCATGCTGCTTGGCGGCGAAGCCTTCACGACGCCGCGCCACGTCTGGTGGAATTTCGTCAGTTCGTCGCGCGATCGGATCAACGAAGCGAAACACGACTGGAAAGACGGCAAGTTCCCGCTGGTCCCGGGGGACAGCGAGGAGTTCATCCCGATTCCCGAGGTGCCGAAGACGGTGAGTTATCCGTAGCGGCCGGTTTTAGCCGGTTGCAGACATCGAAATCCTCCCCGCTTGCGGGGAGGGGGACCGCCGCCGCAGGCGGTGGTGGAGGGGGGTATCGGCCTGGCGCGCCGCCGAAGGG
>NZ_JADKYM010000018.1 GCF_015475875.1 Sphingopyxis solisilvae | reverse complement strand
CAGGGGGAGGGGCTTTGGCGCTGCCGTCGCTGCCCCTCCACCATCGCCTGCGGCGACGGTCCCCCTCCCCACGGCTTCGCCGCAGGGAGGATCGGCTGAGCCACTCCCCACCACCTACCGCCGCCGCACCCCATAATCGATCCGGATCCGCACCCACGCCCCCACCATCGGCTTGCCGCCCAGCCGCGGGGGCCGCACCCGGAATTGCCACGCCGCGGCCAGCACCGCGCGCATGATCTGCGATCCGTTGGGATATTCGTCCAGCCCGACGCAATCCTCGACCCGGTAATCGGGCGCGGTGCGGCACGCGATCAGGCCCCAGCCGGGGCCGTCGGCGGTCGATAAATATCCGCGCAATTCGCCGTCGCTCGGCTCGCGGTACCAGGCGGCGGCATAGAGCGGCTCGCCATTCGGCGCTGTCCCCACCCGTTCGGTGTCGCGATAGGATGAGGAAGCACTCCCCGTGTTGGGCGGCCCGTAAACCTGTCCGCCCGGCGGACGCACCCCGATCTTCGGGACGGTCGGCGGCGGTGGCACGGGCTGGGGCGGCGCGGGCGGCGTCGGTGCGGCGAGCGGCTCGGCGGCTTTCGGCGGCACCGGTTCGTCGGGTGTCGGGGGCTCGGGCCGCGGCGGGGTTTCGGCTTGCTCGCTCGCACGCGGGCTCGCTTCGGCTACCTCGTCCGCGGCCCGCGGCGCGGCGATGCTCACCACGCTGACCGACTGGTCCTTGACCGGTACCGGCTTTTGCAGCCCAAAAGCCACCAGCATCAACAGCAACAGCGCCGGGATCAACAGCGCCAGGCCGATCGCAATCGCCCGCCGCCCCGCGCCGATGCTGAGCTGTGCGACATAAGGGGTGGCGGGAGCAGGGGGCAGCGGAAGTGATCTTTGGTGGCGGCACCCGGCGGGTGCGCGAAGGCACGGTTCGCGGGGATAGGGGGGTGGCGGGTCGTTGACAAGGGCGGGGGGCGTCGGACGGGCGGCTGGTCGACGTGGGCTCGCTGTTTCCCTCCGGCGCAGGCCGGGATCTCGCCCGCTCGGATTTCAGCACCGGCGAGACCCCGGCCTTCGGCGGGATGACGAAAATTGGGCTAACGTCGACTTTCGACCGATTGTGGACATATTACTTTCGGCTATGATGGGGCCATGAGTTTCATCGCTCTCGCAGCGGGCGGATTAGCGTTCGCCTCATATTTGATAGGCCTCGCCTTGCTTTGGCGCGCGAAGGCGTATGCGCTGCTGACCTATCTGTTCGCACTACCGGTGCTACATCTGGCCGTGCTGGGATTTTTACCGAACGGTCCGCGGATTATTGCCTCAGCAATCGGTGCGCTTTTGATCGCTGCCCCAGTTGCGTTTATGCAGAGGAAAGCGAAGGCAAAGGCGAAAGAGACGGCGGTCTAGCAAACGTCAGCTTCCCACCCCAAACCAGCCTCAACCTAATGCCCCATATCCGCCGCCGACGCCTTGGGCGCCGCTGCCCCCGGCGGCCGCAGCAACAGCACCAGCGGCACCGCCGCCAGCGTCATCCACATCATCGCCCAGAAATCGTCGATATAGGCGACCATCGCCGCCTGCCGGTTGATCTCGGCATTGACCATCGCCAGCGCGGTCTCGCCCGCGATGCCGAACCGGTCGGCGGTCGACGGGTCGATGATGCTGACCGAGCTGCTCGTGACATGCGCCGACAGGTCGGCGTGGCTCGTTTGCAAATTGGTGGCCAGCAAGGTCGTCACAATGGAAATGCCCACCGACGCGCCCAGGCTGCGGAACAGATTGAGCAGGCTTGATGCGTCGGTGCGAAACTGCGGTGCGATCGTCGCGAAGGCCATGGTGTTGAGCGGAATGAAGATCAGCCCCATGCCCAGCCCCTGGATCAGCCCGCTGACAACCACCGGCTCCATCCCCATGTTCAACGACCAGTGGCTCATCTGCCACAGCGAAAAGGCGGCGATGGCCAGCCCGGTCCCAACCAGCCAGCGCGGATCGACCTTGCCCAGCAGGCGCCCGGCGACCGCCATGCTCATCAAAATGCCGATGCCGCGCACCGCCAGCGCAAGCCCGGTGTCGATCACCGGCCAGCCGAACAGATTCTGCAACATCGGCGGCAACAGCGCCATCGACGCGAACATCACCACCCCGACCACGACCATGAACCCCATCGCGGTGACCAGATTGCGGTCGGCCAGCATCGCGCGGGCGAACAGCGGCGCCTTGGCGGTCATCATATGGATGACGAATATCCACAGACACGCGACCGCGACGCCGCATTCGATCCAGATTTCCACGCTGTCGAACCAGTCGGCATGCGCGCCGCGGTCGAGCATCAGTTGCAGCGCCGCCAGCCCTAGCGCGAGCATCGAAAAGCCGAACAGGTCGAACCGCCGGTCCGTCCTGCGCGTCGCGGGCAACAGCGCCCACATCAGCGCCAGCGTCAGCAGCCCGAACGGCAGGTTGACGTAAAAGACCCACCGCCAGCTCGCCTGCTCGGTCAGCCAGCCGCCCAGCACGGGGCCGACGATCGGCCCGATCATGATTCCCATGCCCCAGATCGACATCGCGCGCGCATGGCGTTCTGGCGGGTTGATGTCGAGCATCACCGATTGCGACAGCGGGCCGATAAAGGCGGCGAACACCCCCTGCAAAAAGCGGAAGGCGACCATCTGTTCCAGCGACTGTGCCGCGCCGCACGCCATCGATGCAACGATGAAGCCGAAAATCGCGATCAGGAACAATTCGCGCCGCCCGATCCGGTCGGCCAGCCAACCGGTAATCGGCATCGCGACCGCGCTTGCCAAAATATAGCTGGTCAGCACCCACGTCACCGTCTCGCTCGTCGCGCCCAGCGCAGATTGCATATGCGGGATCGCGACATTGGCGATCGTCGTATCGAGGATCTGCATGATCGACGCGCCCATCACCGCAACGGTCAGCAGCGCGCGATGGCGGACACGTTCGTGCAGCGGGATGCTGTCGTTGGCGGGCAGCGCAGTGGCGGCGGGACGGCGGGGAAGGGGGAGGGAGCGGGAGGCCATGGCTAAACCCAATCCTCCCTGTGGCGAAGCCATGGGGAGGAGGACCGCTTGCGAAGCAAGGGGTGGAGGGGCAGCGACGGCGGCGCCAAAGCCCCTCCGTCAGCGCTGCGCGCTGCCACCTCCCCATGGCTGCGCCACAGGGAGGATACGTCTCTAAGTTCAGTACCCATATCCTCGTCATTGCGAGCAAAGCGAAGCAATCCAGAGCGGTTTACGCCAGCTCTGGATTGCTTCGCTTCGCTCGCAATGACGCGCTTGGGGGACGCCAAGCCCACCCCTACTCCCCCTTCACCGCACCGCCGCTCGTAAACACCCGCACCTCCGCCGACAGCCCCGCGATCATCTCGCGCGCCGGTTTTTCGTCGAACGCGATCCGCACCGGCACCCGCTGCGCCACCTTGACCCAATTGCCGGTCGCATTCTGCGCCGGCAGCACCGAAAATTCGCTGCCCGTCCCGGCGCCGATGGTCAGCACATGGCCGCGTACCTTCAGCCCCGGATAGGCATCGAACGTCACCTCGGCGCGCTGCCCGACGCGCATATCGGCGAGGTCGGTTTCCTTGAAATTGGCCTCGACCCACGGATGCGCGGTGTCGACCAGCGTCACTGCGGGCAGCCCCGCGACCATCATCTGGCCGATCTGGAGCCGGTCCGCTTGCGCGACGCGACCGGCGCTCGGCGCGCGGATGGTGGTGCGGGCGAGATTCACCTGCGCCTGCGACCGCTGGACCCGAGCCGCTTCGACCTGCGGGTTGACCCCGCTCGCCGGACCCGTGGCCAGCTTGGTGCGCGCCTCGGCGGCGGCGGCCTCGGCCTGCCGCACCCGCTCGCGCGCCTGCGCGACCGCGTGGCGCGACGCGTCATAGGCGGCGCGGGTCGTGAAGCCCTTTTCCATCAGCGCTGCCTGCCGCTCGAAATTGACCTGGGCAAAGGCGACATCCTCGCGCGCCGCGGCGATATCGACGCTCGACGTGCGGGCGCTTGCCGCCAGATTGCCGAGCTCGACCTGCGCCGCATCGATCGCGGCATTCGCCTGCGCAACGCTCAGCGCATAGGGTTCGCCGTCGATGCGAAACAGCAACTGCCCGGCGGCGACCTGCTGCCCGTCGCGCACGGCCACTTCGGTGATCCGGCCGCCCACTTCGGCGGCGACCGACACCTTGTCCATCTGGACATAGGCATTGTCGGTCGACACCGACCCGCCGCTGGTAAGCCACCAGCCGGCGCCCCCGGCAATCAGTAACGCCGGCAGGCCGAACATCAGCAGGCGGGTGCGCCATTTCGGCGTTTCGCGCGTTGCCGCAGCGGCGGGGGGTGGCACCGGGTCGGCCTGCGGCGCCGGCTTGGTGTCATCGGCGGCACGGCGCGCGGGTGACAGCTGGTCCATCAGGCGGCCTCCTCTTCTTTCAGGCATTCGCGGCGCGACAGATTGGCGCGGACGCGCTCGACCAGCGCCGCCAGCTGGTCGCGCTCGGCCGCGGTCAGCCCCTCGGTCGCCTCCGCGTTCAGCGCGTCGGTCGTCGCGCGCATCGCGGTCAACAGCTCGTCGGCGCCCGGCGCCAGATAGAGCAGCCAGGCGCGGCGATCGCTCGGGTCGGCGCGGCGTTCGACCAGTCCGGCCTCTTCCAGCCGGTCGATCATTCGCGACAGAGTGATTGGCTCGACCTCGATCAGTTCAGCCAGCGGCCCTTGCCGGATCCCTTCGTGGCGGCGCAAATAAATCAGCAGCCGCCATTGCAGTGCGGTGATGCCGCTGTCGCGGGTGCGGGCGTTGAACGCGCGGCGGAACAGCCGCGCGCTATCGTTCAGCAGAAATCCGATCGTATCACTCATGGCATGCGATATAATAGCAACTGCTATTAACTGCAAGGGATCGACCAGGTGACAACTTCGACAACTTCCGCGAAAACGATCCGTCTTGGTGTAAATTTCTCCGACAATGCTTGCAAAGCGGCGTGATTTCCGCAGGATGGCGTCATGACCTTGACCGCAGACCTCTTCTGGTCGTTCCGCTCGCCCTATTCGTACCTCGCCATCGGCCGCTACCGCGCGCTCGCCGCCAGCCACGACGTGACGATCAACCTGCGCCCCGTCTATCCGCTCGCGATCCGCCAGCCCGACTTTTTCGAGCGGAACCACCCCAATTGGCTCAGCTACACGATGCGCGACATGATCCGCGTCGCGCAGTTTCACGGCATTCCCTTCGGCCCGCCGCGCCCCGACCCGATCGTCCAGAATGTCATGACGCGCGAGATCGCCGCCGACCAACCCTATATCTACCGCCTCACCCGCCTCGGTCAGGCAGCGTCGCGCCGCGGCAAGAGCCTGGCGTTCGCGCATGAAGCGGCGCAGCTGATCTGGGGCGGCGCGACCGACTGGCATCTCGGCAACCATCTGGCCGGCGCCGCAAAACGAGCCGGGCTCGACCTCGCCGAACTCGACGCCGAGGCGGAGCGCGACGCGCCGGCGCTCGACAACGAGATCGCGGCGAACCAGGTCGCACTCGAAATCGCCGGTCATTGGGGCGTCCCGACTTTGGTGTTCGACGGTGAGCCCTTTTTCGGGCAGGACCGCATCGAAATGGCGCGTTGGCGCATGGAGCAAAAGGGTCTCCGCCCGCGCTGAACGGCCTTGCCCAACCGGCCGCTGCACGGGCATAGCCGGGGCATGACGAACGACCCACAATTTTTCGAAGCGCGCGACGGCGTGCGGCTGGCGTGGCGCGAAACGGGCGAGGGTCGGCCGTTGCTGCTGCTCCACGGTTTGTTCTCGAGCGGCGAGGTCAACTGGATCAAGTTCGGCACTGCGGCGCGAATCGCGGCCGAGGGTTACCGCGTGATCATGCCCGACCTGCGCGTCCACGGGTCGAGCGACGCGCCGCATGAGGAGGAGCATTATCCTCCCGACGTGCTGGTGCGCGATCTCGAGGATTTGGTCGCGCATCTGGCGCTGACCGACTTCGATCTCGGCGGCTTTTCGCTCGGCGCCCGCACCAGCGTCCGCGCGGTCGTCGCGGGGATGAAGCCGCGGAGGCTGATCCTGGGCGGCATGGGGTTGGCGGGACTCGCGGGCTGGCAGCGGCGCGGCGCCTTTTTCAAGCGCGCGATCGCCGAATATGAAACGGCCAAGCGCGGCGACGACACCTGGCTGTCGATCCAGTTCATGAAGACGATGAGGGTCGACCGCATTGCCGCCGGACATCTGCTCGACAGCTTCACCGACACCCCGCCGGAAGCACTCGCGGCGCTCACGATGCCGGTGCTTGTCGTGTGCGGCGAGCAGGATCAGGATAATGGATCCGCCGAAGAGCTCGTCGCGATATTGCCCGACGCGACGCTCGCGACGATCCCGGGCACCCATATGTCGAGCGTGACCGAGCCTGAACTGGGCGCGGCAATCACCGCGTTCCTGACCGCTTGACCGGACTCGCAGCAAGCGCCTAGCTGTTCCCATCGCGCCGAAGAGCGCCTTGGAACAGTTCAGAGGACGCACCCCATGAAAGCCATGATATCCAGCTTGTCGCTGGCCTTGTCGCTCGCGCTGACCGCGCCGGTGATGGCCGCTGATCCGAAACCGGCCGCCAGCGCGAAAACCGCGAAACCCACCGCCGCCGAAGCGGATGCCTTTGTCGCCGCCGCCGAAAAGGATCTGTTCGACTATACCGTCGAGGCAAGCCAGGTAAACTGGGTCAACAGTACCTATATCACCGAAGATACCGACGCGATGGCGGCGCGGATCAACGCCGTTGGCACCGAGAAATCGGTGAAATATGCGCTTGAGGCGGCAAAGTACAAGGATGTTCCCGGCCTCAGCGCCGATACCCGGCGCAAGCTGGACATGTTGCGCACGGGCCTAGTCCTGCCTGCACCGACCAGAAAGGGCGCCGCAACCGAACTCAACCGGATCGCGACCGCGCTGCAATCGCAATATGGCAAGGGCCGCGGGACGCTGAACGGCAAGGAAATCTCGGGCTCCGATATCGAGGAGCAGATGGGCAATATCGAGCGGACGCCCGCCGAACTCGCCGAAATGTGGACGAGCTGGCACGACAATGTCGGCGCCCCGATGAAGGATGACTACGCCCGGATGGTCGCGATCGCCAACGAAGGCGCGCAGGAACTGGGCTTTGCCAATACGGGCGCGATGTGGCGCTCGGGCTACGACATGTCGCCCGAGGATTTCGCCAAGACGACCGAGCGGCTGTGGCAGGAAGTAAAACCGCTCTATATGGCGCTTCACACCTATACGCGCTGGAAACTCAACGAGAAATATGGCGATGCAGTGCAGCCCAAGACCGGCCCGATCCGCGCCGACCTGCTGGGCAATATGTGGGCGCAGGAATGGGGCAATATCTACCCGCTCGTTGCGCCCGCGGGGTCGGGTGACCTCGGCTATGACGTTGGCGAGCTGTTGACTGCGCAAGGCAAGTCGCCGCTCGACATGGTCAAGATCGGCGAGAATTTCTATTCGTCACTGGGCATGGCGCCGCTGCCCGAAACCTTCTGGAAGCGGAGCATGTTCACCAAGCCCGCCGACCGCGAAGTCGTGTGTCACGCCTCGGCTTGGGATATCGACAACAAGGACGACATCCGCATCAAGATGTGCATCAAGGTAAATGCCGACGACTTCACCACCATCCACCACGAGCTTGGTCACAACTATTATCAGCGGGCGTACAAGGATCAGCCGTTTCTTTACCTGAACGGCGCCAATGACGGCTTCCACGAAGCGATCGGCGATTTCGTCGCGCTGTCGATCACCCCGCAATATCTCGTCGATATCGGCCTGCTCGACACCGCGAAGGTGCCGAGCGCCGACAAGGATATCGGCCTGCTCTTGCGGCAGGCGATGGACAAGGTGGCGTTCCTGCCGTTCGGCCTGCTCGTCGATCGCTGGCGCTGGGGCGTGTTCGACGGCACGATTAAGCCAGCCGATTACAACCGCGCCTGGACCCAGCTGCGCACCCAATATCAGGGCATCGTCCCGCCGGGCGAGCGGCCGGCGAATGCCTTCGACGCGGGTGCGAAATACCACATCCCCGGCAACACCCCCTACACCCGCTATTTCCTCGCGCGTATCCTGCAGTTCCAGTTCTACGAAGCGGCGTGCAAGCAGGCCGGCTGGACCGGCCCGCTCCATCGCTGTTCCTTCTATGGCAACAAGGAGGTCGGCGCGAAGCTGAATGCGATGCTCGAAATGGGGGCGTCGAAGCCGTGGCCCGACGCGCTCGAAGCCTTTACCGGCAGCCGCGAGATGTCGGGCAAGGCGATGGCCGACTATTTCGCGCCGCTGAAAGCGTGGCTGGACGAGCAGAACAAGGGCAAGCCGCAGGGGTGGTGAGCCGTAGCGTTTGACGACATCATTCGGCCGGGGAGTTCGCTTCCCGGCCAATTTTTTGCGCCTCGACCGCCTGTTTGAACCGTGCCAGCCGGGCGCTGGCGGCGGCGGCATGGGGGCCGATCCAGCGGTCGTGGATATCCTGAATCGGCATCGCGTTGAGGTGGTTCCACCGTTCGCGGCCGCGGCGTTCGGCTATCACCAGCCCCGCCTCCTCCAGCACTTTGAGATGCTGCATCACCGTGCAGCGGTCGATGTCGGCGAAATGGCTGCACAGCGCGCCCGTGGTCAGTGGCTGATCCTTGAGATCGTCCAAAATCTGCCGACGCACTGGCGAGGCCAGTGCCTTGAAGGTCGCATCGAACTTATCGTGAATTGACATGTTATAAAAATATAACATAATGAACTGCGACTCAAGCGGAGAATGAAAAATGGAACTGAAATTTCGGGTGGCGGCGCGGATCGCCAAGCCGGTGCATCAGGTGTTCGAGGCGGTTGCCGATCCGGCGCAACTGTCCGAATATTTTACCACCGGCGGTGCCAAGGGCCGGCTGGAAACCGGCGCGACGGTGACATGGGACTTCCATGATTTTCCCGGTGCCTTTCCGGTCTATGTGATCGAGGTCGTGCCAGACGAAAAAATCGTGCTCGAATGGCAGGCGAGCGAGGGCGAAGCACCCAATGTCGACGGCGGCGACCTGCAGGATGCCGATTACCGCACCCGCGTGACGATGAGCTTCAAGGCGCTCGACGATGGCCGCACGCTGGTCGAGATCGCCGAGGAGGGTTGGCGCGAGAATCAGGGCGCGCTCAGCGCTTCCTACGGCAATTGCCAGGGCTGGTCGCAGATGCTGTGCGCGCTCAAGGTGTGGATCGAGCACGGGATTCACTTGCGCGAGGACATGTATCGCTGATCCCGTCACGGGATACCTGGTACATTTTTCCGGCTGGTTTCAAGCCGCGACTTCGGCGATGGGAGCTTCCCCCGTAACCGAAAGGAACCCCTGTGAAGCGCGTGATTCTGGCCAGTGCCGCTCTGTTTGTTGGCGCCGGAACGGCGCAGGCGGCGACCTGCGAGGACGGATTCGTCAAAACGGGTAATCCGGTGACCGGCCTGCGTTTTGTCGCGACGACGACGGTGCCGAACATGAGCATGGCGAGCGCGGTGGGACAGATCAATGGCATCGTCGCCGCAAAAGGCTATGCCATCCTGGCCGCCGAACCCGCGAGCGGGGCGATGCTGATCGAGCCGCCCGCCACCGGCAAGTCGCGACCCTTCCCGATCGAAGTGGCTGCCGACGGCGCGGGCAATGTCCGCATGGAGGCCAAGTTGCGCGCCGGCATGGGGGTGCCCGAAGCGGGGGCCAAGGCCGAAATGTGCGGCATTTTGAACCAGCTGAAAGGCGGCAAGGCGGGCGAGACGCTGGCCGCCCAGGGACTGGGCGCGACCAGCGCCGCGGGCGCGCCGATCCGCATGAGCGTGTTGCGATTTTCACAGGACATCACCGGGCAGGCCGACAAGAATCATGCCGTGGTGCAAAAACGGTACGAGGGGCGGCAGTTCACCCTTTATGGCCCGATTGCCTATGTCGGGCCGCTCGGCGACAGCTACCGGGTCGAGTGGGGCCTGGTGGCCAATGTGCTGACCGACATCGTTCCGGGCCGCGCATCGGCCGGTTATTCGGTCAATTGTGTGCTGGCCCCGGGGCAGTCGGTGTATGCGTTGCAGCTGAAACCCGACAAGCATGTCGAACTGACCGGCACGTTCGACCAGTTGCAATATGGCCGGTCGACGGTCTGGCTGAAGGATTGCCGACCGACCAAGAAATAGCCGTGTCCGATCAGGGCGTCATAGCCCAACCGGCCAGACCCCCCGCGAGGACCAGCGCGGGGGCAACCAATGATCCCTTGACGCGCCACGCCACGACCAGAGCGGCAAGAAACAGCATCGCCGCGACTACGGGATCGGTGACGCGCCCGGTGGTGGACCAGCCGAGTTGCAGCAGCGTTGCCGCGATCACCCCGACGACGGCGGCTGCGACCCCGGCGAGCAGCCGGTGCAGCGCCGGATTTTCGACCACCGCCTCCAGCCGTTCGAAAAAGATCATCGAAAAGGCGAAGGCGGGGAGGAACATCCCCGCCGTGATCGCCAGCGCGCCGGGCAGACCGCCCGCCATATAACCGGCAAAGGTTGCGAAGATGACGAGCGGCGCGGGCAGCATGCCCGCCAGCGCCACCCCGTCGAGAAAGCTGGCATCGCTGATCCAGCCGCGGCCGGCGGTGTCGGCGCGGACATAGGGAATGGCGGTATAGGCGCCGCCGAAGGTCAGCAGGCCGCCCTTCAACCCGGCGACGAACAGCGCCAGGATGCTTGCCTCGCCCATCGCCGCGGCGGTCATTGGTGCGGGGTCCGAGACCGGCAGCAGAACAGCCAGCACGACCGCCACGACGGCAACCGTAACCGCCGCCGCGCGGTGCCTGGCCACGGCATAGACCAGCCCGCCCGCAACCAACGGAATCCAGAAGACGGCCCCCGCCAGCGTGGCCGCCAGCGCCGCCCCGGCGATCACCCACAACAGCGCGTCTTCGAGGATATGCGCCCCGATCCGCTGCACGGCTCGCGCGATGATGGCGAGGACGACAATTTGCGCGCCGAGAAAGACCGGCCCCATCGCGGGCGACCCGGCGATCCAGTCGCGGTAAAGCCATGCGACGCCGAGCATCAGCAGGAAACCCGGCAGCATGAAGCCGAGCCCGGCGAGCAGGCCGCCGATCCGCCCGCGCGCGATCATGCCGAGGTGAACGCACAGCTCGTGCGCCTCCGGCCCCGGCAGCACCTGCATGACCGCAAGCAGCCGGTTGAAGCGCGCCGGCGAGATCCAGCGTTCCTCCTCGACCAGTGCTTGCTTGACCATAGCGATCTGCGCGACGGGCCCGCCGAAGGCGAGCATCCCGAAACGGAGAAAGCGAAGAAAAAGGCGGGGTAGCGAGAGGCGGGGTGGCGAAAATTCTTCGGTCGTCATGACAAGCGCGCTCCTTGCCGCACATGCGGCGTGTGGAGCGGAACTTGGACGGCACGCCGTCTGAACGGGCGTCCGCACGGCCCGCGGAGCCAGCCTAACGATTTGTGCTGCGCGGCCAAAATGTTTTTTGTTTTCCGCCGTCGCCGGTCGAGCGATTCATTACCGGAACGGCGGCTCGTTGAACGCGCGGAGCTTGCGGCTGTGCAGCTTGGCGCCTTCGTCACGCATCGTTTCGCACGCGCGGATGCCGATCTGGAGGTGCGCCGCGATCGCTTCCTCGTAAAAGCGGTTCGCCTGACCGGGCAGCTTGAGTTCGCCGTGCAGTGGCTTGTCGCTGACGCAGAGCAGCGTCCCGTAAGGGACACGGAAACGGTATCCCTGTGCGGCGATCGTCGCCGATTCCATATCGATGCCGATCGCGCGTGATTGCGAAAAACGCAGCGCGCTGTCGGTATAGCGCAGTTCCCAGTTGCGGTCGTCGGTGGTGACGACGGTGCCGGTGCGCATCCGTTTCTTGAGGTCGGCGCCGCTGGTGCCCGACACGCTCTCGGCCGCGCTCGCCAATGCCTGTTGCACCTCGGCGATCGGCGGGATCGGGATTTCGGGGGGCAGTACGCTGTCGAGGATATGGTCGTCGCGCAGATACGCGTGGGCGAGGACATAGTCGCCGATCCGCTGGGTCGGACGGAGGCCGCCGCAGTGGCCGATCATCAGCCATGCCTCGGGTCGCAGCACCGCGAGATGATCGCAGATCGTCTTGGCGTTCGACGGACCAACCCCGATGTTGACCAGCGTGATGCCGCCGCCGTCGGGGGCGATCAGGTGATAGGCAGGCATCTGGTGTCGCCGCCACGCGCTGTCGGCGACGAGCGCGCTGGCGTTGACCCCCGGCTGGTCGACATACAGCCCCGCGGCGCCCGCAAGCGCGGTGTAGCGGCCCTGCCCGACCTGCGCCCCCGCCCATGATACGAACTCGTCGACATAACGGTGGTAGTTGGTGAACAGGATATAGCGCTGGAAATGCTCGGGCGCGGTGCCTGTGTAATGGCGGAGGCGCGCGAGCGAGAAGTCGGTGCGCAGCGCATCGAACAGCGCGAGCGGCTGTGACTTGGCGGGGTCGGCGCCGAACAGCCCGTCGGCGAGCTCGTCGCCGATGTCGGCGAGCTCGGTGGTCGGAAAGTGCCGCGCGAGTTCGAGCGGGGTGACACCGCCCATGTCCGACCCGTCGCTGGCATCGAGCACATAGGGAAAGGGGATCTGCTGCCCGGTGCGCGTGACCTCGAGCGTGATGTCATAATGGCGCGCGAGCAGGCCAAGCTGGTCGCGCAGATAATCGGCGAACAGGTCGGGGCGAGTGACGGTGGTGACAAATTCGCCCGCGCGCTCGAACTGGCCGAACGCAAGATTATGCCCCTTTTGCCCCTCGCGCTGTTCGCCGGTGGTGGTCAGGCGGATTGCCGGATAGTCGAACAGCCCGGTGGCTGCGGCGTCGGCGGGCGGCAGGGTGCGATCGCGGACATAAGCGGCGATGGCGGATTTGAGGTTGGTGACCGAGGCGCGGAACCGGTCCTGCAGTTCGGCGATGACCGCTTCGACGAGGGCAGTGGGGTCGGTGATGTCGGGGTTCTGCGATGAGGATGTCATCGCGACGCTGTTGCACGAATTTGTGACAAAAGGGAAGGGGTCGGGCAACAGTTCCTCCCTGTGGCGAAGCCATGGGGAGGGGGACCGTTTGCGAAGCGAATGGTGGAGGGGCGACGACGCTTGCGCCAAAGCCCCTCCGTCAGCGCTACGCGCTGCCACCTCCCCATGGCTGCGCCACAGGGAGGATCAGCTTCTTACAACTGTTCCAGCATATGATCTGCGCTCGACACCTTGAATTCGCCGGGTGCTTCGACGTTGAGCTGTTCGACGACGCCGTCGTTGACGATCATCGAGAAGCGCTGGCCGCGCTTGCCCATGCCGAATGCCTTGCCGTCCATCGTCAGGCCGACCGCTTCGGCGAAATCGCCATTGCCGTCGGCGAGCATCGTGACCGCGTCACCGGCACCGGCGCTCTTGCCCCAGGCACCCATGACAAAGGCATCGTTGACCGCGGTGCAGACGATTTCGTCGACACCCTTTTCCTTCAGCTCGCCCGCCTTGTCGACAAAGCCCGGCAGATGCTTGGCCGAACAGGTCGGGGTGAAGGCGCCGGGGACCGAAAAGAGCGCGACCTTGCGGCCCTTGAAATAATCGGAGGTGCTGACCTGTTCGGGGCCGTTTTCGGTGACCTTTACAAAGGTGGCGTCGGGCAGCTTGTCGCCGGGCTGGATCGTCATGGTCGGCATCCTTTTCGTTGAGGGGATTGATAGCGGGCGAGACATTGGGGCGGGTGGGGCGGGAGTCAAGGTTGGTGAGCGGGCGAGGGCAGGATTTTGGGGATTTCCGGTTGCGACTGGTTGCTGCCATAGCCGATCCTCTCCCGACGGGGGAGGGGGACCACCCGAAGGGTGGTGGAGGGGCACAGGCGGTTTACGCAGCGCTGAGCGAGGGACGCACCATTTATCGGCGACCGATCGGCGGCGCACTATCGCACCGGCAAGGAAAATCGATGGTGCCCCTCCACCAGCTTCGCTGGTCCCCCTCCCCGTTCCGGGGAGGATTGGCAAGGACAGCTCCCCACCCAAAAGCCATCTCCACCCGCCAAAGATGCTGGACCGCCCGGTCCCTCAGCGCCATGATGGCGCGATGGAGACAGACCCCATTTGGTTTACCGGCCAGTTGTTGCTCGCGCTGCCCGGCATCGGCGATCCCCGCTTCGAACATTCGGTGATCGCGATGGTCAGCCATGACGAAGAGGGCGCGATGGGGATCGGCATCGCCGATCCGATTTCGGGGATGACGGTCGGCGCGGTGCTCGACCAGCTCGACATCGCGCATGACGATCCGCTGGAACAGCCGGTGTTTCTCGGCGGACCGGTCGAACCGTCGCGCGGCTTTGTGCTGCACAGCATGGACTGGGCCGGGCAGGAGGCGGTGCAGGTCGGCGATCGCTGGATGGTATCGAGCTCGCACGACATATTGCGCGCGATCGGCGAGGGCCGCGGCCCGTCGCGCTGGCTGGTGGCGCTGGGTTATGCCGGATGGTCGGCGGGGCAACTGGAGGGCGAGATGGTGCGCCACGGCTGGCATGTGACGCCGGGCAGCGATGCGCTGCTTTTTGAAACGCCGCCCGCCGAACGCTGGCAGGCGGCGTTTGCCGAAGCGGGAGTGGACGCCCGCTTGCTGACGACCGAGGGCGGCGAGGCTTAGCGCGCGAGCGCCAGCAGCGGGCGATCCTGTTTGAGATTTGCGAGCGCCGTGCGCGCCGCCCAGCGCGAATCGACATAGTCGCCGTTTGCGAGCTCAAGGTCGTACCGGATCGGGCTGGCTATGGCCGCGTCATAGGCAGCGGCGGCTTCGCCGGTGCGACCCAGCCGAGCATAAGCGGTGCCGAGGTTGATAAGCCGCGACGGGTCCCGCGCATCGAGGGTGGTTTCGCCGGTCAGCTTGGCCACCGCGCCATGGTTGTCGCCCGCTTTCAGTTCGGCATAGGCCACCGGCAGGGCGGTCGAATCGGTCTGCGGCCCGGACACAACGATGATCGATTGCGCCGCGGCGGGGCTCGTAAACGCCAGTGCAACAAGCGGCAGCAGATATTTTTTCATTCTTCTATCTCCCCGAAAACTTGGGGTGATTTTCTCGCGCATTGCGAAAATTGTCAATGTTTCGGGGTGTTTGTAACACTCATGTCATAAAAGCAAATTAAGCTAATCGCTAGGCGCATTATAAGTCAGATTTTTCATGATCTTGGCTTTGGCGACTCGTTGTCACAATCGGGCCGCCGCGACTGTCACAATCGCGCCGCGCGAAAATTATTTTCGCGTCCGGTGCTTTTTTGCGCCACCGATTCGTGTGCCCCGCGGTCAGGCGGACGGTTCTTCGCATGCGATATAAAGAAAAGTTTATATTTGATCGGCGGTGGCGTTTCGGCTAGGGCGCGCACGATAATTTCGTGGCCGCTCGCCTGCGGTCGTTTTGCCAAATGGAGAATATCCCGTGGCCACTCTCTCCGCCGACACCCGTGATTATGTCGTTGCCGACATCAGCCTCGCCGATTTCGGGCGCAAGGAAATCAACATCGCCGAAACCGAAATGCCGGGCCTGATGGCGCTGCGCGCCGAATATGGCGCGGCACAGCCGCTGAAGGGCGCGCGCATCACCGGTTCGCTGCACATGACGATCCAGACCGCGGTGCTGATCGAGACGCTGACCGCGCTCGGCGCCGAAGTCCGCTGGGCGACGTGCAACATCTTTTCGACGCAGGACCATGCCGCCGCCGCGATCGCCGCGACGGGCGTGCCGGTGTTCGCGGTGAAGGGCGAGAGCCTGGCCGACTATTGGGATTATGTCGGCCGCATCTTCGATTGGGGCGTGGAAGACGGCACGACGTGCAACCTGATCCTCGACGACGGCGGCGACGCGACGATGTTTGCGCTGTGGGGTGCGAAGCTCGAGGCCGGTGAGACGATGCCGGCGCCCGAGAATGAGGAAGAGATCGAAATGCAGCGCGCGCTGAAGGCGTTCGTTGCCGCGAACCCCGGTTACCTGACCAAGACCGTCAAGGCGATCAAGGGCGTGTCGGAAGAAACGACGACCGGCGTCCACCGCCTGTATCACATCGCCAAGAA
The DNA here is from genome assembly GCF_015475875.1 of Sphingopyxis solisilvae. GTDB lineage: Bacteria > Pseudomonadota > Alphaproteobacteria > Sphingomonadales > Sphingomonadaceae > Sphingopyxis > Sphingopyxis solisilvae. Next base: position 40,113 of record NZ_JADKYM010000018.1, on the reverse strand, counting down.
GGGCGAGCTGCCCTTCCCCGCGATCAACGTCAACGACAGCGTCACCAAGTCGAAGTTCGACAATCTTTATGGCTGTAAAGAGTCGCTGGTCGACGCGATCCGCCGCGGCACCGACGTGATGCTGGCGGGCAAGGTCGCGACCGTCGCCGGCTTCGGCGACGTCGGCAAGGGGTCCGCCCAATCGCTCCGCAACGGCGGCGCGCGCGTCCTCGTCACCGAAATCGACCCGATCTGCGCGCTGCAGGCGGCGATGGAGGGCTTCGAGGTCGTCACGATGGACGAAGCGGTCAAGCGCTCGGACATCTTCGTCACCGCGACGGGCAACGCCGACGTCATCACCGCCGAACATATGGCGGCGATGAAGAATATGGCGATCGTCTGCAACATCGGCCATTTCGACAGCGAGATCCAGATCGCGGCGCTCGCCAATTACAAATGGACCGAAGTGAAGCCGCAGGTCGACCTGGTCGAATTCCCCGACGGCAAGCAGATCATCATCCTGTCAAAGGGTCGCCTCGTGAACCTCGGCAACGCGACGGGCCACCCGTCGTTCGTGATGTCGGCGAGTTTCACCAACCAGACGCTCGCGCAGATCGAACTGTGGACGCGCAGCGAGCAGTACAAGAACGACGTCTATGTCCTGCCCAAGCATCTCGACGAAAAGGTCGCGGCGCTGCACCTCGAAAAGCTGGGGGTGAAGCTGAGCCAGCTGACCCAGAAGCAAGCCGACTATATCGGCGTGCCGGTCGAAGGGCCGTTCAAGCCGGATCATTATCGTTATTGATTTCGAAGAGGCGGGCTGCCCGTCCGCCTCATTTTTGCCATTGCAGGTGCAGCGCAGTAATCCAGGGTGGCGTAAGCTGCGCTGGATTGCCTCGCTGCGCTCGCGATAACTAAATTGTGGATGGTAAGCTCATCGGACGATCAAGTGCGGTGACCGGCAGTGACGCGCGATTGAAACATGCCGATATCGCCTATAGGGCTGGCGACCATGAGCACTGGGCGGTTGGCGGAAAAGCGGAAGCGTAGAAGGGGATGAGCGGATCGCTTTCCCCTTCGCTTTTGTTCGCGATCGGCCTGTTCGTCGCGCTCTGGCTGCTCGCCGGGCTTTGGGCGGTCGGGCGCGGGGTGGCGATGCAGCGGCGCGCTGCCTTTGTCGCCGGGCAAACCGAGCGGCTCGCAAGTCTGGTCGAGGCGTCACCACAATTGCCGGTCATTATCCGCGCCGACTGGCGGATCGAGGCGAGCGAAAAGCTGGGCCGCTGGCTCGGACTCGAGCAGGGGCCGCGCAGCTTCGACGAATTGCGCGGGTTGTCCACCGGCCTTGATGCCGAAGGCCATGACGCGTTGCGCCAGGCGATCCTTGGCGCGCAGCGCGGCGCAAAACCCTTTACGCTGAGCCTGAAGCCGCAGGGCAGCCAGCGCACGATCATCCTGCATGGCGCCCCGGCGCCGCAGGCGGTCGGCGGACCGGGCAGCGTGCTGTTGTGGCTGAGCGACGCGACCGAAGGCCAGCACGCGCTGGCTGAAGCGCGCGCCGAACGCGATGAGGCGATGGCGGCGTTCGAGGCGTTGTCGGGACTAATCGAGGCGGCGCCCTTTCCAATGTGGTTCCGCGATCCCGAATTGCGGCTGGCACTGGTCAATGCCGCCTATGTTCGCGCGGTCGAGGCAGTGTCGGCGGTGGCGGTCATCGACGGCGGCATCGAGCTGTGCGAGACGGTCGCCGGGGTCAGCGCGGCCGAAGCGGCCGACGCAGCGCGCGCTGCGGGCAGCGCGCAGGTCCGCACGATCCCGGTGACGATCGAGGGCGAGCGGCGGATCATGCGCGTCGTCGATGTGCCGCTGGCGCCGACCGGCGGGCGCGTGATCGGCATTGCCGGCTATGCGATCGACATTCAGGAACTGGAGAGCGAACGCGGCGCGCATCGCCGCTTCGTCGATACCCAGCGCGAATTGCTCGACCGCTTGTCGGCGGCAGTGGCGCAATTCGGACCCGACCAGGGACTGGCCTTTGCCAATCTGCCGTTTCGCCGCCTGTTCGCGCTGGGCGCCGACGATGTCGCCGAGGCGCGGCCTTTCGCGCGGCTGCTCGATGCCTGGCGCGAAGGTGGACGAACGCCCGAGGTGCGCGATTATCCCGAATGGCGGCAGGCGCATGTCGACTGGTTCGCGCAAGCTGGGGCGAGCGAAGAGGACTGGCTGCTCCGCGACGGCACCCACCTGCACGTTGTGGCGCAGCCGACGCCCGACGGCGGGCTGTTGCTGATCGCCGAGGACCGGACCGAGCAAGTGCAACTCGCGGGTGCGCGCGATACCTTGCTGCGCGTGCGCACCGCGACCTTCGACAATCTGTTCGAGGCGGTCGCGGTATTTGCGCCCGACGGGCGGCTGCATTTGTGGAACCAGCGTTTCCGCCGCCTGTGGAGCGTCGACGAGGGCACGCTGGCGGCGCATCCGCGCGTCGATGCGCTGATGGGCGGGCTGGCCGACCGGCTCGCCAAGCCCAACCAGATCAGCATCGTCCAGGAAGTCATCCGCGCCGCGACGCTGGAGCGCCAGCAGCGCGTCGGCGAAATCCGCTTTGCCGACGGCCGCCATTTCGATTTCGCGTCGATCCCGCTGCCCGACGGCAACGCCCTGCTGATCATGCTCGACATCACCGCCAGCCGGAAGATGGAGGGGGCGCTGCGCGAACGCAACGAGGCGCTCGAGGCGGCCGACAAGGTCAAGACCGCGTTCCTGTCGCGGATGAGTTACGAACTGCGCACGCCGCTGACCTCGATCGGCGGGTTCGGCGAGATGCTGCAGGCGGGCTATGCCGGCAAGCTCAGCGACCAGCAGCAGGGCTATGTCGATGCGATCATGGATTCGGTCGCGGTACTCGGCCGCCAGATCGACAATGTGCTCGATCTCGCGCAGGGCGAGGCAGGGACGTTGGCGATCGAACGCGCGCCGGTCGATCTGTCCCGTCTGCTCGATGTCGCGCTGGCCGGTGCCAGGTCTTTTGCCGCCAGCGAAAATGTCGAACTGGTGGGGAATATCGCCTCTGATCTGGGGCAGGTGGAGGGTGACGCGCCGCGCCTGACGCGGCTCGTCGCCGGATTGCTCGATAACGCCGTGCGCTACACCGCACCGGTCCGCAAATCGGGTGGCCGGGTCCTGCTCCACGCCGCGGGCGACGCGCGCGGGGTCGATATTATCGTATCGGACAACGGCCCCGGCATGCCCGAAACCGCAACCGCCGTCGCTAAGGGCCAGCGGGCGGGAACGGCGACCGGCGGCATCGGCCTGGCGCTCGCGCGACAGCTCGTCGCCGCGCACGGTGGCACGATGGAAGTGGTCAGCGAGCCGGGGCAGGGGACGCTGGTGCGCATCAGCTTGCCGCGGGGCGTATGACGACCCTCGCCCGCCTCCTTTCTGCTTGTTTCCCTGCGAAGGCAGGGATTCATCTCCCGCTCCTTCAACATTGCGCCGACCGGAGATGGGCGCTTGCATTGGAAAGGGCGCGGCGCCTTTTATGAATTTCACTCGTTCCTATAATCTTGACGAAGCCGATCGCATCGGCGCGGAGATTGGCGCAGCGCTGATCCCCGGCGACGTCGTGCTGCTGTCGGGCGACCTTGGGGCAGGCAAGACGACGCTGGCGCGGGCGATGCTGAAGGCGCGCGGGCTGGCGGGCGAGGCGCCCAGCCCGACCTTTGCGATCGTCCAGCCCTATGCGCCGCCCGAAGTCGATCTGCCGATCGCGCATGTCGACCTGTACCGGATCGAGGATCAAGACGAGCTGATCGAGCTGGGCCTAGACGATTACCTCTACGACGGCGCGCTGCTCATCGAATGGCCCGACCGGCTGGGGGCACGGGGCTGGCCCGATGCGCTGTCGATCACGATTTCAGGCGGCGGCGCCGCGCGCGTCTTGACAGCCGACGTGCCGACGTCTTGGGGGAGCCGATGGCCGCTCCGATGATTCCGCCCGCCCATGCCCCGGCATTCCTTGCCGCGCATGGCTGGGGCGATGCCCAGATTTTGCCGCTTGCCGGCGATGCGTCGTTCCGGCGCTATTTTCGCGTCGTTGATGGCGCGCGGCAGGCGGTACTGATGGACGCGCCGCCGCCGCACGAGGATCCGCGGCCGTTCATCGCGGTGGCCGAATATTTGTGCGGCGAGGGGCTGACCGCGCCGACGATTTTTGCGCGCGATCTGGCGCAGGGGCTGCTGCTGATCGAGGATTTTGGCGATGTGCGGCTGCGCGAAACGGCCGATGCGGCGCTGCACCGCGAGGTCGATTTGTACGCCGGGGTGACCGACCTGCTCGTCCACCTTCATACGCGGCCGCCGATGCCCGGACTGCCGGTGCTGGGGCTCGAACAGTGGCTCGACGAGGTGATGCTATTCAGCGACTGGTATTGCCCGACGCTGGGGATCGACGTCGACCGTGAGGCCTTTCGCGCTGCTTGGGAAGCGGCACTGACCCCGGTCGAGCACGACGGGCTGCCGCGCGTCACCGTGCTGCGCGATTATCACGCCGAAAATATCATGCTCGTCGCGGGCAAGACGGGGGTCGCGCACTATGGCCTGCTCGATTTTCAGGACGCGCTGATCGGCCACCCGGCCTATGATCTCGCTTCGGTGCTCGAGGATGCGCGGCGCGACGTCACGCCGGCGGTCGAGGCGGCGATGCTGGCGCGTTACCAAGGCGCGACCGGGCAGGATATCGAAAGCGCCTATTGGGCGCTGGCGGCGCAGCGCAACACGCGCATCCTGGGGGTGTTCGTGCGGCTGTGGAAACGCGACGGCAAGCCGGGGTATCGCCAGTTCCAGCCGCGGATGTGGGGGCTGCTCGAACGCGATCTGGCGTATCCGGGACTGGCACCGGTGCGGGCGTGGTTCGACGAAAATATCCCCGCCGACAAGCGTGCGGCGGCGTGGTGATGGAAGCCAAAATCGAAAGCGCAATGGTGATGGCGGCGGGGCTGGGCAAGCGCATGCGCCCCCTGACCGCGACACGGCCCAAGCCGCTGGTGCGCGTCGCGGGCAAGGCGCTGATCGACCACAGCCTCGACCGGATCGAGGCGGCGGGAATCGGGCATGTCGTGGTCAACGTCCATTATCTCGCCGACGCCCTCGAAGCGCATCTGGCGGCGCAAAAACGCAGCTTCACGATCGGCATTTCGGACGAGCGCGACCTGCTGCTCGAAACCGGGGGCGGGATGGTCAAGGCGCTGCCGCAGCTGTCCGGCGATCCGATCCTGATCGTCAACAGCGACAATATCTGGACCGACGGGCCGGTGGACAGCATCCGCCACCTCGCGCGCCATTGGGACGGGACGCGGATGGACGCGCTGCTGCTGCTGATCCGGCAGGCGAGCGCCACCGGGCATGGCGGCCGCGGCGATTTTCATATGGACCCTTCGGGGCTCCTGTCGCGCCGCAAGCCCGGGCGGATTGCGCCGTTCGTGTACACCGGCATCCAGCTGATCTCGCCGCGCCTGTTGAGCGACGCGCCTGCAGGGGCGTTTTCGACCAACATCCTGTGGGACCGCGCGATCGCTGCGGGGCGACTGTTCGGACTGTCGCACATGGGGCAATGGTTCGACGTCGGCACCCCGGCGCGCATCGCGCCGACCGAAGCGGCGCTGGGTGAGGTTTGACAGCTTGATCCTCCCTGTCGCGCAGCGATGGGGAGGGGGACCGTTCGCGAAGCGAATGGTGGAGGGGCAGCGACGTCGCGTCCTTGCCCCTCCGTCAGCGCTTCGCGCTGCCACCTCCCCATGGCTTCGCGACGGGGAGGAGCGGGTTGCGTATCGGCGTCAAGCCTTGAATAACCAGGTCGCATGACGACATCCCCCACCGTCTTTTCTATCCCCGTCCAGCGGGCGTTCGCCGATGCCCTCGCCGCAGGCCTGATCGACCGCTTTGCCGATGGCGCGTTGGGACTCGCCGAAGGGTCGATCCTGCTGCCCAGCAACCGCGCGCGCAGCGCGGTGCAGGCGGCGTTTGTGCGCGCCGGCGGGGCGGGGTTGCTGATGCCGCGGCTGGCGGTGATCGGCGACGCCGATCTCGACGAGAATGTCGCACTGGCGCTCGATGCGATCGATATGGAAGCGCCGCTGCCCCCGGCGATCGAACCGCTGCGCCGCCGCCTGCTACTCGCCGGGCTGATCGAGCGATACACGCCCGAGGGCGAGCCGCGGGTGACGGGCGCCGCCGCCTTTCAACTGGCGGGCGGCCTCGCGCGTGTCATAGACCAGCTGCATTATGAGGAGGTCCCGGCGTCGGCGCTCGTCGATCTTGATCTTGGCGCCTTTGCCGACCACTGGCGCGCGTCGCTGGACCGGCTGCGCCTGCTTGTCGATCATTGGCCGGACGTACTCGCGGCGACGGGGCACACCGACCGCGCGGCGCGCCGCAACGCGCTGCTCGACCGCGTCGCGGCGGGCTGGCGGGCGACCCCGCCGGGGCGCTTCGTCGTGGCGGCGGGCATCACCACCGCGGCGCCGGCCATCGCAAGGCTGCTGCGCACCGTCGCCGACATGGACCTCGGCATGGTCGTGTTCCCGGGCGTTGACACCGCGATGGCAGCAGCGGAGTGGGAGGCGCTGGGCCCAACCGCACCCGGCACCGACCGGGCGGCGCGGCCGCTGGAAACGCATCCGCAATATCATCTGAAGCTGTTGCTCGACCGCATGGGCGTCGCGCGGGAAGAGGTTGCCGAATGGGCCGCGGTGTCGTCGTTCGATGGTCCCGATACGCGCGCGTCTTTCGTATCGTTGCTGTTCGCGCCGGCCGACTATACCGCGCAGTGGCAGGCGGCGGGGGACCTCAAGCCCGCGACCGCCGGGATCACTGGCGCAACCTTTTCCGACGATGCGCAGGAGGCGCAGGGAATCGCGCTACTGATGCGTCACACGGTCGAGACGCCGGGGCGCACCGCGGCGCTGGTGACCCCTGACCGCGCGCTGGCCGAGCGGGTCGCGGCGGCGCTCGCGCGCTGGGGGATTGCCGTCGATGACAGCGCGGGGCAGCCGCTGGGGCGTACGCCGTCCGGCGCGCTCGCGCTGCTGCTTGCCGAACTGGCGGCCGATTTCGATCCGGTCGCGCTGATCGCGCTGCTTTCGCACCCGCTCGTCCGCAAGGGCGAGGACCGAACCGCCTGGCTCGATGCGGTGCGGCGGCTCGACCTGTTGCTCCGCGAACCGGGGCTTGCACCCGGCTGGGCGGGGGTATCGGCGCGGATCGCCGCGCTCGCCGCGGACCCCGACGCACGCGGCCATGCGCTCGCGGTCGAACTGGCGCCATGGTGGCACGACATGGCAGCGGCGCTTGCGCCCATGCTCGCTCCCTTCGCCAGCCCGTCGGTGGCGCCCGACCACCTGCTCGCCGCACTTCAAAACGGGCTGGAATGGCTGGCCGACGAGGCGGTGTGGACCGGGCCGGCGGGGCGGATGCTGGCCGACCTGTTCGACCGCTGGACGCTCGCGCGCGGCGCGGGTCCGGCGCGCGTCGATCCAGCAGATTTCCCCGCAATGCTCGGCCAATTGCTCGGCGAAGCGAGCGTTCGGCCGCCCTATGGCGGGCATCCGCGGCTGTTCATCTGGGGGCTGCTCGAGGCGCGGTTGCAGCGCGCCGACCTGATGATCTTGGGCGGGCTCGACGAGGGGCGCTGGCCCGCAGCGACGCAGCCCGATCCCTGGCTGGCACCCGGCATCCGCCGCCTGGTCGGTCTGCCCGCCGCCGAGCGGCAGCAGGGGATGGCAGCGCATGACTTTGCGAGCGCGCTGGGTGCGGGCGATATCGTTGTGACACGCGCACAGCGCAGCGGCGGCGACCCGGCGGTCGCGTCGCGCTTCTGGCTGCGGCTGACCGCGCTCGCGGGCGAGCTTGCCCAACCGGTGCCGGGCGGCATCCCGCTGACCGATCTTGCGGCGCGCATCGACCTTCCTTCCGGCAGTGCTCGCCCCGCCGCCAAACCCCGCCCCGTACCGCCTGCCGACGCTCGCCCGCGCCGGATCAGCGTGACCGCGGTTGACCGGCTCGCGCGCGACCCGTTCGCTTATTATGCGAACCAGATCCTCGGCCTGTCGCCGCTCGCACCGCTCAGCGCTGCGCCCGATCCGCGCTGGCGCGGAACGCGGGTCCATGCGCTGTTCGAACGGTGGGTACGCGCCGGGGCGACCGCGGAGGCGTTCGAGGCCGAACTGGCGGCACTGGCAAGCGATCCCGCTCTCGACGCCATTGCGCGCGCCTTTTGGCTGCCGCGCATCGAACCGGCGCTGCGCTGGGCGGCGCGGCAATTGATTGACGCCGAAGGACGCACGGCGTTGAAAGCTGAAGCGTGGGGAGAGATCGCGCTTGACGGCGTCACCCTGACCGGCAAGGCCGACCGCATCGACCGGTTGCCCGACGGACGCCTCGCGATTGTCGATTACAAGACCGGCGGGGCGCCAACCGCCAAAGCGGCGTTCGACCGGCTCGACAATCAGCTTGGCCTGCTCGGCCTGATCGGGCAGCAGGGTGGGATGAAGGGCGTGGATGCAGCGGAAATCGGCGCGCTCGAATATTGGAGCTTGCGACCGGACCGCAAGGCGGGCGGTGCAGGGAAGATTTCGTCGACCTATGGCCCGCGCAGCGACCTTAAATGCGCGGGGGAGGCGGTCGATCATGCCGCCGATGCGCTGGCCGGGCTGGCCGCGCGCTACCTGTTCGGCGACGCGCCCTTCGTGCCGGGGGACAACGCGACCTTTGGCGATTACGACCAGCTGATGCGCCGCGATGAATGGTTCGGGCGCGGCGAGGACGGCGCATGACCCGCCCCGCGACGCTCGCGGCGCTTGATCCGCGCCAGCGTGCTGCGGCCGATCCCGCACGCCACGTCTGGCTCGGCGCTTCGGCGGGGACCGGCAAGACGCAAGTGCTGTCGGCGCGCGTGCTGCGCCTGTTGCTCGACGGCGTGTCGCCGGAGGCAATCCTGTGTATCACCTTCACCAAGGCGGGCGCCGCCGAAATGGCGCACCGTATCCACGAGCGGCTGGCGATGTGGGTGCGGATGGACGAGGGCGAATTGCGGCTCGACCTGCAGGCGCTGGGGATCGACCTCGATCTGCTCGGCTACGACCATGGGGTCCCGGCGCTGATCGCCCGCGCCCGGTCTTTGTTCGCTATCGTGATCGACAGCCCCGGCGGCGCGATCCGCGTCCAGACAATCCACAGCTTTTGCCAGACCTTGCTGGCGAGTTTTCCGCTGGAGGCAAAGCTGCTCCCCGGCTTTCGTGCGATCGAGGAGGATGAAGCCGGCGCGCTTCAGCGGCAGATACTTGGCGACGTGCTCGATGCGGCGGGGGAGGAGCAGGCGGCGCTGCGCGCAGCCGCCGCGATGCTGGCGCAGCGGCTCGGCCCCGATGCCGCGCTGTCCTTTCTGTCGCGCTGCGCGTCGGTATTCGGGGGGCCGGGCGCGCTGTTGCCGCCCGCGGCGCACGACCTGCGCGGCGCCTTCGGCCTGCCCGGCGGCGACCCCGATGCGTGGATGATCGACCAGCTTGCCGGGGGCGCGATTGCCGATGCCGATATCAAGGCGGTGGCGGCGAGCGGCGCGGAATGGGGGACGAAGACCGGGCTTGCCTGTTCGGACGTGATGGTCGGCTGGATGATGGGCGACGCGGCGGCGCGCGCGGCAATGCTGGACGAACTTGTCGGCTGTTTCCTGACCGGCAAGGGCGAGCTTCGCGCCGACTTTGCGGGCGACAAGGGCCGGATGACCGACTGCGTCGACTGCGCGGTGCGCATAGTGGACGCCGCGACGGCGCTCCGCGGCACCGCGACGGCGATGCGCGTAGCCGACGAACTGGCGGCGGGGTGGAAGCTCGGCAGTCGCTTTGCCGAGGCCTATGCGCTCGCCAAGCGCGATCGGGGGCTCGCCGATTTCGACGACCTGATTATCCTGGCGGGCTCGCTGTTGCGTGTCAGCGGCTTTGGCGAATGGGTTCGTTTCAAGCTGGACCAGCGTACCGACCATATATTGGTCGACGAGGCGCAGGACACCAACATGCGCCAATGGGGAATCGTGCTGTCGCTCGCCGAGGAGTTTTTCGCGGTGCATGGCGAGGACATGGAGCGCACCCGGACCCTGTTCACCGTCGGCGACCGCAAGCAGGCGATCTTCGGCTTTCAGGGCACCGAACCCAAGGCATTTGCCAGCGCGCGCAGCCTGTTTCACGCACTCGGCGAACGCGCCGGGCAGGATTTCGAGGCGGTCGATCTCGTTTCCAACTATCGTTCGACCCCGGCGGTGCTCGCGGTCGCCGACGCCTGGCTGGCAGCGGGCGGCACCGCGCTGATGGGGCTTGAAGGAACGGAGCCGCCCCATAACCCGTTCCGTGACGCGCATGCCGGACAGGTCGAATTGTGGGAGCCGCTGCCGGTCGGCAAGGCGATCGGGGCGACCGGGGGCGACGACGACGCGGCCGAAGACGCCGGCGATTCCACTGCCCCCGCGCGCGACCCGGCAAGCATGCGCCTTGCCCGCGCCATCGCCGCCGAAGTGCAGGACTGGATCGCCAACGGCAGGGACGGGCGCCCGGTCGTGCCGGGTGACATCATGATTCTGGTCCGCCGCCGCCGCGACCTCGCGGCGCGGATCGTCGCGCGGTTGCAAGCGCTGCATGTGCCCGTGGCGGGCGTCGACCGTTTCGCGCTGACGCAGCCACTCGCCGTCCAGGACCTGATGGCGGCGATGCGCTTTGCGGTGCAACCGCACGACGATCTCAACCTCGCCGCGCTGCTCGTGTCGCCGCTGGTCGGCTGGACGCAGGAGGAACTATACGACCGTGTTCAGGGCCGCGGCCGGACACCATTGTGGGCGCATCTGCGCGCCCATCGGGACACGATGCCGCCCGCGACGATGGCGACGCTCGGCCAGATCCTCGCGATGGCCGATTATACGACGCCGTTCCGCTTTCTGGAAACCATCCTCTCGGGGCCGATCGACGGGCGGCGCAAGCTTTGCTCGCGGTTGGGGCGCGAGGCCCGCGACCCGATCGACGAACTGCTCAATCAGGCGCTGGCGTTCGAGGCGCGGGAGACCGTCTCGCTGCTTGGTTTTCTCTCGGCGATCGAGGGCAGTGCTGCCGACGTCAAACGCCAGACTGCGGCGCGCAGCGACGTTGTGCGCGTGATGACTGTCCATGGCGCCAAAGGCTTGCAGGCGCCGATCGTGATCCTCGCCGACGCGACCGACGATGCGGCGTTCGGGCATCGTCCCTTCAGCGTCGATGTCGCGGCGTGGGAAAAATTGCCCGTCTATCCGATCGGCGCCGACGAGCGCCACGGTGCGCTCGCCGACGCCTATGCCAAAGCCAAGGCCGCAGCGGATGAGGAGCATTGGCGCCTCTTTTACGTCGCGATGACGCGCGCCGAGGAGATATTGGTCGTCGCGGGCGTCACCAAGACCGCCGAGCGCACGGTTCCCGAAACGAGCTGGCACAGCGCGGTGTCGGGCGCGCTCGACGGGTTGGGCTGCGACTGGGAAGATGGCGGTTCGGCGTGGGGTCGGCGCCGCGTCTACCGCGTTAACTCCGGACGCTGGGCGCCGCAGACGAAGAAAGCGAAGGCAGCGGCGCGTTCGCCCGCGGCCTTGCCCGAATGGCTCCACCGTATGGCCCCCGAGGAAGCCCGCCCGCCACGCCCGCTGGCGCCATCGGCGCTGGGTGAGGATGATGTCGCGGTGCCGCCGCAAGGCGGCGAGCGCGGAGTGGCGGTCGCACGGGGTTTGTTACTCCATGCGCTGTTCGAGCGGTTGCCGCCGGTGGCGCCCGAGCGGCGACGGGCGGCGGCGCTGCGCTGGCTGGCGGTGCAGGCGGCGGAATTCAACGCGGCGACGCGCGAGGCGATGGTGGATGAGGTGCTCGCCGTGCTGGACAATCCCGCCCATGCGGCGCTGTTCGGGCCGGGGTCGCTCGCCGAGGTGCCGCTGTCGGCGGTGGTCGACGGCGTGGTTGTGGCGGGGATCGTCGACCGCCTGCTGGTCACCAATGAGGCGGCGACGGTGATCGATTACAAGACCGGGCGGCATGTGCCGGAGAACGCCGCCGCGGTTCAGCCCGCCTATCTGCGCCAGATGGCGGCGTATCGCGATGCGCTGCGCGTGATTTTTCCGGGGCGGTGCGTCGCGGCGGCGCTGCTTTACACCGCCGCGCCGCGGTTGGTTCCGCTCGGCGATGCCCTGCTTGACGCGCACAAGCCCGGCTTGCTGGCAACCAAGGCGAATTTGCCGGGTTCCGCCCTTGAGCCGGACGCGCCGACGCCCTAGCTTGGCACCAACAGAATTTCAGGAGTTCAGATCATGGGTACCAAAGCCATCACCGACGCAAGCTTTCAGGCCGACGTGCTCGACAGCGACACCCCCGTCCTTGTCGATTTCTGGGCCGAATGGTGCGGCCCGTGCAAGATGATCGGCCCCGCGCTCGAAGAGATTTCCGACGAGCTCGCCGGCAAGGTCGTGATAGCCAAGCTGAACATCGACGACCATCCCGACGCGCCGAGCAAATATGGCGTGCGCGGCATCCCGACGATGATCCTGTTCAAGAACGGCGAGATCGCCGACACCAAGGTCGGCGCGGCGCCGAAAAGCGCGCTCAAGGGCTGGCTGGAGGGGGCACTGTAAGAATTTGCGTCGCTCCCGCGAAGGCGGGGGCCGCAGGCAACCTTGCGCTACGCCGTAGCGGCCCCCGCCTTCGCGGGGGCGACGTTCTTCAAGCTCAGCTGCGATAATCCGCGTTGATGCTGATATACCCATGCGTCAGGTCGCACGTCCACACTGTCGCGCGGCCTTCACCGAGACCCAGGTTCGCGCCGATGCGGATGTCCTGGCCTTTCAGGTGCGCGGCGACCGGCGCTTCGTCATAACCGTCGACCGGCAGGCCGTCCTTCGCGACCCAATGATCGCCGAAACGGATCGCGAGTTTGTCGCGGTCGGCAGGTTCGCCCGCCTTGCCCACCGCCATGACGACGCGGCCCCAATTCGCGTCCTCGCCCGCGATCGCAGTCTTGACCAGCGGCGAATTGGCGATCGCGAGCGCGACGCGCTTCGCGCTGTCGTCGCTGACCGCGCCGCTCACCTGAACCTCGATGAATTTCGATGCGCCTTCGCCGTCGCGGACGACCTGCTGTGCAAGGTCAAGCGCGACCTGCCGGATCGCGGCGTAGAGCGCGTCGGCGCCGGGATCGTTGCGCGTGGTGAGCGCCGTGTTGCCCGCCTGCCCCGTGGCGAAGAGTAACACCGTGTCGCTGGTCGAGGTATCGCTGTCGACGGTGATCGAATTGAAGCTGCCGCCGGTCGCCTCGCGCAGCATGTCCTGCAGCAGCGCGGGCGCGACCGCGGCGTCGGTGAAGATATAGCCGAGCATCGTCGCCATGTCGGGGGCGATCATCCCCGATCCTTTGACGATCCCTGCGACGTGAACGGTCTTGTCGCCAACGATCGCGCTGGCGGCCGAACCCTTGGCGAAGGTGTCGGTGGTGCAGATGGTTTCGGCGGCGGCTTCCCATGAGCATGGTTCAGCGGTCAGGGCCGCGGCGACCCCTGCGCGCGCCTTGTCCTTGGGCAGCGGTACGCCGATGACGCCGGTCGAGCTGACGAAAACTTCGCTTTGCGCGCAGCCGAGGTGATCGGCGACCTGTGCCATGATCGCCTCGACCGCCTCGCGGCCGCGGTAGCCGGTGAAGGCGTTGCTGTTGCCGGCGTTGACGATCAGCGCGCGGCCCGTTCCGCCTTTGACCTGCTCGCGGCCGAGCTCGACTTCGGACGAGCAACAGACATTGCGGGTGAAGACGCCCGCGACCGTCGTGCCGGGTGCAAGCTCGACATAGGTCAGGTCACAGCGGTCCCAATTCTTGTACTGCGCCCGCGCGACGCGGCGCGTCACCCCGGCGATTTCCGGGAGGTCGGGGAAGGCGGCCGGGGCGAGCGGGGAGCGGGTGGTCATGCGGGGCGCATAATCGCTATCGCCCGATAGCAAAACCCCTCCCGTAAACGGGGAACCTGATCCTCCCTGTCGCGAAGCGATGGGGAGGTGGCAGCGCGAAGCGCTGACGGAGGGGCTTTTGCAACAACGTCGCGGCCCCTCCACCATCCGCTTCGCGGGCGGTCCCCCTCCCCACGGCTTCGCCGCAGGGAGGATTTTTCGATCAGCCCGGAATGCCGCTGATCGACTTCACTTCCATAAAGTCCTTCAGCCCGAACAAACCGCCTTCGCGGCCGTTGCCCGATGCCTTGTAGCCGCCGAAGGGTGCGCCCGGGCCGGGACCCCAGGCGTTGACCGCGACCATGCCGGCGCGCAGTTTCGGCGCGATGTCGGCCGCTTTGGCGGGGTCGCCCGATACGACCGCCGACAGGCCATATTCGGTGTCATTGGCGATCTCGACCGCTTCGTCGAGCGTGTCATAGGCCATCACGGTGGCGACAGGGCCGAACACCTCTTCCTTCGCAATCCGCATGTCGGGGGTGACGCCCGAGAACACCGTCGGCTTGATATAATAGCCGCGGTTGACGTTGCTCGGCAGCCCGGTGCCGCCGGTTTCAAGGCGCGCGCCTTCGTCGATCGCCGACTGGATCAGCCCCTGGATCTTGTCGAACTGCGCCTTGTTGACGACGGGGCCGATATGGCCACCCTCGCTCATCGGGTCGCCGACCTGCGTGCCGTCGAACATCGCTTTGATGACGCCGACAGCTTCGGCCTCGCGCTCTTTTTGGACCAGGATGCGCGTCGGCGCGATACAGCTTTGGCCGGTGTTGACCAGCACGCCCTGCACCGTCGGCGGCAGCACCGTTTCAAAGTCGGCGTCGGGCAGCACGATGTTCGGCGATTTGCCGCCGAGTTCCTGATGGACGCGCTTGACCGTGTCGGCGGCGGCCTTGGCGACGAGGATGCCGGCGCGGGTCGATCCGGTGAAGCTCACCATTTCGATTCCGGGATGCGCGCTGATCGCGTTGCCGACGGTCGGGCCGTCGCCCTGCACCAGGTTGAACACGCCCGGCGGCACGCCCGCGGCGTCGAGGATCTCGGCAAAGATCACCGCATTGCCGGGGCATTCCTCCGACGGTTTCAGGATCATGCAGTTGCCGCCGGCGAGTGCCGGGGCGACCTTTAGCGCGATCTGGTTCAGCGGCCAGTTCCACGGGGTGATCATGCCGACGACGCCGATCGGCTCGTACACGACCTTGTTCGCGCCATGCTGTTCGGTGAAGCTGAAATCCTTGAGCGCGGCGATCGTGCCAAGGAAACCGCCGATGCCCGCGCCGACCTGCGCGGTGCCCGCGAAGCTGACCGGGGCGCCCATTTCGGCCGCCATCGATTTGGCGAGGTCGCCCGCGCGCTTTTTATATTCCTCGACAATGCGGTTCAGCAGGTCGAGCCGTTCCTCGCGCGTCGTCTGCGAGAAGGTCTTGAATGCCTCGCGCGCTGCGGCGACGGCATCGTCCACGTCGGCCGCGGTGCCGAGCACGACGGTCGACGCTGGCTCCTCGGTCGCCGGGTTGATGACGTCGTGGAGTTTGCCGCCTTTCGAGTCGACCCAGCGGCCGCCGATATAATGTTGCTTGAGGTGCGTTTCGGTGCTCATCATCTGTCTCCCAGCGGCGTAAAATTACGTCTCGTATTGCTACCTAAGCGGTGTGGCGAATGAATCAAGCGCAGTGCGGCCCGAAAAACCGCGCGCTCAGCGCTTTTCCGCCGTCAGCCGCGACATCAAAATCGCGGCGCGGGTCGCTTGCCGGGCGATGCTGGGCAAATCGACCGTTTCCTCGGGGCCGTGGTCGCCGGTGCTGTACGCGCCGAGGCCCGCGAGCGAATCGACGAACGGCGCGACGAAGCTGATGTCCGCGGCGCCGCGCTTCAACGGATCGAGCGCCGCCATTTCGGGCAGGCCAAGGTCGCGGTTCACCGCATTGAGTCGCACGAGCAGCGCGCGATTGCCGTCGGTCGGCGCCATCGCCGGATAACCGCCGGGGTCGAAGGCGAGCGTGGCCGAGGTGCCGGGCGCATGGTCGGCGACGATCGCCGCCATTTTTGCCTTCACCCGCTCCGCCTGTTCGGCCGACAGTGTGCGCAGGTCGCCGCGCGCGATCGCGGTCGAAGCGATGACGTTGGTCTTGCCGCTGGCGCTGGCGCGGATTTTCCCTACGTCGAGCGCGGTCTGCTCGCCGCCCGCGACCAGCCCGACGTTGAAGGTCAGATTGGGTTCGGGCAGCTCGGTGCGGAAACGGTGTATTACACGCGCCAGCTCATAGATCGCGCCGTCACCCGCGGCGGGGCTGAAGATGCCTGAGCTGTGTCCGGGTTTGCCGGTCGCGGTCACCGTCCAGCTTTCCGAAGACCGCCGCGCGACCGAACTCATGTCGGCGCCATTTTCGCGGATCAGCCCTTCAAAACACAGCGCGACGTCGCTGCGCATGCCCGTCGCGATCAGGTCGGCACGCGCGATTTCGATCGGGTCGCCGGCATCCTCCTCGTCGCCCGTCATGTGAAATTCGATATTGGCGTCCTTCAACGTGCCGGCGGCGTGCATCGCGCGCAGCGCGGCGAGCGCGACGACCATGCCGCCCTTGTCGTCGCCCGCGCCCGGTCCCTTGGCGAGGTCTCCCATGCGCTCGAAGCGCTGGAACGGCGAATCGGGTTCGAACACCGTGTCGAGATGCGCGATCAGCAGCAGGCGCTTGCCGTCCGGCTTGCCGCGGTGCGTCGCGATCAAATGACCGGCGCGTCCGGTTTCGCGCAACGGTTTCCAGGTCACGGTAAAGCCCAGCGGCTCGAGCTCGGCGCGCATCATCGCCCCGACCTTTTCGACCCCTTCCAGGTTGAGCGAGCCGCTGTTCTGGTTGACCAGCCGTTCGAGCAGCGCGATCGAGCGTTCCTGTTCGGCTGCGATCGTCTTGGCCATCGCGCTTTCGGCGCGGCTCAATTGCGCGCTCGCCACGGGGGTAAATGCAAGCTGGACGGCAAGCAGGGCGGCAAACGACAGCGATTTCATGGCGGGCTCCTTCGCGAGGCGGTCTTGTGCCGGTTGCCCGCGCGATCGGCAAGCGGTCAGCCGGGGCGGACCATGAAAATGCTGCCGCCGATGCTGACGATGAACAGATTGCCGGCGCTGTCCTCGCCGAACGAGGCGATCGAGTTCAGCGTCCCCGCATCGGGCGCGAAATCCTCGTTGCGCCGCGCGAAACGGGACGAGGGCAAGGTTTGCCCCGCGATCAGGCTGGAAAACGGCACCGACCAGATATTGCCCGAGATGAAGTCGGCGAAGACATATTGCCCGGCCAGCGACGTCACGGGTCCGCGATAAACATAACCGCCGGTGACCGACCGTCCCTGGCGCGGCCCGGTGCCATGGCCATACTCGGCGACGGGCGGCGTCAATCCGGCGGGCGCGGTGCCTGAAAAATTCTGGGTGCCTTCGCGGAATGGCCAGCCGAAATTCGCGCCTGGCTGCGCCGTGGTTACCAGATTGACTTCCTCGATCGCGCTTTGCCCGACATCGCCGATCAGCAGCGTCGATCCTGCGAATGACGCGCGGAACGGATTGCGCAGTCCGGTCGCGAAAACATAGGGGTCACCCCCGCCCGCCAGAAAAGGGTTGCCCGGGGCGGGAATGAAATATTGCGGACTGGCCCCGGCGAACGGATCGGGGTTGAGCGCGAACCGCAGAATTTTGCCCAGCCGCGAATTATTGTTCTGTGATGTGGTCGTCGCATCAACCGCACCGCCGCCGTCGCCGATGCCGACGTAGATATAGCCGTCGGGGCCAAAGCCGATCCAGCCGCCATTATGATTATTGGCGCCGGAATGGGGTACGCTCAGCACCGTTTGATAGGTGCTGGATGACTGCGGCAGGCCCAGCGTATAGCTGCGCACCTGGACATCGCCGTTCGCGGCAGTCGCGACCGCGAACAATTTTTGCGAGGAGGCGTGATCGGGATAAGCGGCCAATCCCAACAGGCCGCGTTCGCCGTCGGTTGAAATGTCGGTGATGTCCAGCACGAGCGTGCGGTTGCCGTTTGCCGGATCAAATCGGTAAACCTTGCCGCCCTTTTCGACGACATAGACACTGCTGCTGCCGGGGATCGGGGCGACGTAAAGCGGCTGGCTGAACCCGGTGCCGACACGCACCACCGATATGCCCTCGCGGCTGTTGGTGACGGTGATGTTGACCGCTTGCGTGGCGCTCGCCTGCCCGTCGCTGACCCGCAGCACCACCGCATAGACATTGTCGCCGTCGGCATCGCCCGGCAGGTCGTAATCGGGCGCGGTGCGGAAGCTGAGGGCGCCCGCTCCAGTGATCGCGAATTGGGCCGCGTCGGCGCCGCCGTCGACGGAAAAGGTCAGGGTGTTGCCATCGGGATCGCTGGCTGTCGCCTGATAAGCGGCTGTCGTGTTTTCGACAACGCTCGCCGTTTGCGCGGAGGTGAAGCTTGGCGGGCTGTTCGCGGCGGGCGGCGCGGCGCCGCCGCTCCCGCCCCCTCCGCCACATGAGGTCAGGATCAGGGACGTCAGGACAAGGAAAACGTACTTCTTCATGGCCGAACAGCCTTTCGCGGTCAGCCCCCCGACGCGCAACCTGCCACCGGTGCCGCAACCCCGCAACCCCGTCGGTTTACCATAGGATGCGGTGTAAAGAGTATTTGACAGGCCTGTCCAATGGCTGTAAAGAAATCTTGACAGGTCAAGGGAGTGGCGGTGGAAAACCGGGTGCGCGAACATCGCGAGGCGGCGGGGTGGAGCCAGGGCGAGCTGGCGCGGCGCCTGGGCGTGTCGCGGCAGACGATCAATGCGGTCGAAACCGACAAATATGACCCCAGCCTGCCGCTGGCGCTGCGCATGGCCGGGCTGTTCGGGCTTGAGGTACGCGAACTGTTTATCGATCACTGGGTGGCGAAGGAGTAGCAGGATGACGACCACGGCAGGCAAGGCGCGGGGCTGGCGCAAGATGGCGGTGCAAGCGGTCATCGGCGGGATCGCCGGCGCCGGTGGCATGGTTGCGGTGCTCAGCTTGGTGGACGGGCAGGGCGGGCGCGACTGGGCGCCCTCGGCGATCATCCTGATCGGTGTCGGCCTGATCTATGCGTTGATGGGATTGTTTGTCGGGATCGGCACGCTTGCCCCGCGCCTGCTCGGCCAGCGGCTGCTCAACGTCACCGATGCCGAGGAAATTGTCGAAGAGCGCGCGCATATGGGGGCGAGTGCGGTCTGTTGCCTGGTCCTCGGGATGGCATTGATGCTCCTTGCGCATTCGGTCGCTACCGCCGCCGAGGGTGGCGCGGCGTTGGTCACGCCGCCGGTTGCCTATGGTCTGCTCGTCGCGGTGCTTTCTGTGTTTGCGCTGGTGTCGGCATGGATGTGGCAAAGCTTCGACGAACTATGGCGGCAATTGACTATCGACACCGGCGCGGTCGCAGGCAATTTGCTCATTCCCGTGCTGATCCTGTGGGGCGGGGCGAGCGCGGTTGGCCTGACCGACAGTCCGAATGCGCTGGATCTGGTGTCGCTGTCGTTCGGCGCGCTGCTGCTCGCCTGCTTCGTTGCGGCCGGACGACGCGGGATGATGACGCCGCGATAGCTGCGTCAGTCATCAGCGGCCGGATCGGGCACTGGCGTCACCTGGATATAGACCAGACGCCACGCGCCGTCACGCCACAGCCAGTGGTCGGCAAAACGATGGCGATCGACAAATGCGGCGCCGTCGGCGGTGCCGACAAGCCGGTTGGTCGCGGCGAGCAGCGCGCTGTCGCCCGAGGTGATCCACCGCGCCTCGCTGGGGGTAAAGGGCTCGATGCGGATCGACGGCGCGGCCAGCGCGCTGATGAACGCCTGTTTGTCGCCTTTGGCGCCGCTGCCGCGAACCCATAGAAAATCTTCGGCAAGCAGACGTTCGAGCGCCGCTTCATCCTTCGCGACGATCGCCGCGTCGAGTGCCGCCGCCGCCTCGCGATAGCCCGCCGGCGTGCCATCATGGACTTCGGCGCTTTCGCCGCTGCTGCACGCGGTCAACAATGATGCCAGCAAGGCTGCTGCTATTTTCCAGGTCAAATGGCTCTCCTGTCGTTCGACAGGCGCCTTCGGATCCGTTGACCGGGCGCGCAATTACCCGCCGCGTAGGGTGGGGGATAACGGACTAGTAAAAAAGAAAAGGGTGCCCGGCTCCCCCGAACCGGACACCCCTCGCTGGCGTCGCTGATCGCGGACGATCAGGCGCTATAGTACATGTCGAACTCGACCGGGCTCGGCGTCTGTTCGAAATTGTAAACCTCGGCCCACTTCAGTTCGATATAGGCTTCGATCTGGTCCTTGCTGAACACGTCGCCCTTCAGCAGGAAGTCATGATCGGCGGCCAGGCTGTCGAGTGCTTCGCGCAAGCTGCCGCAGACGGTCGGCACTTCGGCCAGTTCCTCGGGCGGCAGGTCGTACAGATTTTTGTCCATCGCGTCGCCGGGATGAATCTTGTTCTGGATGCCGTCGAGGCCCGCCATCAGCAGCGCCGAATAGCAGAGATAGGGGTTGGCCATCGCATCGGGGAAGCGGAATTCGACGCGCTTCGCCTTGGCGCCCGCACCGTAAGGGATGCGGCAAGAGGCCGAACGGTTGCGCGACGAGTAAGCGAGCAGCACCGGCGCTTCGAAACCAGGGACGAGGCGCTTGTAGCTGTTCGTCGTCGGGTTGGTGAAGGCGTTGAGCGCCTTGGCGTGCTTGATGACGCCGCCGATGAAATAGAGGCACATGTCGCTGAGGCCGGCATAGCCATTGCCCGCAAACAGCGGCTTGCCCTTTTCCCAGATCGAGATGTGGGTATGCATGCCGCTGCCGTTGTCGTCCTTGATCGGCTTGGGCATGAAGGTCGCGGTCTTGCCATAGGCGTGCGCGACCTGGTGCACGACATATTTATAGATTTGCATGCGGTCGGCGGTCTGCGTCAGCGTGCCGAAAGTCAGGCCCAGCTCGTGCTGCGCCGCGGCGACTTCATGGTGATGCTTGTCGCAGGGCAGGCCCATTTCGAGCATCGTCGAGACCATCTCGGCGCGGATGTCGACGGCGCTGTCGACAGGCGCGACGGGGAAATAGCCACCCTTGGCGCGCGGACGGTGGCCGAGGTTGCCGCCTTCATAGCTGCGGCCGGTATTGGTCGGCAGCTCGATATCGTCGATCTCGAAGCCCGACTTGTTGTAGCCCGTTTCGAAACGGACATCATCGAACATGAAGAATTCAGCTTCGGGACCGACATAGACGGTGTCGCCGATGCCGGTCGAGGTCACGTAGGCCTCGGCGCGTTTGGCCGTGGTGCGCGGGTCGCGGGCATAGCCTTCGCCGGTCGACGGTTCGACGATATCGCAGAACATCACCAGCATCGGGGTGGCCGAGAAGGGATCGTCATAGACGGCGTCGAGGTCGGGCTTCAGGATCATGTCGCTTTCGTTGATAGCTTTCCAGCCTTCGATCGACGATCCGTCGAACATCAGCCCGTCTTCGAGCGCGTCTTCGTCGATCACCCCGGCGCACATCGTCAGATGCTGCCACTTGCCCTTGGGGTCGGTGAAGCGCAGGTCGACCCACTCGATGTCGTTTTCCTTGATCCGGGCGATGATGTCCTTGGGCTTCGTAGCCATGGTCTATGCTTCCTTCTTGCGAAATGGTCCGGCGTGCCGGGGTTGTCGGGTTTTCGAAAAATGTGGAGAGATTAAAGCGCATCCTCGTTGCGTTCGCCGGTGCGGATGCGGAGCGCGGTCTCGACCGGGATGACGAAAATCTTGCCGTCGCCGATGCGACCGGTCTGTGCGGCGGCGGCGATCGCCTCGACCACGCGTTCGGCAAGGCCGTCCTCGACGATCACCTCCAGCTTCACCTTGGGCAGAAAGTCGACGACATATTCGGCGCCGCGATAGAGTTCGGTGTGGCCCTTTTGCCGACCGAAACCCTTGGCTTCGGTCACGGTGATGCCACTGACGCCGACTTCGTGCAGCGCCTCCTTCACTTCGTCGAGCTTGAACGGCTTGATGATCGCCTCAATCTTCTTCACGCTTTTCGTCCCCCTTTGGGCTGGCCGCCGCCCTTTGCGCGTCAAGCCGGATCAGGGCTGCCTGTCCGGTCTGCCGTCGAGTCGGTGCGGTGTCCCGCCATCTTGCACCAATCAAAAGCCGTGCCAATTGGCGAATCGCAAGCTTTCGGTAAGATTTGTGACAGGAAATTGCGTCTTTGCTTAAGCGGTGAGCAATGAGCGCGGCGCGGTGCCTAAAAAAGCGGCAGACGCGTGTTCATTTCTCCCTGTCGCGCAGCGATGGGGAGGTGGCAGCGCGAAGCGCTGACGGAGGGGCGATAGCGCTCCCGTCGCAAAGCCCCTCCACCATTCGCTTCGCGAACGGTCCCCCTCCCCATCGCTGCGCGACAAGGAGGATGTTCAGTTCACCGCCCCATCGGCGCGCTGCTGTCGGCCAGATTCGCCTTGGTCCAGATCGACCGGTCGATGACATAGGCGCGGACCGCTTCGGCGTCCTGCGGGGTCAGCACTTTCGCAAAGCTGACCATGCCGCGGTCCTTGAGCGCGCCGTCGATCACCACGCTCTTCCACGCATCGGCGTTGGCCAGCGTGCCCGATACGCGCAGGTCGGGGGTAAAGCCATTGCCGATCGCGCTGTCGCCGTGACAGACGATGCAATAGCGCCCGAAACTGGCCTTGCCCGCGGCGACCTGTGCGGGCGTGCCGAACTGCGGCGGCGGGTTCCACGCCAGCGTCGTAGTGGCGGTCGGAGCCGGCAGCTTTGCGGTACCGCCGAGCTTCAGCACGACGAGGCGCGGGATATTGGGTATCTTGCGGGTCGCTCCCCCGGCAACTCCCGCGACGAGCGGGAAAGCGCCGCCCTTGCTCGTCTGGAAGGCGACATACTGTACGCCGTTCACGCGGAAGGTCGACGGCGCGCTGACGATCCCCGATTGCATGTCGAGGTCGAGGAGTTGCTTGCCGGTATCGGCGGCATAGGCGCGGAAACGGCCAAGGCTGGTGCCCTGAAACACGAGGTTGCCCGCGGTGGTCATCGTGCCGCCGTTCCACGCCGCGGGATGGTCGACGCTCCACGCGACCTTGCCGCTGCGCGGATCGAAGGCGACGAGGCGGCCGGTCGTTGCCGCAACTGCGGCGCGATACGCTGCCTTGTCGTCGGGCATCATCGTGCCGGTGAGCGAGGTGCCGACGTTGAAGCCGACGACCTTGCGCCGGTCGAGTTCGTTCATGTCGGCGATATAGGCTTGCGGGATCTGCTGCGCCGGGATGTAAACGAGGCCGGTTGCTGGATTATAGCTCATCGGGTGCCAGTTGTGCGCGCCAAGCGCGCCGGGGATGGCGATGAAGGGCTTGCCGGTCTTGTAGAAGCGCGCCTCGGGATTTTCGATCGGGCGGCCGGTCTTAAGGTCGTAGCCCGTTGCCCAGTTGATGCCATCGACGAACGGTTTTGCATCGATCAGCTTGCCGCTCGCCCGGTCGATCGTGAAGAAAAAGCCGTTCTTCGGTGCGTGGTACAGCACTTTGGTGGGTTTGCCGTTCACCGCCTGCTCGGCAAGGATGATCGGCTGGGTCGCGGTATAATCCCACGTCTCGGCGGGGGTTTCCTGATAATGCCATTTATACGCCCCCGTCGTCGCATCGACCGCAACGATGGAAGACAGGAACCAGTTGTCGCCCTCGCCGTTCGATCGCGTCCCGTGGTTCCACGGATTGCCGTTGCCGACGCCGAGGTAAATCTGGTCGAGATCCTTGTCGTAAACGATCGCGTCCCACACGGTGCCACCGCCGCCCGAGGTCTGCCACTCGCCCGTGTCGGACCAGGTGGCGTTGCCCTTGCTCGCAAAGATGTCGTCCGACGCGGCGCCGTCCTTCGCCTTGGTCGGGTTGGGAGCGGTGTAGAAACGCCAGCGTTCCTTGCCGGTGTCGGCGTCGTAAGCGGTGACATAGCCGCGCACCCCGAATTCGGCGCCGCCATTGCCGATCAGCACCATGTCCTTCACGACGCGCGGCGCGCCGGTGATCGTATAGGGTTTCGAAGCATCGACGGTCTGCGTCGACCACAGCTCCGCGCCTGTCTTGCGGTCGAGCGCGATCAGGCGGCCGTCGATCGTCCCGACGAAAACCTTGTCGCCCCATAGCGCGACGCCGCGATTGACGACGTCGCAGCAGGCGTTGACCGCGCTCTCGCCGGGGACTTTGGGGTCGAATTTCCACAGCGGCTTGCCGGTCGCGGCGTCCCAGGCGCTGACCTTTGACCAGGCGTGGCTGACATACATAACGCCATCGACGACGACGGGGGTGGCCTCCTGCCCGCGGGCATCCTCCAGATCGGCGGTCCAGGCGATGCCCAGTTCGCTAACATTCTTGTCGCTGATGTCGGTGAGCGGGCTGAAGCGTTGCTCGTCGTAGCTGAAACCGATGGCGCCCCAGTCGTCGCCGGTGCCGCCGGTTTTGAGCAGGGTCTCGCTGGCTTTCTCCGCTTCGTCGAGCGATCCGGTTCCCGAGATGCTGTCGTTCTTCGACGCGTTGCACGCCGCCAGTGCCAAAGCCGCGCAGCCCAGCAGCGCGGCCGAAAAGACCCGTTTCGCCATCCCATGCTCTCCCGTTCGACGCCTATCTTGACGTTAACGTCAAGTCTGCGCGCGAAGGGGCGTGGGTGCAAGGGGGAAAGTTGGGGGGTGGGCGGAGGGGGCTAGGCTTTCGTCACCCCGGACTTGATCCGGGGTCCACGAAGGCCGGCGCGGCATTGAAAGTCATGGATCCCGGATCAAGTCCGGGATGACGAAATCAAAGCGGGTGGCGATCAGGCCCAAGGCGGCGCGTTCAGGCCAGTCGGGCTGGCGGTAAAAATCTCGCAGCCGGTCTCAGTGATGCCGATGCTATGTTCGAACTGCGCCGAGAGGCTGCGGTCGCGGGTCACCGCGGTCCAGCCGTCGGCAAGCATCTTTACCGCATATTTGCCGGTGTTGATCATCGGCTCGATGGTGAAGAACATGCCGGGCTTGAGCTCGGGGCCGGTGCCGGGGCGCCCGGCGTGGACGACTTCGGGCGCATCGTGGAACATCTGCCCCAGCCCGTGGCCGCAGAAATCGCGGACGACCGAATAGCGGTGGCGCTCGGCGTGGGTCTGGATCGCGTGCGCGACGTCTCCCATGCGGTTGCCGGGTTTCGCCTGCTCGATCCCGAGCATCAGGCATTCATAGGTGACCTCGACCAGCCGCCGCGCCTTGATCGGCACTTCGCCCACCAGATACATGCGGCTGGTGTCGCCATGCCAGCCGTCGACGATGCTGGTGACGTCGATATTGACGATATCGCCCTCGCGCAGCGGCTTGTCGTCGGGGATGCCGTGACACACAACATGGTTGATGCTGGTGCAGCAGCTGTGGGTGAAACCGCGATAACCCAATGTCGCAGGGATGCCGCCGCCGTCGAGCATCATCATGCGGACGAGGTCGTCGATCGCCGCCGTGGTCACACCGGGCTGAACAAACGGAACCAGCGCGTCGAGGATTTCGGCCGACAGCCGCCCCGCCTTGCGCATCCCGGCAAAGCCCGCCGCGTCGTGCAGCTTGATCGTGCCGTCGCGCACCGGGGTGGGCGCGCCGGCGTCGGCGGTGGTTACGGAGACATAGTCGTACATGGGAGGGATATAGCGACTGGAGGCTGAAAATGCGATAGTGTCGCGAGATTAAGTCGCCGACAGGTGATTCCGAAACCAGTCAGCCAGCTCGTCCTCGGCAAGCTCGCCTGCAGCGAGCGCCAAGACGGTCGTAATCGCATCTTGCGGATCAAACCGAAGCTCTAGACCGTTCAGGCGCAGGAAAAGACGAGCTAGCACCCACGCCGTCCGCTTGTTTCCGTCACCGAACGGATGATTCCGCGCAACGCCAAATGCATAAGCGGCAGCCAGCTTTGCATGATCGTCCTCGCCATAGGCCCATTGATTGACCGGACGGGCCAGGGCCGATTCCAGCATCCCCGAATCGCGTACACCCGCAATCCCGCCATGTTCGGCCAGCTGGCGATCATGAATGGCCAATGCCACATCGGCATCGAGCCAGATCGGCTCGATGCGATCCGCCTGCGTCATTTGGCGAGCACGCGCAAAATATCGCGATCTTCGCGCATGATATCTTCAGCGGCCGCCATCTTTGCGGCAAAATCAGGATTGGACGCGGTCAGGCGGATGCCGTCGGGCGATTCGGTCGCGAACAGCGTGTCGCCGAGCGAGACGCGAAGCCGCGCCAGCAATTCCTTCGGCAGGATGACGGCTGCGCTGTTGCCGACTTTGGTGATCTTGAGCGGCGTGTTCATACGTTCGTTATAACATCGCCGCTCAAGAATTTCAAGGTAGCTATTCCGCCGCCTTCTTCGCGTTGTCGGTCTTCGGCACCTTCGCCTTGCCCTTGCCCGCTTTCGGCGGCGCCGAGACGATCTCGAACGCCAGCGGATTGCCGACATGGGCGTCGTCGCCGGTCTTCATCTTCACCTTGACCTCGCCGCCATGGACGAGCTTGCCGAACAGCAGTTCTTCGGCGAGCGGCTGCTTGATCTTTTCCTGGATCAAGCGGCCCATCGGACGCGCGCCATACAGCTTGTCATAGCCCTTGCCGGTGAGCCATTCGCGCGCCGCATCGTCGAGCTGGATGTGGACGTTGCGGTCCGCCAGTTGCAGTTCGAGTTCGAGGATGAACTTGTCGACGACGCGCGCGACGACCTCGGGCGGCAGATAGCCGAAGGGGACGATCGCATCGAGGCGGTTGCGGAATTCGGGGGTGAACATGCGCTTCACCGCCTCTTCCTGCACATCCTCGCGCGTCGACTGGCCAAAACCGATCGATTCGCGCGCCATGTCGCTGGCGCCCGCATTGGTCGTCATGATCAGGATGACATTGCGAAAATCGACCGTCTTGCCGTGGTGATCGGTCAGGCGACCATTGTCCATCACCTGGAGCAGGATGTTGAACAGGTCGGGATGCGCCTTTTCGATTTCGTCGAGCAGCAGCACGCAATGCGGGTTCTGGTCGATCGCATCGGTGAGCAGGCCGCCCTGATCATAACCGACATAGCCCGGGGGGGCGCCGATCAGGCGGCTGACCGAATGGCGTTCCATATATTCGGACATGTCGAACCGCTGGAGCGGGATGCCCATGATCGACGCGAGCTGCTTGGCGACTTCGGTCTTGCCGACGCCGGTGGGGCCGCTGAACAGATAATTGCCGATCGGCTTTTCGGGATCGCGCAGGCCCGCACGACTGAGCTTGATCGCCGACGACAGCACTTCGATCGCGGTGTTCTGGCCGAACACGACGCGCTTGAGGTCGGTTTCGAGGCTGGCGAGCGTCGCCTTGTCGTCGCTCGACACCGACTTGGGCGGGATGCGCGCCATCGTCGCGATCACGGCCTCGATCTCTTTCGCGGTGATCGTCTTCTTGCGCTTCGACGGGGCGACGAGCATCTGCATCGCGCCGACCTCGTCGATCACGTCGATCGCCTTGTCGGGTAATTTGCGGTCGTTGATATAGCGCGCCGACAGGTCGACCGCGGCGTTGATCGCGTCGGGGGTGTAACGCACCTGATGATGCGCCTCGAACGCGCTGCGCAGCCCGGCGAGGATTTTCTTGGTGTCCTCCAGCGTCGGTTCGACCACGTCGATCTTCTGGAACCGGCGCAGCAAAGCGCGGTCCTTTTCGAAATGGTTGCGGAACTCCTTGTACGTCGTCGAGCCGATGCAGCGGATCACGCCGCCCGACAAAGCGGGCTTGAGCAGGTTCGACGCATCCATCGCGCCGCCGCTGGTTGCGCCAGCACCGATGACGGTGTGGATTTCGTCGATGAACAGGATTGCGTGCGGCAGGCCTTCGAGCTCGGTCACGACCTGTTTCAGCCGCTCCTCGAAATCGCCGCGATAGCGCGTACCCGCGAGCAGCGCGCCCATGTCGAGCGAATAAATGACCGCGGGCAGCAGCACCTCGGGCACGTCGCCCTCGATGATCTTGCGCGCGAGGCCTTCGGCGATCGCAGTCTTGCCGACGCCGGGGTCGCCGACATAGAGCGGGTTGTTCTTCGACCGGCGGCAGAGGATCTGGATCGTGCGATCGACCTCGGCGCCGCGGCCGATCAGCGGATCGACCTTTCCGCCCTTCGCCTTTTCGTTGAGGTTGACGGTAAACTGGTCGAGCGCGGTTTCCTTCTTGGACTTGCCGCCCTCCTTGTCCTTCGTTTCTTCCTTTTCTTCGGGCTCGGCCTGTACCGCGGGCTTGCCGCCCTTGCCGACGCCGTGGCTGAGGTAGGAGACCGCGTCGAGGCGCGTCAAATCTTGCTGCTGGAGAAAATAGACGGCATAGCTTTCGCGTTCGGAGAAGAGCGCGACGAGGACGTTGGCGCCGGTCACTTCATCCTTGCCCGACGACTGGACGTGCAGGATCGCGCGCTGGACGACACGCTGGAAACCGCTCGTCGGCGACGGGTCGCTGTGCCCCTCGACCTTCAGGCTGTCGAGTTCGGTGTCGAGATAATGGACGACCGCCGACTGCAAATCGTCGACCGCGACGCCGCACGCGCGCATGACTTCGGCGGCATGGTCGTCGTCGATCAGCGCGAAGAGCAGATGCTCCAGTGTCGCATATTCGTGGTGACGCTCCGATGCGGCTTTCAGCGCATTGTGCAGGGTCTTTTCGAGGCTCTCCGAAAAGGACGGCATGGACTTTTCTCCTTGCGAGGCCCGCCGGGGGAGAGAGGCGGCCCCTAGGAACACAAGGTGGCGATGTCGCCGCCGCCCTGCAAGGGAAAAGCGGATGGCTTTGTGAAATTACGATGACGGGGTTGTGTTATGGTTAACGGGATGTTGATATTTTCGTTCGCGCGGGCGCAGCTTTCATCCGAAGTTGTCAAACTTGTCGATACATCGACCCCGCAGGGGACGGGGTGTGCTTCGGCGGTGGATCGGTCATCTATGACGGTGGCAGCGTATGCGGGGGCAATTTTGTAGGAAAGCGTTTTTTTTTGATGTCGGTTTTGGGGTGGATGGCGGAATGGCAGCTTTCGTTCGCTTGCTATCGAAAAGCAGTCGTTCAGCTTAGAAGCTGCAACACAGCCAGCGCAGCACCATGCTCGTCACCGATAGGAAAGAACAAAGCGGCATCGGCGATAGGTTCGAATCCTTCCTTCGAGCCTAGGTTACGCTGTGGTGTGATCTTAATTTGGTTGTCCACGACACGAATGCTCACCCTTTGCGCCGCTTTCATGAAAGCGGCGTGGCTGCGAACTCCAGCGGCGTCTTGAAACGGTTTGAAGAAGTTCTTCCACTCGCTTTGTGGCGGGTGTTCTACAACCACCGCGGACTTCACCAAGGCCTCTTTCATGCCAAGAGCTATCTCAGCGGGAATTGGTGCATAGACGCTGGGATCGACTTCCAGCCCGAGGCCAGTTGTTGTGCGAACGACGGGGGCAACAATGATTTTGCCATTGGCGAAATATGCGACGGCGGACTGAACCATCGCTCGATATTAGGAAGGTTGATCGATGTCCGCGATAGAGAAATGTCAATCAGCGTAGGAACGGCCGCCTTCGGTCGTTAGCCGCCGTAACTTTCGCCCGCTTTATCCACCATATCCATAAAATCGCGCGCCACATTGCGCTCGCCCTCATCCTTGAACGCGACGTCGAGGTCTGGCGCGACGCCGAGCATGTACATCAGCGCCCACAAAGCGAAGCGGCGGCCGGGGTTGGTCTCCAGGCCGAAGTCGACGCGCATGCGTTCGGTGCCCGCGGCGTGCGCCTCGGGGTGGATCGCCGACAGGTCGGCGGTGCCGAAATAGCGGCGAAGCTGGTCGTCGAAATCCATGCCGCCCTTTTGGCCCGTTCGTGCCGCTTGGCAAGGTGGCGCGGAAAAATCGGACCGTCCGAAAGTCGGCTCGGTTGTCTTTGCCCAAGCGCCCCGATAGGGCGGCGTCCGTGAAGACCAGCATCGACATCGGGACCGACGCCGCGGGGCAGAGCGTGCGCATCGACGTGCAGGAACTGCTGGCGACGCGGCTGCTTGTTCAGGGCAATTCGGGGTCGGGCAAGTCGCACCTGCTGCGCCGCATCCTCGAGGAAAGCGCCGCGCTGGTGCAGCAGATCGTGATCGATCCCGAGGGCGATTTCGTTACCCTCGCCGACGCGTACAGCCATGTTGTGATCAACGGCGGCGATTATAACGAGCGCGAAATTGCGGCGATGGGCGCGCGCATCCGCGAGCATCGCGCGTCGATTGTGCTCAGCCTGGAGTCGCTCGATATCGAGGCGCAGATGACGTGCGCCGCGGCGTTCCTGAACGCATTGTTCGATGCCCCGCGCGAGCATTGGTTTCCGGCGCTGGTGGTGGTAGACGAGGCGCAGATGTTCGCGCCGAGTGTTGCGGGCGACGTGTCCGACACCGTCCGCCGCGCCAGCCTGTCGGCGATGACGAACCTGATGTGCCGCGGGCGTAAACGTGGTTTGGCCGGCGCGATCGCGACGCAGCGACTGGCCAAGCTCGCGAAAAATGTCGCCGCCGAGGCGAGCAATTTCCTGATGGGGCGCACGTTCCTGGATATCGACATGGCGCGCGCCGCCGACCTGCTCGGCATGGAGCGGCGGCAGGCGGAGGCGATCCGCGATCTGGAGCGTGGGCATTTCCTGGGGCTCGGTCCCGCCATCTCGCGCCGCCCGCTGTCGATCCGCATCGGCGCGACACAGACCGCGACGCGGATGGGAACACACAGCCTGATGCCGCTGCCCGAGGCGGGCGGCGCCGACATGCGGTCGATGCTGTTCACCGAATTGGAAGCGCCGGTGGCGCCGCGCACCTTTGCCCCTGAACCCGAGCCGATCGCGGCGAGCGAAGTGCTTGAACGCATTGCGGCGGTCGAGGGGCTGCACGAGGACCGCGACGCTCCGGTGGTGCTCGACATTGTCGCCGCGGTCGAAGAGGCCGAGCAGAGCGATGCGGTGGTGGTCGCGATGCTCGAAGAGATGCTGGCCGACCCTGACAGCGTGTTTCAGCCAGAAGCGTTTTTGTACCAGGATTTTTCGGTGCGTTGCCGGATGGCGAAGCTGAAAAAGGTACCGCTCGACCTCGCCGCCTTTCGCCGTCGCTTGGCGCTGGCCAAAGGCGGGGTGTTCGACCCGTCGGAGCCGCGCTGGGCGGAGGCCTTGCGCGTCGCCGAGCGGCTGCCCGACGATATGCTGGCGCCGTTTTTGCAGATTGCACGCGCGGCGATCGACGGCGAGCCCTGTCCCGACGACGACGTGCTGGGCCGCGCCTATGGCAGCCACTCGCCGGGGCGCATCCGGCGGCTGGTCGACTATATGGAAAAGCAGGGCGCGATCGTCGTGCGGTCGGATTTCGGCGGGCGACGGTCGATCGGTATTCCCGAGCTGGGGCTGAGTACCGAGGCGGAGTAGCGCCTATCCCTTTTTGAACAGCGCGTCGGCGATCGCCTTGTGGCTGGTTGCGGCGGCGCGGTGCGCTTTGACGCGCGCGATCTCGCCCTCAAGCGTCGCGATACGGTCATCGAGTTCGTCGATCGACAGCGGGTCGAGCGGTTGGCGGGTCAGCGCCGCAAGGACATCGTCGCGGCGGCGGGGAAGGTCGTCATCGTCCATGGCGGTTCCTCCTGAAACGCCTCGCGACTGTTGACCCGGTGCGCCACGCTGTCAATAAGGTGGCCGTAGGGCGAAGTAAAAAGTGGGGAAATTCAACGTGACCAGCCTGCCAGCGAGCATGACCGCGATCGCCATCAGTGCGCCCGGCGGACCCGAGGTTCTGGTGCCCGAACAACGCCCGGTGCCGCAGCCGGGGCCGGGCGAGGTGCTGATCCGCGTCGCCGCCGCGGGGGTCAACCGCCCCGACGTCCTGCAACGCATGGGATTTTATCCGCCGCCGCCGGGGGCATCGGACCTGCCGGGGCTGGAGATCGCGGGGACGGTTGTTGCGGTGGGGCCCGGCGGCGATCCCGAATTGCTGGGGCAGGCGATGTGCGCGCTGGTCGCGGGCGGCGGTTATGCCGAATTTTGCGTCGCGCCGGTCGGCAGCTGCCTGCCGGTGCCGGCAGGCTTTTCGATGGCCGAGGCGGCGGCGTTGCCCGAAACCGTCTTCACCGTGTGGCACAATCTGTTCGAACGCGGCTATGTGGCGGAGGGCGAGACGGTGCTGGTCCACGGCGGAACCAGCGGCATCGGCACGACCGCGATCGGCCTGTGCAGATTGTTCGACATCAAGGTGATCGTGACCTGCGGCAGCGCGGCGAAATGCGAGGCAGCGCGCGCTCTGGGCGCCGATCTGGCCGTGGATTATTCGAGCGAGGATTATGTTGGGGCGGTGAAGGGTTTTACCGGCGGTGCGGGCGTGAACGTCGTGCTCGACATGGTCGGCGGCGATTATGTGTCGCGCAACCTGGAATGCCTGGCCGACGACGGCCGCCACGTCACCATCGCCTTTCAGCGCGGCGCAAAGGTCGAGATCGACATTGCGCAGGTGATGCGCCGCCGCCTGACGCTGACCGGATCGACGCTGCGTGCGCGCAGCGCCGAATTCAAGGCGCTGCTCGCCGACGAGATTCACCGCACCTTGTGGCCGCGGCTGGCCGACGGCGCGTGGAAGCCGACGATGGATCAGGCCTTTGCGCTGACCGACGCCGTTGCGGCCCACGCGCGGATGCAGGCGGGTGCGCATGTCGGCAAGATCGTGCTGACAATCTGACTGGCGCGCTCAGCCCTCTTCGAACGGCTTTCGGGCGGCCGACGGGTCATAGAAAAAGCGTTCTTCCATGATCCGGTCACCGACCCAGCGTTGCAGCGACAATTCTTCCAGCCGCCGGGTCACCCCTGCCGCATCGGTCATGTCGAAGGTCCAGCGAATGACCACCAGATCGCCGTCGACCAGATGCGTCGCGACGGGGTGCGTGTGCATCGTCATCCGTTCGAGCACCGCCGCCTCGTGCGCGACCAGTGCATCGCGCCCACGGCGGGGTTCGGCGCCATTTTCCTGCATCGACGCATCGGGGTGATAATAATCCTCGATCGCGCCAACATGGTCGCCGCTGACCACGCGGTCGATAAGGGCCAGCACGCGCTGGCGATCAGGCATGGTCGGCCCCCTCGCTGGCGGCGTGTTCGCTGTACGTTGCCGCATAGGTCACCGGAAAGGCGACCGACCGCGCAATAAAGCAATATTGGTGAATCTCGTGGTGCAGTGCGTCGGCGCGCGCGACATCGCTGCCAGCGGCGAGCTCGATCGCCGGACGCAAGGTTGCCTCCAGAAAACGGCCCGCGCCACTGCGTTCGGTTTCGCCGAGCCCGACGGGCTGGTCGCGATAGCTGTGGACGACGATCCCGGCGTTGGCGGCAAGATGGAGATACCAGAGCATGTGGCACGCCGACAGCGCCGACAGCAGCATATCCTCCGGATTATAGAGCGTCGGGTCGCCGCCGAGCAGCGGGTCGTTCGAGCAATGGACCACGGCTTTGCCCGGGGCGGCGAGATCCCACGTCCGGTCATAGCTGCGATAGCCCTTGGTCCCTTCGCCGCGGTTGCCTGTCCAGACGATTTCGCTGGTATATTCGTGCTGCTTTGCCGGGACCGTATTTGTCACACCATTCTCCTTTGGACTGGAAATCGCGTCGCGGATGATTGCGGGTCATCGGGGCGCCCCCGTCGATCGCCAAACAGACTGGCAGATGCCGCGTGGCGCGGCTGCCGTGCGAAGCGATCGTGCATTGGTTTCTCACGATTTTCGGCCGCCAGGATGATGCGGGAGCCGCCGACGCCGCGCTCTTACCGAAGGCCGCTGGCCTCGGCAAGAGGGTGCGACGCTAACTGCGCAATCAGGAGGGTTCGGGAATTTTGAGCTGGACGAACAGGCGATCCACCAGCGCGTCGATCGCCTGCTCGGCGGCCGCAATCGAGCCGGCCAGCCGCTGATCGCCGAACTCGTCATATTCGATCGCGATCGCGTGCCTGTCGTGCAGGCCGATATAGGCGAGCGGCGCGGCCAGCCCCGATTCGACGAAATTATTGTGCGCCTGCCGCCCGCCCGGATCATAACCGTAATCGCCGCGAGCGGAGAGCGTCACCAGCGTCTTGCCCGTCGGCAGCATCGGCCAATAGGGGTCGCCATCGCGGGCACGGTCGAAGCCGAAGGTGACGCCGACGCGCACAATATTGTCGAGCCACGCCTTGAGCGGAGCGGGCATTCCGAAATTATACATCGGCGCGCCGACGACCACGACGTCCGCCGCGATCAGTTCGGCGACGAGCCGGTCGCTCTCGGCGAGCCGCGCCTCTTGCGCCGCGTCGCGCTTTTCGGGGCGCGTGAAGGCGGCGGCCACCCAGTCGGCATCGACCGGCGCGGGCGGGTGCTGGCCGACGTCGCGATAGGTCACCGTGTCGGTCGGGCGCTGCGCGGCCCAGCGTTCGACGAAGCGCGCGCTGAGGCGGCGGGTGTGCGAACCGTGCGGATCGCGGCCCGAGATGCCGGGGCGGGCGCTGGAATCGATATGGAGCAGGTGCAGGGCGGTCTGGTTCGATTCGAACATGGTATAATCCTTTTTATCCATCGGAGGGGTGCTATCGTGAATAATATGGATTATTTCAGCGGGTCGAATGCGAATCCGTCACCCCATGACTCAATTTGATTCATCTATATTGCAGCCGCGGCGCCTGCCCCCGCTCGCGGCCTTGCGCGCGTTCGAAGCGGCCGCGCGCCATGTCAGTTTTCGGCTGGCCGCGGCCGAGTTGGGCGTCACACCCACTGCGATCAGCCATCAGATCCGGTTGTTGGAGGAGACGCTCGGGCTTGCCCTGTTCATCAGGCGTGCCCGCGGTGTCGCGCTGACCGATGCGGGGCGGCGGCTGTTTCCGACCTTGCGCGACGGCTTTGACATGTTCGACCGGGCCATCCGGGAATTGTCGCCCCGCCGCCGGGCCGCCGTGACGCTCAGCGCGACGACCTTGTTTACCGTGCGCCGCATCCTGCCCGCGATCGGCGGGTTCCGCGAGCGCTTTCCCGATTATGACCTGCGGCTCCATGCCTCTGACGATCCCGTCGATCTGGTCGCGGGTGAGGCCGACGTCGCGGTGCGCTATGGCTCGGGCAGGTATCGAGGGTTGGTCGCCACGCCGTTGCTCGCCGAGCGGTTCGGCGTTCTTTGCAGTCCCAAAGCCGGGATCGCCCGTCCGGAAGATCTGCGCGGCATGACGTTGCTGCACATCGAATGGCGGCGTGCCGGAAGGGCGCCCGACTGGCGTCTTTGGGCACGCCTGGCAGGGATCGAGGGGCTGTCGGTCGACCAAGGCCCACGGTTTACCGAAGATGATCATGCGCTGCAGGCCGCGGCGGCGGGCAGCGGGGTTGCCCTTTCCGGGCTGGCGCTGGCGCGTCCGGCGATCGACGCTGGATTGCTTGTCCATCCCTTTGGCCCGGTGATCGAGGGTGAATTCTA
The DNA here is from genome assembly GCF_015475875.1 of Sphingopyxis solisilvae. Classification (GTDB taxonomy): domain Bacteria; phylum Pseudomonadota; class Alphaproteobacteria; order Sphingomonadales; family Sphingomonadaceae; genus Sphingopyxis; species Sphingopyxis solisilvae. Next base: position 4,605 of record NZ_JADKYM010000018.1, on the reverse strand, counting down.
TCATGCGGTAACGACGCCGGAACGCCGCGATGACCCGGCGGTGCGCGCCGTGTGCGACTGGCTGCAAGAGGATGTCGTATAGCGGCGGGCCGTGCCCGCTTGCGCGTTCCATGATTCAGGTTTAAACCCGCCACCAATGTCCGGCCGCCCCGCGAGGGGCGGCCCTTATTATTTCTGCTTTGGAGAGCAACGATGGCCAATGCCGATGCCACCCCGCTGATGCCGCATGCGACCGCCGCCTGGCTGGTCGACAACACCGGTCTGACCTTTATCCAGATCGCCGAATATTGCGGCATCCATATCCTGGAAGTGCAGGCGATCGCCGACGAGACTGCCGCAACCAAATATACCGGCCGCGATCCGGTGCGTGCGCACGAACTGTCGATGGAAGAAATCGAAAAGGGGCAGAACGACCCGAACTACAAGCTCAAGATGAGCAAGCAGGCGCAGGACACGATCCGCCGCACCCGCGGCCCGCGCTATACCCCGGTCAGCAAGCGCCAGGACAAGCCCGACGGCATTGCGTGGATCCTGAAGAACCACCCGGAAGTTTCCGACGGCGCGATCGGCAAGCTGATCGGCACGACCCGCAACACGATCAATGCGATCCGCGACCGCAGCCATTGGAACAGCGCCAATATCGTGCCGAAGGATCCGGTGACGCTGGGCCTGTGTTCGCAGCGCGAGCTTGATGCGCTGGTGGCCAAGGCGGCGAAGAAGGCGGGGATCGAGGCGCCGACCGACAACCGGCTGGAAGGCGACCGCGAAGCGTTGCTGGAGGAACTGCGCGCCGAACGCACCGCCGCCAACGAAGCGCGCGCCGCCGAAGAAGCTACCGAAACCGGCGACGAAGCATAAGATGCCGGGCAGCGATGACGACCAGATCCCGGCGGCCAGCGGCTCGCCGGACGCATCGCTGACCCAGGATGACAGCTTTACCGCCACCAGCCACGCCGGGCTGACCTATCCATGGGGCGACGCCGCGCCGGGCGCGGGCGAGACGATCCGCATTGCGCCAGGGATCAGCTGGGCGCGCATCCCGATGCCGGGGTCGCTGGGGCATATCAACAGCTGGCTGCTCGACGATGCTGCCAGCGATGGGGGCGATGGCGTCGCGATCGTCGATACCGGGATTTGCCTGACCATGTGCTCGGACGCGTGGAAGGCGCTCTATGCCGGGGCGCTGAACGGCCGGCGCATCACGCGCGTCATCGGCACCCACCTCCACCCCGACCATATCGGGCTGGCCGGGTGGATCGCGAAGAAACAGGGCGTCAAGCTGTGGATGACGCGCGGCGAGATGCTGACCGCGCGCGCGATCATCGCCGATTCGTCCGATACGACGCCCGACGAGGCGCTGGCGCAGTCGCGCGCCGCCGGGTGGAGCGAAGAAGCCATCGAGGCACAGCGGTCGCGCGGCTGGAACATGTTCCAGCGCATGATCTTCACCCTGCCGCGTTCCTATGTGCGGATGCGCGACGGCGAGCGGCTCGATTTCGGCGCGCACCAGTGGCGCGTCGTGACGGGGTCGGGGCATAGCCCCGAACATGCGTGCCTGTGGAACGAGCAAGAGGGCGTGCTGGTATCGGGCGACCAGGTGTTACCCCGGATCAGTTCGAACGTGTCGGTCAACATCACCGAACCCGATGCCGACCCGCTCGGCGAATGGCTGGCGTCGATCGACAAGCTGCTCGCGACGATTCCCGCCGATGTCACCGTCTGCCCCGCGCATGGCGAACCGTTCAAGGGGCTGCACGTCCGGTTGACGGCGCTGCGCGACGAGCACCGGATGCGGCTTTACAATCTGGCCGAGGCGGTGGCGCAAACGCCGATGCGCGCGGTCGACGCCTTCCCGCTGCTCTTCAACCGGCCGATCGGCGAGCATAATCAGGGGCTAGCGACGGGCGAGGCGCTGGCGCATCTGAAACGGCTGGAGGTTGAAGGCCGGGTGCGGCGCGAGGATCGCGACGGGGTGTGGTGGTATCACGGGGTGGCATGATGCGCACGCTGTTCGCCCTATTGCTTTCGGCCTTGGCGGCACCGGCCACCGCGCAGGCGGCCGAGACATCGGCTGCCAATCAGACCAATGACGAAATCATCGTCACTGCGCGCCATTCGGGCGCGCCGATGTGGACGATCCAGACCCCCAAGGGGGTCGTCATCCTTGTTGGTGAAATCGTTGCGGTTCCGAAAGCGACACCCTTGGCGGCCCGAACGGCTCGAAGGCGCGACCGACCGTGCCCAGCGCGTTATTCTGGGCACGAGGGCCAAAGTATCGCCGGGCGACATCCTGCGGCTGATTTTCAAGGGTGGCGGCCTTACCAAGCTGCCGAAAGGCAGCGTTGCCGCCGATTATCTCGATCCGAAACAGATCGCCCGGCTTCAGGCCCTCGAAACCCGTTTTGAGCAGGATTATACGCGCTCGAACTTTCTGATGACGGCTTTCGATCTGCTGTCAAAGCGGCTTTCCTTCAACAAGGATACCGCGGCCGATGCGTCGGACGTTGTGCGCAAGGCGGCGCGGCAATCGAAAATCCCGACGCAGCCCGTCGGCGAGGTGCGCGGCGAGGATATGCTCGACAATCTATTCGCTGCAGCGCCCGCGACCCACATCCCGTGCCTTGAGGCAGCGATGGCCGCGACCGAGGCCGAGGGCCAGGTGGTGGCCGATCGGGGTCGTGCCTGGACCGAGTTCGACGTTCCGGCCGTCATGGCAAACCCGCTCGAAGAGGCGCTTGGGCGATGCTGGCCATGGACAAACGACAGCTTTGGCTCGGCGCTGCGCCAGATCTGGGTCGACGCAATCCGCGACGCGACCGCCCAGCCCGGCGTTACGCTTGCCGTCGTGCCGCTGCGCATCCTGGCCGAGCAAGACGGCGTTTTGGACCGGCTCAAGTCGCAAGGTCTGTCAATCAACGGCCCGGCTTGGTAGCCTCCCTCAATCCCGCCGCTGCATGATCCAGCTGAACGCCATCGTGTTGAACATCGTGTAGAGGCCGTAGAGCATCAGCGCGGCGAACCAGCTGCGCGTCGCGATAGCCATCGCGCCCACAAGCAGCAGAAATTCGAAGACATAGGTGATGTGCGGCCCCGCCTTGTCGGCGAGCGGTTTGACCATCTGCTGGATCAGCGGGTCGTCGCTTTCCATGAAGGCACGGTGCATCGCGAAATTGGCGATACCGGCACAGAAAATAGCGACGAGGGCTATAACCATAGGGTTGCAAATGGGGGAGGCGGGGTGGAAATGCCAGCCTCTTTCGGGTTATAGCGGCGCTTCGCCCGCGCTTTCGTTCCCCCGAGAAGGACGTCATCGGTGATCGCTCTCCCCCGTCCGGCCGTGCTTTGCCTGTCGTTCGCCCTCGCCGTGCCGCCCGCATCGGCGACGCAGGAACCGGCAAACCCGCCGCAGCCCAATCCGGCGCTGGCCGATCCGGTGCTGGCGAACCCGATCCCGACCGCGCTGGTTCCGCTCGATCCGCCGCTGCCCGACGCGGTGCGCGCGATGATCGACGCCGCCTTTGCCGGTGGCGACAATGACGATGTCGAGGCGGTAGCGCGGATCGCCCGCATGACCCATCCCGCGCATGTCGGCGAGATCGACGCGCTGCTCGCTTATTATCGCAGCGAGCTGCCGCCGGTGGTTCCGGTCAATCCGGTCCGCACCATGCTCGCGTCGGCGATGGCCAGCGGCAGGGACGCCGATGTCGAGGCGGTGGGCAAGCTGGCAAAGGAAACGAACCCCGATGACGCGGCCGAGATCGACGCCGAACTGGCCGCTTATCGCGCCGAACGGCAGCGGTTGAAAGACGAAGCGGCGGCGGCGGCGCGCGCCAAACTGGCGGCAGCGAAATTCTGGCAGAACTGGAAAGGCGAGGGACAGATCGGCGCGTCGCAAAGCAGCGGCAACACCAAGTCGGCGGGGCTGAGCGCCGGGATCGCGCTGTCGCGCCGGGGGATCGACTGGACTTATAAATTGCGCGCGCAGGCCGATTACCAGCGCACCAACGGCCGCACTTCGGTCGAACGCTATGTCGCCGAGATGGAGCCGCAATACCGGATCGACGACCGCAGCTTCGCTTATGGCCTCGCGCGGTGGGAGAAGGACCGGATCCTGGGTTATGACACGCGCTGGAACCTGTCGGGCGGGTTCGGCTACAAGCTGCTCGACAACAAGAAGACCACGCTCAGCCTGAAGGGCGGTCCTGCCTTTCGCCAGACCGATTTTGTCCGTGGCGGCGAGGATACCGAACTGACCGCGCTCGCGGGCCTGGATTTCGGCTGGCAGATTTCACCGACCTTGCGGCTGACGCAGGTGGCGTCGACGATCATTGGCGAGGCAAATATGTCGACGAGCTCGCTGACCGCGCTCAACGCCAAGCTGACCGGCGCGCTGTCGGCGCGCTTCGCCTATTCGGCGCAGATCGACACCAGCCCGCCGCCCGGCATCGAAAGCGTCGACACCCAGACGCGCTTTACCTTGGTGTATGGGTTTTAGCGTTTTCGGTCCTCCCTGTCGCGAAGCGATGGGGAGGTGGCAGTCCGAAGGACTGACGGAGGGGCAATAGCGCCACCGTCGCCGCCCCCCCCCCCCCCCCCTCCCCGGCG
>NZ_JADKYM010000017.1:58188-74319 GCF_015475875.1 Sphingopyxis solisilvae | reverse complement strand
TGGTATAGACGGTGTAGCTCGTCACATCGGTACCGCCCCAGCCGGGGCCAAAGCCGCCCCACAGGAACGGATCGCGATAGCCATAGACATAACGGCCCCGGACCACTAACCGGTCAAGCAAGGGCCGCGCCTCCCCACGGAAGCGCGGCCCTTGTTCGTTAGGGCCGAACGTCGGATGGCGACCGGAAGTAGACATAGCAGATCCTCCCCACCCCAAAGCAGAACCGGGTCACCGATTCATCTTATCTGGCTAACCCGCTTCGCCTTTCCTATGGATCGGGAATGGCCAACGATCCCTTCCAGCGCCGCTTTGCCGCCGATGCAAGCCTGCTGCCGCACATGGCGGACCTTGCCAACGACCGGGTGCTGGTCGCGCTGCTGGCAGAGCCCGACTATCGCCATGCCAGCTTTCTCGACCAGCGACTGCTTACCGATCGCATCGGGCGCGAGTGGCTGCCGTGGGATGCACTCCCCGACCTCGGGACTGCGGCGCCGCGGCCTGATTTCATCTTTCATATCGGCCATGTCGGATCGACGCTCGTCTCCCGCCTGCTGGCTGAGGTCGGCGATGTGCTGCCGCTGCGGGAACCGATGTTGTTGCGAACGCTCGCGCAGGTCGCCGAGCGGATCGACCGTCCGGAGTCGGTCTGGTCGCCGGACCGGTACCGGACCCGAAAAAGACAGGCGCTGGGCTGGCTTGGCCGTGGCTTCGGCCCCGGCCAACGCGCCATGGTCAAGGCATCGAGCGTTATCACCGCCATCGCCGACGACCTGACCGAAGCCGATGGGCGCAATCTGTTCCTGTACGTCCCGCTCGGCCGGTACATCGCGACGATCCTGGCCGGCGAAGCATCGCTGGCCGAAACGCTCGCCCAGGCACCGGCCCGCATGGCACGGCTGGCCGCCATGCTGCCCGACCTCGATGCGGCGCTTTGGCAATTGCCCCCGGTGACGCGGGTAGCGATGAGCTGGCTGTGCGAGATGGCGACGGCACAGCGGACGCTTTCCCGTCGCGATCCACGCCACCTGTGGGTCGATTTCGAGGTGATGCTCGCCAATCCGGCATCGGCGATAGCGGCACAGGTGGCACATTTTGGTTTGACAACCGATCCCGGCCGGATCGACGCCGTAATCGCCGGACCGATCATGCGCCAATATTCCAAGGCGCCCGACCATGGCTACAGCCCCGACCTGCGCCGTCAACTTCAGGTGCAAGCCGAAGAAACCCATGCAGCGGCGATACGCGACGCCATCGCATGGGTTGAAGCGCTTGCCGCACGCTATACAAGTCTGGCCGATCTGCCGATCCACAACGACCAGGAAATCATATGTTCAAGCTAGTTCAGCTTCTCGATGACGGTGCCGTTCGCACCTTGCGCGACATTGCGGCAGGCGGCCAGTTCGTCGACGGCAAGATCAGCAATCCGCATTCCCGAGTAAAGAACAACCTTCAACTTCATGACGCCCATGCCTATGAACGATCGTCAAAGATCCTGCTCGAAGCGATGGTTCAGAACCCCGATTTCATGGAGTTCGCCTTTCCGGCACGCATCGCGCCGCCGCTGATGACCCGCTACACACCGGGGATGCATTATGGCCTGCACCCGGATGCGGCATTCATACCGCTGCCTGATGGCCAGCTGCGCACCGATGTCAGTTGTACCGTGTTTCTGAACGATCCGGCCAACTATGACGGCGGCGCGCTGCATGTCCAGCTCGGCGGCGCAGACCTGCGCTTCAAGGAAGCGCCCGGCGTCGCGATCATTTATCCATCGCACACGTTGCACGAGGTCGAACCGGTGACCCGCGGCGAACGACTGGTCGCGATCACATTTATCCAAAGTCTCATTCCCGACGTTCAGCAACGGAACATCATCTACGAACTCAACGAAGTTGCTGCTCTCGAAGGACTAAACATGGCGCCGGAAAATTATACCCGGTTACAGGCGGTGCAATATCAACTGCTCCGAATGTGGCGCCGCTGACGCTCCCTAACCCAAAACCGCTGGTCGTCGACACTCTGCCTACAGGCTAGATGGCCGCCCGCTTCCCGGGGTTCAAGCCAAGGGCAAATGTTTCACGCCGCCATGCGTGACCGGTTGCGGCCCTCGCGCTTGGCAAGATACAGCGCCTTGTCGGCGCGCTGGAGCAGGTCTTCGGCGCTGCCTTCGCCGGCAAACACCGCCAGGCCGATGCTGATCGTTACCCGCGGTACGCCGCTGGTCCTGCCGTCGGCCTCGATCGCCTTGCGCACCCTTTCGGCGACCATTTCGGCCGCCCGCGCGCTGCGCCCTTGCAGGATGCACACAAATTCCTCGCCGCCGAACCGGCCGACCAAATCCTCGTCGCGCAGCGACGTTTTGGCGCGCTGGCCGACCCGCCGGATCACCGCGTCGCCCGCGGCATGGCCGTGATTGTCGTTGATCTGCTTGAAATGGTCGATGTCGAAAATCGCGACCGCCAGCGCGGCGCCGTCGTGCCGGGCGGCGCGCAACGCTTCGTCCAGAATGGCCAGCGTATGGCGCCGGTTGGGCAGGCCGGTCAACATGTCGGTGTTGGCGACCCGTTCGGCGGCGCTGCGGGCCGATTCCAGGATCCGCGCATTTTCGACCGTCTCCGTCACGTCCTGCACCGTCCCGAAAATGCCCACCGCCTTGCCGCGGCGCCCCTTTTCGATCGACCCGTGCGATTTCACATGCCGAATTTCGCCGTCGGCGCGGCGGATGCGTCCCTGATAGACGAAGGGTTCACCCGTTCGCACCGCCTCGGCCAGAACCTTCTGCACTTCGGCGCGGTCTTCGGGCAGATATTGCGCAACGCTGTAATCGACATCGACGGGCATGCCCGGGGTCAACCCGTGGACGCGATAGGTCTGGTCGGACCAAGTGATCGTCCACGCGTTCAGGTCGACGCGCCAGTGACCGACCAGCGCCGCCGCCTCCGCCTGCAATAGCCAGCGGTTGCTCTGCTCCAACCGCTGGGCCAGGCGGCGCTGGACGACCAGCATTGCCGCCAGCGGCAACGCGACGAACAGCATCGTCACCAGATAAAATTGCAGGAACAACACCTCGATCTTCTGGCCGGCCGCAATCGCCGCGATCGGGCCGTGTCCCTGTGCGGTCAACAGCGACGCGATCGCCGCCACAATCAGCATGCCTGCCGCGGCCCCGAACGGACCCAGCCGATACGACGCGATGATGACCGCGACGCACGGCAGAAAGGTGACGGGATATTCCGATTGCGCGAACGAAACGCCGGTAATCAACGTGGCCAGCGCCATCAGCGCGACCGCCTCGACCTTCATCGCCGTTGTGACATTGCTCAGCGCGTTCGATCCGACCATCCGCGCCAGCATGACGATCGGCGGCGTGACAATCAGCATCCCCAGCGCCACCGTCGTCATCCATGACAGAAAAAAATCGGCGCTGTTGGCGGTGAGGGCCGTCGCCATGAAGGCGCTCGCCACGCTGGCGCTCAAGGCGGCGACGCAAAAGCGCCCGACTGCGCGCGGGGCCATGAACGACATTTCGGCGCCCTCGAAACGCCGGATGAGCTGCAGAGCGATGACGGCTTCAACCGCGTTGGCAACGGTATAGGCGGCGGCAACCGCTGCGCCGATCCCGGCCCCCATATTCGCGCCGATACTGGCGAGCGCCATGCCGATAAAAGCCGCCGAGCGCGCCCGTTCGGGCATCAGCAGGAGCAGCGCCAGGAAATATCCGCTCGGGGGCCAGACGGCGGCGATATTGTCCGCGCCCTTGGTCGCATAGAGCGACAGGCTGGCCAGCAGATAATAGCCCGTAGCGGTCAACAGGAACCAGAAAACCGCCTCGACTCGGGGGGACAATGACCGGGTCATGGCCTCAACTAGCCGAAAAGTGGGTAAGAAACCGCTAATTTATCGGCGGTCTTCTCCAGATGGGTCCCGCGTACCCGTCACGGTCAGGCTATGCCGCCAAAGGTCAGCCCGACGACCTCCTCGACCATCGCCTCGTCCCACTCCAGCCGTCTGTCGAGGATCAGCATCGCCAGCCCGTGGACCAGCGCCCACGCGTGCAATGCCGCGCGGTCGGGATTTTCGACCCCCGGCAAAGCCTCGCCCACTCCCGCGCGGAGCAAATTATAGGCCACTTCGCCGCCGTCGCCGCCGACATTCGCATGGCGCGCGGACATTTGCCGCGTAAAGCTCAGGCGGAACAGCGCGGGTTCGTCATGCGCAAAACGGACATAGGTGATCCCCGTCGCCTTGAACCCGTTGCGCCCGCCGCCAGCCTTCAGCCACGCCTGCGCCTGCCGCGCCCCCAGCCGCCGCAACCCCTCGTCGGCCAACGCGTCGAGCAGCGCTTCCTTGTCGGGAAAATGGCGGTAGAGCGCGGTTGCGCTGACCCCGACGTCGCGCGCCAGCGCGCGCAACCCCAGCTCGCCGCCGTCGCCGGCCTCCAGCCGCTTCAACCCAGCCGCGATCACCGCCGCGCGCAAGTCGCCGTGATGATAGGCACCCGCGGCCTTGGCCCCGTCACCTTTTATGTTGACACTGTTATCTTGGTCGATCATGTTGGCACCGTAAACATTCCGAGTCGGCGGCGCAACCCCGCCGGTGACAAGTTTGGCAACTTCCGCGCGAATGGAGGCTTTGGTGATGATCTGGGCGGCCCTTGCAGCAACATTGGCCGTCGTCGTGGCCGTCGCCCATTCGATCATCAGCGAGCGCGTCATTCTGGGGCCGCTGTTTCGCGAACCGGCGCGCGGTGTTTTGCAGGCGCCCGCGATGCGCAACATCACCCGGGCGCTGTTCCATATGCCATCGGTCGCGTGGGCGGCATTGGGCGTCGGCGTTGTCCTCAACCGCATCCAGGGCGGCCCCGACCTGATCGCCTATGTCGCGATGACCGTCTTCGCCGCCTCGGCGATCGGAAATCTTGTCGCCCTGCGCCGTCCGCACCCCGGCGGCCTGCTGTTGCTGCTGGCGACGGGAGCGACCGCGGCCGACATCATTGTGAATTGAAACAGAAAGGATCTTTGCCATGCCCAGCAACGTCGAAACCCTGATCCGCAGCGCCGTCGTCAAAGGCATCGGAAAAGTTGCCGATTTCAACCGCAAACGGCTCCCCCGCCCGACCGACGCGCATCCCTATCTGACGGGCATCCACACCCCGATGACCGAGGAACTGACGCTCGAATCGCTCCGTGTCGACGGTGAAATTCCCGCCGCGCTCACGGGGCGCTATCTGCGCAACGGCCCCAACCCGGCCGTCGCGCCCGATCCGGCGAGCTATCACTGGTTCACCGGCGCCGGGATGGTCCACGGCATCCGGATCGCCAACGGCCGCGCCGACTGGTACCGCAACCGCTGGGTCCGCGGCAGCGAAGCCTGCGCCGCGCTGGGCGAACCGCTGCCCCCGGGGCCGCGCGAAGGGCGCAACGACGCGCCGAACACCAATGTCGTCGGCCTCGCCGGCCGCACCTTCGCGATCGTCGAGGCGGGCGGCAAGCCGGTCGAGCTCGATTACGAGCTCGCCACCATCGCGCACAACCCCTTCGACGGCACGCTCGCCGGTGCCTACACCGCACACCCGCACCATGATCCGGTCACCGGCGAAACCCACGCCGTTACCTATCGCGGTGACGAACCGAGCAAGGTCTGGCACGTCGTGCTCGATCGCGATGCCCATGTCGTTCGCGAGGAGGCGGTCGCGGTCAGCGATGGACCGTCGATCCACGACTGCGCGATTACCGAAAATTATGTGCTTGTCCTCGACCTGCCGGTGACTTTTTCAATGAAGATGCTGCTCGGCGGCTACCGCTTTCCCTATGCCTGGAACGACGCTCATCCCGCCCGCGTCGGTCTGCTGCGGCGCAACGCGCCGGGCGACAGCATCATCTGGGTGCCGGTCGAACCCTGCTACGTCTTTCACCCCGCCAACGCCTATGAAACCGAGGACGGCAAGGTGATCGTCGACGTGGTGGCGCACGAAACGATGTTCGCCACATCGAAACGCGGCCCCGACAGCGAACGGTCGCGCATGGAACGCTGGACGATCGATCCGGCGGCGGGAACCACGACCCGCACGGTCATCCACGACCATCCGCAGGAATTTCCCCGCTATGACGAACGGCTGACGACGCGCCCCTATCGGTACATCTATTCGGTGGCGCTACCCGACCGGATCAGCAGCGAGATGGAGATTGCCGACACAAGGCTGTTCCGCCACGATTTGACCGAAGGCACGACCGCGGTCCGCGATTTCGGTCCCGGCCATCACCCCGGCGAGTTCGTGTTCGTCCCACGCGGCGACGACGGCGCCGAGGACGATGGCTGGCTGATCGGCCTCGTCGTGAACATGGACGACGAAACGACCGCGCTCCATATCCTGAACGCCGATGACTTCAGCGGGCCGCCGCAAGCCGTCGTTCACCTGCCGCACCGGGTGCCTCCGGGATTTCACGGCAATTGGGTGGCGGACTGACCGCCCCGCGCCGCGCCATCAACGCCTCGGTCACGCGGAGCGAGCGTTCATTGTCGACATCGATCGCGGTCGCCCCGTCGCTCACGATCAACGGGGCGATCTCGACCTTCAGCTTGCGCGAGATGCGACCGAAAATATGATGGATCGGGCCAAGTCCGAACCGGAACCGCAACAGGTTGATCAGCCCGAATGCCTGCATCACGCGCACCGGCTTCTTGACGAACTGGCCGCCGCCGCGAAACGCCTCGGCGGCCTTGAGCGCACCGCGATGCCCGATCCAGTATGCGTTGCAGTTCGACACCGCCACGTCGGAAAATTCGTAGAAACGCCGCTGCCCCTCGGGATGCACCGCGAGCACATCCTCGCGCCGCGCAAGCCCCACCCCCGCCTCGACGTCGAGCCGCCGCGCCTCGGCATCGATCTCGGCGATCGTCTCGGGCGTCAGCAGGCAATTGTCGGCGGTGGTTATCAAGAGCGGAAAGCGCGCCTCGCCCGCGGCGGCAAGCACCGAATCGGCAAGATTGTCCGCGGCGGCGGCTACGACCAGTCGCTCGCCCAGCGCCGCCACCACCGGGTCGTCGAGATCGGCCAGCAAGGCGGCGTGATGGGTCGATATGATCACGCGTTCCGCGCCGCTGGCGGCCGCGCTTTCCAACACATGTGCGATCATCGGACGGCCGGCAACGGGCACCAGGCATTTATCGACGACATCGTGCGCCGCGGCAAGCGGGTCGACCGCGCCCGGTCGCCGACCGGCCAGAATCAGGATCGAGCCCGTCATGCCGCGTCCTTGCGCGCAAAACCGACCAGCTGGCGGATCATGCTTTCGGCGACAATCGTCTCGATCAGTTCGGCCTGACTGAAACCTGCCGCGACCGCGGCACGGCCGAACACTTTTTCGGACCACAGATTACAGTTCAGATTGACTTCGAGCAGCCGGATTTCGCCGGTGGCGAAATCGACACGAAACTCGAAACGGCCATAATCGAAGGGCCGGAAAACATCGGCCATCTGCCGGGTATAGGCCAGCAACTGCTCACGCATTGCCGCGTCGTCGAACAACTTCAGGCTGTATTTCGCGCTGCGATCGACCAGATCGCGCTTTTCCTGATAGGTCCGCAAATGGGCGGGGTCGGCCTGCTCAAAGATCATCATCGGCAGCATCGCGGGTTCGCCATTGACCGTGATCACCGGCACCTCGACGTCGCTGCCGTCGATGAACGGCTCGACGAGCGCATCATGGTCGAGCGCATGAACTTCGGCGATCGCCCGCGCAACGTCGCTGCGGCTGTGCGCGTCGCGGATGCCCCACGACGCCGAGCTGTTGTTCGGCTTGATGACCCAGCGCGCGGCCGGCGGGCAACGCGCAACGTCGACGGGCGCGCCGCGGCGGAACAACGCCCAGGCCGCCGTCGGCACACCGCGCGCCGCGGCCTCCAGCTTGGTCAGATGCTTGTCGTCCGACAGCCCGCGAACGATCGGCGAGGCGCCCACATAAGGAAGGCCGAGCCGGTTGCAGAGCAGGGGCAGCAATATCTCGCTGTTGAAAAAGCCGCCGCGGTTGAGGAGCGGAAAAACAAAATCCGCCTCTGGCCGCTCGAACAGCGCCGAATAATCGTCGGCGACGAGCAAGGGGATGCCCAGACCTTCCAGTATTTCGCGCGTTTCGCGGTGATAGACGGCATGGTTGCCGTCGTCGGGATGAAGCCCGCCGGTCCATTTGGCGTGTTTGGCAATGAACATCAGCCGCTGCGTATCGCGCAGGCGGCCGGGCAACTTTGTCGGGCGCAGATCGGTAGTTCGCATCGCGCGGTTTCACCACGGTCAGGTTTCATCTCGATGACCTTTTGGTGACGAGACTGAAACGAAAAGGCCAAATCACTGTCATCTTTGACCGCTACGCTGCGACAACACCTCCCCTGGCCCATTGGATGCACGTTCCATGTTGCTCGCCCCCCAAAGCTTCGATCCACCACCGCCGCGGTCACACGCGCTGGACGCGACGCGCCTGGTATCGGCCATCATCAGCGGCGGCGACGCGCGCCTTCATCTCGACGCGCAGGGACGCAACCAATATTATGCCAGCGCGATGCCCAGCGATGCGCTGGCCTATGGCTCCTCGACGATCAGTAGCATATCGGCCCACGCATTCCTGATATTGATGGCCGATTGGCGGGGGCGTCTCGACCAACCGCTGTCCGCGTCCGCCTATGCCGATGCGCTGCAAATGCTGCGGAATCGTCTCACCGCCTGTTTCGGCCTCGATCAACTGGCGCAGGACCCGGCGATTATCTTCGCGGCGTCGGGGACCGATCTGGAATATGTCGGGCTTGCAGCGGCGCTCGACGCGCGGCCGCTGACGGCGGTGCTGCTCGGCCGCGATGAGGTCGGCAGCGGGTGCGTCCACAGCGCCGCGGGGCGCTTTTTCGCCGACCAGACCGCGACCGGCGCGCGCGTCGTGCCGCAAACCGCGATCGACCCGGCTTTTGCCGACGTCGAATTGATCGACGTCGCGGTGCGCGACGAAAACGGGCTGCCGCGCAGTTCGGCGGCGGTGGCCTCCGAGTTGTCGCGGCACATCGATCGCGCGGCTGCGGGCGGTCGTCACGCGGTCGTTCACGTCGTGCATGGCTCGAAATCGGGCCTGACCCTGCCCGGGCTGGACGATGTCGAAGCGATGGCGGCGCGGTTCGGCGGGAACGCCACCATCGTCGTCGATGCGTGCCAACTGCGGATCACCCCCGGCGTTATCCGCCGCTATCTCGATATCGGCTGCATCGTCCTGATGACCGGCTCGAAATTTGCCGGCGGACCGCCGTTCAGCGGCTTCGCGCTCGTCCCGGCCGCCGTTCAGCGCCGCGCCCGAGTGCTCCCGACGGGCTTTCGCCGTCTCGCGGCGCGGGCCGAATGGCCGACCGGCTGGCCCGGCGCGGATGGCTTGCATGACCTGTCCAATCCGGGGTTGCTCCTGCGTCTGCAGGCCGCCCTCATCGAAATCGAACGCTTCGGCGCGCTGCCCACGGACTGCGTCACGAATGTGATCGCCCGCTTCAACCACCACGCCACGCACCTGGTAAAACGGCTGGGACTCGGCGAAGTACCCGGCGTCGGCGGCTCATCATGCCTTGCGAGCGAAACGCTGCGCACCGTCGACCTGTCGGCGCGGTGGCCCGACTGCGATTTCGACGCTGCCAAGCGGATGCACGCGGACATCGCGCGCCATTCGCGCGAGCGGCTCGGGCGCGAGGTGCGGCTGGGCCAACCGGTGAAGTCACACAGGCTGGCCGACGGCCGGACGGCAGGCACGTTGCGACTGTCGCTGTCGATGCCGATGATCGCCGAACTGGCGGAACTGCCCCCCGTCGCGCTCGACGAGCGCCTGGAGGGCGACATGGCGGTTGTCGGCGCAGCAATTGTATCGGCAGCCGACACCTGCCTCGCCAGCGCCGAACTCGTACCGTCGGCATGATGGCGCGATAACGAACGGGCGACGGAATCCGCCGCCCGGATCGCCCGAAAATTCATCCAGTCGTCTCGCGACCACGACTCGTCGCGGAAAACTGCCCTTTCCGGCAGCGCTTTTCCGCCACGGCTCGTTTCCTGTTCACTATGATGAAGAATATCGCTCTCCCCCGCCCCGCCTCGAGCGCGATTGCCGCGTTCCTGGTCCTGTCCACCCCCGCCGCTTTCGCGCAGGAAGCGCCGACGATCACAATGACGCCGCCCGTTGCGGCGCCGACCACCCCGGCCCCGACGCCGGAAACCCCGCCGACCGTCGCTGAACCGGTGACGCCGGCCCCGGTCATGGCGCCGCAGACCGCAACGCCCGCCCCCGCGCCGGTGATCCGCGTTCCCCTCGACCTGCCGCAAGCCGAAACCACGGCGGCGCCATCGGCGGCTGAACGCGCCGAAACGGCGCCGCCCGTCGCCCGGACTGCCCGCGCGCCGTCGCGCCCTGCTACCACGGCGCCCGCAGCAACAGCCTCGACGCCGGTCGTCGCGCCCGACGAGGCGACCGATGCGGCCTCGGCGATGGAAATCGCGCCCGTCGCGGCTGATACCGTCGTGCCGACCACCGACGTGGTGGCCGATGCCTCTCCGGTGCCCGCCGAAGCTGCGGCCACGACCGGTGACTTTCCTTGGGAAATCGTCGGCGGTATCGCCGCACTGCTCGGCCTCGGTGGCGCGGGCCTGATGATGGCACGCCGTCGCCGGTCGCACCCGGTTGAGAACTATGCAGCAGTCGATCGCCCGGAAACGGCCGCCACCCGGGTCGATACCAGCGGCAATGCCGATGTGACGCCCGCCTTCACGGCACCCGCCCCGGCGCCGATCTCATCGCGCAGCACGCCCGCCTTCGCGGCGGCACCGCACGGCAGCATGGGCCGCCATGAGGCGATGGCGATCGCCGGACCGACCGCCGACAACCCGTTCCTCACCCTCTCGAAGCGGCTGAAGCGCGCGCGCTTTTATGACCGCCAGGAACGGCTCGCCTATGACGCGGCGCTTGCGAAGACCCCGGACAACAGCCGCAAGCCGGTCAGCGCTTGGGAAATCGCCCAGCGCGCCGAACCCGCCGCGCCGCAGCAGCAGGTGTATCGACCCGAACCGGGTCGTACCCGCCCCGCCCCGGCATTTCGTCCCGGCTATTCGCGGAGCTGATCCGGCGATCGTCGCGCGATAAATGCGCGCACAAAAAAGGGCGGTACCAAGCGGCACCGCCCTTTCTTTGTCGGATCCGGCAACGGGTGCCGGACACCAAAGTATATTACTTCAGTTCGACGGTCGCGCCGGCGCCTTCGAGCTTCTTCTTCAGCTCTTCGGCTTCCGCCTTGTTCACGCCTTCCTTGATCGCCTTCGGAGCGCTTTCGACCAGCGCCTTGGCTTCGCCAAGACCCAGGCCGGTGATCGCGCGGACTTCCTTGATCACGTTGATCTTGTTGCCGCCGTCACCGGTCAGGATGACGTCGAACTCGTCCTTTTCTTCAGCGGCGGGTGCAGCGGCGCCCGCGCCACCCGGAGCGGCAACCGCAACGGCAGCAGCGGCCGAAACGCCCCACTTTTCTTCGAGCAGCTTCGAAAGCTCGGCAGCTTCCAGAACGGTCAGCGCCGACAGGTCTTCAACGATCTTTGCGAGATCAGCCATGTTCATTCTCCATCAGAACCGGGATATCCCGGCAGTAAGTTTCAGTTCAGTTCGAAATTCACGCTGCTTCTTTGGCGGCATATGCGCCAAAAACCCGCGCCAGCTGGCCCGCCGGGGCTGCGGCAATCTGCGCAACCTTGGTGGCCGGAGCCTGCACCAGACCGATGATCTTGGCGCGCAGCTCGTCGAGCGAGGGAAGCGAAGCCAGCGCTTTGACGCCATCCACGTCGAGCACCACGTCGCCCATGCCGCCGCCAACAATTTCAAGCTTGTCGTTGGTCTTGGCAAATTCCACCGCGATTTTCGCCGCCGCGACCGGATCGGTCGAGGTGGCAAGCGCGGTGGGGCCGGTCAGCAGTTCGCCGATCCCGCCATAGGACGTGCCGTCGAGCGCGATTTTGGCAAGACGGTTCTTCGTGACGCGAAAGTCGGCTCCTGCATCGCGCATCTGCTGGCGCAGAACCGTCGACTGGGCGACGGTCATGCCGAGGTTGCGGACGACCACAACCGAAGCGGCATTTGCCAGCGTAGCGTTCAGCGAGGATACGGCTTCGGCCTTTTCCGTACGATCCATGCCTATACTCCACTCTGTGCCCGGATGGTCCACGCGTCGAAACACGCGGAGCCGCCGGGCGGCTAACACACGCAAATGCCGATGCGAGCCTAGGCTCGCCAGCAATTGCGCAACGATGTCCGAAGGGGTCGGTCAAGACGCGTCGCCTGAACATGCAGGCGGGCGACCGATAAAGACTGTTCCCCGTCTCGGCTGGAAATTAAGCAGGGCATATTCCCTGCACCAACTGTCTCGGACGGAATCGCCGCAAGCGAACTCGCGACAACACGGGGGCGCTCATAACGCCCGGCAATGCAAAGTCAAGTCGCGGCGCCCCGCGTCAGGTCGGAAACCGTCAGCTCGCCACCGCGTTGCGACGCGCGTAGAGGAAATAGACCCCCAGCCCGGCGACGTTCCACACCAGAAACCACAGCTGCGTCTGCACCGGCAGGCTGAAGAACAGATAGATGCAGCCGACGATCGCGCCGAGCCCGATTACCCACGGCATCGGCGCGCGGAAGGTGCGCGGGGCGTCGGGGGCGCGGACGCGCATGATCAGCATACAGATCGACACCGCGGTGAACGCCGCGAGCGTGCCGGCATTGGCGAGCGCGGCCAGTTCGCCGAGCGGGATGAAGCCCGCGAGCACCGCGACGACGAGCGCGGTGAAGATGGTGATGCGCACCGGGGTGCCGCGCGACGACAGGGTCGCGAGGCTGGCGGGCAACAACCCGTCGCGCGCCATGGTGAAGAAGATGCGGCTCTGGCCATAGAAGAAGGCGAGGATCACCGTGGGCAGCGCGATGATCGCCGACACCGCGAGATATTGCGCCGCGAGCGGGCTGCCGAGTTCGCGCAGGATCAGCGCCAGCGGTTCGGGGCTGTTGGCGAAACGGGTGTAGGCGATCGCGCCGACCGCGGCGACCGCGACGGCGATATAGATGACGACGCAGACGAACATCGATCCGACAATGCCGATCTTGAGATCGCGGTCCGGGTTCTTTGTTTCTTCCGCCGCCGTCGCGATGGCGTCGAAGCCATAGAAGGCGAAAAAGATGATCGCTGCGGCGGCCATGACGCCGCGCTCGACGCCGTCCGGCCCCATATGTTTAGGAAAGCCATAGGGGCTGAAGGGTTCGAGATTGGCGGCGTTGAACGCGGGGAGCGCGACCGCGACAAAAATCACCAGCGCCAACACTTTCACCACCACCAGAATCGCGTTGAGCGTCGCGCTCTCACGCGTGCCGACAAGCAGCAGTCCGGCCACGACCGCGATGATCGCAATCGCGGGCAGGTTGACGATGCCGTCGAGTTCCGGCCCCTGCATCAGCGCCATCGGAACGCCCGCCCATGCCTCCAGCAAGGGCGCGGCATAACCCGACCAGCCGACCGCGACCGCGCTCACCACCAGCGAATATTCGAGGATCAGGCTCCACCCGACGACCCACGCGATGATCTCGCCGATCACGACATAGCTATAGGTATAGGCGCTGCCCGACGCCGGGATCATCGTCGCCATTTCGGCATAGGCGAGCGCGGCGCAGGCGCAGATCAGCCCGGCAACGGCAAAAGACAGGATGACCGCGGGACCGGCCTTGTCGGCGCCAACGCCGATCAGGGTGAGGATACCGGTGCCGACGATCGCCCCGACGCCGAGCGCGATCAGGTGCGGCCAACCGAGCGTGCGCGCCAGGCCGTGGCCTTCCTGCTGCTGTGGAACGATGGATTTGCGGCGCAGCAAACTGTCGGACATGCGGACCCCTCTCCTAAAGGAAAAATTTTTCCTGCCTTTTAGACCGGTGTGGCACCAGCGCAAGATGCGGCGTCCGAATTGATTTGGCGGGCGCCTGCGATGCGGCAGCCGGGTGCTCCCATGATCTTCGCAGAGTGCCCGCTAGCGAGCATCGCGAACGATCCAGCGCGCTCGCAAGGCGAGCAACGCGGCCATGGCAACGGCGAAGCCATAAGCCAGCAGCGGCGACCAGATGACCGCGCGCGCGCCAAGCAATGCGCCACCGGCGAGCGCCGCCCAAAGGCCGAGGTGGTGCAGCCAGCGGCGATCACCCTCACCGCGCAAGGCATTGGCTATCTTTTGCCCCATCTGGACCAGCGTCCCGGTCATATAGGTGACTCCGATCACCGATCCGTCGCGCCCCGCAACAGCAGCATTCGCGACCCCCATCGCCAGCGCGAGCGACAGGACCGCGCTCCACCCCTCGCCGTCCAGCCGCAGTAGCGTGGCGATTCCCAGCAAGATGGTGACGCCGGAGAGTACCGCTGGTGTACGCCGCCGCCCGGCCTGCGCGCCGACCAGCGAACCCGCGACCACGCCCGTGACAAACACCGCGATGATGATCGCAGCCAACAGCGCGGCATGCTGCGCCTCGGCCAGCCCGACCGCGAGCCGGGTCGAATTGCCGGTCATGAACGAGACAAAAAAGCCCGCCGATTCGACAAAGCCGATCGCGTCGACAAACCCGGCGAGGATGGCGACCCCGACGGCAAGCAGTTGGTGCGAGGGGTCGAAGCGGATCATGCGATCAGAGCAGCTGTTCGATGGCTTCGGCGAGCTTGGCGTCGCGCTCCGACAGACCGTGGGCGTCGTGCGTCGTCAGCAAGATGTCGACGCGGTTATAGACGTTCGACCATTCGGGGTGATGCTCCATTTTTTCGGCGATGATCGCGACGCTGGCCATGAAACCGAACGCCTGCGCGAAGTCGTCGAAGGTGAAGCGGCGGGTGATCGCGTCGCGCGTCGGTTCATGCGCCCACTCGGGGAAACGCGCGAGCAAGGCGGTGCGGGCGTCGTCGTCGAGTTTCTGGACCATGAATTTTCTCCCGCTGGTAAAGGCCGTGCCGCCGCCATAAGGAAGGGCGTGATGAGCGACAAGAGCAGCCTGCCACCCGGATGGACCGGAACCGCCCCCGATGCCGACGCGATGTTCGCGATGGCCGAGGTCGCGCTGGCGACGATGCCCGCGGTGTTCCTGCCGCATATTCAGGGCGTGTTGATCGCGATCGAAGAATTTGCCGACGACGAAGTGCTGAAATCACTCGACATCGAGCATCCCTATGACCTGACCGGTCTGTACGAAGGGCGCCCGCTGACCGAGCGCAGCGTCAGTGAAAGCGGCGGGATGCCCGACCGGGTGACGCTGTACCGCATTCCCATTTTGGTCGAATGGATCGAGACGGGCGAGCGGCTCGACCGGCTGGTGCGGCATGTGCTGATCCACGAGATCGGACATCATTTTGGTTTTTCGGATGATGATATGCACGCGCTGGAAGATATGGCGTGAGCGAGCTGCTGCGGCTGGACAAAGTGGCGTGCATTCGCGGCGACCGGCTGTTGTTCGAGGATCTGTCGCTGGCACTGGCACCCGGTGAGGCGCTTTGGCTGCGCGGCCCCAATGGCACGGGCAAGTCGAGCCTGATCCGTTTGGCAGCGGGGCTGCTGCGCGCCGCGGCGGGGACGGTCGAACGCCGCGGGCGCTGTGCGCTGATCGACGAAGCATTGGCGCTCGACGCCGAACTGCCGCTGCGCCGCGCGCTCGATTTTTGGGCGCGGGTCGATACCGTCGATGGCCACGCCGTCGACCGCGCGATGGCGGCGATGGCGCTGGCGCCGCTGAGCGACGTGCCGGTCGCGATGCTGTCGACCGGGCAGCGCAAGCGCGCCGCGATGGTCCGCGTGATCGCGAGCGGGGCGCCGATCTGGCTGCTCGACGAGCCCGCGAACGGGATGGACGATGCGGCGCAAGGCCGACTGGTCGCGGCGATTGCGGCGCACCGGGCGAATGGCGGGGCGGTGTTGCTGGCGTCGCATTTTGCGCTGGCGGTTCCCGATCTGGCGGAGCTGGACATGGGGGCTTTGGCGTGATGCTCTTTCCCTTCGTCATTGCGAGCGCAGCGAAGCAATCCAGAGCGGTTTACGCCACTCTGGATTGCTTCGCTGATCGGAAGAG
>NZ_JADKYM010000017.1:0-58178 GCF_015475875.1 Sphingopyxis solisilvae | reverse complement strand
TGTGCTCTTCCGATCTAATGGCGGGGCGGTGTTGCTGGCGTCGCATTCTGCGCTCGCAATGACGAGGAAGGGTTTGGGGGCATGACCACCCTGCTCGCCCTGCTCTGGCGCGACCTGCGGCGGGCGTGGGGCAGCGGGGCGTTGTGGTTGCCGGTGCTGTTCTTCCTGCTCGTCGCGACCGCCTTTCCCTTTGCGGTCGGCCCCGATGCGCCCCTGCTGCGGCGTGCCGGCGGCGGGATGGTGTGGGTCGCGGCGTTGCTCGCGGCGTTGCTGCCGATCGACCGGCTGGTGCGGCCCGACCGCGATGCGGGCGTGCTCGATCAGCTCGCGGTGCGCGGGATCGCCGACGAGGTGATCGCGGCGGTCAAGATTTTGGCGCATGGAATCGCGTTCGGGCTGCCGTTGATGATCGCGTTGTTCCCGGCGGCGGCGTTGCTGGCGCAGGACGCGGCGCGGGTCGAGGTGCTGGCGACGGGGATTGCGATTGCGATCCCGGCGCTGGCGTCGCTGGCGGTGCTGAGCGCGGCGCTGACCGCCGGGCTGAAGGGCGGAAGCGCGATCGGCGGGCTGCTGGTGCTGCCGCTGGCAGTGCCGCTGCTGATCTTTGGCGCGGGGATGCTCGACCCTTCGGGGCGCGGGGCAGTGAAATTGCTGGGCGCGACGAGCTTGCTGCTGACGATGATCGGGCCGTTTGCGGCGGGGGGGGCCCTTCGGGGGCTTAGGGAGTAAGCAACGCCTCCAACCCGTTCGTGTCGAGCGAAGTCGAGACACGCGAAGGCTGGCGCTTCCCAAGCGTGTCTCGACTTCGCTCGACACGAACGGAAATGGAAGGTGGCTGTTTTCCACGGGTGCAGAAGGTTGCGATAGAGGAGAAATCGGACCATACCCCGTTCGCAACAGGTGGAGCATAATCAATGAATTGGCGCCAGGAGTTAACGCTGATCTGCATAACCGTCATTGCGGCGCGCGGCGTATCAGGATGGTTTGGTGACCACGTTCTGATGGCCCTCGTCGGCGTTGGCCTTGCCGTTGTTATTGGTGATCGAATCCGCATGCGCTTGAAATCGAAGAACGCTCGGGCACAACCCCAGAGCCGGTAGCCTTGTCAGCAGCTACCACCCCCAAACCCCCATAAGAAAAGGACCGGAGTTTCCTCCGGCCCTTCCCTAATCCAGTGCTGATCGAAATCAGGCGCCGGTGACGTCGGCCGTGTCGACCTTCACGCCCGGGCCCATCGACGACGACAGCGCGATCTTGCGAACGTACTTGCCCTTCGCGCCCGCCGGCTTGGCCTTGACGATCGCGTCGACGAAGGCGTCGAAGTTCTGGCGGAGCTTTTCCTCGCCGAACGACAGCTTGCCCAGACCAGCGTGGATGATGCCGGCCTTTTCGACGCGGAATTCGATCTGACCGCCCTTGGCGGCCTTCACGGCTTCGGCGACGTTCGGGGTCACGGTGCCCAGCTTCGGGTTCGGCATCAGACCCTTCGGACCCAGCGTCTTACCCAGGCGGCCGACGATGCCCATCATGTCCGGCGTCGCGATGACGCGGCCATAGTCGAGGTTGCCCGCGAGCATGTCTTCCATCAGGTCTTCGGCACCGACCTTGTCGGCGCCGGCGGCCAGCGCCTTGTCGGCGTTGTCGCCGCGCGCGAACACGGCAACCTTGACGTCCTTGCCGGTCCCGGCGGGCAGCGTCACGACGCCGCGGACCATCTGGTCGGCGTGGCGCGGATCGACACCCAGGTTGAGCGCGACTTCGAGCGTTTCGTCGAACTTGGCCGAGGCCAGCTCGCGCACGGTCTTCAGCGCTTCGTCAACGGTGTGCAGCTTAAGGCTGTCAACCTTGCCCTCGAGGGACTTCTGCTTCTTGGTCAGCTTTGCCATGGGTTCAGCCCTCCGTCACTTCGAGGCCCATCGAGCGCGCGCTGCCCTCGATGATCTTCGTCGCCTGTTCCAGATCGTTCGCGTTGAGATCCTTCATCTTGATCTCGGCGATTTCGGTCAGCTTCGAGCGGGCGATCTTGCCGCCGCTGATCTTGCCCGGCTCTTTCGAACCCGACTTCAGGTTTGCGGCCTTCTTGATCAGATAGGTTGCCGGCGGCGTCTTCGTGACGAACGAAAAGCTCTTGTCGGCGAACACGGTGATAATGGTCGGGGTCGGGGTGCCTTTTTCCATGCCATCCGTCGCGGCGTTGAACGCCTTGCAGAATTCCATGATGTTGACACCGCGCTGGCCGAGTGCCGGCCCGAGCGGCGGCGAGGGGTTTGCGGTCCCTGCCGGTACTTGCAGCTTGATATAGCCGCTGATCTTCTTAGCCATGATGGCCTCCTATCTTTCTGTCGGTCCGCCGTTGCCGGTGAACCTCAAAATTAGCGGTCGAACAGAAGGGCATCACCCCTTCCTCCCGCGCGGAATCACGCCCTTATCTGACGCGAAGCGGGGCCGTTAGCTGGAAACGGGCGGTGAGGCAAGGGTTTTGGGCGCCTCCCTCTCCCCTTGGGAGAGGGTTGCGAAGGCTTGGGAGCTTGCTGCCTAGTCGAAGCTGGGTGAGGGGATCAGACGCCAGAGACCCTCACCAAGGCATCCTAACCAGCAAGCTGGCAAGTCTGCCTATCCTCTCCCAAGGGGAGAGGAAACCCGGATCAGCCTTGCGGTACCAGCCGCAGCAATCCTTCCTGCATCACCGATGCGATCAGTGTGCCGTCTGGGCGATAGACGAGGCCGCGGTTGATGCCGCGCGCGGCGCCGGTCCAGTCGCTGTCCATCACATAGGCGAACCACTCATCGACGCGGATGTCGTCGTGAAACCACATCGCATGATCGAGGCTGGTCGAGAACAGCCCGGGGGTCGACCAGGTGAAGCCGTGCGGGAGCAGCGAGGACGACAGCAGTCCCATGTCGGACGCATAGGAAAGGAAGGCGCGATGAAGCAGCGGGTCGTCGCCGATCGGCGCGGCGAGGCGATACCATTGATAATGCGCCGACGCCTTTTCGGTCGAGGGCGGGCGGAAACTGCGCATCTCGAACGGGCGCAGGCGCGCCATGCGGTCGAGCTGGGCGTCGCTGACATTGGGATCGGCGGCAAGATTTTCGGTGAACTCGACGCACTGGTCGGGCGGCAGCAGGTCGGGCATCGGCACCTGATGCGACGCGCCGGGTTCGGGGGCATGGAAGGATGCGGTGAGGTTGAAGATCACCTTGCCGTCCTGGCGCACGACGACGCGGCGGTTGGCGAAGCTGCGCCCGTCGAAATCGCGGTGAACGCGGAAATGCAGCGGCTTCGCTTCGTCGCCGCCGCGCAGGAAATAGGCGTGGAGCGAATGCGCCGACTTGCCCGGATCGACGGTGCGCGCCGCGGCGACCAGCGCCTGTGCAATCACCTGGCCGCCGAAGATGCGGTCGCGCGTCGGTTTGTTGAACGCCGGGAAGCTATATTCGTCGGGCTCATCGGAGGGAACGAGGTCGAACAGGCGAGTGACTGCACCGACCACTTTTTCCGGCGAAAAGGCAGATTGAATTTCGCGGGCGCGATCGATGCGAGCCTGAATCTCGGCGGGAGTCAGGCTCATATCGTCATCCGTTCCTTGAGGTAGCGACAGCCGAGGGCCATCACTTCATGCGTTCGACCTGTTCGAAGTCGAGCTCGACCGGGGTGGCGCGACCAAAGATCGACACCGACACCTTGACGCGCGCCTTTTCGAAATCGAGTTCCTCGACCAGCCCGTTGAAGCTGGCGAACGGACCGTCGAGCACCTTGACCTGATCGCCGATTTCGTAATCGACGCGGATCTCGGTCTTCGGTCGGGCCGCGGCCTCTTCCTTGCTGTTCAGGATGCGCGCGGCCTCGGCCTCGCTGATCGCCTGCGGCTTGCCCGACGAGCCCAGGAAGCCCGTGACCTTCGGCGTGTTCTTGACCAAGTGATAGACGTCGTCGGTCATGGTCAGCTTGGCGAGGACATAGCCGGGGAAGAATTTGCGTTCCGCCTGCACTTTCTTGCCGCGCTTGACCTCGGTAACGGTTTCCACCGGCACCTCGACCGCTTCAACGAAATCGGTCAGCCCCATCCGCTCGGCTTCGGCAAGCACCGAATCGCGCACCTTGTTCTCGAAACCCGAATAGGCGTGAATGATGTACCAGCGCGCCATGTGTATCCCGTATCCTGTTGATGAAGCCGCGCCGAAATCAGCGCGCGAGCGAGGTCAGCCAGCTGACGATCGCGTTGAAAACCGTATCGACGCCAAGGAAGAACAACGACAGGATCGTCGTCATGATCAACACCATGATCGTTGTCTGCACCGTCTCGCGCCCCGTCGGCCAGACGATTTTCCGGGCTTCGGTGCGCACCTGGTTGATGAACTCCGCCGGGCTGGTCTTTGCCATGTCGATCGTCCTGTCCTTAAAAACGCATTTCGGAGCAGATGGGTCGCCATGCCCCGCGCGTCAAGCACGCTTTGGGCAATAGTCCGCCCACCCTCCCCGAGCAGGTCGGCGAAAGGCGGAAAAAGCGGCGCATCTGTCCGATTGAACGCCGCCTTTACTGGCGCGTCGCGGTGAATGCAAGTGCGGGGGTAGCCTCGTGCGCGAGCGCCCGCCGGATCAGCAGCAGCAGCAGTGCCATGACCAGCCAGCTGGCCGTCGGCTGGAGCGCGAACAACAGGTGCAGTTCGCGCGCCGCCGCCGCACCGTTCGCCGGATCGAAACCGACCACGTCGAGCAGGATATAGCTGACCGCAATCGCCGCAGCGACCCCGAATTTCTGCATCAGATTGAGCATTGCGAACAGAAATGCCGAACGATTCCGTCCGCATCGCGCCGCATCGCGCGGGATGATGTCGGCCAGCATCGAATGGGTAAACAACAGGCCGACGAAGCCCGTCCCGAGCGCCATCGAAAAGCCGGTTGCCTGGCCGAGCCCGGCGGGCGCCTGGAACAGGGTCGCGATCAGCAATCCGGAGATCAGCAGGCCCATGGCGATCATCATCGGCGGCTTGCCGAACCGCCGCGCCAGCAACGTCCAGACCGGCGACGCCAAAGCGCCGCCGACAAAGCTGGCGAACAGCAACACCGCGCTCTGCGCGTCGAGATCGAGCACGGCGGCAGCGAAAAAGACGAACAGCGCCGTCAGCGAACCGAAGGCGAAGCTGTTGAGAAACTGCACCCCGAGGAGCAGCATGAGCGGCGGATAGGACAGCGATACCCGGATTTCCTGCCGCCAGCCGATGCCGGGTTTGGCAACCACGGCGCGCGCCGGTACGCGCCGGATGGCAAAGAGCGCGATCGGCACCATCAGCATGAACAGGCTGGCATAGGCCATGATCCGCCCCTGCAGGCTGACGCCCGGAAACAAGAGCTGCGCTGCTGCCGGCGCAGCGAACGCCAGGATCAGCGCGATTTTCGCGAACCAGTCGCGCATGCCATAGAGCAGTGCGCTGTCGGCGGGCGTCCGCACCAGCGCCGATCCCCACGACAGCTGCGCCACCTCGTAAAGGCTGAAACTGGAATAAAAGAGCACCATCATCACGAACAGGGCGGCGAAGGGCAGCTGGTCGCCGATGGTGACGATCGCCAGCAGCAGCAGCGCGAGCGGGGCCAGCGCCATCAGCATCCAGCGCCGGTGCGCGCCGAGCCCGGTGCGCACGCGGTCGACCATCGTCCCGATCAACGGATCGACGACGCCATCCCAGATCGTCGTCAGCGAAAACAGCAGCCCGACGAGCGCCACCGGAATGATCCCGCCCTCGGCAATATAGGGCGGCAGGTAAACGCTGAACGGCAAGCCCAGGATCACCGTCGGCCCGGCGGTAGCGGCATAGGCGGCGACGGTCCGCGGGCGAAGCGCGGCTTCCTGTCCGGCGGGGTCAACGGATGGCAGAACGGTACTGGCCAAGATGCAACGCTCCCCTTGCCGGAGCGCGCAAGCTTTCAGTTATTGACAGCCCTGTCAACAAGCCCGCGACAAAGGCGCGATGGTCGAAAGCCTAACCGATCTTGAAGTGCGACAGAAACGGTCTGAGGCGCCAGTCGATCTGTTCGTGGGTCAGCCATTCGTCGTCCAGCCCGGCCAGCGCATGGAGCATCGAATCGCCGATGACGATGCTAAGCAGCAGCTTGGCCGCCGCTTCGGGATCGTCGATCTCCGCTTCCCCCGCTGCCGCCCAGGCGGCAAACAATTCGGACAATTCTTCGACTGCCGGAATATGGAGGTCGCGGTAGATTTGCAGCGCGAACGCGCGGTCACGCAAGCTTTCGGAAATCAGCATCCGCATCAATGCGACCGCGCGCGGCGACCGCATCCGGTCGCATTGCCGATAGGCATAGCCGGTCAAAAGCTCGACGTTGGACAGTTGGCCCATCGCTTCGCACGCGCCGGGTTCGCAGCGCGTCTCCTCACCCCAGCGCGCTGCAATCGCGTGGAGGAGCCCCTGCTTGTTGCCGAACAGGTCGTACAGCGTGGCGAGCGATCCGCCCGACCGCTTGACAATGTCCGCCAGCGCCGTTCGCTCATAGCCCTGTTCGAGAAACAGCGCCTCCGCAGCGTCCAATATGGCTTCCTGCCGCCGCTCACGCAAACTGGGTGGCCCGGCCGAACAGTCGAGCAGATCAAAATTGTCCATGCGCGATTCTCTCCCTTGCGCTTTTCTGTAATCTAAATTACATCACGCCAAACGCAACGCCTTTTTCGCGTCGCCATCCTTTCATTTTGCGGATTTATCAGGGGTCGTTATGAGTCGCGCTCGTTCTTTCGCCTGCGCCATCGTTGGCGCGTTGGCCCTGTTGCTGGCCGCCTGTTCGTCCGAACCCCCGCCCGCCCCGCCGCCGCCCGAAGTCACTATCGTGACCGTGCGGTCGCAGGCAGTACCGAACGTCATCGAACTGCCGGGGCGCGTCCAGGCCGTTCGCACGTCGGAGGTGCGCGCGCGCGTCGACGGCATTGTCGAGCGGCGACTGTTCAACGAAGGTAGTTTTGTGCGTGCGGGAACCGCGCTGTTCCGCATCGATCCGCGTCAGTTGACCGCCAACGCCAATGCGGCGCGCGCGCAGCTCGCGCGGGCACAGGCAACCGCCGCCAACGCGCGGCAGGTCGTTGCGCGTTACCAGCCGCTGCTCGCCGACCAGGCGATCGGCCGCCAGGAATATGACGCGGCGGTCGCCGCCCAGCGCACCGCCGAGGCCGATGTCCAGGCAGCGCAGGCAAATCTCGAATCGGCGCGGCTGAACCTGGGTTATGCGTCGGTGACCGCACCGATTTCGGGCCGTATCCGCCGCGCCGAGGTGACCGAGGGTGCGCTGGTGAGTGCGGCGCAGGGGACGTTGTTGACGACGATCGAGCAGATCGATCGCGTCTATGTCAATTTCGGCCAGTCGAGTTCGGACCTGCTGGCGACGCGCCGCGACATGGGATCGGGCAAGGTCAGCGCCCCGGCGCTCGAACGCGTCGAAGTGCAATTGATCCTGGAGGACGGCAGCGCTTACCCGGTGGTCGGCCATCTCGACTTCCTCGACCTGTCGATCGACGAGGCGACCGGCACCGCGGCGCTGCGCGCCGAATTTCCCAATCCCAACGCCGCGCTGCTGCCCGGCCAGTTCGTGCGCGCACGCATCTTTGCCGGTAACCGCGCCGACGGGATGCTTATCCCGCAGCGCGCGGTCAAGCTGGCGGCCGACGCCGCGAGCGTGATGGTGCTCGACGCCAAGAATGTCGCCACGCCGCGTCCGATCAAGCTCGGCGCCATGGTGGCGGGCCAATGGGCGGTTCTCGACGGGCTGAGGCCCGGCGACCGGGTGATTGTCGACGGACTGCAAAAGGTTCAGCCGGGGCAGCCGGTGCGCATCGCGCCGCCCAAGGGAACGACGTCGACTCCCGCGGCGAAGCGCTGACCGATGACGCCCCGTTTCTTTATCGACCGGCCCATTTTTTCGTGGGTCATCGCCATCGGCATCCTGCTCGCCGGGATCATCGCGCTGCGCGGGTTGCCTGTCGAACAATATCCGTCGGTCGCGCCGCCGTCGCTGACGATCGGCGTAACCTATCCGGGCGCCGACGCGCGCACGCTCGAACAGAATGTCACGCAGGTCATCGAGCAGGAGCTGAACGGGGTCGAGGGTTTCCTCTACATGGCCTCGACCAGCGAATCGAACGGCACCGCGTCGATCACCCTGACCTTTGAGGCGGGGACCGACATCGACAATGCGCAGATGGAGGTGCAGAACCGCCTTCGCCGCGTCGAGCAGCGGCTGCCCGAAGATGTGCGGCGACAGGGTATTTCGGTCACAGAGGCCAATTCGGGCTTTCTGCTTATCGTCGCGATCACCTCGAAAAGCGGCAACACCGACCCGATGGAGGTGAACAACTTCGCCAACACGCGCGTGCTCGACGAGCTGCGCCGTGTGAACGGGGTCGGCAATGTCCAGGCGTTCGCGCCCGAATATGCGATGCGGATCTGGCTCGATCCGCAAAAGCTGGCGTCCTACAAATTGTCCGCCGCCGAAGCGCTGCGCGCCGTTCAGGAGCAGAACAGCCAGACACCGGGCGGCCAGCTGGGCGACCAGCCGATTGCAAAAGGCGCCGAGATCAACGCGGTCATTACGACGCAAGGCCGCTTTACCAAGCCCGAACAGTTCGAGAGCATCATCCTGCGCGCGAATCCCGACGGTTCGGCGGTCACCTTGCGCGATGTCGGCCGCGTCGAACTGGGCGCTGCCAGCTACCTCTTTTCGTCCGAGCTCAATGGAAAGCCGATGGCAGGGCTTGCCGTCCAGCTGACCCCGGGCGCCAACGCGCTCGCGACGGCAGAGGGCGTCCGCGAGCAAATGGAAACCTTGTCCAAGGGATTCCCGCCCGACATCACTTGGTCGATCCCCTATGACACGACGCCGTTCATCCAGCTGTCGATCGAGGAGGTCGTGATGACGCTGGTCGAGGCGATGGTGCTCGTCTTCCTCGTGATGTTCCTGTTCCTGCAGAACTGGCGCGCGACGGTTATCCCGACCATCGTCGTGCCGATCGCGCTGGCGGGTGCCTGCCTTGGCCTGTGGATGTTCGGTTTTTCGATCAACGTGCTGACGTTGTTCGGTATGGTGCTGGCAATCGGCATCCTCGTCGACGATGCGATCGTCGTGATCGAAAATGTCGAGCGGATCATGAACGAGGAGCATCTGCCGCCCTATGAAGCGACGGTGAAGGCGATGGGGCAGATCACCAGCGCGATCATCGGCATCACGCTGGTCCTGATCGCGGTGTTCATTCCGATGGCCTTCTTCCCCGGTTCGACCGGCGGCATTTATCGCCAGTTTTCGATGACGCTGGCGATCTCGATCGCATTTTCGGCACTGCTGGCACTGACGCTGACCCCGGCGCTGTGCGCCACGATGCTCAAGCCGCACGATGCGTCCAAACGCAGCGGCCCGGTCGGCGAGCGCGTCGATCGTTTCTTCAGCCGTTTCAACGACTGGTTCGGACGGACAACCGATCGCTATCAACACCGGGTCGGCAAAATGCTGGGGGCGCCGCTCCGCTGGCTGGGCGTGTTTGTCGTCATGGTTGCGGTGACCGCACTGCTGTTCACGCGCCTGCCGGGTTCATTTCTGCCGCAAGAGGATCAGGGCTATCTGATCACGGTGATCCAGGCGCCACCCGGCGCCACGACCGAGCGCACGAATGAAGCGACCGAACAGGCCAAGGCCTTTTTCGCCGAACAGCCGCAGGTCGCGAATATCGTCTCGGTGAACGGCTTCAGCTTCTTTGGCCAGGGTCAGGCGAACGCAATCATGTTCACGCCGCTCAAGCCGTGGGACGAACGCAAGGGCGATGGCGATAGCGCCGACGCGATCGCGGGCAAGGCGATGGGCGCTTTGATGGGGATCAAGGAGGCCTTTGTTTTCTCGCTCAGCCCGCCGTCGATGCCGGAGCTGGGTACGTCGAGCGGCTTTACCTTCAAACTGCAGGACCGCGGCGCCAACGGCCGCGAAGCACTGGTCGCGGCACGCAACCAGATGCTGGGCGGTGCGATGCAGAGCAAACTGCTCGCGAATGTCCGGCCGGAAGGACAGGAAGACGCCCCGGTATTGAAAGTCGATATCGACCGCATCCAGGCGCGCGCGCTGGGCTTGTCGATCGGCGACGTCAACGCCACGCTGGCGATCAGTTTCGGCAGCGCCTACGCCAACGACTTCACGCGTGAAGGACGCGTGCTGCGCGTCCTGCTTCAGGCCGACGCCGCCAGCCGCATGACGCCGCAGGACGTGCTCGACCTGCGCGTGCGCAGCGCTAACGGCGACATGGTGCCGTTCGGATCGTTCAGCAAAGCCGAATGGTCGGCCGAAACGCCGCAGCTCCAACGCTATAACGGCTATCCCGCGATGACGATTTCGGGCGAGCCGGCGCCAGGACAATCGACCGGCGAGGCGATGGCCGAAATGGAGCGTCTGGCCGAGCAACTGCCGCCGGGCTTTGCGTTCGAATGGACCGGCATCTCGTATGAGGAAAAGCAGTCGGCGGGGCAGATCGGTATGTTGCTGGGCTTGTCGCTGGTTGTCGTCTTCCTGCTGCTCGCGGCGCTGTACGAAAGCTGGTCGGTTCCGGTGTCGGTGCTGCTGGTGGTGCCGCTGGGTGTGCTGGGCGCGGTATTGTTCTCGATGTTCCGCGGCCTCAGCGCCGACATTTATTTCAACGTCGGGTTGATCACGATCATCGGGCTGGCGGCGAAAAACGCGATCCTGATCGTCGAATTCGCGATCGAACAGGAGGCCCAAGGCAAATCGACGCTCGATGCCGTGATGGAAGCGGTCAAGCTGCGCCTGCGCCCGATCATCATGACCAGCCTGGCGTTCATCCTCGGCATGGTGCCGCTGGTCATCGCGAGCGGCGCGGGGGCGGCGAGCCGGATCGCGGTCGGGTCGGGCGTGATGGGCGGGATGATCGCCGCGACTTTGCTAGGCATCTTTTTCATCCCGGTCTTTTATCTTTCGGTCCGCAAATGGCTGAGCCGCAAGCGGCCGCCAGCGCCGGCCGAAAAGGGCCATCATGGCGAGGAGCCGACCCATGCGTAAGCTGATCGTTCTGCTCGCCGCATCCGCGCTCGCCGGCTGCGCCAATATGGCGCCGCCGCACGAGCGCCCGGCGCTGCCCACCGCGCCCGATTATCCAGCCGAATTCGTTGGCGATGTGACGCTGGGCCAGCGCGCGACCGATGTCGCGTGGCAGGATTTCTTTGCCGACCCGCAACTCGAGGTGCTGATCGCGCAAGCGATCGAGCGCAACCGCGACCTCGCCGTCGCGGTGGCGCAGATCGACGAAGCGCGCGGGCTGTACCGCATCCAGGATGCCGACCGGCTGCCGACGGTGGGTGCGAGCGCGGATGCGGCGCGCACGCGCGGCCCTTCGCTGACCGGCGCCGGGACCGACACGACCAGCCGCTACTCAGTCGGGGTCGGGGTGACGTCGTTCGAGCTCGATTTCTGGGGGCGAGTCAAGAATCTGTCCGAAGCCGCGCGTAGCCAGTATCTGGCGACCGAACAGGCCGAAAGGGCGTTCCGGCTGGCGCTGGTGCGCGACGTCGCATCGACCTATTTCGCCTCGCGCGGCGCGACCGAGCAGATCGCGCTCGCCGAAGCGACGGTGACCAGCCGCAAAGAAGGGCTGCGGATTGCCAAGCGGCGGCTCGACGCGGGGGTGACTTCGGCACTCGATTACCGCCAGTCGGAAACGCTGCTGACCCAGGCGGAGACGCAGTTGGCGAGTTTAAAGCTCGGCAAGGCACAGGCCGATAATTTCCTGGCCGTGCTCACCGGCGGACCCGTCGCCGGTCCCCTGCCCGCGCCGTTGCCGCTCGTCGCGCAGGCGCAGTCGCCAACGCTGACCGCAGGCCTGCCGTCGGACCTGCTGGTCGCACGGCCCGACATCCTTGCCGCCGAGGAACGGCTGCGTGCCGCGCGGGCCAATGTCGGCGCGGCGCGGGCGGCATTCTTTCCGTCGATCTCGCTCACCGGCAACCTCGGCTTTGCATCGGGATCGCTCGACAATCTGTTCAGCAACGACGGATTCGGCTGGAGCTTTGGCCCGTCGATCCGACTGCCGATTTTCGATTTCGGGCGCAACAAGGGCAATCTGACCGTCGCCGAGGCACGCGAGAATATCGCGGTCGCAACCTATGAGCGCACGGTGCAGGGCGCGTTCCGCGAAGTCGCCGACGCGCTCGCGGGACGCCGTTACCTCGCCGAGCAGGTCGAGGCACAGGAACGCGGCACGCTGGCGCAACGCCGCATCGCCGACCTCGCGCGCAAGCGCTACCGCGAAGGGGTGTCGACCTATCTCGAGGTGCTTGACGCCGAACGCAATCTGTTCGCCGCCGAACAGGCGCTGGTGGAAATCCGCCGCGCGCAGGTCGACAATCTGGTGACGCTCTATGTGGCGCTCGGCGGCGGATTGGTCGAACGCCGTTAAAGGACCAGGCCGATTTCGGACAGCACCAGCCCTGCCCTGCTGAAGGACATATTGGGTCCGCAAGCGCTGGCGGCGATTGCCGATGCGGGCGCCGCCGCGTCGCCGCGTTTTGACCGGAAGGCGTTCCTTGCCGCCGCGACCGACGGGCTCGACGCGCTGTCGATCATGGAGCGGGTGCGCCATATTGCGGACGCGCTGCGTCCCGCGCTGCCCGCCGATTATGGGGCGGCGCTGGACGTTATCCAAGTTATGGCGCCGCAGTTGACGCACAGTTTTCAGGCGATCGCCGTTACCGAATATGTTGCGCGTTTCGGGCTGGACGATTTCGACCGGTCGATGGACGCGCTCGCCGTGCTGACACGCTTCGGCACGGCGGAATTCGCGATCCGGCCCTTTTTGGCGCATGATGCCGATCACGCGCTGGCGACGATGGAAGGATGGACGGCCAGCGACGACGAGCATGTCCGGCGGCTCGCCAGCGAAGGCGGTCGCCCGAGGCTACCGTGGGCGGCGCGCGTTCCGGCGCTGAAGGCCGACCCGACGCGCGCGGCGCCTATCCTCGAGGCGCTCAAGGCCGATCCCGCCCTCTATGTCCGCAAATCGGTCGCCAATCACCTGAACGACATCGCCAAGGACCGGCCAGACTGGCTGCTCGACCGGCTGGCGGGCTGGCCGCAGCATGATCCCTACACTGTCTGGATCATCCGCCACGCGCTGCGCACCCTGATCAAACAGGGCGAGCCGCGGGCGCTGGCGCTGATCGGCGTCGGTCATGGGGCCGCGGTGACGGTGCGCAATTTCACCGTCGAGCCAGCGGTGGTGCGGCTGGGCGAGCGGATTGCGATCAGCGCGGCGATCGTTTCGGATTCGTCGGAAAATCAGCCTTTGGTGGTCGACTACCGCGTCCATTATGCGCGGGCGGGCGGCAAGACTGCGGCGAAGGTGTTCAAGTGGAAGTCGTTCGACCTCGCGGGGGGCGAAACGGTCGCGCTGCGTATCAATCAGGTCATTCGCGATTTCAGCACCCGGCGCCATCATCCGGGGCAGCACACGATCGAACTGATCGTCAATGGACAGACGATGGCCACAGGTGGGTTTGAGCTGTTGGTGGACTGAGCGCGTTTATTCGAAGCTCAAGAAAATTTTCGTTTCCCCGCGAAGACGGGGATCCATCACCAGACGGTTCAAACTGGCGCAGGCCGGTGATGGACTCCCCCCTTCGCGAGAGAACAGCGCTATTCTATAACGATTGAAACGCACGCCGATGCTCCGCGCCCGTTCTTCACGGCGGAGCAGGGGCTGGTTGCGCCGGCGCTTCGTTCGCGATCGGCACCCGCAAATCGATCCGGCTGCCGTTGATTTCGGTCGAGATCACCGCATTGCCGCCTTCGATGCCGACGCTCGTATTTTCACCGACCGGGATCGCGCCGACGTCGGGGATATCCTGTGGCTCGACCGGTCCGCGGGGGTCGGCCTCACGCCGCGGCGCCGCTTGCTGCCCCGACGCCTGCATCATGAAGTCGCGCCAGATCCGCGCCGGCAACCCGCCGCCCGAAATGCCGCGCAGCGGGCTGTTGTCGTCGTTGCCGATCCACACCCCGACGACGAGACCATTGGCGTAGCCGACGAACAGCGCGTCGCGATTGTCCTGGCTGGTCCCCGTCTTGCCGAAATTCGCCTGCGGCAAACGCGCCGCGCGGCCGGTGCCGCGATTGACCGCGGCGCGTAGCATCTGTTCGATGTCGTCGTGAACGCTGGACCGGAAACGGCGCGGGCCGGAGATCAGATTTTCGAACCAGCCCTTTTCCTCGCCCTCGAACGCATGTGGGACCACCGGATAGCTGTTCGCCGCCACGGCGGCATAAGCGGCGGTCAGTTCGAGCAAGGTCATGCTCGACGTGCCGAGCGCCAGGCTGGGGTCGCCCTTGGTCATCGGGGCGGTGACGCCCAGGTCGCGCGCCATGTCGATCACCTTGTCGTCGCCGACCTCGCGCAGCAGCCGTACCGCGGCGACATTGCTCGACGTCGCAAACGCATCCTCCAGCGTGATCGTTTTCGAATAGGCGCCGCCCGAGTTCTTGGGGCGGTATGACCCGGTTTCGATCGGCTGATTGTCGATCACGTCATCGGGCTCCCACCCGGCCCGCAGCGCGGCGAGATAGACGAACAGCTTGAACGTCGATCCCGGCTGGCGCCGCGCCTGCGTCGCGCGGTTGAACGGCGAGGCGGTATAGTCCTTGCCGCCGACCATCGCGACGACTTCGCCATTGGGGCGCATCGCGACCAGCGCGACCTGCGCCTGCCCGATCCCGGCGCGACTGGTGACGCGACGCGCCACCGCCTGCAACCGCGCATCGAGTGTCGTCGTGATCGTCTGGCGCGAATAACCGACATCGCTCAATTTGCGTGCCTCGGGCAGCGCCCAGTCGGCGAAATAGGTTCCGGTCGGCAACGTGTTGCGCGAACGCACATCGATCCGCGGCGGACGGACGGCCTTTCGCTCGGTCGCGGACAGATAGCCCGTAGCGACCATCGCGTTCAGCACCAGTTGCATACGCTCTTCGGCAAGGTCCCGGTTCTTGGTCGGCGCGAGACGCGACGGCGCCTGCACCAACCCGGCGAGCATCGCCGCCTGCGCCGGGGTCAGCTTTTCGGGCTGGCGATAAAAATAGTGCATCGACGCGGCGCGCAGACCGTAGGTGTTGTCGCCGAAATAGGCGTTCGACAGATAGCGTTCGAGTATTTCGTCCTTGCTCAGCCATGCTTCGAGCCAGAAGGCGATCAGCGCCTCGCGCGCTTTGCGCCCCAGCGTGCGTTTGGGGGTCAGGAAGGTGAATTTCGCCAGCTGCTGGGTAATCGTGCTGCCGCCCTGCGTCCGCCCGCCGCTGACATTGCTCCACACCGCGCGCGCAATGCTGCGCGGATCGACGCCCCAATGGCTGTAAAAGCGACGGTCCTCGATCGCAAGAAAGGCGCCGGTGACATGCTTCGGCAGGTCCGCGGCCTTTACCGGCGCATCGACGATCGCGCCGGTTCGTGCGATCGGGGTGCCGTCGGAGGCCAGCAGGGTAATTTGCGGCGGGGCGATCGGTTCGAGCGATTTTGACAAGGGCGCGGTGAGCGCGAGCCAGCCGACGAGCAGGATGAAGAGGATACAGAAAATCGCAAAACCGCGCGAAATTCGCCGCCACCATTTGCGCCATCGCGTTTCCGGCACAGCCACCGGCAGGGCGTCGAAAACGGGAGCGTCCGGCACAGGAAAGGTCGGTGCGACGGGCGCCGGATCGGCGGTTTTTGCTTTAAGGGGCCAGACCATGCTCGATCACCGTATTAATATCGCAATACAGCATAAGCAAATATCTTGTGTGCGTTCCGCTGGGGGCAGAATATATGCTGCAACGGCGCGCAAATATCACGCAGGATCGCGCTTGCCCGCTCCGGCCTGAAACTCGGCAACCAGATCGAAACGGTCGCCGCGAAAAAGCTGGCGGACGTGGGTGACGGACCGCTCGCCGCGCCAGGTGTCGCGTTCCAGCTGCAGGCAGGCGGCGCCGCTGCCGGTCGCCAGCATCGCCGCTTCGGTGCGGGTGGCAGCAACGGCGCGCACGACGTGGCGCGCCGAGGTCCAAGGGATGTGCGCGAGGAGCCAGGTTCCCGGTGCCTCGGTGGCGAAATTGGCGTCGGCTGCCGCGGGCACTTCGGCGAGTTCGATCGTACGGTTTTCCAGCGCAAAGGGTTCGCCAGCGGCAAAATGCACGCCGTCGATCCGGAGCATGTCGGCGCCGCCAGCGTTCTTGCGGCGCTGGATCGCGCGCGCTTCCCAGCGGTACGCCTCACCGCGCGCGGCAATCAGCTCGGCAAGGTCGGGCACCGTCATCACCGCCGAATGCACCGGCGGATGTGCAACGAATGACCCGGCCTTGCGCCGCCGTTCGATCAGCCCCGCGGCGACGAGCTCGCCGATCGCCTTGCTGACCGTCGCACGCGCGCAGCCATAGCGTTGCGCGAGTTCCTGTTCGATCGGGATGCGCGTCCCCGGTTTCCACTCGCCCGAGTGGATGCGCGCTTCGATATCCTCGCGGATCCGGCGCGCCGGGTTCGGCGCTGCGCGCGTCACGCGACGATCTGCTCGACGCTTTTGCGGTAGGCGGCAGCGATGCGGGCGCGGTCGACATGGCGTCCACCTTCGACGCATTTGACCCCGGCGCGCCACACGCAGTCAATCGTCCCGGCCCCGCCCGCAAAAATCCAGCGGTCGAGCAGCGTCGCATCGTCGGTCCCGGCGAAGCTGGGATGATCGAGGTCGAGCGAGACGATGTCGGCGGACTGGCCCACCGCAAAGCCAGCCTCGACCCCCAGCGCCTGCGCGCCGCCGTCTAGCGCGCGGGCGTAGAGATTGGCGCCCACGAACGGCGATTCGCTTCCAGCCAGCAACGCACGGGCCCGGTGCGCCAGCCGCTGCGAATATTCGAGCGCGCGCAGCTCTCCAGCGGCGTCGATCAGGATATTGCTGTCGGTGCCGATCCCGAACGCGCCGCCAGCAGCCAGATAGTCGATCGCGGGAAAAATGCCGTCGCCAAGGTTCGCCTCGGTAATCGGGCAAAGTCCGGCCACCGCCCCGCTGGCGGCGAGCCGCGGCACTTCACCCGCGCTGAGGTGCGTCGCGTGGATCAGGCACCAGCGCGCATCGACCGCCGCGTTATCGAGCAGCCAGTCAACCGGCCGCGCCCCGCTCCACGCGACGCAATCGGCGACTTCCTTTTCTTGTTCGGCGGCGTGGATATGGACCGGGCCGGTAGGCGCCATGGCGAGCAGCGCCGCGAGTTGGTCTGGCCCGACCGCGCGCAGCGAGTGCGGCGCAATGCCGATATTGGCGTCGCCGACCAGCTTGGCGCGCGCGCCGTCGAGCAGTGTTGCAAAGCCGTCGATGTCGCTGAGGAAGCGCCGCTGGCCGGGGCTTGGCGCCGCACCGCCGAAATTGCCATGCGCGTAGAATACGGGCAGCAAGGTCAAGCCGATGCCTGTCGCCGCGCTGGCCTCGACGATCGCCCCCGCCATCGCGGCGGGATCGGCATAGGTCACGCCCGCCGGGTCGTGATGGAGATAGTGGAACTCGCCGACGCGCGTGAAACCACCCTCGAGCATCTCGGCATAGGCCTGCGCGGTGATCGCCGCGACATCCTCGGGGGTCAGCCGATCGAGGAAGCGGTACATGATCTCGCGCCAGCTCCAGAAATTGTCATCGGGACGGCTGCGGCGTTCCGACAGCCCCGCCATCCCGCGCTGGAAACCATGGCTGTGGACGTTGCACAGCCCGGGCAGCGCCGCGGCGTGGCGTTTGTCTCCCGGCGCCGCTTCGACACCGGTTTCAAGCGCGGAAATCCGCCCGTCGGCGACCGTCAGGCGCACATCGTGCTGCCACTGATTGTCGATCCATGCGCGCTGAAACCAGTAAGCCATCATCAAAAGCCCTCATATTATGTCTAGACATAATGACGTAATCGCGAGATGTTGTCCAGATGGAGCATAGCTGGACCAACGCGCGACTCGCGACGATGACCGATGACGGGCTGGGGCTGATCGACGACGGCGTCGTGGCGGCACAGGACGGGCGGATCGTCTATGCCGGACCTGCCGATGGCGCGCCGACGAGGCCCGCGAAAACCACCGATTGCGGCGGCAGGTTGATCACCCCGGGGCTGATCGATTGTCACACCCATCTGGTCCACGGCGGCAATCGCGCCAATGAATGGACGATGCGGCTTGAAGGCGCGAACTATGAGGAAATTGCCCGCGCAGGTGGGGGTATCGTGTCGACGATGCGCGCCACGCGCGCGGCGAGCGAGGCGGAACTGGTCGATACGGCACTCCCCCGCCTCGACGCGCTGCTCGCCGAAGGGGTGACGACGATCGAGATCAAGTCAGGCTACGGCCTCGATACCGAAAACGAACTGAAGATGCTGCGCGCCGCCCGCGCGCTCGGCGAGCGGCGCCGGGTCCGCGTCGAGCCAACCTTCCTCGGAGCGCACGCCCTGCCCCCCGAATATCAGGGCGACAGCAACGGCTATATCGACCTCGTCGTCGGCGAAATGATCCCCGCCGCCGCGCCGCTCGCGACCGCGGTCGATGCCTTTTGCGAAGGCATCGGTTTTTCGCCCGCGCAATGCACGCGGGTGATCGAGGCGGCGCAGGCGCATGGGCTGGCGGTCAAGCTGCACGCCGAACAATTGTCTGCCCTGAGCGGCAGCGCGCTCGCGGCACGGCACGGCGCGCTCTCTGCCGACCATCTCGAGTATGCGACCGACGACAATGTCGCCGCGATGGCGGCGGCCGGGACGGTCGCGGTGCTACTCCCCGGCGCCTATTATTTCATGCGCGAGACCAAATTGCCGCCAATCGACGCGATGCGTCGCCACGGCGTGAAGATCGCGCTCGCAACCGACAACAACCCTGGCACCTCGCCGACGACCTCGCTGCTGCTCATGCTCAACATGGGCGCGACGCTGTTCGGGCTGACGGTGGTCGAGGCCTTGCGCGGGGTGACAGTCAATGCCGCCGCCGCGCTCGGACTAGGCGCCGAGATCGGCACGCTCGAAGCCGGCAAGGCGTGCG
This sequence comes from Sphingopyxis solisilvae, assembly GCF_015475875.1. Taxonomy (GTDB): domain Bacteria; phylum Pseudomonadota; class Alphaproteobacteria; order Sphingomonadales; family Sphingomonadaceae; genus Sphingopyxis; species Sphingopyxis solisilvae. Next base: position 39,120 of record NZ_JADKYM010000017.1, on the reverse strand, counting down.
ACCTCGCGATCTGGGACGTCACCGACCCCGCCGAGCTGGTTTACCGCATCGGCTTCAACCCGCTGCACCAACGCATCAAGGACGGACAATGATCATCAACCCGGGCGCCATGGCGCTCGCCGACTGGCGTGAAATCTATGAGGGCGCGAGCGCCGAACTGAGCGCCGATGCGTGGAACGCGATCGACGCCAGCGCCGCCGCGGTCGCGCGGATCGTCGCCAGGGGCGCGCCCGTCTACGGCATCAACACCGGTTTCGGAAAGCTCGCGAGCGTTCGCGTCGCCGATGACGATCTGGCGACGCTCCAGCGGAACATTGTGCTCAGCCATGCGGCAGGCACCGGGGCGCCGTCGCCGGCAAAAAACGTCCGATTGATGATGGCGCTGAAGCTCGCGAGTTTCGGCATGGGGGCTTCGGGCGTCCGCCGCGAGACGGTTGCGATGCTGGAGACGATGCTGGCGAAGGGGATTACCCCGATCGTCCCGTCGCAGGGCTCGGTCGGCGCGAGCGGCGACCTCGCGCCGCTGGCGCACATGGCGGCGGCGATGATCGGCGTCGGCGAAATCGAGGTCGGCGGTCAGACCCTTCTCGCCGCCGACGCGCTTGCCGACGCGGGACTCGTCCCCCTCGAACTCGGTCCCAAGGAAGGCCTCGCGTTGCTCAACGGCACGCAATTCTCGACCGCCAACGCGCTCGCGGGCCTGTTTCGCGCCGATACGCTGTTCCGCTCGGCGCTCATCACCGGCGCGCTGTCGACCGAGGCCGCCAAAGGCTCCGACGCGCCCTTCGACCCGCGCATCCACGCGCTGCGCGGCCATGCCGGACAGCGTGCGGTCGGCGACGCTCTGCGCGGCCTGATGGCGGGATCAGCGATCCGCGCCTCGCATGCGATCGACGATCCGCGCGTGCAGGATCCGTATTGCCTGCGCTGCCAGCCGCAGGTGATGGGCGCCGTGCTCGACCTGCTGCGTCAGGCCGCGACGACGCTTGCCGTCGAAGCCAATGGCGTGTCCGACAATCCGCTGATCTTTGCCGATACCGACGAAGCTTTGTCGGGTGGCAATTTCCACGCCGAACCTGTCGCCTTTGCCGCCGACATGATCGCGATGGCGCTGTGCGAGATCGGCTCGATTGCGGAGCGTCGCATCGCGATGCTTGTCGATCCCGCGCTGTCAGGCCTCCCCGCCTTCCTCACCCCGCGCCCCGGGCTCAACTCGGGCTTCATGATCCCGCAGGTAACCGCCGCCGCGCTGGTCAGCGAAAACAAGCAGCGCGCCCATCCCGCCAGCGTCGATTCGATCCCGACCAGCGCCAATCAGGAGGACCATGTGTCGATGGCCGCGCACGGCGCGCGCCGCCTGCTCGACATGGCCGACAACGCCAGCGCGGTGATCGGTATCGAACTGCTCGCAGCCTGCCAGGGCATCGACTTCCACGCGCCGCTGCAATCGAGCGAGGCGCTGGAAGCGGCGCACAGCCACCTTCGCGCCGCGGTGCCGACGCTCGAAGACGACCGCCATTTCCATCCCGATATGGAGGCCGCAACCGCGCTGATCCGTTCGGGCAGCCTCGTTGCTGCGGTCGCGGCCAGCTTGCCGGGTGTCGGCTGATGGACTGGCTGCGCGTCCAGCGCGGCGACGCGCCGCTGGTCATCGCCTTCCCGCACGGGGGTACCGATCTGGCCGGGCTGGATGATCAGTTCGTCTCGCCCTGGCATGCCCAGATCGACACCGACTGGTGGATTGCCGATCTTTACACCTTTGCCGCCGATATGGGCGCGACATTGGTCGCGACCGATATTTCGCGCAGCGTGATCGACATGAACCGCGACCCGTCGGGGGCGTCGCTTTATCCCGGACAGGCAACGACCGAGCTATGCCCGACGACGACCTTCGACGGCGAACCGCTGTACCGCTTTGGCGAACCCGACGAAGCAGAGATCATGCAGCGGCTGAACCTCTATCACCGGCCCTATCATGACGCGCTGGCCGCCGAACTCGCACGACTGAAGGCAGCGCACGGCCGGGTCGTTCTCTATGACGCGCATTCGATCCGCAGCCATGTCCCCCGCCTGTTCGACGACGAATTGCCGCAATTCAACATCGGGACCAACGGCGGCGCGACCTGCGCGCCCGAACTCGAAACGATCGTCGCCAGCATCTGCGCCGCGAGCGGCTACAGCCATGTCGTCAATGGCCGTTTCAAGGGCGGCTGGACGACGCGCCATTATGGCGACCCGGAAAGTGGCGTCCACGTGGTCCAGATGGAGCTGGCCCAGCGCGGCTATATGGCGGAGCCCACCGCGATCACCTCGGCCAATTGGCCCACTCCGCTCGACCCCAATCCGGCGATCCGGCCCGTGCTGGAGCAAGTGATCGCCGCGACCTTCGATTTTGCGAAAGGACAGAAATGACCCGTCTCGACAACAGTCGCGTGATCCGCCCGGCGACTGGCCCCGACATCACCGCCAAAAGCTGGCTCACCGAAGCGCCGATGCGGATGCTGATGAACAACCTGCACCCCGACGTCGCCGAAGCGCCGCACGAGCTGGTCGTTTATGGCGGCATCGGCCGCGCCGCGCGCGACTGGGAAAGCTATGACAAGATCGTCGAGACGCTGAAACGGCTGGGTGACGATGAAACCCTGCTGGTCCAGTCGGGAAAGCCCGTCGGCGTGTTCCGCACCCATAGCGATGCGCCGCGGGTGCTGCTCGCCAATTCGAACCTGGTGCCGCAATGGGCGAATTGGGAGCATTTCTCCGAACTCGATAAAAAGGGCCTGATGATGTACGGCCAGATGACCGCGGGCAGCTGGATCTATATCGGCAGCCAGGGCATCGTGCAGGGCACTTACGAAACCTTCGTCGAGATGGGCCGCCAGCACTATGGCGGCAGCCTGGCGGGCCGTTGGCTGCTGACCGCGGGCCTCGGCGGCATGGGCGGCGCGCAGCCGCTCGCCGCGGTGATGGCGGGCGCGAGCTGCCTCGCGATCGAATGCCAGCCGAGCCGCATCGAAATGCGCCTGCGCACCGGCTATCTCGATAAGCAGGCGTCGAGCATCGACGAGGCGCTGGCGATGATCGAAGCGAGCCATGCCGAGAGCAAACCCGTCTCGGTCGGCCTGCTCGGCAACGCCGCCGACATCTTGCCCGAAATGGTCCGCCGCGGCATCCGCCCCGACCTGCTCACCGACCAGACGTCGGCGCACGATCCGGTCAACGGCTACCTACCCGCAGGCTGGACCCTCGACGAATGGTTTGCGAAGCGCGAGAGCGATCCCGCGGCGGTCGCGAAAGCCGCCAAGGCGTCGATGGCGGTGCATGTCCAGGCGATGCTCGACATGCAGGCGGCCGGGGTTCCGACGACCGATTATGGCAATAATATCCGCCAAATGGCGAAGGACGAGGGTGTCGAGAATGCCTTTGACTTTCCGGGCTTCGTCCCTGCCTATGTCCGCCCGCTGTTCTGCCGCGGTGTCGGCCCGTTCCGCTGGGTCGCGCTGTCGGGCGATCCCGAGGATATCTACAAGACCGATGCCAAGGTGAAGGAGCTGCTGCCCGACAACAAGCATCTCCACAACTGGCTCGACATGGCGCGCGAGAAGATCCGGTTCCAGGGACTACCCGCGCGCATCTGCTGGGTCGGGCTCGGCGATCGCCACCGACTCGGCTTCGCGTTCAACGAGATGGTCGCGAGCGGCGAACTGAAAGCCCCCGTCGTCATCGGCCGCGACCATCTCGATTCAGGCTCGGTCGCCTCGCCCAATCGAGAAACCGAAGCGATGCGCGACGGATCCGATGCGGTGTCCGATTGGCCCCTCCTCAACGCCCTGCTCAACACCGCGAGCGGCGCGACGTGGGTGTCGCTCCATCACGGCGGCGGCGTCGGCATGGGCTATTCGCAGCACAGCGGCATGGTGATCGTCGCCGACGGCACAGCCGAAGCGGCCAAGCGGCTCGAACGCGTGCTGTGGAACGACCCCGGCACCGGCGTCATGCGCCACGCCGACGCAGGGTACGACATCGCCATCGATTGCGCGCGCGAAAAAGGGCTGGACCTGCCGAGTTTGAAGTAAGCCCGCTCACGCCCGAGGGTTTAACGCTTGTCGCGCGACACTCGACTATGCCAGCATGGTCGCGCCGGAGCCGTTCCCGGCCGACCATGCCGGAGGAATTATTGACCGACCCGTCGCCAGAAAGCTGGGCCGCCATGCCAGCGCTCGTCGCGGCGGTGCAGGCGGCGGGTGACACGATCGGTCTGCCTTTTATTGCGGCGCAGGCCGACCTTGGCGACCCCGAGCCGATGAGCGATGCCGACGGGCGGCCCTATGCTGAAACCAGCTTTCGCTGGATCGACCCCGACCACGCCTATTGGCGCGACCGCAAGCTCGCACTGCACATCGCGTTCCTGACCGCCGCGCGGCTGACCGCCGAACCTTTTTATTACAGCGACGGCCAGTTGCGGACCTGGCGTCCGACGCAATTGCTCGCCGCGGTCGATTGCGAGCAGGCCAAGAAAACCCCGAACTTTGGCGAGGCGATCATCGCGCCGGTGCATCTGCCGCGCGGGCTGGTCGGGGCGGTCTTTTGGTGCTCGCGCGAACCCGTCGGGGTCGCGGCACTGTTCGACCGCCATGCGAGCGATCTGCACAACCTCGCGCTCAAACTGGTCGCGACGCACAATGAAGCACGCGGACGGCCGCGCAACGCCACCGTGCCTAAGACCCTGACCCGGCGCGAGGTGCAGTGCCTGCGCTGGGCCGCAGCGGGCAAGACCGATGGCGAGATCGGGATCATCCTGTCGTTGTCGGTGTCGACGGTGCGCTTTCACCTGCGCAACGCCGCGGCAAAGCTGGGGGCGACGGGGCGCGCGCAGTCGATCCAGATCGCTGCGGGGCTTGGCTTCGTCGGCGCGCGCGCCGCCTGATGCAGGTGCCAGCTTGGCCAGACGAGGGTGAGACGTACAAGGCAGCGCAATGGACATGTTGAACGATCCTGCCCTGCGGGCCTTTCGTAACGAGATTCGCGGCTTTCTGGCTGGCGCCCTGCCCGACGACCTGCGCCGCGCCGCCATCCGCGCCACCAGCGTCTTTCACGACCCCGCCATTTCGCTGCCTTGGCAACGCATCCTCCATGCGCGCGGCTGGGCGGCGCCCGACTGGCCTACTGAGTTCGGGGGCCCGGGCTGGAACGAGATCGAACGCTATATCTTCGCCGCCGAATGCGCGCGCGCCGGGGCGCCCACCCTCGCGCCGATGGGGCTGAAGATGGTCGCACCGGTGATTATGCACTATGGCAGCGCCGAGCAGCGCGCGCATTATCTGCCGCGCATCCTGTCGGGCGAGGATTATTGGTGCCAGGGCTTTTCGGAACCCGGCGCGGGGTCGGACCTTGCCGCGCTGCAATTGCGCGCGATCCCCGACGGCAGCGACTATGTGCTGAACGGATCGAAAATCTGGACCACCCACGCCCATTTCGCCAACCGCATGTTCGCGCTCGTCCGTACCTCGAGCGAGGGCAAGCCGCAGGCGGGGATCAGCTTCCTGCTGCTCGACATGGCGACGCCGGGTATCACGGTCGAACCGATCCGCACCCTTGCGGGTGATCATGAATTCAATCAGGTCTTCTTCGACGATGTGCGCGTACCGATGGCGAACCGGCTGGGCGGCGAGAACGAAGGCTGGTCGGTCGCGAAACATCTGCTGACCTTTGAGCGCGGCGGCAAATATGCCCCCGGACTGACGGCGCGCCTGTCCCGTTTGCGCGCGCAGTCGATCGCCGATCCGGTACTGCGCGCCCAGCTCGACCGCGAGGCGATCGGCTTGCAGGCGCTCCAGGCGCTTGAGCTCAAAGCGATGCGCGGCGTCGGGGGCAGCCCCGCGCTCTACGCCTCGGCGCTTAAAGTCCTCGGCACCGAAAGCGCTCAGCGGATCGATACGCTGGCGTGCGAAGCCGCGGGTCAGGCGGCATGGGCCGACGCCGACGGGCAGACACCTGCCGAGCAGGCGGTCGCGGTGCCGCGCTACCTCAACGACCGTGCGGCGAGCATCTACGCCGGGTCGAACGAAATTCAGCGCGACCTGATCGCGCGGTTGATGCTGGGCTAGGCCGCCGCTTCGGCAAACCGCGCCAAATGGTCGGCGCGTGGCCCCATTGCCGCCGCGATCGCCAGCGCACGCTTGAAATGACCGCCCAGGCTGAGCTCCTCGGTCAGCCCCATCGCACCGTGAATCTGCACCGCACCTTCGCCCACAATCCGCACCGCGTCGGCAACTTCGACGCAGGCGGCGCTCACGGTTGAAGCGCGATCGGACAGATCCTGATCGACCGCCACTATGGCCGCCTCGGTCAGCGCCGCGGCTTTCATCGCTGCCAGCTGCATGTCAGCGACGCGATGCCGCAGCGCCTGGAAGCTGCCGATCGCGCGGCCGAACTGCTGGCGCTGGCCCAGATAGAGCGCGCTGTTGGCGATCATCCGCTGGATCAGCGCGACCGCCTCGGCGCAGCGTCCGATGAGCACAACATCGTTACCCAGTTCGACCAGCGTGCGCGCCGCAGCACCGGTAGCCAGCCGACTGCCCTCGCCCGGCTTCACAGTAAAACTCAGGTCGGCAGTCACGCTGCCGTCGTGCATGATGCGGTGACGCTGCTCAACCTTGTCGCGGTCCGCAGCGATGAGCAGCACCGCGTCGCCGTCGGCGAGCAGGAACAGGTCGGCCTCGGCGCCGCCCGCCACCAGCGCAGCGGTGCCGCGTACCGCGCCGTCGGCCTCGACGATCGGCATCGCCGCGCTCGATGCGGCGCAGATCAGCGCCGCGCGCCGCGCGCCGGTCGCGAGTTCGCAAAGCGCCGCATGATCGGGCGCCGCCTGGCTCAGCAACATCGTCGCGGCAGTATGCGAAAGCCAGTCGGATCCCGCCAACGCTGGTCCGAGTTCGGCCATTACCACCGCAATCTCGATCGCGCCGCCGCCAAAACCATGATGAACCTGTGGAACGGCTAATCCGGCCAGCCCCAACGAATCGACGAGGTTGCGCCAGCCCGGCGACGTGTTGTCGGCCAGAAACCGTTGCAAACTGTCGCGCAGCATTTGCTGTTCAACGCTCAGCAGCAGGTCAAGTGTGGCCATAACGCATCTCCCGCCCGCTCCATGCGGCCATCGTTCGACGTCGTCCACTGGCGAGCGTAACAGGGTAGGGAGCCGAGCGCCATTCGACAAATCACCGCTGCCGGTTCCGACGCCGGGCACCATGGTTTTGTCCAACGAAGGAGGTGGTGCACCCGACTGGATTCGAACCAGTGGCCCCCAGATTAGGAAGCCTGGGGCACAGCTCGCTTTTCCGCCAAAAAATGACCCGTTGTTCCATGTTTGTTGCATGAAAACTCACGGCCCTAAGATAAACCTGTCATACAACTTGCCTAAATGATCACGCGAGAAGTGCTTCTTGCACGGCCGCGATCAAGGCCAATCGCTCTCGGGGTCTTCGATCAAATGCCCATAGGTGTCGATCGTCAGCTCGATATTCTCGTGGCCGATCCACACCTGAAGGCGTTTGATGTCGATGCGCTGCTTGATCCATGCACTGGCCGCGGCATGCCGTAGGGCGTGCAGCGCATAACGGGGCTTCATGACCGGACGGCCTTCGGCGTCGAGCCACGGCTTACCTGCGACGATTTTGGGATCGCATACGCCTGCCTCGATCTGAAGCGGGAAAAATATCCGCTTGAGCAGATGGCCGTAATCCTGAACGCCGCCGACGAGATTCGGGAAAGCCAGGCCCCGCTCGCCCTTGGGGCATCGCAGCTTCCATGCCTTGAGCAGCGTCACGAGCGACGGCCCTATGGGAATCGTACGGTATCCCGCCGCAGACTTCGGCGGGCCGATCTGGCAATATTTATCGGCGCGCTGGGAGACGGTGATCGAGCCGGCCTTCAAATCGACGTTGCTCCACGCAAGGCCGCGAAGTTCCGAAGACCGGAGGCCCGTCATCATGGCCGTCATGAGCAGTGGCCTGAAATCATCGTCTGCATGTTCGAGCAGCGATCGCAGTTCGACGGTCGTCGGGATGACGACCTTGGCGCGCTCGCGGGACGAGCGCGTAACCCGCACGTCGGCGGCGACATTCTGCGCAATCAGACCATGGCGCATAGCCTCGCGAAGAACGCTGGAGAGCGCGCGGACGGCCTTCCCGGCCATGGCCTTCGAGCGGGTCTCCAACAGGCGATCGCGAAACGCCTGGACTTTCGGACGGGTCAGGCGCGACAGCTTCTCCGCACCGATCAGAGGCTTGATATGGAGGTTGGCGAGCTGGCGATATTGCTGGATAGTCCCGCGCTCGCGATCGTTCGCTTCGGCCGCCCTGATCCACATGTTGCAGGCCGCGGTCACGGTGATCGTCTGACTGTCGGCGGTGTGCACACCTTTGACGACTTCCCAGGCGGCGCCGACAAGCCAGGCGTCCGCATCCCGCTTGCGCTCGAAATTCCGGAACCGGCGCTTGCCCAATTGATCCTTGTAATCGACGAGCCACTTGACGGATTTCGTGCCGTCGCTGTTCGTCCACTCGCGCTTGCGCACGCTGGCCATAGGCCACCTCCAGTCTTCTGCATCCTGCGGGACGCCAGAGCTGGACCGGAGTGTTTACCTGAGCCATCCAAGTCGGCGGCGCCGTTATGCCATGCTGGACTTGCCTGATCAACGCTCGGCTTCCGCCTAACTTTGCGATGACGCCGCCGCGATTGCGACGCGGCGCATGTGCCGATTGAAGTGATGAACACACAGACCATGTGTTCGCCGGAGCACAGCGCGAAGGGGACCACGATGGCTAACGAACTGGCTGACGATCTTCTGGCGGGCGCCGCAGCGGCCGCCGCTTACTGCGGTTTATCGCGGCGGGTGATCTATCATCTGACCGAGACCGGCGCCCTGCCCGTCAAGCGCATCGGCCGCCGGCTCTATTACCGTAAGCGCGAACTCGACGAAGCATTCCGGCAGAGCAGCATTCCTTAGCGGGTCCAGAAGAGTTGTCGAATTTGGCAAATATCTATCTGTAATAGTACGATAAAAATTTTCTCATGGTCAAAAATGACCCGGATTGTGCCCATAAATCATTCGCAAAAACGGCGGAAATCTGCGGGTTTTGGCAATGTGCCCAGAAGATGCCCAGTCCCTGTCATCGTGCGTGGACCTGACCAAATTCACCGCCCGATTGGATTTTAAATATCTGTAATAACATGACTATTATTCCTGATGACTGGCTCCTCCGCAGTTACTCCGAGGAAAGCAGGCGTTTCATCGCAGTAAGTCCGAAACGGACGAAATTTTCGTCGGCGACAGAGCTTCACTCTCCGACGCCCGGCAGAATGGAGATTAAGATTTTCAATCGCCTACGCCGGGCGGCCACTTGATCCATGTCAAACCGGACCAGAAACCGCTCGGCAACCGATTGCGTGCTGTTTCATCGCCTTTGTATGTGGTTGCGACCAACGGAATAGCGTCGGGCGGGGGAATGCCCGGCATGTTTCGTGGCCACAGGGAGGGGAACGAGTATGAATGTCGAGGTCGAGGTTAAACCGGCAGACAAGCAGTTTGTCGGTTGGGACGTCAACGTCATCAGCTGGACCAAAGATCTGACGCGGGTCATCGTGCACAAGATCGAGTGGCGCGAGGAATCGAGCGGAACCTTCGTCGGCACGACCGCCGATCTTCCTGCTGGCATCTATGGCGTTCGTGCGCAACTCGTCGGACCTAATCGGGAAGTCGAAGTCACAATTCGGGATTGCAAAGTCGTTCAGCCCGCCGGCGAAACTTGGCCGATGACTGTCAAGGTCAACTCCCCAACACAGACTCAGACAAGCGACACCTGGTACTTCGAGGTGCCGAAATGACCCGGCATCTCTTCCATACCGCGGCCGTGGCAACGCTCGCGGCCGCGAGTTTGAGTGTCCCGGGCCCCGCTTCCGCCCGAAGCGCCGATCAGCCTCCGCTTCCGCACGCGGGGACGCCCACCAGCGATCCGTTCAGCGGCTTCTCCACAGAGTTGGATGTCTCGACGGAAGAGGGAAAAGCAAAGACTAGCTTCAACATCTCGGGATATTTTCAGCCGGACAGCCGGCAGCCGAGCGAAGGCAGTCGGCGGAACGACGTGACCTGGAACGCGGGTCTATCGATACCGATCGGTGGCAAATCCGATCTCCTCGACAAGTCCACGCTCGGCAGTCTCGGCGATGGAACCAAGCTCAGCGCGGGCGTGGCCTTGCTCTCTTTCCGCTCGGACCCCGCGGCGATCGGCAACCCTGCATTTCTCGCGCTCATGGAGCAGGCCCGGGCGCAATGCGTCGATGATGCGAAAGCCGACGCGACCAAGATCGCGGAGTGCAAAGCGCTTCTCCCGAGCGAAAGCGTCGTTCGCCAGCATGCGCCATGGCTCGAACTCCAGATGAACCGCGCTCTTTACGGCGATTTCTGGACGCTCGGCGCCGAGGGAGCCGTCTCGGTCGCGCGTTACAAATTCATCACCCTGCCCAACCTGGACGAAGAGAAGGACCGTGAACTCGGCTATTCCGCCAAGATTCTCTTCAACTATTACCCGCGCGATGCGGTGAGCAAATTCAAGATCGAGGCGGAGTACAGCGATGAAGCCAAAGCTTCCGACGCCACGATCCTATGCAAGCCGGTCGTCGTGACGCCGGCGGAGGACTGCAAGTCGGGAGCGCCCTCCGGTCCGACGCGCGAAGACGCTCTCGTTCTTCGGACAGGCTACGCGCGCTATTTCCCTTTCCGGACCGGAAAAGCTGGGATCGGCGTCGAACTAACCGCGAGCAAGGATGTCCTGTCGAAGGATTGGGCTGTCGAAGCGCCGGTCTATCTGACCATCCCCGGAACCAAGCTGATCAGCCCGGGCGTCAAGATCGGCTACGGCTCGAAAGACGGCGAGGAGGATTTTCTACTGAACCTGTTCATCAAGACCGCCTTTTCGTTCTGATCCGAAGGAATAGAGATGCTCGCGCCGAATTCCTGGCTGCGCGACTATGCGCCCGGCTATCGTCATCTGGAGCGCCCCGAACGACGGGCGGTCTCGGACTTCGTGATGCTCTGGAGCGTCTACGAGGCGCAGGTCCTGGATTGCAATGCCAGTGCGCAGAAGATGCTTGATGCGATTGAGCGCTGGCATAATCATCATTTGCTCGCGAGCGACAAGAGCGATGAAAGCTGGACGCACTTTGTCGAAAGGCTCAGGAGCGAGGATGGCATCGGCCATCGCTTTGCCGGACTGAAGATTACCAATGTTGGACACAAGGACCTTGTCAGGTCCGCCGTCCTCGCCGAGCCGCCTGGCCCGGATCAACTGACGCGGCATAGCGCGATGGCGATCATCATCCACCGAATTCGCAACAATCTCCTCCACGGCGAGAAATGGTCCTACGGCCTGCGCGATCAAGCCGACAATTTTCGCCATGCCTCACATATGCTGATGTTGTGGATGGACATGGACCGCACAGCTATTGACTGAGACGGATGGCGGTCGCGCGCTACCGAAGCCAGCCCCCGATCCACTGCAGACCCTGCCATGCTCCATAGAGGGCCGAACCGCCGACGACGATCGCGGCGATCCAGGCTTCGACAATGAAGGCGCGGGCGCGCCATTTGGAACGGGGCGGCGTCATGGCTCCATCGTGCCGCTTTCGCGTCCCGCCGCAAGGGCGGATCGCCTCGAACCGTCGCGATCACGCCAGAATGGATATTATTGGGCGCGCGAAAATGCCCCGCGCGGCGTCTACCGACTTGGGGCACGCGGATGGCGGGGCCCCGCAGGAGGCGCCCATGCCCAGACTCTATCGCTGCAGGACGAGCAAGAGCGAAGTCGCCAAGCTCACCGGCTGCCAGCCTCCGCTGCCCCTCTGGCCGTCGCTCCTGCCGCGATGGTCGGCTGAAGTCTGGCCCGGCGGGAAGGGCCTCGTCATGCTCGAATATGGGATGGGACGCCATTCGCAGCTCATGCGGTGGGGGCTGCCGCATGCGCCGGGCAGCCCGAGCGCACAGGAACCAGCGGAAACGGCGATCTGGCACCGTGATCTTTGGAACCGCGACCCCGACGATCTTGAGCCAAAGCGCCGATGCCTCATCATCCTAGACAGCTTCGCCCATGCCGACGGGCCCGAGGCCGCACTCCGAGATTGATGGCCGCGACGACCCGGCTTACATATTTTCACAAACGGCCTCCTATTTCCGCTTGCTCGCGCGTCTTACGGACGAGCGGCACGAAGAGCGCCGGGAACAGATGGGACGAGCGACATTATCGGGTCGAGGGTCCGTCGGACCTCCAGCGAACAAGCTGCCAATCCGGCAGGGTTTTGGCAGCGATTCTCATGAACTGCGCTTTCGCGGCGTAGAATCCCGATCGCCCTGCCCCGCCCTTCTCAAGTCAAATGCCGACGCATCGGCGGAAGCAACTGATAAGCATCGCGAAACCAGCCTCACCGATAGTTTCAGCCGTTACGTCCGTAGCGGAAATTCCTCGCGCGATTTGTGCCCGACACGGATTTCATGTTATCCTTTGTTAAGGGGAGTCGCCTTGCGACTGGTTGCCACGCACAGGCAACGGGCTAACAGGGCGGAATGAGGGATATGACGTCGCACAGCTCCGGACGAGGCGAATTCGCCTTTCTGACGGCGAAACAGGCCGCCGTGCTGGACCATCTCGCCAATAATCGCACGAGCAAGGAAATCGCGCACACGCTCGGCGTCTCCGAGACCGCGATCAACCGGCGGATCGAGGTGCTGCGTAATCGCCTCGGCGGCGTCACGCGTCACGAGCTTGCCCGCCGCTACCGACTCTGGGCGGCAGCACGCGAGCGAACCAGTCCCCACAAAACCGGCGGCAGTCCCGAAAACATCAGCGATTTCAACGCTGCCCCATGTGTAGAAACTGAATTCGAAATTCTACAACTGGCCGAAAGCCTGCCGCCCGACGCAACAGCGGGGCGGGACGGCGATGACCGCCTGATGGCTTTCGAGGACCCGGTCGCAATGTCGATCGAGGCCCCGTGGAGCGAAACAAGCGATCCGCGCATCGTCCCCGGGGTGCTCGACGGCGACAACGCCACGCTCACCCGCGGTGCGGCGATCGCGATCCTGGTGTTCGCGATCCTCGCAAGTGTCGTGGTCGCGATTGCGACGGCCAAGGCGCTCGCGGAGGCGGTCAGTTAAGCCGTTCCCTGACGACGAGTGAACAGGGTGCAGCCGGAGCAGCCGCGCCTGGGGGACTAACCATGACCATCGAAACCAGCAAGCCGGTGCCCGCTTTCATGTCGCGCATCCGGACCCAAATCCGTACCGCCGAGGCGAAGGCCGACGAGAGCCTGATCGCGAAGCTCGACCTGATGCGCTCGCTCCTCCACGCCCGGCAGACCGAAGAGATGCCGGCGCCGCACGTCGGCCAGGACGCGATCGTCCGCATCGGCCGCGCGATCAGCTCGGACATCAGTTCGGCGAACGACATCTTTCGCTCGCACAACGCGCTCGTCGCTGCGCAGTCGCAGATCACCGGTAAGGCACCGGGTCATGGCGACACGCTCGCTTTCGTCGAGGGCAGCGAGCGCCGCGAGGCCGCCGCCGCCTGAGACTTGACGCCGCCGCAACAGGGTCGCACCAGTGACGGGTGGACCCTTTTCTGATCATCAATCTTGTTCTGGTCGGTTTCCTCGGCGCGGCGGCGCTGCGCTGGGGGGCCGGCCCGGAGAAGATATGTGCGGCGGCGCTTTTCGCGATGACCTACGGCGACCCTCTGTACCATCTTTTGGTGGCGCAGGGCCCGGCCTACGGGACGGTCGACGTAGGGCATCTGGCACAGGATAGCATCGTCGCCGCCGTCTATGTCGGCGTCGCGCTCCAGGCGAACAGGGTCTATCCCATATGGCTCGCGGCTTTTCAGCTGGTCTCGCTCCTGTCGCACTTCGCGCGCGAGGTGACCGACTTCTTTCCCAAGCTGGCCTATGGGCTCATGAACTATGGGCCCTATTATACCACGATCCTGATACTGGGGCTGGGGATCGCCGCGCACGCGAGGCGCAGGCGCCGCCTCGGGCCGTACCGCTCGTGGCGGACCTCCTCGCGCCGTTCGCCGGTCGCCGGTCGGAGGCCGCTGCCGAACGGCTGATCGCGCATTTTGGAAGCCTCGGCCGGGCGCTGCTCGCCCCGCCTGAAAGCCTCACCGCTGCGCTTGCCGACTATCCAGCACTCGCGAGGCGCCTCCTCGCCGCCCGCCGGCTGTTCGAGGCGGGGCTCCATGAACAGGTCAGCCGGTCGCGGATTTCGGCTGAGGACCCGGCATACCGGCGCTATCTCCGCTTCCAGATCGGTCAGTCGCCGGTCGAGCTTCTCCATGCGACGTTCGTTACGGCCGAGTGGGGTTATCTCGCCGACGAGAGGATCGCGACGGGGAGTGTGGCGCAGGTCGACCCGAGCCTCCGTTCCCTGCTCGGCCGCGCCTTCGACGTCGGGGCGCACGGTATCCTGCTCGCGCACAACCACCCGTCGGGATCGCCCGAGCCGAGCGCGAGCGACATCACCCTGACCAGAAAGATTTCGGAGCTGACGCGATCGGTCGGCATCGAACTGCTCGATCATCTCGTCGTCGGCGCCGACAGGATCGTCAGCATGAGAGAAAGGGGCCTGCTATGACCGGCCCCTCGCGCAAGCTCGCGATCGCCTCCGAACGGCTGAACGACGCCCGCCACGCAGCAAGCGCCCGTACCGGCCCAGACGACCCCCACCATGGCGCGAACGAAATCTCCGACCATCATGGCCGTGTCGGCGACGCCCGCCTCGCCGCGGTCGCGCACGCCGAATATGCGGCGCGCCGTCGCCGCGACAAATTGTTCGACGCCGATCTCTTCGCCGAGCCGGCGTGGGACATGCTGCTCGATCTGTTCATCCAGCGTCATCACGAGCGCCCGGTCAGCGTCCACAGCCTCTGCATCGCGGCGGCGGTGCCGCAGACGACGGCGCTGCGCTGGATCGGCAAGCTCGCCGAGAAGGGACTTATCGACCGCCGGAACTGCACGCACGACAACCGGGTCATCTACATCATGCTGAGCGAGGCCGGTCTCGACATCATGCGGCGCTATCTGGCGGGCCAGCTCGGCGGAAGCGGCCCAGCGGGCTCCCCGCCGCTCGCGTTCAGCTGAGCCATGCAAAAGGACCAACGATGCGCAACTATGAGATCACCGCGATCCACGCCGGGCCGCACGATCCCGACCGTCTCATCGACAGCCTGCTCATCGAAGGCACGCTATGGCCGATCGAGAAGGTCATCGACTGGCTCCGGACCGGGCCGCACGGCTTCTTCGTAAAAGCGGCGACCGGCCGCGCCCGGGTCATCGCGGCGCGGCACTGGACATCGGGCCGCTGGTTCCTGACGACCGAGGGCCAGGACTTCCCGCCGCACGACCTACTCGCGCTTCGCCACGTCCACTGACGGCTCGCCGCGATACATCCGAAATGGAGATAAATTTACGCCAAGGCGCCTATCGGGCACTAGGCTGGCCCGAAAGTCGCTGAGGAGGGGGCAAATGACGATGATACGCGCCATCGCGGCGACGCTCACGCTGCTGCTGGCAGTCGAAGCCCAGGCGCATGGCGGTGGCCTCGACGCGACCGGCTGCCACCGCGACAGGAAGGCGGGCACGCGCCATTGCCACCGCGCCCCGGCCCGCACGGCTCCGCCCGCCGAGCGCCCGCAGCGCCTCGTCGGCGACCAGGTCTACTATGCCAATTGCAGCGCCGCGCGCGCTGCCGGCGCCGCGCCGGTGCGGCGTGGCGCGCCCGGCTATGCCCGCCACCTCGACCGCGACGGCGACGGGGTTGGCTGCGAATGAGCCGCCGCCCGCTGACCTGCTTGGGCAGGCAGCCGACGGCCTTCTGCTCAACCGAACCACAGATCTTTTATTCGGCCCTCTTCCAGTCCGACATTGAAACGGTTTCGACGCAGATCGAGCGTAATCGCGTCACCGATATTGTAGACGCGGCACGGCCGTCCATAGAGCTCACGGATCAAAGTCGGGTCGCCGCTGAACGATCCGACGATACGCAGTTCGCGATCCTGCGCGCCATCGCCCCGGGCAAACGTTGCTGCGAGCGAAGCCCCCCCCGATTTTGCCGCCGGAGGTTCAATCCATGGCCGAAAGCCGATCGGCCCGGGAAAGCCGTGAAACAGGAGATAATAGCCCTCCTCGGTCAACTCGAACGCGTTGGCTTGCCCGGTCGGGGCGCCACAGAGCGCAATGACCATGACCGGCGCCTGCCGCTTCTCTCCCTTGACAATATTGTGCGCTCCGATGATCGTGGCGAGCTGTGCCTGCGCTTCCGCCAGCGGCTCCTCCTCGCCAAGTCCACATTGCAAACTCCCGTCATGCCTCCACACCCACAGATTCGACATTTGCCTTCCTCCTCCAAAAAACTTCAAACGGACTGTGCGACGTCGGCGGATCGCGTACTACTCTGATCCGGACGGAAACTTCGCGGCGCGCGACGGCTCGTGAATGCAGTTCGAAAAGTCGAATGGGCCGAACACTTTAGTTGGCCGAAGACTGTGGGCGTCATCATCGACGTGGAGACGTCGGACCGCCGTTCAACGACACATGACATTTTCCGGGGAGACCATCCACGACTTACCTCTCCGGATCGGATCGATTCGGCTTCGCCAATATCAGGGCTGGAGTGCACCACGCGAAGGATGCCCCCCCGCTCTCAGGGGCAGCACTCAGCTCGCGAAGCGCTGCAATCCCGGAATACAGACGACCGCCTCGGCCGGGTTCCCGAAGTAAAATCCCTGCGCCTGCGGACACCCTTCCTCGATCACCATCGGTCTTTGCTCCTCGGTTTCGACGCCTTCGGCGACGACCGGCAGATCGAGGCTGCGTCCGAGCCCGACGATCGCGCGGATGATCGAGCGCGCCGACGCGTCGTCGGTGACATGGCTGACGAAGCTGCGGTCGATCTTTATCTTGTCGAACGGAAAGGCCTGGAGGTTCGAGAGCGACGAATAGCCGGTCCCGAAATCCTCCATCACGATCCGCACCCCCAGCGCTTTGAGCCGGTGCAGCGTCGCGAGCGCGACCTCGCGGTCGCGCAGGCTTCGCGCAGGACCCACTCGCCGATCGGGATGATGGCTCCGACGTCTTCGGCGATCGGCACGAAGGTTTCAGGCGGGATGGGTCCGCGCGTCGGATGCGCCCAGCGCAGCAGCGCCTCATAGCCGACAATATTACCGCAATCAGTGGCGACGAGCGGCTGGAACATCAGGCTCAATTGCCGGCGCGTGATCGCATGGCGCAGGTCATGTTCGAGCTCGCGGCGCTCGCGCACCAGCCTGTCCATCTCGAGATCGAAGAAGCAGGCGACGCCGCGCCCGCGTTCCTTCGCGCGGTACAGAGCGACGTCAGCGTTGTGGCGGACCGCCTCGGCGTTCGCCGCATCGTCCGGAAACAGCGCGACCCCGATGCTCACTCCGACCGCCATTGGGTCGCGCGTGATGTCCATTTCCTCGCCGAACGCTTCGAGGATACGCCGTGCCAGCAATTGCGCCTCGCGCAGATCGTCGATCCCGCGCTGGATGATCATATATTCGTCGCCGCCGATCCGGGCGACGAGATCGACATCGCGCGTGACCGACCGTAGAATCTCGGCGACGCGGCAGAGGATCGAGTCCCCCGCGGCATGGCCGAAGAGATCGTTGACCGCCTTGAACCGGTCGAGATCGAGCGCGAACAGCGCAAAATTCTCGCCGCTTCGGACCAGACCCTCGAGCACCGCCGTAAAGCGCGCGGTTGGGCAGCCCCGTCAGCGCATCATGCGCCGCGAGATGCTCGACCTGCAGCTCGGCGCGCTTGCGCGCGGTGAGGTCACGCACCGCAAGCACATCGCAGCGGCGCCCCCGATATTCGACGGCATGCGCCGCCACTTCGACGATCAGTTCCTCGCCGTCGGCGCGCACGACATGCGCCTCCGCCGGCTGCCCGCGCACCGCAGTCAACGCCGCCCCGTCGGCCGCTTTCAGCCAGACCCCCGGATCGCTGCCGACCAGCTCTGCCGACGGCACGCCCAACAAAGCCGCCAGTTGCCCATTGGCCTCGACGATGTGCCCGCGGCTCAGGATCGCGAGCCCCTCGAGCGTCGCATCGGCAAAACCGCGCATATCGGTCAGCAGCCGGTCGAGAAAAGCACCGCCGAGCAAAGCCCCGATCAGCCCGAGGGTCGCTGCTACAATCGCCGCGACAAGCCATTGGTGGCTCTCGGCAACAGCAGCAAGGCCACGCGATGGATCGGGCGCGAGCACGGTCGCCGACATGGCCGTGTAGTGCAATGCCACCACACCCAGCACCGCAAACAACGCCGGTACGGCAATCCGCACCTGCCCGCCAAGCCGCCCGAAGCTGGCGAAGGCCAAGGCGAAGCAGCCTGCCAATATCCCGAAGGCCACGACAATGGCGCCAGGATCGTAGCGGACCACCGCTGGCGCGACGACCGCCGCCATCCCCGTGAAATGCATCGCGGTGACACCCAGGGCCGCGATAAGCCCGGCCCCCAGACTCGATCCGACCAGAAAATCACGTCCGGCAACCAGAAAGCTCAGCCAAAAGGCGAGCACCGCGATCGCGACCGAGAGCGCCGTCAGCCCCGGATCGAAGCTCAACGGCATCCGCCCGTCGTAAGCGAGCATCGCGATGAAGTGCGTTGCCCAGACGCCGACCCCCGCCGCCAGCGCCGCAAAAGCGACCCACTGCCGGCGACGGGTTTCGACGCAGTCGAGCGATCGCTGCAGCAACAGAAACAGCGCCGCACTCCCCAGCACCAAGACCAGAGCCGCCAGGAGAACCAGACGCAGATCATGCTGCCCGACGATACATTCGATAACCCGAAACATGCTCACCCCCGTTCGAGCGGCAAGTGTCGAATGAGGCTGGTAAATGCCGGCTTAGAGACCCTTGTGGAGACGAGTCCGCATCGGACCAATTGCGATGAGCACGAACGCAGTTGGAACACGTCGAACCGAAGACACCCCAACGCTGAGAGTGATGCCCCCCTAAGCGGACAACGGAACCCAGCGCTGATGCCTCGCCATCGCCCGGTCGAAGAGTGCGGAACCCGTCAGCGCGGCAAGCCACGCCCGCACCCGATCCGGAGCATTCGCCTCGAACCAGTCCGGATCGACGCCCGCGAACTGACGCACGAACGGAAAGATTGCGATGTCGGTAAAGCCTCGCATCGTGCCGCCGAGATAGTCCTGCCCCGCCAGGTCGGCGTCGAGCTCGACAAGCATCTCCATCGCCGCGGCACGATGCACCAACGGATCGACGCCATGCCGCGTCCTATATTTGTAGCGATCGAGATGATGTTTGAACGCGCCGTCGAAGGCAGCAACCCTGTGCAGGTCGGCACGATCCATCCAGCCTTCGGGATCGCCACACGCCAGCGCCCACCCCATGATATCAATGCTCTCATCGATCACGCGCCCATCTGCTAGTAGGAGCACCGGAACGGTGCCCTTCGGCGAGGCCGCAAGCATCAAGGCGGGCTTATCGCGCAATATGATCTCGCGATGCTCATAGGCCACACCGCTGACGAGCAGCGCCATGCGCGCCCTCATCGCGTAGGGACAACGACGAAAGCTGAAGAGGATTGGCCTAGGTTCCATCGATGCTGCCATAGCGCCGCAATCCCATGCGCGTACAGCGCGACGCCGACATTCGAGCCCGTCATCGGTGACGGCCGCATGCAGCGCAACGGATAATTCGATAGGAGTACGAGCGGTCAGTTGCCGCCCGCTGTCTATCGCATATCAGCCATTCTACGGTTTCTTCCAGTGGTTCGTCTTGTAGACCGTCTCAGCCTCTCCAGCGAATGAGAAGGTCGCCTTGGTCCACATGTTCTTGCCCTCGTCATCGAACTCGGCAGCCTTGTTCAACATCTTGAAGCACCGCGACGAGATATAGGTGTGATACGGCGAATCCCGGACATCGGAGAGCTTCGCCGAGAAACTCGCCGCCTTTCCGATCCAGATCAGATCATTGTTGTCCCTGATCCCGCTGCGGACGGCATGGACTTCGCCCACGTCGATGCCAACACCGTGCCGGATCTGAATGCCGTTGTTGCGGATGGACTGAAATTTCTTCTCGGCTTGCGGCTGGATGATGTTCCTGACCGCCCAATGGATCTCGCGGCCGCAGTTCGAAGCGGCGCTATTCTTCCCGTCCCCGATGAAGATGCCCATGACGCGATCGCCGTCGAAGCTGCGAACAACGCCGCCGTGCTTGATGATCAATCGGGTAGCGCAATCGAGAAAGGCCCGAATGATCTTCGCGGTCGTGCTCCAGGGACAGACTTTCGCCAGCTTGGCGGAACCGGCCAGATCGGCGTACAGAAATGCCGCCTCAATCTTCACGGCGCCGTCGCGCAGCGCCACATCGGACGATTCCGGCACTACCCTGCCGTCGCGACCGTCGAAAGTCGTGTCGAACAGCGTCGTGACACGATCAATCAGGAAAGCCTCGTTTACAGCCACATTGCTGTCCTCTGAATGGTGTCGATGTCAGCCATTGTGCGGTCCATGCTCGAACATGTAGCGCCGCAGCTTGTTGCAGGCTGAGGCAAGGTTAGCCGCGGCGTCCGGGCCCGGCGTCCAGAGGTAGGGAACGGTCTGCACACCGGCATAATCGCTCGGCAATTTCAGCTTCTCATCGCGCGGCTCCATCAGGATCGCGCGTTCGCGGCCGAGGCGGCCCATGAACAGGCCAAGCTCGAAAATCACGTTGTCCCGTGGCGCCGGCCAGACCTGCTTGCGGCTCTCGGTGATGTCGTCGCCATGCGCGATTGCGATGGCAAAGTCGGCTTCGTCGACCTTCGCCTCGAGATCGGCGAGCGTATAGCTAGCAATCTTGAACACATCGTCGGTCCACAAAATCATCGTGAAATCGTGAGCCAGCGCGTCCTGAACGATCCGTGCAATATCGAGCGCCTCGACCGAACATATGACGAAGACGCGGATTTTCTCTCGGAATGCCCCGATCAATGCGTTCCGCTGCAACAGGCGCCGCGCCAGTTCCTGCGCGATCGTTCGATAGATCGCTGGAAACCGGTTGCCGAGTTCGAAGAGCTGCGCCTCGGTCAATTTGAGTGCGACCACTTCCTCAGCCGCGATGACGCTTGCCGAACGGACCTGACCGGGCTGTATGGCGGCCATTTCGCCGACATGATCCCCGGGCCCGCGCACGCGAATCTTGCGCCCGTTCACGATGATGTCGCACGATCCCGTGAGGATGAGGTAGACGTCGCGATCTTCGCCGAGTTGCTCGATGAGCGGCTCTCCGGGTTGAAACGAAACAACTTCTGCCACGGCCGCAACGGCGGCGGCCAGGTCCGGACAGCCTCCTGCAAATTTATGCGTCCGCACAGCTTCGAGCCGGGTTGCGTCATCGGCATAGCGATCTGCCAAAGCCATAATCTAGTCTCCCTTTTCTTCGTTGGTCCGCAATGGACAGTCCCGCATCGTTTCGCAGCAAGGATTTCCGGTCAGCTTGCTCCAGCCGAGGAAGAGCAGGTCTTCCTCGCGCCTCTTGATTTCCGCCGACACCATCTTGCGGAATGCGTCGCGCCGAGGTCGGCGAGTGCAGACATCCGCATCGAGCCTTGCCGCCAGTTTCGACAGGTCCCCCGCCAAGCGCCCCGAACCGAACTCGATCGCACGCCGGTACGATCGCTCAAGTCCAGCCGCCTTTGCATGTTCTTCCGCCTCGATCTGGGCGTAGGCCGCATCGCCATGCGACAAGCCTCGCCCGGTTGGCCAACGTCCATGCCGGTCGGCATATTGCTGACACAGAAGATAAGACCGAAGCTTTCCCCAAAAGTCCGCAAATCCCTCGGCACTAGATTCAAACTGCTCCAGCCCGAGGCAGAAGCTCTTGTTACCGTTGATATGTCGCCCGGGACAGAAGGCCGGAATGGCCGTGGCCGAGCGTGCCGAGGCCAGAGCGCGCTCATCAGATGCCGCGCTCAGTTGGGGGCTTTCAACCGCCTGAGGCGCTGGTAGACTTTGTGTTCAAGAGGAGCGAAAACGATGCCGACTCTATTCGAGCTATCCAAACCGGAAAATCAGGCGCGATTTCACAGGGAACTTGCAGAGCAATTTCCGGACGCGCTGTACGGTTCGAGACGAGATTTTAGCGCCAAGCTGGCTGGAGAATTCGATGCCGCTTTGGCCACAGGGTCGGAAGAGGCGATGCAAAATATAATCGAGACGCATCCCTACCTTCTGCAATATGCATTCCGGACGACTGGTCATCACGGGACATGGGCATATGCCAAACGGTGGATTCGGACCAATCAGGTAAACGGCCAGCGCGGTCTCATTCCTGACTTTATAGCGGCCATGAGCAACTCGCTCGGCTATAGTTGGCAGATCATCGAGCTAAAACGGCCTGACGTCCAGTTCGCGAACAAGCGCGGCGACGGGCTTAGTACGGAAGCACATAAAGCACTTGCTCAGTGCGGCGAATATATGAGCCACTTCGCGAACTACATCGAGAATGTCCGCGTGAATGTCGGAAACGAACGCATAAAACAGCCGGATGGTGTGACGATCGTGATGGGGGATTCTCGCCTGGAGAATGAAGCGCAGCGAAAGGTAAGGGTAGGCTTCCAAGACCTAAGCCCGAAGATATCGATCGCCACCTATGATCGTCTGCGGCGTGGACTGCTGAACGATGTGATGCCGTCCGCGCTCGAAACGCCGACATACGAGGGGGCGCAAACAGCCGATTTTCTGGGCGGACGACCCGCCTGAGCACCAGTCGGCCATCAAGTATTTTGCGCCTAAGGCCTAGTCCGAGTGCCTATCCGATAAAAAGGGCTGAGCCGCAGACCAAATCCTCAAACACTGCTGCGACCACCACGAAGGATCCAGCTCAAACGGGTGACGCTGCTCGCCCACACCGAGATCATATCGGCCGCGGTCCCGGGTCACGATCACCGCCGGCCATTCAAATTGATCCCCAGAGATGTCGATGATGAGGCCGTTCCATTCGAGCCATGCATGGCTGGTCTCGCGGTCGCCCGAGTCAGAATAGAATTCGCGGCAGACATAGTCGGCGGTGATTCCGAAGCGCTCAAGCAGGAAAAGCGCCAGCAGCTCGGAACAATGGCCGCAGGCACCACGCGGGAAATGATCAATGTAGACGGCTCGCCAATGCCGATCGTCGATAGCGTCCAGCGCAGATCGAAATTCGGCCGCTGCCTTGCCGATTGCCGCATCGTCCGGCTTCATCGGTTCAACTTTTGGCGGTAAGATGTGATGTCAATATCTCTTCGAGGAGCGCGCGAGGCCAAACACGCCCCAACTGCGCGTCGTCGACGTCTTCGGTATGGAACCGACCAGAATAAATTCCGACGAAGTTGAACGCTCCATCGCCATTCCCAACAGTGCCGATACGGCCGTCCTCAAGCTCAATGTTTCCATGCGCGCGCTGGATCACGGGCGAACCCGACATGCCCGGCCGCGAGGCTGAATCAACGATAAAATAGGGTTTGTCGAGGTGAGGGGCGAGGCAGGGTTCGCTCGCGAACGTAGCCTGCTTCCAAACCGGCATTCCCATTCCCGTTCGACCAAATGGAAACCCGAGTATGAAAACCGGCATACCGACACGTTGCTTGAGACTGACCATCGGCATCGCATTCAGCGGCATGAGACAGAGATTGGGCGGCGGCACGAATGCCAGCGCCACAACATCGACTCCTCGTCCTAACGTCGGATGTTCGGTCCACAGGGGCCGACCCTCAGCGTCCATAGTGGCAACCGAAACGATATACGGTGCGTCGCTGCGCTCGTTCTGAGGCACATGAACCCGCAGATGATCGGGAACGCCCGCCATCGGATGCAAACATGCATCGGTTTCATGATTTCGCCCCGCGGCGACATGCCAGTTGGTAATGAGTGCGAGGCTTGTGTCAGGCAGGAGCCATGGAAAGGCCGTTCCAACGCCAAGTGCGCTCCCACGAAGAGATGGTGCGCCATGGCCATTTCCTGAAATATCTCCACTATTTCATCTACGGCGCCAAACTTCCCGCACCAGCCATCCAGGCGTTCAAGGCCGCGGTCGCGCTCGCCACCTCCACCACAGCGCATTCTGCCTCCCGATCATAGCAGCGGCGCCCCGAAGGCGGAACCGCAACTGGAACCACCTTGGGGGTTTCTCGCCGATGTCAGCGAGCGAAGGGATCATATTCGCAGACGATGCAGCTGGGATCGCCGTCGAATTCATCGAGCGGCATCACCGAATATCCTTGTGCGGTTTCGATCAGGACGATGATGGTCATCATCGTGCGGGCGAGGTTCCAGCCGAGCGATTGGGCGGTGGAAAGCGGCATATCGAGGCTCCTGTCCGGGAGCGGGTCCATTCCCGCTCGACAGTCGCCCCGCCGGACGGGGACGGGCCGCAATCACCGCAGCGCAGCGGAGGCCCAAGCGCAGCGCAGGGACCCCTTGCGGGTTGATTGAAGGAGGCATGGCCTCGACCAAGGGATTAGCGGCAATCGAGAGCGGGATGAGATCCGCAGAGCTGGAGTCAACGCATCGCCGGTGCCGTCGTCTCATACCAAAGCTGAATGATCCAAAATGCGCGCCAGTCGATCTTCGCGCCTTGTCCCCGATTGGCTAGCAGTGATATCCTGCACGCATGTGGGGCAGTGCAGCGATTACCGAAGCGCCATTGGCACCAGCGCGTTCGGTTCCTCGTCCGGCGATTGCGGAGGTGCTCGACCTCGACACAGGCGAGTTCATGGAGTCGAGGGGTTTTATAACAAGCTTCCTCTATCAGGAGCTGGTCAAAGAGCGCGGGATCATCCTCGGCCGTATGCATCGGGACGAACCACGGTTCGTCTGTGCGGACTGTATGGTGCCTGTCTATCTCGTTTCGCGGCCCGAAGAGCACATCTTCTTCTTCCGCCACCGGCATGAGGATGGATCCTGTCCCGCACGGACGCGCTCGCCTCTTTCAGAGGAAGAGATTCGCGCCCGAAAATATCATGGCCTGCGCGAGAGCGAGCCGCATAAGCAGCTCAAGGCCATGCTGCTCAGGTGCCTCGATGCGGATCCGAGCTTCTCCGATATTGCGACTGAGCAGCATTGGAAGAGCAGTACCCGCGAGAAGGCCTATCGCAGGCCCGACGTCCAGGCCGAGGACAGCAGTGGCAAAATTGCCTTCGAGGTCCAGCTTTCTTTCTGGATCGGGTCTGCCGGAACGACACTCTCTTTCAGATCGAAGCTCTCCGACCATCCGGGTAGATTGTTTCGAATGATGCGCCGTGCGCTTGGCATTTCCGTCGGATTCACAAACGGCCGTCACCGATTCTCTTGGCTTCGGGACAGGAAGGTGAGCGCACTCCCTGTGCAGGTATCACCCAGCGACGCAACCGTCCTCGCCAAGCTGTGCGGAAGCGTGCTGAGGCATTCAACCATCCCGTCGGAGACCCAACCATGATCGACCAAGGATTTTTCGAATTTGGCGACATACGCTCATTGGCGGGTTCGAGTTGGATCCCGCTGCGCGAGCACAGCCCTGTCGAATATGAACCCCAAGACGACGCCCTCCGCCTAACCGAATATGCGGGCGTTGCGACCGCTGCCATTGATCGCGATCGACGCGATGCCGGCGACAAGGTGGGGTGGGACGAACTCAAGGTCGGTGCACATCGATCGGTGTACGATACGGACGGAGTCTATTATCCGGCCGACAAGTTCCGGTCTTGGAAGAGCGGGATCATAGGCATCAATCTGGTCATCGACCAATTCGTCGAAGAAACAGGGGCCCATATCTGGCAACTTCATCCCGACCTCACCGTCGCACTGCGCCTCGTGCACGAAGATGATAAGTGGTTCCGTCCTGAAGAAGGCTGGACCGAAGTGGTGCGGCTTCGTCGTGATACGAAGGGATCACCGTCGCGCATCGATATCAAGCTCGAGCATCTCAAAGACTATCTGGCGGCCCGGAAGATGGACTTGCTCGCATCGAGCTATCGCGACCGACTGGCCATCACGCCAGACAAGCCAGCATATGGCTGGCCCAAGGACCAGCAGAATTTCGAGCGGGGTCGGGACAAGCATGAACTGTTCGTCGGGCCGGCCCGATATCCCGACGAACCCGGACAGTTCAGGACGATCGGCGCGCTCTGGAGAACCGAATGGATTGATGGCGGCGACTATAGCCCGAGAGTCCGTGGCGACGCCGAGGACCACATTGCAAGCTTCGTCGTCGATGCGGAAGGCACACGGCTGCCCGCCGCTGAAATAGGAGGTGGTATCGACTGGCTCTATTTCCGACCGGCCATCGTCGCTTCGCTCCTGCGTCACAAGGGAGCAAAGCTCGGCTGGCTCAGCGCCGAAACTGGAAGTCTCGGAGCCACTGGCTTCGGCGTGCATTCCCCATTCTTTAGGTTTATACGTTCGGGTTCGTACTGGAACGATATACCAAGCGTATTGAAGAAGACCGCCCACCGCGCTTCGGTGCGTGAACGAAGGACAACTCCCTCTACCTCTGTCTCAATGGACTGAATGTCGCGCGCTGTCGGCAATTTCATAGAGTGACTCCGGCTAAGCCATACGCTGCGTGGGCGCCGGCCTTCGCTGGCCATAGACGGCAGGGAAAACGCGGCCCGAGCGCGCAAGCGCGCCCATCAGCGTAAGGTGCGCGCGCCAACCGCGATATTCCGGATCATCATCGATCCCGAGCGCGCGATCGCCAACCGGCGCGAAGCGCATCAGCTGCTCGCCGATGCCTTCCCGGCCAAAAATCCAGCATCCGATCCGGTGGCGAGACAGCATGACACACAGGCGTCCAGCATCGAGATGAAAAGCCGTAGCATCAGCCCGACCTGATAGCGGATGATGGACGAACATGAACGGGCGCTCGATACCCTGAAAGCGATTGGCGGTTTCCACGAACACGTCGGCAAGCGCTGGACCCAGGCGCTCGCGTATCGCGTTCACCTGGTTGACATGGGCACATACGACGCCGATCTTGTCGGCGGTAACTTCGCTTAACGCGCCGTCGTCGCTCATCCACCCAGCCCGAGACAGCAGTCTTTCGATGGAATACACAAGTTCTTGCGCAAGTTCGCCATCGGCCTCGCTCGTCGTCTGACCGGGAAGCTCCACCATCACGATCGAGCTACCGCCTGCCACGGCATCCAGCGCCGCGTCAAATGGCATGATGCCCGCTACGCCGAACCCGATCGACCGGTCCCGGCTCATCGCACGAAACGGCATGTCGGGATAAAAAGCTGGTTGAACGAGCGAGACCGTATCGGCGTTCAGGCGCCGCGATACGGGGAGGTCAATTTGGAGCACCCCGGGATGGCGATTCAGGAGCGCGGTGGGACAGGAGACTTGGGGTCCCGAAGGATTGCACCGCCATCGTTCGATTTCGCAATTTACGAACGGTTCGATCTGGCCGGGATCGCCAATCAGAACGTGCCGGTGCGCGAGATTCGAAATGAGCTGAAATCGATAGTCGGGAAGCTGGAAGGCTTCGTCGACAATCTGGACGTCGAACAGCGTTTCGCTGCTCTGAATCCACGACCATTTGGCCCCATTGCCGATCGTAATCGAAGGCCCGGCCGGGAGGGCAGCCATGGTTTCGACAACAATCAAATTGGGAAGCGCCGAAACATCGGCCGGCAGCTGCAGGCCCTTCTTCGCAAACATATGCACCGGCATGCCTTGCGAATTTGCAGCTAGGCGGCGAGTCAGATCGAACGCCTGTTCGTTGGTTTGCGTCACCACCATGCAGCGCTGGCCGAGGTGCGTCGCGCTCTGCAGGGCGACCCGCTGCGCGACGCCGGTCTTGCCAGCTCCCGGAGGCGATCGGAGCACGACAGCGGGGACGCCGTCCCATTGGCTCGCGAGAACGCGCTCGAGCGCAGCATCGGCAGCTGCAACCGGATCGGTCATGTCAGTTGCTCCACCGCAGCGAGGAGGCTTGCCGGTCGCGGCCGGATGACCGGGGTGGCCGCGGGCAACGTGTCGCCGTGAGTCCAGGGCTCATTGGCAAGGCGGACGCTCATCTGCCCAAGTTCATTCCCAATGCCTTCCCAGTTCGGCGCCTTTGGACCGAATTCGAGCGTGACGCCCGCCACCATGCGCTTGGCCGCATTCTTTCCGTGCAAAATTGTCCCACTGATCCAGGTAAGGGGACCGCGACGCTGGACATCGTTGATGCGAAACGATTGGGCCGGATCTTCGAGCGTCCAGAGAACATCGCCCCTACGCAGGTGCAGGCTGTCCTGATGGCTGGAGAGTTCGATGTGATATTCGAAAACCCTGGGCCGGACACGCTCTTCGACAATATCGACGAGCTGGGCACGGAGGACGGTTCCGTTTACCACGCCTTTCTCGCGGGCGGCATGATCATTGCGAAGCATGCCGGCCTCGACATTTGCCACGGCTTTCTCTCGGGCGACGATCTTCATCGCGCTTGCCTTGGGCCGATCATGGTATGGCAAGTTGAAGCCCCCATCCCGATCGATCATGAAGCGCTGAAACACCCTCGCCTCTTCGGCTTCGAGTTCCACCATTCCGGCATTCGGTCGCCACCGTGTTTCGTTCAGCAAGGCTATCGCGCGCTGCGTCGCTGCATAAATCGGCCGAATGACCGATTCCAATGATTGCTGGATGCGGGTGCGATAAAGGCCGATGACCGCATCAGGTTGCCCCGTGTCACGTGCCTCGTGGAAGTTCGCGATGGCCGGCTGCAGGACATTGCGATCGAAGCGAGGGTCTGTCTTCACGCCCATCGGATGTTCTTCGGCCATCGCGACCGACGCGAAAATGTCCCGGCCCGGCGGCGGTTCTATCCACGTGAGCAGGGCGCCGAGATGTTCGTCCTCGGATTCCTGCTGACCCGTCGCATAATGAGCCCGCAGGGCGGCCGTCGCGCTGATCAGCGCTTGCTGCCCGGCGATCGGTGAACGTTCGCCTGCATAGGTCAACAGATTGCCGAGCCGCTGAATGTCCGGCTCGTCCGTAAAGCGGAGGCGGTCGGCGAGGGTATCAAGATGGCCTAGCGCACCCGCTGAAGACACCCAGATCTGAGGAAAAGTGCCACTCGCGCGGCACTCGGCATAATAGGCCTCGATGTATGGAAGCAGCCATCGCAGCAGATCATTCTGGTCGTCGCGACGGCGCGGGTCTGGACATATGTTGATGAGGGGGGCGTCGCCAAAGCGCCCCAGCGCAACGGCATGCACCGACGTGTCTTCTCCTGCCATCGCTAGCAGCGTCAAAACGCGCGCATGCGGTTGGATGACCAGCTGACGTTGCGACACAACGGGCACGGCCTCACCATGTTGAAGCGCTCGCAGGCGGGCGACGACATTGACAAGATCACCCATTTGCAATCCGATCAAGAAGCTGGTCAGCCGCGCGCATTTCTTCAGCGAGCGACGCTTCGGCGCGGTTGTCCGGCGGACGTCCAGATCCATCTAGCAGCGCCAGCGCCCGTGTGATCGATCCCGCAGCAGCGAGCTGCTCGGCCGCCTGATCGCCGAGAATGATCGGCTGCCCAGCGGCAAGAGCTTGCGCACGGCAGCGCGGCCAAAGCGCACAATGCTCCTTGCAGCTAGAGCGATAATTATTTGGAAGCTGATCCACCACAACCGGGTCCGCAAAACTCCCGCCCGGCGCAATGAGCTGTTCAACCTCGTCGAGGTCGGCAGGGGCCGTTGAAAGCACGCGGGTGAGCGATGCCAGTTCTGACTCGGCGCGCTTGGCCGCGAAAAGACGCGGATTCATCGATCCGGGGGCGCGCAGGACCATATCGACCCGATCGACCGCGCGCTGCGGATCGTCGCCGCGCGATTCGATATGCTGGCGGAGTGCCAGCGTTCCAACCGAAGCTTCCCGATAGGCGGCGCGAATGTCGGCCCTGTCAGTTTTCCCGCCGCGATCCGCATAGGATTTTATGACGCCGACACGGTATGACAAGTCCGCATCGCTGGCGACCATATAATTAAGTTCGATCGGGTGTGTGACGCCCACTAATGTCAACGGCAGCCGGGGATTGAGAATGAGGTTGGGCGCCGACGGATGGCCCGAGTGCTTTAGATCGAGCAGGCGCTGCGTTTCGGCTTCGCGGCGTTGACGCGCCATCGGTCGGTCGCCGGGGGCCATGTCGGCGACAGAGGAGATTTTTGCCTCCGTCGTGCCGAGATAGCCTCCTTCGCGATAGGCCGTAAGGAGCGACGCTCCGCCATTGTCGAGCAGGCGCCGTTCGTAGCGCTGGCTCAGCGCCATGGCGAAGGGCGACATGATGTCGGGCTCGCCCTGAAAGACTGCCTTCACAACTTCGGTCGGCGTGAGTCCGGTGATGACGATCGCGCGCAGGCGGATGCAGCCGATGTTTCGGGCGACGCTTTCGATCCCGCGGGCCCCGACCTCCACTGCCGGGATGCCGCCCCGGAGGCGCGCGAGGCGATCGTTGGCGCTCGTCATCGGATCGCCTTCTCGGAGGCTTTGGTATCAAGAAGTACCGGACGCCCCCAGAGCTTGAACAGCGGGCTCGCCGTCGAGATCCGCGCCGCCGCGGCCTGGCGTTCGGCGTGGTCGGCCGCCTCGATGACGGAGAGTTCTGCTTCGGCGGCCTCGATGACGCGCGCCGTGTCGATCGGCTGACCAGTTTCGCTGGCACCGGGGATCGAGCGCGCGAATGGAAACAGCAAGTGCTGAACATTCTTGGCTTCGCCGGCGCCGACTTCGCGGAGATGCGCCAGCCGAAGCGACAGATTGATGGCAATACGCAAATTATCGGTCCGCATGCTCCGTGACCCGATGATCCGGCGTTCTAGGCTCCAGGCTGAGCTGGTGAGCAGCCGCGGAATGGCAGTGAGCTGGGCGGCACTGATCGCAGGCACAATCCACGCTGGACGTGCGGTGAGATTCCGGCGGGCGGCATTCTCTTCGTCGCGGCGCAGGCTTGCGAAGCGCGACGGCGACGGTCGATTTCCCGTTATTGCGGCGGTCAGGTCAGCGATCAGGGCCGGCGCCGAGGGCACTGCAAGATCATCGAGCGCATCAAGTGCCAGCTCGCGGAGCGGCTTGCCGGCTTTTCGAGCGCGCGGTGTCGCAATTTCGCGCGCTTCAAGCTCGTTGTAGCGCAGGGAATCAGAAAGGCGGCTGTATTCGGCAGCGAGTTCCGCAATCTTGATCTGGGCCCGCTCCCGTCGTGCGGGGTCGCCGGCCGCGAGCGCCTTGGTCAAATCAGCTAGGGCATCCTGCTGGCGCTTGGCGTTACGCTGGAGCTGGTCCGACAGGGAGAGGGCCTTCGACATGGATCACTATATACACTTCCATGCTTTTCCATGCAATACCACGCTTGTCCTTGCTCGAAGATCGCTAGGCGTTGGCAACAAAGGGAAAATTTTCGGGTATGCTTTGCTGTATCGGCTTGAGCCTATTTGACAAAACAGAGGACCGACTCGGTCGCGCCTGACGGACGGGCGTAGGTGAGTCGTCCACGATTGATGTCGGACATCGAGCGAAGGTGGAAATCCTCACGACGCTTGAGCTTCAAGCCATGCTTGATCCCCATTTCGCCAATGATCCGGGGAAGGTCGTTGTGGATGTCCTTATAATAGGAGTCCTGAACCACGAAGATCGCTTGCCCATCAGGCTTTAGCGCCGTCACGAGACGTTCGATCGAGCGCGACATCTTCTCGAAATAGTCGAGATGTGTTCGGTAATAGTAGCCGCCTGACGCCTTTGAGGGATGAGCTTTGAGTGTGGCGAGGAAGCGGCGGCAGCTGCGTCCCCATTTGGGGTCGACGGCGATCTCGTCGGTCGGGACCTGGGTCGAGCCGATCATTTGGCGTCCGAGAGCTCGCGCCCCTGTTTGCAGTAGCGGGCCCAAAAGCGCGAGTTCGATGCGGGTCGCCGCCGTATAGTCGATGCGTGTGCAATAGGGCGGCGACGTCAGCACCATATCGACGCTTTCCTGCCGCAACGCCATCGTCGTGGTGTCTAGGAGCGAGATCTTACATTCGCCTGGCCGCGGCGCGTCCTCGATCAGATCCGCGTCGCGTTTTGCGGCCAGCGCCTCCGACATTCCCCGGACATTGTTTCCAAACTGACGTGCGATCTCGAACTGGGAGGCCCGAACGCGGTCATCATCGGCTTTCGGGACGCGCAGCCATGTCGGGTTGGACGAGCGGAAGGGCGCAACGAGCTTTCGGCAAGCACCGAATAGAGCGACATAGAGTGTCGCTGCCGTTCCCGAAATCTTGTCGAGATTGACCCCGTCCGGCGACTTGGTCATGCTGCCGATGAGGCTACGCCTGATATTCTGCTCGATACCCCGCACAAACGAGGCTGCTTCGGGTTCGAACCAGTTCAGGAGCGGATCGTCGGACGCGATGGTGGGCGGGGACGAATGGGCGTGCGACAGGATGGTAGCCGCGAGCGGCCGTAAGTGATCCGCCTCGCTGTGCGGCAGCAAGCGCGCGCGGGCAACGATGATCATCACCGGATTAAGGTCAATACCGCAGGCCTTATAGCCGAGCATGCTCGCTGTGTAGGTGGTGGTGCCGCTTCCGTTCCAAGGGTCAAGAATGACGGCATCGCGTTCCAGTTTGGCGCTGTCCAGGATTTCGCGAACGAACAGCTCAGGGAAGCCAGCGTAATATGGAAAGAACCCTTCCCAACCCGTCTGCAGCCGCTTGTTGCGTTTGGGAGAGACAATATGAAGGCGAGCCCTCATCGAATTGCATTCCTCTGTGAATATCGGCGCGCCGTCATGCGGTTCGATATCCGCGACGCCGGCGGACGACGATGCCGAGCCGGGAGATCTCGTCGGAGAGCTCGCTCGCCTGAATGAGAGCTAGCGGCGTCGAACCCGAAAGCGATGCGAAGGCTCGATCGTAGATCGCAACGCAGGAATTACCGGTCAACCGGGAGTCGAAAAGGATGCCGTCAACGTCGAGCAATTCGGCGTGGACAGCCTCCGACAGCTCCTGCCCTGCTAAATGCAGGCGGGCACGACTGCTGTCGGTGTCGATACCGGCCTCGTAGGTTGCGCCCCCTCGCAGGTCTAGAAGCGCAAGTTCACTGGCAGACGCAATCTCGGTCACGCACAATTGCTCCAGATGCGGACGGTAAAGATATCGCACCTTGCGACCCTGGAATCGATCCCGAACGACGGCTTCGGCGAAGGCGGTCGGGAAATCCTGCGCCGCATAAAGGACGCGGAACGAACTGGAAGGGCTAGAAAACCGGCTCGATCCGAAACCAGCATCCGCTGGCGTCGCGCGATGCCGGCTCGGCAGTATGCGCGGCCAGCCCACGACCCGGGCGCGCGTGATCCGGCGGCGCAACTGAGTGAGGTTGACGGTCACGCGTAATCAAGCGCGCCTTCCGCCGCTCCAGCCACAGTGCCGATGTCGCCTGCGCGCAAGCTCTCAATCGGAGCTTTTCCTCCAGTCATGCGATTGGGAAGAACGAGCCATTCCCAAGCTTCCTCTGGTGTTGAGAAGCATCGGGCGACAACGTCTATTCCGGGAACGGGTCGCCGCTCCTCGAACTGGCGAAGCGGATATACGAAGTTCCGAATCCCTTTGGGCAGAGCGATGACCTTCTTGGCATTTCGCCAATTGTCCAACGTTCCGCGAGAAATCTTGAGTCTCTTGACCAGGTCGAGCGCACCGGCAACCTCGCTGTCGATCCAATCCGCAGCCTCGTCATCGACGGTAATCGCATCGAGGCGCTTTCCGCCTTCGGCCGCAGAAATGACGGCTCCAATCCCACTGCCGCGCAATGTGTTGGCATCGGCCTGAGCCGGTCGCGCTTGCGCCCGGCGATCCGAACCGCGCGCGGCCTTGGCCGCGGTGGGGATAGCCACATTAAGGGTCTGGGCCAGCCGGAGCAGTCCCGCCATATCCATTCGCTCGACCTTGTTCTCGATCGCTCGCGTCAATGCCAATTTTGCCGAGTGCGCTTGCTTCATATCGACCTCCATAGGCAGAATAGGCATATTATGCAGAATATGCAAGTCTAAATTGGCCGACATGTGGAGCAGCGAATGGATCGTATCATCGAGCTCCCATGCCGAATCCGACGAAGTTCAATTTACCCTAAAACACTCAAAGCACACCCGCACTCACAGCCCCAGGGTGGAAACCGAGCTGATCGCAAGAATAGATTTGAAGGCCAACGTCGTTGTCGATCGCACTCGCTTTGATGTAAGGAAGCGCCCATTCCTCCATCATATTCACTTTGCCCGCCGCGATGAGCAGAACGCCGGTGGCCTGCCTCCCCGTCATAACCTGGTAAAGCTCGACCTTCTCCCGCAGCATTTTGCCGTAGGCCGGGGCGTCCAGATACGCCTTCCGAACGTAAACAAAGTCCACGATGACATCGACGGTGTCGTCGTCATATTGCTTCAGTCCGTCTAGCAATAGACGCTTTTCACCGGCATCGAATTCGACATGGCGCTCGAAGTAGACACCGACGTCCTTCTCATACTGGGTGATGGCAACTTGGCAGAGAGCAAAGGCTTGGACCGCCGAACGCCGTGCCGACAATTTTGCGATGCCGGCGTCTGCCGGTTGCTCGGAACTCGTCTCAGCGACAGGCAGATCGGACGACACGCCCTCTTCCAATGCGCTGGCGGCGACGGCGGCCTCAAGCCGCGACAATCGCGCATCGATATCGGCTTCGCGGCTCGCGGAAAGTCGATCCTTATGTAAATGCAGCATGTTGGCGACCTCGCCCTTGTGCGGTCCGCCAGGGATGTCCAATGGCATTGGCTGACGATGCGCCGCGCGATTCCACACGCGAGAAGCTTCGAAAATGGGCTTGGTAGTATCTTGGGTCATTTCGAGCATATCGTCAGGCAGGCCCAAAGCGTCAAGAGCAACACCGGCATTGCTGCCTATTGAAGGAAATGGGTACTCTGGGCGCCAGTCGGATCACTGTCCGATACAATTACCGAAAAAGCGAGGTCGACGAAGCATTTGTCGCCAAAGTTGTGGGGATGATTTTGTTCCATTTTTGTTGCACGGACCTCCCGGCGCCAGACGGAATGCACGGAAATCTGCGGAAAATCACGGAACGGTGCGGAATGGCGATCTCGAGGGATTTAGGCGCTAAGCCATTGAAAAGATGGTGCACCCGGCGGGATTCGAACCCACGGCCCCCAGATTAGGAATCTGATGCTCTATCCTGCTGAGCTACGGGTGCGGCCGCGGTTCGTGTAGCGGCGGCAGGCGCGCAGCGTCAATCCGGGCGTTTAATTGACCGCGTCAGGTGGCACGATCGGGACCAGCAGCGGCATGGCGGCAATCCCGTCATCGCGCAGCGCCTGTGCCTCGTCGGGTGATGCCTGACCGTGGATCAGGTCATCCGGCGCGCGGCCTTCGTGCATCGCGCGCGCCGCGTCGGCGAAATCGCGCCCGACCCAGCGCGATTGCGGCAGCATCGCGGCCTGTTTCGCGGCAATTTCTGCAACCACCCGGCGGATCAGGTCGGGCGACACCTGCGTCGGCGCGACTGAATCGACGGGTTTGCCGGGTTCCGTGGTGGCGATCTGGTTTGATTTAGCCCCGACGCGCGGTGCCATGACCGCCTTTTTGATGTCGGTGTCGCCGCAGACCGGACAACCGATCAGCCCGCGCGCCTGTTGGTCGGCAAAGCCCTCGCTGCTCGCAAACCATGCCTCGAACCGGTGATCGCCAAGCGTGCAGCAAAGGTCAAAAACGATCATTGAACCCGCGCGGTGTCAGGCAAGACCAAGCAGCGGATCGAGGCCGCCGCGCGCGTCGAGCGCCGCCATGTCGTCGCTGCCCCCGATATGTTTGCCGTCGATGAAGATTTGCGGCACCGTGCGCCCGCCACCCGCGCGCTCGACCATCGCGTCGAACCCGGCGCGGTCCATCGTTACGTCGATTTCCTGAAATGTGACGCCCTTGCGCTCCAGCAGCGCCTTCGCCCGCGAACAATAGGGGCAAAGGAACTTCGTGAAGATTTCAACCTTGGCCATGCGGCGATCCTGTCATCATCTGGTTCGACATATCAGAATCCAACGATGCAAAGTCAAATATGTTGCTTGTCATCAGCGCATCGGGAACCACCCGCGCCCAGGTGAGCGCCGAAACCCGGCTTGCTCCGCTGCGCCGCAACAGCTTTGCCGCAGCGCGCAGGGTGGCGCCGCTGGCGTGGACATCGTCGATCAGCACGACATGGCGTCCGGCGAGACGCGCTTTGGCACCGGCGGCCAGTGCAAACGCACCCGACACCTCCTTTTCGCGTTCGCGGCGTTTCTTGCCGCGCAGCGAGGCGGTCGATTTCACGCGCAGCAATAGATGGTGGTCGTGCGGAACGGCAGTGGCCCGCGTCAGCGCATCGGCCACCAGCGCCGCCTGGTTGAAACCGCGCGACCACAGCCGCCAGCGATGCAGGGGTATCGGGATCAGCAGCATCTGTTGCGCGTTGCCCAGCCTCATCAGCGGGCGCGTCATCAATTGCGCCATCAACCGGGCATGACCGGTCCGCCGCCCGTATTTCAGCCGCAACGCCACGGTGCGCGCGACCGGCCCATAGGCGACGGCAGCAGGCGCGCCCTCGAACGGCGGCGGCT
Organism: Sphingopyxis solisilvae; assembly: GCF_015475875.1. Taxonomy (GTDB): domain Bacteria; phylum Pseudomonadota; class Alphaproteobacteria; order Sphingomonadales; family Sphingomonadaceae; genus Sphingopyxis; species Sphingopyxis solisilvae. Next base: position 2,451 of record NZ_JADKYM010000017.1, on the reverse strand, counting down.
TTGCCAGGCAGGCGCCGCATGCGACCGGCGCCGCGGACAGCGCATTGGGCAACGGTGTCGAGCAATACATGCAGCCCGGGCCGTCGAGAAAATCGAGCGAGGTCCAGCACGGCAGGCAGAATTGCCGGTCCTCGCCGACAATGGCGCCGCAACCCGGGCAACGCGGCGGCAGCGCATAGTCGACGATTGCCCGCACCGCGACGCGCAGTCCGCCAGCCCACGCCGGCGTCGTGGCCGCACCGTCTTTGCTGTCCCCGCTTGCCGCCTCCATCGTCTGCTTGTGCCGTATCGTCCGGGAGGGCACAAGCGGCGCATGTCGCAACCCCCGCCGCAGCTATTTTCGCCCGCACGCCACCGCGCCCAGCGCGACCGGATGGCGACGCTTCCGCCCTCGGCCAATTTTCTGGCGCCGATTATGTCCGAAGCGATCATTGACCGGTTGGCGATGGTGACCCGCGACTTCGCCCGCATCCTGTTGATCGGCGCACACGACCAGACGCTGGTCGAGCATCTCGGCGGGATCGGCGACAATTTGACCGTCGTGGAGGCCGGGCCACGCCTGGCGGCAAGAACCGGCGCGATCATGACCGAGGCCGACACGATTGACCTGCCCCTCGCCAGCTTCGATTTGATCGTCTGGCCGGGCGGGCTCGACAGCGTCAATGATGTTCCCGGCGCCCTTGTCCGCCTGCGCGCTTTGCTCGCTCCCGACGGCCTGCTGCTCGGTGCTTTTGTCGGCGATGGCAGCCTGCCGCGGCTGCGCCGTGCGATCATGGCCGACGGCGTGCGCCCGATCGCGCGGATGCACCCGCAGATCGATCTGTCGGCGACCGGCAACCTGCTCCAGCGGGTCGGCTTTGCGTTGCCGGTTGTCGATGTCGAAGCGCTGTCGGTCCGCTATGCGCAATGGTTGGCGCTTGTCCGCGATCTCCGCGCCGCGGGACTGGCGAACCGCCTGGCGTCGATCCCCCCGCCGCTGACCCGGGTCGAGACAAGCCGCATCGCCGCGGCCTTTGCGGCGCAGGCCGACCCCGACGGTCGGGTGACCGAGAGTTTTCGCCTCGTGCATTTTAGCGGTTGGGCGCCGCACCCCGACCAGCCGCAACCGGCGCGGCGCGGCAGCGGCAAGGCGTCGCTTGCCGCTGCGTTAAAACCCGGGGGTTAGACCAGCGCCTCGAGCAGACCGATCAGCGGCTTGTCGGCTGGCGGCATGGCCAGCCCGTAGAGCTCGATCGGACGTACCCAGCGCAGCGCGCTGGCGTGATGCGCCACCGGCGTACCATGCCATTTGCGGCAGACGTACAGCAGCAACAGCAGGTGGCGGTCGCCGAGCATGTCGCTCGCAAAACAAGCCGGAGCGAGGCACGCCTGCTCGACGTCAACACCCAATTCTTCGGCGAGTTCGCGGATCAAGGCGCGCTCGGGTGTTTCGCCGGGTTCGACCTTGCCGCCCGGAAACTCCCACAACCCCGCCATCGACAGGCCTTCGGGGCGCTGCTGCACCAGCAAGCGCCCGTCGCGGTCGACGAGCGCCGCCGCGACGACAACAAGGCCGGTTTTCGGCGGATTTCCGGGGTCCGGCACGGACAAATTGTTAACCTTCCTATGCGATCATCGGCACCCTCGGGAACTATATTTTAGTCAGGGGTGGAACAATGCACAATCTTTACAGGCTGATGCGGTCGACCAGGGCCGCCACAGCCGTCGAATACGGGCTGATCATCGCCCTGATCTTTCTGGCGGCCGTCAGCGCCGTCGGCAATGTCGCCAACAGCACCAGCGGCATGTGGAACAATGTCTCCACCGCCGCGCAAGACAATATGTAACACCGGATTGGCCGTCCCTTTTCCGGACAATTGCCCGGCGCTTTCACGGCCAGCCATTAAGATTTTCAAAACCTATTCGTCCTAAACCAGCCATTGTTGACCCAGACCAGACCGTCAACAGGGTAAGTGAAATCAGGAGACCAGTCATGAAGTTCATCAAAAAGTTCGCCCGCGACACCAAGGCCGCGACCGCCATCGAATACGGCCTGATCGCCGCTCTGATCGCCGTCGCCGGCATCACCGCGATGGGTGCCGTTGGCAACAGCGTCAGCAGCACCTTCAACAAGGTGGATCAAAACCTGACCACCACGCCGTAATCTACGGGCAACTCGAACCGAGAAGGGGCGGTGGTAACACCGCCCCTTTTTTATGCCGGAGCCTTACCGGTTGGCATATACTACAATTTTGACCTTTTGCCCCGGCGTCAACCGGCTCGACGCGGTCAGCCGGTTCAGTACCTGAAAACGCTCCGCCTGATAGTCGCTATAGGCCATCCGGCGCGCCAGAGTAGCGACGGTATCGCCGCGACCCACCGTCACGACGTCGATCCGCCGCGGCCGGATCGGGCGGGTTTGCCGGTTCCTGCGTCGCCGATGCGGGCGGCACGGCGATGGCGAACGACAGG